>NZ_LMHT01000035.1:171583-454263 GCF_001429025.1 Phenylobacterium sp. Root700 | reverse complement strand
AGATCGGACCGTTGAATCAGCTCAGCTCAGCAAGGGGAATCACTTCCGTGCATCCCGTAGCCCTCTGGGGGAGCTGTCAGCCTTAGGCTGACTGAGGGGGACTTCGCAGCAGCCCCCTCCGTCGCGCTGGCGCGCGCCATCTCCCCCAGAAGGGGGGATCTGTTCAGGCCGACGTCCCCTCGACATACGCCAGGACAAACTCCGCGCGCGTCTCGACGTCCGTGAGGGGCAGCAGGACCGGCTGATAGCCCAGCGCCCGATAGGCCTTCAGAACGACCTCATGGGTGGCCAGGCAGTCTTCGAAGGTCTGCTTGCGCTCCGCGTCCTGGGCGTAGATCTCCCGCCAGGGTGGCGGCACGAACACATGGGCGTTGTAGCGCCGCGTGTGTAGCGCCTCGGCGAACCAGGGCGGCGGCGTGAAGCCCGCCCCGCCGGTGTCGGGGACGCCGCGGTCGAAGAAGACCCGCTCCTCCACATCGATCATGGAGTTGAAGATGGCGATGTCCTCGCGCGCCGTGCGTTCGCCATAGGCCTGGCTGTCGATCCAGGGGACGGCTGACCCTCCCGACTGGACCTCGTCGCGGATCACCCGGCGGTGGGTTTCCTCAACGCAGCGTTCACCACGCGCCCGCAATTGTTCGATCAGGGTGGTCTTGCCGACGCCCGGTCCGCCGGTGAGCAGGAAGAAGTTGGGTTTCGAGACGATCATCACGGTCCTCAAGCCAAAGGATGTCGCGCCGCCGCAGGGGTGCGGCGACGTTGGGGCAGGCTTGGGGAAGGGCTTCGGGCGCCCGGCGCTTAGGCCGGCGGGCAGCCCTTGAACTCGCCGACTTTCGAAACCGTCAGCTTGGCGAGGTTCAGCGGCATCAACGGCTTCATCGAGGATGAGCCATGGCCGGTAAAGAGGTCGATCTTCTCGCCCTTGATCGCGCCGCCGGTGTCGGAAGCGTACCAGAAGCCGTCATGCCTGGAGCCGTCGGGCATCGGAAGGCCGACGGTTTCCTTGATGTACAGCTTCGTACGGCGAGGAATGAGCTTGGAGTCGATGGCGACGGTGCGCATCGCGACGACGCGGCAGCCGAGCGAATCCAGGACGCCAACACCCTTGGCGCCGGCATGATACAGGCTGGCCTTCAGGCGGAATTCGGGCGTGCCCGGCATGGCTCCAGTCAGGGCCGAAACGATCAGGTCCCCGATCGGATCGGGGGGAGGCGCGGCTTGTGCGCTCGAGGACAGCCCCAAGAAAATCGGGAGGGCGGCAAGGGCGGCGAGGCGACGTCGCATGACGGCAGCTCCTTCGTCGTTGATCTTGGCAGCGGCGGACTAGGTACCCGGAGTCCGAGGGCGGTTCAACCCTGCGTGAAGGATTGCTAACAGCGACATATAGACACCATCGCTTGCCGAACGGCCTATTTCGGCTATCAAACCCTTACGCAACAAGGGGCGAGCTCATGCAGGTCTATGGGGATTCGATCTCTGGAAACTGCCTGAAGGTGCGGTGGGTCGCTGAATATCTCGGCCTGCCCTTCGACTGGATCGAGACCGATATCCTCAAGGGCGAGTCGCGGACGCCGCATTTCCTGGCGCTGAATCCGGCCGGTCAGGTGCCGCTGGTCGTCCTGAACGACGGCCGGCCGCTGGCCCAGTCCAACGCCATCATCCTGCACCTCGCCGAAGGTTCGGACCTGATCCCGACCGACGCCTATGACCGCGCCCGGATGCTGGAATGGATGTTCTGGGAGCAATATTCGCATGAGCCCTATGTCGCTGTGGCGCGCTTCCACGTGCGCTATGCGGGCAAGGCGGTGGCCGATCTCGAGCCCCGGCTGGTCGAGCGGGGCAATGGCGCGCTGCAGCGTCTGGAGGACGGCTTGGCCGTATCGCTATTCCTGGTGGGGGAGGCCGTCAGCCTCGCCGACGTGGCGCTGGTCGCCTACACCCGGCTAGCCCACGAAGGGGGCTTTGACCTTGGCCGCTATCCCAAGGTCCAGACCTGGGTGAAGCGGGTGGAGGCCGCGCTCAAGATCGCCTAAACGGAGGAGCATGAAAGCTCCGCTGATCGTCGCCCTCGTCGTCGCTCTAGCCCCCGCCCAGGCGCTTGCCTGGGGCGCCATGGGGCACCGGATCGTCGGGGAGGCGGCCATGCGCGCCTTGCCCGGCGAGGTCCCGGCCTTCCTGCGCACCCCGGCCGCGGTCCGCGACGTCGGAGAGCTCTCGCGTGAGCAGGATCGCTCCAAGGGCGCCGGGCGCATCCACGACCACAATCGCGACGCCGGCCATTTCCTGGATCTGGACGAGGACGGCAAGCTGCTGGGCGGTCCGTCCTTCCTGCCGCTGCCGGCGACCCGGGCCGACTACGAGAAGGGGCTGCAGGCCGCCGGGCTGGACAGCTGGAAGGCTGGCTACCTGCCCTATTCGATCATCGACCAGCACCAGCAGCTGACCAAGGATTTCGCCTATTGGCAGGCGGTGAAGGTCGCCGCGTCGCGCGAAAAGAACCGCGAACGCCGCGCCTGGCTGAACCGCGATCTGGTGCGGCGCGAGGCGCAGATCCTGCAAACCATCGGCAATCTCTCGCACTTCGTCGGCGACGGGGCCCAGCCCCTGCATGTGACCGTGCACTACAACGGCTGGGGCGAGTATCCGAACCCTCAGGGCTACACGACCGCGCGGGTCCACGGGCCCTTCGAGAGCGAGTTCGTGTTCAACAACATCAAGCTGGCGGCGGTGAGCGCCAAGGTGGCGCCGCTGCGCTCGTGCGACTGCCCGATCGAGAAGCGGACCGTGAACTATCTCTCGGACACCGCCACGCAGGTCATTCCCTTCTATGAGCTGGAGAAGACCGGCGGGATCCGGTCCGGCGACGGGCGAGGGATCACCTTCGCTACGGACCGGCTGGCGGTCGGCGCCTCCGAACTACGCGACATGGTGGTCTCGGCCTGGCGGGCCAGCGGTAACGCCACGGTCGGATGGCCGGTGCTGAGGGTGCAGGACGTGCTGGCCGGCAAGGATCCCTACGACAGCCTCTACGGCAAGGACTGACCGATGCGCGCGGTCCCGCAGTTCGGGGAACGGCAGGGTGGCAGGGTCTATGCCGATCGCCCCGCGGCCTTCGGCATTCTGGAGCGCGAGGGCAAGATCGCCCTGGTGCGCATCGTCAAGACCGATGGGGCCTCATGGCACGATCTGCCGGGCGGCGGCGTCGATCCGGGCGAGACCCCGGAGCAGGGCGTGGTGCGCGAGTTCGGCGAGGAGGCGGGGTTGCAGGTGGCGACGCGGTCGTCCTTCGGCGTCGCCGACCAATTCTTCATCAACACCGAGGGGCTGGCCTGGAACAATCGCAGCGTCTTCTTCAGCCTCGACCTGCTGGCCGAGGCGCCGGCGCTGAAGGTCGAGGACGACCATACCCTCATGTGGCTTGAGCCCGAGGCCGCGATCAGGATCCTTCGCCACGACTCCCACGCCTGGGCCGTGGCGGCCTGGATGCGGTCCTAGTCGAGGCCGCGCTCCTGGCCGCATTGCGCGGCGCAGGCTGAACGGGTAGTTCCAGCGCCAGTTCCGACCCAGGAGAACGCATGTCCCAGGCCCAGATCATCGACGGCAAGACCACGGCCGAACGTCTGCGCGCCGAGGTGGCCGCCGAGGTCGCGATCCTCAAGGCCCAGCATGGCCTGCAACCGGGCCTGGCGGTGGTGCTGGTCGGCGACGATCCGGCCAGCCAGGTCTATGTGCGCTCCAAGGGCGAGCACTCCAACGCCGCCGGGATGCATTCGGTCACCCACCGGCTGCCGGCCGATGTCAGCCAGGACGACCTGCTGGCCATGGTTGAGCAGCTGAACGGCGATCCGGCCATCCACGGCATCCTGGTCCAGCTGCCGCTGCCCAAGGGATTGGACGAGAAGGCGGTGATCGAGGCCATCAACCCGGCCAAGGATGTCGACGGACTGCATGTCGTCAACGCCGGACGGCTGGCGCAGGGGCTGCCCTCGCTGGTGCCCTGCACGCCGCTGGGCTGCATGATCCTGCTGCGCGAGACCCTGGGCGACCTGACCGGCAAGCGCGCCGTGGTGGTCGGCCGCTCGGTGCTGGTCGGCAAGCCGATCGCCCAACTGCTGCTGCAGGCCGACTGCACGGTCACTATCGCTCATTCGCGCACCCAGGACCTGGCGGCGGTTTGCCGCGAGGCCGACATCTTGGTCGCCGCGGTCGGCCGCCCGCAGATGATCAAGGCCGACTGGATCAAGCCCGGCGCGACCGTGATCGACGTCGGCATCAACCGCGTCCCGTTCCGCGATCCGGTCAAGGCCGCCGCCGGCAAGACCAAGCTGGTCGGAGACGTAGCCTACAAGGAAGCTTTGAGCGTCGCCGGGCACATCACCCCGGTGCCGGGCGGCGTCGGGCTGATGACCGTCGCCTGCCTGCTCAAGAACACCGTCACGGCGGCCAAGCGCATCGCCGGACTGGCCGACGCCTAGGTTCAGGCCAGACCGTCTACGTAGTGACCCGGAGTTGAGCGTGCGTCCGCGCGGCTGTTAAGGCCCAGATCACAAAGGGGATCTGGACATGCGCGAACTCTCTTCAACGACCATCGGCATCGTCAAGGCGACGGCGCCCGTACTGGTTCAGCACGGCGTGGCGATCACCACGGCCATGTACGAGCGGCTGTTTGTCGACGCCGAAATAAAGGCCCTGTTCGATCAGGCGGCGCAGGAATCGGGCGAGCAACCGCGCCGGCTGGCCGCGGCCATCGTCGCCTTTGCGCAGAACGTCGACAATCTGCCGGCGCTGTCGGGCGCGATCGAGAAGATGGCGACGCGGCACGTCCAGACGCATGTACGGCCTGAACACTATCCCTCGGTGGCGGCCGCGCTTCTGCCGGCCATCCGCGACGTGCTGGGCGAGGCGGCGACCGACGAGGTGCTTGGCGCCTGGGGCGAGGCCTACGGGTTCCTGGCCGACGTGCTGATCGCCCGCGAGGCGCAGATGTACGCCCTGGAACCGGTCAACTGACTGCGGTCAGCTCCTAGACCGGCGCGGAGCCGGTCTGGTTGGTCCAGCCGATCAGGTCGGCCAGGGCTTCGCCCACCGCCTGATCGAAGGCCCTGACGATCGAGGACACGCGGTTGTCGCTGGCGCGAACCTTGGCCTCGATGAGCGTCGAGCCGGCCAGGGTCCGGTCGGCGCGCACCAGGGTCACGCGCAGGCCGACGGCGACCTGGGGCGCGGCCTTGAGACCGTGATCATAGTCGGCTTCGAACTTGGTGACGTCGACCCGCAGGAAGTAGTCGGCCTTGCCGACCTCGCCGCGCGACATCAGCCGGGCCGCGCCATTGCTGCTGTCGAAGGCGCGGGTGAGCGCCTCGTTGAACAATGTCACGGCGGGCGAAACCCAACGGGACTCGGCGACATAGGCCACCTTGCCGCCGTCGACGGTGAGGATGCGGTCGCTCGACGCCGCCTGCACGAAGCTGCCGCCCGCCCGAACCACGCCGAACCGGGCGGTGGGCGCCGGCGCCGCGGCGTCCGCGGCCTTGGTCACGCCGTCGAAACGGTAGAGCTGGGCCGGATCTGACTTCGGAAACAGCGAGATGCAGGCCGAGAGCGAGACGGCGAGCGCCGTGAGGCTCAGGACGCGAAGGCTGCGTGCGAGGGCGGTCATGGCTTCACCTTGATTTCCTGGGCGGTCGGCTTGCCGACCAGGCCGCGGGGATTGGCTTCGACGTCGCGGATCAGCCGGTCGAGGGACTCGGCCGTCTCCTGCAGGGTTTGGACGGAGGAGGTCAGTTGCGGCAGGCCGTTGGTGGCGAAGTCGCTGGTCGGACCATCCAGGCGGCCGATCATGGTGCGAATGTCCTTGGCGGCGGCCTGGGCCTCGTCGGAGGCGGCGGCCAGATTGGCCAGGGTCCGCTTGCCGTCATTGTCGACCAGTTCGCGGCTGGACTTGCTCAGCGCGGCGATCTCGACGGCTGCGGCGTCGATGCTTTGCAGGGATTTCTGGGCGTCGGCGATGATGGCGCGGCGCTCACGCAGTTCGGCGGTCACCGCCTGGGCGTCGCTGATCGCGGCGCCGACCGTCTTGATGTTCTGGTCCGACAGCAGCCGGTTGACCCGGTCCAGGGCCTCGACCGTGCGGGTCAGCACCGTCCCGCCGCCCTCCAGAAGGTCGGACAGGGCGCTGCGCTGGGTGCGGAGCTTGGGGACCTGGCCTTGGGGCACGGTATCGCGCAGCAGGCGCTTGGACGGCGTCCCGGCGGTGATCTGCACGTAGTTCACCCCGGTGATGCCCTGGGGTTCGAGCGTGGCGTAGGAGTCGGCGCGGATCGGCACGTCGGAGGTGACCCGGGCGCGGGCGATCACCCGGTTCGGATTGGCGCGGTCGAGCTGGATGCGGGTGACCTCGCCGACCTTGATGCCGTTAAAATGGACTTCGCCGCCCTGGCTCAGGCCACGGACCGGCCCCTGGAAGATGATGTCGTAGACGTCGTAGTCCTGGGCGAAGGTCAGCCGCGCCAGCCAGACGACGAAGATCATCAGCCCGGTGAACAGCAGCAGGGTCGAAAAGCCCACCAGGGCGTAGTTGGCGTCTTTTTCCATCAGGCGGCCGTCTCGGCTTTCTTGACTGCACTGGCCGCGGCGCGTCCGCGCGGGCCGAGGAAGTACTCTTGGATCCAGGGGTGAGTTGAACGCTCAAGTTCGCGTACCGGCGCGGCCTCGACCACCTTCTTGTCGGCCAGCACGGCGACGCGGTCGGTGATCGCATAAAGCGTGTCGAGGTCGTGGGTGATCATGAACACCGTCAGGTTCAGGCTGTCGGAGAGGTCTTTGATCAGGGTGTCGAAGGCCGCCGCCCCGATGGGGTCGAGGCCGGCGGTCGGCTCGTCGAGGAACAGCAGTTCGGGGTCCAACGCCAGGGCGCGGGCCAGGCCGGCGCGCTTGCGCATGCCGCCTGACAGCTCCGCGGGCTTCAGGTCGCCGGCCCCGGCTCGTAGGCCGACCAATGCGATCTTCAGGTCGGCGAGTTCGTCGATGGTCTTGCGCGACAGATTGGTGTGCTCGTGCATTGGCGCGGCCACGTTCTGACGGACGGTGAGGTTCGAGAACAGGGCGCCTTGCTGGAAAAGGACGCCCCAACTGCGCTCGATCTCCGACCAGCGGCCGCGGCTGGCGTGCTGGATGTCCTGGCCGAACACCTTGACCGCCCCGGCGTCGGGATGGCGCAGGCCGATAATGGTGTTGAGCAGGACCGACTTGCCGGTCCCCGAACCGCCGACCACGCCCAGGACCTCGCCCCGCCGCACGGTCAGGTTCAGCCCATCATGCACGACATGCGAGCCGAACTGCGACTTCAGACCGGTCACCTCGATGGCCGGACCGTCCATGGGCAGCGCATCTGCTTCGTCTTCGGACACTTAGATCCCCAACTTCATGTAGAGCAGGGCGAAGGCGGCATCGATCAGGATGATGGCGAAGATGGCGTGGACGACGGCCGAGGTCACCCGGCGGCCCAGCGATTCCACATCGCCGCCGACTTCCATGCCCTGGCGGCAGCCGATGCCGGCGATGACCGCGGCCATCACCGGGGCCTTGGACATGCCGATCATGAAGTGCGTGACCCCGACATTGTCGATGATCCGCTGCAGGAAGAAGGCCGGACCCAGGCCGAGCACCGTCCAGGTGACCAGCAGGCCGCCGAATAGGCCCGCCAGGGTCGCCACGAAGGTCAGCAGGGGGATGATCGCCAGCAGGGCGGCGAAGCGGGGGAAGACCAGGGCCTCGAACGGATCGACGCCCATCACCTTCATGGCGTCGATCTCCTGATTCATCTTCATCGAGCCGATTTCGGCGGCGAAGGCTGAGGCTGAGCGGCCGGCCAGCAAGATGGCGGTGATCAGGATGTTGAACTCGCGCAGCACCGCGATGCCGATCAGTTCGACGGCGAACACCTCGGCCCCGAACTGCCGCAGCATGTTGGCGCCGAGCAGGCCGACCACCGCGCCGATGAAGAACGAGGTGACTGCGACGATCGGAATGGCGTCGAGCCCGGCGCGTTCTGCCAGCGAAACGCAGGCCGCCCAGCGGATGCGCGCCGGATTGATCATGACCCGGCCCATGACCACCAACAGGTGGCCGGTGAAGACCATGGTCTCGAAGAACTCGCCGGCCAGGTCGAATACGCCGCGGCCGACCCGGATGGCCAGTTGATAGAAGCCGCGCGGCTCGGGCCGCTTGACGGGCTTTTCCGCGGCCGCCGCGCCGACCAGTTCCAGCAGGCGGACCGTCTCCGGGCGCGCCTGGATGCGGTCGCTTGGCAGGACGTCGCGCAGCGCGCGGATCAGGGCGAAGGCGCCGGCCGTGTCGAGGCGTCCGACGGGCGTCATGTCCACGCCCTTCAGGCCCTCGGTCTCGACCGCGGCGGCCAGACGCTTGGCGGCGTCGCCGGTCGAGGTCGCGGTCCAGTCGCCGGACAGCACGGCCTTTCGGCCGTCATCGACGTCCATCAAGCTAAAGTCGGCGGGTCGTTCCATCGGCTCGCGTCGTAGCCTCGCTAGGGAGCGTTTGCGTGAGTCGAAACGCCTCGCAGGTCAACCTAGCAGAGCCGTCACTGGACCAGGAACGCCATATAGCCCAGGTTGTTCCGAGATTCCGCAACGCGGCGGCCCCGTTCGCGACAAGGTGATGTATAGTCGCACGGTCGCGCCTATCTTTCGCCCAAGTCGCGCGGCTATCAGGGGCGCGGGGTGGCTTGTCCGGCCCCGGAATGATTTTTCTCTTACCTCAAGGTCGGGAGCGTGCGTTGGCCCGTCAGATCGAAATCGCTGGGAAATCCGGCAACCGTTATCGTTACACCGCTCTTGAGGAGGATCGGATTCTGCCGCCTGCCGGGGCGAACTATGTGATCTGCAAGCCGACCTCTCAGGGGGTCGACGTGCTCTATGTCGGGGAAACCGACAGCTTGGCGCGCACGGTGTGGCGCGACCAATTGGCCAAGGCCAAGGATGTCTATGGCGACGACGCCGACGTGCTGACGCGGCTCAATGTCCGCAGCGCCGTGCGTTTGGCCGAACAGGACGATCTCATCGAGGAGCATCAGCCCCCGATGAACGCAGAGGCGAGAGCCTAGCGCCCACGGGCGCGCGCGGTCATCCTGCAACCCAATCGGCACGGACGACCTCGCATTTGTCCCACCACCTCATCGTTATCCTGGGTGCGGCCGTCCGACCGGACGGCCGCGCGAGCGCCGCGCTCCTGCGGCGTATCGAGGGCGGGCGGCGATTGGCTCTGGCTCGCCCGAACGCCCTGGTCTTCTGTTCGGGCGGAGTGGGGCGCTATGGCCCCTCCGAAGCCTCGATCATGGCCGGGCGGCTGGTTGAGGGCGGTGTGGCGGCCGATAGGCTGATCCTGGACGAAGGCAGTCTCGACACCCTGCAAACGGTGGTGGCGGCCGCGCACGTGATCGCCCAGCGCGACTTGCCCGGCGCGATCATCTGCACCGACAGCTATCACACGCCTCGAACCCGGCTGATTTTCGCCGCGCTCGGTGTTCCGACGCTGGACGGATCGGTGAAGGCTGGTCCGCGCCAGATGGGCTGGCCCGCCTGGTGGAAGATGCGCCTGCGTGAAATCCCGGCCATTCCCTATGACTGGGTCCTAGGGCTGACCAAGCGCCGAGGGCTTCGGAGCTAGGCAGCTTGGCCTTCCGCCCGCATCTTCCCCTTGGATCGTCATGGCCAACCTCTTGTGTCGGCCATCCATAAACACTGCGCTCGGGGATTTGCCGGGGCGGCCGCGTCTAGGGATCACCGGAACAAGCCCGGCGATGACGATCAGAGTTGGGAAGATCGATCGATAAGGGCCTCAACCTATCCAGCGATAGCCGACGCCGGGTTCGGTGGTGATCAGGATCGGGCTGGAGGGATCGACCTCCACCTTCTGGCGCAACTGGGCCACGAAGACGCGCAGGTACTGGACGTCTTCTTCGTGCGCCGGACCCCAGACGGCGGTCAGCAATTGGCGATGGGTGACGACCTTGCCGCCGCCCTCCACCAGTTGGGCCAGCAGGTCATATTCCTTGGGCGACAGGCGGATGGCCTGGCCGCCGCGGGTCACCAGCCGCTTGATCAGGTCGATGGTCAGGTCGCCGACCGTGACGATCGGCTCGGCCCCCTTCTGGCGCAGGCGGTGGCGCAGGGCCACCCGCAGCCGGGCCAGCAGTTCGCCGACCCCGAAGGGCTTTTCCACATAGTCGTCGGCGCCGAGATCGAGGGCGTCGATCTTCTCGGTTTCCTTGTCGCGGGCCGAGAGCACGATGATCGGGCCGTCATAGAAGGCGCGGGCACGGGTCAGCGCCTCCTTGCCGTCGAAATCGGGCAGGCCAAGATCCAGCACCACGGCGTCGGGCGCCTTGCGGGCGATCTCCTTCAGGCCCTCGGCGGCGGTGTCGGCGCGGATCGGCTCATAGCCGGCCGCCTCCAGCGCCGGTTGCAGGAACCGGTGGATCTGCGGCTCGTCGTCAATGACCAGGATGCGGGGGCGGTTGGCGCTCACAGCATGTGCCCCGGCATGACGGTTTCCTTGGGCAGGCTGATCAGGATGCGCGTGCCCTGGCCGTCGTGGATGGGACTGGCGGCGGCGATGCGTCCTCCCATGGCCTCGACGAAACCCTTGGAGATCGCCAGGCCCAGGCCCGCGCCCTTGCCCCGGTCGGTGGCTTCCTCCATGCGGCGGAACTTCTCGAACACGCGCTCAAGCTCGGGGGTCGGAATGCCTCGGCCCTCGTCCTCGATGGAGATCACCACGTTGCCGCGGTCCTCATAGGCCGCGACCTCGATCGACGATCCGTCCGGGCTATAGGCGATGGCGTTCTCCAGGATGTTCACCAGGGCCTGTTCCAACAGCGACGGGTCGGCCTTGACCATCGACAGCTCGACAGGGAAGTCGCGCGCCACGGTGCGCTTGTCCAGCCGTCGTTTCACCCGGTCCACCGCCGCGCGCAGCACGTCGCGGATATCGACCCAGTCGCGCCGGGTGACCAGCGCGCCGCCCTCTAGCCGGGTCATGTCCAGCAGGTCGCCGACATAGCGGTTCAGCCGCTCGGCCTCCTCCTGGATGGAGACCAGCAGGTCGCGCTGCACCCGGCTGTCCAGCGACTTGCCGTAGTCGAGCAGGGTGGTGACGGAGCCCAGCACCGTCGACAGCGGGGTGCGCAGGTCGTGGCTGACCGAGTTCAGCAGGGCGCCGCGTAGGCGGTCGGTGCGGCGCAGCGCCTCGGTGTCGGCGGCCTGGGCGGCGAACTCGGCGCGTTCCAGGGCGACCGCGCCCTGGTCGAGCAAGGCCGAGACGAAACGTTCGTTGTCCTCGGCGGCCAGGGCCTTGGGCTCGACCCCGGCGACGCCGGCGCGGGCCTTGACCCCCTGCAACGGGCGGAAGGTCCAGGCGGAGTTGGGCAGGGTGCCGGTGCCGGCGCCTGCCGGTTCGCCCTTTTCCCAGGCCCAGCGCGCGGCGGCCATGTCGCCGGGCGGCAGGGCGTCCAGGGGCGGGGAGGCGGCGGTCAGCGCCAGGTCGTCGCGTTCAGGGGTCAGGACCACCGCCGCACCGCTGGTCGCCGCGGCGAGCTGTTCGGCCAGGGCCTGGGCCGCGGTGTCCTGCTTGGCTGCCGAGGACAGCCTGCGACTCGCGGCCAGCAGCGACGACACCGCCGAGGCCCGCCGCGAGACGGCGCGGGCCTGATCGCGGATGCGGCCGGTCAGCCAGCCGGTGGTCAGGGCCACGGCGAAGAACACGGCGAAGGTCAGCACGTCGGCGGGATGGCCGATGCGCACCGTCAGACGCGGTTCCAGGAAGAAGAAATTATAGGCGAAGGCGCAGAGCGTCGCGGCGGTCAGGGCCGGCCAGAGCCCGAAGGCCAGTCCGCTGATCAGCACGCTCAGCATGAAGATCATGGCCAGGTTGGCGGTCTCGGCCACCTGGAACGTCGCGCCCGCCAGCAAGGCGGCGACGCTCACCAGGCCGACGGCGCCGGCGTGTCCGGCCCAGGGCCAGGAACTCAGCGGCGCGCGGAGGCGGGGCGACGACGCAGCGTCGGGCTCCGAGCCCTCGGTGACGACGTGCAGGGCCGCGCCCTGCGCCTCTTCCAGCAGGGCATGGACCAACGAGCGACGGAAGGGGGTGCGGCGGGGCCGGGCCGACTTGCCGACCACGATCTGGGTGACGTTGTTGCGCCGCGCATAGTCCAGGACGCTGCTTACGAGGTCGTCGCCGGTCAGCATCACCGTGACGCCGCCCAGTTGCTCGGCGAGCTTCAGGGCTTCGTTGAGGCGGGCCTGTCCGGTTGCGGGCGCGGGCGGGGCGTTGGGGCGTTCGACGTGGGCCACGAACCAGGGCGCGTCCATCATCATGTCGGACAGCCGCCGCCCGGTCCGCACCAGGGCGCCGGCCGAGGCGTCGGGGCCGAGCAGGACCAGGATCCGCTCGCCCGCCGCCCAAGGACCCTCGACCCCGGCGCGCTTCATGGCGCCCAGCAGTTGATCGTCCACAGTCTGGGCCGCGCGGCGCAGGGCGAGTTCGCGCAGGGCCGTCAGGTTTTCGGGCTTGAAGAACCGCTCGGCGGCGATGCGGGCGGTGTCGCCGATATAGACCTTGCCCTCGGCCATCCGCTCGCGGAGTTCCGAAGGCGTGATGTCGATCAGCTCGATCTCATCGGCGCGGGAGAGGGCGGAGTCGGGCACCGTCTCGCGCTGGCGCACGCCGGTGATCTTCCAGACCACCTCGCGCAGGCTTTCCAGGTGCTGGACGTTGAGGGTGGTCCAGACGTCGATCCCGGCGGCGAGGATCTCCTCGACGTCCTGCCAGCGCTTGGGGTGGCGAGACCCCGGCGCGTTGGAATGGGCGTATTCGTCGACCAACAGCAGGGCCGGCTTGCGCTCGAGCGCGCCGTCGAGATCGAATTCCAGCAGCGTGCGTTCGCGGTAGTCGATCGGCCGCCGGGCCATGACGTCCAGGCCGCGCAGCAGGGATTGGGTCTCGCGGCGGCCATGGGTTTCGACCACCCCGACAACGACGTCGCCGCCCTCCGCCTTTCGGCGGCGAGCGGCGCGCAGCATCTCGAAGGTCTTTCCCACCCCGGGCGACATGCCCAGGAAGACCTTCAGCCGCCCCCGGCCCGGCCTGGCGGTGGCGGCCAGCAGGGCGTCCGGATCGGGGCGGCGGGGTTCGTCCGGGCTCATGAGGCGGGAGGTTGACGCAGCGGATAGCGGGCGTCGAGGGCGAGGTTGGTCTCCAGCACGTTCACCCGCGGCTGGCCGAGGACGCCAAAGACGCGGCCCTCGACATGGGCGGCGAGGGTTTCGCGCACCAGCCGAGGTTCGACGCCCCGAGCCTTGGCGATGCGGTCGGCCTGGAGGGCGGCGTATTGCGGCGAGATATGCGGGTCGAGGCCCGAGCCGGAGGCGGTGACAGCGTCGGCGGGAATCACGCCCTGGCCGTCCTCGGCGCGAATAGCGACTGCGCTGTCCTTGACCCGCTTGGCGAGGTCTTCGTTCAGCGGGCCGAGGTTGGAACCCGACGAGGCCGAAGCGTCATAGCCGGCGGCGCCGGCGGCCGAGGGGCGGGGGTGCAGGTACTGGGCCTTGGCGAAGTTCTGTCCAATCAGCTCCGAGCCCACCACCTTGCCGCCCATGACGATGAGGCTGCCGTTGGCCTGGCTCGGAAAGGCGGCCTGGGCCACGCCGGTGATCAGCATCGGATAGGCGACCCCTAGCAGGAGCGTGAAGAAGGCCATCGATACGACGGCCGGGCGGATGAGGGACAGCATGGCGCAGATCTCCTAGAAGACGGCCTTGACGCCGAGCACGACGCGGCTGCCGTAGACGTCGCCGAAGCCGTGCTCGCTGGTGTCGTGATAGCGCAGGTCGAAACCGACGACGTCGTTGAGGGCGTAGCTCGCGCCGAGGTTCCAGTGCGTGTAGTCGCCGTCGTAGTTGACGTCCTGGTGGGCGAGCGTGCCTGAGATCGTGACCTTCTCGGCGACCGGAACCCAGCCATACAGCTCGACATAGGTCGACTTGCCGGTCTCGCCGAAGAAGTCGTTGGAATGGAAGACGTTCGCGCCGACCGTGGCCGGGCCGACGGGGAGCGAGCCACCCACCTTCAACTCCAGAAAGTCCTGATCGGGGCCTGAGGGCTGGTCGATGTAGGCATAGTAGATCATGCCAAGGTCGAGGGTGACGGGGCCTAGTTTGGGTTTGACGCCGGCGTAGAGGTCCAGTTCCGCGTCGGTGCCGTTGTTGAAGTCGACGTTCGAGATCCAGGCCCCGGCGTAGCCGAGGCTCCCGATCGTGGCGTCGACGCCGGCCGCCAGCTGCGGCTTTTCGTCGGTCTGGCTGACCCCGCGCCAGACATACTCGGTGGCGGCTCCGGCGTTGAACGAAAGGTCGAGTTCCTGAGCGAACGCCGGGGCCGCCGTCATGGAGGCGATGGCGGCGATGGCGAAGGGAAACACCCGGTACTGGGTCATGAGCGAGGTCCTGAAGGGTTCTTTTTGTGTGTCGATTGCGGGCATTGGCGTCTTCCTAGAAGGCGCCGCTCAGAAGGGCGCAGGCGAAGAGCAGGGCGATAAGGCCGCCCGAGACGAGGGCTTCACGCATAATCATCACGCAAGTCCCAGGCCGGAAACGATCATGTCGATCAGCTTGATGCCGATGAACGGGGCGATGAGACCGCCCAGACCGTAGATCAACAGATTGCGCGACAACAGCTTGGCCGCGCCGACCGCCCGGTAACGCACGCCGCGCAGGGCCAGCGGAATCAGCGCCACGATGATCAGGGCGTTGAAGATCACCGCCGAGAGGATCGCGCTCTCCGGGCTGTGCAGGTTCATGACGTTGAGCGCGCCGAGCGCCGGCAGGGCGGTCACGAACATCGCCGGGATGATGGCGAAGTACTTGGCCACGTCGTTGGCGATCGAGAAGGTGGTGAGCGCGCCGCGGGTGATCAGCATCTGCTTACCGACCTCGACGATCTCGATGACCTTGGTCGGGTCGCTGTCGAGATCGACCATGTTGCCGGCCTCGCGGGCGGCCTGGGCGCCGGTCTGCATCGCCACCCCGACGTCCGATTGGGCCAGGGCCGGGGCGTCGTTGGCGCCGTCGCCGCACATGGCGACCAGGCGGCCCTTGGCCTGTTCCTCGCGGATCAGGCGCAGCTTGTCCTCAGGCGTGGCCTCGGCGAGGAAGTCGTCGACCCCGGCCTCGGAGGCGATGGCCGCGGCGGTGACCGGGTTGTCGCCGGTGATCATCACCGTGCGCAGACCCATGCGGCGCAGGTCGGCGAACCGCTCCTTCACATTGGGCTTCACCACGTCCTTCAGGTGGATGACCCCGACCAGGACGCCGTTTTCGCTGACCGCCAGCGGCGTGCCGCCCGAGCGGGCGATACGGTCCACAGCCGCCGACAGGTCGGCCGGGATCTGCTCGGGCTTGAGGTCCAGGCTGCGGATCACCGCGTCGACCGCGCCCTTGCGCCAGGACTGACCGTCGGCGTCCAGGCCCGACTGGCGGGTGGTGGCGCTGAACGGGATCAGGGTCGCGCCCTCGGGCGCTTCCAGTTCCAGGCCCTGGCTGCGGGCCAGGTCGACGATGGAGCGGCCCTCGGGAGTTTCATCGCCCAGCGAGGCCATCAGGGTGGCGCGCATGACGATTTCCTGGCGCATGCCCGGGGCGGCGATCACCTCGGTGGCCATGCGATTGCCGAAGGTGATTGTGCCGGTCTTGTCGAGCAGCAGAGTGTCGACGTCGCCGGCGGCCTCAACCGCGCGACCCGAGGTGGCCAGCACATTGACCTTCAGCAGCCGGTCCATGCCGGCGATGCCGACCGCCGAGAGCAGGCCGCCGATGGTCGTCGGGATAAGGGTGATGAACAGCGCGCCCAGCACCATCGGCGGCAGGACGATGCCGGAATATTTGCCGAGGCCGAGCAGGGTGGCGACCGCGATCAGGAAGATCAGGGTCAGGCCCGCCAGCAGCACGGCCAGCGCGATCTCGTTCGGCGTTTTGCGGCGGTCGGCGCCCTCGACCATGGCGATCATGCGGTCGAGGAAGGTGTTGCCGGCTTCGGAGGTGATGCGGATCTTCAGCCAGTCGGAGACGACGGTGGTGCCGCCGGTGACGGCCGAACGGTCGCCGCCGCTTTCGCGAATCACCGGCGCGCTCTCGCCGGTGATCGCCGCCTCGTTGACCGAGGCCACGCCCTCGATGATCTCGCCGTCGGCGGGGATCACGTCGCCGGCCTCGACCAGGACGATCTCGCCGACTCCCAGCTTGTGGGCCGGGGTGGGGACGATGGTCCCGGTGACCGGATCGACGATCAGCTTGGCCTTGGTGGTGACGCGGGTGGCGCGCAGGGAGTCGGCGGCGGCCTTGCCTCGGCCCTCGGCGACGCTCTCGGCCAGGTTGGCGAACAGCACGGTGGCCCAAAGCCAGAGCGCGATCTGGATTTCGAAGCCCCAGTCGTGGCCGGCCATGATCTCGGCGACCGTGGAGGCCGAAGCCAGCAGGGCGACGATCCAGGTCGCGAAGATCACCGGATTGCCGGTCAGCTTGCGCGGGTCGAGTTTCACCACGGCGTCGCGGGCGGCGCGGCCGAGCATGGCGGGCGACAGGCTGCTCGCCAGGGTGGACGCCTTGCGGCGGTGTTCGCCTTGCGGAACGTAAGACGCGGTCATTGTGCGATGCCTCGAAAGATCAGCGTGCGGCCAGCGTCGTCAGCACTTGGAAGTGCTCGACGATCGGGCCTAGGGCGAGGGCAGGGAAGAATTGCAGGCCGCCCAGGATCAGGATCACGCCCACCAGCAGGCCGACGAACTGGCCGCTGTCGGTGGGCAGGGTGCCTGCGGAGGGGGCGAGCTTGGGCTTGGCGACCAGCGAGCCGGCGATGGCCAGGACCGCGATGATCGGCACGAAGCGGCCCATCAGCATGGCCAGGCCCAGCGTCGTGTTCCACCAGGGCGCGTTGGCGGTCAGGCCAGCGAAGGCCGAGCCGTTGTTCGCGGTGGTGGAGACGTAGGCGTAGAGGATCTCCGACAGGCCATGGGGGCCATGGTTCAACAGTCCCTTGAGCGCCTCGGGCAGGATCGCGGCGATGGCCGAGAAGCCCAGCATCGAGAGCGGAACCACCAGCACCGCCAGCATGGCGAGCTTGATCTCCTTGGCCTCGACCTTCTTGCCCAGGTACTCGGGCGTCCGGCCGACCATCAGTCCGGCGATGAACACCGCCAGCAGGGCCATGACCACCATGATGGCGATGCCCGAGCCGATGCCGCCGGGCAGGATCTCGCCCAGCATCATCAGGAACATCGCGATCCCGCCGCCCAGCGGCATGAAGCTGCCATGCATGCCGTTGACCGAGCCGTTCGAGGCTCCCGTCGTTTGGGCGGCCCAGGCGGCGGTGGCGGCGGCGCCGAAGCGGACCTCCTTGCCCTCCATGTTCTGGCTGGCGTCGACGCCGGCGGCGACCAGCGCGGGGGCGGGTTGAGTCTCGGCGAGATAGATGCCGGTCGCGCCGGCCGACAGCAGGATGGCCGCGGCCATCACCAGGGCGCGGATGTCCTTGCCGGCCAGGGCCGAGCGGCCAAAGGCGAAGAAGGCCGCCCAGCCGAGCACGTTGATCGAGACGGCGGTGAGGAAGTTGGTGAGCGGGTTGGGGTTTTCGAACGGGTGGGCGGAGTTGACGTTGAAAATGCCGCCGCCGTTGATGCCGAGCTGCTTGATGGCCAGTTGGCTGGCGACCGCGAACAGCGACATCTTCTGGTCGGCGCCCTCGACCGTGGTCGCCAGCGCCGAGGCTTGAAGCGTCTGCGGCACGCCCAGCGCCACGAGCACCAGGGCCAGGACGATGGAGCAGGGCAGCAGCACGTAGAGCGTGGTGCGCACGAGGTCAGCCCAGAAGTTGCCGACGCCCTCGCCGCGGTGGGCGATGAAGGCGCGGGCCAGGGCCGCGGCGATGGCCGCGCCGGTGGCCGCGGAGACGAAGTTCTGCACCGTCAGGGCCGCCATCTGGCTGAAGTGCGACATGGTGCTTTCGCCGCCATACGACTGCCAGTTGGTGTTGGTCACGAAGCTGACGGCGGTGTTGAACGCCAGGTGCTCGGACACGCCCGCGAACTCTTGCGGGTTCAAGGGCAATACGCCCTGCAGCCGGATGATCGCGTAGACCAGGAAGAAGCCGACCGCATTGAAGGCGAGCAGGGCGGCGGCATAGGAGAACCAGGTCTGGCTCTTGGTCGCATCGACGCCGCAGCCGGCGTAGACCAGCCGCTCCACCGGTTTGAACACCGGGTCGAGCCAGGTCCGTTCGCCATTCCAAACTCGGGACATATAGACGCCGAGAGGCCAGCCGAGCCCTATGGCCACGGCCAGCGTCAGGGCGATCTCCGCCCATCCTTGCCAAGTCATTTCAGTATTCCGTCAGAAGCGGTCGGGGCGCAGCAGCGCCGCGAGCATGTAGACGGCCACGGCGATCGCGCCGGCGGCCCAGAGCAGGTCCACGAACATTGTCAGAGCCGCCGTAGGCCGATGGCGAAGGCCGCGAAGAGCATGAATGCTCCCGCGCCTAGGCCAAGAAAGATGAGGTCCGCCACGGTGGTGTCTCCATAGCCGTATGATCAGGCTTGGAGCATGGGGCGGCGGCCCGTCAGGTTTCGAGACGGGACTGCCGGCGGCGGCATAAGGGAGTTGTAAAGATCGCAGGGCGCGGCGGCTGCGCCCTGGGTTCAGATCGGATCGACCCGGAAGTAGCGTTCGGTCTGTTCGCTCCAGGCGTAGGCCGTGTCGTTGAGCTGATCACGGTCATAGGCTGGGCTGCTCTTGACCTTGTCCTTCGTCAGATCAGTCAGGTAGCCGTCAGCCTTCTCGTCGAACCGCAGCTCGCGCCACGGGATCGGGTGGAATTTGCCGCCTGTTCCGAGCAGGCCGCCGAGTTCCAGGATGACGAACCGGGCCTGGCCGGTGTCGCGCTCGAAGAACACTTCGCGGATCGTGCCGAGCTTGCGGCCCGCGCCGTCCTTCAAGGTCGTCCCCAGCAGGTTGGCGCTGCGGATCATCAGGCTGTCTGGACTCATGGATTTCCTCCGGCTTTGCGGGGGAACGCCTAGCTCTGCTGTTTGATCCTTGGCCTAGGGCGCGTCAGGCGGCGGCTTTACGATCTTTGACCCGACGCTCGGTGACGGTTTCCAGCGTCAGGGGCTTGCGGCATTCGCTGCAGACCACCGCGGCGTCCACGCTCTGGCCGCACTGATTGTGCGTGACGATGACCGGCGGCTGGTCGTTCGTCATCAGCCACTTGTCGGCCCAGATCAGCAGGGCCAGGGCATGGGGATAGAGGTCCTTACCCTTCTTGGTCAGCCAGTATTCGTAGCGGGGTGGCGACATCTCGTAGAGCCGCCGTTCGAAGACCCCGTTGGCGACCAGCACGCGCAGCCGGTCGGTCAGGATGTTGGTGGCGATGTCCAGCGCGGCCTGGATGTCGTCGAACCGGTGAATGCCGAAGTACTGGGTCGAGATGATCATGCCGGTCCAGCGGTCGCCGGTCATGTCGACGACGTCGGCGACCGTACGCGCCGCCTCGTCGGAGGACGACTGCCGCCGGCGATGCAGGCGGGTGATCTCCACCTCTTCATAGCCCGCGCCGGGGCCCGGGTGATGGCGGCAGGCGTGCAGCGAGATGTCGCCGGCGCAATGACGGCAGACCATCAGCGGCAACATCGTCTTGCCGCACTCGGTGTGGACCAGACCGGCCGGGCCGTTGGGCGCGGTGGAGTCCCAGCGGATGCCCCAGCACCAGGCGATCAGGACCGAGTCGTAGAGGTCCAGGCCCATCGGCGTCAGGTGGTAGGATTGGCGGGCGGCGCCCTCGCGATGGGCGCGTTGCTCGAGGATGCCGCTGGCCAGCAAACCGCGAAGGCGATTCGACAGGGTGTTGCGGGGCGCTCCGGTCCGGGCCCTGAACTCCTCGTACCGGGTCGCGCCGCGAAACGCCTCCTGGAGGATCAGCTGACTCCAGCGATCACCGATGGTGTTCAGCGCGCGATGCACGGAGTTTTTGACGACTTTTCGGGTGCGGGCCATGGCTCTCCTGCCCAACGGGTATAGCCGCCTACCCAGGCTGTCCAGTCTTTGAACGCTGCAACCACCGGATGGTGAGGCCAGGGATCGTCGTCGTCCAGCCGGAAGGCCTTGGGGCGCCTCTCGATGAGGCGTTCAAATTAGTCTCTTTTTGAAAGTCTTGACCAGTCTCTTTTTGCAACCTAATGATTCCGGGTCGGGTAAAGACCCGATGCGCGTTTCTGGATTGCTTGTCTGTGCGGCGCGCAACGCCGAACAGGCGGCCGGAACCCGCGCTCAGAAAAGTGCAAAAGGGGAGGTCGTCCATGACGCTCAGGCAGTCGAGTACCCGTAATCACGCATATCTCATGGCCGGCTCCGCGCTGGCCCTGACGCTTGTCACAGCCGCTGGCGCCGCCCACGCACAGACCGCGGTGGAAGAGGTCATCGTCACCGCCACAAAGCGCCAGGAGGCGCTGATCGACGTGCCGCTGGCGGTCACCGCCGTCACCGGGACGCAGCTCAAGGCGTCCGGCATCCGCGACCTGCGCGACATGACCGCCCTGGCGCCGAGCCTCAGCGCCCAGACGCCGGGCGGGGATTCGGACTCCAGCCTGCGCATCCGCGGCATCGGCACGCTCTCGACGAACCCTGGCCTGGAGTCGGCGGTCGGGGTGGTGATCGACGGCGTGGTCCGGGCCAGGACCGGGGTGGCGATGTCCGAACTCGGCGACGTCGAACGGATCGAGGTGTTGCGCGGGCCGCAGGGCACGCTCTACGGCGCGAACACCTCGGCGGGGCTGATCAACATCGTGACCCCCGGCCCGAACATGGATTCCTTTGAGGGCTACGCCGAGGGGACCTACGGAAACTACAACTGGATGCGCGCCGCCGCGGGGGTGTCCGGCCCGCTGGGCGACGGCGTCGGTGGACGCCTGGAGGCGATCATCCAGAAGCGCGACGGCCTGCTGGAGGAGATCAATTCCGGCGACGACATCAACCGCATGGAGCGGTTGTTCGTGCGGGCCAAGGTCCGGGTCGACGCGACCGAAAACCTGCGCTTCAACTTCATCGCCGACTACACCAAGCGTAACGAGGACTGCTGCGCGGCCGTACTCGCAAAGGCCGGGCCGGTGCTGGCCAAGTCCAACGCCCTGGCGGCCGGGCGCGGCTACCTGAACGCCGGCAGCCTGGACCCCTTCGATCGCATCGCCGCCACCACGCCGGGCCGGGTCAACCAGGAAGACGTGACCGACTTCGGCTTCTCCGGTCAGATCGATTGGGACCTGGGCTTTGCGCAGTTCGTCTCGATCAGCGCGTTCCGCAAGTGGCAGGCCAATCGCGGCCAGGACTTCGACCATAGCGGCGTCGACCTCGGCTACATCGACAAGGACGGCTTGCGCGCCGGCTTCACCCAGGCGACCCAGGAGGTGCGCCTGCTGGGCACGACCGGGCGGCTGGATTGGCTGGTCGGCGGTTACTATTCCCACCAGGAGATCTTCCAGGACTTCGCCTACAAGATGGGGGCGTCCTACGCCGACTTCTTCGGCGGGGCGGCGGCCTTCAAGCCGGCGACGCTGGCGGCCTGGAAACCCGGCGACGGCGCGCAGGGGCTCTCCAATCAGAAGGGCGACGACTTCGCCGTCTTCACCCACGACACCTTCCACATCACCGACAAGCTCGCGGTGACCGGGGGGCTTCGCTACACGGTCAACGAGAAGTCGGTCTCGGTGCTGTCGATCAATTTCAACCCGGCCTGCGACGCAGCGCTGGCCAATGGCGACACCGCCGGCATCGGCGCCTTCTGCCTGTTCTTCTGGGACACCCGGATCAAGACCGACAATGGCGCGGCGACGGACAGCCGTCGAGAGACGGAGTTCTCCGGCACCGCGGTGATGGACTACGCCTTCACCGATCACGCCAAGAGCTATCTGTCCTATTCGCGCGGCTACAAGTCGGGCGGCTACAACCTCGATCGCGCCGGCTTTACGACGCCGGGCACGCCGCGGGGCTCGGACCTGGCCTTCGGCCCCGAAACGACCGACGCTTATGAGGCCGGGCTGAAGCTGGAGCTGTTCGAGAACAAGCTGCGGATCAACACCGCGGTCTTCCATCAGGTCGTCAAAGGCTTCCAACTCGTGGAGTTCACGGGGGTCGCCTTCCGGGTCCGCCGCTTGGCCGAGGCGCTGACCAGCGGGGCCGAGGTCGAGGCCACCTGGCGGCCGATCGACAGCCTGACCCTGACCCAGGGCGTGACCTATACCGACGCCCGCTACACCAACGATCCGGGCAATGTCGCCTTCGCCGGCAAACAGATGGAGCAGTCGCCCAAGTGGACCTCGGTCAGCTCGGCGACCTACAAGTTCCCGATCGGCGACAGTGGCTTCAACGGGCAGATTTACGCCGATGCGCGCTATGTGTCGGACCAGTACCTGGCCGCCTTCGACCCGCTGCGCATCCAGAAGGGCTACACCCTGGTCAACGCCCGGCTGAGCCTCTCCACCAATGAAGAACGCTGGCGGGTGGAGCTGTGGGCGCGGAACCTGTTCAACACCGAATACTCGCGCCGCAAGATCCCGACGACGTTCCAGACAGGGTCCTTCTCGGCCTTCCTCGGTGATCCGCGCACCTATGGCGTGACCCTGCGCGCCAGCTTCTAGAGTTCCTCCGCGGGACACCCACCCTGCGCCCGCAAACGACTAGGGCCGCCCCGATCCGGGGCGGCCCTTTCTTTGTCTTGCCGATGGAGGTGGGCGGTTAGAGGCCCATCTGACGGCCGGCCAGGTCGCGGAGGATCTCTTCGGAACCGCCGCCGATGACGAAGATGCGGGCTTCGCGATAGATGCGCTCGACCCGGTTGTCGCCGGTGTAGGCGCGGCCGCCCAGGACCTGCAGGCTTTCGCGGGCGCAGTGTTCCAGGGTGGTGGTCGCCGAGATCTTCATCATCGCCAGGTCGGCGACCGGGACCTCGCCCTGGCTGAAGCGCCAGACCAGGATGTCGAGATAGGCGTAGCAGGCGTTCACCCGCTGGATCATCTCGACGATCTTGTGGCGCATGACCTGGTGGTCGATCAGGCGCTGGCCGAAGGTGTGGCGCTGGCGGGCCCAGGAGATGGCCTCGGCGATGGCCGTCCGGGCCATGGCCAGGGTCGCGGCGATGCCGCTGAACCGCTCGATGTTGAACTGGTTGGCGAGGCCCGCGAAGCCGCGGTTCTCGACGCCGATCAGGTTGGAGACCGGGACCTCGACATTGTCGAAATGGATGGAGCCGTTGTTGCCGTTGTACCAGCCGAGCCCCTTCACGGGCTTGGTGCTGACGCCGGGGCGGTCAGCCTCGATCAGCAGCAGGGACAGGCCGCCGACGCCCGGACCGCCGGTGCGGACCGCGGTCAGCATGTAGTCGGCGCGGGTGGCGCCGGAGATGAGGATCTTGCCGCCGTTGACGATGTAGTTGTCGCCGCGCCGTTCGGCCGTGGTCTGGAAGGCGCCGACATCGGAGCCGCCGGAAGGTTCGGTGACCGCGAAGGCCATCTTCTTCTCACCGGCCAGCACCGGGCGGGCGATGCGCTCGCGCATTTCCTCGGGGCCGAAGGCGATGACCGGCGGCAGGGCGATCCAGTGCGTCGCCAGATCGGCGAACACCACGCCCGAGCCCATGCGGAAGAACTCTTCGGCGAAGATGATCCGGTAATAGAGGTCGATGTCCTCGCCGGTCCCGCCGAGCTCCTCGGAGAAGCCCATGCCCATGACCCCGGCCTTCGCGGCCTTGATGTAGAGCTCGTCGGGGAAGGTCGCAGCGGCGTCCCAGGCGTCCAGGTTCGGCGCGATCTCGGCCTCGATGAAGGCGCGGAGCTGAGCGCGCCAGGCGTGGTGCTTCTCAGTCATGAAGGGGCTGGGCGGGCGCAGCCCGTCGAAATCCAGGACCGGTTTGTCTGTCGCCGCCATCTATCCATCCTCCCGATTTATAACTTGCAAAATGATACTATCGATGTGTCGAGGGGTGAGCAATCGGTCAACTTGTCTTTTGAGACTAAAAACGTGACGGCGGGCTCACACGGTGACGAGCGAGTCCCGCAACTGACGCTTCAGAACTTTGCCGACCGGATTGCGGGGCAGGGAGGTCACGGTTTCCAGACGCTCGATCTGCTTGAAGACGGCGACCTTGCGCTGGCTGGTCAGGAAGGCGTTGATGGAATCCCGGGTGGGCGCGGCGCCCGGTTTGGCCACAACGAAAGCGCAGACCCGCTCGCCCAGGCGCTCGTCGGGGGCGCCGACCACGGCGACATCGGCGATGTCGGGGTGGGCCATCAGGTGGGCTTCGATCTCTTCGGACGAGATGTTCATGCCGCCCCGGATGATGATGTCCTTCAGGCGGCCCACGAACCGGTAGAACTGCTCGTCGTCGCCGGCGATCTCGAACAGGTCGCCGGTGCGGAACCAGCCCTCGGCGTCGAACGCCTTCTTGGTCAGTTCCGGCGCGCGCCAATAGCCGGAGAACAAGGTCGGCCCCTTGATGCGCATCTCGCCGATCTGTCCGGCGCCGGTGATCTCCAGCTCGGTTTCGGGATCCACCAGGCGGGTGAAGAAGCGGTCGTTGAGCGGATAGGCCCAGTCATGGCCGGCGACGCCGACCCGCGGGAAGTAGATCGCCCGGTGGGCTGGATCGGGAATATCGGCCGCCGTACCGCAGAGCGACATGCCCTCGTTGGAGCCGAAGTAGTTGATGATGTGGACGCCGTAGCGGTCATGGAAGGCGCGGATCATCGTCTCCGACAACGGCGCCGAGCCCGAGCCGATGGCGCGCAGACGGCCGAAATCGACGCCTTCCAGCAGGCTGGGGTCCTGGGTCAGCAGGTTCAACACCGCCGGCGGGGCGACCGTGTAGTCGATGGCGCGCTCGCGCATCTGCTGCAGCATGATCGACAGATCGAAGGGGTGGTGCTGGATCAGCACGCCGCCGACCAGCAGCCATCCGGCGACGGCGGTGGAGACCCCGGCCATATTGACCATCGGGAACGGGTTCAGCATCCGCGCGCCGTCGGCCAGACCGGCCGCGCCGATCACGCCCTGGGCCATGATCAGCCATTCGTTGTGGCTGCGCGGCACGCCCTTGGGCTCGGCCTCGGTGCCGGAGGTCCAGCAGATGGTCGCCACGTCGTCGGCGGTGATGTTCGCCGCCTCGGCGGCCGCCGTCGCCGCGGCCATTTCGGCGGCTTCGACCTGGTCCATCAGCGGAGCCAGTTCCAACGCCCCCTCGGCCGCGCCGAGACTGAAGATCGGGCCCAGGCCCGGCTGCAGGGAGCGCATCGGCGCGACATGGTCCTGCCCGCCGATGGAGGCCGCGGTGATCGCCGCCTTGGCGTCGGTGCGCCGGACGATGCCGGCAAGTTCGTTCTCCCGGTACTGCACGGGGGCCGGGGTGACGATGACGCCCAGCTTGAAGCAAGCGAGATAAGCCACTGTAAGTTCGACGACATTCGGAAGCTGGACCAGGATCACGTCGTCCTTGCCGATCCCGTGACCAAGCAGCACCGCCATCAGCCGCGTCACCTCGTCGTCCAGCTCCGCCCAGGTGAGCTCGCGGGGCGGCCGGCCGACGATGGCCTGGGTGTTCGGCGGGTCAATGACCGCCGGGGCGCCCGGTTTGCGGCGGACGTGGGCGTCGAACAGGTCGCTCATCCGCGTGTCGCCCCACCAGCCCCTGGCCCGATGGTCGGCGATGCGTTCAGCCGGTGCGAGGATCATGGGCCGCAGTCTCCTGGAGAGTTCTAGGCGAGGCGTTCGACCACCATGGCCGCGCCGACGCCGCCGGCGCCGGTGGCGACGACGAGGCCCAGACGGCCGTCAGCAGCGTCCAGGGCGTCGAGCAGGGACGACAACAGGATCGCGCCAGTGGCGCCCATGGGATGGCCCTTGGCCAAATGGCCGCCGCCGACATTGACCCGCTGCGGATCGGCCGGGCGATCGCGCAGGAACTTGGCGATGGTGACGGCGAACGCCTCCATGAACTCGATGCGGTCCATGTCGGCCAGGGTGAGCCCGGCGCGCTCAAGGGCGCGGTCCATGGCGGTGAAACCCGCGAGCAGCGAGGCGTGCGGATCGCCGCCGGCCTCGGCATAGGCGATGATACGGGCGCGGGCGGGCCTGGCCGGCGTCGGCGCGCCGCCCACGACCGCCAGTCCGGCGCCGTCGGCGACCGGCGGCGCATGGGCCAGGGTATGGCGGTGGTCGATGGGGCCTTCGAGGGCCGATGCGTAGGACGCCGCCAGGGCCGCAAAGCCGGGCTTCATGGCGGCCAGCGATTCCGCGGTGGTCGACGGGCGGGCGCATTCCTCGCTCGTGTGACCGTCGACGGCGATGCGCGAGGCCAGCAGGGCGGGCTTGTCCTCGGCCTCGCGGGTCAGGGTCTGGGAGGTGAGGGTGACGGCGTCCAGAGCCTCTCGGGCGACGCCCTCGGCTTGCGCCAACCGGTCGGCGGCGACGACCACCGGGACATAACGCGCCCGCTTGGGCAAGCTGGCGTCGGTGTAGTAGGCCGCGTTGTCGCCCATGAAGCCGACGCGGGACATCATCTCGACACCGCCGGCCAGGGCTTGGCGGACCGCGCCGCCGGCCACCATCGCCCCGGCATGGCCGATCGCGGTCAGGCCAGAGACGCAATAGTTGTTCAGGGTGAAGGCGTAGGCGTCTTCCGAGACGCCGGAATGCAGCTTGGACACCAGGGCGATATTGCCGCCCTGGTCGCCGATCTGGCCGACGCAGCCCAGCACCAGGGCCTGGCTGTCGCGGGGATCGTGGCCACGTTGCTCAAGGGCGTTGACGAGATTGCCGACCAGGGCCTGCGGGGTGTTGGCCGCGAGCGCGCCGTCAGGCCGCGCCTTGCCGCGCGGGGTGCGTACGGCGTCGTATATCCATGCGTCCACGTGCGTCTCCTCTTGGCCGCGCTGCATCGAACGTGAGCGTCAGGCTTAGACCTCGGCTTCTCACAGTAAGTCTAATATTGCAAGCTTATGGGCGCCGCATCCGTCGCGCCCGATCCGGGCGCTAGGTTTCCAGGGCGTAGCCGGCTTCGCGCCAGCCCTTCATGCCGCCGTCGAGGGCCACGGCCCGGCCGTAGCCGAGCTCGCGCAGGGTGGCGGCGGCCAGGGTCGAGATCTTGCCGAACTCGCAGCAGGTGAGGATCCGCACCGTGGGATCGGGCAGGTCGGTATTGGCCCGCAGCTCCAGCTGACCGCGCGGCAAATGCACGGCGCCGGGTATGTGGCCGGCCAGGAAGGCGTCCTTCTCGCGAATATCGAGGATGACCATGTCGCGGCTGTTGCCGCCGATCCGCGCGTTGAGTTCGGCCAGGGACATGAAGGGGACCTTGGCCGCAGCCTCGGAGAGCAGCTGGGCGACGGTCTTGCCGCCGCTCATATTGGTGCGCAGGGCCTCGGTCAGGTGCGTGGGCGCCGACAGGTCGAGGCTCTGCATCATCGCCACGAAGTCCGCGCGCTCGGTCTTCTGCAGGCGCGGATTGTCGGTGATTTCCGCGCCAATGGTCGAGCACGAGCAGCCCTTGTAGTCGTGAGCGGGGAAGACCAGCGTCTCTGGCGGCAGCTTCAGGAGCTTGCCGAACAGACTTTCATGGAGGGCGTGCGGATCGCCGCTGGGCAGGTCGGTTCGTCCGGTTCCGCCGATCAGCAGGGTGTCGCCGGTGAACACCCGGTCGGCCATGACCAGGCACATGGAGTCGCGCGTATGGCCCGGCGTGTGCAACGCCTGCAGCCGAAGTTCGCCGACGATCAGCATGTCGCCGTCGTCGAGCCGCATGTCGGCGTAGGGGGCCGGGCTCAGCCGGTGCATCACCACCGGCGTATGCAGCGCCTTCGCAAGCTCGCGACTGGCAGAGAAGTGGTCGGCGTGGGTGTGGGTGTCGACGACGTAGCGCACGTGCAGGCCATGCTGGCTCGCGAGGCCGATATAGCGGTCGATCTGGGTGAGTTCGGGATCGATGATCACCGCGGCGCGCGTGGCTTCGCAGCCGACGAGATAGGACTGGCATCCGCCGGTCGCGATCTGTTCGAAGATCATGGGCGCACCCTCAGGCTTCTGGTCGCAGCTTGCACCTAACGGCGGGCGCTGGAAACCATCGGCCGGAGGGCGGCCTTAGTCGGGAAGGCTTAAGCCCCGCGCTAGGCGCGGCGGCCGACCACGAAGCTCACGACGGTCCCGAGCGAGCCGCCGATGTTCAGGGTGCCATAGGTCTGGGCGCCCTCGACCTGATAGTCGCCGGCCGTGCCGGTGACCTGGCGACCAGCGTCCAGCAGCATCCGCGCGCCGGTGGCGCCGACCGGGTGGCCGCCGCCGATCAGACCGCCGGAAGCGTTGACCGGGCAGGCTCCGCCAAAGTCGATCACGCCTTCCTCGACCGCGCGCCAGCTTTGGCCGGGGGCGGTGAGGCCGAAGTGGTCGATGGCCATGTATTCGGTCGAGGTGAAGCAGTCGTGGGTCTCGATGCCGTCCAGGGCCGAGGTCCCCTCGATGCCCGCACGGCCGAAGGCGTCGGTGATGGCCTTGCGGACGTGGGGGAAGACGTACTCCTGGCCCCGCGAGCGCTCGAGCTTGTCGAGGAAGCGGATGCCGGCGTTGGTGTGGCCCCAGCCGAGGATCTGCGGGAAGTCGGCGGCCTTCACGCCACGCCGGGCGGCGTAGCGTTCCATGAAGCGTTCGGAGCAGAGCACGACCGCGCAGGCGCCGTCGGTGATCTGGCCGCAATCCTGGCGACGGGTGCCGGGTTCGATGATCGGGTTGGCCTCGTCGTCGTCGGTGAACGACTCGGCGGTGTAGGACCACTTGCGGGTTTGGGCGTTCGGATTGCGCTTGGCGTTGGTGAGATTGATCTCGGCGATGCGGTTCAGGTACTTGCGGTCAAGGCCGTAGCGCTCGCCATATTCCTGCGACAGACGGCCGAACACGGCGGGCCACATGAACTGGCAGTCGATGCCTTCTCGGCCCTGCCAGGACGCGGCGTTCTGGACCTTGGAGGCCTGGTCGCCGGGCAGGTTCTTCTCTTCCTCGACGCCGGCGATCAGCACGCAATCATAGCGTCCGGCCTCGATCTCGGCGGTGGCGGTGAGAATGGCGATGGAGCTGGAGGCGCAGGCCGCTTCGTGGCGCATGGCTGGCACGCCGTGCAGCTCCGGCACCACCTGGGCCACCATGGCGGCCAAGTGGCCCTGGCCGCGGTACAGCTCGCCAAAGGCGTTGCCCACATGGACCGCGTCGATGTCCGCGGCGTCCAGCTTACAGGCGTTCAGAGCGCCGAGGATCCCGTCGCGCATCATGTCCGACAGGTCGAGGCCTTCACGAGACCACGCACGCGCGAAGTCCGTCTGATGACCGCCCAAAAGATAGATCGCCATGGTTTCCCTCTCATGCGTCTTATTGTGACGCGCACCCAACCCTACGATAATAGTCCGTAATTGCAAGTGATGAGGCCGAGGAGATTCTCCATCGGCCCGCGACATAGAGGAAGCCCGGGAATGCGAGACTTCGAAGGTCGTATCGGCCTGGTGACCGGCGCGGCCGGTGGAATGGGCGCGGCGGCGGTTGACATTTTCGCCAGGCGCGGGGCGCGGGTGATCGCTCTGGACCGCAGGCTGGAGGATCTGGAAGGTCTTGTCCAGGCTTGGCGCGAGCAGGGTTTCCAGGTGGATTGCCTAGGCTACGACCAGGGCGATCCTGACAGTATCGAAGCCGCCTTCGGCCAGATGGATCTGCTGACCGACGGCCGGCTCGACTTTTGCTTCGCCAACGCCGGCTATGGCCGCTATCGCCCGGCGATGGAGATCGAGGCGCGGGAGTGGCGGCGCCATGTCGACATCAACCTCACAGGGACCTTCCTGGTCGTCCAGGCCGCCGCGCGGCGGATGATCGCCGGCGGACGGGGCGGGGCCGTCGTCATGAACGCCTCGTCCGGCGCGGTTTTTCCCACCGACCTGCTGTCGGCCTATTGCTCGTCGAAAGCTGGGCTGGTCATGCTGGCCAAGATCCTGGCCTCGGAGCTGGGCGCACACGGTATTCGGGTCAACGCCGTTCTGCCCGGCGTCATCGAGACCCCGATGACAGAGAGCCTGCTGGCCGCCCCGGGCGTGCCGCAAACCCTTGCCGCAGCTACGCCGCTCGGTCGGGCAGGTCGGCCGGAAGAGGTGGCCGAGGCCGCGGCCTTCCTCTGCAGCCCGGCCTCCGGCTATGTCACCGGCACCAGCCTGCTGGTCGACGGCGGCCAGACCCTGCACGGCTTCCCGCGCTGGTTCAGCACCGACCATCGTGATCCGGCCGCGCCGTGGACGCCGCATGTCGAGCGGCGCGACTAACCCGTCAATCTGATTTCAAACCGCTGTTCGCCCCTTGCGCGCCCCCTAGGCCCATGTAACTTTCACATAAAGACTAAAAAACGCGGGAGGTGAGGCCATGGCGGATCGGGACGCCGACATTCAGGCGCTGCTCGACAAGAAGGCGATCGAGGAGGTCTTGGTGCTGGCCTTGCGCGGCTGCGACCGCGCAGACTTCGACCTGGTCGCCGCCTCCTATCACCCTGACGCCTATGAGGATCACGGCGGCACCTTTTCGGGGCCGGCCAGCGAATGGCTGGAACTGCTGAGGGCGCGGTTGCCGAACGCGGGCCTGATCAACCACGTCATGAGCAATTTGATGATCGAGCTCGACGGCGACAAGGCGTTGGCCGAGTCCTACATCACCTCCTATTCGCGCGTACTGGCCGGCGACGACGGCTTTGACAACGCGACCCTGGCCCGGACCGTCGACCGCTTCGAGCGTCGCGCCGGCCAGTGGAAGATCGCCCGCCGCACCCTGGTCTGGGAGTGGAACCGCGAGACGCCGATCACTGAAACCTGGGGCCGGGGCGGGATCACCGCCGATCCCAATTCCTTGCTGCGTGGGGGCAAGAAGCCCGACGACGCGCTCTACCAAGTCTGAGGGACTCTCATGGAAATCACCAACGCCACCGCGCTCGTCACCGGCGCCAACCGGGGGATCGGCGAAGCCTTCGTCCGCGGACTGGTGGGGGCGGGCGCAGCCCACGTCTACGCCGCTGTGCGCGACCCGGCCTCGGCCCGCCACCTGGAAACCGAGTTCCCCGGCAAAGTCACGGCCATCGCCCTGGACGTCAGCAAGTCTGAGCAGATCGCCCCGGCCGCCGCGGCGCATGGCGACGTCTCGATCCTGGTCAACAACGCTGGAGCCTTCACCCACGGCCTGCTGATCGGCTCCGACACCCTGGACGGCGCGCGCGAGGAGATGGAGGTCAACTATTTCGGCCCTGTCGCCCTCTGCCGCGCCTTCGCGCCGATCCTGGCGCGGAACGGCGGCGGCGCGATCGTCAACGTGCTGTCGGTGGGCGGCATTGTCGCGGCGCCGAACATGGGCGGCTACAGCCCGTCGAAGTTCGCCATGCGGGCGGCGACCATGTGCATCCGCGCCGAATTGGCCGACCAGGGAACCAGCGTCAGCGCCCTGATCGTCGGCTCGGTCGACACCCGGATGGCGGCCCACGTCCAGGGTGCCAAGGAGCCGCCGGAAGTGATCGCCAAGGCCGGGATCCGCGCCATCCAGCGCGGCCTGGACGAGATCGACACCGATCGCATGGCTATCGAAACCCGCGCCGCCCAGGCTCGAGACCCCAAGGGCCTCGAACGTCAGATGGCGAAGATGCTCAAGGTCACCGAAATCTCCACTGGCCGCTGATGGAAAGGAACGCCGCGTGACCCGCAGCCTGCTGTCGCCGACGCTCGCCACACCCGCGCCGCGGGCCATGGGAATCCTGCTGGACCTCCAGGCCCTGCGCGATCCGGATCGCCCTGCCGTCACCTGCGACGGACGGACCCTGACCCGGGCCGAGTTCGCCGCCCGCGCCAATCGCCGGGCGCGGGCGCTGCAGCGCGCCGGGGTCATCGCCGGGGACTTCGTGGCTATCGCCTTGCCGAACGGCCCGGCGTTCCTGGAGCTGGCCTTCGCCTCCTGGATCCTGGGGGCGACACCCGCGCCGGTGTCCTACCGGCTGCCCGCGCCCGAGCTCAGCGCCATCATCGATCTGATGCAGCCGCGGCTGGTCATCGGCGGGGAGGCGACCCGCGCGGCGGGCGTGGCCTTCATGGACGAGGCGGCGACCTATGACGAAACCCTGTCGCCCGAACCGCTGCCAGAACAGATCGCGGCCCATGTGAAGGCCATCGCCAGCGGCGGCAGCACCGGCCGTCCGAAGGTGATCGTCGACCACGCGCCCTCCGTCTGCGACCCCGACAACCCGTCGCTCGGGATGGAGGGCGGCGACACGGTGGTCATTCCTGGGCCGCTCTATCACGCCGCGCCGTTCGGCCTGGCCTATATGGCGCTGTGCTGGGGCTGCCATGTGGTGATCACGCGGCGGTTCGACCCGTCGGAGACCCTGCGGCTGATCGGCGAGCATCAGGCCCAGTGGGCCTATCTGGTGCCGACGATGATGCACCGGATCTGGCGCTTGCCGGACGCTGAGCGTGCGGCGGCCGACGTCTCCTCGCTGGAGATGATCGTCCACATCGCCTCGGCCTGCCCGGTCTGGTTGAAGGAGAAGTGGATTGAGTGGCTGGGGCCCGATCGGGTCTGGGAGGTCTATTCCGGCACCGAGGCCATGGGCGGCACCTCCATCGGCGGCCGCGAGTGGCTGACGCACAAGGGATCGGTCGGCCGACTGATGCCGGGCAGCCAGATCAAGATCCTCAATGAGGGCGGGGAGGAGGCCGCGCCGAACGAGATTGGCGAGGTCTATTTCCTGCCGGCCGGCGGCCGCGGCGCTACCTACCACTACATCGGGGCCGAACCCCGCGCGCTCGGCGAATGGGAAACCTTCGGCGACCTCGGCCATATAGACGAGGAGGGCTACCTCTACCTGGCCGACCGACGGACCGACCTGATCATCTCGGGCGGGGCCAACATCTACCCGGCCGAGGTCGAGGCGGCGGTCGACGCCTATCCGGGCGTGTTGTCCAGCGTCGTGGTCGGACTGCCCGACGAGGATCTCGGCCAGCGCGTGCACGCGATCCTGGAAATGGCGGCCGAGGCCGGGCCGCTCGATGTCGAGGCGGTGAAGGCCTTCCTCGCCGCGCGGATCGCGCCCTACAAGCTGCCGCGCAGCTTCGAGGTGACCGCTGAGCGTCTGCGTGACGACGCCGGCAAGGTGCGCCGCAGCGCGCTGCGCGACGAAAGAGCAAAGGCGCCGGCATAGATCCGGCGCCTTCAAAAACGATCTGAGACCAAAACCCTGTCGGCGTTTCCTGGCTCGTTGGAGCCGGGAAACGCTCAAGGTCGCCGGCTACTTCGTGGCGTTCGGATCGGCCATCTGGAAGTAGTCGCGCCAGCCGACGATCTTGCCGTCCGGCTTGAAGTCGATGATGCCCATATAGGGGTGGGTCACCACCTGGCCGCTGGCGTTGACGTATTCCTCGCGGCCCTCGGTGAAGAGGTGAGCGTCGGTCTCGGAATGGCGCTCGATAATCCAGGTCGAACTGGAGTTGTCGGCCCAGTACTTGGTGATGAATTTCTCCACCCAGTCGCGGCCCATCAGCGGTCGGGTGCCGACATGGTAGTGGTACTCCACCTCCGGCGCGAAGAAGTCGAGGAAGGCCTGCTTGTCCTTCGTCGCGATCGCCTGCTGCAGACGGCGGATGGTGTCGATCTTGGCTTCGGTCGTGGTCAGGGTGGTCATGCGGCGGTCTCCGAGCCGGTTTCCTTACGCGCCGGCGCTTGCACCAGGGCGGAGTCGTAGTAGTCGCGCAGCTTGCAGATCTTGCCGTCGCGGAATTCGACAACCTGCATGAAGGGGTTGTCAATCAGCACCTCGCGGGTGCGGTCGTAGATCTTCTCCACGCCCTCCACGAGGATCTTGTCGTCCTTCTCGGCCCAATTGACGATCGTCCAATCGCGCTGATCGAAGCCGAGCTCGTAGTTGCGCAGGAACTTCCGCATCGTGGCTTTGTCGCGGATCGGCCGCGTTCCCATGTGCCAGTGATACTCAAGATCGTCGGTCATGGTTTCGAGGAAGGCCTCATGATCCTTCCGCTTGGAAGCGTCGATCATCGCCTCCAGCACCTTCATATTTTGGCTCATGGCCACGCCTTTCCTGTTTCCCTGAGGTCAGGCTATTTCGATAAGTGCATTTATGCAAGTAACTAGCGTGGGTTCGCATACCATGGTTGACGGCGTCGCCCACGGCCAATAAGTTCCATTTTGCAAGTTTATTGGCGCGAGGGTCGCGCCGGGGGCTGAAGGGACGTCGGAAGACCAGATGCAAGATATTGGTTCGATCAAGGCGCGCCTGCGCCTTCCCGCCATCGCCGCACCCATGTTCCTGGTCTCCGGGCCGGAGCTAGTGCTCGCCGCCTGCAAGTCGGGAATCATCGGCTCGTTCCCCGCCAACAACGCCCGGACCATCGAAATCCTCGACGAGTGGCTGGGCGAGATCGCTGCAGCCACGGCCGAGACCAAGGCCCCTTGGGCGATCAACATCATGGTCCATCGCTCCTATGAGCGGACGGACGAGGAAATGGCGCTGGTGCTGAAGCACAAGCCGCCGATCGTCATCACTGCGCTGGGCAGCCCCAAGGAGCTGGTCCAGGCGGTCCAGGCCTATGGCGGCATGGTCTTCGCCGACGTCAATTCGCTGACCTATGCGCGCAAGGCGGCTGAAGCCGGCGTGGACGGGCTGGTGCTGATCTCGGCCGGCGCCGGCGGTCACACGGGCGCGCTGTCGGCCTTCGCCTTCGTGCCGGCCGTGCGCGAGTTCTTCGACGGCGTCGTCGTGCTGGGTGGGGCCATCGGCTCGGGCCAGGCGGTGCGGGCCGCCGAGATCCTGGGCGCGGACTTCGCCTATCTCGGCACCCGTCTGATCGCGTCGGAAGAAAGCCTGGCGCACCCCGACTACAAGTCGATGCTGATCGACGCCTCGGCTGATGAGATCATCACCTCGGCTTCGCTGACCGGCGTACCGGCCAACTGGCTGAAGGGCAGCCTGGTCGCGGCGGGCTTCGATCCGGCGAAGATGGGCGCGAAGGCCGAGATCGACCTTGGCCGCCCGGAAAGCAACGACGCCAAGCGCTGGAAAGATGTCTGGTCGGCGGGGCAGGGCGTCGGCGCGGTTCGCGGCGTCGAGCACGTGGCCGACATCATCGATCAGTTGGTCGGCGAGTATCAGTCCGTCACCGCCAAGGCGGTCTAGAGGATACGGAAACGCCGCCGATCGGGGATCGGCGGCGCGGTTCCTGACGTGGAAGCAAAGCAGGGCGGAGGTCTCAAGACCTCCGCCCTGATCTTTTAGTGGGTGGACAGCTTCTCGCGCTTCACCGTGATCCCGGCGGCTTCCCGGTCCCAGGTCTGGCCGGTCACGCCTTCCTTGCGCAGCTCGACCTTCTGGATCTTGTTGGTCGGGGTCTTCGGCAGCTCGGCCTCGATGCGCACGAAGCGCGGCACCATGAAGTGGGCCATGCGCGGGATCAGGAACTCCAGCAGGGCCTTGGGGTCGATCGTCGCGCCGGGCTTGGGCGCGACGCACACCATCACCTCCTGCTCGCCGCCCGGTAGATCGACGCCGTAGGCGGCGACCTCGCGGACGTCCTCATAGGCGGCGACCTCCATCTCGATCTCCAGCGAGGACATGTTCTCGCCGCGACGACGAATGGCGTCCTTCTTGCGGTCGACGAAATAGAACAGGCCGTCGGCGTCGCGCGACAGCAGGTCGCCGGTGTGGAACCAGCCGTTGCGCCAGGCCTCGGCCGTGGCTTGCGGATCGCCGAGATATTCCTTGAACAGCTCCCAAGGGCGGTCGCTGCGGATCACCAGTTCGCCGACCTCGCCATCAGGCACGGTCTGGTCGTTGGCGTCGACGATCCGGCACTCGACGCCGGCCCGCGCGCGGCCGCAGCTGCGCATGGTCTTCTCGTTGACTTCGCTGATCAGCGGCGAGGAGACCTCGGTCATGTTGAACCCGGTCACGTAGTCGAAGCCGAAGCGCTTGGCCAAGGCCACCGTCTCTTCGGACACCGGGGAGAGCGTACAGATCCGCAAGGGGTTGTCGCTGTCGTCGGGGCGCGCCGGCTCCTTGTGCAGGAAGCTGGTCAGGGCACCGATAAAGCCGCTGCAGGTGGTGGAGCCCGTCTCGCGCACCAGGCTCCAGAACCGGCGGGTGTCGAAGGCCTCGAACAGGGCGATCGAACCGCCGCTGGCCAGGGCCGCCATGATCCCGCTGATGCCGCCGACATGGAACATGGGCAGATTGACCAGCATGCGGTCGTCGGCGGTCATGTAGCCGTAGGTGATGCGGGCGGTGGTCCACTCCTGGACATAGGAGGTGACTACGGCCTTCGACGGGCCGGTGGTGCCGGAGGTGAAGATGATCACCGGCGTGTCCCAGGGCTGCACCTCCACCGCCACGGCGGCCGAGGCCTCACCGTCCAGGGCGGCGAGCGGTTCGATGACCAGCGGCAGATCCAGCTCGTTCGGCCGCGCGCCGGTCAGGATCATGCGCTCCAGCGATCCCAGCGACAGGCCCGGCAGGCGGGTGGCGAGGTCGGGGTGGACCACCAGGATGCGCGCGCCGGTCTTGGCGATGGCGTGTTCCAACAGTCGCCCGCGGAAGCTGGTGTTGATGGGGGCCAGCGCCGCGCCGGCATAGTTGGCGCCGAACCAGGCGCGCGCCAGGGCCGCGGAATTGGGGGCCCAGGCCGCGACGATGTCGCCTGGTTTCACGCCGCGGGCCTGCAGGGCCGCGGCGGTGGAGAGCGCGATCTGCCGTGTCTGCGCCCAGGTCCATTCCTCGCCGTTCTCGAAGCGCATAAACACCTTGTCGGGCGTCGCGGCGGCGTGGCGGTCTATCAGCCGTGCGACGACGCAATCCTCGGCGCTGGGGGCCTTGGCGGCGTCGAACCATACGGGGTGGGTCATGGGTGTTCCTCCTGCCAAACCGCGGCCTTCGCGACGCTGGTTCGGAATGCGAAAAGACTCCAGGCGAGCAAGCCCGCCGCAAGCAATAGGGCCGTGCCGCTGACCAGGCCAAGCGAGGCGCCGATGCGGCCGCCCAGCAGGCCGTCGCTGAGGCCGGCGACAAGGGTCGGGCCAAGGCCCAGCGAGATCAGATTGCCGATCAGGAAATAGGCCGCCGTCACCTGGGCGCGCAGCTGGTTTGGCGCGATGGCCTGCAAGGCCGCGGCAGGCAGGCCGTTGACCATCCCAAAGCCGAAACTGGCGATCGCCAGCATCACCAGCATCTGACGGGTGTCGGCCAGGAACGGCGCGATGGCGGCGAAGGGCGCGCTGGCGAGCATGGTGAGCGCGGCGACACGCACGGGCGCGTCGGTACGGCCCTTGGCGCTCAGCTTGTCGGAGAGCCAGCCGCCGAGCAGCACGCCTGGCGTCGAGAGGCACAGCAGGATCGCGCCGTAGCCTAGGCCGACCTGCCCGGGCGTCCAACCATGCAGGCGGATCAACACCGCCGGTGTCCAGGCCATGTAGGAAACCCCGGCGATCCCAAAGACTGAGAAGCCGAGGATCAGCGGCGCCAGGGCCGCGCGGCGCGACCACATGAAGGCGCCCAGCCCTTGCTGCGCCTGGGTGGTCTTGGCCACGCCTCGGCGGGGCGGCTCGCGAACCAGCAGGAACAACGCTGCGATCAGCAGTCCCGGGGCGCCGACCAGGACGAAGGCGGTCTGCCAGGGCGCAAGCTCAGAGAGAACGGGCAGGGCGATCGGCGGCGCGGCGGTCAGCATGTCGATCACCTGGCCGCCAATGATGAGGGCGAGGCCCGCGCCGACATAGGGGCCCATCGAATAGACGGCGAGCGCGCGGGCGCGGCGCTCCGGCGGGAAGTAGTCGGAGATCAGCGAATAGGCGGCCGGCGACAGGGTCGCCTCGCCGATGCCGACGCCGATGCGGGCGGCGAACAGGCCCCAGAAACTGGCGGCGAAGCCGCAGGCCACGGTCATCAGGCTCCAGACCGCGACCCCGACCAGCACGATCATTCGGCGGCTGCCGCGGTCGGACAGCCGCGCCAGTGGCAGGCCCATCAGGGTGTAGAACAGGGAGAAGGCGATGCCGGCCAGCAGGCTGAACTGGGTGTCGCTGATCGCCAGGTCGCGGCGGATCGGGTCCACCAGCAGGGTCAGGATCTGTCGATCGATGAACGAGCTTGTGTAGGCGACCATCAGTACGGCCACCGCGAACCAGGCGAGGGTAGGGCTGGGCCATCCTGTCGGCCGGGGCGACGTGTCGAGCGCTGGAGAGGCGCGTACGACGACGCCTTCCTCATAAACGCTTTCGCCCTGCGATCCGCCCATGCCTGTTCCTCACCGGGGCGGGGAATTGCAGATCCGCGCCTGGACCTCGGCGACCGCTTCGGAATGGCGGCGCTGCGAGGCGTAGTTCTCGGCATACACTGCAATAGTCTCTAATTGAAAGTCATATTCGCGTCGGATGCGCGTGGCGCTGACGGCGCGCGTCGCGATGCCGCGAGTTACTGGTGAATTGGAACTAAAAGTGCTCGCGGTCTGAAAACTCCGCGCTATGATGCGTGAAATCAGGGTCGACCCATCGTGTCGGCTCAAGGCAAATGGGGAGAGCGCCATGCCCGTCGAACTGGTCAACCGCGTCGCGTCCAGCTTGAAGCCGAACGACCACCCGTACATGAACGGCGCCTGGACCCCGTCGCATGACGAGTTCAACGCCACCGGGCTGGAGGTGATCGGCGAGGTTCCCGCCGATATCGACGGCGTCTATGTGCGCAACACCGAGAACCCGGTGCATGAGCCGATCGGCCGCTACCATCCCTTCGATGGCGATGGCCTGCTGCACATCATGAGCTTCAAGGACGGCAAGGCGGAGTACCGCAGCCGGTTCGTGCGCACCAAGGCCTTCATGGCCGAACAGGAAGCTGGCCGCGCGCTGTGGGCCGGCCTGGCGGAGAACCCGGCGTTGTCGGAACGGCCCGGCTGGGGCGCCCACGAGGGCCTGAAGGATTCGTCCTCCACCGACGTGATCATCCACGCCGGCAAGATCCTCTCGACCTTCTATCAGTGCGGCGAGGGCTACCGGCTCGACCCCTACACGCTCGAGCAGGACGGCGTGGACGGCTGGACGCCGATCGACGGCATCTCGGCCCACCCCAAGGTGGACGAGCACACTGGCGAACTCTTGTTCTTCAACTACTCGAAGCACGCCCCCTACATGCACTACGGCGTGGTCGGTCCCGACAATAAGCTGAAGCACTACACCCCTGTGCCGCTGCCGGGGCCGCGCTTGCCGCATGATATGGCGTTCACCACCAACTACTCGATTTTGAACGATTTCCCGGTGTTCTGGGAGCCGGAACTCCTGAAGCGCAAGCTGCACGTGGTGCGCTTCCATCGCGAGATGCCCTCGCGGTTCGCCATCCTGCCGCGCTACGGCACGGCGGAAGACGTCAAATGGTTCGACGCCGATCCAACCTATGTGCTGCACTTCCTCAACGCCTACGAAGAGGGCGATGAGATCATCCTCGACGGTTACTTCGAGGAGCAGCCGGAGCCGAAATCCAGCAATTCGGCGCCTCCCGGCTACGAGCGGATCATGGCCTTCCTCGATCAGTCGGAACTGCAGCCCAAACTGCACCGCTGGCGGTTCAACATGACGACCGGCCAGACACATGAGCAGCACCTGGACGACCGCGTCCTGGAATTCGGCGTCATCAACAATCAGTACGCCGGCCGCAAGTACCGCTACGCCTACAGCGCGGTCTCCAAGCCGGGCTGGTTCCTGTTCACCGGCCTGGTCAAGCACGACCTGGACACCGGAGCGAGCGTCTGCGCGGACTTCGGCGAAGAGCGCTATGGCAGCGAACCTGGCTTCGCGCCCCGCGTCGGCGCGACCAGCGAGGACGACGGCTACCTCGTCACCTTCGTCACCGACATGATCGCCGACCGCTCGGAGTGCGTGATCTTCGACGCCCTGAAGCTTGAGGCGGGGCCGGTCTGCCGGATCATCCTGCCGGGACGGATCTCCAGCGGCACCCACGCCACTTGGGGCCAGGGCGAGGCGATCCGGGCCGCTCAAGGGGCCTGATCCCCCGTCCATCGACCTGAACGAAGAAGGGCCCCGGTTTTCACCGGGGCCCTAATCTTTTGGGAGGTGGAGGCCCGGACGTTCAGGCCGCGGCGATCATCTCCTCGTCCACCGCCCGGACATAGGGGCGGATGGCGGCGACCAGGGCCGCGATGCCGATCGGCAGGACGACGGCGGTGACGATGGCTACCGCGACGCCGATCTTCTTGGGATCCTTCAGCCAGAGGTCGCTGATCAGCGCGACCGCCGTCGGGCCGACGGTGAAGGCGACGATGTTACCGATCAGCAGGTAGATCGCCATCACCCGCGCCCGCAGGCGGTTGGGGGAGATGGCTTGGAAGGACACGGCCGGGAGCCCCTGGGTCAGGCCAAAGCCCAGGCACATCAGCGCCAGCGACGCGGCGGCCAGTTCTCCGGTCGGCGCGAAGGGCGCGGCGACGGCGAACGGAAAGCCCGCGATCGCGCCGATGACGGCGACCCGCAGCACCGCGTCCTTGCGGCCGGCGGCGGCGAAGCGGTCGGCCCACCAGCCGCCGATCAGAATGCCCGAGGTGCTGCCGACCAAGAGGATGGCGCCGAACACCGCCCCGACCTTGCCGACCTGCCAGCCATAGTTCCGGATCAGGAAGGCGGGCGCCCAGGTCAGGTAGGCGGCGATCACCACGCCGACCAGGGAATAGCCGACCGCCAGCAGGGTGAAGGCCAGCCAGCGCTCGCGGAAGAACGGAGCGAGCGGCGCGGAGGGCGCGTGGGTGGCGGCGCCCAGGCCCTGGCGCTTGGGTTCGCGCAGCAGCGCCATGGCCAGGACCAGTACGGGGCCGGGCAGGCTGACGATCATGAAGGCGACCTGCCAGCTCTTCAGGGCGCCGATCATCGGCAGGACGATGGGGGGCGCGGAATTGGCCCACTCCACGACCGCTCCGCCGATGATCAGGGCCATGCCGACGCCGGCGATGGAGCCCATGGCGTAGACCCCCATGGCGCGGGCGCGCCGGGCAGGGGGAAAGCTGTCGCCGATCATGGAATAGGCGGCGGGGGAGAGGCCGGCCTCGCCGATGCCCACACCGATCCGCGCGGCGAACAGGCTGATGAAGCTGCTGGCCAGGCCGCAGGCGGCGGTCATGGCGGTCCAGACCGCGACGCTGATCATGATCAGGTTGCGGCGCGATCCGCGGTCGGCGACCCAGGCCAGGGGCACGCCCATCACGGTGTAGAAGAGGGTGAAGGCCAGGCCGCTAAGCAGGCTGAACTGCGTGTCGGTGATGGCCAGGTCGCGGCGCAGCGGTTCGATCAGCAGGGTCAGGATCTGCCGGTCCACGAAAGCCACGGCGTAGGCCGTCATCAGGACGAAAACCGTCGCCCAGGCCCTCGACGCGCTTGGCCAGCCGAGATCTGGCGGGCCATCCGCCAGCAGGGGCGAACCGCTGATCTTCTGAAGCATCTGGTCGCCCTCCCAAGGCGTGGCCGCTGCGGCGGTTCTGGGTATGACGTTTCCCTGAATAGTATTAAATTGCAAGTCATTCTGTGTGGCCTTGGCGCCGCATCTGCGCGCGTGAATAAGCGACTTGCAAAAAAAGACTTGTCGATAAAAGTTCCTTAATGCAAGTCTATCGGAAACGGGAAACCATCCCGATACGGCAAGCGGTCCGAGGGGCCGCTATTAGGGGAAACGCGACGTGAGCAAGCATGCACTCATTCTGATGGCGACGGTCGCAGCGGGCGCGCTTCCGATAGCCACATCCGCCGCGGCGCAGACCGCTGAGCGTGGGCCGTCGGTGGAAGAAGTCATCGTCACCGCCAACCGTCGGGAAAGCCGCCTGCAGGACGTTCCCAGCGCCATCAGCGCGATCACCGAACAGGCTCTGGAACGCAACCGGATCGTCGATCTGGGCTCGCTGTCCAGCAGCGTGCCGTCGTTCAGCATGACCGAGAGCTCTGCGCTCGGCAAAGAACTGAGCATCCGCGGCGTGACCAGCGTCCGCATCCTGGACGCTACGGCCGAACCCTCGGTCGGCCTGTTCATCGACGAAGTCTATCTGTCGCGCATGGGCTCGGCCTTCACCGACTTCTACGACCTGGAACGGGTCGAGGTGATCCGCGGACCGCAAGGCGTGCTGCTGGGCAAGAACGTCGTCGGCGGCGCGATCAGCGTCATCACCGCCAAGCCGAAGTTCGAGAACGCCGGGGCGGCCACCGTGTCGTTCGGCAACTACAACAGCAACATGACCAACGGCTTCGTGACCGGGCCGCTGAGCGACACCCTGGCCGCGCGTGTCGCCTTCCAGACCCGCAACCGTTCCGGCTACAGCCGCAATGTCCTGCGCGGCGAGGACATGGATGATCTGAAGTCCTATCAGGGCCGCGGCGAGTTGCTCTACCGGGCGAAAGACGCCGACCTCCAGGCCTTGCTGACCTTCGACTATGGCTCGGCCGAGACCAACGGTTCGGCCCGGGTCATGAGCGACGACCCCTTCGCGGCGGGCGTCGGGGCGATCGCCGCCTATCGGGCGCGCAACAATTTCGGCCCGCGCGATGCGACCAGCCCGCAGCACGAATACACCCGTCGGATCACCCGCGGCGCCAGCCTGCGCGTCGACTGGGGCGTGTTTGAAGGCGCCAAGCTGACCTCCATCACCGGATGGCGCAGCTCCAAGGGCGTGATGGGCTTCAACCAGCTGGGCGTCGGTTCGCCTCCCGGCCTGGCCGATACGTTCTACTCGACGTCGGAACGTCCGGAGACGATCAGCCAGGAATTCCGCCTGGTGTCCGACAACCCCGACAGCCGCTTCGACTGGATCTTGGGCGTCTTCCATCAGCAGGACGACGTGACCCGCTACGACTCCAACGTCGCGACCACCTCGACCAAGATCGCCGCGCTCAGCGGGACGTTCCTCTACAAGAACGTGGCCGATCTGAAGACGACGGCGGTGTTCGGCCAGCTGGGCTTCAACATCACCGACCAACTGAAGGTGACCGGCGGCCTGCGCTACACCATGGACGACAAGAGCGGCGTGCGGACGGCGTCCTGCCTGGAAGACGGCGGCGATGGTCTCTGCGTCGCGGCGCTGGTCCTGGCCAAGGGCCAGTCCTTCACCGTCAACTATGGCAAGGATTGGAACGCCCTGACCCCGCAGGCGATCCTCGAATATCGCCCGAACGAACGCGTCATGGTCTACGGCAGCGTCGCCAAGGGCTTCAAGGGCGGCGGCTGGGACCACCTGCCGTCAACCGCGCGCGCGGCCGGCATCGGCTATGATCCGGAAAAGGCCACCAACTACGAACTTGGCGTGAAGTCCGACCTGTTCGATCGCCGTCTGCGCTTGAACGTCGCGGTCTTCAAGATGGACTACAAGGACCTGCAGTCGCAGCAGCTCGTGCTCGAATGCCTGTGCCTGATCACCAGCAACGCCGGCTCTGCGATCATCAAGGGCATCGAGGGCGAGGCCACCTTGGCGGTGACCGAGGCCCTGACCCTGACGGCCTCGGGCTCCTATCTGGACGCCAAGTACGACAAGTTCGTCGACGGCTCCGGCAACGTGTTCTCCGGCAACCGCATCCAGCGCTCGCCGAAGTACAAGTACGATATCGGCGGCACCTATGAGTTCGGCGTCGGGTCGTGGGACAAGGCCTTCAGCCTGCAAGCCAACTACACCCGCCAGGGCAAGAGCTACTGGACGCCGAACAACACCAACGCCCAGAAGCCCTTCGGCCTGCTGGACGCCTCGCTGCGCCTGAAGCCGCAGGACGCGCCGTGGTCGGTCACGGTCTGGGGCAAGAACATCACCAACGAGCTCTATGCGGTGGCGTCCCAGCCCTTCTTCGGCGACCTGATGAACTACTACGCGCCGCCGAAGACCTACGGCGTGGACCTGAAGTACGAGTTCTAGCCGCTGTTGCGCAGGCCCGCGGCGACGCCGTTGATGGTGAGGTGGATGCCCTCTCGCACCGCCTCATCGGCGTCGCCCGCGCGCCGCCTGCGGATCAGTTCGATCTGCAGGTGGTTCAACGGGTCGATATAGGGCAGGCGGGTGCGCAGGGCTTCGGCCAGCTCCGGATGCCGATCAAGCAACGCCCCTTGGCCGCTGATGGCCAGGAGGGCGTTTGTCGTTTTCTCCCACTCGGCGCTGATCCGGTCGAAGATCGTCGAGGCCAGGATCTTGTCCTCGACCAGGCCCGCATAGCGCCGCGCGATGTTCACGTCGGCCTTGGCCAGCACCATTTCCATATTGGCCAGGGTGGTGGCGAAGAACGGCCAGGCCTCATGCAGGTCGTTGAGCTCGCTCAGCGAGACGCCTGAGGCCTCGACCGCCGAGCCGAACCCGTACCAGCCGGGCAGCATGGTCCGCGACTGCGACCACGAGAACACCCACGGGATCGCCCGCAGGCCCTCGATGCTGCGCGTCGGCTGGCGCGAGGCCGGGCGGCTGCCGATGTTCAGCTCCACGATCTCGGTCAGCGGCGTGGCGGCGTAGAAGTAGTCGACGAAGCCGGGCGTCTCGTAGACCAGGTTGCGGTAGGCCTCCATCGAGGCCTGCGAGAGCTTGTCCAGGGCGCCGCCGTGGCGGCCGGCCAGGTTCTGGTCCGAGGTCTTGGCCAGGGAGGCGAGGACCACCCCGGCGGTGATGGTCTCGAGGCTTTGGCGGGCCAGCAGCGGGTCGGCGTACTTGTTGGCGACGACCTCGCCCTGTTCGGTGATGCGGATGCGGCCGCGCACGGTGCCTTCGGGTTGGGCCAGCAGGGCCTCGTAACTGGAGCCGCCGCCGCGCCCGACCGTGCCGCCGCGACCATGGAACAGCTGCAGGCGCAGGTCGGCCTTGTCGGTGACGGCCAGCAGGGCCTTGGACGCCTGATGCAGTTCCCAAGTCGAGGTGAGGTAGCTGCCGTCCTTGTTGGAGTCCGAATAGCCGATCATCACCTCCTGCAACCGCTCATCGGCCAGCAGGCTCTTGATCAGCGGCAGGGCCAGATAGGCGCCCATGGTCTGCGGCGCGGCGCGCAGGTCGGGGATGGTCTCGAACAGCGGCTCGGCGAAGATCTCGGTGCTGGGCGTCTCGCCCGGATGGAAGAGGCCGACCTCCTTCAGGAGGATGTAGACCTCCAGCAGGTCGGAGACCGAGGTGGTGTTGGAGACGATGTAGGCCCGGATGGCTTCGGAGCCATAGCGGCGGCGCGATTCAGCCGCGGCGCTGAGGACCGAATATTCCCGCTGGGTCTCCTCGCCGTACTGCGCGAACGGCGAATAGAGCAGCCGGCCGTGGGCGAGTTCGGAGAGCAGCAGTTCGCAGCGCGCGGCTTCGTTCAAGGCCTCGTAGTCGGCGCAGACGCCGGCGACGCTCATCAGTTCGGCGACCGTGCGGGCGTGAACCGCCGAGTTCTGCCGCAGGTCCAGCGTCGCCAGGTGGAAGCCGAAGATGTCCACGGCCCGGATCAGCTCGGGCAGGGGGCCGGTTGCGAAGATCTCGCCCTGGCTCTCGATCAGCGCGTCGAGGATGGTCTGCAGATCGGCCTTCAAGGCCTTGGCATCTGGATAGGGTTCAGCGACCAGGGTGGCGGGGCGGGGCGGGGCCTCTCCGGTCAGCAGCGGATAGGTGGCGGCCAGGCGGGCGTAGACGCCGCGCAGGGCCCGGCGGTAGGGCTCGTCCAGGCGGTGGGGCGAGGCGTCGCCGGAACTGTCGGCCAGCGCCTTGAGGCCCGGCGTCATCTTGGCCAGTTCACTGGAGATCGACAGCTCGGCCCCCAGCGCGTGGATGCGCTCCAGATAGGCTTGTAGGGCCGCCTGGGACTGGCGGGCGAAGGCTTGGCGCTGGACGGCGGCGGTGACGAACGGATTGCCGTCGCGGTCGCCCCCGACCCAGGAGCCGATGCGCAGGAAACTTGGCAGGTCAGCCTTCAGCTGGCGGCCCCAATGGGCGTAGAGGCGCGGCAGTTCGGCCAGGAAGCTGCGCTCGAAGTAGGAGACCGCCGTCTCGATCTCGTCGATGACGCCCAGGCGGACGCCGCGCAGCAGCCGGGTGCGCCAGAAGATCGCCACCTCACGCAGAAGCTCGGTCTCAAACCCTTGGCGCTCAGCCTCGGTGCGGGCCTTCTCCCAGGCGGTGAAGGCCGCGGCGATGGCGCCGGCGCGGTCCAGCACGCTCTTGCGGCGCACCTCGGTCGGGTGGGCGGTGATCACCGGGGCGATCAGGCCGGCGGCCAGAAGTTCCGCGACTTCGGCCGCGCCGACGCCCTCGGCCTCCAGCGCGCGCAGGCTGCCCGCCAGCGTGTCGGCCCGGGCGTCGCCATCCTTCATCTTGTCGCGTTGGATGCTGTCTTCGGCGATATTGGTGATCTGTAGGAAGCAGGCGAACGAGTGGGCGAACCGCACGGTCTCGGTCAGGTCGAGGCTGCGCAGCCGCTCTTCCAGCAAGGCCGCATTGGCCGCGCCGCCCTCGCGGTGGAACGCCACCGAGGTCTTGCGGATGTCTTCGATGCGGTTGAACAGCGCCTCGCCGTCCTGCGACTTGATTACATCGCCCAGCACCTTGCCGAGGAAGCGCACCTTGGCGCGCAGTTCCGAGGGGGCTGACTTCACAACTCGATCTGGCACTGGCTCTTCCGCTTCGCGTGTCGGTATCGCCGTTCTCTACAGTCCCACGGGCGCGCCGTCGCCTATGACCTTGGTCTTAGGCGACGGCCGGGACGCGGCGATGTTCAGGCGTGAAGAGCCTGATCAGGCGACGGCGGGTACGGGGAAGGGTTCGCGCCAGGCCGGCAGGGCGTTCAGGCGCTCATGCCACCGCTCCAGTTCGGGAAACTCGCCCAGCGGGATCTTGGCGCCCTCGGCGTAGGGCAACGACACGGCGAGCGCGAAGTCGGCGATCGTCAGGCCCTCGCCGACCACGAACTTGCGGCCCGTCAGGTGCGAGTTCAGGACCGCCGCGAACTTGCGGAAGTTGGTGGTCGCCTCCTCGACGGCGGCGGGGTCGGGCGGCCCAATGTTGAACTTGGCCTTGATCAGGTGCTCGAAATAGAGCGTCCCGGCGTAGTGGGTGAAGTGGGTGAGGTCCCAGCTTAGCCACCGCACGACCTCGATCTGCCGCTCGTCCCGCGGCCAGAGATCCGAACCCGCCTTGTGGGCCAGATAGGCCATGATGGCGTTGGATTCCCACACGACATGATCACCGTCGGTGAGGACTGGAACCTTGGCGTTGGGGTTGAGGGCCAGGAACGGCGGGCTCTGCTGCTCGCCCTTGCCAAGGTCGACCTGGACGTACTCGACGGGCGCGTTCAGGTGGCGTGCGACAGCGCAGGCCTTCCGGGGGTTCAGGACTTCCGCATAGTAGAGCTTCATAGCCGTCTCCTTTTCCTTGAGGCGTGTTCGGCGTCAGGCCAGCAGGCGTTCCAGCCGGTCCAGGGATTCGGTCCAGCCGCCGTTGTGGCTGTCGCGGGCGGGCTCGTCGAAGAACTGCTCGTGCAGCAGGGTGAGTTCGACGCCTTCGCTGACGGGCTGCAGCGAGACGGTCACCAGGGACTCGCGTTCCGGCATGGTGATCCAGGCCCAGCTGAAGACCAGCCTTCGATCCGGCTCAACCTCGCGATAGACGCCGCTGACGTCGTGGATCTCTCCGCTCTCGGTCTCGCGCATCACCACCCGGAACTTGCCGCCGACCCGCACATCAGTCTCGGCGCTGACGATGTGGGTGTGGTTGGGGCCAAACCACTGGGCCATGACCTTTGGATCGGTCCAGGCGGCGTAGACCGTTGTCGGGGAGGCCTTCAGGCGGCGCACGAGCGTCAGGCTGGGTCGGGTGGCGAGCGTGGTCATGGCTTTTGCTCCACGATGGTGGCGAGGCGATCGAGGCTTTCGGTCCAGAAGCGTTGATGGCGGTCGAGCCACTCCATCGCCGCCTTCATCGGCTCGGCGTTGAGCTGGCAATCGACCGTGCGGCCGGTCTTGCGGCGGGTCACCAGCCCAGCGTCGGACAGCACGTCCAGGTGTTTCATGACCGCCGGCAGCGACATGGGCAGGGGGCGGGCCAGTTCGCTGACCGACAGGGTCGGTTCGGCGACTAGCCGCGCGATCAGCGCGCGCCGGGTCGGATCGGACAGGGCCGCAAATGTGCGGTCGAGCGTGTTTGTTTCAAACTTAACCATTGAGTTAAGTGTCGGCTGGGCGCGAGGTCTTGTCAACCGCCGTTCAGCCGGGCCTCATTGGTGTCGTTCGCCCTGAAGCTACTGGTCGAGGTACTCGCGGATCAGGGCGCGGGCGGTGCGCGGCAGCATCCGCGCCGGGCCGTCGTTGGAGAGCGTCACGCGCGCCATGTACGAGCCCTCCAGCAACAGCATCAGCCCGTCACCCAGTTCGTCGTCCTGGGCGCCGGCGGCGCGGGACATCTCGATCAGGCGGCGATGGGTTTCGCGCTTGTGCTCCTGGGCGACCAGGAAGGCCGGGTGGTCTGGCTCATGCAACTCGACGGCGGCGTTGCAGAGCGCGCAGCCCTGCGCCTCCTCGCCGGATGACTTGTTGGCGAAGGCCTCGAACAGCCCTTCCAGTTTTTCGCGCGGCGTGTCGAAGGCGGCGACCACCTCGTCCCACCAGGCCCAGCCTTCGCGGGATTGCTCGCGCAGCACCTCGGCGACCAGTTGGTCCTTGGACGGGAAGTTTCGATAGAGGCTCATCTTGGTCGCGCCGGCCTCGGCGGCGATCGACTCGACGCCCACGGCGCGGATGCCGCGGCGATAGAACATGTCACGCGCCGTCTCGAAGATACGGTCGCGCGCGGGCCTGCGAGACGGCTCTGCCGGCTCGGCGGACACGGCCGGAACACCCGGCGCAGAATCTCTCCCCAACGTTTTCATATTTCCTCGCATTGACGTGCGAGTGACCGGTCAGTATCTATGCCCCAAGCGATACCGACCGGTATCGTCACATCTCCTTAAAATCACCGACTGCCCGACGCGTCAAGCGCGGGTCGCCGCGACAGTTTGGCCGGAGCCATCCCATGTCCGTGAAGTCCTTCGCCTCTGTCGGCTCCGTCCTCGCCTTGGCGCTCTTTGTCGCCGGTTGCGGGGCCAACGCCCAACAGACCTCCAACGAACCGCCGCCGCCGCAGGTTTCCGCCGCGCCGGTGGTCTTCAAGTCCCTTCGCCAATGGGACGAATTCACCGGCCGGCTCGAACCGGTCGAGCAGGTCCAGATCCGTCCGCGGGTCGGCGGCTATATCGACAGCGCCAGGTTCCAGGAGGGAACCCAGGTCCGCAAAGGGCAGGTGCTGTTCCAGATCGACCCGCGGCCCTTCCAGGCCGAGGTCAATCGCCTGGCGGCCGAAACCGACTCCGGCCGCGCCAAGCTGGAGCTCGCCAGCGCCAATCGCCAGCGCGGCGAGCGGCTGGTGGAGCAGGGGGCCCTGGCCCGCAGCGAGTTCGAACGCCTGACCTCGGAGGAAAAGGCCGCCCGCGCCTCGCTGGAGGCGGCCTCGGCCGCCCTCAACGCCGCCAAGCTGAACCTGGAATTCACCCGCGTGACCTCGCCCATCGACGGGCGTGTCTCCCGGGCGATGATCACCGCCGGCAATCTGGTGACCAGCGCCGACCTGCTGACCACCGTGGTGTCGGAGAACCCGGTCTACGCCTCGTTCAACACCGATGAGCAGACCTTCCTGAAGTACGCTCAGGGCGCGCGAGGCCGTCCCAGCCCGGTGTTCATGGGGCTGATGACCGAGGACGGCTATCCCCATGAGGGCAAGCTGGTCTTCGTCGACAACGCCATGGACGCCGGGTCCGGCACCATCAACGGCCGGGCGCTGTTCACCAATCCGGACGGCCGGTTCACCGCCGGTCTCTTCGCCCGCATCCGGTTGGTCAGCGATGCATCGGAGTCGGTCGCCCTGGCGCCTGACCGGGCCGTGGCCGCCGATCTCGGCAAGCGCTTCGTGCTGGTGGTCGGACCCAAGAACGTCGCCGAATATCGCGTCGTCACCCTGGGGCCGAAGGTCGGCGATCTGCGGATCATCCGCACCGGCCTCAAGCCCGGCGAGGTCATCATCGTCGGCGGCGGTCAGCGGGTGAAGCCTGGCCAGACCGTCGCGCCGACCCGGGTGGCCTTCAAGCTGCCGACGGCGGCCCTGGCCCAGGTCGAGGTCAAGCCGATCCAGACCGCCGCGCTCGAGACCAAGGTTCGCGCCGACTAAAGAGACGAGCCCTCCGGCTCTTCGCCATCCACCTCCCTCGGCGGGGGAGGGTCTGACGGACATCGTTGGATGCTCCTCCCGCTGGAGGAGCTGGCGGCGAAGCCGACTCTGAACCGATCCCAATCCAGGCGCGCCGACAGAGCCGCCAAGGAACCCCTCTCATGAACTTTTCCCGGTTCTTCGTGGACCGGCCGCGGTTTGCTGCGGTCTTGTCCATCATCATCTTCGTGGCCGGGCTGATCGCTCTGCCGCGGCTGCCGATCAGCGAATATCCCGAAGTCGTGCCGCCCACCGTGGTGGTTCGTGCGGCCTTTCCCGGCGCCAACCCCTCGGTGATCGCCGAGACGGTGGCCTCGCCCCTGGAGCAGGCGCTCAACGGGGTGGAGGGGATGCTCTATCAGTCGTCCCAGTCGACCGCCGACGGGGTGATGACCCTGACCGTCACCTTCGCGCTGGGGACCGATCTCGATAAGGCCCAGGTGCAGGTCCAGAACCGCGTCGCCCAGGTGCTGCCCAAGCTGCCCGCCGAAGTGCAGCGAGCCGGGGTGGTGACCAACAAGGCCTCGCCCGACCTGACCATGGTCGTGCACCTGATCTCGCCCGACAAGCGCTACGACATGCTCTACCTGTCGAACTACGCGCAGCTGCGGATCAAGGACAACCTGGCCCGGATCGACGGCGTCGGCGACGTGCAGATGTTCGGGTCCGGCCCCTACGCCATGCGCGTCTGGCTGGACCCGGAGAAGGTCGCCTCGCGCGGCCTGACCGCCGGCGACGTGTTGCGCGCCATCCGCGAGCAGAACGTCCAGATCGCCGCCGGCCAGCTCGGCGCGCCGCCCGCGCCGGGCGCCTCGGACTTCCAGATCGCGATCAACGCCCAGGGGCGCCTGACCGACGAGGACGACTTCCGCAACATCATCATCCGCACCGGCAAGGCCGGCGAGATCACCCGCCTGGGCGACGTGGCGCGGATCGAGCTGGGCTCCTCCAGCTACGCCCTGCGCTCGCTGCTCGACAACCAGCCGGCCGTCGCCCTGCCAATCTTCCAGCGGCCGGGCTCCAACGCCCTGCAGATCTCCCAGAACGTTCGCGCCACCATGGCCGAGCTGAAGAAGGAGTTCCCCGAGGGCGTCGACTACAAGATCGCCTACGACCCCACCGTCTTCGTGCGCGGCTCCATCGACGCCGTCAGACACACCCTGATCGAAGCCATCCTGCTGGTGGTGATCGTGGTGGTGCTGTTCCTGCAGAGCTGGCGCGCCTCGGTGATCCCCTTGATCGCCGTGCCGGTGTCGTTGATCGGCACCTTCGCCGTCATGCACATGATGGGCTTTGGCCTGAACACGCTCACCCTGTTTGGCCTAGTCCTGGCGATCGGGGTGGTGGTCGACGACGCTATCGTCGTGGTCGAGAACGTCGAGCGGAACATCGAGGCCGGACTTCCGCCCAAGGAGGCCTCCCGCAAGGCGATGACCGAGGTCACCGGCCCGATCATCTCCACTGCCCTGGTGCTCTGCGCGGTCTTCGTGCCGACCGCCTTCATCAGCGGCCTGACCGGCCAGTTCTATCGCCAGTTCGCGCTGACCATCGCCATCTCGACCATCATCTCGGCCTTCAACTCCCTGACCCTGTCGCCGGCCCTGGCCGCTGTGCTGCTGAAGCCGCATGACGCGCCGAAGGACCGCTTCCAGAAGCTGATCGACGCGGCCTTCGGCTGGCTGTTCGGACCGTTCAACCGGTTCTTCGCCAAGTCGTCGCATGGCTATGTCCGCGGCGTGTCGAAGATCCTGGGCAAGTCGACCGTGGCCATGGCGGTCTACGGCGTGCTGGTGCTGCTGACGGTCGTCGGCTTCATGAAGACCCCGACCGGCTTCATCCCGACCCAGGACAAGCAGTACCTGGTCGCCGCCGCCCAGCTTCCCGACGCCGCCTCCCTCGATCGCACCGAGGCGGTGATCCGGCAGATGAGCGACATCGCGTTGAAGACGCCTGGCGTCGAGAGCACCATCGCTTTCCCGGGCCTCTCGATTAACGGCTTCACCAACAGCCCCAACGCCGGGATCGTCTTCGTGACGCTTGATCCCTTTGACAAGCGTAAGGGCAAGGGGCTCTCGGCGGGAGCTCTCTCTGAGGAGCTGAACGCCAAGTTCGGGGCCATCGAGGACGGCAATGTCGCGGTCTTCCCGCCGCCTCCGGTTATGGGGCTGGGCACCATCGGCGGGTTCAAGATCCAGATCGAGGACCGCGCCGGCCTGGGGGCTGAAGAGCTCTACACCCAGACCCAGAACATCATCACCAAGGCCGGCAAGGAGCCGTCGCTGACCGGTCTGTTCTCCGGCTTCCAGATCAACGTGCCGCAGATCACCGCCGATATCGACCGCGAGAAGGCGCGCGCCCAAGGCGTCTCGCTGACCGACCTGTTCGAGACCATGCAGGTCTACCTCGGTTCAGTTTATGTGAACGACTTCAACCGCTTCGGCCGTACCTATGAAGTGGATGTGCAGGCCGATCAGCAGCACCGCCTGGAGCCGGAGGACGTGCTGCGCCTGCAGACCCGCAACGGCGAGGGTCAGATGTCGCCGCTCGGTTCGTTCGTCACCCTGCGCCAGACCACCGGCCCGGACCGCGTGACCCACTACAACGGCTATCTGTCGGCCGAGATCAACGGCGGTCCGGCGGTCGGTTTCTCGTCCGGCCAGGCCGAGAAGGCGATGCAGACGCTCGCTCAGTCCGAGCTGCCCAACGGCATGGGCTATGAGTGGACCGAGTTGACCTATCAGCAGATCCTGGCCGGCAACACCGCGGCCCTGGTCTTCCCGCTCTGCGTGCTGCTGGCCTTCCTGGTGCTGGCCGCCCAGTACGAAAGCTGGAGCCTGCCGCTGGTGGTCATCCTGATCGTGCCGATGACCCTGCTGTCGGCCTTGGCCGGCGTGTTCTTCACCGGCGGCGACAACAACATCTTCACCCAGATCGGGCTGATCGTGCTGGTGGGGCTGGCCTGTAAGAACGCCATCCTGATCGTTGAGTTCGCCAGGGACAGGGAAGCGCACGGGGTTCCAACCTGGGACGCGGTGCTCGAGGCCTGCCGCCTGCGGCTGCGACCGATCCTGATGACGTCGCTGGCCTTCATCATGGGCGTGGCGCCGCTGGTCTTCGCCCATGGGGCAGGGGCTGAAATGCGCCAGGCGATGGGTGTGGCGGTGTTCGCCGGCATGCTGGGCGTCACCTTCTTCGGCCTGCTGCTGACCCCGGTCTTCTACATCCTGGTCCGCCGTTTCACCGGCCGGACTCATGCGGCCAAGGCCGCGGCCGCCACCCCGGAGGCGCACTCTTGAACCCCTTCCGACTAACCGCCTCGGCCCTCTTCGCGCTCAGCCTCGCGGCCTGCGCGGTGGGGCCGAACTACAAGACCCCAGGCACCGCGCCGGCGGTCTTCCACAACGCCGATCCAGCCGCCTTCATCGCCGCCAACCCCGAGGCGGCCTGGTGGCGACAGTTCGAAGATCCCGTTCTGGATCAGCTCGTTACCCGCGCGCTCTCAAGTAACCTCGACCTCAAGGTCGCGGTGGCGCGGGTGGCGGAGGCCAGGGCGCTGTTCACCGACCAGCGGCTGGACCAATTGCCACGTGTCGGCGTCGCCGGCGGGGCGACCCAGAGCCGTCAGCAACAGCCGGGATCGGGCGAGGCCAGGGTCGAGACCGAGAGCTATCAGCTCGGCTTCGACGCCGCCTGGGAGCTCGACCTGTTCGGTCGGGTGCGTCGCGGCGTCGAGGCGGCCGGCGCTGACGCCGACGCCGCCCGCGCCGATCTTCGCGACGTCCAGGTCAGCGTCGCCGCCGAGGTGGCCCGCAACTACTTCGAACTGCGCGGCGCCCAGGCGCGGCTGGGCGTCGCCCGTCGCAACCTGGACACTCAGCGCGACACGGTGCGGATCACCCAGGCGCGGTTCGATGTCGGCGGCGCCGATCCCATCGACATCCTCAGCGCCAAGGCCCGTCTCAGCGCCACGGAGTCCACCATCCCGACCCTGATCACCCGCGAGCGGCAGGCGGCCTATCGCCTCGCCGTCCTGGTTGGCGAGCGGCCGGGCGCGTTGGACGACCTGCTGACGGCGGGCGAGGGACGTAGCGCGCCCTTCGCCAAGGCCTTGCCCATCGGCGAGGCGGGCGAACTGTTGCGCAGGCGGCCCGACATCCAGGCGGCCGAGCGCCGGCTGGCCGCTCAGACCGCTCGCGTCGGCGTCGCCACCGCCGATCTCTTCCCCAGGGTGCGGGTGACCGGCTTCGTTGGTTTCCTGGCCGGGGACCTGTCCTCGTTGGGCGAGGGCGCGAGTAAGGCCTGGTCGGTGGCGCCCAGCGTCACCTGGCCGGGGCTCGACCTCGGCGGCGCGCGGGCCAGGCTGCGGGCGCAGCAGGCGCGGGGTGACGCCAGTCTGGCGCTCTATGACCAGACGGTGTTGCGGGCGCTGGAGGACGTGGAGAACGCCCTGGTCAGCTACGGCCAGCGCCAGTCGCAGCTCCGCAGTCTGACCGATCAGGCCGCGGCCTCGCGGCGCGCCGCCGAACTGGCGCGGGTCCGCTACAAGGAGGGCGGCCTCGACTTCCTGGTGCTGCTGGACGCCGAGCGGACCCTGCTGGCGGCCGAGGACGCGGTCAGCGTCGCCGAGACCGGCGTCAACACCGACGTGGCGGCGGTCTACAAGGCGCTGGGCGGCGGCTGGCCCGCGGCGGAATAGACCGGGCAAGGCGGGGCGCCCGAGCCGGCGCTCCGTCAACTTATCAATGATCACTTGGCGCGAGCCCTTGGACGTAGCATGATGTCCAACAACTGTTTGACGGATGCTTCGGCGAAGTTCGGAGGTCCATGCGAGGAATAACCAGGTGGCGGTCGAGCACTTTGACGTACTGATCGTGGGCGCCGGCCTGTCGGGCATTGGCGCCGGCTACCATCTGCAGGCCAATTCTCCGAACAAGACCTATGCGATCTTAGAGGGACGCGAGGCGATCGGCGGCACCTGGGATCTGTTCCGCTATCCGGGCATCCGCTCGGACAGCGACATGTACACCCTGGGCTATTCCTTCAAGCCGTGGAGCGGGGCCAAGGCCATCGCCGACGGCCCCTCGATCCTAAAATACGTGCGCGATACCGCCGTCGATCACGGCATCGACCGCCACATCCGCTTCGGTCATCAGGTGAAGCGCGCCTCCTGGTCCTCGGCCGACGCCAAGTGGACCGTGGAAGCCGAACGCGGGCCGGGCAGGGACGTGGTCCAGCTGACCTGCAACTTCCTTTTCATGTGCAGCGGCTACTATGACTACGCCGAGGGCTACACCCCCGACTTCGCCGGAACCGACCAGTTCCCCGGCCCGATCCTGCATCCCCAGAAGTGGCCGGAAAACCTCGACTACTCGGGCAAGAAGGTGGTGGTGATCGGCAGCGGCGCGACCGCCGTGACCCTGGTGCCGGAGATGGCCAAGCAGGCGGCCCACGTGGTCATGCTGCAGCGCTCGCCGACCTATGTGGTTTCGCGACCCGCCGAGGACGCCGCGGCCAACTGGCTGCGCGAGCATCTGCCCGCCAAGCTCGCCTATGGGATCACCCGCTGGCGCAACGTGCTGTTCGGCATGCTGTTCTTCAACATGGCCCGCAAGAAGCCGCAGCAGACCAAGGAACGCATCCTGGGCATGGTGCGCGAGCACCTGGGGCCGGACTACGACGTCGATAAGCACTTCACGCCCAGCTACAACCCGTGGGACCAACGCCTGTGCCTGGTGCCGGACGCCGACCTGTTCGAGGCGATCAAAGGTGGTCGGGCCTCGGTGATCACCGACCACATCGACACCTTCACGGCCAAGGGCCTGAAGCTGAAGTCTGGCCAGGAGCTGGAGGCCGACGTCATCGTCACCGCCACCGGCCTGAAGATGCAACTGCTCAGCGGCATGGAAGTCACCGTCGACGGCGAGCGGATCGATCTCTCCAAGACCGTGTCCTACAAGGGCATGATGTACAGCGGGGTGCCGAACCTGGCCTCGGCCTTCGGCTACACCAACGCCTCCTGGACGCTGAAGTGCGACCTGACCTGCGAATATGTCTGCCGGTTGCTGAACCATATGGACCGCAGGGGCCTCAAGCAGGCGACTCCGCAAAAGAACCCGGTGGTCGATGAGGCGCCTTGGCTCGACTTTTCCTCGGGCTACGTTCAGCGCGGCGTCGGGCAGTTCCCCAAGCAGGGGGTGAAGAAGCCCTGGAAGCTGAACCAGAACTACGCGCTCGACCTGCTGGCGCTGCGCTTTGGGGCTGTCACCGACGAGGCGATGGAGTTCTCCAAGCCCAAGGCGCCTGAGCGGGAGAAGATCAGCGCCTAGAGCGCTGATATTGCACCGATAACATCTCCGCCCGGCCGTCCGACTGGCGTGCGGTCTCCAAGCAACGAGTGCTAATCCGGCTGTTCATCGGCCGGACGTTTAGGCATGGCTGGAAGGTTTTCAGCAGCTTTTGAGGCGTAGAGGGGGCGCCTGGAATACGCCCCGAAGACGAGGACGCCGCCTGTCGCGCCCTCGTAAAAATGAGGACTGCTCGTGAAATCTCGCCTCCTATGCGCCGCCAGCCTGTCGGCGCTGCTTCTGTCCGCCGGCGCCGCGCTCGCCGCGGACGCCACGGCTGCCGGAGGCTCGGTCGACGAATTGATCGTGACCGGCGAGAAGGTCACCCGCAGCCTCCAGGATACGGTCGCCAGCGTCGCCGTCGTCACCGCCAAGCGGATCGACGACGAGAACATCCAGACCTTCGGCGACATCATCAACCGCACCGCCAACGTCGCTGAAACCTATGGCGCGTCGGGCTTCTCCATTCGCGGCGTCAGCAATATCGGCGTCACCGGCGCCGGTAACGGCGGACTGACCACGATCTATGTCGACGGCGCGGCGGTTCCCGACTGGGGGCTGAGCAATGGCCCGCTCGACATGTGGGACGTCGGTCAGGTCGAGATCCTGCGCGGTCCGCAATCGACCCTGCAGGGCCGCAACGCCATGGCCGGGGCGGTGGTGATCCGCACCCAGGATCCGACCTGGGAATGGGCCGCGAACGGCCGTGTCCTGCTGTCGGACGCCGGCGACCGCTCGGTCGCGCTGGCTGGCGGCGGCCCCATCGTCGCCGACCAACTGGCGTTCCGGTTGGCCGTCGAGGACCGCCACGCCGACGGCTTCATCTACAACACCACCCGCAAAGAGGACGAGAACGCCCGCGATGCGACGACCATCCACGCCAAGCTGCTGATGACGCCGCAGGGCGTCCCCGGCCTGACCGCGCGCGCGTCCTGGCTGCATGACGAGCGGGACGGCGGATACGCCTTCACCTACGCCCGCACCGACGTGCCGGACGCCGCCAAGCATCGGGTCAGCACCTCCGATCATCCGAACTACAGCGACGGCGTGACGGACATCCTCACCCTGGCCGCCGACTACGAGATCTCCGAGCGTCTGACGCTGTCTGGCCTCACGACCTGGAGCCGCCTGGATCTGAACAGCAGCTTCGACATGGACGGCGGGCCGACCAGCGAGGCGTTCGGCGCCGAGGACGTGACCGACAAGACCTTCTCGCAGGAGGTGCGTCTCCAGTATCAGGGCGAACGGATTTCCGGCCTGTTGGGCGGCTATTACGCCAACCGCCAGCAGGACGTCACCCTGACCAACCGGACCAGCGTGCCGACCCCGACCTCGACCCTGGTCGGCGTGTTGATGAGCCCGCCGTTCGGCCTGGACGCCCAGACCGCCGGTTTCGCCGCGGGGCTCTATACCGCCGCGCTGCCGGTTGTTCCGGTGAACTTCCGCGGAGCTTCGACCGAGGAAATCAAGACCGTGGCCCTGTTCGGCGACGGGCGTTTCGAACTGACGCCGCAGCTCTCAGTGCTCGCCGGCTTCCGCTACGACCGTGAAGAGAACGTCCAGGACGTCGACCAGATCGCGACCTTCGCCGGCCGCTATCCGAACCCGGCCGCCTTCGGGACGCTTGCGCCGGTGATCGGCGGCCTCAACCAGGTGGTGGGGATGTTTGTGGGTCAAGCCGCCGCGACGGCGCCGCGCACCAGCCGCAAGTTCGAGGCGTTCCTGCCCAAGCTCGGGCTGAAGTACGACATCACGGACGACGCCTCGGCGAGCTTCGTGGTCCAGCGCGGCTACCGCTCGGGCGGGGCCTCCGTCAATGTCGCCCGCGGCGACATCGTGTCCTACGATCCGGAATACACCTGGAACTACGAGCTGGCCCTGCGCTCGACCTGGCTGGACGACGCCTTGAGCGTCAACGCCAACGCCTACTATGTCGACTGGACCGACCAGCAGGTGCTCGTGAATCTAGGCGGCAATCTCTACGACACCCAGATCGAAAACGCCGGCAAGTCGCACCTCTACGGCGCGGAACTTGAGGCGGCCTATCGGGTCAGCGCCCGGTTCGACGGCTACGCCTCGATCGGGACCAGCCGCACGAAGTTCGACGACTTCACGGTCAGCCCGGGCGGGAGCTCAGTCGATCTGTCGGGGTCGGAGTTCGCCTTCGCCCCGGAATGGACCTGGGCGGTGGGCGGAAACTATCGCTGGGATAACGGCTTCGTCGCCAATCTGAACGCCAGCTATCGCAGCAAGGCGTTCAGCGCGGCGGGCCCTGGCCAGGAGAACTTCGCGATCGACGCGCGCACGCTCGTGAACGGGAAGTTCGGCTACGAGACCACCCACTGGAGCGCCTCGATCTTCGCCAAGAACATCTTCGACGAGCAGTACGTGCAGTACGAACACGCCTCGCAGAACCGGGCGATGTTCGGTGATCCGCGCGTCGTCGGCGCGGTCCTCGAAGCGCGTTGGTGATCGATTAGGACGAACGCGGCCCTGGCCAGGCTTGCCTGGCAGGGTCGCGTTCGTCGCTGCGGCGCCAGTTCCTAGGCCGTGAGGCGGCGGCGGGTTCTCAAGGCTGTTCCGGCCATTCCAAATCCCGCGATCATCATCGCCCAGGTCGCCGGTTCCGGAACTGCCGATAACTGGGTCACGGTCAGCGAGTAGTTGAAGGTGCCGCCGGAGAAGTCTTCGCCTTCGAGATCGAGATACGCATTCTCGAACTTGGTCTCCAGGTAGAGCGGCGTTCCCACAGGGATGGAGTAGGCGTCGTAGTAGCCGATATCGGAGTCGAAGAAGCTGTACAGCGTCTTCGGTACGGTGAACGTCCAAAATCCGTACGTGCCGTTGCCACTATGATCGCTGTAGATGTCGCCGTCGTTGCCTTCGATATTTTGGCTATGAGGCTTGGGCGCCGGCGCGAAGAAGACGTCCCAATGCTCCGTGTAGGTCCCGCCGAAGAAGAAATCGATGGGCGCGGAACTGGTTAGTTCAATGGTGTAGGTGCCGGCTCCCGGAAGGGAGATCCCATTGAAATTGAAATAGGAATCGGCGCCGGTATTCTGGAATATGACAGTGCTGGCCAACGCCGGCCCCGCCACGCTGATCGCCGCAGCGGCGGCGGCCACACCGAGTAATCGTCTCATCTACCTGCTCTCCCGTAGTTGAGAGTTAACCATCTACAGTGGTGCGCTGGGTGTCCAGTCTGTTTGCGGGCCGGCGTGCGGTCGAGCGTTCACTGATCCGTGCAATGAGGTCGCGCTGTCCTGGCGGGGCTTGCGCATGGCGCGCGCTCACCTTGGAGGCCATTGGCCTCCAAGGTTTGGGCTGTCGGCCGATCCCGCGCCCCTATCGGAGCGCAGCCTCGCGGCCGGCGATCCGGCCGAAGATCATCGCCTCGGTCAGGAATGCGCCGTTCTGGTAGAGGTTGGAGAAGATCGAGCCGAGTTCGCCAGCTTCATAGAGGCCGGTGATTGGGAGGCCGTCCTGGCCGATGACCTGGGCCTTGCCGTTCCGCTCGCCGCCGCCCGTTGAGCAGATGACGCCGGGCACCAGTTCGGCGGCGTAGAACGGGCCCTGCAGGGGCCGCATCGAGGCTGTGTCGCGTCCAAACGGGCAGGGCAGTTCGCCTTGGGCCGCGGCGTTGTAGGCCGCTAGAGCCTCAGCGAGCGCGGCTTCCGGTCGGCCGATCAGGCGGGCCAGGTCCTGGATGGTGTCGGCCTTGACGATCCAGCCCTTCTCGACCTCGGCGCTGTTGTCGGCGCTCCATTCATAGCCTTCGACCACCGTGTTCCAGGTCATCAGCGAGGTGATGATCGGCCCGGCCGTCCGGGTGGTTTCGTCGAAGATCATGTGGACGGGCAAGGTCCGCCAGTGCGGGGCGTCCTGCCAGCGGCCGTTCTCGTCCTGATGGTAGTGCCGCAGGCGGTGGTGATAGCCCTCGTCGTAGAACCGCTTGTGGTCGGCCCCGATCTCCATCCAGCCGCCGTCAGGCATGACCACCGCGCGCAGGAAGGCCGCGTCATAGCCGTCGACCTTGATCGCCGGCCAGTTGCCGCTGGACTGGGTGAAGTTGCGCATGTGCCAGAGCTTGGCCCCGGCCTTCTGCAACATGCGCACGCCGTCGCCGGTGTTGGCTGGCGAGCCCAGCGGCAGGATGCGGTCCGCGCCCCAATAGTTGCGCTGCATCTCGGCGTTCGCCTCGTAACCGCCGCAGGCCAGGATCACGCCGCCGCGGGCGCGAACCGCCAGCCGCCGGCCGTTTTGTTCGACGATCACCCCGAAGATCTCGCCGCTGTCAGGATCCTGGATGAGGTCCACGACGGGGCTTTCATAGTGCAGGGCGATTTCCGGGCGGCGCAGGACATGGTCGCGGAAGGTGCGCCAGACGCCGGACGGATTGGGCTTGATGGTGGAATTGTAGGCGATGGCTTCTTCGGCGCCGAGTTCGGGGAATTCGACGATGGTCTTGAGGTCGGTCCAGCCCATGCCCTCGCTGTAGTCGCCGCCGACCTCCGCCGCCTTGGCCTGGATCCAGGGCTCCAGCTCGACCAGGGCCTGCGCCCAGGTGCGCAGCAGCTCCTCGGAGATGGGGTTCGGCTGGTTGAGCTTGCGTTGATAGGCGATGACCGCCTCGAGCTGGTCGGGACGAGCGATCCACAGCGCCTGGCCCGACACGCGGCTGTTGCCGCCGCAGCGGGCCTCTGTCGCTTTCTCGAAGATCGCCACCTTGGCGTCGGTCCGCGTTTCCACCGCCTCCACCGCCGCGACGCAGCCGGCGACGCCGAAGCCGACCACGGCCACGTCCAGTTCGAGATCCCAGGTCTTGATCGATTGAAGGCTGGCCATCAGGCGGTCTCCGACTTGCGTGACTTGAAGAGGGCGGCGACCAGCATCTTGAGGATGGCGGGGCGCATCGCGGAACGGGCGAGGACCAGCATCTCGGCGGGCGACATCTCGACCGTGCAGGGCATGGCGTTGGCGACGCCGGAGAAGGTGATCCGCTCGCCGGCGACGCCGACCTCGCGGATCTCCACCGCCAGCTTGATCGCCGGGGTTTTCACCAGCATGGGATCAGGCCTCCCCGCCGTCGGCGTCCCAGGGGCTCAGCGCCAGGGCGCTGGCCGCGGCCGCCCGTCCCGAGATCATCGCTTCGGTGAGATAGGAGCCGTTCTGGTAGAGGTCGGAGAACATCGAACCGAGTTCGCCAGCCTCGAACAGCCGCGGGATCGGCCTGTCGTCGTGGCCAAGGACGTGGCCGTCGATGGTGCGCTTGGCGCCGCCGCCGGTGCAGACGATCGCCGGCTTGATGTCGACGGCGTAGAACGGGCCAGTTGTGATCGGCGACAGGGTGTCGGGACGGCGGCTGAAGGCCTTGTCCTCGCCCTCGGCGCACGACTGGTTCCAGGCCGCCACCGTGGCGATGAGCTGGTCCGGCGACTTGCCGATCTTGGCGGCCAGTTCCCCGATGGTGTCGGCCTTGACGATCCAGCCGGCCTCGACCTCAGCGACGTTCTCTTCGGACCACTCGTAGTCCTCGACCACCGCGTTCCAGGTCATCACCTCCATCACCAGCTTGCCGGCCGCCCGCGTGGTTTCATCGAAGATCATGTGGACCGGCCCGGCATAGGGCAGGGGCGTGTCCAGGTAACGGCCGTGCCGCTTTTCCTTGTAGTGGGTGAGCTGCAGCTCGTTGGTCTCTGGATAGAAGCGCTTGCCGTCGATATCGACGTCGATCCACGAGAAGGCGGGCAGCAGGAAATTACGCAGATAAACAGTCTCGTAGGCGGGGATCTTCAGCCCCGGCCAGACGCCGCCCGACTGGCCCTGGTTGCGCAGGTGCCACATCTGGGCGCCGGCGCGCTGAAGGATGCGCAGGCCATCGCCGGTGTTGGTCGGCGAGCCCAGCGGGAAGGCGTCGGAGAGGCCGTAATAGTCGCGCTGCATCTGCAGGTCGTTCTCGAACCCGCCGACCGCCATGATCACGCCCTTGCGGGCCTTGATCGCCTGGCGGCCCTGCGGCGTCTCGATGATCATGCCGAGCACCTCGAGGGTCTCGACGTTCTGGACCAGGCGCATGGCCCGGGTCTCGTACATGACCCGCACGTCGCGCTTGTCGACATTGGCCTTCAGCGCCTTCCAGACGCCCGACGGGATCGGCAGGATGGTGGCGGTGTAGGCGACCGCCTCGGCGGCGCCCAGGTCGGGGAACTCCAGCACCGCCTCGCGTTCAGTGAAGCCGGTGCCGCGCAGGAACTCCTGGCCGGCCTCGGCGGCGCGGGCCTTGATCCACGGCTCCAGCTTGGTCATCCGCTCGGCCCACTCTAGAAGCATGTCTTCCGGGATCGGGTTGGCGACCGACATGGTGCGCTGGTAGCGGGCCAGGGCTTCGGCGTTCTTGGAGATCAGCAGCGACTGGCCCGACACCCGGGCGTTGCCGCCGGACCGGGCCTCGGTCGCCTTCTCAATGATCAGGATGTCGGCGTCCGGCGCCAGGTCGCGCGCCTCAATGGCGGCCGACGAGCCGGCGGCCCCGAAGCCGCAGATCAGGATGTCGGTTTCGAAGTCCCAATGCGGAACCGCGCCCAAGCTCTTCATGAATGGTCTCCCTTTGACGGGGAACCTGAGGTTCGGCGGATGGTCCGACCAACGCCCTTTTGTCAAAATGCACAAAACATGGTTGTAGGGTCGGATGGACCTTCGCCAACTCGAGCACTTCGTCGCAATCGTCGAGGCCGGCGGCCAGACCAAGGCCGCGCAATCGGCGGGCGTCACCCAGCAGGCGCTGTCGAAAAGCCTCGCGCGGTTGGAGGCGGAGATGGGCGCGCGGCTGATCGAGCGGACGCCGAAAGGGGTGGCCCCGACCCGGGTCGGGGTGCGGCTGATGGACAGCGCCCGCGCGATTTTGGCCGAGGCGGGACACCTGCGCCGGGATATCGACGAACTGACGGGGCGAGGGCCGGCGTCCCTGGTGGTGGGGCTAAGTCCGATCGCGGCGGCGGGCGAGATCGGCCGCCGGATCGGCCGCTTCCAGGCCGCTCACGCCGGCGTGCGGCTAGACGTCCAGAGCGGACTGGAGATGCAGTTCACCCGCTCGCTGCTCGCGGGCGAACTCGATCTGGCGGTGGCGGCCTCGGTCGAGCCGCCCGATCCGCTGGTCTCGGCCCAGGTGATCGGCCAGGAGCGATGGGTGATCGCCGGTTGCGCCGGTCACACGCTGCTTGAGCCGGCGGTTCGTCTGACGGATCTGGAAGGCGCCAAGTGGCTGTGGGGCCCCAAGGCCGGGGTGCTGGAGACGACCATCGAGCAAGCGTTCAAGGCCTGTGGGATGGCCAGTCCGGTGTCGGAGACCACCACGACCTCGCTGGTCTACGCTATGAACATCATCGCGCGTGAGACGCTGCTCTGCATCTTGCCCAGGTCGATCGTGGCGGAATGGCCAGGAGTCATCTATCGCGACCTCGGAGACGAGGGCTGGTCGACCGACCTGATCCTGATGAAGCGTCGCCGGGCGGCGCCCTCACGCCTGGAACTGACCCTGATCGAGCAAATCGCCGGGTGAGGCGCCTCTGGCGCTTGCGCTCCAGCGTATTATAAAATGATATAAGATTATATCTTTTGGCGCGAACGGCGCTCAAGAGATCCCCGGGACGGAACTCTCGAAGGCGGTGTCATGCGGCGGCGAGCCACGCTGGTCGAAAAGGTGATCGCAAGGGCGACCGGCAAGACGTCGGTTCGCGCTGGCGACATCGTGACCGCGCGCGTCGACCTGGCCTTCGCTCACGACTCCTCGGGGCCACGTCGCTGGAAGCCGATGCTGGCCGAGCTTGGCGCCGGCGTTTGGGACCCGGCCAAGGTCGCCATCGTCTCGGACCACTATGCGCCGGCGGTCGACGCTGAGTCGGCCGAGATCCTCAAGCTCACCCGCGAGTTCGCCCGCGAGCATGGGGTCGCCAACTTCTTCGACATGGCCGGCATCTGCCATCTCGTCCTGCCCGAGCACGGCCTGATCCGGCCAGGCGCCTTCATCGCCGGCGGCGATAGCCATACGCCGATGGCCGGGGCGTTCGGCGCCTATGCGGCGGGCTATGGCGCGACCGACATGGCGGCGATCATCGCCACTGGCGAGACCTGGCTCTCGGTGCCCGAGACGATCCGGGTCGAGTGGTCGGGCGCCTTCATGCGCGGCGTCACCGCCAAGGACGTGATGCTGTTCCTGTGCCGGGAGCTTGGCCTCGACAACGCCTTCCGCGCGATCGAGTACGGCGGCGACACGGTGGCGTCGATGTCGATGGCCGAGCGGATGGTGCTCTGCAATATGGCCGCTGAACTAGGCGCGGACACCGGGGTGATCGCGCCCGACGACGTGACCTTCGCCTATCTGGCCGAGCGCGGCGCGCCGGTGATCGACGAGGCCGCGGCTCGCGCCGTCGCATCCGATCCCGACGCGAAATATTGCGCGGTTCACCGGTTCGACGCCACGGCCCTGGAGCCGCAGATCGCCGCTCCGCATTCCCCCGACAACACCAGCCCGGCCGCCAGCTTCGACGGCGTGCGGATCGAGCAGGCCTATATCGGGGCCTGTGTCGGGGCGAAACTGAGCGACCTGCACATGGCGGCCGAGGTGCTTCACGGACGCAAGATCGCGCCGGGTGTTCGCCTGTTGATCGCGCCGGCCTCATCGAAGACTACGGAAGCCGCCGCTGGGGACGGCACTCTGGCGATCTTGATGGCGGCCGGCGCCACCCTGTTGCCCTCAGGATGCGGCGCCTGCGCCGGGATGGGCGCGGGACTGCTGGCCGACGGCGACGTCTGCATCTCCTCGACCAACCGCAATTTCCAGGGGCGCATGGGGCATGCCGGCGCTAGCGTCTATCTGGGCTCGCCCTATTCGGTCGCCGCCGCCGCGGTCGCGGGCTCCATCATCGACCCGCGCCGCTTGCTGTCAGAGGCCGGCTGATGGGGCGGGCGTTCCTGTTCGGCGACAACATCGACACCGATCTGCTCGCGCCCGGCTACGCCATGAAGCTGCCGCCCGAGGAATTGGCACGCCACTGCCTTGAGGCGATCGACCCGTCCTTCGCCGCGGTCGTTCGCCGCGGCGACGTGGTGGTCGCGGGGCGAAACTTCGGCCTGGGCTCGTCGCGCGAGCAGGCGGCGGTCTCGCTCAAGCTGCTGGGCGTCAGCGCGGTGCTGGCGGTCTCATTCGCGCGGATCTTCTACCGCAACGCCATCAATCTCGGCCTGCCGGCGATCATCCTGCCGCTCGCCTGCGAGATCGAGGCGGGCGACGAATTGTCGATCGACCCGGAGGCGGGCCGTGTCGAGAACCTGACCCAGGCGCGCGGCTACGACGTCGCGCCCATCCCGTCCCACCTCATGGCGATGATCCGCGACGGTGGGCTCATGCCGCATTTGAAGCGCCGGTTGTCGATACGCGGCGCTGGAGTTCCTGAATGACCGAGAGTTTCAAGCAGCGTCTCGCGCGGGCGCCGGCGGTTCTGGCGCCCGGCGCCTACGACGCGCTGACGGCCTTGCTGATCGAGCAGGCGGGGTTTGAGGCGATCTATGTCTCGGGGGCGGCGATCGCCTACACCCAGCTTGGCCGGCCCGATATCGGACTGGTGGCGTTCGATCAGGTCGCCGACGTGGTGGGGCGGATGCGCGAGCGCACCAGCCTGCCGCTGATCGTCGACGCTGACACCGGCTATGGCAACGCCCTGAACGTTCAGCGCACGGTGCGGGTGCTGGAGCAGCGCGGCGCAACCGCTGTGCAGATCGAGGACCAGTCGTTCCCCAAGCGTTGCGGGCATTTGGCCGGCAAGAGCATCGTTCCGATGGCCGAGATGATCGGCAAGGTGAAGGCCGCCGCCGACGGCCGGCGTAGCACCGACACCCTGATCATCGCCCGGACCGACGCCATCGCCGTCGAGGGCATGGACGCGGCGCTGGACCGGGCGTCCGCCTACCTCGAAGCCGGCGCCGACGTGCTGTTCGTCGAGGCGCCGCGCACCCGGCAGGAGATGCAGACGGTGGTCAAGGCGGTCGGCGGCCGCGCGCCGCTGATCGCCAACATGGTCGAGGGAGGGCGGACCCCGATGTTCAACCTCGATGAGTTGAGCGAGCTCGGTTTCCAGCTGGTGATCTCGCCCGGCGCCATCGTCCGGGCGGTGATCCCGGTGGTCGAGGAGTTCCTGGCGTCCTTAAAGACGCACGGCGCCACCAAGCCCTTCGCCGATCGGATGATCGATCTGGCCGGGGTCAACGCCCGGATCGGGCTGGATGAAATCATCGCGCACGGGGCGCAGTACGACCCCGCCGCGAACGAGCCTGCAGAGTAAGGAACTACGCGTGCATTCCGACCCCAACCTGTACGACTACTGGCCCTATCGGGACCGGCCCAAGGTGGTGTGGCCGGGCGGCAAGAAGCTGGCCTTCTGGATCGCCCCGAACATCGAGTTCTACGAGTACGACCCGCCGGTGAACCCGCAGCGGCCGGGCTGGCCCAAGCCGACCCCGGACGTGGTCGGTTATTCGCAGCGCGACTGGGGCAACCGGGTCGGCCATTGGCGGCTGATGGAGCTGATGGACAAGTACGGGATGCGGGGCTCGATCTCGCTGTCGGTCGGCCTGATCGACCACCACCCCGAGATCATCGAAGCCTGCGTGGCGCGGAACTGGGAGTTCTTCAGTCACGGGATCTACAACACCCGCTACAGCTACGGCATGGACGAGGCTCAGGAGCGGGCGGTGATCGAGGACTCGATCCGCACCGTCCAGGCCGCCACCGGCCAGCGCATCCGCGGCTATCTGGCCCCGGCGCTGACCCACACCGAGCGGACCTTCGACCTGATCGCCGAGTACGATTTCTGGTACACCTGCGACCTGTTCCAGGACGACCAGCCGCAGCCGCTGAAAACCGCCTCGGGCAAGCTGCTGTCGATGCCCTATTCGCTCGAGGTCAACGACGTCATCACCTACGGCGCCCAGGCCATGAGCCCCTGGCGTTACGCCGACGTCCTCAAGCGCCACTTCGACCAACTTCTCGAGGAGGCCGAGGCCAGCGGCACGGTGATGTGCATCCCGCTGCACGCCTATCTGGTCAGCCAGCCGCACCGGCTGCGGGCTTTCGAGGAAGCCCTGAAGCACATCTCCAGCCACGCCGACGACATCTGGATCACCACGGCGGCCGAGATCGCCGGGCACTACCGAGAGCACTACTGGGACCAGGCCGTGGGCGACGTCGCGCGCCGTGGACTGGCGACCGGTGGAAAGGGGTTCGCCAATGTCGTTGCCTGAGACCTACCTGACCTATCCGCATCGCGCCTATGGCATGGACCAGAAGCGCTATGACTGGCGCACCTGCGGCGCCCGCCCGCCGATCGCCTGGCCGCAGGGCCGTACGCTGGCGGCCATGATCGTCGTGCCGATCGAGCATCACATGCTCAACCCGACCGGCAAGCCGTTCAAGCATCCGGGCGCCATGGTCACGCCCTATCCGGACCTGCGCCACTACACGACCCGCGACTACGGCCTGCGGGTCGGCGTGTTCCGCATCCTCAAGGAACTGAAGACCGCCGGCCTCAAGGCGACCTTCCCGGTCAACGCCAATCAGCTCGAGCGGCTACGGCCCCTGATCGAGGCGATCGTCGCCGACGGCCATGAGATCGCCGCCTATGGCCTCTCCACCGACCACATCCATTGGGGCGGGCTGGAGCAGGATGTCGAGGCGGCCTGGGTCGCCGAGGTCCGCCAGCGTTTCGACGCCGCTGGCCTCAAGCCACGCGTCTGGATGAGTCCGGCGCGGCAGCAGTCGTTCGCCACCTTGGATCTGATCGCCGAGGCTGGCTTCGATGTTTGCCTGGACTGGGAACAGGACGAGGTCCCGGTGCGGATGCGGACGCAGGCTGGCGAGGTTTCCGCCGTGCCGCTGTCCAATGAACTGGACGACCGCAGCCTGCTGCTGGATCGCCGCCAGACGGAGGATGAGTGGGCGGGCCAGATTCTGGAGGCCGCCGACTATCTGAACTCCGAGGCCGACCGCTTCGGCGGGCGCGTACTTGGCTTCACCCTGACGCCCTATGTGACAGGGCAACCGTTCCGGATCCACGCCCTGCGGCGGATTCTCGCCGGGCTGGCAGGGGACGCTCGGACCTGGACGGCGACGGCCTCCGAGATCGCCGACGCCGCCAAGGGGTAGGGAGCGCCGAGGCGCGGGTTTCGCCCGCGCCTCGGACTATCTTCAGCGCGCTTCCAGCCAGGCCAGGACTTCGGCGGCGTTCACGACGTCGGCGTATTTGAGCTGGAGGTCGGTCAGGTTGGCGTAGTGATAGCTCTCGTGTTTGTCGGCCACGCACTCCTCGGCGACGATGGTGCGATAGCCGTGGCTGAGGCTGTCGATGGCGGTGGCGCGCACGCAGCCCGAGGTCGAGCCGCCGGTGACCAGCACCGTGTCGACCTTGTGCCAGACCAGGTAGCTGGCCAGCTGGGTCTCGAAGAACGCCGAGGGCATCCGCTTGGTGAACACCAAGTCGACGGCGTGGTCGATCTGCGTCCGCGGATCGAAGGCGTGGCGCTCGCTCTCGTACTTGATGTTCTGCAGGCTGTCGGGGGTGTCGGTGCGGGTGCCCCAGACGCCGGCGTCCCCGGCGTCGGCCTTGTAGGCGACATGGCTCCAGATCACCGGCATGCCCTTGGCCCGGGCCGCCGTCGAGATGCGGTTGGTCCAGGTGATCTGGTCGGGATCGGTCACATAGGCGGTCTTCGGAAACAGGTCGGGCCGGGTATAGCCCTGCTGGAAGTCGACATTGACCACCGCCAGCTTCTCGCCAAAGCCGAAGCGGGCCCGGGCCGGATTGGCCTTCACCGCCTCATAGAGCTCTCGCGCAGTCTTGTTTTCGCGGACCATGGTCGGTTCAAACCGCAGCGTCTCATCCATTTTCAACTCCATCTATCCCCGACATGGGCCCGCCAGATCAGGCGCGCGCGGTCACTTTCGCCTTGCCGGTGGTTTGGGCGCCCTGTGCGCGAAAACCGCAAGCGTCTCGAATTCGTCATCTAAAGCCGCCCATCCGCAGGGGAAGGCTTGCAAATGATATAAACATATATCAATCGTTCAAGTCGGAGATCGTCGCGACCACATGAGTTGGACGCACAATAATTCGGGGAGTTTCATGGTCGTCCGTAGCAAGCTTTATCTCAGCGTCTCATTGTTGAGCCTAGCCGCGGCGTCGCCCGCCCTGGCTCAAAGCCAGGCGCCCGCGCCGCAAGTCGAAGAAGTCGTCGTCACCGCCCAGCGGAAATCCGAAAATCTGCAGGATGTGCCGCTCGCCGTCTCGGCGTTCAGCCCCAAGATGATCGAGGCCGTGCAGCTGCGCGACACCACCGATCTGGCGCGCTTCACGCCCAGCGTCACCGGCGGTCTGAACACCGGCACCGGCTCGGCGCTGATGTTCTACATCCGCGGCCTGGGCTCCACTGAGCAAATCGCTTCGTTCGACGTGCCGGTCGCGACCTATGTCGATGAAATCTACCTCGCGCGCCAAAGCGCCAACGCGGTGTCGCTGTTCGACGTCGCCGGCGTTGAAGTGATGCGCGGGCCGCAAGGCACGCTGTTTGGCCGCAACACCACCGGCGGCGCGGTCGCCATCACCACCCGCAAGCCGTCCAGCGAGTTCGGCTACTTCGTCGAAGGCTCGTACGGGACCTTCAACCACACCATGATCCGTGGATCGGTCGACGTTCCGATCAGCGATACGGTGCTGACCAAGTTCTCGGCCTTCAAGGTTGACGATGACGGCTTTGGCCGCAGCCTCGCCACCAACGAGAAGATCAACGGCGAGGACGCCAAGGGCGTTCGCGCCGCGGTCACCCTGCTTCCGACCGAGAACATCCGCTGGGACATCTCGCTCGACTACATCGATCAGGCCAAGACCACGCTGGGCTACAGCCCGGTCGATCCGAAGTACAAGAGCCGCACCGGCCTGCGCGTCGGCAAGTGCGACGAGAACGTCATCGACAACTTCCTGAAGAACTCGACGGGCTCCTGCGCCCGAGTTCAGACCGGCGGCCTGACGTCCAACCTGGAATACGACCTGAGCTGGGCCAAGGTGAACTTCATCACCGGCTATCGCTCGACCGATCAGTCGTTCGCGATCGACTTCTTGAACGCCGCCGCGCCGCGTGGCGGCTATACGATGGTCGATAAGGTCACCAACCATCAGTTCACCCAGGAAGTGAAGCTGGTGGGTGAAACCGACCGCGTGAACTGGGTCGCCGGCGCCTTCTATATGGACGAGACCAACAAGACCTCGCAGATTGACTACTTCGGCCGTCTGCTGACGGACTGGGTGATGCGCAACAACACGACCTCGGCGGCGATCTACGCCCAGGGCGACGTGAAGGTCACCGACGCCCTGACCCTGACGGTCGGTGGTCGCTACACGCACGAGAAGAAGGATCTGGCCTATTTCGACGCCGCGAAGGGTTCGTACCCGGCCGGCGTGATCGTGGCCCTGCCAGCGCCGAACCTGCGTCCGACCTCGGCCAATGTCGCCGCGCGTGGCATCCCGCTGGAACAGAGCATCAGCCGGTTCACGCCGCGGGTCGCCCTGGCCTACAAGATCGACGACGACAAGATGGTCTTCGCCTCGGTGACCAACGGCTTCAAGTCGGGCGGCTGGAATACGCGCGTCACCAACGTCAATGCGGTGACCATCTTTGGTCCTGAAAAGGCCTGGTCCTACGAACTGGGCGCGCGCACCGACTGGCTGGACAATCGTCTGCGGGTCAACGCGACGATCTACCACGAAGAGGTCCAAGACCTGCAGTTGCTGTCGGGCACCGGCGGCACGAGCTTCGTGACCCGCAATTCCGGCGACCTGCGTGCGACGGGCCTGGAGCTGGAGGCGTCAGCTTCGGTCAACAGCAACTTCGACGTCTTCGCCACGGCCTCGGCCGCCAAGCGCAAGTACGTGAACGTGCCAGATCGTTTCGGCGGCGCGGCGGGCAACATCCCCTGCTCGAACAATCCGGAACCGATCAACTGCACCACCGAGCGTGACACCCCGGTTCGCTTCCCCGACGTCCAGGCGACCTTGGGCGCGACCTACAAGGTGGACGTGCCGTCGCTTGACGGCGCGGTGAACTTCAACGGGTCGCTCAGCTACTCGCAGTCCTATTGGAGCAGCAGCTACAACGACGGCGGCCTGCTGACGGCGATCCCGTTCGGCGGAACGACGCCAGTGACGGTGCCGTTCGCCAAGACCCCGGCCTCGACCATGGTCAATCTGGGCGTGGCCTTCCGCACCAATGACGGCCATTGGACGGCGGCGCTGGAATGCGCCAACTGCACCAGCGAGTACTATGTGACCTCGTCGCTGTTCGGCGTCGGCTACTACAACGACCCGCGCCGCGTGACGCTGCGCCTCAAGTACAACTACTAAGAACTAGACCATCCAAGCGCCGCCGTGGACCCACTCCACGGCGGCGTTTTCTTGCGTGCTTTCCTGGGAGGGAATTGATGGACGAAGACAAGAAACTGTCGCGTCGGACGCTGTTTGGCGCGGGGATGGGGGCTGCGGCCGCCGCGGGCCTGGCCGCCACGCCGACCCTGGCCGCTCCGGTCGGGGCCGCCCCACGCCAAAGCAGCCAGCGCACCGATGGAACCTACGAGACCGTGCCGCTGGCGGTGGACGCCTGGACACTGGGCGTCGTGCAGAGCCGGGTGATGCCGGTCGACGCGGCCAATCCCGAGAAGAAGCGCCGCTCGAACGTCGAGCACATGTGCTTCCTGATCGACGCGGCCCAATCCTGGGGCGGCAAGAAGGACCTGCTGTTCTTCCACGAGTTCCCGATCACCGGCTGGGACGACAGCTGGGACCGCAAGCAGGCCATGCGGGTGGCCATCGACATCCCTGGCCCGGAAACCGAGCAACTGGCCAAGAAGGCGCGCCAGTACGGCTGCTGGCTGGTGTTCGGCTCCTACGCCCGCGATCCGGCCTGGCCGGGCCATCTGCTGTCGATCACCACGGTGATGAACGACAAGGGCGAGATTGTCGCGCGTGACTGGAAGGCCCGCAACATCAAGGGCGTGTTCCAGGGCTTTGAGCTCTTCACCACCACGGTCCACGATGTGCTGGACCAGTATGTCGAGATGTATGGCTGGGACGCCGTGGTCCCGGTGATCCGCACCCCGCTCGGCAACCTGGCCACCAGCTCGCTGCAGCGTGAGCCGGAGTATTTCCGGGCGTTGGCGATGAAGGGGGCGGAGGTCATCCTGCGCACCGCGACCGGCGGTTTCAGCCGGCCCGATATCCAGGTCACGTCGCTCTACAACGGCGTCTATACCGCGGTTTGCAACAACGCGGTGTCGCCGGACAACGGGGCGTTCTTCGAGGATTCGGGCGGCGCCGGCGCCTCGGCCATCTACGGGCCGCAGGGCGAACTGCTGGCCGAGGCCAACAGCGTGATGGAGACGCCGGTAGAGGCACGGATCCCGATCGCGGCGTTCCGCGCCCGCCATCGCCAGCCCAACATCCACACCGAGCTGTATGTTCGGGAGTATGACGCCTATCGCAGCCGTTACCCGGCCGGGCTGTTCTCGACCTACCAACCCAGCGACGGGCAGGACGCTCTGCGATACCTGAAGGACAAGAGCCGCTGGAAATAGGCGGGCAGGGCGGCGGGGCTCACCCCGCCGCCCTGGTCTTCCGTCAGCGCTTGAGGCTGACCAGTTCGTACCAGGTCTGCATGTAGCCGCCGACGCCGCCTTGCAGCATGACGCCGTCTTCGTCGTCGGTGATCCAGACGTCATAGGCCGGGTGTTGGCCGGCCATGCCGCTGCCGCCGTCGTCGATGAACTGGAAGTGGCGGGCCGCGAAGGTCCCGGCCTTCACCGTGATCTCCTCTGGGCCCACATAGAGGGCGTCGATGCTCACCGGCGCGATCATCGGCGGCGAGGCGCCGCGGTGATCGGGCGAGGGGAGGATCAGGTTCAGCGTCCGGCGTTGACCCGGAGTCCAGTCCTGCAGCGACAGCAGATAGCCGTCGGCGACGACCGGATGGGTGCCCATGCCGTCAATGGCGTCGGGCAGCTCCATCCGCTGCGACAGGCGGCCGATCGCCGGACCGTAGGATTCGCATTCCACGAAGCCGGGACCAAAACGGAACCAGCCCGAGCCCATGAACTCATCGCCGACGGTCAGGCGGATGTGGCAGTCCATCGGCTTCTTGTTCTCGTCCAGCGAGTAGACGATGTCGCGCTGGACCGAGGGGGCCGGTTCCTCGATCTCGCAATAGGCCCGCAGCGTGACCTTGCCGTCGCCGTGACGGGTGAAGCGGAAGTGCTCCACGCCGCGCTGGACATCGAGCATCTCGGGCTTCTTGGAGGTGTAGGCGATCGTGCCTTCGACGGTTCTGTGTTTCATGAAACCTTACCTGGGCTTGGGTTTCAGCCTTCCTCGCGGAAGGCCGAGATGGGGATGGGGCGTCCGGTGTTGGCGATCAGCGCCTTGCGGCGGAAGAACCGCTGCAGGCCATCGGCGCCCATGCGCGAGGGGCCAAGGCCTGAGGCCTTGAAGCTCTGCTTGGCCGCTTCGAAGAACAGGGCCGTCAGGGCCGCGTCGTTCAGGCTGACGGCGCCGGCCTCCAGGCGGCGACCGACGGCCTCGGCGGCCTCCGGCGTCTGCGCGAACACAGCGGCCGACAGCCCGTACTCGCTGTCGTTCGCCAAGCCCACGACCTCGTCGACTGTGTCGAAGGCGATGACCGGCAGGATCGGGCCGAAGGTCTCCTCGCAGATCACCGCCATGTCGCCGGTGACGTCGGTCAGGACGGTGGGCAGCAGCCAACGGCCGCCGCCGTGGGTCTCGATCCTCCCGCCGGTGTGGACGCGCGCGCCTTTAGCCAGCGCGTCGGCGATCTGGCCGGCGAGGATGTCGGCCTGGCGATCGAAGATGATCGGGCCGATCTCGCCCTGGCTGATGTCGGGCCAGTTGAGGCGAACGGCCTTGGCCTTCTCGACCAGCTTGGCGACGAAGGCGTCGTGGATCGGCCGGGCGACATAGATGCGTTCGATCGACTGGCAGGCCTGGCCGGTGGAGAGCACCGAACCGCGCAGGGCGGCGTCGGACGCGGCGTCCAGATCGGCCCCCTCCAGGATGATCAGCGGGTCCTTGCCGCCAAGTTCGAGGAAGGCCGGGATCAGGCGCGAGGCGGCCTGGACCGCCACCTTGCGGCCGGTCGGAACCGAGCCGGTGAAGCAGACGCAGTCGACACGGTCGATGATCTGTTGGCCCACGGGGCCGTCGCCCGGCAGGATGGCGAGCAGGTCGGCCAGGCCCGGAACCGCGTTGATCGCCTCGATGACGGGCGCGGCGAAGCGCGGGGTCACCTCCGACGGCTTTACGATCACCGCGCAACCGGCGACCAGAGCCGGAATGGCGTCGATCATGCCGAGCAGCAGGGGGAAGTTCCACGGGCTGACCACGCCGACCAGGGCGTAGGGCGCCCACTGCGGCGCGTGACGCACGTCGGGCATGCCGCGCCCTGCAGTCCAACCCTCCGGCAGCAGGGTGGGGGCGATGGCCGCCCAGCCTTCGATGGAGCCGACGACGCTGTCGACCTCCATGGCCGCGATCCGCCGCCGGCCGGTGTCGATCTCCAGGGCGGCGGCGATCTGAGCCTTACGCGCCACGAGCTCGCGGCCGAAGGCGCGCAGGGTTTCGATCCGGGCGGCGAAGCCGGCGGCGGTCCAGGCGACCTGCGCCGCACGGGCGCGGGCGACGACTTCGTCGATCTCGACCGGCGTTGGGACGGCGAAGCTGTAGTCCTGCTCGCCGGTGCGCGGGTTGCGCGCGTGGAAAACGCTGCCGCCGCTCATCGGGCGAAACCGAGGCCGCCGGCGTTCAGGGTCCCCTTGGGGTCCAGGGTCGCCTTCACCGCATCCAGCAGCGCCACCGAGGCGGCGTCGCGGCTTTCGCGATAGGGATAGGTGCGGCCGATCTGGAAGTGGGCCGCGCCGTTGCGGACGAAGATGTCGATCACGCCGAGCCGAGCCTTGGCGACCACGTCCGTCGCCGCCGGGTTGCTCGCGAAGACTTCCAGCTTGGACAGCATGCCCGGCTCGATGGTGGCGTCGTGGATGGCGTTGCGGGCCTCGGGCCAGGTGAACACCGGCTCGATCAGGAAGCCGTTGGTCGACATGGTGGTCAGCATGAAGCTGGTCTCGACGCCTTCGCGCTCGAACTCGGTCTTCAGGCTCTCGAACCAGGCTTCGATCTCGGCATAGACGCGGTCGGCCTTGGCCAGGGAGACGATGCCGTGCACCGGCACCCAGCGCTCGCCGCCGGCCCCCAGGATGTTGTTCAGCGGCGTGAACGGCTGGGCGCGGATCACCTTGGGGATGGTGTTCTCGATCTCCGAACCGCTGGCGTTCTTGACCACCAGCCGGGCGGCGGCGAGGTCGGCCTCGACGGCGGCCTCGCTGCGGCCTTCGAAGACCATGTGGACGGAGTATTCCTCGTCACCGACGAAGGAGCGGCCGGCCAGGGCGATCTTGGCGGCTTCCTTGACGCCCTTGAACAGGGAGCCTTGGTTGGCGACGACCTTGCCCAGGGTCTTGACGTCAGCCATCAGCGAGGCGCGCTTTAGGCGGGCGCGGGCGAGCGAGGGATCGAAGCCGAACATCTCGCAGGCCAGGCCCGAGCGGGCGATCTCGGCCATGGCCGCTACGCAGTTGGAGCGGTCCTTGAACCCGAACGAGGCGTAGGCCTCGGCGTTCGGGGCGCGGATCAGGCGCAGGGTGATCTCAGCCTTGACGCCGAACACGCCGCAATCGCCGCAGAAGAGGCCGGTCAGGTCCGGGCCGTAGTGGCGGTAGAAGGGGGTGTCCAACCCCGCGCCGGTCCGCAGGATCTCGCCATCGGCGAGCACCACGGTCAGACCGACGACGCTCTCGCTGGTGGTGCCGTAGTGGCCCGATCCGAAGATCGCGTTCAGTTGGGAAAGGCCGCCGCCGACCGTCGAGGTGATCCCCGACAGCGGTCCCCAGAACGGGGTGCGCAGGCCAAGCGGCTTCAAGGTCTCAAGCAGGGTCTTCCAGGTGCAGCCGGCTTCGACGGTGACCGTCATGGCCTCGGCGTCCACCTTCAGCACGCGGTCCATACGCGCCAGGTCGAGCACGACGGCCCGGGTCTGTTGCGGGACGTAGCCGTTGGTGTAGCTCATGCCGCCGCCACGGATCGCCAGGCCATAGCCCTGGGCGCTGGCGGCCTTGACGGCCTGCGCCAGGGCGGCGGTGTCGGCGGGCGCAGCCACCAGTTCGGCCATGGCCGGCGCCTTCGACCAGATGTCCTGCGAGAACAGGTCGCGGGTGGCCTCGTCGGTGGCGACGCGATCAGCGCCGAGGGCTTTGCGAAGGGTGTCGGCCAGCGAGGCTTGGGTCAGATCATCGGGCATCGAGGTTTTCCTTAGAGCGGGGTCGCAAGGCCCAGCAGCGCCGCTATCAGCAGCAGCGCCCACAGGCCAAGGACGACAGGACGACCCTTCGCGAGCGCGAGGGAGATGGCGGCGTCGGTCTCCGGCGTCGCGCCCGTGGTCACCATCTGCACGAAGGCGGGACCGAAGGGGGCGAGGACACGGCGGATCATCAGGCCCGCGGCGATGGCGGTGGCCAGGACGGCGAACTTCAGACGGATAAAGAGCGGAAACTCGATCGACCCCACGCCGCCGATCACCGCCGCACCGATAAGGGCGAGGATCAGGATCGCACGGATGGCGAGGTCGATGCGGCGCACGGGGCTGCCCGCCGGCGGGTGGCTGAGGTGGATCTTCCAGGCGATGGCGAGCCAGGCCAGCGCGATGATCCAGACCGCGGCGAGGGCGGCGTGCGCGCCCGGCGCGACGATCCAGCCCTTGGCGAGGGCCAGGGTCAGGCCGGTGGGCAGGGTGAGGATCAGCGCCGTACGCGGCGACATGTCGATGTTTTCAAGCACCTTGGCCGCGGTCGCGCGGACCGGAACCGGCTGCTTCTTATCGGTGAGGATGGTGGAGGCGTAGAACGCGCCCAGGTCGCCGCCCAGCCAGTAGACGAACACCAGGACGTGCAGAAGCGTTATGACGGCGAGTACCACGAGGGCTCGGTGCCTCCCATTCCAAATGATCTATCTTTATATCATTTGGAATGGGAGCTCGGCGCAAGCGCGATTATGCCGCGGCCGGAAATCAGCTCTCGTCGCGCCAGGTTGCAGGACCGCCGCCGCTGACCGGAGCACGCCGCCGATGGGTCTTCACATGGTACTGGAAGCGGTCGGGTCGGTAGTGACCGTGGATCACCTGGACCGGCTCGCCCTTGGCGCCGCGCATCACTCGCTCGATCTTCAGCAGCGGCGACCCGACCGAGACGCCGAGCGCTGCGCTGACCAGGGGGTCGGCCGAGACCGCCGTGATCCACTGCTCGGCTTCCAGCGCCGGATGCCCGGCCCGCTCCAGCAGGGTCAGCATCGGCGTGCTGGCCAGGTCCTTGATCGAATAGCGCTTGGCGATCTCCATCGGCACATAGGTGACGAGGTGGGAGAAGGGCTCGTTCTGCAGCTTGCGGCGTCGAATCGCCCGCTGCACTTGGGTTCCGGGCTCTACGCCCAGGTGTTGGGCGACGCTGTCATCGACGGGAACATCGGTGACATCGAGCAGTTCGAGCTCGGTTTCGAGGCCCATGATGTGCAGGCTCTCGATCAGCGTATCGAACGATCCCTTGACCATCGGGATGGTCGAACCGCCCGCGACGATGGTGCCTCGGCCACGGTGGCGGCTGACCAGGCCGTCAGAGGCCAGGTCGTTCAGCGCCCTTTTGACGGTGATCCGCGAGACGTTGAACATCTTCGCCATCTCCTGCTCGCCCGGGAACGTCGACTCCGAGCTGATCGCGCCGGAGCGGATGTTCTCGCGCAGCACCAGATAGATCTGATGATAGAGCGGGGTGGGCAGGCTGGCGTCTAGCAGGGACGGATCGAGCCGACCCGACCAAGTGGTTGCATCCATTTAACGACCTCTGGCTGTGTTGCCACTGGGAGTGGATGAACGATAGAATGGTATAACAATAAGTCCAGATTGGTCTATCGAGATTATGTCAATTCCGCCCTACATCGCCTTGGCCCTGCAGACCACCTGCTTTGCGGTCAACAACGCTCGTGACGCCGCCGAGGCCCGTCCGCGGATGTTGGCCACGATCGATCGGATCGCCGCGCAGATCCAGGCGTCCAAGCGGTTCATCGGTCCGGACGTTCGCCTGGTCGTCCTGCCGGAGTACTTCCTGACCGGCTTCCCGATGGGCGAGGCGGCCGCTGTCTGGGCGGAAAAGGCGGCGCTCGAGATCGACGGGCCCGAGTACCAGGCGCTGGGCAAGGTGGCGAAGGCCGCCGACGTCTTCCTGTCGGGCAACGCCTATGAGCGCGACCCGCATTTCCCCGGGCTCTACTTCCAGACCTCGTTCCTGATCGAGCCGGCCGGCAAGGTCGTGCTGCGTTATCGCCGGCTGGTGTCGCTGTTCGCGCCGAGCCCCTACGACGTCTACGATCGCTACGTTTCAGCCTATGGCAAGGACGCCCTGTTCCCGGTCGCCGACACCGAGCTTGGCCGGATGTCGGCCATCGCGTCGGAGGAGATCCTCTATCCGGAGATCGCCCGCGCCCACGCCGTGCGCGGGGCCGAGGTGTTCCTGCATTCGTCCAGCGAGGTGTCGAGCACGCTGCCGACCCCGAAGAACATCGCCAAGCAGGCGCGCGCCATCGAGAACCTGGCCTATGTGGTTTCGGCCAACAGCGCCTCGATCGAGAACATCGCCATTCCCGCCGCCTCCACGGCCTCGGCGTCCAAGGTCGTCGATTATCATGGCCTCGTGCTGGCCGAGGCCGGCTACGGCGAGAGCATGGCCGCCTATGCCGAGATCGACATCGAGGGGCTGCGGCGCTACCGCCGCCGGCCGGGCATGCCCAACATCCTGTCGCGTCAGCCGATGGCGCTTTGGGCCGACGCCTATGGCTCTGTCGACATCCAGCCGCGCAACAGCCTGCTCGACGCGGCGGGCGCGGTGATCACGCCCGATCCGGCCTGGTACTCGGCCCGCCAACGCCGGGTGATCGAGGGCATGGCGGACAAGGGCGTCATCTAGGCGCCTGGTTTTTGAGCGCCGGGCTCTTCGTCCGCCCGGCGCGAAAGGGCCGCACCATCTCGCGTGACGGTTCGACAAACGTCGCTTGCCAGAGGGCCGCGACCAAGCGCAAATGGTATAGAGTTATATCAATTGCCGGGCCTCAACGTAGGCCCTGAAAGGACGGGGGATGGCGGCGGACGCTAAAGGTGCAGGCGAGTTCAAGAAGGGCTGGCCCATCGTCATGTCGGCGATGCTGGGCATTGGCCTCGGCCTCTCTCCGCTGCCGTTCTATTCGCTCGGTTCGCTGGCGCCGGAACTGGCCAAGGAATTCGGCTGGGGGTTCGCCCAGATGATGGGCGGATTGTCGATCATGACCGCCGCGGTCCTGATCGCCAGCCCGCTGATCGGCCTACTGGCCGACCGCATCGGGGTTCGTCAGGTGGTGCTGATCTCGGTGCCGCTGTTTGGCCTGTCCTTCATGACCTTCGCGCTCGGCAACGGTTCGATCGAGCTGTTCTACGCCAGCTGGGTGCTGGTCGCGGTCGCCGGGGCGGGCACCTTGCCGATCACCTGGACGCGGGCGGTCAACAACTGGTTCGACGTCAGCAAGGGGTTGGCCTTGGGCCTGGCCCTGCTGGGGACCGGCCTGTTCGGCTACATGGCCAAGCCGCTGATCGCATGGATGATCAACGACTATGGCTGGCGCACGGCCTATGTCGTGCTGGGCGCCCTGCCGTTGCTGATCTCGTGGCCGATCGCCTTCTTCTGCTTCCGCGACGTCGGCGCGGCCACTGAGAGCGCCGCCGAGCGCAGGGCCGCCGAGGTCGCGCGTCGGGCCCAGTCGCCCGGCCTGACCTTTGGCCAGGCGCTGCGGACGTGGCGCTTCTGGGTGCTGGCCTTCGCCTTCATCCCGATCTCCTTCGCGGTCGGCGGGCCGATCCCGAACATGGAGAACATCCTGAAGTCGGCGGGTTTCGCCGGACAACAGGTCGTCACCCTGGCCTCGTTGATCGGTCTGTCGGTGATCGCCGGCCGGATCATCGGCGGCTGGCTGATCGACCGCATCTGGGCGCCCGGCGTGGCCTTCGTGATGCTGGCGGCGCCGGCTATCGCCTGCTGGATCATCGCCCAGGGCCACATCGACGCGACCATGGCGGCGGTGACGATCATCATGATCGGTTTCGCGGCCGGTGTGGAATATGACCTGATGGCCTTCCTGGTGGCGCGCTACTTCGGGATGAAGAGCTACAGCGGCATCTATGGCTCGCTCTATGGCTTCTTCGCCCTGGGCGCGGGCATCGGTCCGGTCGTCTTCGGCATGGCCTACGACAAGAGCGGCTCCTACGCGCAGCCCTTGCTGATGTCGGCGGCCCTGTTCCTGATCGGGGCGGTGCTGCTGCTCTGCCTGGGACGCTATCGCAAGTTCGAGCCGGTGACGGTGACCGAGGCGGTGGCGCGCGCCGAGGAGATCGCCGACGCCAAGCCGGCCTGATCGCAGGCCAGACGGCTCAAATAGATAGGGCGGCGATGGATGCCATCGCCGCCCTTTTTCTTTGCCGATTTCCCGGATCTAGAGGTCGGCCAGGACCTCGGCCCAGCTGGCCGGATCGGCTGGCAAGGCGGTGGCGGGCAGTCCCAGCACCGCGATGGCCGCGGGCGTCGACAGGGCGTCATCGGCCACGGCGAAGACCTTGAGGCCCGCCGGCGCGGTGAACGCGTAGGAGGCCTGGGCGCGCAGGGCGCTGGCCCAACGCTCATTGGCCTTGAGCAGCGCGACGGCTCGCGCGTGGACGGCCGCCGGGTCCAGATCGCCTTGCGGCCGGGCGTGGGCCCGATCTCGCTGGAACCAGGGGTGGAACAGCCGCTCCCAACGGGCGATGCGGATCGCACGGACCAGGTGGGCGCCGTCCCATTCCGCGGTCAGCGAGGGCGCGCCCTCGGCGATCAGACGCTGGGCTTCCTCGGGCGAGTAGCGGGCTACGCCCAGGGTCGCGGCGCTCTTGGCGCGGCCGGTGCGGGCCAACTCGGCCGCGATCTGGCCGCCGAGGTGCAGCCCGGCGACGTCGAACTCCGACCACCCCAGGGCCTGGCAGGCGGCGGCGATGACATCGGCCAGCGCCTCCACGGTCTGCGGCGCGGTCGGCCAGTCGTCACCCGAGGCCCCGTGGCCGGGCAGATCGAACGCCGCGACAGGACGTCTGTCGCCGATCGTCGCCAGGGCCGGGGCGAAGGTTTCGCTCGAACCGCCGGCCTCATGCAGCAAGACCAGCGGCCGTCCGTCCCCTGCGAGGCGGCCCTGCCAGGCCAGCGCCTTTCCACCGGCGGAGGCGAAGCCGCGGCTTAGCCCGTCAGGCGCTACGCCCGCTGGTTTGGGAGGCGGGGCGACATCGCCAGGATGGGCCGCAAGGTGAACGCCGGCCGCCTCGATCAACTCGGCCTGGGTTTCGAACACCGACGAGGGCAGGGGCGCGAGCGGCCCGCGCGTCAGATGCACCCGAAGCGGGTCGCCGCCGGTCACGCCCAGGAACATCGGCGCTGTAATGCGGGCCAGCCAGTCTTCGGGCCGGAAGCTGAAGGCCGAGGCGTAGGGCGCGCGATAGGCGTCCCCAGCGTCCAGGAAGTCGATGGCGTTGGCGTGCAGGGCCGCGACCGGGGCGACGTCGTAGTCCATGCGGGCCGCCGGCGTCGGCTGATGCCAGGGGAAGAACACGGTCTGCTCCTCCAGGCGCGCCCACAGCCAGGCCATGTGCGAGCCGTCCCAGGTGGGGGCGAAGGGCGTGAGATAGTTGGCCAGCAACTCGGCGCGCTCTTCGTTCGTCCAGCAGGGCAGGCCGTCGAAAGCCACGGCGCTGACCCGGCCTGGCGCCAGGGCCGCGAACCCGCAGGTGCTCGAAGCCCCGGTGTGGAAGCCATACAAGCCCACGCGGCCCAGCCCCAGTTCGTCGGCGAAGGCGATCAGCGCCTTGGCGTAGTCCTCGGTGCTCGGCGCCTCGCCGGGGAGCGGATCGGACAGGCCATTGCCGGGGGTGTCCGGCGCGATCACGCAAAGACCCCGGGCCGCGAAGGCGGCGGCCTGGTTGGCCACGGCGCGTGAGGACTGCGGCGAGCCATGGACGGCGAGCACCACCGGGCCTTCGCCCCAGCGCCGATAGTGGACCCGGCGGCCGTCGACCTGGGCGAAATGTCGGGTCGGGCTCATGGCGCCACTTTCACGATGGATTTTCCGATGTTGTCGCCGCCCATCAGTTTCTCGAAATGGGCGGGGGCGGCGGCGAGACCGCCTGCGACGTCCTCGACATAGGTCAGCCGCCCCTCGGCGAGCCAAGGCGTGGCGAGGGCGAGCCACTCGTCCAGGCGGGGATAGAAATCATAGACGACGAGGCCCAGCATCTGGGCGCGTTTCCCGATGATGGCGCCGATCGGCAGCGAGGCCGGCGGTCCCTCAACTTGGTAGTGCTCGGCCAGTCCGCAGAGCACGACGCGCCCATAGTCGCGCAGCATCGGCATGACCGATTGCAGCACGGACAAGCCGACATTCTCGAAGTGGACGCTGGGGCCGCGCTCGCAGGCGAGTTTTACGGCGTCCTGCCAGCCGGGCTGCTTGTAGTCGACGCACGCCTCGAAACCGTAGGCGCCGCGGACCAGGTCGCACTTGGCCGCCCCGCCCGCGATCCCGATTGCGCGCGCGCCGAGGTTGCGGGCGATCTGGCCCGCTGCGCCCCCAACGGCGCCGGCCGCCGCATCGACCAGGAACACGTCGCCGGCGGTCACCTTGGCGAGCTGGGTCACGCCTGCCCAGGCGGTCAGGCCGGGCATTCCGAGGACGCCGAGATGGGCCGACAGCGGCAGGCTCGCATCGACTTTGCGGGCCTGGTCGCCGGCCATGACGCCAAGCTCGCTCCAGCCGCATTCGCCAACCACATGATCGCCGACGGCGAAGTCGGGATGGCGGGAGGCGACCACCTCGCCCACGCAAAAGCCGGGCAGGCTTTCGCCGGGCGCGGGGGCGGGCTCGCCCATGTGCTTTCCGCGCAGGCGCGAGCCGATATAGGGATCGAGCGACAGGTAGGCGACGCGGACCAGGATCTCGCGTTCGCCGATGTTCGGGGCCCTCCGCTCGACGACCGCGAAGTCGCCGGCGCCGGGCTTGGCGGTGACGGGCCGGGCCAGCACCACCTCGTTGTGAACGGTCATCAGACGATCTCGACGATCTCGACCAGGGTTCCGTCCGGCGCGCGCTGGGTTCCGACGCGGCCGCCGCCATAGACCGGGCCGTCGCGGCGCACGGGCTGGCTGATCCACGGCCCCTTCACGCTGTCGAAGTCGGGATGCTTCAGGGTGCAGAGCGCGATGCCCGGCGACAGCTCGCCGGCAGGGCCCGGACGCGGCGTGGCGCCTTGCGGATACTGGTCGAACTCCAGGAACACGTCGCGTTCGTGCACCCCGGTGACGATGGTGTGCTTGTGGTCCATCGGCAGGTCGAAGGCGTGGTTGAGCATGGTGTAGATGATGTCCAGCTCGCGGCCGAACTCCAGGCCGACATGGTCCTTGAACCAGTCTAGCGAGGCCCGCAGGTCTGAGCAGCCCATGACTAGGATGAACAGCTTGTCGATCGCAGACCCGGCGCGCGGCAGGTCATAGGCCGGCAGGTCGCCGCGGATCTCGGTCAGGTAGACGATCTCGCCGTCCGGGCCCTTCACCTGCATCGGGAAGATCGTGGGCATGCCGTCGAGCTGCTTGGGCGGGCCGATGATCTCGAACGGCGAGCGCGCCATGCGCTCGTTCACCTTCAGGACGTCCTGCACGCAGATCTCGATGGCGGCCCAGCCGAAGGTGCGCAGCGGCCGGTAATCGGGGTGCCCGTCGCCCTGGACGAAGCGCAGATAGACGTCGGCGCCGGAGGCCGGCTGGGCGACGACATAGGCTTTTCCAGCCGAACCGGGGCAGCCCCAGCTGGCGGCGAGACCGGCGTCGACCACACCGCGATCAACGACGCTGTAGTCGAACCATTCGGCGTAGCGCGCGGCGGTGGCTTCGGGATCGGGCGTGGTCAGGGTCGCGGCGCGCAACAGCTTCATCAGGCGATCTCACATGGCTTGAAATGATATACTTCTATATCATTTGAGCTTACCGCCGCGCCGTTGGCAACAGAGGACACGCATGCCCGCCTATATGATCGTCACCGCCCAACTCAAGGATCGTCAGGCCTTCGTCGAGGGGTACGCCAAGGTCGCCGCCGCCTTGATCACGCAGTTCGGCGGCCGCTACGTCGTGCGCGCGCCCGGCGCGGTGTCGTTGGAAGGCCCGTGGGGCGAGGGCAGTTCGGTGGTCATCTCGGAGTGGCCGGATCGCGCCACGGCCCAAGCCTTCTGGAACAGCCCCGAATACCAGGCCGCAAAGACGATGCGGGAGGGGATCGCCGAGTGCCAGGTCCTGCTGATCGAGGCGCCTGGCCTGACCTAGGATCAGGCCGCGACCGGCTGGGTGGAGTTCTGCTCGGCCGGGTCGCGTTCAATCAGGTTGATCAAGGCCCCGTCCGGGTCACGCAGACAGACTTCCTTCTGCTGGCGATGGGGCATGACAAACAGGCTGGGGTCCGGAGACCAGCTGGCGCCGGCCTTGCGCGCCGCCGCCACCGCCGCGTCGATCGGCCTGGCGTAGAAGACCAGCGCCGTCTCGCCGAGCCGTGGAGGTCCATAGGCGAAGGGCAGGGGCTCCAGGGGCGGTCCATCCAACTCGAACAGACCGACCATCCCGAAATTGGGGGCACCGGCGTTCTTCAGGATACGGCACCGCGCTGTGGTGCTCGCCGGCGTATGCAGGGCCGCGGCCGTGGAGGCCGGATCGAGTTCGCCCTCGTAATAGACCGTGTCGAATCCCAGCGCCCGATAGAAGGCCGTGGACCGGTCCAGGTCGCGGACGAAGACCGCCGCGCGGATCAGGCTGGAGATCGCGTGCGCGGCCGGACCGGTGGTCACGCCTTGCCTTCTGCGATCTCGATGGCGACTTCTTCCGAATAGAGGTCGCCCTGGGCGGTGGCCTCTACGGCCTCGGCCTCCTGCTGGACGATGCGCAGCACGCGGGCGAGGTATTCCTGCATCCAAAGTCCGCGCTCGGCGGCCTGGTCGGGGGTCGGCTCGAAGGCCTCGATCTCGTCGCGGGCCACCAGGCCCTTGCGCTCCAGCAGACGCTCGAGCGTGTCGATCCGTTCGCGCGCGACCGCCAGTTCCTGAACCGCGGCCATGGTGATGGCCAGGACGCGCTCGACCTCGTGGTCGAGGAAATAGGGACGCTTGCCGGCGGGCTTGTTCGACGCCCGCAGAAGGGCTTCCTGTACGCTCACTTACGGGCTCCGATCACATGCCACGCGGCCTTGCGGCCGTAGTCTTCGCTGTCGTCGTCGGCGGCGTCGGGGAAGATTTCCTTCTCGACCACCGCGGTCACGCCGCCATGGATCAGCTTGCCCGCGTCGAAACCCGCCGTCGTCAGATAGGCGTCGATGTCGATCTCGTGCAGCGTGCTCCAGAACGGCTCGTTGTTGTAGAAGGCGTCCCAGTCGCGCATCGCCTGTTCGAACAGCGGCATGCCCGCGGCGTACTGCGGCTGCTCCACATGCAGGACCACGCCGCCGGGCTTCAGCAGGCGGTAGGTCTCGCTGAAGATCGCGCGCATCGAGCTGTAGGACAGCTCGTGCAGGAACATGGTGGTCTGGATCCAGTCGAAGCTCTCATCGGGGAACATCGACAGGTCCGAGCCGTCGGCCTGGACGCAGGTGAGGTTCTCCACGCCCATCGACTTGGCCCGCGCCAGGCCATAGCGCAGCACCGGCCCGCCGACGTCCACGGCGACGACCTCGGCCTCGGGGAACGCCTTGGCGATCGGCACGAGGTTCTGGCCCAGCGTCGCGCCGATCTCGAGGATCCGCGTCGGCTTCAGGTCGGGCAGGTTCTTGGCCACCCACTTGACCACCGCCTGTCCGCCGCCGTCGGAATAGCGCCCCAGCATGCCGCCGGTGGTCGCGAAGATGGCGTGGTCGTAGTTGGCCGCCCCCGAGACGTCGCCCGGGAACAGTTCGGTATGATAGCTGCCCGGCATGCAGTGGTGGTCGACGGCCGAGACATAGCGCGGGATCGGCAGGGCGGGGTTCAGTTGCAGGCGAGCGTCGCCCTCGGTCAGGTCGCGGGTCTGGGCGGCGAGGGCCTCGGCCTGGCGGATGGTGGTCCAGCGGCCGGCTTGCTGGCGCTGCTCCATGGTCATGCGGCGAAGCGCTGACCAAGTCTGGAAGGTCGGATCCTTCAGCAGGGCCTTGCGGACCTCATGACGGTCGCTGGGCGCGCGGCCGGCGTCCTTCTGGAATTTCGGTTCGGCGCGCTGATCCCACGCGGTTTTCACGTGCGGCATGACTCGCGTCGAGAGGTGGCGGTTCATGTGCGCGAGGAAGTTCAGCCGCGCGATTTCGTCATGGCTGGTTTGGGGGAAGACGCCGTGCCGCCCGACGACTCGGTAGTCCGGGGGGCCGTCATAGTTCTGCGCGGGGCCAGCGTTCTTCAGGTCGCCTGAACCGTCCATGGGGCCGATCTCCTCAGTCTCTGCATCCAACTTCGCGCAAACCAGCTTTCAGATCAAATGGTATATATGTAGGTCATTTGTCGAAGCCCCGTCGTCCTGGCCCACAAAGGGAGTCCCCGATCTTGATGTGATCGCCTGGAAAAAGGGTTCCCATGTCAAATGGTATACGTTTATATCATTTATCGCATGACAGGGGCGCACCCTGTCGCGGCAGGAGGGACGGCCCATGGCCACGACGCGCATCATCGCATTCTTCAACTTGAAGCCGGGCGTGAAGGTTGCGGACTACGAGGCCTGGGCGCGCGCTGTCGACCTGCCGACCGTCAACGGCCTGGCCTCGATTCGTAAGTTCGAGGTCTTCAAGACCACCGGCCTGCTCGGTTCCGAGGAGAAGCCGCCCTATCGCTATGTCGAGATCATCGACGTCCGCGACATGGGTCAGTTCGGCGAGGATGTCGGCACTCCGGTCATGCAGAAGATCGCTGGCGATTTCGCCGGCATGGCCGACGTGACCTTCATGCTCACCAAGAAGATCGGCTGGAAGCGCGCGAAGGCGGAAGCTTGATGGGGCGCTTCACCGGCAAGACCGCCGTCATCACCGGCTCGGGGCGTCGCAAGGGGCTAGGTGAAGCCATCGCGCGCCGCTTGGCCGAGGAGGGCGCAGCGGTGGTGATCTCCGACATCGGCGCGTCAAAGGACGCCGCCACGCCGGGGGCCATGATCGGGGCGACCGAGGAGATGGAGGCGATCGCCGCCGACATCCGCGCCGCCGGCGGCCAGGCCTCGACCTGCGTCTGCGACGTGCGCGATTGGGCCCAGGTCCGGGCCATGGCCGATCAGGCGGTCGCCACGCACGGCTCGCTCGACATCTGGGTGAACAACGCCGGCATCGGCTACATCATGAAGCCGCTGCTGGAGGTCTCGCCCGACGAGTGGCAGGCGGTGATCGACGTCAATCTGACTGGCGCGTTCTTCGGCCTGAAGGCCGCCGCCGAAGTCATGGCGGCGCAGGGCAAGGGCGGGCGGATCGTCAACATCGCCTCCCAGGCCGCCAAGTCCGGCTTCCCGCACGCCCAGGCCTACACCGCCTCCAAGCATGGGCTGGTCGGCCTGACCCGTTCGGCGGCCATCGAGCTCGGCGCCTACGGCATCACCGTCAACAACGTCTGCCCCAATCACGTCACCACGGGCCTCGGCGCCTGGCAGAACGAGTACTTCGCCAAGGTGACGGGCGCGGCCTCGGTCGACGACTACCTGCAGAAGATGGCCGCGCGCATCCCGCTGGGACGCCCGGGCCTGCCTGAAGACACCGCCAAGGCCGTCGCTTTCCTGTGCTCGGACGAGGCCGCCTACATCACCGCCGAGAGCATGAACGTCTCCGGCGGCGAGGAGCCGCACTGATGCCCGCACCCGCCGATTTCACCTGGCCCAACGGCTCGAAGTTCGCGCTCTCCATCGTCGTCAATGTCGAGGAAGGCGCCGAGCAGAACATCCGCGACGGCGACAAGGGGCCTGAGCCGGTCGATGAGCTGTCCGCCGTCCCGAAGCGTCCGATGCGGATGCACGGCAACGAGAGCAACTATCAGTACGGGATCAAGGCCGGCGCGCCGCGCGTGCTGCGCCTGCTGGACGAGTACAAGATCCGCGCGACCTGGACGGCGGCGGCCCTGGCGCTCGAACGCGCGCCGGACCTGGCCCAGGCCATCGTTGCGCGCGGCGACGAGGTCTGCTGCCACGGCTATCGCTGGGCGCACCAGTTCTGGATGAAGGAAGAGCAGGAGCGGGAGTTCATCCGCAAGGGCTGGACCTCGCTGGAGCAGACCACCGGCAAGCGCCCGAGCGGCTGGCTGTCGCGCTACCTCCACACCGACGCCACGCGCCGGCTGCTGGTGGAGGAGGGTTACTCCTATCACATGGACGACTACTCCGATGACTTCCCGTTCTGGGATGTCGTGGAGATGGCTGACGGCTCCAAGAAGCCGATGCTGATCATGCCGTACGCGTTGGACTCCAACGACATGAAGTTCTGGCTGGCGCCGTCGCTGACCACCCGCGACTGGCTGGCCTACGCCATCGACACCTTCGACCAGCTCTACGCCGAGGCCGACGAGGTCGGCGCCCGTTACATGAGCCTGGGCTTGCACCTGCGGATCATCGGCCGTCCGGGCCGCATCGGCGCCTTCAAGGCCTTCCTCGACTACGTGCAGGGCAAGACCGGCGTGTGGATCGCCAGCCGCGAGGAGATCGCTAAGGCGTTCGCCGCCGCCGTTCCGGCCCCGGCGGTTTGAGGCCGCTGTCGTGATCGAGTTGCGTTCAGTTCCGACCGCCAACGGCCAGAAGGTGCATATCGCCCTGGAGGAGACGGGGCTGCCTTACAGCGTCTCGTTCGTCGACCTCGTGGCCGGTGAGCACAAGACCGCGGCGTTTCGGGCGCTGAACCCCTTCGCCAAGGCGCCGGCCCTGCTCGATCCAGACGGGCCGGGCGGCCAGCCGATCGCGCTGTCGGAGTCGATGGCCATTGTCTTCTACCTGGCGGAGAAGGCCGGCGGCGACCTGCTGGCCAAGGGCGCCCAGGCGCGGGCCGAGGAACTGATGTGGGCGGCGGCGATCTCCTCGTCGGTCGCCATGCCGTTCGCCATGCAGTTCTTCGCCACCAACCTGGCGCCGGAACCGACGCCCTGGCTTGAAACCATGATGACCCAGGGCTGCCGCGACGCGCTGGCGGTGTTCGATCAACGTCTCGCCGAGCGCCCGTTCGTCATGGGCGAGCAGTTCGGGGTCGTCGATTGCCTGCTCTATCCGGTGGTCGCCACCTCGGCCAAGCGGCTGGCTGGCGGACTGAGCGGCTACGCCAACCTGCAACGCTATGAGGCCGACCTGGCCGACCGACCGGGCGTGGCCCGCGGCATGGCCGTTTCTCCCTCAATCCAGATCGAGGCATCGTGACCTTCCGTACTCTCCTGTTCGTTCCGGGCGCTCGGCCCGAGCGTTTCCCCAAGGCCGGCGCCGCGGGCGCCGACACCGTCTGCATCGACCTGGAAGACGCGGTCCCCCCGCACCAGAAGGAGCAGGCGCGCGCTGAGGCGATGGCGTTTCTGCAAGCCGATACGAGCGGCCGCTTTGGCCTGCGCATCAACGGCGTGACGACCGCGCCCTTCGCGGCCGATTGCGAGGCCCTGCGCGCCGCGCCGAAATCGGCCGCCTTCGTGATGGTTCCCAAGCTCGAAACCGCCGAGCAGGTGGCCCTGGTGCGCGAACGCATCGGCCCCGACTGCCCGCCGGTCTGGCCGGTGATCGAGAGCCCTGAGGGCCTGCGCAACGCCTGGGACATCGCGGCGGCGCCCGGCGTCGGCGGCGTGCTGTTCGGCGGCGCCGACTATTCGGCGGAAATCGGGTCGGACATGGAGTGGGACGCCCTGGCCTTCGCCCGCGGCCAGCTTGTCGCCGCCTGCGCGCGCGGCGGGGTCGAGCTGCTCGACGTGCCGTATCTCGACATCAAGGACCCCGAGGGCCTCATCGCCACGACCACCCGCGTAAAGGCCATGGGCTTCACCGGCCGCTCCTGCATCCACCCGGACCAAGTGGCCCCGGTCAACACCGTCTTCACCTCGAGCCCGGCCGCCGTCGCCCACGCCCAACGCGTGATGGAGGCCTTCGAGGCCGCCGAGGGCGGGGCCGTCCAGCTCGACGGAAAACTCATCGATCTGCCCGTCATCCGGGCGGCGCAACGCACACTTGAACGCGCTGGAGGCGCTTGAGACACATGGTTCAGACCTGGAAAGAAGTTGGCCCCCAACGCTACCGCGAGACCTTTGGCCGGTACTTCGAGGACTTCCACGTCGGCGACGTCTACGAACATCGCCCCGGTAAGACGGTCACCGAGTACGACAACCACCTGTTCACGCTGCTGACGCTGAACACCCACCCGATGCACTTCGACGCCGAGTTCGCGAAGGCCTCGGAGTTCGGCAAGAACCTGGTGGTCAGCCCCTACACCCTGGCTCTGCTGATCGGCATGAGCGTCACCGACACCAGCCAGAAGGCGATCGCTAATCTGGGCATGGACGACGTGAAATTCACCGCGCCGGTGTTCGCCGGCGACACGATCTATGGCGAGAGCGAAGTGCTGGCCAAGCGCGAGAGCAAGTCGCGGCCCGGCCAGGGCATCGTGACGATCCGCACGCTGGGCAAGAACCAGCGCGGCGAAACCATCTGCACCTTCACGCGCAACATGCTGATCCCCGGCCGCGGCAACGCCGTCGAAGACAAGGTGGGGAACTACTGATGGACGTCCAATCCCAGATCTCCGACGCCGACGAACGCGCCATCCTCGATTCCATCGAGCGGTGGCTGGAGAAGAAGGTCGCGCCCGTCGCCATGCAGCTCGAGCATGACGACGAATGGCCGGCCGACCTGGTCAACGACATGACTGAGCTGGGCCTGTTCGGCGCGCTGATCTCGCCGGAGTACGGCGGGCTCGGCCTCTCGGCCTCGACCTATTCGAAGATCGTCACCCGGATCTCCGAGGAGTGGATGTCGCTGACCGGCATCTTCAACTCCCACCTGATGATGTCGCTGGTGGTGCAGAAATTCGGCACCGAGCGGCAACGGGAATACTGGCTGCCCCGCTTCGCCTCCGGCGAGCTGCGCGGCTGCCTTGGCCTCACCGAACCGGACGCCGGCACCGACCTGCAGGGCATCCGTACGGTCGCCCGCCGGGTCGGCGACAACTATGTCGTCAACGGAACCAAGACGTGGATCTCCAACGCCATCCAGGGCCATGTCTGCGCCCTGCTGGTGAAGACCGACACCGAGGCGCAACCGCGCCACAAGGGGATCAGCATGCTGATCACCCCGAAGATCGACCCCGACACCCGCGTCCCGCTGCCCGGGGTTAAGAACGGTAAGAAGCTCGAGAAGCTTGGCTACAAGGGCATCGATTCCGGCGAGTTCATCTTCGAGGACTACGAGTGCTCGGCCGAGCTGTCGCTGGTCGGCGGCGAGGAGGGCAAGGGCTTCCTGATGGCGACCGGCGGCCTGGAGATCGGCCGCATCAATGTCGCCTCCCGTTCGGTCGGCATCGCCCGCCGCGCGCTGGCCGAGAGCGTCAAGTACGCCCAGATGCGCAAGACCATGGGCAAGCCGATCTGCGAGCACCAGGCGATCCAGCTGAAGCTCGGCGAGATGGCCGCCAAGACCCGCGCGGCCGAACTGCTGGTCAATGACGCCGCCCGCGCCTTCGACGCCGGCGGCCGGATCGACATGGAAGCTGGCATGGCGAAGTACTTCGCCTCGGAGACCGCTCTCGAGGTGGCGACCGAAGCCATGCGCATCCACGGCGCCTACGGTTACTCCAAGGAATATCCGATCGAGCGCCTCTACCGCGACGCCCCGCTGATGTGCATCGGCGAAGGCACCAACGAGATGCAGCGGATCATCATCGCCAAGCAGCTCGTCGCCAGGAACCCGATCTGATGGCCGCCCTTAAGCGTCCCCTGGAGGGGATCCGGATCCTCGCCGTCGAGCAGTACGGCGCAGGTCCCTATGGCACCCAGCTGATGAGCGAACTGGGCGCCGAGGTCATCAAGATCGAAGCCCCGTCGATGGGCGGCGACGTCTCGCGCGCCACCGGCCCGTACTTCCTGGGAGAGGGCGACAGCCAGTTCTTCCAGACCTTCTCCCGCGGCAAGAAGTCGGTGTCGCTGGAGATCAAGTCGCCCGAGGGCCGCGCGGCTTTCGAGCGCCTGGTCGCCTCGGCCGACGCGGTGGTCAACAATGTCCGCGGTGATCAGCCCGAGAAGCTGCGGATCACCTATGATCACCTGAAGGCGATCAATCCAAAGATCGTCTGCGCGCACCTCTCGGCCTACGGCCGCGACAACAGCCGCGCGACCTGGCCGGGCTACGACTACCTGATGCAGGCCGAGGCCGGCTTCATGACCATGACCGGCGAGCCGGACGGCCCGCCCGTGCGCTTCGGCCTGTCGATGGTCGACTTCATGACCGGCTCGATGTTCGCCTTCTCGATCGTCTCGGCGCTGCTGTCGGCCAAGACGACGGGCGAGGGCTGCGACGTCGACGTCTCGCTATTCGACGTCGCCCTGCATCAAACCTCCTATCCGGCGGTGTGGTCGATGAACGAGGGCCACGACGTCGGCCGTCTGCCGCGCGGCGCACACCCCTCCATCGCGCCCTCGCAGATGGTGCGGACCAAGGACGGCTGGGCCATGCTGCTCTGCCAGACCCCGAAGTTCTGGGACGTGTTCTGCGAGCTTGCCCAGGCTCCGCACCTGAAGGCCGACCCGCGCTTTGTCGACATTCCCTCGCGCCGCAAGCACGTGGCCGAGCTGACGGAAGCGCTGGACGCCGTCTTCGCCAAGCACACCACCGACGAGTGGATGGCGTTGCTGGGCGGCAAGGCGCCGTTCGCCCCGGTCAAGGATCTGAAGGACGCGTTGGCCAATCCGTATGTGGCCGAGATCGCCATGCGCGACGTGGTCGAGCACCCCGATCGCCCCGAGGGCCTGCACATGCTGGCCTCGCCGATCAAGGTGAACGGCAAGCGTGCGCCTGGGGTTCGCGCCCCGAAGATGGGCGAGCACAACGACGAGCTGTTGGGCGGCGAATGAAGCTCGAAGGCGTCAAGGTCCTCGACCTCTCCCTGTTTCTGCCCGGCCCGATGCTGAGCGTCATGATGGCCGACCACGGCGCGGACGTGATCAAGATCGAGCCGGCGGGAGAGGGCGAGCCTACGCGCCATATCGGCTACGAGAAGAACGGCGCCTCCGTCTGGTTCCGCAACACCCACCGCGGCAAGCGGTCGATGCAGCTGAACCTGAAGTCGGAGGAAGGCCAGGCGGTGTTCTGGGCGCTGGCCAAGGACGCCGACGTCGTGCTGGAGGCCTTCCGGCCCGGCGTCGTGGATCGCCTGGGCGTGGGCTACGAGGCGGTGCGCGCGGTCAATCCGGGCGTCGTCTATTGCTCGATCAGCGCCTTCGGCCAGGACGGTCCCCACCGGGATCGTCCGGCCCACGACGTTGCGGTCCAGGCCATGGCCGGGGTGATTTCGCTCAACGAGGGCCAGGACGGTAAGCCGGCCATGCCGCACATGCCGGTGGCCGACGCCTTCGCCTCGCTGACCGCGCTCTCGGGCGTGCTGATGGCGCTGCTGCGCCGCCAGCAGACCGGGCTCGGCGACTATCTCGACGTCTCGATGTTCGACAGCGTCCTGGCCTGGACCCCGAACGTCACCGGCAAGATCTTCGCGACCGGTGAGCCCCACGTTCCCAAGGACGAACGGTCCTGGGGCGGCAATGCGATGTTCAATCTCTATGAGACCCGGGACGGCCAATGGGTGGTGCTGGGCGGCTCGGAGCTGAAGTTCGCCCAGAACCTGCTGAAGGCCTGGGACCGGCTCGACCTGGTCGACTACGCGGCCCTGCCGCCTGGTCCCGGCCAGGAACCGCTGCGCGCTTTCTTCCGTGAGAAGTTCCGCGAGAAGACCCGCGCCGAGTGGGAGCAGTGGTTCGATGGCCTCGACGTCTGTTTCGCGCCAGTGCGCAATCTGAAGGAAACCTTCGAGGACCCGGCGCTCGCCCAGCACGGGATGTTGGCCTGGGGCGCCGATGGCTCGGAGATCGTCGGCGCGCCGATCCGCTTCCTGGCGGAACCGGCCCAGATCGACCCCGAACTGCCCGCCATCAACGCCAACGCTGGAGAGGGCTGGCGTTCGTGAGCCAAGTTCCGACCATCGCGCTTCGCCTGGCCGAGGCGCTGAGCCGCCCGGTCACGGGCGCCGACCGGGCGCGCGCCCGGCTGCACCTGCTCGACTGGGCCGGCTGCGCGGTGGCCGGCGCACGTGAGCCTGGAGTAGGTGAAATTCGAAGCCTGGCCCAGCTCGAAGGGCGTGGTTCCTGCCACGTCGTCGGGGGCCGGGCGACGGGCCCCCAGGCGGCGGCCCTGGCCAATGGTCCGGCTGGCGCGATCCTGGAAATGGACGATGTCGACAAGCGCGCCCTGCTGCATCCGGGGCCGGTGGTCGTGCCCGCGGTGCTGGCGGCGGCCGAAGTCCTGGGCGTCGAGGACGGCGCGGCGCTACTGGACGCAATCGTCCGCGGTTACGAGGCGATGATCCGCGTCGGGCGCGCGGTCGGTCCCGGGCACTATGCGAACTTCCACACGACCGCGACCTGCGGCGGCTTCGGCGCCGCGGCGGCGGTGGCGAGCCTGATGGGGCTGGACGTGCGCGCCACGGCCTGGGCGCTGGGCAATGCCGGTCAGCAGGCGTCAGGTCTTTGGCAGGTGCGGAACGAGCCGGTGTTCACCAAGGCGCTGCATAACGGACGGGCGGCCGCCAACGGCCTGGCCTCGGCCTTCCTGGCGCAACGAGATTTCGCGGGGCCGCTGGCGATCTTCGAGGGGCCTCAAGGCTTCTTCGCCGCCATGTGCCCGGGCGCCGATCCGCAGGACGTCCTGCGAGACGCCGAGGGCGCCTGGGCGATCCACGATGTCAGTTTCAAGCCGCACGCCGCCTGCCGCCACGCCCACGCGACCATCGACGCGGTGCTGGAATTGCGCGCCCAGGCCGCTGGCCGGACGCTGCAAAGCCTGGAGGTTCGCTCCTACCGCGACGCCCTGACTTTCTGCGACCGCCCGACGCCCGTGACCACGGGGCAGGGCAAGTTCTCTCTTCAGCATGCGGCGGCCATCACCTGGCTGCACGGCGACGCGGCGGTCGAGCGGTTTACTCAGGAGCAGTTGGACGAGCCTCGCCTCGTCGGGCTGAGGGCTCAGGTGAACGTCGCCGAAGACCCGGCCATCACCGCGCGTTACCCGGCGCGGTTCGGCGCCTCGGCGCTGGCCCGCTTCACGAACGGTTCGAGCCTGAGCGCCGAGGCGCCCGACGCCCTCGGCGATCCCGAGCGGCCGGTCAGCGAGGCCCAGCTGCTCGGCAAGGCCCGCAGCCTGATGGCCTGGGGCGGCCTGGCCAGCGACGGCGCTGAACGACTGATCGCCGCCGCCCTGGGGCAGGGCGGCTGGGCCAAGGTCTCCGACTTCACCGCAGCCTTGCCTGGAGAGCGCTGATGAACCCGGCCGAAGTGCTGATCGACCACGCCCTGGGTCTGGAGTGGGCCGCCCTGCCGGAGCCGGCGCGTCAGGCGGCGCGCATCTTCCTGCATGACACCCTGTGCGTCGGCGTGGCCGGGGCCAACGCGCCCTATGCCGACGCTATCCGCGCCGCCGCGAGCGGTTGGGGGGCGGGGAGCGAATGCTCGGTGCTGGGACGCCCGGAGCTGCGGTTGCCCGCGCCCTCGGCGGCGTTCGTCAACGCGTTCCAGATCCACTCGCAGGAGTTCGACTGCGTTCACGAGCCGGCGGTCGTGCACCCGCTGGCCACCATCGCCTCGGTCTTGATCGCCGAGGCCGAACGCTCCGGACCCTATGGGGGCGAGGACTTGCTGACGGCCTTGGCTGCAGGGGTGGACGTCGCCGCCGGCCTCGGTGTGGCGGCGACCACGTCGCTGAAGTTTTTCCGTCCTGCCACCGCCGGCATCTTCGGCTGCGTCGCGGCGCTGGCGCGGTTGCGCCGCCTGCCGCGCGTGGTGGCGCTCGACGCGCTCGGTTACGCGCTGGCCTTCGCCGGCGGCACCATGCAGGCCCATACCGAGGGCAAGCCGGCCCTGCCGGTCCAGATCGCCAACGCCGCCCGCGGCGCCATCACCGCCGTCGATGTGGCGGTGGCGGGGCTGCCGGGGCCGCTGCGCTCGATCGACGGCCCGTTCGGCTATCTGACCCTGTTCGAGGACGGCTATGATCTGGCGCCGGTTCTGGAGAGCCTGGGCAAGGTCCACCGCATCGCCGAGGTGAGTTGGAAGCCGTTCCCGACCGGACGCGCCGCCCATGGCGCCATCGTCGCCACCCAGGCCCTGATGGCGCAGCACGGCCTGACCGCCGACGATCTGGAGAGCCTGACCTACAGCGCGCCGCCGCTGATCAAGCGGCTGGTCGGTCGGCAGGTGATCGAGGGCATGGGCCCGGCCCATGCGCGGCTGTGCTTCCCCTATCTCGCCGGTCTCGTGCTGACGCGCGGCGCGGTGGGTCTGGGCGACTTCACCGCCGCCAGCCTGGCCGATCCGGCGCTGCACGCCATCGCCGCAAAGATCAGCGTCGAGGATAACGGCGATCCCGATCCGGCCGCCTTCACGCCCGCCGTCGCCGTCGCTCGTACCCGCGACGGCCGCGAACTGCGGATCGAGGTCGCCGCCCAGTTCGGCTCGCCGGCCTGGCCGCTGAGCCGCGAACAACACCTCGAAAAGGCCCGTAGCTGCCTCGCCTTTGGCGGCCTCGAGGCCATCCATGCGCCGCTTGCGGCGCTGCTTGAAGATTTTGAACACCTGGACGACGCGGCCGCAGCCTTCCGGCTCGCCGCTGGGAGAGAGCCATGAACGACACGCACCGCACCTACTGGCAGGAAATCGATTTCGCGGCGATGACCCGCGACCACCCGGTGGGTGACGATTTCGTCCGCTTCGCCACCCAGACCAGCCGCGACGCCTTGCGCGACCATCAAAACCGCCTGTTCCTGCGCTGCGTCGACCGCGCCTGGAAGACCCCGTTCTATCAGCGCCTGTGGGGCGCGGCGGGCGTGGAGCGAGGCGATATCCGCTCGCTCGACGACCTTCCGAACCTGCCGTCGTTCGACAAGTCCGACATCATGGCCAGCCTGGATCGCGCCCCGCCGCTGGGCGATTTCGCCGGTTTCGAAAGCTATGAGCACCGCCCGCCGGTGATCTTGCACACCACCTCGGGCACCACCGGCAAGCCGCAGGTGCTGCTGTTCGGCGCCAAGAGCCGTGAGGTCCAGAACCTGCTGCTGGGCCGGCTCTATCGCTTCCAGGGCATGCGTCCCGACGACGTCGTCCACTCGGTCTACGGCCACGGCATGATCAATGGCGGCCACTATGTCCGCGAAGCGGTCACCCACTGGACCAGCGCCGTCTTCCTGTCGGCCGGCACGGGCGTCGAGACCCGTTCGGTGCAGCAGGTCGAGTTGATGCGCAACTTCGGCGCGACGGTCATCGTGGGCTTCGCCGACTACATCAAGAAGCTGGCTGAGGTCGCCCGTGAGGCCGGCCTGGAGCCGGGCCGGGACATCCCTGTGCGGATGATCTCGGGCCACCTGGGCCGCGAGGACAAGGTCGCCATGGGCGAGGCCTGGGGCGGGGCGCAGTGCTTCGACTGGTACGGCGTCGGCGACACCGGCTGTATCGCCGGCGAGGGCCCGGACCGCGACGGCCTCTATGTGATGGAGGACGCGCAGTTCCTGGAGGTCTGCGACATCGACACCGGCAAGCCGGTGGCCGATGGCGAGACCGGCGATATGGTCTGCACCTGCCTCTACAAGGACGACCTCTATCCGATCATCCGCTTCAACACCCACGACGTGACCCAGGTGAAGTCGGGTTCCTCGTCGATCGGCGTGAACTTCAAGCGGATCGAGGGCTTCATGGGCCGGTCCGACAACATGGTGAAGATCCGCGGGATCAACATCTTCCCGCAGGGGATCGGGCCGATGCTCGACGAGCACCCAGCCTTCGGCAAGGAGTTCATCTGCAGGGCGCGCCGCGACGAGGCCGGCCGCGACACCTTCGTGGTGGTGGCCGAGACGACCTCGTCCGATCCCAATGTCGCCCAGGCCTTCAGCGACATCCTGAAGCGCAAGATCGGCATCGAGGTCCAGGTGGAGTTGGCGGCCAAGGGCGGCACCGCGGCCCTGACCCAGATCGACGTCCGCCAGAAGCCGATCCGGCTGATCGATGAGCGTTTCGACAAATGAGCTTCGCCAATCCGATCGTCGACGCGGGGCTCACGGGCCTGACCGAACTCTACCGCAGCCGGGCGATCACGCCGCTGGAGGCCACCGAGGCCTATCTGGCGCGGATCGAACGGTTGAACCCGCAGCTTGGCGCCTATGTCACTGTCGATGCGGCGGGGGCGAGGGCGGCCGCCGAGGCGAGCGCGGCGCGATGGGCGGCGGGTTCACCGTTGTCGCCGCTGGACGGCGCGCCGGTGGCGGTGAAGGCGAACATCGCCGTCGCCGGCCTGCCGTGGCACGCCGGTATCGCCGCCTATCGGGACCGGCTGGCGCCGGAAGACGCCGCCGTGGTCGGCAATCTCAAAGCGGCCGGCGCGGTGATCCTCGGCATTCTCAACATGCACGAGGCCGCCCTGGGCGCGACGACGGACAACGCCGCCTTCGGCCGTTGCCATAATCCGCATCGGCACGGGTTCACCGCCGGTGGTTCGTCGGGCGGATCTGGGGCCGCCGTGGCCGCTGGCCTCTGCGCCGCAGCGCTGGGCACCGACACCATGGGCAGCGTCCGTATCCCCTCCGGCTATTGCGGGGTCTACGCCCACAAGCCGACCCAGGGACTGATCGACACCGACCAAGTCGTGGCGCTGTCCTGGACGCTGGATCACGTCGGCGTTCACGCGCGTTCGATTGAGGATTGCGCCGCTCTGCTGGACCAGGCGAGCGGCGGACTGTCGGGCGACATGGGCGACGAGGCCTTCGTCGCCGCGCCGCGTTCGGCGCTTGGCCAGGCGCCGCTGGCGGTGCTGGACTTCGCAGGTCAGGTCGAGGTCGAGCCGGCGGTGCAGGCCGCCTTTGATGCGACGATGGGGCGCGCGCGCGCCGCCGGCCTGACCCTGGAGACCGTGCGTCTCGACTACGACTTTGGGGCCATGCGCCGCCTTGGCCTGCTGATGTCCGAGGCCGAGGGCTTCGTCGAACACCAGGCGATGCTGGCCGCCGATCCGGAGGGCTTCACGCCCGGTTTGCGCAAGCTGCTGACCTGGGGCGCGGAGCAACCGGCCTGGAAGCTGGCCAAGGCCTATCGCGAGCTGGGCGAGGTCGCGGCCCGCATCAGCGAAGTTCTCTCGCCCTATGAAGCGGTCCTGATGCCGACCGCGCCGCAGGCGGCCTTCGCGTTCGAGACGCCGGCGCCCGCCAATCAGGCGGACTTCACGGCGCTGGCCGATTTCCTGGGCCTGCCGGCGACGGCGTTCCCGGTCGGAATGTCGCCAGGCGGCCTGCCGCTGTCGGTCCAGGTGATGGCCTGGGACGACGACGTGGCGCTGGGGCTGGCGGCTCTGCTCGCTGATCCGGTGGCCGCCCCGCCGGCCTTCCGCGGCTAGCGGAAGGGGAAGACCGGCGCGCGCTTGGCGAGGAAGGCGTCGCGGCCCTCGATGAAGTCCGCGCCCTCCACGGCGTCCAGCAACCAGGCTTCGGTCTGGGGGGTGTCGGCCGGGACGCCTTGCAGGATCAGGGCGATGATCGCCTTGGTCTTGCGGGCCGACCACTGCGAGGCCTTGGCGACGGCGCCAGCTTTCTCGGCGACGGCGCGGGCCAGGTCATCGGCGGCGTGGACCTCGTCGACCAGCCTGATCGCGTGAGCCTCCGGGGCCGGCAGGATGCGGCCGGTCATCAGCATGTCCTTGGCCGAAGAGGCGCCGACCGCGTCCACTAGCCGCTTGGTGTCGGCCAGGCTGTACATCAGGCCGAGCTTGCCAGGCGTGATGCCTAGTTTGGCGTCGGCGCTGGCCAACCGCAGGTCGCAGCAGAGCGCCAGGCCCATGCCGCCGCCGACGCAGGCCCCGGCGATCTGGGCGATCACCGGCTTGGCCAGATCAGCGACCGCGTCCATGCCGCGCGCGACGCTGGCGAAATAGGCCTGGGTGCTGTCGCGGGTCGCGTAGACGGATTCAAATTCGGAGATATCGGCCCCAGCCGCGAAGTGGCCGCCCGCGCCGGTCAGCACCAGCACCTTGGCGTCGTCATTGCGCGCCACGGCCTCGATGGCCTGGGGCAGGGCCTCCCACATCGCCTTATTCAGCGCATTGCGCTTTTCCGGACGGTTGAGCGTCAGCAGCGCCACGTCGCCGTCCAGGTCGAGGCAAAGGGTCTGGTCGGCGAAATAGATCGGCATCGAAGTGCACCTTGTGCGATTGTGGCGGCGAGGTCGAAATGATATAAAACTATATCATTATACGCACCCCACCGGGCGGCGGAATTATCAACGAGGGAGAGGATTAGATGGGCGACATCCGTAAGGCGATGCCTGTTCTGGCGCGCCATGAAGGCGACTGGGAAGGCGTCTATATCCATGTCGACATCGACAACAAGGAAATCGATCGGCACCGCTCCAAGCTGCAGTGCATGTTCCCCGCCGAGGGCCCGTTCGCCTATCACCAGATCAACACCTACATCTGGGACGACGGCCGCGAGGAAGAGATCCACTTCCCGGCGACCTTCCGCGACAACCGCATCTGGTGGGACACCGACCGGATCGAAGGCAGCGCCTGGGAGATCGACGAGCGCACTGTGGTCCTGACCTGGACCCGCAAGGGCGAGCCCGGCACCTATCTCTACGAGATGATCCAGCTCTCGGAAGATGGCCAGCATCGCGGCCGCACCTGGCATTGGTTCAATGAAGACAAGCTCTTCAAGCGCACCTGCATCAAGGAAACGCGCGTCCGCTGATTCCCCGATCATTGAAGACGAAAGGGCCGCCGGATTTCTCCGGCGGCCCTTTTTTGTGTCGCCGCGAGGATGGACGCCGCCCGCAGGCGGCGTCCCCTTCGGACTAGAAGGTCTTGCTGACGCTCACGCCCCATTCGGCCTTGCGCGGCGGGGTGATGGCGAAGGCGCGAGCCGTGTCGCCCGACGGAGCCTTGGGCACGCCCAGGGCCAGATCGAGGTAACGCAGGATGCCCTCGGGGGTGTCTTCGTTGAAGACGTTCTTGCCCCAGAGCGACACGCGCAGACCGGTGGTGTTCCGCACGCCGAGCTGCAGGTTGACCTTGGTCGAGTCGCCGGTCTCGGCCAGGTTCATCACCTGGTCGAAGTAGGACGAGCGATAGATCACGTCGGCGTTGGCGAAGGCGTCCCAGTCGCCCGATAGGGTGGTGTCGTAGCGCAGGCTGAACGAACCGGCGTGCTTGGAGACCAGCGGCGGAACTTTGCCGGCGATCGAAGCGGCGTCGAGGCAACCCGGCAGGGACAGGTTGGTGGTCGTGCCGGTCTTGCAGGCCCGGCCCTTCAGCAGGATCGCCTGTTCCGGCTCGATGCCCTTGGTGATCTCGGCGTCGAGATAGGTGTAGCCGAACTGGACGCTGAAGCCGGCCGGAAGCCTGCGGGCGCCTTCCAGTTCCAGGCCCTTGACCTCGGTGGTGCCGATGTTGGCCTTGTAGCTGCTGACGACGCCGGTGGTCGCGCCGATATAGGTGTTGGTCAGCACCTGGCCCGAATAGTCGTTGAAGAACAGCGACAGGTTCAGATAGTCGAAGCCCAGGATCGAGGTCTTGGCCCCGATTTCGTAGTTCTTCAGGCTCTCTTCTTCGTAAGAGCTTTGCGGGGCGTCGGCCGGGTTGAAGCCGCCGGGCGAGTTGCCCTCGGCGTACTGGGCGTAGAACGAGACGTCCGGGTTCATCTTCCAGTTCAGGGTCACGCGCGGAAGCGTGGCCTCGAAGGTCTGCTGGCGCTTGTTGGCGACGCCGATGATCTGGGCCGGATTGCCGCCGCGCAGGCTCCGCAGATATTCCGGCGCGAAGTACTGGTCAGCGCGATAGGCCAGGGTTTCGGCCTGCACGTCGTCCTTCTGGCGGCGAAGTTCGAGGCCCAGCGTCAGGCCCGAGACGATGTCCCAGTCCAGGCCGCCGAAGACGGCGGTGTTCTTGACGCGGGTCTGGTCGCCCAGCAGGTCGAGGCCCGCTTCCGTGGCTTCCAGGTACCGGGCCAGCGGCTTGTTGCGGTCCAGGCCCTGATAGACGCCGACGCGCCAGCGGATCGGCTGATCGCCGGGCGAGCTGAGGCGGACTTCGTTGGTCCAGGAGTTACGCCGCGCCGCGTCGGTGGTGTTGAACGCCGAGCGCGAGCAGTCCTGGTTGCCGATTGGGATGAACGGGCAGGACGCGCCGAACAGGAAGAACTCGCGGCCGTCATAGGACTGGTCGGTCCCGGTGGAGCGGTACACTTCGCTGGCGCCGGTCTGGTAGGAAACGGTGTAGCCGGATCCGAGGATGTCCCAGTCGACCGACCCGAAGAAGCGGTCGGCGGTGCGATGCGTGCCCGGGTTGAGCAGCTTGTCGGTGTTGAGCGCGAACGACTTGGGCGAGCCGACCGTGCCGCAGTAGTAGGGGCGGGTGGTCAGGAAGCAGTTGTTGGCGGTCGAGCGCTGCAGCGCGATCGGATACAGGCCGTCGTTGTCGTCGGTGTGCAGGTAACGGACCGAGGCGCTGATGTCCTCCGTCGGCTTGAAGAACAGCGCGCCGGTGAGCTGACCGGACTTTTCCGAGCCGAGTTTGCTGCCGGGCATGGCCAGATTGTCGTACTGACCGTCGAAATTGTAGGCCTTGAAGCCGACTTCGCCGCTCATCCACGAGGTGATCGGCCCGGAGACCATGGCGCCCAGTTCCTTGCGGCCATAGGAGCCGATGGTCGCCTTGATGCGGCCTTCGAATTCGTTGCTCGGCCGGCGGCTGACGATGTTGACCGCGCCGGTCAGGGTGCCGCGGCCGAACACGGCCGATTGCGGACCCTTGATGACTTCGACGCGCTGGGCGTTCTCGAGGTCGAGGGAGCCGAACTCACCGTAGTAGGGAATGCCGTCGATGAAGACGCCGACCTTGCCGTCGGAGACCAGGATGTTGGACGCGCCGCGGATGACCGGGCGGTCGGCGCTGCGGCCGAAGCTTTCCTGGGACTGCAGGCCCGGCGTGAACTGGGCGATGTCGGTGATGTCCTGGATCTGACGGTTTTCCATGGCCTGGGTCGTGAAGGCCGAAACCGCGATCGGGATGTCTTTCAGGGTTTCCTCGCGCTTCCGCGCGGTGACGACCAATTCCTCGATCTGCTGGGCGTCGCCGTCCGTGGCGGCGAAGGCCGGCGCGGCGGTGACGAGAACGCCAAGGCCCGCTGAAGCCAGCAGACATCTTCTCAAGATTGATTTTGACATGAGAAGCATTTCCCCCCTTCCATACGATCCGAATTGGACCATTGTTATACTAATAGGCCATTTGGTCATGGACTGTCGCGCGCTTGTCAACCGACGATCGCTAAGCGCAGCGGTGGCCCGGCCTTGTTGAGCGTTTTTGGGGGAACTGGTGCTGGAACGTGACAATCGGAAGGCGGATTCGGGGGCGGGCGGACTGAGTCGCCGGGAGGCGTTCGTCGCCCTCGGCGCGGGAATCGCCGTGGTCGGAGCAGCGGGACCGGCGATGGCGCAGGCCGCCGCGGAACTGTCCGGCGCCGAGATCATCGCCCGCGCCCATGCCGCCGCGGGCGGGGCCGACTGGGCCAAGCCGCGCACGCTGATCATGACGGGCAAGGCTGTGTTCTTCGCCAGCGGAACCCAGGCGAACCACATCGTGTCGCCCGACTATCGGATGTGGCGGACCTATCCCACGGCCTCGGCCGAGGCCCATGCCGCCAACGGCATGGTGCGGATCGACGCCAAGCGGGCCGATGGCTCGCTCTACTACCAGATCGCCTTCGACGGGGTGGACACCTACAACGAGAAGGGGGCCATCCCCGGGGCCGCGGCGTCCAAGGAATGGTCGGAGAACTTCGGCTTCGGGATCATCCGCTTCGCGCTCAATGACGGCTTCAGCATCGATCGCCTGCCCGACGACGAGGCCGACGGGCGGCCGATCTACACGGTGCGGGTCAACGATCCGGGCGGCGGCAAGACGCTGTTCGGGATCACCAAGGACGACTTCCAGGTGGTCTGGCTCGGCTTCGCGACGCCCAAGGGGTGGCACGAGCGGCGCTACTCGCACTTCTACCGTAACCCGGGCGTCAGCTTCACCCAGCCGGGGCGCGTGCGCCTGTTCTATGACGGCGTGAAGCAGAACGAGATCTGGTGGACGGCCTACGACCTCAACCAGCCCATCGAGCCCAAGCTCTATCGGCTCGGCTGACGCATTCTAATCGGAGGGGAAAACCCATGAAGAAGATGATCTCTCACCTGGCGATGCTGGCCGGGTTGGCGGCGATGGCCGCGGCCTCGCCGGTTCTGGCCAAGCCGCTGGACCTGTCCAAGGGCGCCGACGCCCTGACCGCCATGCGCAAGGTCCAGTGCTCGACCAAGGACAGCAAGCCGGTGGTCTATCACTGGTCCGGTCGGGCCTATTCGCGCGTGCCTGGCGAGCCGGACAAGCACCTGTTCAACGTCGAGGGCATGAACGTTCGCCAGTGCGTGACGATCAACGATCCGGTCAAGGGGCCGGGCTTCCGCATGGTCTCGCGCGAGTTGATGTTCTACCTCGACCCGAAGACCGGCGAGGCGCTGACGACCTGGAAAAATCCTTGGACGGGCAAGACCGTGGACGTGATCCACGTCGCCAACGATCCGGTGAACATGCCCCCGATGTTCGCGACTGACGCCGCCGGCAAGCCGTTCTCCCTGAACGCCCGGGTGCAGAATGGCCGGGTGTTCATGGCCTCGGAAATCCCGCTGTTCTACAAGAACCCGCTGGCGGGCGATTATCAGACCTTTGTCGGCAACCACTATCACGCGATGGAGATTTTCGACTTCGCCGCGGACGAGGCCGATCTGCTCGATCCCAAGAAGTCCGAAGCCAGCCCGATCGTCGCGTGGGTGCGCGTCGCCGAATGGCTGCCTTGGATGGAGATGAGCGGGCGCTCTGGGCTGATGGTCGTGAACGCGACGGGCCAGACGGTCGCCGGGATCGACGCCCTGCCGCCGGTGATCCGCGAGCAGATCAAGGCCAACTATCCCGAATACGCCGCCCCGCCGCCGGTGGACGACAAGCGTCCCAACGAGACGAGCTGGACCTATTTCAAAAAGGTCCTCGATCGCAAGGCGGCGGCCGCGAAGTAGCGGCTCCAGCAGGGGCGGCGAGTTGTCGCGCGCCGCCCCGTTTTTCGTGAGGGCCAAGCCTGATGACTGACGATTTTCTGATCGGGCAGCGGCTGCCGCTGCTGGCCAAGCATGCGGGCGTCTGGACCGGGACCTACACCTTCGTCACGCCGAAGCTCGAGGTGCTGGACCGTTATGATTTTCGGATCGACGTTTCGTTCCCGCAGGACGGGTTGGGACGGCGGACCTATCGGCAGGAGAGCGACTACCTCTGGCCGGACGGCCGCACGCAGAGCTTGGTGTTCGAAGGCGTGCTGGAGGGCGAGGAGATCGTCTTCGACAACGGCCGGATCGCCGGTCGCATGCGGGCGCTGGACGACCGGACGCTCTACCTGACCTTCGGCTTTACGGCGCAGCCCGGCGTCGAGGTCTGCGAGATGCTTCAGCTCTCGGCGGACGGCCTTAGCCGCGCGCGGACCTGGCACTGGTTCCGCGATGAGCGGCTGTTCCAGATCACCCTCGTCGACGAGCGCCGCGAAGGGGCGGCCTAGAGATAGATCCAGGGCCGCGCGAGCCGGTCGGCGTCGACGCTGGCGTCGATCTTGTCGCGCAGGCGCAGAGTCAGGTCGATGCCGTCGAGGCCGTGCAGCAGCATCTCGCGAGCCTCGGGCTCCAGCGCGAAGCCAGCCTTCGCATTGTCGGGCGAGGTCACGGTCATCGCCTCGAGGTCGACCGTCATCCTGTGGGTCTGGGGCGCCTGCGAAACCGCCTTGGCGGCGGCCTCGATGAAGGCCAGATCCGCGATGACCGGCACGATGCCGTTGCGCACGCAGTTGCCGAAGAAGATCGGATTGAAGGACGGCGCAATGATCGCCCGGAACCCGTATTCGGCCAGCGCCCAGGCGGCGTGCTCGCGGCTCGACCCGCAGCCGAAATTCTCGCCGCCGAGCAGGATGGCGCAGCCGTCATAGCTCGGGTCGTTGAGCGGAAACCCTGGCGTAGGCTCGCGGCCGCCGATCTGCGTATAGCGCCAGCCCGCGAACAGGCCGTCCTTCAGGCCGGTCTTGGAGACCCCCTTCATCTCCCGCGAGGGGATGATGGCGTCGGTGTCGATATTGGCGCGGACGAGGGGCATGGCGACCGCGGTCAGGTTCGTGAAGGATTGCATCGATGCGTCCCTACGACAGCAGGCGGCGGTGGTCGGCGAGACGGCCGGCCACGGCGGAGGCCGCGACGGTCTCGGGCGAGGCGAGATGGGACCTCGTTTCCGGGCCCTGACGGCTTTCGAAATTGCGATTGGTCGAGGTGACGACCCGGCTCTTTGGCCCGAAGCTCTCGCCGCCGGCGAAGAAGCACATCGAGCAGCCGGATTCACGCCATTCGAAGCCCGCGGCCTTGAACACCTGGTCCAACCCCTCGGCCTCGGCCGCCTGCTTGACGGCGGTGGAGCCCGGCACGCAGATCGCCGTCACGCCCGGCGCGACCTTGCGGCCCTTCAGGATCGCGGCCGCCCGGCGCAGGTCGCTGATCCGGCTGTTGGTGCATGAGCCGATGAAAGCCGCATCGATGGCGACGTCCGCCAGCTCCGCGCCTGGCGTCAGGTCCATGTATTTCAAGGCGCGGTCATAGGCCTCGCGGCTGTCGCGGCCGGCGACCTCCTCGAACAGCGGAACGCGCCCATTGATCCCGACGCCTTGCTGCGGACTGGTGCCCCAGGTGATCATCGGCGCGACTTCGCCGGCGTCGATGTGGTGCTCGACGTCGAACACCGCCTCGGCGTCGCTGGACAGATCGCGCCATTCGGCCAGGGCCTGATCCCACATGTCGCCCTTCGGCGCGTAGGGCCGGCCTTGAAGGTACTCGAACGTGGTGTCGTCGGGGGCGATCAGGGCGGTGAAGGCCGAGAGTTCGGTCGCCATGTTGCAGAGGGTCAGGCGCGCCTCGACCGGCAGGGCGCGGACGGCTTCACCGGCGTATTCCACCGCATGGCCGCGTGCGCCCGACGACGACAGCGTGGCCAGGATATGCAGCGCCAGGTCCTTGGCCGTCACGCCCTCGTCCAGGCGGCCGCGGATGTTGATCCGCATGGTCTTCGGGCGCGCGACCCGCAAGGTTCGGGTCGCCAGCGCGTGCTCGGCCTCGGTCGATCCGATGCCCCAGGCCAGCGCCCCCAGCGCCCCTTGAGTGCAGGTGTGACTGTCGGGGCAGACCACGGTCGCGCCCGGCAGCACGATGCCCTGCTCGGGCGAGATCACATGGACGATGCCTTGGCGCTCGTCGCCCAGGTCGAACAGCGTCAGTCCGGCTTCCAGCGCCGCCTCGCGGGTGGCGGTGATGAAGTTCATGCCGGTGGGCATGGTGGTCTTGTCCCCCCGACCCGGGAAGGTGTCGACCACATGGTCCATGGTGCAGAACACCTGCCGTGGAGCGGCGACCGCTCTCCCGGCCTGCTTGAGGCTGCGCAGGGCGACCGAGCCGGTGCGTTCGTGCAGGAACACCCGATCGACCAGGATCAGGTCCGAGGTCGCATCCAGCCGCTGCACGAGATGGCGGTCCCAGATCTTTTCAAAGAGGGTCTTCGCCAAGGGGGCTCCGGGGGCGTTTAGGCGGAACGAACTGTGGGTCAGGCGACTGCGCCGGCGGCGATCAGGGTGTCGATCTCGCCGCCGCCAAGGCCAAGGCCCGAGAGGATCTCCCGGCTCTGCTGGCCGGCGCTCGGAACATCGATGCGCACGCCCATCCGTTGCTGGCCGATCTCGACCGGCAGGGCGGGCAGGCTGGTCGTACGACCGTCGGCCAAGGTCACGTCGACCAGCCCCTGCGCCTGGAGCTGCGGATCGTCGAACAGGTCTTCAGGCCGGCAGATCGGCGCGAAGGGCAGGCCGACCGTCTCCAGCTTGGCCAGCAGGTCGGCGGCGGTGAGGCTGGCGAACAGCTCCCTGACCTTCGGCAGGATACGGTCCCGGGCCTCGACGCGCTGATTGTTGAGCGCCAGCGACTCGTCGGCGATGAACTCGTCCAGGGCGAAGCCGCGGCAGAAGGCCGTCCACTGGGCGTCGCTGACCACCCCGACAAACACCTGCTGGGCGTCCTTGGTCTCGAAGACGTCGTAGATCGCCCAGGCCGAGACGCGGGCCGGCATCGGCTTGGCGGCGACGCCGGTCACCGCCATCTGCGCCATGTGCTGGCCGACCAGGAAGGCGGTGGTCTCGAACAGCGAGCACTTCACCTCTTGGCCCAGGCCCGTCCGCCGACGCTCTTCCAGCGCGGCCAGGATGGCGATGGCGCCGAACATGCCGCCGGTGACGTCGATGACCGAGGCGCCCGCGCGCAGCGGCCGGCCGGGAGGGCCGGTCATATAGGCCAGGCCGCCCATCATCTGGGCCACCTCGTCCAGGGCGGCTCTGTTCTCGTAGGGGCCTTTCAGGAAGCCCTTGGCCGAACAGTAGATCAGCCGGGGATTTTCAGCGCGCAGCGACTCGCAGTCGAGGCCGAGCTTCACCAGCGCGCCCGGTCTGAAGTTTTCGATGACCACGTCGGCGTCGGCCGCCAGGCGCCGGGCGACCTTCAGGCCCTCGGGGCTCTTCAGATCGACGCAGATGCTGCGCTTGTTGCGGTTGTACATCGGGAAGTAGCCCGCGCCCGAACCCAGCAAGCGGCGCGTCGGGTCGCCCCCGATCGGTTCGACCTTGATCACCTCGGCGCCCAGGTCGGCGAGGATGACCCCCGCGGAGGGGCCCATCACCATGTGGGTGAACTCGACCACCTTTAGTCCGGCGAGGGGGAGGGCGTCGTCGCCGCCGGTCATGGCGCAGTCCTTTTTTGATACGCTCGCCTGCCTACGTGACGGGCGCTCCTAAAAATGATCTATAAGTATATCATTAGAGCTTCAAGGGGGCGACATGACCACCGCGACCGATATCGACATCCTTGTCAGCGAGGTTGGCCCTCGCGACGGACTCCAGAGCATCACGCCCATCATGCCGCTGGAGGCGAAGAAGGCCTGGATCACCGCTGAGGCGGCGGCCGGCGTGCGCGAGATCGAGGTCGGGTCCTTCGTGCCCGCGAGCCTGTTGCCGCAACTGGCCGACACCGCCGAGGTGGTGGCCTTCGCCAGGACTATTCCGGGTCTGACGGTCGCGGTGCTGGTGCCGAATCTGCGCGGAGCGCAGGCCGCGGTGCAGGCGGGCGCCCACAAGATCACGCTGCCGGTGTCGATCAGCGAAACCCACAGCTTGAAGAACCTGCGCCGCACCCACGCCCAGGTGCTGCAGGAAGCCCGCGAGATCGGGGCCCTGATCGCCAGCCTGCCGGCTGAGCAGCGTCCCAGCTTCGAAGGCGGGCTGTCGACGGCCTTCGGCTGCACCCTCGAAGGGCCGATCGCCGATTCGAAGCTGCTGGAGATCGCCGAGGCCTTGATGGAGGCGGGCTGCGACGAGGTCGGGCTGTCGGACACCACGGGTTACGCCAACCCGGCGCAGGTGAAGCGCCTGGTGCGCCTGGTGCGCGGCGTCGTCGGCGACCATGCGCTGTCCGGGCTGCATCTGCACAACACCCGCGGCCTGGGCCTGGCCAACGCCCTGGCCGGCCTGGAGGTGGGGATCACCACACTGGACGCCTCGCTCGCCGGGCTGGGCGGCTGCCCGTTCGCGCCTGGCGCCAGCGGCAACATCGTCACCGAGGATCTGGTCTTTATGCTGGAGGCCATGGGCCTGCGCACCGGGATCGACGTCGAGGCGCTGCTGGCCGTGCGCGGCATCCTGGCCGACGCCGTGCCGAGCGAGCCGCTCTATGGGTTCACGCCCGATGCGGGCCTGCCGCTGGGCTTCGCCTGACGAACGAAAGGCCGGAGCTGAGCTCCGGCCTTTCTGCTTTCTAGGCGGAGGCGAGGATGGCGAGCGCGGCCCGCTCGCCCGACTCCATGGCGCCTTCCAGGCCGGTGGCGAGGTCGGCCGTGTGCTCTCCGGCGAAGTGCAACCGGCCTGCGGGCTCGAAGCTCGCGGTCGCGAGGCGCGAGATCTGGCCAGGCGCCCAGTGGTGATAGGCGCCGCGGGCGAACGGATCACGTTGCCAACTGACCCGCTTCTCGAAGGTGAGCTGCCCCTTGGCGGCCGGGCGGGCGGCCTCCAACTCCGCGATCAGCTTGGCGGCGATGGCCTGCGCCGGCGCGCGGTCGGCCTCGTCGGCGCTTTCGCCGTTCAGCCAGATCACTGCGTTGAGTACGCCGTCGTTCGAGCCGCCATAGTCGAGCACCCGGTCCAGCGGCCCGTCGCTCCACATGTAGCGGGGCGCGCCATCGGTCTTCCAGAACGGCTCGGCCACCGTGAAGTGCAGTTGGGTGATGCGGACATAGGGCATGTCGGCGATGGCGCTGGCCTGCTGCGGGCTAAGCGGTGCGTCGAGGCTCAGGTCGCGCAGCACGCTGAAGGGCAGGGTGGAGATCACGTGGCGGGCGCGGATCACCGCTCCGCTGGCGGTGGTGACGCTGACCCCGTCCTTCTCGACCGAGATCGCCGTCGCCGAGGTCTTCAGCCGGATGGGAGCCTTCAGCGACTTGGCCATGGCCTGCGGCAGGCGGCTGGAGCCGCCTTCGATCACGAAGGTCTTGCGGCCGCCCAGACGGAACACCGTGGCGGCCCGCATCATGTGCAGGGCCGAGACCGTGTCGATGTGGTTGGCGTTCAGCGAGGCGTTGATCAGGCGCAGGGTTTGCGGTGAGGCGCCCATGTTCGTGAGCATGGCGCTGAGTGCGATGTCGTGTCCTGCCATTTCCGGTTCGCGCCAGCTGGCGAGGGTTTCGAGCGGCGGCGTTTTGCGCAGATAGGATTCGAGCAGGGCGAACGGCGGCTTGGCGCGGTCCTCGCCGTCGAGCTTGTTCTGGGGAGCGCTCGGCCAGTCGGCCATCGTCATGGTGCGGCCGCCGGAGATGATCCCGAAGCCGCCGGGGTCCATCTGCGGCGCGACGAGACCGACGCCAAGGCGCCCGGCGGTGTCGATCACCCGAGCATAGGCTTCGCCGACCTGGAGGCCGCCGCTCTCCGGGCGGCCGGGCACGTCATAGAGCGTGTTGACCCGTCCCCCGACGCGGTCGCGTCCCTCCAGGACGATGACCTTCAGGCCTTGTTCTTCGAGCAGCATGGCTGCGTTTAGGCCGGCCAGGCCGGCGCCCAGCACGATGACGTCGGCCTGGGTCGCGCTCCAGGCGCGGCGCGGCGCGGCCCCGGCGATGACCGCGGCCGAGGCGGCGGCGAACGCGAGCGAGCGGCGGGTGAGATGAGGCTGGTTCATATGTCTGTTTCCCGTCTGCGGTCAGCGCGTTTCGCGCTTGAGGTAGGCGATCAGGTTCTTGCGGTCGTCAGCGGCCGGCATGCCGGCGAAAGCCATGCTGGAGCCCTTCACCATGGCCATCGGCTTGGTCAGCCAGGCGTCGAGCGCGGCGTCGGTCCAGGTGATTTCCGACGCCGCCATCGCCGGCGAATAGCGGAAGCCGGGGCGGGAGCCGGCCTTGGCCCCGATGATCCCGTGCAGGTTCGGACCGATCTTGTTGGGTTCGCCGGCCTTCAGCGAATGGCAGGCCCGGCATTGCAGCCATAGCCGGGCGCCGGGATCGGCGGCGGGCGCGGCCTTGGCGCCGCCTGGCATGAGGCCAAGGGCAAGGGCCAGGCCGAGCGTGGCGGCGGAAGATTTCATAAGCACGGAGACATCCCCTTGGGTGGAGGATCAGCGGCCGCGAGAGCCCGCGCCGCCACGCGGGTAGGCCATGGGAATGCTTGAAGAGAGGAGCGGACCTGACGGCGCGATAGCCGGCCAGGCCCGAGCTGCGCCTTGGCGCCTTCAGACGTTCACGTGGCCGCCGACGAGGCGGAGGCGCGAGGCGCTCCCAGCCGGATGATCCGTCAGGCGATTACTGAATTCGGGCCGTCCGAAGCTGCCCACGCCTTTTGAATATAAGAGTATAGAAATATATCAATAGGCTTTCTCGCCGAGCGGAGGCCGCCACCGGGAAGGTGGACTCGAGCCTAGTCCGGCCGGTAGGCGCGCAGGAAGGTGTCGACGGCGTTGTTGACCTGCTCCTCGACCTCGGCGTCGGTCATATCGCCCAAGATCACGCCCCATACCCGTGGTTGCAGGACGCCTGAAATGGCGAGGTCCATGAACTGCTGGGCCGCGACCATGGGGTCGGCGCGGCGCAGCACGCGCTGGTCCATGAGGTCGGAAAGGTAGCTGGCGATCTTAGTCAGGATCACCTTGGGGCCCATGTCGTAGAACATGCGGCCAATTTCCGGGAAGCGGCCGTTCTCGCTCACCACGACGCGATACATGCCAAGAGATTCCGAGGTCAGCAGCCGTGTCAGGAAGGCGCTGGCGAAGTGTTCCAGTCGCTCGCGCGGGGCTTCGCCGTCGTCGGTGACGTCGAACAGGGTCTCGGCCAGGGCGCCGCACTGGCGTTGCATCACCGCCTCGAACAGCTCCTCCTTGGACTTGAAGTAGTTGTAGAGCGTGCCCTTGGAGCCGCCCAGGCGCGCGGCGATGCTGGACATCGAGGTGGCCGCGTAGCCGTCGACCAGGAAGCAGTCGCGCCCGACGTCGAGAATGCCGTCGCGGCGCTCGTCGCGGCGTTCCTCACGCTTGCTCTGAGGCGGAGATGTCATCTGACCATCCTGTACGGTTAACGCTTGACGAGGTCCAGTCTGAGGAACATATGACCGTACCGTACGGTTTCATAGGTCGTACTTTTCCTTCGTGATTTCGAGACGCGGCATGGCACGCCTGATTCTCCCCCCCGTGACGGCGGCCCTCCTACTGGCGGGCTGCGCGGCCGTTCCGAACCTGGGGCCAGTCCCCCAGATCCGGCCAGCGCAGGCCTATGCCGCAACCTCGAGCTTCGACGCCCCAGCTACCGAATGGCCGGCCGATCAGTGGTGGAAGAGCTATGGCGACGCTCAACTCGACACCCTGGTCGATGAGGCGCTGGCCGGATCGCCGACCCTGGCTCAAGCCGAGGCCCGGGTGCGGGCGGCCCAGGCGCGGGCCCAGCAGAGCCGGGCGGCGCTGCTGCCCAGCGCCACGCTGAACGCCCAGGCGGCGGAGGCCAAGCAGAGCTACAACAACGGCATCCCGCCGGACTTCGTGCCCAGGGGCTACAACGACACCGGTCGGGCGACCCTGGACCTGTCGTTCGATCTCGATCTTTGGGGCAAGAACCGCGCGGCCTTGGCCGCCGCGACCTCGGAGGCGGCCGCCGCCGAGATGGACGCCGCCCAGGCGCGCCTGATGCTGACGACCTCGTTGGTCGGGGCCTATGCCGAACTCTCGCGGGCCTTCGCTAGCGAGGAAGCCGCCCGTCAGGCCCAGGCGAACCGCGAAGCGACCCGCAAGCTGGTGGCTCAGCGGGTCGAGAACGGCGCGGCCAACCAGGGCGAGCTGAGACAGGCCGAGGCCGGCCTGGCCAGCGCCGACCAGGAGCTGGCCGCAGCTCAAGAGCAGGTGGGCCTGGCCCGAGACCAGATCGCCGCGCTGCTCGGCGCGGGACCAGATCGCGGCCTGGCCATCGTCCTGCCCACGGCGCCGGCGACCCGGAATTTCGGCCTGCCGACGAACCTGGCGGCCGATCTGCTGGGCCGCCGACCCGACGTCGCGGCCGCGCGACTGCGGGCCGAGGCGGCCGCCAAGCGCACCGATGTCGCGCGCAAGTCCTTCTATCCGAACGTGAACCTGGCCGGCTTCATCGGCGCGCAATCGCTTGGCCTGAACCTGTTGACCGACAGCGGGTCGGACATCGGTCAGGCGGGATTGGCGCTCAGCCTGCCGATCTTCCAGGGCGGGCGGCTCTCAGGCGCCTATCGTGGCGCGCGGGCCGAATACGACTCAGCCGTCGCCGCCTATGACGCGACCTTGGTCCAGGCGCTGAAGGAGGTGGCCGACGCGGCCGTCAGCGAACGCGCCCTGGCGAGCCGGCTGATCGCCGCCCGGCAGGCCCTGGCCAAGGGCGAGGAAGCCTATCGCATCGCCAAGATGCGCTACGAGGGCGGCCTTGATTCCTACACCGCGGTCCTGGCCGCCGAGAACGCCGTGATCCTGCAAAGGCGCGCCGCCGCCGATCTGGAGGCGCGCGCCCTGACCCTTGATGCAGCTCTGGTCCGCGCCCTGGGCGGCGGATTCCGAGCAGCCTGACCCCAACCGTTTCCGTCCTCCCCGGAAAGGCCCCCCATGCCCGACGATATCGGATCAAAGCCGCAAGCCATGGCCGCCGCGCCGGCTCTCTCAACCGCGCCTGCGGCCGCCAATGGCGCGCGCCGCAAGCGTCTGTTCCTGATCCTGGGCGGCGTAATCGTCGCCGTCGCGGTGATCTGGGGGCTCTATTGGGTGCTGGTCGGCTCGCGCCACGTCGCCACCGACAACGCATACGTCAACGCCGACACCGCCCAGGTGACGGCGCTGGTCTCCGGGCCGATCGTCCAGACGCCGGTCGGCGAGACGGCTGTGGTCAAGAAGGGGCAGGTCATCGCGGTGATCGAGGCCGCCGACTATCAGTTGGCCGTCGACCGCGCCCGGGCCGAGCTGGGCCAGGCCGAGCGGCGTGTCGGCCAATACTTCGCCAATGATGAGGCCCTGGGCGCCCAGACCGCGGCCCGCACCGCCGATGTCGCGCGGGCCGAGGCCATGCTGGCCAGCGCCAGGTCGGACTTCTCCCGCGCCGAGGTCGAGTATGGCCGCCGTCGCAACCTGTCAGCATCGGGCGCTGTGTCGGGTGATGAGCTGACTCAGGCCGAGAACCGCTTCCAGGCGGCCAAGGCGGCGCTCGCCGCGGCCCAGGCGGGCCTGGCCCAGGCCCGAGCGACCGCCGCGCAGTCGGCCGGCCAGCAGAAGGCCGCCAATGTCTTGGTCGCCGGGACCAACGTCGAGGGCAACCCCGAAGTCGCCATCGCCCGCGCCAAGCTGGCCCAAGCCGAACTGGACCTGGCCCGCACCACCATCCGCTCGCCGGTCGACGGCGTTGTCGCCCGCAAGAGCGTGGTCGTCGGCCAGAAGGTCGCCAACGGCGCACCGGTGATGAGTATCGTGCCGATCCAGACCGCCTATGTGGACGCCAACTTCAAGGAAGTGCAGCTGCGCAAGGTGCGGCCGGGGCAATCGGTTGAGTTGATCAGCGATCTCTATGGCAAGGGCGTGAAGTTCCACGGCAAGGTCTCGGGCCTGGCCGGCGGCACCGGCTCGGCCTTCGCGCTGATCCCGGCCCAGAACGCCACCGGCAACTGGATCAAGGTGGTCCAGCGCGTGCCGGTCCGCATAACTCTCGACCCCAAGGAACTGGCCGAGCACCCGCTTCGGGTCGGCCTGTCCATGGACGCCGTGATCGACGTCTCAAAGTAGGATCACGCGGGTGAGCCAGAGCCAATCGACGCCGGCACCCCTGACTGGGATGGCGCTGCTGGTGACCGGGCTTTTGCTCGGCCTGGCCAACTTCATGGTGGTGCTGGACATCACCATCGCCAACGTGGCCGTGCCGCATATCGCCGGCGGCCTGGCGGTTTCGCCCAGCCAGGGCACCTGGGTGATCACCTCCTATGCGGTGGCCGAGGCGATCACCGTGCCGCTGTCAGGCTGGCTGGCTCAGAGGTTCGGGGCCGTAAAGGTCTTCGTTTTTGGATTGGTTGGGTTCGGGGTCTTCTCGATCCTCTGCGGGCTCGCGCCGACCTTTGGCATCCTGGTGTTCGCGCGGGTGCTGCAAGGTCTCTGCGGCGGGCCGATCATGCCAATGTCGCAGACCCTGTTGCTACAGATCTTCCCCAAGGAAAAGGCGCCCCAGGCGCTGGGCCTGTGGAGCATGACCACGGTGGTCGGGCCGATCGCCGGGCCGATCCTGGGCGGTACGATCTCCGACAGCATCGGCTGGCATTGGATCTTCTTCATCAATATCCCGGTGGCCTTCGGCGTGGCGTTCCTCGCCTATCGCGCGCTGATCAAGCACCAGGGCGCGACCCGCCGCGTGCCGGTCGACTATGTGGGCCTGGGTCTGCTGATCCTGTGGGTCGGGTCGCTGCAGATCATGCTCGACAAGGGCAAGGAGCTGGACTGGTTCGCCTCGTCGACGATCATCGTCCTGGCCATTGTCGCGGCCGTCGGTTTCGCGGCCTTCCTGATCTGGGAGCTGACGGCGCAGAACCCGATCGTGAACCTGCGGGTGTTCCGTCACCGAGGGTTCTCCATAGGGGTGACAACCCTCAGTCTCACCTTCGGGGCGTTCTTCGCCAGCGTCGTGCTCCTGCCGCTCTGGCTCCAGACGAACATGGGCTACACGGCGACTTCGGCCGGCTACGCGGCGGCCTTCCAAGGCGTGCTTGCGGTGGTGATGTCGCCGATAGTCGCCAGTCAGGTGGCTAGGCGCGATCCGCGGGCGCTGGTCTCGTTTGGGGTGTTCTGGATGGCGGGGGTCGCCATCTGGCGCGGCCACTTCGCCACCAACGCCGACTTCATGACCATCGCCTTGCCGCAACTGGCGCTGGGCTTCGCCATGCCGTTCTTCTTTATCCCGACCCAGACCATCGCGCTGGGCGCGGTGGACGAGGAGGAGACGGCTGCGGCGGCCGGCGTCGCCAACTTCCTACGGGTGGTGGCCGGGGCGTTCGCGACCTCGATCATGACCACGGCCTGGGAGAACGGCGCCAGCGCCAAGCGCGCGGATCTGGTCGGAGCGCTGAATCAGCCGCAGGCCGCGCTGGATGGGATGACCGGCCAGGGCTTCTCGCCCAGCCAGGCTCTGGGGCAACTCGAAGGGCTGGTGCAGACCCAGGCGGTGATGCTGTCGACCAACCAGATGTTCCTGGCGACGGCTGGAGTGTTCGCCATCGCCGCGACGACGATCTGGCTGGCGCCGCGGCCCAAGCGCGCCGCCGGATCGGGCGGCGGGCATTAGGCGGCCTCGCGCCGGAACCAGGCCAGATCACATCAGACTAAGGGCCATCTTCAGGCCGGTGGCGCCCAGGAACAACGCGAAGGCGCGCCGCAGCCATTTGCGGTCAAGCTTGTGCGCGAGGGCGGCGCCCCAGGGGGCGGCGATCACCGTTGAGGGGACGATTAGAGCCACGCCGATCAGGTTGGCGTAACCCAGGGAGTAGGGCGGGCGCAGAGGTCGGCCCAAACCGCTGATGGCGAAGCCGATAGCGCCGGGAATGGCGATGAGCACGCCGATCGCCGCGGCTGTGCCGACGGCCCGATGGATGGGATGGCCGAACAGGGTGAGGGTGGGGACGGTGAAGGCGCCGCCGCCAATGCCTATCATGACCGAGACGCAGGCGATGACAAACGCCATGACGCTTTGGCCGATGCGTCCAGGCAGTTGCTGGGCGATCCGCCAGGTATCCTTGCCCAAGGCCATGTGTAGGGCCGCGAGGGTGGCGAAGACCGCGAAGATGGTCATCAGCACCGGACCCTTGGCCCAGGCGGCGGCGACGGCGACAAGAGCGCCCGACAGGGCGGGAAGCGCCCACAAGCGCAGCAAGGCGGTATCGACCGCGCCATGCTTGCGATGGGCTAGGGCCGAGCGGATTGAGGTCGGTATCATCGACATCAGCGACGTGCCGACGGCTTTCCGCGCGCTCGTTGCGGATTAGCGCGGCGCCATTCGGATCGCGCCGTCCAGACGCACGTCCTCGCCGTTGAAGTAACCGTTGGTGATCATCGTCTCGGCGAGCTGGGCGTATTCCTCCGACATGCCCAGCCGCTTGGGGAACGGCACCGAGGCGCTGAGGCCCGCCTTCACATGCTCGGCGGCGCGCGCCAGCAGCGGGGTGTCGAAGATGCCCGGCAGGATGGTGTTGACCCGTATGGCTTCGTTGGAGAGGTCGCGGGCGATGGTGAGGGTCATGCCCACGATCCCCGCCTTGGACGCGGTGTAGGCGACCTGGCCGATCTGACCGTCCTCGGCCGCCACCGACGCTGTGTTGACGATGGCGCCGCGGTCCCCGTCCTCCAGCACCGGCAGGGTCAGCATGCCGGCGGCGCTCTTGGTGATGCAGCGGAACGTGCCGATCAGATTGATCTGGATGATCCGCTCGAAGTTCTCGAGCGGGTACTCCTTGATCTCGCCGGTCTGCTTATCCCGCGACACGGTCTTGGCGCCGCCGCCGACGCCGGCGCAGTTGACCAGAATCCGCTCCTGTCCATGGGCGGCGCGCGCCTTGGCGAAGGCGGCGTCGATGTCCTCGCTAGAGGCGACATTGGCCTGGCAGAACACGCCGCCGAGCTCTTTCGCCAGCGCCTCGCCCAGGTCGGCGTTGAGGTCGAACAGAGCCACCCTCACCCCGTGGCTCGCCAGTCGCCGTGCGGTCGCCGCACCCAGCCCCGAAGCGCCGCCGGTGATTACAGCGCAGATGGTGTTGTCGAGTTTCATGGCGGTTCCTCTTTAGGCGGGGGTCTAGGATGATCTTTGTCCGCCGTACGCCGCGGCAGGCAAGCCGCACCGATCGCGGTTTCCTGTGATCCCCCATGGATCACGCCGCCGATCATAGTGAGGGCGGCCGGCGGTCGCGCTCGGCCTTGGTCGTCCGCCCATGCAAGATGTCTGGCGCTAGCGGCGCCAGTTTGCGGCGGCGCACCGAGACAGCCGGCGCCCGGTGGGTGGAGATCGATCCGGCGACCAAGACGTGGACCATCTCGCTCGAGCGGGCGAAGAATGGTCGGACCCACGTCGTACCCCTGTCAGACGACGCGATGGAGCTACTCGCGCTGGCCAGGCGGCTGCCCGGTGGAAATGGAGAGTACATCTTCCCTTCGCCGACCAAGCCGCAGCAGCATCTCGAGCCCCACGCCATGACACGGGCCGTATCGCGCATCTGCGAACGTCAGGAACTGCCGCCGGGGTCGCCGCACGATTTCCGACGCTCTGGTGCGACCGTCCTCACGGGCGAGAAATACGGCGTTCGCCGCTTCATCATCGGCAAGGTGCTCGGCCACACCGCCCAGGAGGGCGCTGCGGTCACCGCCGTTTACGATCGCAATGAATATCTGGCTGATAAGCGGGCCGCGCTGGACCTATGGGCGGGTCATCTCGCCGGGTTGAGCGGGGAAGGGGGCGGTGACGATCCTGCCGACGGAGCTCAGGACCGGCCATCCGAGGACCGGGCGTTGGTCGGTGAGCTGATGTTCGGTGGTTAGGACGCTCAACGCGCGAGCCATCCGGCAGACCCCAAAAATTGACAATCTTTGCCAATTTTGTCACTGTGACGATGGAGGTGCCCCAATGGCGACCATGAATGTTTCTCTGCCTGACGCCATGAAGGTTTGGGTGGAAGGGCGAGCTGAAACCGGCCGCTACAGCAATGCGAGCGACTACGTCCGCGATCTGATCCGGAGGGATCAGGAGCGCGCCGAGAAGATCGCGCATTTGCAGCATCTTATCGATGAAGGCGTCGAGAGCGGCGTGAGCGAAAAGACGATGCAGGACATCCGCGCCGAAGCCCGTCGTCGAGCTGGCGTGGGTCATGAGCTATAGGCTCAGCCGCCGCGCCGAAGAGGATCTGATCGAGATATATGTCGCGAGCGTTCAAGCCTTCGGCGTGACCCAAGCCGAGCGCTATCAGGATGCGCTCGAGGCGGCGTTTGATCTGATCGCTGAGTTCCCGCAAATCGCTCGCGAGCGAAGCGAGTTCGACCCGCGCGTTCGCATCCACCCATGCAAATCCCACGTGGTCGTCTATCTCACCCAAGGGTCGCAACCGCGGTAGCCGCGAAGGCCACGCCAAACCAGAGCGCCACTAGGCCGACGACGACGGACCAGGAACGGCGCAAGCAAGATGTGCAGGCCGCCCGGAGCCGGGCTGGGGCGGTGGCCTGACGTCTACGGCGCTCCTGCAGTTGCCGGTCTTGTTCCTCTTGCACCGCCCGAAGCGCGAAGCCTCGGCCAATGGTCACGGCTTCATCGAGTGTTCGGGAGAGAGCCACACGGGTGATGGTGACCTGCTCGAGTCCCTCAAGCGGCTTCGATTTCATTGCCTTATCGAGCAACGTCTGCATCGCTGCTCCCGCTGACGATGCGCCTGTAAACCTACCCTGCATGGACGGTCCTGTTCCCCAACCGGCGAGCAGCTAGCTCCCCGCCGGCACCATGGAGCCGCCGGGTTGCGAAGCTCTGAATTTATGGTTGTAGGCGGGGGAGAGTACGCGCGGATCGGCATCAGGCCTGCTCGACGCGCGCAAAACTGCGCTCGGATACCGGTCCTGATGGCAGTTTTCTGGCAAGCGCCGCGGGGAGAAATCTCTAACCCGCTGAAAAAATTGGTGGATGCGACAGGGATTGAACCTGTGACCCCCTCGGTGTGAACGAGGTGCTCTCCCGCTGAGCTACGCATCCTCCGGAAGGGTTGCGCCTATAGCCTGACGTCCTGCGCCGGGCAAGCGGTCAGAAGCGTTACGCACGCATTCTTCAGTTCGTCGAAATGGTGGAGCAGGACGTCGGGGCCAAGTTCGGCCGCCGGAACCTCGGTGTAGCCGAAGCTGACCAGCACCAGCGGAACCTTGGCGGCGCGGGCCGCGCCGGCGTCGGTGGAGGCGTCGCCGACCATCACGGCGCGGTCGATCCGGCCGCCCGCGACCGCGATCGTGTGGGTCAGGTGGCGGGCGTCGGGCTTGGGCGCAGGGGCCAGATCGGCGCCGATCACGGCGTCGAAGAAGTCGATGAGGTCCAGCTTTTCGAGAATCGGCAGCGACAGGTCGGTCAGCTTGTTGGTGCAGACCGCCAGCCGGGCGCCGGCGGCTTTCAATTCAGTCAGGCAGCGCACGACGCCGGGATAGGGTCTGGTCTCGTCGGCGCTGTGTTCGTTGTAGTGGGCGATGAACCGCGCGAAGAGGTCGGGCATACGCTCGGCGGGGGCGGGATGGCCTTGGGCGGCGAACCCGCGCTCGAGCAGCCGGCGCGCGCCATGGCCGATGAACGGCCGGGCCTCGTCGAAGGGCAGGGGGGCGATCCCTTCCTGCGCCAGGATGACGTTGAGGGTGCCGATCAGGTCGGGCGCGGAGTCGACCAGCGTACCGTCGAGGTCGAAGACTATGGTGGCGCCGGCCAGGGCCGTAAGGTCAGTCAAGGAAAGCCTCCGTCGAAACCGCTCGCCGTTTCGGCTAAACGCCGCATGATTGCAATGTCTGCCCGACTCGTAAGGACCGATCCATGACCCCACGCGCCGCTGTGATTATGGCCGCAGGCCAGGGCACGCGCATGAAGTCGCCGATCCCCAAGGTGCTGCACAAGGTCGGCGGCCGCGCCATCCTCGACCGGGTGATCGACACCGTGCAGGCCAGCGGCTGCGAACGCATCGTGGTGGTGGTGGGCAACCATAGCCCGGGCGTCCGGGCGCTGGTGGAGGCCCGGCTCGGCAAGGACGCCGTGGCGGTGCAGGACCCGCCGCTCGGCACCGGCCACGCGGTATTGGCGGCGCGAGAGGTGCTGGCCGACTTCCAGGGCGACGTGCTGGTGCTCAACGGCGATTGCCCGCTGCTGGAGCCCAAGGACCTGGAGCCGCTGTTCAAGCTGCGCGCCGAGGGCGTGGCGCTGGCCATGCTGGCCTTCGAGCCGGTCGATCCGCTGCTGTACGGACGGGTGTTGCGCGGCGCCAACGGCCACGTGCTGCGTATCGTCGAGCCGAAGGAGGCGACGCCGGAGGAGCTGGCGGTCCGGGTCTGCAACGCCGGCATGATGGCCGCCGACTGCAAGGCGATGTTCGGCTGGTTGTCGAAGGTGACGAACGACAACGCCAAGGGCGAGTACTACCTGACCGACATCGTTCGGATCGCCACCGGCGAAAGCCTGCTGGTCAAGGCCTCCATCGCGCCTGAGAGCGCGGTGATGGGCGCCGACACCCCGCTGCAGCTATCCCAGGCCGAGGCGATCTTCCAGCAGCGCCGCCGCGCCCATTTCCTGGCCGAGGGGGTGGCGATGCTGGCCCCGGAGACGGTGCACTTCTCGTGGGATACGCAGATCGCGGCCGGGACCCTGGTGGAACAGTTCGTGGTGTTCGCGCCAGGCGTCAGCATCGAGACCGGCGCGGTCATCCGCGCCTTCAGTCATCTGGAGGGCGCCAAGGTCATGGCTGGGGCGTTGATCGGTCCCTACGCCCGCCTGCGTCCGGGCGCCGAGATCGGCGAGGACGCCCACATCGGCAATTTCGTCGAGGTGAAGAAGGTGAAGGTCGGCGCGGGCGCCAAGGCCAATCACCTGTCCTATCTGGGCGACGGCACCGTGGGCGCGAAGGCCAACATCGGCGCGGGCACGATCTTCTGCAACTACGACGGCTTCGACAAGTTCGAGACCCATGTGGGGGAAGGCGCCTTCGTCGGGTCCAATTCATCGCTGGTGGCGCCGGTGCGGATCGGGGCCGGGGCCTATACGGGCTCGGGCTCGGTGATCACCCGCGACGTGGCCGACAATGCGCTGGCGCTGGAGCGCTCGGGGCAGGTGGAGAAAGAGGGCTGGGCGGCGCGGTTCCGGGCGGCCAAGCTCGCCAAGCGGGCCAAGAAGTAGCATCGCGGCGCAGTTCGTCGTGGCCCGGCAGGTCCGCGCCGCCTAAGAACCGCCGAACTCAACTGAATATGGATCGCCGCGGGGGCTGCCCCGGCGATGACGAGGTTTTCCAATGGACGCTGACGCGCAGAAAAAGGCTTCCGGGGAGGCCGCGGCCCAACTGGTCGAAAGCGGCATGGTCGTGGGCCTGGGCACCGGCTCGACCGCGGCCTGGTTCGTGAAGGCGCTGGCGGCGCGCAAGCTGGACATCCTGGGGGTTCCGACCTCGCTCGCGACCGCCAACCTCGCCGAGAGCCTGGGCATCCGCCTGGGCGAGCTTGGCCCGGTGCGGTCCATCGACCTGACCGTCGACGGCGCCGACGAGATCGGCCCGGCCCTGGCCCTGATCAAGGGCGGCGGGGCGGCCTTGTTGCGCGAGAAGCTGGTCTGGGAAGCTTCCAAGCGCTGCGTGGTCATCGCCGACGCCGAGAAGCGGGTCGCCAAGCTGGGGAAGTTCCCGCTGCCGATCGAGGTCGTGGCCTTCGGACACGAGACCACCATGCTGCGGATTTGCGATGCGCTGGGCGAATGCGACCTCGGGATCGCCCCGCGTCTGCGGGTCAAGGACGGCGTGCCGGTGAAAACCGACAACGGCAACCTCATCTATGACGCAGCTTGCGGGCGGATCGAGGATCCCGCAGCGCTCGCCGCCGCGCTGAAGAGCGTGACCGGCGTGGTCGAACATGGCCTGTTCCTCGACTTGGCGGATGTGGCTCTGGTGGGGACGGCCGACGGCGTCGTCACCCTCGAGCCGTAAGGAGTAAGACGTGGCGAACTACGACTACGACCTCTTCGTGATCGGCGCGGGTTCGGGCGGCGTGCGCGCCGGACGACTGGCGGCCATGTCCGGCGCCAAGGTCGCCCTGGCCGAGGAACACCGCGTCGGCGGCACCTGCGTGATCCGCGGCTGCGTGCCCAAGAAGTTCATGGTCTACGCCTCGGAGTTCGCCCACAACGCCCAGGTCGCCGAGGGCTACGGCTGGTCGCCCAGCCAGGCGACCTTCGACTGGAAGCGGTTCCTGGAAGCCAAGGACCGCGAGATCGCCCGGCTGTCGGGCATCTATGTCACCAACCTCAACAACGCCGGGGCCGAGATCGTCCATGGCAAGGCCCGGCTGACCGACGCCCACACCATCGTGGTCGAGGGCAAGCAGACGATCACCGCCGACAAGGTGCTGATCGCCACCGGCGGCCGCCCCTGGAACCCCACCGAGTTTCCCGGCGCCGAGCACATCATCACCTCGGAAGAGGCGTTCCAACTGCCGCAGTTGCCCAAGTCGATCATGATCGCCGGCGGCGGCTATATCGCCGTGGAGTTCGCCGGGATCTTCGCCGGGCTGGGCGTGGAGACGACGCTGGTCTATCGCGGCGCCAACATCCTGCGCGGCTTCGACGACGACGTCCGGGCGCACGTCACCGAGGAAATGAAGAAGCGCGGCGTCAAGATCGTGCTCGGTTGCCAACACGACAGCATCGAGAAGACCGACACCGGCTTCATCAGCCACATGACCTCCGGCCACGCCATCGCGACGGATCTGGTCATGTTCGCCACGGGACGTAAGCCCTATGTGGACGGCCTCGGCCTCGAGACCGCCGGCGTGAAGCTGAACGACGCCGGCGCGGTGGTCGTCGACAAGTTCTCCAAGACCAATGTCGACAACATCTGGGCGGTGGGCGACGTCACCGACCGGATCAACCTGACGCCGGTGGCGATCCGTGAGGGCGCGGCCTTCGCCCAGACCGAATTCTACGGCAATCCGACCACCTTCGACCACGACATGGTGGCCTCGGCGGTGTTCTCGCAGCCGCCGGTCGGCTCGGTGGGCCTGTCGGAAGCCGACGCCCGTCATCAACACGGCAAGGTCGACATCTACCTCTCGCGCTTCCGGCCGATGAAGACGACCTTCTACGGCGGCGACGAGCGCTGCCTGATCAAGCTGGTGGTCGAGGCCGGCAGCGAGCGCATCCTCGGCTGCCACGTGGTCGGTCCGGATTCGCCCGAGATCATCCAGATGGCGGCCGTCGCCCTGAAGATGGGCGTGACCAAGCCACAGTGGGATTCCACCTGCGCCGTCCACCCGACCCTGGCCGAGGAACTGGTCACCATGCGGGAGAAATACGTCCCGATGGGCACGGCGGCGTGAGTTCAGCCAAGGCGAGCACGCCGGGCGACGGCGTCGCCTGGTTCGGTTGGGTGCTGGGCGGGGTCTTCGCCCTTGCGCCCCTGCTCGCATGGGTGGGGCCGCTGGCTTTCGCGCCGGTCGCCGCGCTCGGCGGCCTGCTCACGCTCCGAGGCCTGCGTATCACTGAAGAGGATCGGCCGGCCGCCATCGCGGTGCTGGTGCTGGCCGTCTGGGCCTTGAGTTCGACGGCCTGGAGTCCCTTCACGCCCACTAGTCTCGAAAGCGCGACCGGGTTGAAGCTTCTCGCGCAGGCGGTGCTCTATTGGGCGCTGTTCCGCGCGGCCGGCGCGGCCTCGGCCGGTACACGGATCGCCGCCTTGAGGATCCTGGTCTGGGGCATGGCGTTGCTGGGGCTCGTGCTGGCGGTGGAGGCGCTGACCGGCGCCGCGCTCTATCAGGCGCTGCGCACGGCGATCGGCGATCCGATCCGGCCTGACCTGGCGGTGCGCAATGTCGCCCAGGGCGGCTTCGTGCTGGCGGTCCTGACCCCAGCGGCGGCGGTGGCCGGCCGCCGCATAGGCGCCGGGATATGGCCGGCCTTGCTGATGGTCGCGGGGATCGCCGGCGCCAGCCTGAGGCTGGAAGCCGACGCGCCGATTATCGCCCTGGTGGCCAGCATCATGTTCGGGCTGTCGGTCTACGCCTGGCCGGTGGTCGCGCCCCGGGTGCTGGGCGGCCTGGCGGCTGTGCTGTTCCTGGCGGCGCCGGGCATCGTCTGGCTGACCCGCAAGCTGGGCTGGTATCAACAGCTTGAAGCCGACGTGTCGCTCTCATGGTCCCAGCGAATGGGATACTGGCGTCATGCCGCCGACTGGATCGGCGACCATCCGCTGCGAGGTTGGGGGCTCGACGCCAGCCGGATGTTTGCGCCGGGCATCAAGCTGCACCCCCACGACGCAGCCCTGCAGGTCTGGCTGGAACTGGGACTGATCGGCGCGATGGCCGCGGCGGTGTTCTGGTGCGTGGTCATCGCGCGTCAGAGCGGCCCCAATCGTGACGCGGGCCGGGCGGCCGGCGCGGCGACGGCCGGCGCCTATCTGGTGTTCTCGGCGGTGTCGTTCGGCGTCTGGCAGGAGTGGTGGCTGGCGGTGGGCGCCGTCGCCGCAGCGGCCTGCCTGGCGGTTCAACACCAGCCTGAGCTGGAAAAACGCCCGGCGCAGCCATCGACTAGCTGATCGTTCTGGGAGTAGAACGCCCTCCGCTCGCAATTCGCGCGGGCGCGGAGTTGAGTCATGACCGAGCATTGGACGCCCGCCTCCTGGAGGACGAAGCCCGCCAAGCACCTGCCGACGGATTATCCGGATCTGGCGGAGCTGACCCGGGTTGAGCAGACTCTTCGGGGCATGCCGCCGCTGGTGTTCGCCGGCGAGGCGCGGCGTCTGAAGAGCCTGCTGGGCGACGTGGCCGAGGGCCGCGCTTTCCTGCTGCAGGGCGGCGACTGCGCCGAGAGCTTCAAGGAATTCCACGCCGACAACATCCGCGACACCTTCCGCTTGATCCTGCAGATGGCGGTGGTGCTGACCTTCGCCGGCGGCAAGCCGGTGGTGAAGGTGGGCCGGATGGCCGGCCAGTTCGCCAAGCCGCGTTCCTCGCCGGTCGAGACCATCGACGGCGTCGAGCTGCCGTCCTATCGCGGCGACAACATCAACAGCATGGAGTTCGAGGCGGCGGGACGTACGCCTGACCCTCAGCGCCTGCTGCAGGCCTATGGCCAGTCGGCCTCGACGCTGAACCTGCTGCGCGCCTTCGCCGGCGGCGGCTATGCCGACCTCTACAACATCCACCGCTGGACGCTCGGCTTCGTGGCCGACAGCCCGCAAGGCGCGAAGTACCGCGAACTGTCGGAGAAGATCAGCGAAGCCCTGACCTTCATGGCCGCCATCGGCGTGACCCCGGAGAGCCAACCCGACCTGCATCGCGTCGAGTTCTTCACCAGCCACGAGGCCCTGCTGCTGGGCTTCGAGGAAGCGATGACCCGCGTCGATTCCACCTCGGGCGAATGGTACGACACCTCCGCGCACCTGGTCTGGATCGGCGAGCGCACCCGTCAGTTGGACGGCGCGCACATCGAGTACTTCCGCGGCATCCGCAATCCGATCGGGGTGAAGGTCGGACCGACCATGGAGCCGGACGATCTGCTGCGTCTGATCGATGTGCTGAACCCGAACAACGAGCCTGGCCGCTTGACGCTCTATGGCCGCTTTGGCCACGACAAGATCGCTGATCGTCTGCCGCGTCTGTTGCAGGCGACCAAGAAGTCCGGACGTTCGGTGGTCTGGGCCATCGACCCGATGCACGGCAACACGCTCACCGCCGCCAACGGCTACAAGACGCGGCCCTTCGACCGGATCCTTTCCGAGGTGAAGAGCTTCGTCGAGATCGCCAAGGCCGAGGGCGTGCATCCGGGCGGGGTGCACCTGGAGATGACCGGTCAGAACGTCACCGAGTGCCTGGGCGGCGCCCGGGCCCTGACCGAAGGCGATCTGGCCGACCGCTACCATACCCACTGCGACCCGCGCCTGAATGGCGAACAGGCGCTGGAGCTGGCCTTCCTGGTGGCTGAAAAGCTCAAGGAAGAGCGAGTCAGCGCAGCGCTTCGCGCCGCCGTCTGAAGGCGCTCTGAGACGGGCGGCCTACGCCGTCCGTCATCCGCAGGCTGTGCTGTTCAGGTGACCGGCGCCTAAAAATGCGGCGGTCCGCCAAGGACCGCCCTTGCGGTCGAGGCTGCGAACCTCCAGGTTCCGCGCCTCTTTGAAAATTGGTGAGATCATGGCCGAACAGGCCGGGGCGACCCTCCCTTCGGACGGGCGTGAAATCGATGTCGTGCGCGCGCAGACCGCGGAGCTTTGGAAGCTCTCGTGGCCGGTCGTGATCTCGCGCCTGGGCATCATGACCATGGGCTTGTCCGACGCCATCGTGGTGGGCCGCTACTCGGCGACGCAGCTCGGCTATCACGCGCTCGCCTGGGCTCCGACCAGCGTCGTCGTGACGATGGCGGTCGGCCTGCTGACCGGCGTGCAGGTGATGACCGCCCGGCGGATCGGACAGGGACGCCGCGAACTGACCGGCGCGGTCCTGCGTCGCGGCTTGGCCTACAGCTTCTGGATCGGCGTGATCTCGCTGGCGATCACGCTTATCGCCGGACCGGCCTTCCTGCATGTGATCGGCCTGGACAAGGATCTGGCCGACGGCGCGTCACGCGCCATGCTGATCTTCGCCCTGTCGCTGCCCGGCTACGCGATCAGCGTCTCCGCCAGCTTCTGGCTGGAGGGCCTAGGCAAACCCAAGCCGGGCGCGGTGATGATGTGGCTGGCCAACGGGGTGAACCTGGCCTTGCTGCTGTTGTTGGTGCCCGGGCACCTGGGTATTCCGCCGCTGGGAGCCGTTGGCGGAGCCTGGGCGACCACCGGCGCGCGGACGTTCCTGGCCATCGCGATGCTGATCTACATCCTGCGCATGCCGGAATCGCGAGCGCTCGGCGTCTTCACCAAGCCCGAGCGTGATCGGCCCGCCGAGGCGGAGCAGCGCCGGATCGGATACGGGGCGGGGGCCTCGAACTTCTTCGAAGTCGCGGCCTTCGCCTCGATGAACATCTTCGCCGGCTGGATGGGCGGCCTGACCGTGGCCGCCTGGGCCGTGGTGCTGAACGTGGCGGCGATGGTCTTCATGGTTCCGCTGGGGCTCTCGACCGGGACCGCCGTCATGGTCGGCCGCGCCTACGGCGCGCGCGACGCGCGCGGCGTCGTTCGCGCGGGCTTGATCGGCTTTGGGATCACCGCCGTGTTCGGCCTGGTGATCTCGCTGGTCATCTGGCCGTCAGCGGGGCTGATCAGCCAGGCCTACACCTCCGACAAGGTGGTGATCGCCATGGCCTCGGCGGCCCTGGTGCTGTCGTGCCTGTTCTTCCTGGTCGACGCGTTGCAGGTGGTGATCGCCCAGGCGCTGCGGGCCCGCGGAGACGTCTGGCTGCCGACCTTCACCCACATGACCAGCTATGTGCTGGTGATGATGCCGCTGGCGTGGTGGCTGGCCATTCCGATGGGCCTTGGCCTGAACGGCATAGTCTGGGCGGTGATCACCGCTTCGTTCATCTCGGCAGGCCTGCTGAGTTGGCGGTTCTGGTCGCTGGCGCGCCGCGGGCTCTAGGCGAAGGCGACTTTTTTCGCCGGGGTGAACGGTCGATTCACGCTGATCTGAGAGAAGGGGGCATGGTTTTCCCGACTCCGAAATTCGCGCGCATTCTGCTGATCGCCGCCACCCTGGTCTGTGCGATCGGCATGATCGGGCCGTTCAAAGGCGTCGAGAAGCATCTGATCAGCGTCGATAAGGCGGCGCACTTCATCGCCTTCTACGGCCTGACCCTGCTGACCATCGCCGCGGTCCCTAAGCGTCGTTCGTTCGACCTGGCCTGCCTGGTGCTGATGTTCGGCGTCGCGGTCGAGGTGGCCCAGATGCTGACGGGGCGCGGCGCGCAACTGGGCGACATATTGGCCGATGCGGCCGGCGTCAGCGGCGTGCTGCTGCCGATGTATCTGCAACGCCTGCGCAGCCCGCCGGTCGTGGAGCGTCGCCGCCGGTTGGCCGACAAGCTGCCGGCCGCCGAGCCGCAAGGGCAGGCGGAAACGGCGTAGGGCCGGCGCCTGCTTCCGGGCCTTTCTAGGCCTCGACGCCCAGGATCCAGCCCTCTTCGGTCTCGGCGTCTAGAACGACGTCGGCCGCGGCGGTCTTGCCGATCGTGAAGGCACCGCCCAGCTTTCCCGTCTCATCCAATCGCGCGAAGTGCTCGGCGGTGACGCGGACCTGGGCCTGGTCCTTGACCTCACCCGGCTGGGGCTGAGCCTTGTAGAGCGACGGATAGACCTCGGCGACGACCACCTCGACGCCGGCCAGGTCGGCCTCGGTCAGGGCCTTGAAGCCGGTCTCGAACGGCCAGACCTTCACCGCCTCGCCGCGCGCCAGCTTCAGGCGGCGGACGGCGGGAATGCCCAGGATCGCCTGACCGCCGACCGAGCCGTTGTAATAGAGCTTCCAGATCGAGGCCGCGCCCTTGGCCGCCAGATCCGCATGGCGGAACTCCGGCAGATCGTCAGGGCCGTGAGCCCGCGTGCGCTTGGGCTGCAGGGTGGTCAGCGCGTCTTTCGGCGGGCAGCCCCAGAACGGGAAGGGACCGCCGGTCATGCGCCGGTTGATCTCCGAACCCACGCCGAAGCGGTTGTTGGTGTTGTCGGCCTTGTCCTTGACCATCTTGTCCAGCTGGTCCCAGACCGCGCGCCAGGGATGCTCGCCGGTCAGGTTCAGCGCCTTGGAGAAGCCGCGCGGGAAGCCGAGCGGGAAGTCGACGCCGACCAGGGCGCGCTCGCCGCGCTTCTTGAAGTCGTCCAGGATGTCGGCGAGCTTCTTCTCGGCCTCGGCGCGGGTCGGCGGATTGTGCGCCTCGAAGGTTAGGCGGAAGCGCAGGTCGCGCTTCAGGACGCCGATCCAGACGGAGTCGGCCCCGGTGGACGGCTTGGCCGCCGCGCTCCAGTCGACGATCACATAGGCGCTGAAGAGGCGGGACACGGCGAACTCCGGGTGAGGTACTACCCTCGGCTTGTAGCCGGTCGCTCCCGGCGGGCCAACGCTGGAAGCGCGCTATACACCTGAGTTCGTCATGGCCGGGCCTGTCCCGGCCATCCATAGCCGCCGCGCCGCCAGAGTTGGCGTGGGTCGACTTGAGGGTATGGATCCCCGGGACAAGCCCGGGGATGACGAGCGGGTGAGGGGGCTAGCTAAGCTTCACCAGCATCTTGCCGAAGTTCTCGCCGGAAAAGAGCTTGAGGAAGGCCTCGGGAGCCTTGTCGATCCCCTCGAGCACGGTTTCCTTCCACTTGATCTTTCCCGCCGCGTGCCATTCGGCCAGGTCCTTATGGAAGGACGGCAGCATGTCGTAGTGGCTGGAGACGATGAAGCCCTCCATCCGCAGCTGCTTGCCGACCGCCTGGGCGATGTTGCGCGGGCCGGGCGGCGGGGTGGTGGCGTTGTACATCGAGATCATGCCGCACAGCGCGAAGCGGCCGAACGGACGGGCCGAGTTCAGCGCGGCTTCCAGGTGCTCGCCGCCGACGTTCTCGAAATAGACGTCGATGCCTTCCGGCGCGGCCTCTTCCAGGGCCTTCATCAGGTTGGGCGTGGCCTTGTAGTCGATGGCCACGTCGACCCCGAGCTCTTCCTTGAGGAACTTCACCTTCTCCGGGCCGCCGGCCGAGCCGATGACCTTGTGGCCCTTGATCTTGGCGATCTGGCAGACGACCGAGCCCACGGCGCCGGAAGCCGCCGACACGAAGACGACGTCGCCCTCCTTCAGCGCCGCGACCCGCAGCAGGCCGGCATAGGCGGTCATGCCCGGCATCCCGGCGACGCCGAGGAACGCCTGGGGCGGCAGGCCGAAGGTGTTCAGCTTCTGCACCATCGAGGCCTGGGCGTTATAGGCTTCGCGCCAGCCGTAGTTCGACTGCACCAGGTCGCCGACATTGTAGGCCGGATCGTTCGAGGCGATCACCTCGCCGACCGCGCCGCCCTGCATCGCTTCGCCGAGCGCGAAGGGCGGGGAGTAGCTCTTCACGTCGTTCATGCGCCCGCGCATGTAGGGATCGACGGTCATCCAGCTGTTGCGGACCTGGACCTCGCCGGGACCCGGCGCGGGCAGGGTGACGGTGGCGACTTCGAAATTGTCGGCGACGGGCAGGCCAACAGGACGGCTCTTCAGGCGGACTTCGCGCGAGGTGGTCATTGGGGCGTCTCCCTTACATCGTAAGCGATGTTCAAACGAATGTTTAAACCCAACCCCCTGGTGGCGTCGATAGACCTTCGCCTGTAAAGCGCGACGTCAACAGGTTGTCGGAGCGAGTCTATGGGCGAACCCCTGAAAGGCGGCGTGATCGGCGCCGGCGTCTTCGGCGGACACCATGCCCGCAAATATGCGGGCGCCAAGGGCGCGGTGCTCTCGGCCGTGCTCGACACCCATCATCCCGACAGGGCCGCGGCCCTGGCCGTGCCGCTGGGCGGCCGGGCGTTCCACAAGCTCGACGAGTTTCTCGAGGCCTGCGACGTGGTCACGGTCGCCTCGCCGGCCAGCGTCCATGTCGAGGGCGCTCTGGCGGCGCTGCGGGCCGGCAAGCCGGTCTATATCGAAAAGCCCATCGCCATCAGTCTGGCCGACGCCGACAAGATCATGGCCGAGGCGGCCAAGCAGAACCTGATCGTCGCTTGCGGCCACCAGGAGCGGGTGGTGTTCCAGGCCATGGGCCTGTTCGACATCCCCGAGCAGCCGCTGCGGCTGGAATCGATCCGCCACGGCACGCCCTCGGAGCGCAGCCTGGACGTCTCGGTGGTGCTGGACCTGATGATCCATGACCTGGACCTGGCCTTGTCGCTGTCGAACGCGCAGCCGCTGGCGGTGGAAGGCGAGGGGACGATCGACTTCTCCGGCGGCTGGGACCAGGCCCGCGCCGAGGTGACCTTCGACGACGGCTTCACCGCGATCTTCGATTCCTCGCGCATGGCGCTGGAGCGCAAGCGCAGCATGAAGCTGGTCTATCCGTCCGGCGAGGTGGAGATCGACTTCATCAGCCGAGATTTCCGCAACACCACCGGTTTCCCGCTGAACCCCGACTACGCCGACACGCCGGCGGTGAAGGACACCTTGGCCACCAGCGTCGAGGGCTTCCTGGCGGCGGTGCGCGGCGAGGCGCCGCGGCCCATCGTGACCGCGGCGGAGGCGGCCCGGGCGCTCGATCTGGCCTTGGCTGTAGAACAGTCACTAGAGGATCAGGGCTAGCGGGGTTAGGCTCGTTTCACCCATCTCGTGGAGCACGCCATGACCAAGTTCGCATACGACTTCGAGTTCCACACCATCGATGGCGCGCCCCTGCCGCTGGAGACCTATCGGGACAAGGTCATGCTGGTGGTGAACACCGCCTCGCAGTGCGGCCTGACCCCACAGTACGAGGGTCTCGAGAAGCTCTATTCCGACTACAAGGACCAGGGTCTGGTGGTGCTGGGCGTGCCCTGCAACCAGTTCGCCGGCCAGGAGCCGGGCACCGAAGCCGAGATCAAGGATTTCTGCGAGACCAAGTTCAACATCGACTTCCCGCTGACCGCCAAGGCCGATGTGAAGGGCGACACCGCCCACCCGTTCTACAAGTGGGCCAAGGACGTGCTGGGCGAGCCGGCCGAACCGGTCTGGAACTTCCACAAGATCCTGGTCGGCAAGGACGGCAAGCTGATCCGCGCCTTCGGTCCGCGCACCGAACCGCTGGACGACGAGGTCGTGGGCGCGGTGAAGGCGGCGCTTTAGGCGTCTCATTCTGCCCGCAGCAGGGGCGAAGGCCGCCTAAGTTCTCGCGCGCCCTTGGCGCCCATGGGCATGACCGATAGGCAGGACGCTTCTTCATTGGAAGGCGCGATCATGACCCGGAAGCCAGACGGAACCTGGGATAAGTCCAACCTTCCCAGCCGCCACGTGACGGAGGGACCGGCGCGCTCGCCGCACCGGTCCTACTACTACGCCATGGGGCTCGGCAGCCGCGAGATCGCCCAGCCGTTCGTCGGCGTGGCGTCGTGCTGGAACGAGGCCGCGCCCTGCAACACCGCCCTGATGCGCCAGGCGCACGCGGTCAGCGAGGGGGTCAAGAAGGCCGGCGCCACCCCGCGCGAGTTCTGCACCATCACCGTCACCGACGGCATCGCCATGGGCCACGAGGGCATGCGCTCATCGCTGGTCAGCCGCGACCTGATCGCCGACAGCGTCGAACTGACCATGCGCGGCCACGGCTATGACGCTCTGGTCGGTCTGGCCGGCTGCGACAAGAGCCTGCCGGGCATGATGATGGCCATGTTGCGGCTGAACGTGCCCAGCGTGTTCCTCTACGGCGGCTCGATCCTGCCTGGCCAATGGCAGGGCAGGGACGTGACCGTGGTCGACGTGTTCGAAGGCGTGGGCATGCACTCGGCTGGCAAGATGAGCCTGGAGGACCTGTGCTCACTGGAGCAGCACGCCTGTCCGTCGGACGGCGCCTGCGGCGGCCAGTTCACCGCCAACACCATGGCCTGCGTGTCCGAAGCCATCGGTCTGGCCCTGCCGCTCTCGGCTTCGCTGCCTGCGCCCTACCTGACCCGTGACGCCTACGCCGTGGCCTCGGGCGAGACGGTGGTGCGGTTGATCGCCGAACAACTGCGTCCGCGCGACATCGTCACCCGCAAGTCGTTCGAGAACGCCGCCGTGGTGGTCGCGGCCACCGGCGGCTCCACCAATGGCGGCCTGCATCTGCCGGCCATGGCCCACGAGTGCGGCATTGAGTTTACTCTGCGCGACTTCGCCGAGATCGCCGCCCGCACCCCCTATATCGCCGACCTGAAGCCCGGCGGCCGCTTCGTGGCCAAGGACATGGGCGAGGCCGGCGGCATGCCGATGCTGCTGAAGACCCTGCTGGAAGGCGGCTACATTCACGGCGACTGCATGACCGTGACCGGCAAGACGATCGCGCAGAACCTGAAGGACGTGAAGTGGCGCGACGACCAGGTGGTGATCCGCCCGGTCTCCAACCCGCTGTCGCCCACCGGCGGCGTGGTCGGCCTGTGGGGCTCGCTCGCCCCTGACGGCGCCATCGTCAAGGTGGCGGGCATGGAGAGCCATCGCAGCCATCGCGGCCCGGCGCGGGTGTTCGACGGCGAACAGGCCTGTTTCGACGCGGTCGAGGCCGGCGACTACCAGGACGGCGAGGTCCTGGTGATCCGCTATGAAGGCGCCCGGGGCGGTCCGGGCATGCGCGAAATGCTCTCAACCACGGCGGCGATCTCGGGCCAGGGGCGCGGCGACAAGGTGGCCCTGGTCACTGATGGTCGGTTCTCGGGCGGGACGCGCGGCCTGTGCATCGGGCACGTCGGTCCCGAGGCCCAGATGGGCGGCCCCATCGCGCTGGTGCAGGACGGCGACATCATCGCCATCGACGCTGACGCCGGGACCATCGACCTGGAAGTCGAGCCTGCCGAGCTGGCGCGCCGCAAGGCTGAGTGGGCGCCGCGCAAGACCAACTACAACTCCGGCGCGCTCTGGAAGTACGCCCAGATCGTGGGCCCGGCCCACCTGGGCGCCTTGACCCATCCGGGCGCGGCGGAGGAAACCCACATCTACGCGGATCTCTAGGATCATGCGCACGGTCGGACTGCTCGGCGGCATGAGCGCCGAGAGCACCACGCTCTACTACCAGGCCATGAACCGCATGGTGCGCGAGCGGTTGGGCGGGCTGCACTCGATGCAACTGCTCATGTGGTCGGTGGACTTCGCGCCCATCGCCCAGATGCAGGCCGATGGCGACTGGCAGGCGGCGGGTGAGGTTCTCGCCCAGGCGGCGGCCCGGCTGGAAGGCGCGGGCGCCCAGGCGATCATGATCGGCGCCAACACCATGCACCTGGTCGCCGATCAGGTGCAGGCGGCGGTCAGCGTGCCGCTGATCCACATCGCCGACGCCACGGCGGGCGCCGTGAAGGCGGCAGGTTGTTCCCGGCCGTTGTTGCTGGCGACGCGGTTCACCATGGAAAAGCCGTTCTACCGCGACCGGCTCAGCGCCCAGGGCGTCGAGGCGATGATCCCGGGCGAGGCTGACCGCGAGCGGCTGCACGCCATCATCTATGACGAGCTGTGCCAGGGCGTGGTCACGCAGGCCTCCAAGGCCGAGGTCCTGGCCATGATCGCCAAGACGGGCGAGGCCGATTGCGTGATCTTCGGCTGCACTGAGGTCGGGCTGCTGCTGTCGCCGGCCGACCTGGCCCTTCCGGTGATCGACACCGCCCTGGTCCATGCGCAGGCCGGCGTGGACTTCGCGCTCGGCTAGAGTTTGTTTTTACGCATTTTCTTCACGCGAACCGGCATCCACTTCGCTCGAAAATGCTCTCAGAACCGCTCGTCCTGGTCCAGATAGAACGGCGGCTCGTCGTCCGGTTCGGCCGGGTCCTCAGCGGCCGCCGGCCGAGTGAGGGTGTGGGGCGCGATCGGCCGGCGCAGAACGGCCTCGGCGCGCGCCAGCCAGCGGTTGGCTTCCTGCACCGCGTCGCTGGGCGAGGACGTGCGTCGACGGGTCTCATCGCCCGCCAGCCAAAGGTCCAGGTCGAAGTCCGGGTGGTGCGGGTCGTCGAAGACCAGGCGCAGGGTGACGCGCGCGGCATGCTCGACGCCGTGGTCCAACGGTTTGCGGGGTTCGCCGCGATGGACGCGCGCCAGGATCTGGCCGTCGACGATCAACTCGGCGCCGACCAGTTCGTCGATGCGGTAAGGCAGCAGCCAGCCGCCGGAATCCCAGGCCACCGCCATGGCCCCGGTCGAGAAATTGAACCCCGCGCCGCGGCCGCGTCCGGGCGCCAGGATGACCGCCTCCGGCGCGCCTTTCAGCACGCGTTTCAAGGCGCGGCGGATACGCCGTTCCTCGTCCATCAGCCAGATGGCCGCGCTGCCCAGGACGGTTACCCCGATCCCGGCGAGCGCAAGCAGCAGCAGGAGCCTGGGCCATTCATTCATGACACGAGGCTAGCGCTGTTCGGGGTTGTGGAGAAGACACAGGGCGAGCCTGGGAACGAGACGCAGCGATTGAACTGTCACGCACTTGGTGTCTTCTTGTGCTCGGCGCCTCGGGGGCGGGCTTTCAACAGACGAGCTTCAGGAGCGTAAGATGGGTCTACTCGACAGTATTCTCGGCGGCGGCGAAGGCGGCGGCGGTTCCCCGATCGGGGCGATCACCGATCTCCTGGGCGGTCAGGAAGGCGGCATCGGCGGCCTGATGAGCGCCTTTGAACAGGGCGGCCTCGGCGAAGTGGCGAAGTCCTGGGTCGCGAGCGGGGCGAACCTGCCGATCTCCGCCGATCAGATTCAATCTGTGCTGTCGTCCGGCATGGTGGCCGATTTCGCCGCCAAGCTCGGCGTCGATCCGCAGCAGGCGGCCGGCACTCTGGCGCAACTGCTGCCCCAGGTGATCGATCACCTGACGCCGGACGGACAGGTTCCGGCCGCCGGCCAGGGCGGCCTCGCCGGCGCGCTCGGCGGTCTGGGTGGGCTCGGCGGCATCGCCGACATCCTGGGCAAGCTTAAGGGCTAGGATTCGCTCTGCCACCATCGCCTGAGCTTGGTCAGGATACGCCAGCTCAGGACGATGAGGCCGATGGCGCAGGCGAGCAGCACCAGCGCTACGACGATGGCGATCGCCGGCTGACTGAGCGCAAGCCACAGTCCGCCGGCGGTGACCACGTCCTCGACCGTGCTCACCGCGATATTGCTGATCGGTTCAGGGCTGGTGTTGACCGCCGCCCGGGCGCTGGCCTTGGCTCCATGGCTGAGCAGGGCCGCGCCGCCGCCCAACAGGAAGACGATCACCTGCCAGGCCGGATCGTGGGCGTCCACGACCGCCAGAGCCAGCAGGGCGCCGCCCAGCGGGCGGATGAAGGTGTGGGCGCCGTCCCAGAGACTGTCGAACCACATGACCTTGTCGGCCACCAGCTCGGCGATGGCGGCCAGGCCCGCGACCCCGATCACCCAGGGATTGGCGAGCGCATCCAGGGTTTGGATCTGTTGGGGCAATTCCAGCAGGCCGAACCGCATGGCCAGCCCGGCGGCGGCGACGCAGGCATAGAGCCGCCAACCCGCCAGGAAGCTGAGGCTCGCGGCCACCCCGACCATCTCGACTGCGCCCATCCGCCGATCTCCCAGCAGCCTCGTTCGGTCAAGCTAACGTCGTTCTACCGGAAGGAGAAGCGCCTCAAGGTTGGTAGTTGAAGATGTAGGCGTCCTGCAGGAGCTTGTTTTCCCGCATGAAAACCGCCATCGACTCGTAGGTGGCGGTGCGGATCACGGCGTCCTGGTCGTCGGTGCGCAGCCGCTGGTCGGCGATGGGGCCGAAGAACCGAACCAGTCCGTTGGCCTTGACCACGGTCGGCTTGTAGTGGGCCTTCAGGTTCGCCGTGATCTGGTTAGGATTGTCGGTGTTCCAGACGCCCGCGGCGATCACGTTCAGCATGAAGTTGTTGCAGTTCTGGTACTTGCGCGCCCACGGGTTGGCGACCAGCGAGTACTCCGGATTATGGACCTTCTGGTAGGTCGGGCTGTCGATCACCGCCAGGATGCGCCGCTGCATCTCCGGGCTGGGCACGATCACGGCCATGTCGTTGACCGTCGAGCCGCGCGTGAAGTCGAGCGGGAAGTCCTGGACCAGCCGACTCTCGATCTTCGACCAGGCTTTGCCGTCGCCGGCATAGAGATTGTAGACCGCATAGCCCTTCTGGGACTTGCCGTCGGCGGTCTGGATGTCGCGATAGACCCAGAAGGCCCCGTGCGTATAGGCGATGCCCTCAGGCAGCTGATCGCGCATGCGGCCGGCGCGGAAGACGATCGCCACTCGGGCGCCGCGTTGCGCCAGGTCGCGCTCGACCTGTTTGGAGAAGGCCGCCGCCTGCGGTGCGGTGAAGTGCGGGACGATGGCGCGGGCCGAGGAGTCCTGCGCGGTGGCGGGCAGGGCGGTCCCCACGATCATCAAGGCGGCCAGGGCGGCGGCGAAACGGTTCATCGGGCGGCGGGCTTGGCGACGTCGAAGGGCACGGCTGGCGCTGGATCGGGCGAGACGACCACCTTGTCGTCGATCTTCAGCGGGCCGGAGGCGAAGCCGGCGCTGTCGCCGGCCGCTTCCGACAGGCCAGCGCCCGCGCCGACGAGGGCCGATCCGCCCACGACCGAACCGGCGCCAACGACGCTGGCCGGCACGGCGGCGATCCCGATGACGGTTTGAACCCCCGACGCGGCGAGATGGGTGGCGACTTCCGATGAGGCGCCGCCAGCCGCCGAGGCGTTGGCGACGCTGTCCTGGGCGAGGGCAGGGCCGGCGACGAGCGCCAGGCCTATGGGAACAAACATCAGAGCGCGCATGGGACCACCTTTCGGTTGAGAAGCGTCGCCATAGCCATAGGCCCGGCGCGGCTGAACCGGAAATGAACCTTGCGGGACCCTAGAGGTCGAGTTCGATCACCAGCGGAACGTGGTCGGAGGGCTTTTCCCAGCCGCGAACGTCCTTGTGGATCACGCAGGCGCGCAGCAGGTCGGCGGCCTGGGGCGAGAGCAGGGCGTGGTCGATGCGGATGCCGTTGTTCCGCTGCCAGGCGCCGGCCTGATAGTCCCAGAAGGTGTAGCTCTCGGGGGCGCCGTCCACGGCCATGAAGGCTTCGGTCAGGCCCAGCCATTTCAGGGCGCGGAACGCCTCGCGGGTCTGCGGCTGGAAGAGCGCGTCGCCGACCCAGTTCTCCGGATGGGCCGCGTCGCGGGGCTCGGGGATCACATTGTAGTCGCCGACCAGGGCCAGCGGCTCCTCATAGGCCAGCAGGTCGCGGGCGTGGGCGTTCAGCCGCGCCATCCAGTTCAGCTTGTAGGGAAACTTCTCGGTGTCGACCGGATTGCCGTTCGGCAGATAGATCGAGGCGACCCGCACCGGCGTCGGCCCGCTGATCACCGCCTCCAGGTAACGCGCCTGTTCGTCGCTGTCGTCGCCGGGCAAGCCTTTGCGCACGTCCTCCAGCGGCGTTTTCGAGAGGATCGCGACGCCGTTGTAGGACTTCTGGCCGTGGACGGCGACGTTGTAGCCCAGCCGCTCGAAGGCCTCGGCGGGGAACTTCTCGTCGACGCACTTGATCTCTTGCAGGCAGGCGACATCCGGCGCGGCCTCCTCGAACCAGCGCAGTACGGTCTCCAACCGCGCGTTCACAGAGTTAACGTTCCAGGTGGCGATACGCATCGATGGCTCCAGCTTGCGGCCCGGACGCTAGTGGCCCGGCGGCGCGGGCTCAAGCCCTGCGAACAAACGTGACCTCGTGGCCAGGATGGTCTAGCTAACTGCGACCAATTGTCGTTGCACGAGGATAATCATGTCGCGGATTTCAAAGCTCGCCCTGGTCGGCGCGGCGATGATGACGGTGGCGCCGAACGGGGCTTTTGCGCAGGGCCGCCCGGCCCAGGCGACGAACGCCCAGAAGATGCAAGCCAACGCCATGGCCGATGTGCCGCGCTGCACGCGCAAGCTCGGCACGCTGTCGATCACCAACGGTGACGACCCCCGTGGCTGGAACCAATACAATCTGGCGCCGCCGGCCAAGCTGCTGCGCTCGATCGTGCAGAAGTCGGGTTGCTTCAACCTGGTGGACCGGGGCGCGGGCCTGAACGCGGCCGTCACCGAGCGTGACATCGGCGCGGGGCTGGGCATGCAGCGCGGCTCCAATGTCGGTCAGGGCCAGGTCAAGGCGGCGGACTATGTGCTGGTCGCCGAAGTCCAGGCTGCGAACGGCAACGCCGGCGGCTCGGCCCTGGCGGGGATCGCCGGCGGTCTGATCGGCGGCACGGCTGGCGGCCTGATCGGCGGAATCAAGACCCGCAAGCTGGAAGCCAACACGGTGCTGTCGCTGACCAATGTGCGCACCACCGAGACCATCGCGGTCACCGACGGCTACGCCGTGAAGAACGATATCGGCTGGGGCGCGGGCGGCGGGGCCGGCGGCTTCGGCGGCTTTGGCGGCGCAGTCGGCGGCGGTTACGAAGACACCGACACGGGCCGCATCGTGACCCTGGCCTTCGTCCAGGCCTATTCGAAGATGGTCAACGAGCTCGGCCTGGTGTCGAATCAAGGCCCGGCCGCCCAGGCCGCGCCCTCGAAGACCTTCACCGCGACCGCGCCGGTCAACATGCGCCGCACCGCCGACGCCAAGGGCGCCCTGGTCCGCACGCTGCAGCCGGGCTCCATCGTCTATCCGACCGGCCAGAAGAACGGCCTGTGGTGGGAAGTTTCCGACGAGAACGACAATGTGGGCTGGGTGCTGAACACCAAGCTCGAACCGTCGCGCTGATTGAATAGGGCGGAAGTCCCCTCGGGGGCTTCCGCCTTTCTTCCGATCCTAGATCGAGAAGCTCACGCCGCAGCCGCAGCTGGACTTGGCGTTGGGGTTGCGGATCTTGAACTCCGCGCCGGCCAGTTCGTCGACATAGTCGATTTCCGAGCCTTTCAGCATCACCAGCGACATCTCGTCCACCAGGGCCGCGACGCCGTCGCGCTCGATTCGCAGGTCGTCGGGCTGGGCCTGGTCGACCAGGTCGAGCTGATACTGGAACCCTGAGCAGCCGCCGCCCTCCACCGCGATTCGCAGCATGATTGGCTTGCCCTCGGCTTGGCCGAGAGCCTGCAGCCGTTGAGCGGCTGCGGAAGACAGGGTGAGATCGGTCGTAGTCATACTGTGGAAAACCTCTGCCTGGACTATATGAGTTCGACAGGCCCTTCGTCCAAGGGGGCATCATTACACAGAGATCACATGATCCCTCCGCCTCGCGCGCCCTATGCCGAAGATTCTTCCCTCTCGCTGGGGCGCAAGGTCGCTGAAGCCGAGAGCCGCACGCGCACGCCGTTCGCCCGCGACCGGGACCGGATCATCCACGCCACGGCCTTCCGACGGTTGAAAGAGAAGACCCAGGTCTTCGTCGCCCACGAAGGCGATCACTTCCGCACCCGCCTGACCCACTCGCTGGAAGTGGCGCAGGTGGCGCGTTCGTTGGCGACGGCGCTTGGCCTTGAAGCCGACCTCGCCGAGACCATCGCCCTGGCCCATGACCTGGGTCATCCGCCGTTCGGGCACGCCGGCGAGGACGAACTTCAGATCCAGATGGAGCCCTTCGGCGGCTTCGATCACAACGTGCAGACCTTCCGGGTCGTCACCAAGCTGGAGCGTCGCTATCCGCGCTGGGAAGGCCTGAACCTCACCTGGGAAACCCTGGAAGGGGTGATCAAGCACAACGGCCCGGTGAACGAGAAGCTCGATCGCCCGTCATGGAAGGCCATCTCCGAGTTCGACAAGGAATACGATCTCGGGCTCTCCACCTGGGCTTCGGCCGAGGCTCAGGTCGCCGCCCTGGCCGACGACATCGCCTACAACAACCATGACGTGGACGACGGCGTTCAGGCCGGCCTGTTCCGGCTGGAGGAGCTGCTGGACGTGCCGCTGATCGGTCCGATCCTGGCCAGCGTCTACAAGGACTATCCCGACCTCGACCCGGTGATCACGCGGCTAGAGGCGGTTCGGCGCATGATCGGCGCCATGGTCGACGACGTTCTGGCCGAGACCCATCGTCGCGCCCTGGCCTCGAAAGTCGGCTCGGCCGAGGACGTGCGCAATCTCGACCACGCCCTGGTGGCCTTCTCGCGCGAGATGGTCGAGGACCTGTCGCGTCTGCGCGAATTCCTGATGAACCGGATGTACCGCCACTGGCGGGTCAATCGCACGCGCAGCCAGGCCCGCCGCATTCTCGCCGAGATGTTCCAGTTGTTCATGGCCGAACCAGACGTCCTGCCGACGGAGTGGTTCGCCCGGTCGCAAAATCGCGACCAAGCCGGCCGGGCCAGGGTGGTGTGCGACTACATCGCCGGCATGACCGATCGGTTCGCCATCGAAGAGCATCGGAAACTTTTCCACCTCGACGTCTGGAATTAGACGTCGACTGGGTACGTCGCCCGGTTCCCTTCGCTAGAATTGTCAAAACACCGCGCGCGATTCGCGCCGCGGCTCGATTCCTTATCGGAGCCACCGATGTCCGACCCCGATCGCGGCGCTTACACGCCCCCGACCGACGCGCCCCTGTCCTTCGACGCGCGCCAGCCGGTGCGCGGCGGTGGCCCAGCGCCCGTCATGCTGATCCTCAGCGCCATCGTGTTGATCGCCCTGGTGATCGCCATTGTGCTGTTCTACCGCTCCGGAGTCCGTGAAGCGGGCCAGCCGCCGTTGACCGTCGGCGCGCCGGTGACCGAGATGAAGGGCGCGGCGCCCGCCGAGGCCCAGCCCGTCGACCCGGCCGAAGGTCTGCAGATCTATCAATCCGAGCAGGGCGAAGCCGCCCCGGCCTCGCCAAACTTCACCGCGCCCCCGGAAACGCCGCAGGCCCGTCCCGCGCCCGTGACCGTGCAGCCGCCGCCGAAGGCCGCGCCGACCGCTCCGGTCGCCTCGGCTCCGATCGTCGCCCTGCCGGCCGCTCCGACGGCGTCCACGGGCCTCAAGCCCGCGGTTCCGCCGCCGCCGCCCGCCGCCGTCCCGGTGACCAAGATCGTGCCGCCGCCGAAGGCCGCGACGCCCGCGCCGAAATCGATCGACGCCGCCCTGAACCCGACGCCCGCGCCCAAGGCGAGCGGCGGCGCCGCCGCCGTGCAGATCGGCGCCTTCTCCTCGCAAGCCCTGGCCGACAAGGGCTGGAACGACGCCGCCCGCATCGCGCCCGGCGCGGCGGCCGGCAAGGGCAAGCGCGTCGAGGCGATCCAGAAGGACGGCTCGACCCTCTACCGCACCCAGGTCACCGGCTTCGCCAGCCGCGCCGACGCCAGCGCCTTCTGCAATCAGCTGAAGGCCGCCGGCAAAAGCTGCTTCGTGAAGTAGATGACCAGCGCCTCGATCCTCGGCTGCGCCGGCCTGACCCTCTCGGCTGAGGAAGAGGCCTTCTTCCGCGACGTCCAGCCTTGGGGGTTCATCCTCTTCAAGCGCAACGTCGAGACTCCGGACCAGGTACGCCGGCTGGTCGACCAGCTGCGCGCCACGGTCGACCGGGCCGACGCGCCGGTGCTGATCGACCAGGAAGGCGGCCGGGTTCAACGCTTGGGCCCGCCGCACTGGCGCAGGTATCCGCCGGGCCGCGCCTATGGCGAGCTGTCGGCCAACGATCCGCTGCTGCGCCGTGAAGTGACCCGGCTGGGCGCGCGCCTGCTGGCCCATGACCTCGCGGTCCTGGGCATCAATGTCGACTGCGTGCCGGTGCTGGACGTGCCGGTCGAGGGCGCCCACGACGTGATCGGCGACCGCGCCTACGCCAAGACCCCCGAGGGCGTCGCCCTGCTGGGCCGCGCGGCCTGCGAGGGGATGATCGCCGGCGGCGTGCTGCCGGTCATCAAGCACATTCCCGGCCACGGCCGGGCCATGGCCGACAGTCACCTGGACCTGCCGGTGGTGGACACCAGCTATGATGAGCTGGACGCCTGGGACTTCGCGCCGTTCCGAGTGCTGTCGGACATGCCGATGGCGATGACCGCCCACGTCGTCTACACGGCTATCGACCCCAAGCGCCCGGCCACGACATCGAAGAAGGCCATGCGCGAGGTCATTCGCGGCGCCATCGGCTTCGACGGCCTGGTGATGAGCGACGATCTTTCCATGAAGGCCCTGGGCGGCGAGTTCGCCGATCGCGCTCGGCTGTCGCTGGCGGCGGGCTGCGACGTGGTCCTGCACTGCAATGGCGACATGGCCGAGATGAAGGCGGTGATCGCCGGAACCAAGGCGCTGTCGGGCCAGGCCGCGCGCCGCGCCAAGGCGGCGCTGGGGCGGATCGCCAAGGTTCCCGAGCCGTTCGATGTCGATGAGGCCCGCGCCCGGTTCGACGCGGCGTTCGAAGGGAAATGGGCGGCTTGAGCACCTTCCAGCCAACTCTCGATTTCGAGGCCGCCAACACCGCGGCCGAAGATGGCGAAGCCCTCGTCATCGATATCGACGGCTACGAAGGTCCGCTCCACGTCCTGCTGGCCCTGGCGCGCAGCCAGAAGGTCGATCTGCTCAAGCTCTCGGTGACCAAGCTCGCCGAGCAGTATCTCGCCTTCGTCCAGCAGGCGCGCCGCGTCCGCTTCTCGCTGGCGGCCGACTATCTGGTGATGGCGGCCTGGCTGGCCTACCTAAAGTCCCGCCTGCTGCTGCCCAAGCCCGAACGGCCCAAGGCCGAAGAGCCGCCGGCCGAGGAAATGGCCGCCCAACTCGCCTTCCGCCTGGCCAAGCTCGACGCCATGCGCGGCGCGGCCGACGCCCTAAGGGATGGCCCGCAACTTGGCCGCGACGTCTTCGTTCGCGGCGATCCCGAAGCGATCAAGGTGATCCCGTCGACCCGGCTGGAGGGCGACCTCTACGGCCTGATGAGCGCCTATATCGACCAACGCCGCAAGGAACAGGGCCGCCACTACACCCCGCGTGCGCCCCAGGCCTATCCGCTGGAGGACGCGCGCGATCGCCTGCGCCACATGCTGCCCGATCTTGGCCGCTGGACGCCGCTGGCCGGCATCGCGCCGCTGAAACCGCCGGGGGAGGGGCCAAGCCAGGCCTCCTATGTCGCCTCGACCCTGTCGGCCAGCCTTGAGCTGGTGAAGGAGGGCGCGCTCGAAGCGCGCCAACTCGAAGCCTTCGCCGACGTCTATCTGCGGGCTCGCGCTGAGGTGCGGGCGTGACGCAGGCCGCTGAACGCCAGGTCGAGGCGCTGCTGTTCGCCGCGGCCGGTCCGCTCAGTCTTGAGGACCTGGCCAAGCGGCTGCCGGCTGGCGCCGACGTCAAAGCCGCCCTGGCCGCGCTGCAGACCACCTATGCCGGCCGCGGGATCGAGCTGGCCTGCATCGGCGGGCGCTGGCGTTTCCAGACCGCCGAGGATCTCGCCTTCCTGATGACCGAGGAGCGGGAGGAGCCAAGACGCCTGTCGAAGGCGGCCCAGGAAACCCTGGCCATCATCGCCTACCACCAACCGGTGACACGGGCCGAGATCGAGTCCGTGCGGGGGGTGCAGGCCAGCCGCGGGACCCTGGACGTGCTGTTGGAGCTCGGCCTGGTGCGGATGCGTGGGCGCCGCCGCACGCCGGGCCGTCCGGTCACCTACGGCACCACTGACGCCTTCCTGGAACACTATGGCCTGGCGAATCTCGGGGATCTGCCGGGGGCGGCCGACATGAAGGCCGCGGGTCTGCTCAGCCTCGATTTGCCGGCGGATTTCTCCGTGCCGAACCCGCTCGGCTTGGGAATGCTGGAAGAAGATCCACTGGAAGAGGGCGAGGCGCCGGAATTTCACACAGACTTCCTGGGCGAAGACGATCCGGGACGTTAGGACACGTTGGCGCTTTGCCGCGCGAACGACTATATTCGGTAGCGAACAGGGGCGGGCGTGCGGTCGAGGTCGACCGCCGACGTTAGGGAGTTTGGCCTTATGGGCTCATTTTCGATTTGGCATTGGCTGATTGTTCTCGTGGTTGTGGCGCTGATGTTCGGCGGCCGCGGTAAACTGTCGGGCATCATGGGCGACGCCGCCAAGGGCATCCGCGCCTTCAAGGACGGCCTGAAGGACGACACCGACACCGTCGCCGACACCTCCAAGCCGCTGCCCAAGACCGAGCGCGAAAAAGACGAAGCTCGCGGCTGATCTAGCCGTTTTCCCTAAGGTTTCGCCCGCGCCGATCACTGTCGGCGCGGGCTCTTACGTCTAGGCTATCCCTGAATGCTTCCCGAGGTCGGCGGCCTTGAACTTCTGGTCATCGCTGCGGTCGCGCTGATCGTCGTAGGTCCCAAGGATCTACCGGTGATGTTGCGTAAACTTGGCCAGTTCACGGCCAAGCTGCGGGGCATGGCCAACGAATTCCGCGCCAGTTTCGATGAAATGGCCCGCCAGTCGGAGCTCGATGAGCTGCGCAAGGAGGTCGAGGCCATGCGCCGCGGCAATATCGCCGAGAGCGCGGCCATGGACGCCTCCAAGGCCCAGGTCGACCAGGTGTTCAAGGAAATTGGCGACAGCCTGGAGGGCACGAACGTTCAGTTCCACCCGCCGATGAGCCATCAGTACGAGAGCTCGGTCGAAGCCGCGCCCATCGTCGAAGAGGCCAAGCCCCGCGCCCGGCGCGCGCCCAAGCCGAAAACCGACGCGCCGGCGGCCAAGGCCCCCGCCAAGGCCAAGGCGCCTGCCGCCAAGCCGAAGACCGCGACCAAAGCGCCGGCCAAGACCGCCGCCAAAACCGCCAAGGCCGGAGCCAAGGCGTGAGCGAGCCCCACGATTACGACGACGCCGAGATCGAGGCGTCCCGCGCCCCGTTGCTGGACCACCTTGTCGAGCTGCGCTCGCGGCTGATCATCTGCGTGCTGGCCATGGCGATCGGGTTCGCCATCTGCTTCGCCTTCTCCAAGCAGATCTACATTTTCCTGCTGCATCCCTTCGCGATCGCCGCGCAGCTGCTGGCCGTCGAGAACGCCAATCACGCCCAGCCGGCGCAGGGCGTGGACGTCCTCAAGTTCCTGAGCGGCACGCGCGATCTGTTCCTGGCGCTGGTCGGCATCAAGGAGGTCCCGGCCGCGCCGAACGCCGACAAGCTGAACCTGGTGTTCACCGCGCCGCTGGAGTTCTTCTTCACCAAGCTAAAGCTGGCGGGCTTCGGGGCCGTGGTCCTGACCTTCCCGGTGCTGGCCTGGCAGGTCTACGGGTTCGTGGCGCCTGGCCTCTATAAGCGCGAGCGCAACGCCTTCGTGCCGTTCCTGCTGGCGTCGCCGACCCTGTTCCTGATGGGCGCGGCGCTGGTCTACTATGTGATCTTGCCGTTCGTGCTGTGGTTCTCGCTGTCGCAACAGATCGTCGACGCCCAGGTGTCGGTGCAACTGCTGCCCAAGGTCTCGGACTATCTCAGCCTCGTCACCACTCTGCTGCTGGCCTTTGGCCTGTGCTTCCAATTGCCGGTGGTCCTGACCCTGCTGGGCATGGCGGGCATCGTGTCGTCCAAGGCCCTGGCCTCTGGCCGCCGCTACGCCATCGTCGGCGTGTTCGTGGTCGCCGCTGTGGTGACCCCGCCCGATCCGATCAGCCAGACCATGCTCGCCGTGCCGATCATCCTGCTCTACGAGATCTCGATCTTGTGCGTGAAGCTGATCGAGAAGCGCCGTCGCCTCGAAGACGAGGAAGCGGGCAGGGACATCGTTCCGATCTAGGGCAAAGCGGGCGCCTCTGGGGTTGGCCCGCTAACCAACGCGCTCTAGAGAAGTCGCCTCACTCTCTCCTGGCGGCAGAACCATGCACGACATCCGAGCCATTCGCGAAACCCCTGAGCTTTATGAGAAAGCCTGGGCTGCGAAGGGCAAGTCAGGCGCGGCCGCCGAGGCGATCGCCCTGGACGCCAAGCTGCGCGCCGCCAAGCTGGCGCTGGAAACCGCGCAGAGCCGCCGCAACGAAGCCTCCAAGCTGATCGGCCAAGCCAAGGCCAAGAAGGACGAAGCCGAGGCTCAGCGCCTGATGGCCGAGGTCGAGGCCGTGAAGGTCACCCTGTCCGAGCAGGCCGAGGTCGAACGCGCGACGGCGGTCGAACTGCAGACCCTGCTGGCCGCGTTGCCGAACCTGCCGTTCGCCGACGTACCGCCTGGCGACGACGAGAACGGCAATGTCGAGGTCCGCCGTTGGGGCGAGCCCAACACCATCGCCAATCCCAAGGATCACGTCGATCTGGGCGAGGCGATGGGCCTGATGGACTTCGAGGCCGCCGCCCGGATGAGCGGTTCGCGTTTCGTGGTGCTGAAGGGACAGCTGGCTCGGCTGGAGCGGGCGCTTGGCCTGTTCATGCTGGACATGCAGACCCGCGAGCATGGCTACACGGAAGTCTCGCCGCCCCTGCTGGTGCGCACCGAGGCGATGTACGGCACCGGGCAGCTCCCGAAATTCTCCGACGATCAGTTTGTGGCCTTCCCGGGCCTGGAAAACGCACGGCCGGTCGACGCCCAGGCGCTGGAGAGCGCGCCGGAGATCCGTTGGCTGATCCCCACCGCCGAGGTTTCGCTGACCAATCTCGTGCGCGAGCAGATCACCGCCGAGGAAGATCTGCCGATGCGCCTGACCGCGCTGACACCCAGCTTCCGCGCCGAGGCGGGCGCTTCAGGCCGCGACACCCGGGGCATGATCCGCCAGCACCAATTCTACAAGGTCGAGCTGGTCTCGATCACCGCGCCAGAAGAATCCGAGGCCGAGCACGAGCGGATGGTCGGCTGCGCCGAGGCGGTGCTGCAGGCCCTGCAACTGCCCTACCGGACCATGCTGCTCTGCACCGGCGACATGGGCTTTGGTGCGCGCAAGACCTACGACCTCGAGGTTTGGCTGCCGTCGGAAGGCCGCTATCGCGAAATCAGCTCGATCTCCAACTGCGGGGATTTCCAGGCTCGGCGCATGGACGCCCGGACCAAGAAAACCGGCGAGAAGGGCACGCGCTTCGTCCACACCCTGAACGGCTCGGGCCTGGCTGTCGGCCGGACTCTGGTGGCGGTGATGGAGAACTATCAGGACGAGCAGGGCCGCATCGCCATTCCGCAGGCGCTGCATCCCTATCTGCCCGGCCTCACGCACATTGGTGGCGAATGAGAATTCTGCTGACCAACGACGACGGCATTCATGCCGAGGGCCTGGTCGCCCTTGAGAACATCGCGCGCGCGCTGACCGACGACGTCTGGATCTGCGCGCCTGAGTACGAGCAATCGGGCGCCAGTCGCGCCCTGACCCTGTCCGATCCGATCCGGGTGCGTCGCCTGGACGAGCGCCGCTTCGCCACCACCGGCACGCCGACCGACTGCGTGATGCTGGCGGTGACCGAGCTGATGGGCGGGCTGAAACCCGACCTGGTGCTGTCGGGCGTCAATCGCGGGGCGAACCTGGCCGAGGACGTGACCATGTCCGGAACCGTCGCCGGGGCCATCGAGGGCATGGCCTTGGGCATTCCGTCCATCGCCTTGTCGCAATCAAGTTGGCCGGCGGTGGCCGATCAGCAGATGTATGCGCCGTCCGAGCATTTCGGTCCGGGGATCGTGCAACGGCTCATGGAGCTGGGTTGGCCGAAGGATGTGGTGATGAACGTCAACTTCCCGGCGGCCCTCGTCGACCAGATCACCGAGGTCGAGGTGACCCGCCAGACCTTCCGTGACATCAATGTGCGCCACGCCGAGAAGCGGACCGACCTGCGAAATCGCGAGTACTACTGGATGGGCTACCGCGCCGAGCGGTCGGAGCCGGCCGACGGCACCGACCTGCGAGCCATCTATGACGGTAAGATTTCCGTCACCCCCTTGCATATCGACCTGACTCACGCCGAAACCGTTCATCGCCTGAAGGGCGTGCTCGGGGGCACGCCTCCGACGGCTTGAGGCGACCTATGGCCAAACACGAGAGCGATCACGACGGCGATGAGGCAAGCGTCCAGCTTGCGCGCCTGGTGCTGTCGCTGCGCTCTCAGGGCGTCAGCAATCCGCGGGTCCTGGCGGCCATCGAATCGACGCCGCGCGAGCTGTTCACCCCCGATCTGTTCAAGGACCGCGCCTTCGAGGATTCGGCCCTGCCGATCGCTTGCGGCCAGACCATCAGCCAGCCCTATATCGTCGGCCTGATGAGCCAGGCCCTGGAGGTCGAGCCGCGCTCGCGGGTGCTGGAGATCGGCACCGGCTCCGGCTACCAGACCACGATCCTCTCCAAGCTCTCGCGGCTGGTCTACACCGTCGAACGCTATCGGACCCTGCTGGGCGAGGCTGAGGCCCGCTTCAAGCAGCTTGGTCTCACCAATGTGATCACCCGTTTCGGCGATGGCGGGCTCGGATGGCCCGAGCAGGCGCCTTTTGACCGCATTCTGGTCACAGCCGCGGCGCCGGATGAGCCCAAGGCCCTGCTTGCACAACTGAAACCGAAGGGTGTGCTGGTCGCGCCGATCGGCAAGGGGCCGGTGCAGAGCCTCAAACGCTATACGGGCGATGGGGCGGGGGGCTTCCGAATTGAGGTCATGACCGACGTCCGCTTCGTCCCCTTGCTCGACGGCGTCGCCAAGGAGCTGTGAGCTAAAGACTTATTGGGTTGGCTTCGGCGTCGGCTGTAACCCATCATTAACCCTGACGCCTCGACTGATTCCGATCCAATCTCACCGGAGCGGCGATGACGCTTTCCCTTACGCGTACGGCTTTGTTTCTTCTTGCAGGTACGGCTCTGACCGCCTGCACCACCGTGGAGCCGGTGCGCCCGAATTTCCCCACCCGGCCAAATCCAGCGCCCAGCCAGCCGCTGCCTGTCCCGCCGCCGGTGGTTCGGCAGGACGAGCCGCCGATGCAGCCGCGGCCGATTCCGCCGGTGGAAAGCTCGCAGCTGCCGTCGATCACGCCCTCACGCCCCGTGCCGCCGCCTGTGCGCCCCGCGCCGCAGCCGCCCGCCATGGTGACCCAGACGGTCACCAAGACGACCGTGGCCGGCAAGGTGGTCGACACCGCCGGTCCGGCCAAGGATTACACGGTCAAGCCGGGCGACAACCTGGACGCCATCGCCCGGACGCTGGGGACCACGCGCAAGCAGATCTCCGACGACAACGACCTGAAGCCGCCCTACGCCCTGCGTCCCGGCCAGGTGTTGAAGGGGCCGCGCTCGACCCCGGCCAAGGCCTATGTGGTGGGGCAGGGCGACACCCTGTTCGCCATCGCCCGCCGCTTCAGCGTCTCGGCCGCCGCGATCGCCGAGGCCAACGACCGCGACGTCGAGGCTCCGCTCTCGACCGGCCAGCGCCTGACCCTGCCGGAAGGCTTCAAGGACAAGGGGCCGACTGTCGTGCGGACCCAGGTCTCCGTGCCCGCCCGTGACAATGGCCCGACCCCGTCGGTCACGCCGACCTATCCTGAACCGGCCCGTCCGGCGGAGCGTCCGCGCCCGGCTCCTCCGGTGGTCGACGACGAGCCGGCGACCACGGTCCGCACCCGCGTCACCGGCAAGGTCATTGAGACCGCCGGTCCGCCCAAGACCTACAAGGTCAAGAGCGGCGACAACCTCGACGCCATCGCCCGTTCGCTCGACACCACCCGCAAGGACCTGGCCGACGACAACAAGCTGAAGTCGCCCTATGCGCTGCAGCCGGGGCAGGTGCTGAAAGGCCCTGAGACCAAGGTGAAGGCCTATGTGGCGGGGCAAGGCGACACCCAGGCGCTGATCGCCAAGCGCTTCGGAGTCACCCAACGCGCCCTGGCCGAGGCCAACGGCGTCAAGATCGGCGCGCCGGTCCGCGCTGGACGCCAGGTGATCCTGCCATCCGGCTATCGTGACCGTGGCCCGATCCGCGAGGAGGTGGCCGCGCCGCGTCCCAAGCCCGCGCCGCCGCCGACGCCGCCTGCGCCGTACAACCCGCCGGCGACGACACCCTACAACCCGCCGCCCTATAACCCCCCGCCGGTCGCTCAGCCTCCGGTGATCACGCCGCCGCCGCCGGTGGTTCGCCCGACGCCCGCGCCGGTCGTCCGGCCGACGACGCCTTCGACGCCGGCTCCGCCGACCTCAGGCAGCCCGACGGACGCCCAGATCTCCAGCTTCGGACGTGGCCGCTTCATCTGGCCGCTGCGGGGCGACGTGGTCTCCGATTTCGGTCCGAAGGGCACTGGCCAGCGCAATGACGGTCTCAACATCCGCACCAGCGCCGGCGAACCCGTCCGGGCCGCCGCAGCGGGCGATGTCGTCTATGCCGGCGACCAGGTCCCGGGCTTTGGCAATCTGGTGCTGATCAAGCATGCCGACGGCTGGGTGACGGCCTACGGCCACCTGTCCCGCGTCGATGTGAAGATGCAGCAGAAGATCACCCAGGGGCAGCAGATCGGCCAGGCCGGCTCCACCGGCGGCGTCACCGAGCCGCAGCTGCACTTCGAGGTCCGCTATGCGCCGACCCCGCAGGACCGCGCACGCCCGATCGACCCGAAGCTGGTTCTGCCGAAATAAGGCTGCCTTCAGATGCTCCCCCAGAAGGGGGAGCATCGTCATTTCCCTACAGAGGCAGCGTCTTGCCCTGTTCGCCCGCCAGGTCGCGGATGAACTGATAGGCGACGCGGCCCGAGCGCGATCCGCGCAGCTGCGCCCATTGCAGGGCGCGACGTTCCAGGTCCGGATCGGCCAGGCCGAACTGCTCGGCATAGGCGCTGACCGCCGCCAGATAGGTCGGCTGGTCCATCGGCGGGAAACCCACCCATAGGCCGAAGCGGTCGGAGACGCTGACCTCTTCCTCGGCGTCCTCGGCCGTGGCGATCAGGCCGCGGTCTTCGGTGTTGCTGCGCGGCATCAGGTGGCGGCGGTTGGAGGTGGCCACGAACAGCACATTGGCCGGCGGGCCGGACACGCCGCCCTCCAGGGCTGATTTCAACGCCTTGGCGGCCGAGGCGCCCTCTTCGAAGGACAGGTCGTCGCACAGCACCACGAACCGTTCCGACCGGGCGCGCAGCACGTCGAACAGGGCCGGCAGCGCGGTGACCTGATCGCGGTCGACCTCGACCAGCTTCAGATCCTTGGCCAGTTTCGCCTGTTCCATGAACGCGGCCTTGGCCAGCGAGCTCTTGCCGGTGCCGCGCACGCCCCACAGCAGGGCGTGGTTGCTGGGCAGGCCGCGGGCGAAGCGCTCCAGGTTCTCCAGGAACCGGCTTTTCTGGCGGTCGACGCCGACCAGCGAGTCGAGGGGCAGGGGGTAATCGGGCGCAGGATGGAAGGCCCCGGTCACGGGATCGTGGCGGAACAGCAGGGCGCCTTCGAAGCTCGGCGGGACTTTCGGCGGCGGCGCAAGGCGCTCCAAGGCGTCGGCGATGCGGGCGAGAACGGGTTTCAGCGTGTCATCCATGGCTGGGCTGCTTAACTGCATGGTGGTTCCATTGCAAAATGAAGGCGTAGCGCATAGCTTCCGCCGACCTGAAAACCGGCGCGCAGTCTGCGCCCGACCAAGAGCTTCCGGAGCGCCATGTTCGCCACCCCCGCCTTCGCCCAGACCGCCGGAGCCGCCGCTGGCGGACCTCAGGAGATGCTGATCCAGTTTCTGCCGCTGGTTGGTCTCGTGGTTCTGTTCTACTTCCTGATGATCCGCCCGCAGCAGCGCCGCATGAAGCTGCATCAGCAGATGATCACCAATCTGAAGCGCAACGACACCGTCGTCCTGAACTCGGGCGTCATCGGCAAGGTCGTCCGCGTCGAGGACAAGGAAGTCGGGCTCGAAATCGCCCAGGGCGTCACCGTCAAAGTGGTCAAGGGCATGATCTCGGAGGTCCGCGTTCGCGGCGAACCGGCGCCCGCCAACGATTCCAAGGCCTAAAGGCTCGACCCTCACATGATGAATCTCTCGCGCTGGAAGGTCGCCGCGGTCGTCCTGTCGGTGATCTTCGGCGTGCTGTTCACCCTTCCGAACGTCCTGCCGCAGTCCGTCCGTGACAGTCTGCCGGCGTTCCTTCCGAAGCAGACGCTGAACCTGGGTCTCGACCTTCAGGGGGGCTCGCAGCTCCTGCTGGAGGTGGACACCGACGCCCTGCGCGCCGAACGCCTGACGAATCTCGTCGAGGACGTGCGCACCCAGCTGCGCGAGGCGAACATTCCGTTCGCCGAGCTTCGCCAGGTCAATGGCGAGGTAACGGTCCTGATCAATGATCCGGCCCAGGTGAACACCGCCGTCAATAAGCTCCGGACCTCGGTCGGCGCGGCTCTGGCCGGCGTCCCCGGCGGCCGCGACGTGGCGATCAGCTCGACGGGGGGCGGCCGGATCCGTCTGGCCTTCGTGCCCGAGGCGCTCAACGCCGAAGCCGCCAAGGCCGTCGATCAATCGATTGAAATCATTCGCCGCCGCATCGACGAACTCGGCACCCGCGAACCGACCATCGTCCGTCAGGGCGTGAACCGGATTCTCGTCCAGGCGCCGGGCGAAAGCGATCCCGAACGGCTGCGCGCCGTCATCGGCCAGACCGCCAAGCTGACCTTCCAGATGGTCGACGACAGCGTGACGCCCGAAGAGGCCGCGGCCGGCCGTATTCCGCCGGGTTCGGAGGCTCTGCCCAGCGCCGACGGGTCCGTCGGCAGTTATCTTGTGAAGAAGCGGGCCTTGGTCACCGGTGAAATGCTCACCGACGCCCAGCAAGCCTTCGAGCCGCAGACCGGTCAGCCGGTCGTCTCGTTCCGCTTCAATAGCCAGGGCGCGCGCCGGTTCGGCGACGCCACGGCCCAGAATCTGGGCAAGCGCTTCGCCATCGTCCTCGACGGCAAGGTGATTTCGGCTCCGGTCATCCAGAGCGCCATCACCGGCGGGTCTGGCCAGATCAGCGGCAGCTTTACGCCGCAGAGCGCCAACGAACTGGCGATCCTGCTGCGGGCGGGCGCCCTGCCTGCGCCGCTGAACGTCGAGCAACAATCGACCGTCGGCGCCGAGCTGGGGGCTGACTCGATCCGGGCCGGGGTGATCTCGCTGGCGATCGGCGGGGTGGCCATCATCGTCTTCATCGTTCTGGCCTACGGGCTGTTCGGCGTGTTCGCGGCCATCGCCCTGATCGTCAACGTTCTGATGATCCTGGGGATCATGTCGTTCACCCAGGCGACCCTGACCTTCCCAGGTATCGCCGGTCTGATCCTGACATTAGCCGTGGCGGTCGACGCCAACGTGCTGATCTACGAGCGGATACGGGACGAAGCCCATGCTGGACGAACGCCGATGTCGGCGCTGGAGCACGGCTATTCCCGCGCCCTGGTCTCGATTCTCGACGCCAACATCACCAGCGCCATCTCGGCCCTGATCATGTTCCAGTTCGGCTCGGGCGCCATTCGTGGTTTCGCATGGACCCTGCTGATCGGGGTGATCACCTCGGTGTTCACGGCCGTCATCATTACTCAGGTGCTCATCGGTTTCTGGTTCCGCGCCAAGAAGCCGAAAGAGCTGCCGATCGTTTAAGGTCCCAATCATGCATTGGCCTCTGATCCGTCTTCTGCCGCGCGAGTTCCACTTCAACTTCGTGAAGCTGGCTCCGTATGCGGCGATCCTGTCGGCGATCCTGATCACGCTCTCGGGCGTGTCGTTCTTCACCAAGGGCCTGAACCTCGGCATCGACTTCATCGGCGGGTCGCTGATCGAGGTGCAGACCAAGGGACCAGCCAACATCGCCCTGCTGCGCTCCACCATGAGCAGCGTCGGCGGTGAGGACGCCCAGGTGCAGCAACTGGGAACCGAGAACGGCGCCATGCTGCGTTTCCGGACCGCCGAGGGCGTCAACGCCGTCGACGGCGCCGAGCGCATCAAGGCCGAGCTGTCCAAGGTGTTCCCCGGCATCACCTTCAAGAAGGTCGAGGTCGTCGGGCCCAAGGTCTCCGGCGAGCTGATGCAGGGCGGCTTCATGGCGCTCGGCATCGCGACGTTCCTGATGCTGCTCTACATCTGGTTCCGCTTCCAGCTGCAGTTCGGGCTCGGCGCCGTGGTCGCCGTGTTCCACGACGTGCTGCTGACGCTGGGGGTGTTGTCGTTCACCCACCTCGAATTCTCGATGACCTCGATCGCCGCCTTGCTGACGGTCATCGGCTATTCGATGAACGAGAAGGTCATCACCTTCGACCGACTTCGCGAGAACCTGCGCAAGTACAAGACCGCGCCGCTCGCCGACGTCATCAACCGTTCGGAGAACGAGCGTCTGTCGCGGACCTTGATCACTGGCACCACGGCGATCCTGGCCCTGTCGGGCGCATTGTTCCTCGGCGGCCCGGTGCTGTTGCCGCTGGTCTTCACCATGGTCTTCGGCATCGTCGTGGGCACCTATTCGTCCATCTACGTCGCCCTGCCGATCATCCTGCTCTGGGGTGTGAAGCGCGGCGACGAGCCGGCCGAGCCGCTCAAGCCCGCGACCGCGCGCTAGGTCCCTGTCGTGGCTCGGGACGCGCCGCAGATCGACGCCTTTGGGGGAGGCGGCTTCCGCCTCTCCACCGGGCGGCACGAGGGCTCGCTGCTGATCTTGCGAGACGAGGCGCAGGTTTGGCCGGTCCGATCGCTGGCCGACCTGTCGCCTGACAGCTTCGCGCAGGTCCTGGCCGCGGGCCGCGCCGAGGTGGAGTTCGTGCTGCTGGGGGTGGGGGCGGTCAACGCCCTGCCGCCTCGGGCGGTGCGCGAGGCGCTGCAGAAGGCGGGCATCGGCCTGGAGTTCATGGACACCCCGGCCGCCTGCCGGGTCTACAACATCCTGACCGCCGAAGGCCGCAAGTTGGCGGCCGCCATGATTGCGGTCTAGCTAATTACCGCCGCGCCTTTCCGGTTTCCGCGAAACGCCCTATATCCAAACACCTAGGGCTGGAATCGTAAGGGGCTGAACGATGGCTGGACTGCTCTCCAATTTCCGAAACACCATGATCGTGAGCTTCTTGCTCGCGCTCGTCATGATCGGCGGCTACATGGCCCATAACGGGACCGCCGACACGATCTTCTGGCAGGCGGTCTTCCGCTGGATGCACACCTTCTTCGGCATCCTCTGGATCGGCCTGCTGTACTATTTCAACTTCGTCCAGATCCGCAAAATGCCGGAAATCCCGGCTGAGCTGAAACCGGCGATCTCCAAGTACATCGCGCCTGAAGCGCTGTTCTGGTTCCGTTGGGCGGCGCTCGCCACCTGGGTGATGGGCGTGATCCTCGCCTTCAACCGCGGCTATCTGGTCGACGCCATCACGCTGGGCGCGCTCAGCGGCGTGGCGCAACACACCTTCATCGGCACCGGCATGTGGCTGGCGACGGTGATGTTCTTCAACGTCTGGGTGTTCATCTGGCCGAACCAGAAGATCGCGCTTGGCATCGTCGAAGGCGATGCTGACGCCAAGGCCAAGGCCGGCAAGACCGCGATGCTGTTCTCGCGCATCAACACGCTGCTCTCGCTGCCGATGCTGGTCACCATGACCATGAATCAGACCATCTTCGGCTGACGATAGAAGCCGAGTAAGATTGGAAGGCCCGCCTCATCGGCGGGCCTTTTCATTTGTGACATGTCCCAGACCGAAGAACCTCACATCCCCGCCGAAGACCTCGACGCCCAGACCCGGCGTCTTGATCCGGAACGCTGGTTGTCCAGCCGCTTCATCGCGGACGCCGACGCGCGCGCCGACGTCATCGCGATCTACGCCTTCGACCATGAGTTGGCCCGCGCCCCGAAGGTCGCCTCCAATTCGCTGATGGGCGAGATCCGCCTGACCTGGTGGCGAGAGGTGCTGGACGAGGTCTATGAGGACCGCGCCGTCCGCCATCATCCGGCCGCCCAGGCGCTGGCCCTGGCTATCGACCGCCGGGGCCTGCCGCGCGCGCCGCTGGAGGCGATGATCGAGGCCCGCTATCGCGAACTTGATCCTGCGCCGATGAACCTGGCCGACGCCCTGGAGTGGGCGGCGGGGGCGGGGGGCGGAGCCGCCGTCAGCGCCGCCCGCGTGCTCGACCCCGCGGTCGACGTGATCCGGGCCGAACAGGGCGGCAAGGCTTGGGCTATCGGTCGGTTGATGGGTACGGCCGGTCTTACCGGCACGGAGGCCCAGGCGGCGCTTCGGCAGGCCCTGAAGGCTGCCGGCGGGCTGTCGGTCGACGCCTTCCCAGCCATTGCGCACGCCACCCTGGCCCGCCCTCGCGCACACGGGCGCAGGCCGTCCGAGCTGGAGATGCGGCTGCGCCTGCTGTGGGCGGTGGCGAGGGGGCGGGTCTAGGCCCCCTCCGTCGCGCTTCGCGCGCCACCTCCCCCAGTGGGGGAGGATCTGAGTCATCACTAGATGCTCCCCCTCTGGGGGAGCTGTCGGCGCAGCCGACTGAGGGGGACCGCCCTATTCGGCCGCGATCGACGTTTCGCCAGCCGCCCAGGCGCCGAGATCGGCCAGGGCGCGTTCGCCGACCGCCAGCTTCTTGGCGCGGCCCTTTTCCTTCGATCCGATGCGGCTGCCGTCCTCACGCCGCTTGGCGCCGGCTTCTTCCAGCGGCGGCAACAGACCGTAGTTGATGTTCATCGGCTGGAACGAGCCCTTGCCGGCGTCGAGGTGGCCGCCGGTGATGTGGCCGATCAGGGCGCCCAGCGCGGTCGTCGCCGGCGGCGCCTCGATGGGCTTGCCCAGCCGTTCGGCCGCGGCGAACCGACCGGCCAGCAGGCCGATGGCGGCGCTTTCCACATACCCCTCGACCCCGGTCACCTGGCCGGCGAACCGCAGGCGCGGCTGGCTCTTCATGCGCAGTTGGCCGTCCAGCAGCTTGGGGCTGTTCAGGAAGGTGTTGCGGTGCAGGCCGCCGAGACGGGCGAAGACCGCTTTTTCCAGGCCCGGGATCATGCGGAAGATGTCGGTCTGGGCGCCGTGCTTCAGCTTGGTCTGGAAGCCGACCATGTTCCACAGCGTGCCCAGGGCGTTGTCCTGGCGCAGTTGGACGATAGCGTATGACTTCACCAGCGGATCGCGGGGGTTGGTCAGGCCGACAGGCTTCATCGGTCCGTGGCGCAGGGTTTCGCGACCGCGCTCGGCCATCACCTCGATGGGCAGGCAGCCGTCGAAATAGGGCACGTTCTCCCAGTCCTTGAACTCGGACTTGGGACCGGCCAGCAGGGCGTCGATGAAGGCTTCGTACTGCTCCTTGTTCATCGGGCAGTTGATGTAGGCGGCCGCGTCGCCGCCGGGGCCGACCTTGTCATAGCGCGACTGACGCCAGCAGACGTCCATGTCGACCGAGTCGAAATTGATGATCGGCGCGATGGCGTCGAAGAACGACAGCTCGCCTTCGCCGGTCAGGTCGAGAATGGCGGCCGACAGCGCCGGCGAGGTGAGGGGGCCGGTGGCCACGATCACGTTGTCCCATTCGGCCGGCGGCAGGCCGGCGACTTCCTCGCGCTGGATGGTGATCAGCGGGTGGGCCTCGAGCCTGGCGGTCACGGCCTGCGAGAAGCCGTCGCGGTCGACGGCCAGCGCGCCGCCGGCCGGGACCTGATGGGCGTCGCCGCAGGACATGATGATCGAGGACAGCTTGCGCATCTCATGATGCAACAGGCCGACCGCGTTCCCGGTCCAGTCGTCGGCGCGGAACGAGTTGGAGCAGACCAGCTCGGCCAGGCCGTCGGTCTGGTGGGCGTCGGTGCCGCGCACGGGACGCATTTCGTGCAGAACGACCGGGACGCCGGCCTCCGCGACTTGCCAGGCGGCTTCGGAACCGGCGAGGCCGCCGCCGACGATATGAACAGGTTGGATCGACATGCGTGACTAACTAGCAACGATCCACCGACTTCGCGAGCTAGGCCTTGCGAGGACCGAGGCGCATCCCCAGAATTCGCATCGAATGGGCGGCTGACTCGTTATTTGGCGAGGACCTGGCCTGGGGATTGAAATGACTGCGTTCTCGGCGACTGACGCCGCTTTCGAAGGCTTCAGGGTCGCACGCGAGAAGCCGAGGGTCTTGCTGGCCTGGGCGGTGTTCTCGTTCCTGGTGAGCATCTGTAGCGCGATCTACCTGGTCAGCATCGGGGAGGACGCGCGCGCGTTGCTCGAGGCCGGCGCCTCACAGCAGGCCGCTGATCCGCAAGCTCTGCTCGCCATGATGGGCGACATGGCCCCGATGCTGGTGATGGGCCTGGCCGTCCAGTGCGTCATGGCCGCCGCGGTCTACCGGATCTTGCTGCGGCCGGAGGACAAGGGGCTCGCCTATTTGAAGCTCAGCATGGACGAGGTGCGCCTGGCCCTGCTGACGTTCATCTACGTGTTGCTGGCCGCCGCGATGCTCTTCGTCGTGGTCCTGATGGCCGGCCTGATCGCCTTCGCGGCCTCGGCCGCCGGGCAGGGCGCGGCGGTGCTGGTCGGGGTCGCCAGCGAAATGTTCTTCCTGGGCCTGCTGTTCTTCTGCGCCGTGCGGCTCTCGCTGGCGCCGGCCATCACCTTCGCCGAGCGGCGACTGGCGATCTTCGATTCCTGGACCCTGACGCGCGGCCAGTTCTGGCGTCTGACCGGGGCCTATGTCCTGGCGATCTGCGGGATCGCGGTGATCGGCTTGCTGGTTCTGGTGCTGGTCTCGTTGATCGCAGCGATCCTCATGGGCGGGGACTTCAAGGCGGCCGGCGCTCTGTTCCAACCGGACCAGAGTTCGCTGGTGAGCTACTTCTCCCCGGCCGTGATCATCTATCTGATCGTCGCCGCCTGGGTCAGCGCTCTCAACTATGCGGTGATGATCGCTCCTGCGGCCATGGCCTATCGGGAGCTCTCAAAGGGCTGATCGGAACCCTGGAGTTTGACCGCCGAGCGATCAAACTCCAGATCTCGAAAATGCCTTAGGCGTCAGCGCTCGGCCTGGCCTTCATGCGGGCGCGCCAGGCCTTCAGGTTCTTGAACTCGTCCTCGACGGGCAGGCCGATCCATTCGGCGAAGTCCACCGTGGACAGCAGGCAGATGTCGGCCATGGTGAAGGTGTCGCCGACCAGGAAGTCGCGGCCTTCGAGTTCGCGGTTCAGGTACTTCTGAGCGCCCTTGTAGGTCTCGGCGTTGGACTGGCCGAAGTCCTTGAATTGGTTCAGCAGGGCCGCTGTGCGCGGGTGGGCGTGACGCCAGAAATTGCCGACCGGCATCATCACGGCGAACTCGACGCGGCGGATCCATTGGTCGACCAGGGCCTTCTCCACCGGCGTGGCGCCGAACAGCGGCGGCTGCGGGTGGGTCTCCTCGAAATAACGGCAGATGGCGACGGTTTCGGAGATACAGGTCCCGTCGTCCAACTCCAGCGTCGGCAATTGGCCCATCGAGTTCTTGGCCCGGAACTCAGGCGATTTGTGCTCGCGCTTCATCATGTTGACCGTGGTCTCGGGGAGGTCGATCCCCTTCTCCGCCAAGAAAATGCGGACACGGCGAGGGTTCGGCGCCGGCATCGGCGCGCCATAAAGGATCATGGGAAGCTCCCTAAATGTTCAAACTATGCGGCCAAGCTATTTCGAACACGCGTTTGAATGCAAGGCTTCATTGAGCGCCGTTAGGTGAAGGTCCGAAAGCCGCGAGCAGGGCCTCGCCGGGGGTGCTAGATTTGGCCTATGACCCAGGGCTTCTGTCTTTTTGAAACCGCTATCGGGACCTGCGGCGTCGCCTGGGGCGAACGCGGCCTGACCGGCGTACAGCTGCCGCAGTCGGAAGGCGGCGACCCGCGCGTGCGGCTGGCCAGGCGCTATCCGCAGGCCGCTGAAGCCGATCCGCCGCCGGCCGTGGCCGATGCGATCGCCGGTATGCAGGCGCTGCTGGCGGGCGAGCCGCGCGACCTGCTGGAGGTCGAGCTCGACACCAGCGGCCTGGCCCCGCTCAACGCCCAGGTCTACGAAATCTCGCGGGCCATCCCGCCCGGCCAGACCCTGACCTATGGCGACATCGCCCGGCGGCTCGGCGACGTCAGCCTCTCGCGCGCGGTAGGGCAGGCGCTGGGCGCCAATCCGTGGCCCATCGTGGTGCCGTGTCACCGCATCCTGGCGGCGGGCGGCCGCAAGGGCGGCTTCTCCGCGCCCGGCGGAGCGGACACCAAGCTGCGGATGCTGGAGATCGAAGGCGCGCTGGCGCCCGAGACCCTGCCGCTGTTCGGCGGGCGGTAGCCAGCAAAGTCGTCATCCTCCGGGCTCGCGAAGCGAGATCCGGGGGACCCAGGCGGCGGCTCTCGTCCTGCAATTCGGCTTTGGTCCCCCGGATCGTCTTTCAGACGACGGGAGGATGACGAACTGTGATGGCGCCCTAAGCCCGCAGCTTGGCGCGTCGGGCGCCGGCGCGGTCTTCGTGGCGCTTGAGGATCTCGGCAAGGTAGCGGCCGGTCCAGCTGTTGGTGTTGGCGGCGACCTGTTCGGGTGACCCCTGGGCCACGATCTCGCCGCCGCCGTCGCCGCCCTCGGGACCGAAGTCAACGATCCAGTCGGCGGTTTTCACGACGTCGAGATTGTGCTCGATGACCACCATGGTGTTGCCCTGGTCGGCCAGCTCGTGGAGCACTTCCAGCAGCTTCTTCACGTCCTCGAAGTGCAGGCCGGTGGTCGGTTCGTCGAGGATGTAGAGGGTCTTGCCGGTCGCGCGGCGTGACAGCTCCTTGCTCAGTTTCACGCGCTGGGCCTCGCCGCCCGACAGCGTCGTGGCCGACTGGCCGACCTTGACGTAGCTGAGGCCGACGCGCTTGAGCGTCTCCATCTTGTCGCGGACCGGCGGCACGGCCTTGAAGAAGTCGGCGGCCTCCTCGACGGTCATGTCGAGGACGTCGGAGATCGACTTGCCCTTGAACAGCACCTCGAGCGTTTCGCGGTTGTAGCGCTTGCCATGGCACACATCGCAGGTGACGTAGACGTCGGGCAGGAAGTGCATCTCGATCTTGATCAGCCCGTCGCCCTGGCAGGCCTCGCAGCGGCCGCCCTTGACGTTGAAGCTGAACCGGCCCGGTCCATAGCCGCGGGCCTTGGATTCCGGGAGGCCGGCGAACCAGTCGCGGATCGGCTGGAAGGCGCCGGTATAGGTCGCCGGGTTCGAGCGCGGCGTGCGGCCGATCGGCGACTGGTCGATGTCGATGACCTTGTCGAACAGCTCCAACCCCTCGATCTTCTCGTGGGGGGCGGGGGCGTCCGAGGCGTTGTGCAGCCGGCGGGCGGCGGCCTTGTAGAGGGTCTCGATGGTGAAGGTCGACTTGCCGCCGCCGGACACGCCGGTGATGCAGGTGAAGGTCCCGGCCGGGATCTCGGCGGTGACGTTCTTCAGGTTGTTGCCGGTGGCCCCGATAACCCGCAGCACCTTCTTCTTGGAGATCGGCCGGCGCTCCTCGGGGATCTCGATCTCGCGGGCGCCGGAGAGGTACTGGCCGGTGATGCTGTTGGGATTGGCCATCACATCGGCGGGCGTGCCCTGGGCGATGATCTCGCCGCCGTGGACGCCGGCCGCCGGACCCATGTCGATCACATAGTCGGCGGTCATGATCGCCTCTTCGTCGTGCTCGACGACGAGGACCGAATTGCCGAGATCGCGCAGTCCCTTCAGGCTTTCCAGCAGGCGGGTGTTGTCGCGCTGGTGCAGGCCGATCGACGGCTCGTCCAGCACGTACAGAACGCCGGTCAGGCCCGAGCCGATCTGGCTGGCCAGGCGGATGCGCTGGCTCTCGCCGCCCGACAGGGTGCCGGAGGCGCGGCTCATGTTGAGATAGTCGAGGCCGACATTGACCAGGAACCGCAGGCGATCATTGATCTCCTTCAGGATCCGGCGGGCGATCTCCATCTGCTTGTCGGTCAGGCTGTCCTGTAGCCCGGTGAACCATTCCTCGGCGTGACGGATCGACAGGCGGCTGGCCTGGCCGATGTGCTGGCCGGCGATCTTCACGGCCAGGGCTTCGGGCTTCAGGCGATAGCCCTCGCAGGCCTCGCAGGGTGTTTCGGACTGGTAGCGGCCCAGTTCCTCGCGGACCCAGGATGAGTCGGTCTCGCGCCAGCGGCGCTCCAGGTTCGGCAGCACGCCCTCGAAGGTCTTGTTGACCTCGTACTTCCGGGCGTTGTCGTCATAGACGAACTTGATCTTCTCCGAGCCCGATCCGTACAGCACCACCAGCTTGGCGCCCTCGGGCAGCTTCCACCACGACATGTCCATGGAGAAGCCGTAGTGGCCGGCCAGGGCCTGCAGGGTCTGGGTGTAGAGCGGCGAGGGGCCCTTGGCCCAGGGCGCGATGGCGCCCTTGTGCAGGGTCTTGTCCTTGTCCGGCACGATCATGTCGGCGTCGAAGGCGAGCTTGGCGCCCAGGCCGTCGCAGACCGGGCAGGCGCCGTAGGGATTGTTGAACGAGAACAGCCGCGGCTCGATCTCGCTGATCGTGAAGCCGGAGACCGGGCAGGCGAACTTCTCGGAGAACAGCATCCGGCGCGGCTCGGCCTCGCCCTCGGCCTTGTCCGCCCATTCGGCGACCGCGATCCCGTCGGCCAGTTTCAGCGCCGTCTCCAGGCTGTCGGCGTAGCGGCTTTCCAGCCCGCTCTTGGTGACCAGGCGGTCCACGACGATGTCGATGTCGTGCTTGAACTTCTTGTCGAGGGTGGGCGCGTCCTCGATCGGATAGAACTCGCCATTGATCTTCAGGCGCTGGAAGCCCGACTTCTGCCACTCGGCGATTTCCTTGCGGTACTCGCCCTTGCGGCCGCGCACGACGGGGGCCAGCAGGTAGAGCCGCTCGCCCTCGGGCAGGGCGGTCAGCTTGTCGACCATCATCGAGACGGTCTGGCTCTCGATCGGCAGGCCGGTGGCCGGCGAATAGGGCACCCCGACCCGCGCCCACAGCAGGCGCATATAGTCGTGGATCTCGGTGACCGTGCCGACGGTGGAGCGCGGATTGCGGCTGGTGGTCTTCTGCTCGATGGAGATGGCTGGCGACAGACCCTCGATCAGGTCCACGTCCGGCTTGCTCATCAGCTCCAGGAATTGGCGCGCATAGGCCGAGAGGCTCTCGACATAGCGGCGCTGGCCTTCGGCGTAGATGGTGTCGAAGGCGAGCGAGCTCTTGCCCGATCCTGACAGGCCGGTCAGCACCACGAGCTCACCGCGCGGGATGTCCACGCTGATGTCTTTGAGGTTGTGCTCACGCGCGCCGCGCACGCGGATGAAGTTCAGCTGTTCGGCCATGTTTTTCCGGAAACGCTCTCAGCCGCCGATCACCTCAGCGGGTCTCGTCCAATGTAGTTCCGAGACTCACGGATAACACAGGAACATTGTGTGAACAAACGAGCCGCGGCGGTTTAGCGCGCCAAACTAGCGTCGGCGCGACCAAAACATGTCAGCAGCCTGACGCGTCTACTTCGCCTTCAGCTCGTCGGCTTGCTTCAGGACCCGCAGGGCGTTGCCGCCCCAGAACTTGGCCAGGTCTTCCTTGCTGAAGCCGGCGGCGATCAGCCGTTCGGTGAGGGCCGGGAAGTAGGTGATGTCCTCGAAGCCGGCGATGCCGCCGCCGCCGTCGAAGTCGCCGGAGATGCCGATGTGGTCCTTACCCGCCACCTGGGCGGCGTGCAGGATGTGCTTCATCAGGTCGTCCATATTGGCGCGGGGCAGCGGATATTTCGCCTCGATCGCCGCCCGCGCCTGGCGATAGGCCTCGCGCTTCTCGGGCGCCACCGCGCGCGGCGAGCCATAGGTCTTGGTCAGCTCAGCCAAGGCGGCGTTGCGCTCGGGATTGGCGGGGATGTCCTTCATGTAGCCGGAGAAGGCGTTGATCTGGATCACGCCGCCCTTGGCCGCCAGCTTGCGCAGCAGGTCGTCGGGGGCGTTGCGCGGGTGGTTGTAGATCGCCTTGGCGCCCGAGTGCGACAGGATGATCGGCGCGGTGGAGAGGTCCAGCATCTGGTCCAGCACCTGGTCGGAGGCGTGGCTGGCGTCGAGCAGGATGCCCAGGCGGTTGGCCTCGGCCACGAACTGCTTGCCGCTAGGGCTCAGGCCGCCGTGGATCGGCCCCTTGGGATCGGTGGCGGAGTCGGCCAGGTCGTTGTTGAGGAAATGGACCGGGCTCATCATCCGAACGCCCAGATCGTAGAAGGTCTTCATCAGGGTGAGGTCGCCGGCCACCGGCTGGCCGTTCTCCATGCTGATATAGACGAAGCGCTTGCCGGTCTTGGAGATCGCCTCGGCGTCCTGCGCCTTGGTGGCCAGGGTGAAGACGTCGCGGTTCGCGGCGACCATCTCGTGAATGACCACGCCGCGCATCAGCGCCTGGTCGCGGGCCGCTTCGTTGCCGGCCTTGGTGTTCGGCCCCTGCGGCGTGAAGATCGCAAAGAAGCCGCCGTCGACGCCGCCCTCGACCATGCGCGGATAGTCGACCTGGCTGCCGTCCTGCACGCTGTTGCGCTTGCGGATGTCGAAGCCGTCCACCGCCTGGTTGGCCGGGGTGTCGAAATGGGTGTCCAGCACGATGAGGCTCTCGTGCAGGGCCTTGGTCGCGGGTTTCACTTTCGGAGGGGTTTGCGCAAACACCGGCGCCGCGCTGGCCAGCAGGATCGCCAGCGGAAGACCAAACTTGAACACGAGACGCTCTCCCCGAAATGAACAGGCGCGAACCTTCAGCATTCCGGGGAGGGGGCGCAAGTCTCAGTTGCGATCGATCCGCGCCGCGAAACATCCGCGGCCCGCATTGTGGGCATGCAGATAGGCGACCTGCGGGTCTGCGAGCATCTTTTCGATCACCGGCGCCAGCATAACGCCCGGCGCGAGCTCAGCCGCCGTCATCATGCCGGCGGCGTCGAAGGCGCGAAGCGAGATGTAAGGGCGCGCCGCCAGGCATCCGGGAACCGCGTCGACCGCCCGGCGGGTCTCCATGGCCGCCTCGTTTACATAGATGGCGTGGCGCGACCGGTAGGGGCTGTCGGCCGGTTGATGCTCGTAGTTCAGCAGCAGCAGCGTCTGGCCCGCCTCGGCGTCTTCCAGAGTGATGCGGCACGGGAAGCCGGCCGAGGTGGCGGCCGTCTGGCGGATGACGCCGCGTTCGGCCAATTCACGGTCGGACAGCCCAAACATGGGGCGGAATTCTTCGACCGGCAGGCCGGTGATCACGAAGGACATGGCGGACTCCGGAGCGGTTAGAGGGCGTCGTGGAAAATGACGCCCAGGGTGTGGCGCTGGCCGCTGCGCAACTGGCTGACGCCGTGGCGCATGGTGACGCGATAGGTTCCGCGGGTTCCCTGCACCGGCCGATGGTGGACGGCGAACACCAGGGCGTCGCCCTGGCGCAGGGGCGCGACCTCGACCCGTGACTGCATGCGCGGGCGCTGTTCGGTCAGGACGAACTCGCCGCCGGTGAAGTCGGCGTCGGGCTCGGAGAGCAGCACCGCCACCTGCAGCGGGAAGACGTGCTCGCCGTAGAGATCCTGGTGCAGGCAGTTGTAGTCGCCGGGGCCGTATTGCAGCAGCAGCGGGGTCGGCCGGACCTGGCCCGCCGCATGGCAGCGTTCCAGGAACTCTGCGTGGCTCTCGGGATAGCGCACGCCGATCCCCATGGCGGTGTTCCAACGATTGGCGGTCTCGACCAGCCGGGGATAGAGCGCCCCGCGCAGACCGGCGACCAGGGCGGGCAAGGGATAGGCGAAATAGCGGTATTCGCCGCGCCCAAATCCGTGGCGACCCATCACCACCCGGCTGCGGAACCCGGCCTCCTGGCTGTAGAGCCCGGCGACAGCTCGGCATTCCTCCGGGCTCAGCAGGTTTTGGATCACCGCGCTGCCCTGGGCGTCCAGGTCGCGGGCCAGGCGGGGCCAGTCGAGGGCCGCGACGCGGTCCTCGATGGTCGGCGGGAGGGCGGCCAGGGCGCTCATGCCGCGGCCTCGCGGTCCAGCAAGGCGCGTTTGCGCTCAACGCCCCAGCGGTAGCCAGAGAGCGCCCCGTCGGTGCGCACCACACGGTGGCAGGGGATGGCGACCGCGATGGCGTTGGCCGCGCAGGCCTGGGCCACGGCGCGCACGGCCTTGGGCGAGCCGATCTTCTCGGCGATCTGCGCGTAGCCCGCAGTTTCGCCGGCGGGGATTTCGCGCAGGGCCCGCCACACCCGTTGCTGGAAGGCCGTGCCGCGTACATCCAGCGGCAGGTCCAGGCCAAGCCCCGGCTGTTCGACGAAGCCCACCACCTGGGCGACCAGGGCCTCGAACTCGGCGTCGGCGCCGACCAACTCGGCGCGGCTGAAGCGGTCCTGAAGATCGCGCGCGAGCGCTTCGGGATCATCGCCCAGCAGGATGGCGCAGACCCCCTTATCGGTGGCCGCGACCAGGATCGAGCCCAGCGAACACTCACCGATCGCGAACTTGATCACCGCGGCCTCGCCGCCGGCCCGGAATCGGGTCGGGGTCATGCCCAGCACCTGGGCCGACTTGGCGTAGAAGCGGCCACCCGAATTGAAGCCGGCGTCGTAGATCGCCTCGGTGACCGTGCCGCTGGTGGTCAGCGCTTCGCGGACCCGGCCGGCCCGATGAGCGTCGGCATAGGCTTTTGGCGTCACGCCCGCGACCGACTTGAACACCCGGTGGAAGTGGAACGGGCTGACGCCAGCCTGGGCGGCCAGGGTCTCCAGGTCGGGCGCCTCCTCGGCCGTCTCGATGCTGCGGCAGGCTTGCGCGACCATGGCGGCTTGGCGCTCGGCCAACGGCGGCTGGTCGGGCTTGCAGCGCTTGCAGGGCCGGAAACCCGCGGCCTCGGCTTGTGCCCTGGTTAGGTGGAACGCCACGTTCTCGCGCCGCGCCGGGCGGGCGGCGCAGGAGGGGCGGCAATAGACCCCGGTCGTGCGCACGGAATAGAAGAACTCGCCGTCGGCGGCGCGGTCCTTGGCGATGACGGCGGCCCAGCGGGCGCTGTCGATGTCGATTGTGGTCTGCATGTCGGATGCTCCATCGTCGTCTTGCACGATGGGATAGGCCTCTGCGAACGACGGAAAACTCTGCCTCTTGCTTTCAAATCCGCATAGCTGACGAAGATCGCAAGGGCGCGCGGAACGCGAGGTCCGATTTGCGCGAGTCCGCGTCAGACCCTATATCGGCCTCTTCACCGAGGGAGGCTCAGATCATGGAACGCGCAACGGACACCCATTCCGTCCCGAACGCCAACCTGCCCATGGTCCAACATGTCCGCCTTCATCACGCTCGACGGTCTCTCCTACAAGACGCCTGAGGGCCGCAGCCTCTTCGACAATCTGAACCTCGCCCTCGGGACCGAACGCACCGGCCTCGTGGGGCGCAACGGCGTGGGCAAGACCACCCTGCTGCGCCTGATGCTGGGCGAGCTGGCGCCGGCTTCCGGGACGGTGAGCGTTCGCGGCCGGGTCGCCGTCTTGCGCCAGGCCCTGGCCCCGAAACCGGGCGCTATCCTGGCTGACGTGCTGGGCGTGGCCGAGCCGCTGGCGCTCCTCGCGCGGATCGCGGCGGGGTATGGCGACGAGGCCGACTTCGCCGACGCCGATTGGTCGCTTGAGGCCAGGTTGGAGACGGCGCTGGCGCAGGTGGGGCTGGACGGTGTCGATCCGGCGCGGCCGGCGGCCTCGCTCAGCGGGGGGCAAGCGACCCGCGCGGCCCTGGCCGGCGTGCTGGTGCAGGAACCCGACATCGTCCTGCTGGACGAACCGACCAACAATCTCGACGTCGCCGCCCGCGCCCTGGTCGCCGAATTCCTGGCGGGCTGGAAGGGCGGGGCGGTGGTGGTCAGCCATGATCGGGCGTTGTTGCGCCAGATGGACCGCATCGTCGAACTGAGCGGCCTGGGCGCCAAGGTCTATGGCGGCGGCTACGACCTCTATGCCGAGCGCAAGGCCGAGGAGGAGGGCGCGGCGGTCCGCGACCTGGAGCAGGCCGAGCGCGCCATGGCCCGCGTCGGCCGCGAGGCCCAGGTTGCGCGGGAGAAGAAGGCGAAGCGGGATTCGGCCGGGCGCCGGTTCGCGGCCAAGGGTTCGGAACCCAAGATCCTGTTGGACGCCCAGGCCGAGCGGGCGGAGAACTCGGCCGGGCGGGAGAGCGTGCTGGCCGCCCGCCTGCGCGACGAGGCGGCGGCTGACCTGGCCGAGGCGCAAAAGCGCGTCGAGCGGTTGCGGCTGCTCGATTTCGAGCTGCCGTCGTCCAGGCTTCCGGCCGGCAAGTCGGTGCTGGTGTTCGACGAGGTGGGGTTCGCCTATCCGGGCGCGCCGCCAATCCTCTCTGGGCTCTCATTCCGCCTGACCGGGCCTGAACGGTTGGCGGTGACGGGCGCCAACGGCACGGGGAAATCCACCCTGATCAAGCTGGCGACCGGCGACCTGGCGCCATCCTACGGCCGGATCGAACTGGGCGCCCGCTCGGCGCTGCTTGACCAACAGACCGCCATGTTGAGGCCGCAGGAAACATTGATCGAGGCTTTCCAACGCCTCAATCCAGACGCTTCGGTCAACGCAGCTTATGCCGCGCTGGCCCGCTTCCTGTTCCGCAACACCGCGGCGGAAAAGCTTGTGTCGTCGCTGAGCGGCGGAGAGCGCCTGCGCGCGGCCCTGGCCTGCGTGCTGATGTCGGAGCAGCCGCCCCAGCTGCTGATCCTGGACGAGCCCACCAATCATCTCGATCTTGATTCCATCGCCGCCATCGAGGCCGCGCTCAGGGGCTATGACGGCGCGATGCTGCTGGTCAGCCACGACCGCGATTTTCTCGACGCGATCGGGGTCGAGCGGGAGATCCAGCTAGGCTAGGCGGGGCTCAAACCCCGCCTGGCTCCACCGGCGTCACGGCGATCACCAGTCCGTCCGGGACCAGGTCGTTGATCACCGTGGCGACCCCGAGCCGGACCGCCAATTCGCCGCCGTTCTTGACCAGCAGGGTGGTGGCCAGTTGGGCCGGCCGATCGCCGCGCAGCACCGCTTCCAGCGCCGTGGTGAGCTCGGGGCGGTCGCGCGGGCGGACGATGTCCGGCAGGCGGCAGGCCAGCAGTTCCTCGGTCGTGAACCCGATCAGCTTGGCGAAGTTGGCGTCGACGGTGGTCAGCACGCCGCGGACATTGAGGCGCAGGACCATCACCTGGGGCAGCATCGAGAGCGCCTCGTCCAGCGCCTTGGCCTCGTGGATCTGGGTGAGCATCTCGCGTTCGGCCGTGCGGTTCTGGATCAGCACCGCCACCCCGCCCGGATAGGGGAAGGCGCGGACCGCGTAGCGCCGGACGCCCGGCCCGTCGCCAGGCGCCTCGAAATCGAGGGCCTCGCCGGTCCGCAGGGTCCGCTTGAGTTGTTCGCTCATCACCGAGCGGGCGATGGGGGGGAACAACTCCTCCCAGAACCGTCCGACGATCTGCGAGGCGCTAAGCCCGACCAGGGCCTCGAAGACGTGATTGACCCCAGTCACGTGGAGTTGCGCGTTCAAGGCCATGAAGGCCTCGGCCACGTGATCCAGGATGGCCGATTGGCTAGTCTCGAAGGAGGGCTGGTCGGCCTCTCCAATGTGGAAGGCGGTGTCGTCTTTCCACGTCGCATAGTAATCGGCCGAGACCAGGACGACGCGCGGTCTTCCGTGGTGGGTGACGATGACCGGACCGCCGAGTGCGCGATCTTGCCATTGTCCAAAGTTCCGGCTGATCTCGCCGGCTGTGACTACCGATGGTTCCCCGTGACCGGTGTTCATCGCATTGATCGAGTTTCACGAAAACTACGCAATTTGCGCACTTAGCGGAAATCTCGCCCTTGAGCTCTACTGTGCCTATCCTAACGCTTGCGTTGCTTCGCGGACTTACGCAACCCCGAATGGGCTGCGACAATTTGGCGATCTGTTTCTCCGAAACTCACGTGAATTGCGTACATTACGCGATTACTCTCTGCAAAGCTGCGAAGTCCCATGCTGCACGCTCATGGAAGCCCAAGAACTGGGCGGGGGTGGAGCATGGCGCCGTCAATGCGATGGACGCGTCTACGGCGCGATGAAACCGGCACGGTGGCGATCGAGTTCGCCCTGGTTGGACCGATCCTGATCGTACTGCTGGTCGGGATCGTCTGTTACGGCGGCTACTTCTGGCTGGCTCATGCTGTTCAACAGGTGGCCAATGACAGCGCCCGAGCGGCCATCGCTGGCCTTGATGACGCCGAGCGAGGCTCCTTGGCCCAATCCTCCCTCGCTTCGGGCATGGCCGACTATCCCTATCTGAAGGTCTCGAACGCGGCCGTGACGGTCGCTCGGAAGGACCAGCAGCTCTCCATCAACGTCGTTTACGACGCCTCCAGCTCGCCGTTCTGGGGCATGTCGGGCCTTGTCCCGATGCCCCCGGCCAAGATCGAACGCCGCGCCGTGGTTCGCCTGGGGGGCTACTGATGCGCAGGCGCCCGCTGGCGGCCGGTTTCAGGAGCGACACCGAGGGCGCGGTGTCGATCATCATGGCGGGGAGCCTGATGACGCTCGTCGCCGCCGCGGCCTTTGCGGTGGATGTCGGCTCGATCTTCCTGCAGTCGCGAAAGCTCCAGGGAATCGCCGATCTCGCGGCGATGTCGGCGGCGCGGGATATCGATCATGCGACGGCCGCGGCGCAGGCGACAGCCACGGCCAACGGCTGGTCGGTCCCGCTACAGGTCAATGTCGCGCTCGGGACCTACAACCCCGACCCGGCGCTGACGGTCGCCGCTCGCTTTCAGCCAGGAGGCGTGAAGCCCAACGCCGCCAAGGTGGTGGTGCAGGGGGAGGCCGATCTGTTCTTTGGCCAGATGATCCTCGGGAAGCCGTCGGTCACCATTTCGCGCCGCGCGACCGCCGCGCGCGCCGACATGGCCAGCTTCTCCATCGGCACCGGGCTGCTTGGCCTTGACGGCGGGATCGCCAACCAGCTGCTCAGCCAGCTGACCGGCAGCACGGTCTCGTTGTCTGTGATGGATTACAATGCGCTGGCGAGCGCGAAGATCGATCTCTTCAAGTACGCCGAGGCCTTGCGGGTGAGCAGTGATCTCAAGGGCGTGTCCTACGACAAGGTGCTCGATAACGAGATCTCGACCGGCCAAGCCCTGACGGTGCTTGCCGACCTGCTGCAGAGCGACGGCGCCGTGGCGGCCGCCGTCTCGGCCCGCAAGCTCTCCGTCGCGGCGGGGAACAGCAAGGAGATCACGCCGAGCAAGCTGCTCGATCTTGGCCCCTATATGAGCCAGGACCATGTGGCCGGCGCCACCAGCACCAAGGTTCAGGTCGCCGCTGGCGACTTCGCCAACGCATTGTTGCTGCTCGCGGACGAGGGGCGCCAGGTGCAGCTTGATCTCGGGGCCAGCGTTCCGGGCATCTTGGACACCGACGTATGGCTGGCGGTGGGAGAACGTCCGAACAATTCACCCTGGCTGACGGTTGACCGGGACGGCGAGGTCATCGTGCGCACCGCCCAGACCCGTCTCTACATCAAGGCCAAGGCGCTGAGCGCGTTGGGGCTGCTCGGCATCCAGCCGATCACCTTGCCGGTGTACGTCGAGGCCGCGTCCGGCGAGGCCAAGCTCTCGGCCATGGAGTGTCCCGAAACGCTGTCGGCCCAGGCCGCGACTCTTTCAGTGCGGCCCAGCGTCGGCCGCGTGTCGATCGGCGACATCAACACGGCGCTGCTCAACAACTTCAAGACGAACCTGACGGTCACGCCGGCGCCGATCCTCGATGTGTTGGGCGTGGTCAAGGTGACCGGCCTGGCGGACGTTCATATCGGCGGGCTGACCTGGAAGACGGTTCGCTTCACCCGCGCCGACATCCAGGCGGCGACCATGAAGACCGTGGCCACCGACGATATCGCCCAGGCGACCGTATCCAGCCTGCTGGGCTCGCTGGACTTGGACGTCCATGTGCTGGGCCTTGGCCTGGGGCTTGGCGGGATCGCTTCGGCCCTGACCAGCACGCTGACGACGCTCGCCGCGCCGCTGGACACGGTGTTGAACAGTTTGACGAAATTGTTGGGCGTTCAGGTCGGCAAGGCCGACGTCCGGATGAACGGTCTGCGTTGCCGCGACGCAGCCCTGGTGGCCTGAGTAGGAAGGAGAGGCAGACGATGATCGGCCCGCTGTACGACGAACCCGACCAACTGATTGAGGACGCCGAAGAGCCACAGCTTGAACTGCCCAGATTGGAGGCGCGGCCGGCCCCGCCCAGCGTTCGCAGCCGGCTGCATGTGATCTGCGCGCTTTACGCCCACACGCCGCAGCCCGACAGGCGCTTGGCCCTGCTGGACCACCTTGAGCGCTTGACCTTGGAGGCCGCCGAATTGCTGGCGGCCCACCTGCTGGCGAGCGGATGGCGGCCGCAGGCGCCGGACGATGTGACGTCCGCGGCCGCCTGAGGCCTAGGCGGCTTTCCGTAGCAGTCGGAACACCGCATTGGCGCGTGCGCAGGGCTCGCCGTCGGCGGTCACGAAGGCTTGAGCGAACGAGAGCGTTCCCCCCGACTTCACGAACACCGTGTCGAACTCCACCCATTGGCCGATCTGGGCCGATCCCAGGAAGTCGAGCGTCAGGTTGACCGTGACCAGGCTGGCCTCGCCGCCGGCGACCTGGGCGCAGGACAGGCCCATGGCGTTGTCGGCCAGGGCGCTGATCAGCCCGCCGTGGACGAAACCGCGGCTGTTGGTGTGCGCGGTTTCAGCGATGAAGCCCAAGATCACGCCGCGCTCGGTCCGGCGGCTGTAGAGCGGCTCCCAGGGATCGGTCACCGGGCTCTGGCGGAAGTGGCGTTCGAAGCCGTCGGGGATGGGGCGCGTCTCGTGCATCATCCCCCGCCTCACGCCGCCGCGGCCAGCTTGGCCAGGCTGGACAAGGTCTTGGCGCAGGCCTGGGCCGCCTCGGCGCCCTTGGTCAGGAAGTGCTCGCGGAAGAAGGTCTGGTGGAGGTCGTGCTCATGAAAATGATGCGGCGTCAGCACCACCGAGAAGACCGGCACCTCGGTGGCGAGTTGAACCTGCATGAGCCCCGAGATCACGGTCGAGGCCACGAAGTCGTGACGATAGATGCCTCCGTCGACAACCAGGCCGGCGGCGACGATGGCTGCATAGCGCCCGGTCTTGGCCAGGGTCTGGGCGTGGAGGGGGATTTCGAACGCGCCGGGGGTCTCGAAGCGGTCGATGGCGGACTCGTTGAAGCCGAGGCCGGCGATCTCGCGGATGAAGCCCTGATAGGCGTTGTCGACGATTTCGCTGTGCCAGCCGGACTGGATGAACGCGATGCGCGCCAGACGGAAAGCGCCGTTGGCGGTGGGGACTTCGAAGTGGGTGACAGCTTGGGTCATGGTCAGATCCCTGAGTTGGGGCAAAAACCACGACTCAGGGAGACGCAAGCAGCGGCCTGTGGATCTCCCTGCGCGAACGCACGGAGCAGGGCCGTCACTAGCGGTTCTCATAACCGGACTCTAACCGTCGGCTCCGGGTTCGCACCGGAATCTGCTGTCCCTGACGGGCCTTTCGGCCAACCAGGCGCCCGCGGGCTTGTGCATGGGCCCTTGCGAGCCTTCCGCCATCACCGCCGGTGGGGACTTTCACCCCGCCCTGAGAACGCGGTCGCCGGAACGGCCCGGCGACCTGGGCAAGCTAGGCCCAAAGGTGGGGGTCAAACAAGTGTTTTAATCGTCAAGCCTGCTATTGGCGCGGCTCAAGCGCGCTTGTTCAGGGTGATCGACGTGGCGGAGGCGGGGGCCGAGGCTGCGCCGCCCTGGCCGTATCCCGCGCCGGTGTTGCGCTTGGAGGCGACCTCGTCGGCGATGGCGCGAACCAGTCCCTCGGTGACGGTCTTGGCGGCGGCCAGGGCCCGGCCTTGACGGGCGAGCACGGCGTCAAAGGCTTCGGTGGCGCGGATCAGCCGGGCGCGTTGGGCCAGCGGCGCGCTGGCGACCATGCGCGGATTGGCGCGAACCCGCGCCGACTCGTGGCGATAGACGTTGGCGAGCTTGGAGGTCTCTTCGATGTGGCGGGCGGCGTCGTGGGCGCGGCGTTCCTCGAAGGCCAGGGCCTCCTCGGCGATCAGCTCGGTCAGGCGCTCGGTCAGCACGATCAGTTGTTCGACGCGGTCCGACGCGTCCGTGGCGGAAATCGCCATGGCTTACTCTCCTAACTCAAACCTTGAAGCTTCAGCATTTCCTTGCCGACCGTGTCGGCCAGGCCGACGCCGCCGGAGCGCACCATCTGCTTGGCCATGGCGTCGCTCATGAACGACTTGAACGCCGCCTCGCCCTGGCCGCCGCTGAACGGGGCCTGCGCGCCGACATCCTTGAACATCTCGTTCAGCATCACCGACAGGAACGAAGCCTCGAAGTCCGTGGCGGTTTTCTTGATCTGGCCGCGCTTGGCCAGTTCGGCGGCGGTGGGCTGGGCGGCGACGTCGGTCGCGCCCTTGGCGGTTGGCAGGGTGAAGGCGGAGGTCAGGTCCATCACATCACCTCGATGTTGGCTTGCAGGGCGCCTGCGGCCTTGATGGTCTGCAGGATGGAGATCATGTCGCGGGGGGTGACCCCCAGGGCGTTCAGGCCCGACACCAGGCTCGACAGCGAGGCGCCGTCCCGCAGGGTGATGAACTGCTTGCCCTTTTCTTCGTCCACCTGGACGTCGGATTGCGGGACCACGGCGGTTTCGCCGCGGCTGAACGGCGCCGGCTGGCTGACCGCCGGGCTCTCGCGGACCGTGATGGTCAGGTTGCCCTGGGCGATGGCGACGGTGGAGATGCGGACGTTCTCGCCCATCACGATCACGCCGGCGACCTCGTCGATCACCACCTTGGCCGGGCCATCGGTGTCGACGGTGAGGTTCTCGACCTGCGAGAGGAACGAGACCATGTCCATGCGCGCGGGCGGGGTGATGGTGATGATGGTGGGGTTGTCGGCCCGCGCCGCGCCGGGGAAGCGGCTGTTGACGACGTCGGCGATCTTGCGCGCGGTGGTGAAGTCCGGATTGCGCAGGGTCATGCGCATCTGGCTCATATTGGCCAGTTGGAAGCCGATCTCACGTTCGACGATGGCGCCGCCGGCGATGCGGCCGGCGGTCGGCACGCCCTTGGACACCGAAGAGCCGGATGCGCCGCCCGCCGAGATCGAACCGGTCTGCACCGTGCCCTGGCTGACGGCGTAGGCCTGGCCGTCCGCGCCCATCAGCGGGGTGACCAGCAGCGTGCCGCCCTGCAGGCTCTTGGCGTCGCCCATGGCCGAGACCGAGGCGTCGATCGGTGAGCCCGTCGCCGAGAAGGCCGGCAGCTTGGCCGTCACCATCACGGCGGCGACGTTCTTGGTGTTGAGGTTGGCGTCGCGGGTGTTGACCCCCAGCCGCTCGAGCATGGCTTCCAGGCTCTGGCGGGTGAAGGGGGCGTTGCGCAGGCTGTCGCCGGTGCCGTTTAGGCCGACCACCAGGCCATATCCGACCAGCATGTTGTCGCGGACGCCCTCGAACTCCACGATGTCCTTGATCCGCGACTTCGCGAAACTGGGACCGGCGCACAGCGTTGCGGCGAGGATGACGGCGCTGAAGAGGCGGAACGATCGACGCATGGGATCCCGACACACTACGGACTAATGAGCTCCCACGGGACTATGCGACCGGCGTGCCAGTCCAAAACGTCAATGATTTCAGCAATTGTGGGCTTGGCGGGCGGGGCGCTGCGTGGCCTGGCGGCAGAAATTGCCCGGCATTAACCATACCATAAGCATGGGGCTGCGAGACTCTGGGCGAAGCGTGGTAAAGGGCCTCGCATGAAAGTCAGTGGCACGAGCAGCGTCGGATCTACGGGTGGGGCAGGTAAGCCCCGCGCGGCAGGCGGCGAAGGCTTTCAGATCGCTCAGCCGCCCGCGGCTGCTGGACCAGCGCAGGTGGCGCGGGCCGGCGGTGTCGGCGGGGTGATGAGTGTCGATGCAATCCTGGCTCTACAGGAAGTGGCTGGTCCGTTGGAGCGCCGCCGGCGCGCCGTCGGACGGGCGGGTAAAATTCTCGACGTTCTCGAAGACGTGAAGATCGGGCTCCTTTCGGGCGAACTCTCGGCAGACGATCTAGATCGTCTGCGCCGAGCCGTCCGTGACGAGCGGCTCGGCACGGATGATGAACACCTTGAAGGTGTATTGAACGAGATTGAAACCCGTGCTGCCGTGGAGCTCGCTAAACTCGAATGCGCGAATCGTGCGGCTTAGGCACGCGCGAAGAGCGAGGTTCGTTGAAAGCAGATTTCGTTTTGGTATAAGCGCTCCGCATGTTGTCGGGGTGTTGTACCCAGGGGGCGTGAGGCATCTATGAGCACGGCCACAATGTTGGCGGAAAAGCCAGAATATCGTCCCTCCGAGGACGAGGAATTCATGAACGAGCGTCAGCTTGAGTATTTCAAGCAGAAGCTCTTGAATTGGAAAGAGGACATCTTGCGGGAATCCCGTGAGACCCTTGTCCATCTTCAAAGCGAAACCGAAAATCATCCTGATCTGGCCGACCGCGCCACGTCCGAGACTGATCGAGCTCTCGAACTTCGGACCCGGGACCGCCAGCGCAAGTTGATCTCCAAGATCGACGACGCAATCCGCAGGATCGAAGACAAGTCCTACGGCTACTGCGAAGACACCGGTGAACCCATCGGCGTCGCTCGTCTGGAAGCCCGTCCGATCGCGACGCTCAGCCTCGAGGCGCAAGAGCGTCACGAGCGCCGGGAACGCGTTCATCGGGACGACTGAGTTCAAGGGGCGGCTCTCGCGAGCCGCCCTTTTTCTTTGCCGCCCGACGGTCGCTGAGCTTTCACGCGACTGAGTTCCGGCTGTCGCCCATCCGTCATCGGCGCAGTTTAGCGAGCCCCCAAATTGTTCTCGGGGGATTTCTCGTATGCGACTCATGACGACCGCGGCCTGGACCGTGCTCGCCCTGGCCTTGGCCCAGCCGGCCTTCGCCGAAATCGACGCCGCCGGCCCGGGAGCCTCAGCCGAGGAACTGGACGCGGTGATCGTCACCGGCACCCGCCGCGCCGACCGCACCGCCTTTGAATCCGCAGCGCCTATCGACGTCATCTCCGAGTCGGTCCTGGAGAGCACGGTCTCCGACGAGCTGATGGAGAAGCTGGTCGCCGCGGTGCCGTCCTTCAACGTTCAGCGCCTGCCGGCCGCCGACGGCCAAGCCTTCGTGCGCCCCGCCACCCTGCGCGGCCTCTCGCCCGATCAGACGCTGGTGCTGGTGAACGGCAAGCGTCGTCACCGCTCGGCGGTGCTGGGCGGTCGTGGGGCCCAGGGCGTCGATCTTGGTCAGCTGCCGAGTTTCGCGATCAAGCGCATCGAGGTGCTGCGCGACGGCGCCTCGGCGCAGTACGGATCGGACGCCATCGCCGGCGTCATCAACCTGATCCTCAATGATCAGCCGGGCTTTGCGGCCTTCGGCCAGGCCGCCCAATACTACGAGGGCGACGGGACCATGTACGAGGGCGGCTTCCGGGCCGGCTGGGCGCTGGGGGAGGGCGGACACTTGACCGCGACCCTGACCTATACCGACAGCGAGGCGACCTCGCGGACCCGCCAGCGGCCGGACGCCATCGCCTTCCAGGCCGCCAATCCGACCCTGAAGGTGCCCAACCCCGTGCAGCGTTGGGGCCAGCCCGACCGCGACGCCACCCGCTTTGTCATCGATACGGCCTACCGCCTGAGCGACGCTGTCGAGCTCTATGGTTTCGCGACCTATTCGGAGAGCGGCGGCGTCACCGACTTCAACTGGCGCAACCCGTCGAACGACACGTCCTATCGCAACAGCCCGGCCTTCCCGGGGTGGAACCTGAAGCAGATCTATCCGGTCGGCTTCTCGCCGAAGTTCGGCCAGGACGAGACCGACTATGCACTGAACGCGGGCCTCCGCGGCGAACTGGCGAACGGCCTAGCCTGGGACTTCAACGCTTCGCTCGGCGAAGACAAGATCGACTACTTCCTGCGCGAGACGATCAACGCCTCGTTCGGCCCGCAATCGCCGACCGCCTTCCGGGCCGGCGTGCTCCGGCAGCGCGAGCAGAACCTCAATCTCGACCTCAACAAGCCTTTGGAGTTCGGCTTCCTGGCCGAGCCGGCGAACCTGGCGTTCGGCGTCGAGCGCCGGGTCGAGACCTACAAGATCGAGGCTGGCGACCCGATGTCCTATCAGGTCGGACCGGGCGCCCAGGCGGGCCTGCCGTCGGGCTCCAACGGCTTCCCCGGTTACAGCGCCTCGCAGGCCGGGTCGTGGGACCAGACCAGCTACGCCGGCTATGTCGACCTCGACCTCTCCTGGACCGAGGCGTTCTCGACCGACATCGCCATCCGCTATGAGGACTTCTCGGAGTTCGGCTCGACCACCGACGGCAAGATCGCCGTCCGTTACGAGATCAGCCCCGATTGGGCGGTTCGCGGCGCGGTCTCCACCGGCTTCCGCGCCCCGACGCCGGGCCAGCTGAACAGCACCCGTACGTCCCAGGGCCTGGACACCACGACCTTGCAACTGTTCACCGCCGGGCGCCTGTCGCCCAGCAATCCGGTGGCGCAGTTCTTCGGCGCCAAGCCGCTGGAACCGGAGACCTCCAAGAACTTCTCCGTGGGCCTGGTCTACCGCAGCGCCGAGCACGGCCTCAGCGGCTCGGTCGACTATTACCAGATCGAGGTCGACGACCGGTTCGCCACCTCGCCGAACTTCACCGTGACTCCGGCGATCCGCACCCAGCTCCTGGCGCTGGGTGTCCCGGGCGCCGACTCGCTGACCTCGGTCAGCTATTTCACCAACGCCTTCAACACCCGGACCAAGGGCCTCGACGCCGTCGGGTCCTGGAAGACGAAGGTGGCCGAGGGCGATCTGACCCTGACGGCGGCCTATAACTGGAACGACACCAAGGTCACCCGCTCCAAGCTGACCGAGGTCTCGAAGCTGGCGCGGATCAACATCGAGGACGGCCTGCCCGAGCACACCGGCAACATCGCCGCGACCTACGCCTATGGCCGCTACGAAGGCACGGCGCGGGTCCGTTACTATGGCGAATGGACCGACGCCCAGTCGCAATCCTCGGCCGACCTGGTCCAGACCTTCGGCTCGCGGGCCTTTGTCGACCTCTCGGTCAGCGCCGCGATCACCGACCAGGTGAAGCTGACCGTTGGGGCCGAGAACCTGTTCGACAAGTACCCGGACGAGGCGACGTTCCAGGCCTCGCGCGGCCTGATCTATTCGCGCAACGCCGTCTACGACACCGACGGCGGCCTCTACTACGTCCGCGTCAACGCCAAGTTCTGACGTTGAACGCGAAGTGGGCCGGCCGGAGGCTGGCCCACGGGCGCGGTCGAGGTTACATGACAAGTCATGTCGACTCTGGTCATCGCCGCTATCCAAGCCAATCCGACCGTGGGCGCGATCGCCCATAACGAAGCCCTGGCGCGTGAGCGCTTGGCGCAGGCCCGCGCCGCGGGCGCTGACATCGCGGTCTTCTCCGAACTGTTCATCAACGGCTATCCGCCGGAAGACTTGGCGCTGAAGCCGGCCTTCTGGGCGGCTGGAAAGGCCGCTGTGGAGCGTCTGGCGCTGGAGACCAAGGATGGTCCCGCCGCCCTGATCGGGGTGATCTGGCCGCCCCAGAACCGCTTTGGCCGCCCGCACAACGCTCTGGCCTTCCTGGCCGAGGGCGAAGTGAAGGGCGTGGCCTTCAAGTGCGACCTGCCCAACTACGGCGTCTTCGATGAAAAGCGGGTGTTCGAACCGGGCCTTGGTCCCGAGGTCTTCGAATGGAAGGGCGTCAAGTTCGGCGCGCCGATCTGCGAGGACATCTGGTCCCACCGGGTTTGCCGCGAGCTGAAGGAGAAGGGCGCCGAGATCCTGCTGGTGCCCAACGGATCGCCCTATCGCCGGACCGCCGACGACGAGCGGCTGGTGGTCGCCAAGGCCCGGGTCGCCGAGACCGGCCTGCCGCTGGTCTATGTCAACGAGGTCGGCGGTCAGGACGAACTGGTCTTCGACGGCGGCTCCTTCGCCCTGTCGGCGAGCGGCGAGGTCTGCATGAGCCTGCCGATGTTCGAGGAGGCCTTCGGGCTCTCGACCTGGGAGAAGGGCGAGGGCGGCTGGACTTGCGTCAGCGCGCCGACCACGACCTGGCCGACCGGCGCGGAGGAAATCTACCGGGCCATGGTTCTTGGGCTACGGGACTATGTGAAGAAGTCCGGCTTCCCCGGTGTTTTGCTTGGACTTTCCGGAGGGGTGGATTCGGCCATCTGCGCGGTGGTCGCCGCCGACGCCCTGGGGCCGGACAAGGTCCGCTGCTTCATGCTGCCGTCGAAATACACCAGCCGTGACAGCCTGGAAGACGCCGAGGGCTGCGCCCGCCGTCTGGGCGTTCGGCTGGATGAAATCTCGATCGCTCCGGCCGTCGACGCCTTCGCCCAGATGCTGGCGCCGCAGTTCGAGGGCATGGCGCCCGACCTGACGGAAGAGAATATCCAAGCTCGCGCCCGCGGTGTCTCGCTGATGGCGTTGTCCAACAAGCTTGGCCTGATGCTGCTGACCACCGGCAACAAGTCGGAGATGGCGGTCGGCTACGCCACCCTCTACGGCGACATGTGCGGCGGCTACAATGTGCTGAAGGACGTCTACAAGACCGACGTCTACGCCGTCTGCGAATGGCGCAACGCCAATGATCCCTATGGCGTCGCCGCCGATCCGATCCCCGAGCGCATCCTGACCAAGGCCCCGTCGGCCGAGCTGCGCCCCGACCAGAAGGATCAGGACAGCCTGCCGGAATACGCCGAACTCGACGCCATTCTGCATGGGCTGGTGGAGGAGGAGGCGACCCTCGACGAGATTGTCGCCCGCGGCTATGCGCCCGAGACGGTCGAGCGGATCCAACGGCTGCTCTACAACTCCGAATACAAGCGCCGCCAGGCGGCTCCCGGCGTGAAGATCGGCGCCCGCGCCTTCGGGCGCGATCGCCGCTATCCGATCGTCAACGGCTTCCGCGACGCGGTGACCCGCAAATGAGCCGGGCGCCGGTGATCGAGACCGAACGGCTGGTCCTGCGCGGGCACACCAAGGCCGACCTCGAGGTTTACGCCGCCATCTGGGGCGATCCGGAGGTGACGCGTTTCATCGGCGGCAAGCCCTCGACCCGCGAGGAGACCTGGTCGCGCCTGCTGCGCGTGATCGGTCACTGGGAGGAGATGGGCTTCGGCGCCTGGGCGGTTTGCGAGAAGGCCAGCGGACGCTTCGTCGGCGACGTCGGATTCGCCAACTTCCAGCGCGCCATCGAACCGCCCCTGGGCGATGCGCCGGAGATGGGCTGGGTGTTCTCGCCCAGCGCCCACGGCAAGGGCTACGCCAGCGAGGCGGTCGCGGCCGCCTTGGCCTGGGGCCATGCGAATTTCGATGACGCCCGCACGGTCTGCATCATCGATCCCGACAACACCGCCTCGTTGCGGGTGGCCGAGAAGGCGGGCTATCGCGAATATGCGCGAGCGGACTACCGCGGCCCCATCATCCTGCTGGAACGGCGCGGGCTCTAGGCCGGCCTCAGGTCACCCGCACGGCGTCCGGCGCGGCGTCGGCGCCCGCAGGCTGCGCGCCGCGCAGGGCGGGCACGATATCTTCGATCTGATCGACCGAGATCCAGCTGTCCATGAAGCTCGCCGGGGTCAGCTTGTGGTCGACCGTGTGCTGGAAGAGCTTGAACAGCGGCTCCCAGAAGCCATCTGGATTGTAGAACACCACCGGTTTCACGTGCAGATCCAGCCGCCGCCACGACAGCAGTTCGACCACCTCTTCCAGCGTGCCGATGCCGCCGGGCAGGACGACGAAGCCGTCGGAGCGTTCGAACATGATCTGTTTGCGCTCATGCATCGAGGTGACGACGATGGTCTCCACCACGTCCAGCCGGCGTTCCTTCTCCTTCAGGAAGTGGGGGATGACGCCCAGCACCTTGCCGCCGGCCTCGTGCGCGGCGATGGCGCAGGCGCCCATCAGGCCAACGCCGCCGCCGCCGTAGATCATGGTCAGCTCGGCCCGCGCCAGCTCACGGCCAAGGGTCGCGGCCGCCGCCAGCAGGGCCGGCTCGGCGGCGTCGGAGGAGCCGCAGAACACGCAGACGGAATCGAGGCGGTCGGGCTGCTGCCCCATCCGGTTAAGCTCCTGGAGAATCAACTGGCCGCGCGCTTGCGGGCGCAGCAGGAAAGCCCGATTAGCTAGGGCCTGGGTTAAGGAGTTTCAAGCAAGCCGTGCGCCGCGTCCCCTCTCTTCCCGTCGCGTTCCTCATCGCCACCGCCGCGCTTGCGTTGCTGGCCGGCTGCGGGGAGGGCGCCGCGCCCGCCATCGCCCCGGCCAAGACCACGCCAGCCGTGCCGGTCGAGGCCGCCTATCTGGCGCCGCCGGCGGTCACAGCGACCCGGGTCGAAGGCGAGAGCCTGCGGTTGACCGGCTCCGCGCCGGCCGGATCGCGCGTGCGGCTGGCCACGCCCGAGGGCCAGACCAGCTTCGCCAACACCGACTCCAAGGGCGTCTGGACCTTGACCATGCCGGTGATCGCCCAACCTCGGATCTTTGGCCTGTCGACCACGGTCGGCGCCCGGCAGGTGCAGGGCGAGGGCTATCTGTTGATCGCGCCGTCGGGCGAGGCGGTGATGCTGCGGGCCGGGACCGGCGCGTTGCGGATCGGGCGCACGGGCAAGAACGGGCTCGACGCCGTGGACTTCGACCGTGAAGGCGGGGCGGTGGTGTCGGGCCGGGCTCCGGCGGGGGCCGCGCTCAGCATCCACGTCAACGGGCGGCAGATGGCCGAAGGGCGGGCCGACTCGGCCGGCCGCTACGCCGTGGCCCTGACGCAGCAGCCGCTCAATGGCGGCGTCCACCAACTCGACGTGTTCGGCGACGCCACCGAGAACAGCGTCAATATCGATACGACATCGGCCCCGCCGCTCGCCAACGGCCCCTTCCGCAGCACCGCCGTCTCGGCCGGCCTGCGGATCGATTGGATGACGCCTGGCGGCGGCGCCCAATCCACGATCATCCTGAAATGAGCCTGATTTGACCTTCGCCCATCCCGGCCACCATCGCGCCGCGCCCGGCGCGATCGCACCTGCTTCGGTGAAATTCGACTTCTGGCGTTCCATGGCCGATCTCGGACGCCTGGTGCTGCGGTCCGGCGCGCCAGGCCTGAAGTGGCGGATCATCGCCTCGCTGGCCCTGGTTTTCGTGGGCAAGCTGGCCGGCGTCGGGGCGCCGGTGGCGCTAGGCGACGCCATCAACAAACTCGCGCCGGGCTCTGGCCAGGCGGTGGCCATCGGCGCCGACTTCCTGATGCTGGCGATCGCCTTCGCCGGTCTGCGGCTGGTCGCCGCCTGCGCGCCCTACGCCCGCGACGTGATTTTCACGGTGGTCTCGCAGTCGACCATGGCCAAGGCCGCCACCGAGACCTTCGCCCACGCCCTGGCGCTCAGCCTGGACTTCCACCAGGGCAAGCAGACCGGGACCATGGCCCGGGTCATCGACCGGGGCGCGCGCTCCACCGATTTCCTGATGCGCAGCGTGGTGTTCAACCTCGGCCCGACGGCGATCGAACTGATCCTGGCGATGATCGTCATGGCCACGCGGCTGGACTGGCGCTTCGCCGTCACGGCCTTTGTCACCATCGTCCTCTATACGGTGCTGACCTTCAAGATCACCGACTGGCGCCTGGCCCACCGACGCGAGCTCAACGAGGCTGACAGCCGCACGGCCGGGCTCTCTGTGGACGCCCTGCTGAACTATGAGACCGTGAAGACCTTCGGCTCCGAGGAGCGCACGGTGGCCCGCTACGAAGATGCGATGTCGGACTATGTGCGGGCCGGGGTGAAGGCCAACACCTCGCTCTCGGTGCTGAACGGCATTCAGTCCGTGGTGCTGAACCTGGGGCTGGCGCTGATGACCGTCATGGCCGGTCATGAGGTGATGGCCGGGCGGATGCAGATCGGCGACGTCACCATGGCGGTGCTGCTGCTGATCGGCATCTATGGTCCGCTCAACATGCTGGGCTTCAACTACCGGGAGATCCGCCAGGCCTTCATCGACATGGAGCAAATGGTCGAGCTCAACGCCCGCAAGCCCGACATCGTCGATGCGCCAGGGGCTCAGGACCTGCCGCCGGCCACCGGGCGCGGCGCCGAGATCGTTTTCGAGGATGTCGAGTTCCGCCATGACGCCCGCTCGACCGGCCTGCTCGACGTCAGCTTCCGCGCCGCGCCGGGCGAGACGGTGGCCCTGGTCGGCCCGTCAGGCGCGGGCAAGACCACGGCGATCCGCCTGGCCCTGCGGCTGATCGATCCGCAGAGCGGCCAGATCACCCTGGACGGCGTCGATCTGCGCCAAATCAAGCAGGCAGCGCTGCGCCGGGCGGTCGCCCTGGTGCCGCAGGACGTGGCGCTGTTCAACGACACCATCTTCGCCAACATCGCCTTCGCCCGGCCCGACGCCTCGGCCGACGACGTTCGGAACGCCGCGGCGGCGGCCGAACTTGGGCCCTTCATCGAAGGCCTGCCGAACGGCATGGCGACCATGGTCGGCGAGCGCGGTTTGAAGCTGTCGGGCGGCGAGCGCCAGCGCGTCGGCATCGCGCGGGCCTTGCTGGCCGACCCACGGGTTCTGGTGCTGGACGAAGCCACCAGCGCGCTGGACGGCCGGACCGAGGAGGCGATCCAGGCCACCCTGCGCAAGGTGCGCGCGGGGCGTACGACCCTGGTCATCGCCCACCGGTTGTCGACCATCGTCGACGCCGACCTGATCCTGGTCCTGCGCCGCGGACGCATCGTCGAGCGCGGACGGCATGCCGAACTTTTGGACAAAGGTGGCGAATACGCAGCCTTGTGGCGGCGTCAGACCCGCGAAACCTGAGGGCCCCGGGGCCGCCGCCCACGTGGGGCCGTCCCGGGCAGTGGCCCACTATCGCCGGAAGGTTCGCGCCAACCGCCGGCGGCTCCTGAAACGCAGAGCCTGACCGGCGGCGGGCGGTCTATTCAGCGGCCTTGGGCAGCTCGCCTTCGACGATCACCGGCTTTTGCGAGGCCCTGCGACGCTTGGGGAACCAGTGCTCGCCGGTGTGCGCCCACAGCCAGCCGAACCGCCGCGCCGCGACTTTGGGCGCGGCCAACAGGACCGGCGTCAGGATCAGGGTCAGCAGGGTGGCGAAGGACAGCCCCCAGACAACGGCGGCTGACAGCTGCACCCACCACTCCGAACCTGGCGCCTTGTACTCCACATGGAAGCCGTGGAAGTTCGGGTGCACCTGGAACATCAGCGGCAGCAGGCCGACCACGGTCACCAGGGTGGTCAGCATGACCGGCCGGAACCGCTGGGTGGCGGCGCGCACCGCCGCCTCGTCGGCCGGGAAGCCGGCGCGGCGCAGCTGGTAGAAGGTGTCCACCAGCACGATGTTGTGGCCCACGACGACGCCGGCCAAGGCGACGACCCCGGTGCCGAGCATGATCACCGAGATGTAGTCGAAGGTGTGCCCGATGTTCACCACCACGCCCAGCAGCACGCCAACCGTCGACAGGGCCACCGCCGACAGGGTGACCAGCACCCCATAGTAGGAGTTGAACTGCCAGAGCAGGATCACCGCCATCAGGAACAGCGAGACAGCCATGGCGGTCATGAAGAACACCGCGGCCTCGCGGCCTTCCTCGTCGGCGCCGGTGAATTTCCAGCGGACGGCGGGGTCGATGCTGGCCTTTTCCAGCCAGGGACGCAGCTCGGCGATCTTCTGGTTGGCGGCCACGCCTTCGACGGTGTTGGCCTGGATGACCACCAGCCGCTGGCCGTCGCGCCGCTGGATCGACGTCACCTGCTGGGCTGGCACCTGCTTGATGAAGTAGCTGGCGGGCACGGGGCCGAGCTGGGTCGGGATCTTCAAGGTGTCGAAGGCCGCGACATTGCGTTGCTCGGGCGGGAAGCGGACGCGGATGTCGAGCTCGTCGTCGGCGTCGTCGGGGCGGAAGCGCCCCACCAGCACGCCGCCGGTGACGAACTGGATCGCCTGGCCGACGCTCAGCACGTCGACGCCGTAGCGGCCCGCGGCCTCGCGGTCGACGGTCAGGTTCCATTCGATGCCGGGGGAGGTGCGGTTGTCCTCCAGCTCATAGAGCTGGCGGTCGCTGGCCAGCTTGGCCTTCACCAGGTCGGCCGCCTTGTTCAGGGCGACGGGGTCTTGGCTGCGCAACTCGACCTGCACGTCCTTGCCGGTTGGCGGCCCGCCTTCTGGTTCGCGGACCTCGACCTCGATCCCAGGGATGCCGGCCACCCGCTTGCGGATGTCGTTGGAGATGTCCTTGCCGACGACGCCCAGCGCCTGGCGGCCTTCATAGTCGACGAAGTCGACGTTCAGCCGGCCGATCGTATCGTTGGGCGCCTGGTTGGGGCCGCCGCCGGGGTTGCTGGTCCCGGTACGGGTGTAGATCGAGCTCATGCCCTTGAGGCCCAGCAGGCGGTCCTCGACCTGCCGGACCAGGATGTCCTGACCCTGGGGCGAAAGATTGCCGCGCGCCTTCACGTAGACGTTCACGAATTCGGGGTCCTGCTGGAGGAAGAACTCCGAAGGTTTGTTCTCGGCTTTAAAGGCGACGACGATGACCGTGATGATCACCAGGGTAGTGAACACGGTCGTCGTCGGGTGACGCCCCAGGGTGTCGATCGTGCGCGCGTACCAGCCCATGAAGCCGGTCATTTCGCGCGGATCGCCGCGTTCCGACTTCTCGATCTGCGCCAGGTGTTCGGCGTCCACCGCGGCCTTGCGACCGAAGATCGAGCCCAGGGCCGGGGTGAAGATCAGGGCGATGAAGATCGAAGCGCCCAGCACGTAGAACAGCGTGAGCGGTAGGAAGCTCATGAACTTGCCGGGGATCGAGTTCCAGAACAGGAACGGCAGGAAGGCGCAGAGCGTCGTCAGGGTGCCGTTCAGCACCGGCCAGAACATGCGCTTGCCGGCGGCGGCGAAGGCTTCCTCCTTGGGCATGCCCTCGGCCATCTTCCGGTCGGCGTATTCGACCACGACGATGCCGCCGTCGACCAGGATGCCGACCGCCAGGACCAGGCCGAACATCACCATCTGGTTCAGCGTCACGCCCATGGCGTTCAGCATCAGGAAGGCCAGCATGAAGCAGGCCGGAATGGCCGCGCCGACCATCAGGCCCTGCCGGATGCCGAGCGTCGCCACGATGATCAGCATGACCAGGATGGTGGCGATCAGCAGGCCGCTTTCCAGCACGACCAGGGTCCGGCCGATGAAGTCGCTCTGGTCGTAGATGTAGGAGACCTTCACGGTCTCGGGCCAGCGCTTCTGCTCCTCGGCGACGACCTTGCGGACCTCCTTCACGGTGTCGAGGACGTTGGCCCCCGAGCGCTTGGCGACGTCCACCGAGAAGGCGGGTTGGCCGTTGAAGCGGGTGATGTAGGTGGCTTCCTTGAAGGTGCGGCGCACGTCGCCGATATCGCCGACGGTGATCAGCCGGTCGCCGTTCTTCTTGATCGGCAGGGCCAGGATGTCGGCGGGTTGGTTGATGACGCCGGGCACCTTCACCGCGAACTTGCCGGTTCCGGATTCCAGGTTGCCGGCCGGCACCAGCTGGTTGTTGCGCCCGATGACCAGCGCCAGTTCGCCGGGGCTGACGTTCGCGGCCTCCATGCGCACCGGGTCGATGGTGACTTCCAGCACCTCTTCGCGGCCGCCGTTCAGATAGACTTCCAGCACGCCGGGCGCGCTTTCCAGGCGATCCTGGAGGCTGCGGGCGGCCTGAAACAGGGTCCGCTCGGGAGCCCCGCCCGACAGGACGATGCCGATGATCGGTTCGCCAGACGCGTTGGCTTCCTCGATGATCGGTTCTTCGGCGTCAGGCGGGAACTTGCCGCGCGCCAGATCGACCTTGGCGCGCACTTCGGACAGCGCCTTGTCCTTGTCGAAGTCGGCCTCGAACTCGAGGTTCACGATCGCCATGCTCTGGCGGGCGACCGCGTTCATCTCCTTGATGCCTTCGATCGTCTGGAGCTCGGTCTCCAACGGCCGCACGAGCAGGCGCTCGGCGTCCTCGGGACTGACCCCGGGATAGGGGACGACCACGGCGATGAACGGGAAGTCGATGTTCGGGTTGGATTCCCGAGGCATCGCCAGATAGGCGAAGAATCCGAACAGGCTGGCGATCAGGGTGACGGCCAGCACCACCTTGCGCCGTTTGATCGCGCCGTCGATCAGAGGTCCGATCATAGGCCTAGTCTCCTGAAGAGCGGCGGGCGCGCCTAGCGCGCCGCGGCCACTCGAACCTTTTGACCCTCGGCCACATAGGATTGGCCGACGGTGATCACGCGGGCGGGACCCTTCAGCCCGGTCACCCAGATGCCTTTTGGCGTTTCCTCGATCACCTTCACGGCGGCGAAGGCGACCTTGTCGTCCGCCAGCAGGTAGCGCACGCCCTGTTGACCGCCGGCGTCAAGCACCAGCGACGACAGCGGCACCAGGTGGGCGGGCCCTACGCCGGACGCGATCCGCAGCGAGGCCGAGAGGCCAGAACGGGTCATCTGCGGATTGGCCGCGGTGATTTCCGTCCGATAGGTGCGGGTCTGAGGGTCGGCTTCGCGCGCCGTGTAGCGCACCTTGCCGCGCAGGGTTTCGCCCGAAACCAGCTGGGCGCTGGCCGCCGCGCCCATCCGCACCTTCGAGGCCTCGGTCTCCGGTAGGTCGCTGACGATCAGCAGCGGATTGAGCTCGATCATCGTTCCGCAGGCCTGACCGGGAGCCAGGTAGGTCCCGATCTCGGCTTCGCGGTTGTCGAACACGCCGTCGAACGGCGCGCGGATGTTCATCTGCTCCACGCCCACCTCGGCCTGGCGGACCAGGGCGGCGGCGGAGTCGAGATTGGCCTGATCCTGCAACAGCTGGGTCGGCGAGCGGAAACCCTTGGCCGCGAGATCGGCCGAGGCCTTGTGCTGGAGTTGCTTGGAGCGAAGATTGGCGCGAGCCTGATCCAGGGTGGCCTGGCGCGCGTCGACATTCAGGCGGCAGAGCACCGCGCCCTTACGCACGAGCGAGCCTTCGACGGCCGGGGTGGCGGCGACGACGCCGGGGGATTCCGCGCGGGCGATGACGCTGCGCGCGGCTTCGGTCCGGCCGCGAATGACCACGTCGTATTCGCGCGCGACTTCCGGGGTCATCACTGCCTGAACCGTAGGCAGTTCGGCCTTGTGGGCCTCAGTGGTCTTGGCCTCGGCCGATCCGGACTTGCCCCGCGATACAATCGTACCGACAGCAAAGGCGAGGGCCAGTACAGCGACCAGGACGACGACGAAGAGGTACTGTGGTTTGAGCCGCATCCTGCCGTTTCCTCGAGCGCAGCATAAAGGTCGCGACCGCGTCAGAATCGCAGTCGTAGGCCCCGCCACGAAAAATTATGTTGTAGCGCCTTGTGATGCCACCGTTCTGCGACTGCAAATGAAATCGCGGACAGGTTGCCTGAAGGCCGGATAATGTGCCCTCAAGGCCGCAGGATTGCAGCACAGCCTTGCTTGGTCTTTAACGCAGAGCTCGTACCAAGACTTGGTCGATCGAAGGAAAGTACGTCGTCTTGAAATATCTGCACACCATGGTTCGGGTCTCGGACCTCGACGCCTCGCTGGACTTTTACTGCAACAAGCTTGGGCTGGTCGAAGTGTCTCGCAGCGAAAGCGCTGGGGGACGTTTCACCCTGGTCTTCCTGTGCGCTCCGGGTGACGAGGACGCCGCCCGGCAGAACAAGGCGCCCATGGTCGAACTGACCTTCAACTGGGATGCGGAAGACTATCAGGGCGGCCGCAATTTCGGCCATCTGGCCTATGCGGTGGACGACATCTATGCGCTCTGCCAGCGCCTGGCCGATGGCGGGGTGATCATCAATCGGCCGCCGCGCGACGGCCACATGGCCTTCGTCCGCTCGCCGGACGGCATCTCCATCGAACTGTTGCAGGCCGGCGCGCGCAAGGAGCCCGCCGAACCCTGGGCCTCCATGCCGAACACAGGTGCATGGTGAGCGGCCGGCTGGAGGGGCGCACGGCGCTCATCACCGGCGCGGCGGGCGGCATCGGCCTGGGCTGCGCCGAGGCCTTCGCCAAGGAAGGCTGCGATCTGGTCCTGCTGGATCTCGACGAGGCGCGGGTGACCGCGGCCGCCAAGGATCTGGCCGAGCGGAGCGGGCGCAAGGTCCACGCGCTCGGCTGCGACCTCGCCGACGCCGAGGCGACCCGCAAGGCGGTCATCAGGGCCGCGGCCCTGCTGGGCCGCATCGAGGTGCTGGTGAACAACGCCGGCATCCTGGCGCCGGGCGACATCCTCGAAGCCGAGCTGGAGGATTTCGACCGGGTCATGGCGGTCAATCTGCGCGCGCCGTTCGTCGTCGGGCAGGTCGTGGCCCGGCACATGGTCGACGCCAAGATCAAGGGCTCGATCATCAACATGTCCTCGATCAACGCCGTGCTCGCCATTCCCAACCAGCTCGCCTACGTGGCCTCCAAGGGCGGTATCAATCAGCTGACCAAGGCCATGGCGCTGGGGCTCGCGCCCTACGGCATCCGGGTCAACGCCATCGGGCCGGGAACCATCGTCACCGACATCCTGAAAGGGGTGATGGAGAACGAGGCCGCGCGCCATCGGGTGCTGCAACGCACGCCGCTGAAGCGCTTCGGCGAAGCCGAGGAGATCGGCCGCGTCGCCGTCTTCCTGGCCAGTGAGGACGCCTCCTACATCACCGGACAGACCATCTATCCCGACGGCGGTCGGCTCGCGCTCAACTACACCGTGGCGGTGGACTAGGGCCGAGCAGGCTTTCTTCGCCGCCGCTAACGGCTACATAGGCCCCATGCTGCGACTGACCGAACTGAAACTGCCCCTCGGCCACGAGCCGGCGGCGCTGCCCGCCGCCATTCTCGAACGGCTGGGCGTGATCGCTGACGACCTGATCTCGTTCGCCGTGGCGCGGCGCGCCAACGACGCCCGCCGCAAGGCCGCGATCCTGATGGTCTATTCGGTGGATGTCGTCCTGCGCGACGAGGCGCAGGTGCTGGCGCGGTTCGCCGAGGATCGCAGCGTCCAGCCGACGCCGGACACCGCCTATCGGCCGGTCGCCCAGGCCCCGGCCGAATTCGGCAGCCGCCCCGTGGTGATCGGCGCGGGGCCGTGCGGCCTGTTCGTCGGGCTGATCCTGGCCGAGATGGGCTTTAAGCCCATCATCCTCGATCGCGGCAAGGTCGTGCGCGAGCGGACCAAGGACACCTGGGGCCTGTGGCGCAAGGGTGTGCTGAACCCTGAATCCAACGTCCAGTTCGGCGAAGGCGGGGCAGGGACCTTCTCCGACGGCAAGCTCTACAGCCAGGTGAAGGACCCGCGCCACCTGGGCCGCAAGGTGCTGACCGAGTTCGTCCTGGCCGGCGCGCCGGCCGAGATCCTGACCGAGGCCCACCCCCATGTCGGCACCTTCCGGCTGGTGACCATGGTCGAGAGCATGCGCGCCAAGATCGAGGCCCTGGGCGGCGAGTACCGCTTCGAGCACCGGGTCGAGGACATCGACGTCGTCGTCGGCCCGGGCGGCGTGCGCAAGGTGCGCGGCGTTGTGCTTCAGGACGGCGGCTATATCGAATCCGACCACGTGGTGCTGGCCGTCGGCCACAGCGCCCGCGACACTTTCCAGATGCTGTTCGACCGCGGCGTGCACGTCGAGGCCAAGCCGTTCTCGATCGGCTTCCGCATCGAGCATCCGCAGTCGTGGATTGACCGCGCCCGGTTCGGCACGAACGCCGGCCACGAGGACCTGGGGGCGGCGGCCTACAGCCTCTCGCACCACTGCTCGAACGGACGCACGGTCTATAGCTTCTGCATGTGTCCCGGCGGGACCGTGGTCGCCGCGGCCTCCGAGCCCGGCCGCGTCGTCACCAACGGCATGAGCCAGTATTCGCGCAACGAGCGGAACGCCAACGCCGGCATCGTGGTCGCGGTCACGCCGGACAAGGACTATCCGGGGCACCCGCTCGCGGGCATCGAGCTGCAACGCAAGTGGGAGGCTCAGGCCTTCAAGGCCGGCGGCAAGACCTATGCGGCGCCTGGCCAACGCGTCGGGGATTTCCTGGCGGCGCGCGCCTCGACCGCGCTGGGCTCGGTGGTTCCATCCTATCGGCCTGGCGTGACGCCCACCGACCTGGCCTCGTGCCTGCCCGAATACGCCATCACCGCCATCCGCGAGGCGCTGCCGGCCTTTGGCCGCCAGATCCCCGGCTTCGACGCCGAGGACGCCCTATTGACCGGCGTGGAGACCCGCACTTCGTCGCCGGTGCGCATCACCCGCGACGCCGACTTCCAGAGCCTCAACACCCGCCAGCTGTTCCCGGCCGGCGAGGGCGCCGGCTATGCTGGCGGCATCCTCTCGGCCGCCATCGACGGTATCAAGGTCGCTGAGGCCGTGGCCCGTAGCATCATGGCTGGTCGCGCCGAGGTCGCCTGATCCCAGCGCTACTTTACATGGTGAATTTTCGACTCCTCTCTACTATAACTTGATTGTTCCCCGGGGGCGGGGCTTCGAGCTTGGGCTGAGGCGTTGGACGGGCGACTGCGTAGATGGGGCCTATTGGCGGGCCAGGGCGTCGTGCTCAGTCTCGGCGCGGGCGTGCTGCTGTTCTATGTAAACCGCCTGTTCGGCGAGCTTCCGCTCTATGCGGGCGATGAAGGCGCCTATCTGATCCGGGCGTTGTACGCGCGGCAGCTGGCCTTCGATCCGGGCCGCTACCAGATGGTGCAGCCGGTCGCCAACACGCTCTACTTCGCGATCATCCGACTGGTGGACGACCTGTCGCTGAACGTCATCCCCTGGATGCGGCTGATCGGGGCGGCGTCCTATTTCGGCGGCCTGGCCCTGCTGTATTCCATCGCGGTCAAGGAATGCGGGCGCAAGGTCGCGCTGGGGTTCCTGCTGATCGCCGCCGTCTTCCCCTACTATCGCTTCGCCTTCTCGGCGATGCCTGACGGGGTCTATGCCGGACTGCTCTGTCTCATCGCCTTCGTGGTCTATCGAACCTTCCTTTCGCGGCCGCTGCTCGGCGCCGTCCTGGTTGGCGGACTGTCGGGAGCCCTGGTTCTGGTCAAGCCGCATGGCGTGGTGGTGGTCGCCGCCTATGCCGCGCTGTGCCTTGTCGACACGCTCGTCCGCCGGGCGGGGCTGCTGCCGCTCCTGGGCCGACTGGCGCTCTTTGGACTGGCGTTCCTGACCATCGGCGTCGGCGTCGAGTTGGCGGACGGTCAGCCGCTGAGCCAGGCGATCAGTTTCTTCCGGGGTTCGGCCTACGCCGAGCATCTTGGCCACGCCACGGCTGTGAATGCGTGGGGCGTCGCAGCCCTCTCGGCGACCAGCATGACGGCTTTGACGGCGATATTCGTCGCGGTCCCCCTGATCGCCGCCGCCACCGTCATGCTGCGCGAGCGCGGCCCAGGCCAGCTTGATTCAGCGGACCTCGCCTTCCTGTTCGTGGCCCTGTGTTTGGCGGCCACCCTCGCCATGGTGACGATCTTTTCCTTCAAGATGGCGGTGCTGGAGACTGAGACCAGGCGCCTCTGGGGGCGCTATTTCGAATTCTACGTGCCGATGCTCTGGCTGCTCGCCGCCCGGCCGCTGAGCGCCTGGGAGAGGTCGTCCACCCTGCGGCGGCGGGGGTTGGTTGCGGGCGCCATCCTGGTTGGATTGGCAGGGCTTCTCGGCGCCCTTGCGCTCGGCGTGCGGCTCAATCCCTGGGATGGAACCGCGATCACCGCCTTTGCGTCGCCTGACGTCGTGCGGTTCCCCTTCGGCTATGTCGGCGGTTCGCGCCTGGTCGCGATCCTCGCAACGCTGGCGATCGCGCTGGCCACCTTGGCCGGGGTGTCTGTCCGCCGGGCATGGCCGGCCTATTTCGTGGTCCTGGGGCTCTTGTCGACCCGCGCCGACGATGCCTGGGTCGGCGAGTTCGCGCAGCGCTCGCGAACGATCGAGCACGAGCTTCACGTGGCCGGCGCGCTCATCCTCGACGTCGCCGGTCCGACCGTCGTGATCGTCAACGATGGGAACGACGGGCATATCGCCTTCCTGCGTCTGAAGGGGCGGGTGACGGTCCGCGCCACGCCCCCCGGGCCGCTTGCCGAAAGACCGCTCCGCAATGCGCGCAGCGCCATCGTGTTCGGGGATCGAACCCCCGGAGCCGGATGGCGCAAGGTTTTCAGCGGCCGGGAGCTGGCGGCCTATGTCAGAGAGCCGACGACATGAGCAAGCCGATCCTCGCGAGCCTGCTGGCCGTTCTGACGCTCTGCGCCTGTGACAAGCCCAACGATCCCGAACCGTCGCGCAACTGGGCCGCCCTGGTCGCTTGGGACCAGGCGAGCGGAGACTTTCTGGTCGATGGCCGACCGGCGGCGGTCGTTAAGGCCTGGGACTTCGCCAAAGGCCCCGTCGAGGTCCAGACGCCGAACGCCGTGTCCAGGCACGTCGCAGGAGAGGGACTGGATGTTTCGAGCGTAGCGCCCGATGCGAGACTTCGGATCCCGCTCAATTTGCGCGGGTCGGAGGCCAGCCTGGTTGTCGTCCGGTTGACGCGCGTGAAGGCCGGGGCCGGTTGGGATGGCGCACTCTATTACGTGACCAGGCGGCACGGAGAAGCGCCGGCGTTCATGAGTTTCCCTGGGGACCCGGCGGCCCCGCTGGCGGGGGTGCCGGTGGTGCTCGTGTACGACATGAAGGATTTGCCGGCCGGTGGCGGCGATTGGATGAGGTCGATGATCGAGCATGTCCGGCTGGATCTCGACAAAGAGGCCGGCGGCGAGGTGGTCATCCATCAGATCGCTCTGGTGCGTGAGCCAATCTGATGGCCAGCCTCGGGTCTTCACTGCAGGGCGGCGCCAAGGGGCGGGTGGTTCCGCAGGCCCATTTTAACGGTACGGTCGAGACGACCCTGCGCGACGCCGGCATCTGGTTGGTCATCCCCTGCTACAAGGTGCGCGATCACATCCTGCAGGTGATCGAAAGCGCGCCCGCGTGGATCGAGGGGATCGTCTGTGTCGATGACGCCTGTCCGCAGGGCTCGGCCGATTTCCTGCAAGCCCAGGGGCTCGACCCCCGCGTGGTCATCGTGCGGCTGGCGCAGAACCAAGGGGTCGGCGGGGCCGTCATCGCCGGCTATGCCGAGGCCGCGCGTCGCGGCGGCCGGATCCTGGTGAAGGTCGACGGCGACGACCAGATGGACCTGAGCTATCTGCCGCACCTCGTGGCGCCGATCCTGCTCGGCGAGGCCGACTACACCAAGGGCAATCGGTTTAGCTCCCTCAGCCACCTGACGACCATGCCGGGGCTGCGCGCCTTCGGAAACGCCGTGCTGTCCTTCGCCGCGAAGGTGTCGACCGGCTATTGGAACATCTTCGATCCGACCAATGGCTTCACCGCCATCGAGGCGAGCGTGGCCAAGCAGGTGACCGAAAAGCGCATTTCGCGCCGGTACTTCTTCGAGACCGACCTGCTCTATCACCTCGGGACGTTGCGGGCGGTGGTGCGTGATGTCCCGATGCCGGCCAGGTATGGCGACGAGGTCTCAAATCTGCGGATCGGCGCCGTGCTCGGGCCGTTCGTCTTCAGACATTTGCGGAACTTTGTCCGGCGGATCTTCGGCCAGTACCTTGTCCGCGATTTCAATGTCGCGACGCTGGAGACATTGAGCGGTCTGGCGCTGCTGGCGTTCGGCTCCCTCTACGGGCTCAACTGGCTGGCGGTGCGCGATCCAGGGCAGGCGGCGTCCGCCGGGGTCGTCATGACGGCGGCGCTACCGGTCATCATCGGCGTGCAGTTGCTGCTGCAGGCGATGAACTTCGATGTCATCAATGTTCCCTCGCGTCCCATCCACCCCTACCTGCGCACGCTTGAGCGCATAGCCGCCGAGTAGCCTGATGCACTGGAAGGACGCGCTGCTGTGTTCGGTCTTCGCCATCGCCCTGCCGATCGGCCAGGTGATGTTCAAATGGGCCTCGATCTACAACACCCGGCTTGAGGGGCCGTTCATCCTGCGGGTGGTGCAGAACTGGCCGCTGATCGGCGCTTTCGCCTGGTATGGCGTGACGGCTCTATTCTGGTTCTATGTCCTGACCCGCGTGCCGCTCTCCAGCGCCTATGTCTTTTCGCTGGTCGGTTCGGCGTTGGTGCCGTTGGCGGCGTGGCTGATCTTCAAGGAGGATTTCTCCTGGCAGATGGCGTTCGGCTACGGCCTCATGCTCGTGGGGCTAGTGGTCGTGGTGGGCCAGAGCCCCGCCTAGACCGGCCTCACGTACCGCCGCGCGAAGGCGGCGACGATCAGGCCGAAGACCAGCATGGCCGCCAGGTTCTTGAGGAACGGCATGAGCGAAAAATGCCAGCCGCCGCCGATGGCGGAGAGCGGAACCACGACGTAGGTCATGACGACATAGGTCGCCACGCCGAACGCCAGGCCAGCGGCGATCCAGCGTCGCCGCATCCAGGGCAGTTTCAGGCTGGCCAGGACGAAGATCGCGGCGATGATCAGCGACATCGCCCCTTGCAGCACCGCGCCGAGGACAACGGTTCCCATTCCGCCGCCGAACGAGGCCTTGCCCAGCACGCCGCCGGCGATGAACTGCAGGATGAAGCCCATGCTCTTGCCGCTGATCAGCATGGCCGCGCCGATATCGATCGTGCCGGCGACGAGGCCGCCGAGCACGATCGCGGTCAGGATCGAATTTCGTGACGTCACGCGAGGTCCCCCCTCGGCTGACCACGCCGTGTCGGCGCGGGATAAGGCAGGCTAGGCGAAGACCTGCGTTTTCTCAACGCAGCGCGAAGGCCTCGATATCGGCGTTGAGCCGCGCCGTGTGGGTCACGAACAGGCCGTGCGGCGCGCCCGCATAGACCTTGAGTTCACAGCCGGGGACCAGGGCGGCGACCCGCTTGCCGGTGATCTCCAGCGGCGCCGAGGCGTCCTTGTCGCCGTGGATGATCAGGCAGGGCAGGGCGAACCTGGCCAGTTCAGGCCGGAAATCGGTGGAGATCATGGCGCGGTTGCAGTCGAGCACCGCCTTCATCGAGGTCTGCATCATCTGGGTCTTGAGCCAGGTCCGCATGGGCTGGGAGGTTTCGGGCGTGACGAAGGGCGCGGTGTTGTCCTCGATCCACTTGGGGAAGTCGGCCAGGAACGCCTTGCGGCCCTGTTCCAGCAGATCCAGCGGCACGCCCGTCGGATTGTCGGGGGTCTGGGTCAGGAACGGCAGGGCCGGCGCCAGGAACAGCACCTTCTTCACCCGGCCCGCCTTGCCGTGGCGGCTGAGATACCGGACCGCCTCGCCGCCGGCCATGGAGTGGGCGACCAGGGTGACGCCGCGCAGGTCCAGCGTGTCCAGCACCGCGGCCAGATCGTCGGCCATGGTGTCGTAGTCATAGCCGCCGCCCGGATCGTCGGACTTGCCGTGGCCCCGCCGGTCATAGGCCACGCAGCGGAAGCCGGCGTCGCTCAGCGGCGCCATCTGGTAGGCCCACATGTCCGAGCACAGCGCCCAGCCGGCCAGGAACACGATTGGCTCGCCCGTACCCCAGTCGCGGACGAACAGGCTCGCGCCATCTCTTGTCACTACCGGACGGCGGACCTTTGTGGGGGTGGTGGCGGCCTGCGCGTCACTGAGAGCCGAGAGGGCTGCGCCGGCCAGGACGGTGGCGGTCAGAAGGTCTCGCCTGTGCATTGTCGTCTCCTGTTGCTGGTCCGGTCGTCCGGAGCGGCCAAGAGATGACGCAGTGGCGGAGGCTCTGCGATTACGTCGAAGGTAAAGGAGCCGCCGCTCTAGCGGCGCGGCGGATAGGGGTGAGAGACGCCGTTCGGGTCTTCGACCTGCTGGTCCTGCGCCAGATAGTCGGGCCCGATCGGCACCTTGCCGTGACCATCGGGAATATCGAGCACATAGGTCGGCTGGCAGAGGCCCGAGAACCGCCCGCGCATCTCGCGCATCACCGCCCGGCCTTCCGCCACGCTGGTGCGCAGATGGCCGGTGCCGGGCGCCAGGTCGCCCTGGTGCAGGTAGTAGGGCTTGATCCGGGTCTCGACGAAGGCCCGCATCAGCTCGCCGAGCACCGCCGGGTCATCGTTGATCCCCTTGAGCAGCACGGTCTGGCTGATCATCGGCAGACCGGCGTCGACGAACTTGGCGCAGGCGGCGCGAACCTGCGGCGTCATCTCGCGCGCATGGTTGGCGTGCAGGGCGACATAGACCGCCTTGCCCGGGCATTTCAGCGCCTCGACCAACTCGTCGGTGACAGCGCCTGGATCGACGGCCGGGACGCGGGTGTGGAAGCGGACCACCTTTACGTGCTCGATCTTGGCCAGTCGCTCCGTCAGCTCGGCCAGCCGCCGGGGCGAGAGCACCAGGGGATCGCCGCCGGTGACGATCACCTCCCAGATCTCTGGATGCTCGGCCACATAGGCCAGCGCCGCGTCGAGCGCCTTGGGCGTCAGGGGCTTGAGCCCATCGGGGCCGACCATCTCGCGCCGGAAGCAGAACCGGCAATAGACCGCGCAGGTGTGGGTGATCTTCAGAAGCACCCGGTCGCCGTAGCGATGGACGATCCCCTCGATCGGGCTGTGGGTGAAGTCGCCGATCGGGTCGGCGCTCTCCAGATCATCGACCGCCAGTTCTTCCTCGGCCGGCAGGAACTGACGGGCGATCGGGTCAGCGGGATCGGTGGGATCGATCAGTTCGGCCAGGGCCGGCGTGATGGCCACCGCATACTGCGCCGCCACCCGTTCCAGGGCCGGCAGCCGTTCAGGCGCGATCAGGCCGGCGTCGGCGAGCGCTTGAGGGCTGCGAAGGGTCGGGGCGGCGGTCATCGCCCGCATATGGCCCATGCGAGGTCTTCCGGCAAACTTGACCGCTGGCTGACCTACAGGCCCGGCGTCGGGGCCAGGGGCGTCCAGAGCACCTGCTCGATCCGCTCGGCGCCGGTCGCCAGCATCACCAATCGGTCGAAGCCCAGGGCCGATCCGCAGGCGTCGGGCATGTGGGGCAGGGCGGCGAGGAAGTCCTCGTCGATGGGATAGCGCTCGCCGTAGACGCGGGCCTTCTCGTCCATCTCGGCCTCGAAGCGTCGTCGCTGTTCGGCCGCGTCGGTGAGCTCCCCGAAGGCGTTGGCCAGTTCGACCCCGCAGGCATAGAGCTCGAAGCGCTCGGCCACCCGTGGGTCGGCGGCCTTGGGGCGGGCCAGGGCGGCTTCGGATATCGGATACTCGCAGAGGATGGTCGGCCGCCCCATGCCGAGCCGGGGCTCGATCCGTTCCACCAGCACCTTGCTGTAGATATCGGCCCAGTTGTCGTCGCCCGACACCCGCACGCCCGCGGCCTTGGCGGCGGCGGCCAGGCCCTCGCGGTCGGTGGTTCCGTCCGCCGACACGCTGGCCAGCAGGTCGATCCCGGCGAACCGGTCGAACGCCTCAGCCAGCGTCACGCGCTCCGGCTCCATGAACGGATCGGCTTCATGGCCCCGGAAGGTCAGCGCCTTGGCGCCGGCCGTCTCCGCCGCTAGCGCCATTAGGCTGGCGCAGTCGGCCATCAAAGTCTCGTAGGAGGCGTTCGCGCGATACCATTCCAGCATTGTGAATTCAGGATGGTGCAGGGGGCCGCGCTCGCGGTTGCGCCAGACCCGGGCGAAATCGAAGATTTGGGTCTCGCCGGCGGCCAGCAGCTTCTTGGCGGCGAACTCCGGCGAGGTGTGGAGGTAAAGCGGTGTCAGCTCCCCGCCCATGCCGACCGCTTGCGTGGCGAAGGCGTGCAGGTGGGCCTCGTTGCCAGGGGAGACCTGCAACGCCGCGCACTCGACCTCCAGGAAGCCTTGGACCTCGAACCAGTCGCGGAAGGCGCGCTTGATCGCGTTGCGCGCCAGCAGGAACGGGCGGCGGTCGGCGTGCAGGTCGGCGCGCCACCAGGAGGAGGAAACAGGGCTCTGCAAGGCGGTTTCCCTCTGCGGCGAAAACGAACATGTCTGGCGAATTGGCCGCCAATCGTATAGGTGCGCGACAAACCGCCGGCGTGCGGAATCGCGCGGGGCCGCTTTTCGGCTCCCCAATAGGCTCGAGGACGAACCACTTGACGAAGGTTGCTGCCAGCTCGCTCCGGAAAGGCGCCGTCGTAGACATGGACGGCAAGCTCTATGTCGTCCTGACGGCGGAAAACATCCACCCCGGCAAGGGTACGCCGGTCACCCAGCTCAACATGCGCCGCATCTCTGACGGCGTGAAGGTTTCGGAACGCTGGCGGACGACCGAGCAGGTCGAGCGCGCCTTCGTCGACGACCGCAACTACAACTTCCTCTACCAGGACGGCGAGGGCTACCACTTCATGCAGCCCGAGACCTTCGATCAGGTCGTGGTGTCCGAGGACGTCGTCGGCGACAACGCCTCGTGGCTGCAGGACGGCATGACCGTCCAGCTCTCGACCCATGAAGGCGTGCCGATCGCGCTGGAACTGCCGCGTCTGGTGACTTTCGAGATCGTCGAGACCGAACCGGCGGTGAAGAACCAGACCGCTTCGTCGTCCTACAAGCCCGCCATCCTGACCAACGGCGCGCGCATCATGGTGCCGCCGTACATCGCGGCCGGCACCCGCGTGGTCATCCTCACCGAGGACGGCTCCTACCAAGAGCGCGCCAAGGACTAAGTCTTACGTGTTGCGGGCGTCAGGCGAACCGCTTGGCGCCCGCGACGCAGACCACGACGGCGAGCGTCACCGCCGCCATCGACCAGCCGATCGGCTCGTGCAGCAGGCTGGCGGCCAGGAGCAGGCCGAAGAACGGCTGCAGCAGCTGCAGTTGGCCCACCGCCGCCACGCCGCCCTCGGCCAGGCCCCGGTACCAGAAGATAAATCCGATCAGCATGCTGAACAGCGAGACGTAGGCCAGGCCCAGCCACGCCGGCCCGCTGACGTCCTCCAGGGTGGCCGGGCGCGCGATCCAGCCGATCAGCGCCATGACGGGCAGGGCGAAGACCAGCGCCCAGCAGATCACCTGCCATCCGCCCAGCCGCCGCGAGAGCTTGCCGCCCTCGGCGTAGCCCAGGCCGCAGACCACGACGGCGGCGATCATCAGGCCGTCGCCGAGCGGCGAGGCCTCCGCGCCGCGGGTCAGGGCGAAACCGGCCACCAGCACCGCGCCCAGGCCGGCGAACAGCCAGAAGGACGGCTTTGGTCGCTCGCCGCCGCGCAGGACCGCGAAGATCGCGGTGGCCAGCGGCAGCAGGCCGATGAACACGATGGAATGCGCCGAGGTGATGTGCTGCAACGCGAAGGCGGTCAGCAGCGGGAAGCCCGCCACCACGCCGGCCGCGATGATCGCCAGCGAGGCCAGGTCGGAGCGTTCGGGCCGCTTGGCGCGTAGCGCCATCAGCAGCATCAAGGCCATGCCCGCGGCGATGGTGGCGCGTGCGGCGGTCAGGAACACCGGGTCGAAGTCGGCCACGGCCACCCGTGTCGCCGGCAGCGAGCCGCTGAAGATGAGGACCCCGAGAAACCCGTTGATCCAGCCGCTGGTCCTGATGTCCATCGCATGCGCTCCCAATCGAGCTCCGGGTATCGCGGCGACCGGCTCGCCAATCCAGGGACAATGCAGTACAATTTCGTCAAACTGTATTGCTTCGGGGGCCGGTACGGATGTCGCTCAGCCATAGTCAGGACCACCTCACCCTCGTTGAGCGGGTGATGGCCGAGGTGCGCCAGCGGATCGCTCGCCGCGCCCTGGCGCCGGGGGCGAAGGCGCCGTCGATCCGCGCCTTCGCCACGGCCATGGGAGTCTCCAAGTCCACGGTGGTCGAGGCCTATGACCGACTGGCGGCTGAGGGGGTGATCCAGGCGCGGCGCGGTTCGGGTTTCTATGTGGCCGGCCACATGCCGCCGCTGGCCCTGTCCGAGCTGGAGCCGCGCCTCGATCGTTCCATCGACCCGCTGTGGGTGTCGCGTCAGTCGCTGGAGGCGGGGCCGGACGTGCTGATGCCCGGCTGCGGCTGGCTGCCGGCCTCGTGGATGCCGCAGGAGGGCCTTCGCCGGGGGCTGCGCGCCCTGGCGCGGGCCGAGCCGCTGAACCTGACCGATTACGGGCCGCCGCTGGGGCAGCCGGCCCTGCGCCAGCTGCTGGCTCGCCGCTTGGCCGAGCATGGGGTGGAGGCCTCGCCTAACCAGATCATACTGACCGAATCCGGCACCCAGGCCATCGACCTCGTCTGCCGCTTCCTGTTGGAGCCGGGCGACACGGTGCTGGTGGACGATCCCTGCTACTTCAACTTCCAGGCCATGCTGCGCGCCCACCGGGTGAAGGTGGTGAGCGTTCCCTACACGCCCGCCGGCCCCGACCTGGAGGCCTTCGCCCAGGCGCTCACCGACCACGCGCCGCGGCTCTACATCACCAATTCCGGGCCGCACAATCCGACCGGCGCGATGCTGTCGCCCGTGGCGGCGCATCGCATCCTGAAGCTCGCCGAGCGCCACGACCTGACGATCATCGAGGACGACATCTACGCCGACTTCGAGCACGAGCCGGCGCCGCGCCTGGCGGCCTATGACGGGCTGGAGCGGGTGGTCAGCATCGGCAGCTTTTCCAAGACCCTGTCGGCGGCGGCGCGCTGCGGCCACATCGCGGCGCGCGCCGATTGGATCGAGGGGCTGATCGACCTGAAGGTCGCCACGTCCTTCGCCGGCGGCCACCTCGCCGCTGAACTGGTGCTGGCGATCCTCAAGGACGGCGCTTATCGCCGCTACCTGGTGGCCCTGCGCGAGCGGCTGGCGCGCGCGCGCGGCGAAACCTCAGCGCGCCTGAAAGCGCTCGGCTTGACGCCGTGGGTCGAGCCGAAAGCCGGGATGTTCCTGTGGTGCGCCTTGCCGGATGGTCTGGACGCCGGCCAAGTCGCTCAGCGCGCTCTGGCGCAGGAGGTGGTGCTGGCGCCGGGCAACGCCTTCAGCCTCACGCAGTCGGCCGGCGGCTATCTGCGTTTCAACGCCGCGCAGTCGGGCGACTCGCGCGTCTACGAGGTTCTCAGGTCGGCGATGGCGGGATAGCCACCCGCCGGGCGGTGATGATCTTCAACGGCTTGGCCAGCATCTCGCCCTTCATCACCCCGACCCCGGCGGTCTCGGAGGTCGGCATGGCCAGGATCTTGCGCGCGACGTCCATGCCTTCGACCACCTTGCCGAAGGCCGCGAAGCCCAGGTTGTCGCCGGGCTGCTTGGGATCGGCGTCCATATAGGTCATGTCGCCCAGGCAGATGAAGAAGTCCGAGGTCGCGGTGCCCGGATTGGTGCGGCCCATCGAGATCGCGCCGTCGGTGTGCGACAGGCCGGTCTTGGTGGTCGGCTCGTGGGCGATGGGCTTCAGCACCCGGGCCGGATCGTTCTGGACCCCGCCCTGGATCAGCCCGAACTCGGGAGCGTTCGGCACCTTCGACGCCCGGTAGAAGGTCGCGCCGTCGAAGCGCTTGCCGTCCACATAGCGCAGGAAGTTGCCCGCCGTGATCGGGGCCTTGTCCGGATAGAGCTCCAGGATGATCGCCCCCTCGGCGGTGTCCAGCTTGACCCTGACCGGACCGCCCGGCGCTGGGGCGGGGGCCGGCGTTTGGGCCAGGACGGGAGAGGCCGCGGCGGCGGCGGCGGCGGCAGCCAGGAATGTACGGCGTTTCATCACGGGGCTCTCCGGCGGCGGGCGAACTTGCTTCGCCTCGATCCTATCCGAAGACCGGGTCGCCGATATAGGCCACCTCGCGGCCATAGGCTTGGCGATAGCCGTCGCGGGTAGGTGGCGATTCAGGCCCCCCGTGCGTGAAGAACTGGCCGTACTCACAGCCTTGGACCGCCTCGGGCATGCAGCTTCAGCGGGCGCGGTCTTGGGGCGCCTTGCGGGCCGAGATGCGTTTTGGGGGATGAGCGGCTGGCGCTCCAAAGCCCTTGCTGTGCAAGGCGCTTCAAAATCCAAGGTGGCTCCCCGAGCAGGACTCGAACCTGCGACAAGTCGGTTAACAGCCGACTGCTCTACCAACTGAGCTATCGGGGATCACGTTGGAGGCGGCGATATACCCAGCGTTGGGCGGGTGCGCAAGCGCAGAAACGCACGGACCCAAAAGAGCAAAAAAAGAGCCCGGCCGAGGCCGGGCTTTGTCGAAGTTCGGTGATGGTGGGCGTCTTCATGGAAGACGATGATGAGGCTCGGCTCCCTTGGTTAAGCGCCGGTTAACGGGCTTTGCGGTGAATGGGCCAGAGCCGCGACGCCTTGGCCCCTCGACGGGTGGGACGCCCGCCGCTACCACCAGGGAAACAAGAGGTTTTGGGCGGAATGCGCATCCATTTCACCGGGATAGCCGGGGCGGGCATGAGCGCCGTGGCCTTGATGATGCGCAGCGCGGGGCACGATGTCTCCGGCTCCGATGAAGACGTTTTCCCGCCGATGTCCACCTATGTGGAGAATCTTGGCTTTCCGTTCCATCGCCGATTCGACGGCGCGAATCTTCCCGACGATCTCGACGTCCTGGTCCTGGGGACCAGCGCCAAGCTGGGCGGCGATTCGAATCCCGAGGTCATCGAGGCCCGCCGGCGCGGCGTGCGAGTCACCACCTTCGCCGAGATGCTGGGCGAGACCACCGCTGGTCGTCCGACCACGGTGGTGGCCGGATCGTTTGGCAAGTCCACCTGCACGGCCCTGATGGCTCACATCCTGCTGCAGGCTGGGACCAATCCGGGTTGGATGGTCGGCGCGATCTCGCCGTCGCTGCCGGAGACCGGGCATTGGGGCGCCGGCGACGTGGTGCTGGAGGGGGACGAGTACATCGTCTCGACGAGCGACCGCCGCTCGAAGTTCGCGCTCTATCATCCCGACCATCTGCTGCTGACCTCGCTGGTCCACGACCACGTCAACGTCTTCCCGACCTTCGCCGAGTACGAGGCGCCGTTCCTGGAGCTGCTGCGCGCCTTGCCGGGGCAGGGCGTGGCGGTGATGCGCGACCATCCGGCCATCCGCGCGGTGGCCCATGAGACCAAGGCCCGCGTCGTCTGGTACGACACCGCGCCGTGCGACGGATGGTTCAGCCGCGACGTCGTCTATGGCGAAACCACCAGCTTCGACCTGATCGGGCCGGGCGGCCGCAAGATCGCCCTGCTGACCGGGCTGCTCGGCGCGCACAACGTCGAGAACATCGTCGGCGTCGCCGCCTTCCTGCTGGAGCGCGGCCTGGTGAGCGAGGCCGCGCTGGTCGCGGGGCTGCAGAGCTTCGCCGGCATCCGCCGCCGGCTGGACCGCCTGACCGTCACCTCGACCATTCCAGTGATCGAAGGCTTCGGCAGTTCCTACGAAAAGGCCCACTCGGCGATCGGCGCGATGCGGCTGCACTATCCGGACCGACCGTTGATCGTGGTGTTTGAACCGCACACCTTCAGCTGGCGCAGCCGCGATGCGCTGGCCTGGTACGACACGGTGTTCGAAGGCGCCTCGCGGGTGCTGATCTGCCCGCCGCCGGTGCATGGGGCGGGCACCCACGATCAATCCAGCCACGAGGAAATCGTGGCCCGTACCCGCGCCGCCGGGGTGAGTGTCGAGGCTGTCGCCAGTGCCGAGCAGGCGATCGCCGCCCTATCGAACCTGAAGGGCGACGAGGTCGTGCTGCTGCTGTCGTCAGGCCCGTTGCTGGGCCTGCCCGACAGTTTGCCGCCGGTGTTTGACCGTCTGTATGGCTCGCCCGCCTACGCCTGATCGGCGTCCTTGAACAGCGCCCGGCGCGGGCCGAGGTAGCCGAACAGGAAGGCCGCGACCTTGCGCATCTGGATCTCCTCGGCGCCCTCGGTGATCCGATAGCGGCGATGGTGGCGATAGATGTGCTCGAACGGTTTGTGCCGCGAATAGCCGATCCCGCCATGCACCTGCATCGCCCGGTCGGCGGCCTCGCAGACCAGCCGGTTAGCCCAGTAGTTGCACATCGAGACCTTGTCGGAGAGCTGCTTCTCGACCTCCTTGTGGGGCATGTTGTCCATGTCCCAGGCGGTCTTGCGGATCAGCAGCCGCAGCATCTCGCACTGGGTCGCCAGCTCGACCAGCGGCCACTGGATCGCCTGGTTTTCGGCCAACGGCTTGCCGAAAGGCTTGCGGTTGCGGGCGTACTTCACGCTCTCCTCGATGCAGAACACCGCCGCGCCGAGCGATGAGGCGGCCTGCCGGATGCGGTTCTGGTGGACGAACGACTGGCCAAGCCCAAGGCCCCGGTCGATCTGGCCCCAGTAGCTGTCTTCCGGCACCCAGACGTCGGTGAAGCTGACCCGCGGGTGGTCGGTCGGCATGTTGAAGGTCCAGAGGTACTCCTCGACCTTCACGCCCGGCGCGTCGGCCGGAACGATGAAGCAGGTGATCCCGGTCGCATCGCCGTCCTTGCCGGAAGTACGAGCAAAAACCATGACATGCGTCGCCACATGCATGCCGGTGGTCCACATTTTTTCGCCGCGGATCAGCCAGCCGGGCTGACCGTCCTTCTCCTGGGGAACCGCCGTGGTCTCCATGAAGGTGGCGTCCGAGCCGTGGTTGGGCTCGGTCAGGCCAAAGCCCGTGCGCATCTGGCCGGCCAGCAGCTTGTCGCCGTCGCGGGCGTACTGGGCGTTGGTGGCGAACTCCTTGAACATCAGGATGAAGGGGTTGTTGCCGACGATCGAGTGTTCGTTCTGCAGGTCGTTGTGCAGGCCCAGGCCCTTGGCCGCCAGATGCTCGCGGATCACCGCCATGGCCAGGTTGGAGCCGTCCTTGCCGCCCATCTCCTTGGGCCAGGCGAAGCGCAGGTGGCCTGCCTCGTCGGCCAGCTTGCGGGCCTTGGCCAGCAGCTCCTCCCATTCCTTCTTTGGCAGGCCGCCGGCTTCCCAGTCGGTGCGCTCATATTCGCGCCGATGGTCGAAGTAGCGGATGTTGTCGTCCTGTTGTTCCAGCGGCTTGATCTTGGCCTCGATGAAGGCGTCGAGCTCGGCCAGATAGGCCTGCAGTTCCGGCGGCATGCTGAAGTCCACGGCGGTCTCCTCCTGGGCTGGGCGCCGGCTTTGGACCCGGCGTTCGACTTGTTTGGAAGCACTCTAACCCAGGTTTCAGCTTCCGCCGGGTCAGGGCTAGTCCGGTGCGATTGACCGTTTACAGCGCGCCAAAACACCTTCCAGATCGCCAGCTTAGATCCGTTGGAAGGTGCCGTGGCGTCATGCAGGGCGAGGTTTTCGAGGCTTTGAAGGGGCTCGCCCCGACCCTGGGCGGGGAGGGCGCGCAGATCGCCGACCTGCAACGCCTGTCGGGCGGGGCCAGCATGCAGACCTGGGCGTTCGCGGTGGTCGGCGGCCGTGGGCGGGACGAGCTGATCCTGCGCCGTCGCGTCGGATCGTTCGATCCGGACGCCGCCCGCTCGGTTTCGCTTGAGGTGGAGGCGGCCCTGATCACGGCGGCCGAGAAGGTCGGGGCGCCGGTCGCGCCCCTGGTCCATCTGGCCCGGCCGCAGGACGGCCTGGGCGAGGCGCACATCACCCGGCGGATCAGCGGTGAGACCCTGGGCCGCAAGATCGTCTCCGATCCCCGTTTCGACGCCGTCAGGCCGGCCCTGGCCCGCCAGTGCGGGGCGATCCTGGCGCAGATCCATTCGGCCCAGCCGCCGGAAGGCCTGAAGACCGTCGACGCCCTGGCCGAACTGGCCCGCTACGAGGAGATCTACCGCGCGTCCGGCGCGGAGCGGCCGATCCTGGAGTTGGCGTTCCAGCACCTGAAAAAGCGGGCTCCGGAACCACGGCCCGCCGTGCTGCTGCACGGGGACTTCCGGAACGGCAACCTGATGGTCGACCCCGACAAGGGCGTCGCCGCCGTCCTGGACTGGGAGCTCTCGCACATGGGCGACCCGGCCGAGGACCTCGGCTGGATCTGCGTCAACTCCTGGCGGTTCGGGCGCAGCGATCGGCCGGTCGGCGGCTTTGGCGAATATCGCGACCTGCTGGACGGCTATGTCGAGGCGGGCGGGGAAGCGATCCCGCTGGAGAGGGTCCTCTACTGGCAGGCGTTGGGGTCGCTGAAATGGGGCGTCATGTGCCTGATGATGTACGCCAGCTACGCCAACGGGACGGACGCCTCGGTCGAGCGGCCGATGATCGGGCGCCGGGTCTCCGAGACCGAGATCGACCTTGTCACCCTGCTGGAGAACGGACTGTGATCGAGCATCCCCGAGCTGAAGAACTGCTGGACGCCGTCGCCGGCTGGATCGACAGCGTGCGCCCCAGCCTCGAACCTCGCGACGCCTTCCTGGCCCGGGTCGCCGCCAATGCGCTCAGCGTCGTGCGGCGCGAGTTGGTCCAGGGACCGGCGGCCGAGGCTGCGGCGATCGCGCGGCTCTCCGGCCTGCTGGGGCAGGACGGCGACCTGGCGACGCTGAACGCCGCACTCTGCGCGCGGCTGCGCGACGGGGCCATGGATCGCGACACGCCCGGCCTGCTGGCGGCGCTGAAGGCCAACATCACCGAGCAGATCGCCATCGACCAGCCGTCCTACAAGCCCGAACCCGGGCTCTGATCGGTTCGCAGGCTCTGGCGAGCGGACGCGATCGCAGCTAGGAGCGGCGAATGCTGACCCGCGACGACTGCCTGAAACTCGACCAAGACGATCCCCTGGCAGGGCGGCGCGCCCTGTTCGCCCTGAACGAGGGCCAGATCTATCTCGACGGTAATTCCCTCGGCGCCTTGCCGCGCAATGTCGGCCCCCGGCTGGAGGCCGCGGTCCGCGATGAATGGGGCAGGGACCTGATCACCAGTTGGAACACCGCCGACTGGATCAGACTGCCGAGCCGCGTCGGCGCCCGGATCGCCCCGCTGATCGGCGCGCAGGCCGACGAGGTGATCGCTGCCGACTCGACCTCGGTGAACCTGTTCAAGCTGGCGGCCGGCGCCCTGAAGCTGCGGCCGGGCCGAAAGGTCATTGTCACCGAGCCCGGCAACTTCCCGACCGACCTTTACATCCTGCAGGGGTTGCGGGATCTGCTCGGCGACATCGAGCTTCGCGTGGTGGAGCCTTCGCGGTTGCACGAGGCGTTGGACGAGGGCGTGGCCCTGCTGCTGCTGACCCATGTGCACTACAAGACCGGCCGTCTGCATGACATGGCGGCGCTGACCGCGCGGGCCCACGAGGTCGGGGCCCTGGCGCTCTGGGACCTTAGCCATTCGGCCGGCGCTCTCGCCGTCGACCTCAATGGCTGCGACGCCGATCTGGCCGTCGGCTGCGGCTACAAGTACCTGAACGGTGGACCCGGCGCGCCGGCTTTCCTGTTTGTCGCCAGACGCTTGCACGCGGAATTTCGCTCGCCGCTGACCGGCTGGATGGGCCATGCCGCCCCCTTCGCCTTCAACGACGACTACGCCCCCGCCGCCGGTGTGCTGAGAGGACTCTGCGGAACGCCCTCGGTGCTGGGGCTGACCGCGCTGGAGGCGTCGTTGGAAGCCTTCGACGGGGTCGACATGGGGCAGGTTCGCGCCAAGTCGATGGCGTTGGGCGACCTGTTCCTCGATCTGGCGCTGGAACGCTGCGAGGGGTTCGAACTGGGCTGTCCGAGGGACGCCGCCCAGCGCGGCAGCCAGGCGGCGCTGATCCATCAGCACGGCTATCCGATCATGCAGGCGATGATCCATCACGGGGTGATCGGCGACTTCCGCGCGCCTGACGTGCTGCGGTTCGGATTCACCCCGCTCTATGTGCGATATGTCGACGTCTGGGACGCCGTCGACCGGCTGGCCGCGATCATGGCCACGGGCGAATGGCGCCAGGCGCGCTTCAACGAGATTTCAGCGGTCACATGAGCGACAAACTGCACACCCCTCCGTCGATGAGCTACGGCGACTATCTGGGGCTCGACACCCTGCTGACCGCCCAGCGTCCGCGCTCGGACGAGCACGACGAACTGCTGTTCATCATCATTCACCAGGCCTCCGAGCTGTGGCTGAAGCTGTCGATCCACGAACTGTCGGCCGCTCGCCAGCATATCCGCGACGACGATCTGGGGCCGGCGTTCAAGATGATCGCCCGGGTCAGCCGCATCCAGGGGCAGTTGATCCAGTCCTGGGACGTGCTCGGCACCATGACGCCCAGCGACTATCACGCGCTGCGCCCGCATCTGGGGCAGAGCTCCGGCTTCCAGTCGTTCCAGTATCGGATGCTGGAGTTCCTGATGGGAGCCAAGGACGCCGCCATGCTGCGGGTCCATGAGGGGACAGAGGTCCACGGCTTGCTTGAGGCGGCCCTGGCGGCGCCCAGCCTCTATGACGAGTGCGTCCGGCTGCTGTCGCGGCGGGGCTTCGATCTTCCGGCCGACCTGTTGGAGCGCGATCTGCGCCAGCCGCATGTGGAGCATCCGGCCGTCGAAGCCGCCTGGGTCACCGTCTATCGCGACCCGGAACGCTATTGGGACCTCTACGAGCTGGCCGAGAAGCTGGTCGATCTGGAGTTCCGCTTCCAGCAGTGGCGCTTTGCTCACCTGAAGACCGTCGAGCGGATCATCGGCTTCAAGCAGGGCACCGGCGGCAGCGCCGGCGCGGCCTATCTGGCCAAGGCGCTGGAGGGCTCGTTCTTCCCCGAACTGTTCAAGGTTCGCACCTCGCTCTGAGGTCTGGAACGAATTAGGGCGGCCACCCAGCGCTGGATGACCGCCCACTATCGTCTCTCAAGCCGCGGCTAGAATTTCGCGCGCAGGGTCATCTCGAACTGCCGGCCGAACGGCGAGGCGAGGGCCGGCAGATAGCCGTTGGCGTTGTCGACGAAGGGCGGCTCCTTGTCGAACAGGTTGACCACCCGGGCCTGGATCGACAGGCCTTCGCGGATCTTGTCGAGCGCGTAGTTCCCGACCAGATCGTAGGTGAGCCAGGAGTCGGCCTTCTTCCAAGTGCTGCCGTTGTTGTAGCGGTACGAGCCGACATAGTTGGCGGACAGGCCGACGGTCGCCTGGGCCAGGTTCCAGGTGAGCGCCGCACGGCCCTTCCACTTCACCGCCTGATCGGTGCCAAGGCGGTCGTTGAACGGGGCGTTGGGGAGCACCTGCTGCTTGTCCACCAGCTTGCGGTTGGCGTTCGCGGCCAGGCTGAAGCTGCCGAAGTTTTCGGTGGAGAAGTCGTAGCCGGCGTCGAAGTCCAGGCCCTCGAATTTCCGCATGCCGAGATTGACGGCGTAGGAGCGGAAGATGACGTCCCAGGTGACGTAGGGCTGCACTTCCATTTCCGGCGGGGCCTCGACCATCGCCGCCGCCAGTTGGGCCGCGGTGGGGTAGATGGTCCGATAGGCTTCGAAAGCCGGGTTGGTGATCACGTCGGTCAAGCTCGCCTTATAGATCGTGTTGCGATACTCGACGTTGTAGTAGCTCACGCCCATCCGCAGGCCGGGCACTTGGTCCGGCGTGAAGTTCGCGCCCACCGAATAGGTGGTGGCTTCTTCCGGCTCCAGGTCCGGGTTGCCGCCGCCCATGTTGTAGATGTCGAACGGCCGGGTGATCTGTTGGCCGGTCTTCCAGTCGGTGATCACCGTGTTCTGGTCCCGCGATCCCAGGAACCCGAACTTGCTGGTGGTCAGGCCAAGGTTGGGGGCCACGAACGAGGTGCCGTAGCTGCCGTGCAGGGCCAGGTTTCGGACCGGCTCCCAGACCACGCCGACCTTCGGATTGAACTGTCCGCCGTACTTTTCGTAGTAGTCGTACCGGCCCGACAGCGACAGGGTCAGCTTTTGCAGGCCCGGGCGCGCGTTCTGATCGCTGAACAGCGGAATGTTCAGTTCGGTGAACCCGGCCCAGATGTTGCGGCTGATGTCGTCGTCGCGAACGTCGATGATCTTGCGGGCGGGCGAGCCGCTGATCTGGGTTTGCAGGGCCTGTTCGGTGCGGGAGTCGACACCGACCGCGGCGCGGATTTCACCGCCGGGGATCGAGAACACCGGGCCGTCGGCCTTGAGCTGAAACTCGCGCAGGCGCTGGCTGGTGTCGTTGATCCGGCGATAGCCGTTGTCGATGCTGGCGAGCACGGAGGCGTTGTTGTCGGCCGCCTGACCAAACGGGTTCAGGGCGGTCGCGAGCGTCGTGCCCCGGGCCGCGGCGTCGGCGTTCACCAGGTCGAGTTCGGGGTCGTTGTTGTTGTCCTTGGTCCGCGACGCGTGGAGCGTCGCGACGCCGCGCCAGTCGTTCCCCAGGTCGAAGTCGCCGCCCAGGGTGACGCCGTAGACCTCCGAGGACTGCGTGCTGAAGCGCGACGGGAACAGGCCCAGCGCGCTGCGGACGATCTGGATCTGCGAGGCTGCGACGCCGGGGGGCGTTTGGAAGTAGGGGTTGGTGTTCGGGATGATGAGGTTGAGCGAGGTCTGCCCGCCGAACGAACGGGTGTTGTATTTCGAGTAGTTGATCTCGGTCCAAAGCTCGACGGTGTCGTTCAGCTTCTGGCGGCCGGTGACCAGGACCGCATGACGCTTGCCGTCCGGGACGATGGTGCCCTGGTCGAGCAGGCCGCAGAGGTTCCGGCCGGCGTTCCAGTTGGGGTAGGCGTAGGTGGTTCCGTTCACGGTGACGTTGGGCTGCAGGCAGTTGGAGCCCCGCAGGTCGCGGCCCCCGCGCGAGCGCTGGTCGCCGCCGAGCGCCAGGAAGTCGATCTGGCTGTTCAGGGGCGACTTGTTGTCCGAGTACTCGTAGGCGGCCATGACGGCGCCGCTGTCCCACGAATGGCCGCCGATGAGGGCGAAGTCCCGTTTCTGATAGCGGGTGTCGTTCCAGCCATAGGTGGCGCTGGCCTCAAGCCCCTCGACGTTCTTGCGGTAGATGAAGTTCACCACGCCGGCGACGGCGTCCGAGCCGTAGACCGCCGAGGCGCCGTCAGCGATCACCTCGACGCGTTGAACCGCGATGACCGGGATGATCGACGGGTCAGGGAACACGGCCTCGCCGCCCACCGGGGCGAAGCGGTGGCCGTTGAACAGGGTCAGCGTCGCGTAGATGCCGACATTGTGGATGTTGGGCTGGAAGCCGGCGGTGCGGAACCGGTCGGGCGTCGACTGCTCGGCGTTCACCCCGAAGTTCCCTAGCTGCGGAATCGTCGCCATCAGCTCCTTGGTGTTGGCCGGGGCGGTCTGGGTGATCGTCGCGCGATCGATGCCGATCAGGGCCGAGCCGACCGGGGCGACGCCGCGGATGCTGGAGCCGGTGACGACGATCTCTTCGACCGAAGTGTCGGCCTGGGCCAGGGCGGCGTGAGGCGTCGCGACAATGGCGATAAGAGCGGCGGAGCTGAGGAGGAGCTTTCGGCGGCGGCCGACGGCGGGCGTGCCCGACTGTTGGAACTTGATCATATCTCTCCCTATTTTTTTCTTGTCCCAAGCTGCTTCAGCGACTGAGACTGAGCGGCTGGTTGATGAAAGTCAGAGTATGTCTTCATCCATAATCGGGGCGTTGCGCCGATATTGCGGACGTAAGAAGTCATTCGCGGAAGATGTGCTTATCCATCCGCGTTTGTTACTTGAGATGTTGAACTTGGATGCGCCGTCCATGGAGGCGCGAGCGCTCAAGGCGCGTCCTGTGTTTCCCCTTATTGTGCGACGGTAGAAATCGCGTTCAGATTCTGACTCGGTCTGATCGCGAAAGTTGTGCACACTGTATACAATATCGGTCAAGCCGATATTTTGTGCGTGATCGCTGATCCGGTGCGGATCGTCACAATTTTGTCGAAAATTCGCACGGCAAGGGTGCTGCGCGGGCGGGGCGACACGCCAGGCGGGCCGCCGCGCGGGGAGGCGGTTGTCTTAGGCCCTATGAGCCAGCCAGCAGGCGGGCCACGGCGTCGCTCAGCGAGCTCGACAGCAGCGGCTTTTCGACGATGTCCACGCCGGCCTCCTTGGCGCGCCTGCGAACCTGTCGGGTGGGGTTGGTGGTGATCAGCAGCGCGGGCAGCGACACCGCCCGACGACGCAGGGTCTCGACCAGATCCAGGCCGTTCATTCCAGGCAGCTGATAGTCCACCACCATGCAGCCGCCCAAGGGCATGTCGCGGCGGGCGGCCAGGCTCTCGGCGTCGGCATAGGTCTCGACCACATAGCCGTCGATCTCCAGCGCGAATTTCAACGCGGTCCGCACGGCGGGGTCGTCGTCGACGAGCAGCAAGGGGGCGGGTTTGATCATGGCTGACATGTGGAGGCGCCCGGACCGATGATCCGGGCGCTTCGCGTCCTCTCGCCTCAGGCGGCGGCTTTCCAGGTCGGTTCCAGCACCACGTGCGGCGGGCAGGGCGCGACCGCCGTTTGCGGCAGGCCGATCAGCTCGTTGGCGTAGCCGTGGTTGACGTCGCGGTGGTGGGCCTCGTCGGCGCGGACCACCAGGACCACGTCGCGCAGGGTCGCGGTGTCGGGCAGGTCCCAGTAGGTCTTGGCGATCTGCGGGGCGGGCACGTTCTCCGAACGGCCCTCGTCGATCTCGGCGAGGTAGTGGGTGTAGCTGGTCACCGCCTCCTCCTCGAAGTAGCCGACCACCCGGTGGGCCGTCTTGGGAGAGACGAGGTAGAGGCCGAAGAAGAACAGGTAGAAGACCCACTGGACGGCGACGACCACGAACCGCTCGAAGGCTGTCGGCTTGCAGACCTCGATGAAGGTCATCAGGTGCATCCGCTCGTTCTCGGCCTCGTCCATCAAGGTCTTGATCCAGCCCTTGTCGTCGCACATCCGGCGCAGACACTTCAGGTGGTTGAGCGTGGCGCCGACCATGCCGGGGACGGCGGCGACGGTCTCGAGGACCACAGCGCGGTGGCCGTAGCGCTTGGCGAAGAAGGTGTCGGCGCAGAAGCGCAGCAGCTTCACGAAGCCATAGGCCACGCGGTCGGAGGCGCCGACAGGCTGGTGATGGAGAGTGGCGTCGACGACGGGGGCGGTCATGTCCGGCTCCTGATGATGCTGGTCGCCGGGGCGGCGCCGAGCTCATCGGCAGCGATAGGCGCGGGCAGGCTTGGACAACATCCGTGTCTTGCTCTTAAGGGAAACCCCTTAGCTCCCGCCCCGAGCCGGTTCGGCTAAGGGTTTGGGGACGATGAACCGCAGGAGCCGCAGGCTGCAGATCAGGTCGAACCTTTGGACAGGCGTCCTCGTCGCGGTGCTGGCCGCCGGCGCCGGCGTCGCCGCGCACCTGATCCTGCAGCCGGTCGTCGGCGATCGCGTGGCGTTCCTGGTGTTCGTGCCGGCGGTGGTGCTGGCCTCGGCCTATGGCGGCGCGGCGCCTGGCGCCCTGGCGGCGCTGCTCGGTCTTGGCTGCGGCCTGGCCCTGGCGATGCGCACCGCGCCGCTGGGACGGGCCGATATCGCCAGCGCCGTGGTTTTCGCCGGGGTGGCCGCGGCGATCGTCACCGGCGGCGAGTGGTTCCAGCGCTCTCGCCGGGAAGCTGCGGCGATCAATCGCGACCTCATCGCCCGCGAGGCGCATCTGAGCTCGATCCTCGACACCGTACCCGACGCCATGATCGTCATCGACGAGGCGGGGATCATCCAATCCTTCAGCAGCGCCGCCGAGCGTTTGTTCGGCTGGAGCGCCGCCGAGGCGATCGGGCTGAACGTCAGCCTGCTGATGCCCGGGCCGCACAAGGAGGCCCACGACGGCTATCTGGAACGTTACTACCGCACCCACGAGCGGCGGATCATCGGCATGGGCCGGGTGGTGGTGGGCGAGCGCAAGGATCGCTCGACCTTTCCGATGGAGCTCGCGGTGGGCGAGATGCGCACCGAGGGCGGTCGGTTTTTCACCGGCTTCATCCGCGACCTGACCGAACGCCAGCAGACCGAGGCCCGGCTGCAGGAGCTGCAGTCGGAACTGGTGCACATCTCGCGTCTCACGGCCCTGGGCGAGATGGCCTCCACCCTGGCCCACGAACTGAACCAGCCGCTCTCGGCCATATCCAACTATCTGCGCGGATCGGTGCGGCTGCTGGGGTCTGAGGAAATTCCCCGCGAGCGCCTGACCGAAGCCTTGGAGAAGGCCAGCGAGCAGACCCTGCGCGCCGGGGAGATCATTCGCCGGCTTCGGGATTTCGTGTCGCGCGGCGAGACCGAGCGGCGGGTCGAGAGCCTGCCCAAACTGATCGAGGAAGCCGGCGCGCTGGCCCTGGTGGGGGTCAAGGAGCACGGAATCAGGGTGCAGTTCGATCTGGATCCGGCCGTGCATCTTGTCCTGGCCGATCGCGTTCAGATCCAGCAGGTGGTGTTGAACCTGATCCGCAACGCCGTCGACGCCATGGAGGACTGCGCCCGCCGCGAACTGCATGTCAGAGTTCGCCCCGTCGAGGAGCATCTCGTGCAGGTCAGCGTCGCCGACACCGGGCCGGGCATTAGTCCCGAGGTGGTCGATCAACTGTTCCAGCCCTTCATAACCACCAAGCGCCATGGCATGGGGGTGGGGCTGTCGATCTCGCGCACGATCATCGAGGCCCATGGCGGCCGGATCTGGGTGGAGCCGACGCCGGGCGGCGGCGCCACCTTCCACTTCACTTTGCGCGGCGTAGAGGACGAGGAACTGGATGCCTGAACTGGTGCACGTGATCGACGACGATCCCGCCGTTCGCGACTCGCTGACCTTCCTGCTGGAGACGGCGAACCTGCAGGCCTGCGCCTACGACTCGGCCGTCGCCTTCCTGGAGGCGCTGCCGCAGGTGACGGGCGGCTGCGTCGTCACCGATGTGCGGATGCCCGAAATGACCGGGATCGAGCTGGTCAGGCGGCTGAAGGGGCAAGGGTTCGCCCTGCCGATCATTATGCTCACCGGCCATGCCGACGTGCCGCTGGCGGTGGAGGCGATGAAGGCCGGGGTCGCCGACTTCATCGAGAAGCCGTTTGACGACGAGGTCCTGCTCGCGGCCATCGCGACGGCCTTGCAAAGCGGGGCGCAGGGCCGGCGCGGCGCGGCGGAGGCCGCCGATATCATGGCGCGGATGACCTCCCTGTCGGGCCGCGAGCGCGAGGTGCTGGAGGGGCTGGTGGCGGGCCACGCCAACAAGGTGATCGCCTTCGACCTCGGCATCAGCCCGCGCACGGTGGAGATCTACCGCGCCAACGTCATGACCAAGATGAAGGCGGCCAGCCTTTCGGAGCTGGTGCGCATGGCCATGCTGGCCGAACGCGCCTGATCCTCGTCCTAGCGGGCTCGGGCCTTGCCCATCGAGCTCCAGATCGCGACGCCGCCCATGGTCACGGCGAAGGTTGAAAAGGCGACGACGACCATCGCCAGATAGAGGGTTGAAATCGTCATGTCTGAACTCCTGAGAACTAAGCTCATGCTGGCGTTCAGCGGCGCCGAAGAAAATTCGGGAGACGTCCTTAAGTAGTCCTACGGAAGGCCGGGCGACCTTGATCCCGGCAGGCCTAGCCGCGGATCGGCAAGGCGGTCTGGTGCAGCAGGCTGACGAGTTCGCTCTGTTGGCGCGCGCCGGTCTTGCCGAAGATCCGCGCCAAGTGGTTGCGGACCGTATTCACCGCGCACCCCTGCTCGCTGGCGATGGCCGATATGCTGCGTCCCGCGGCCATCGCCGCGGCGATGCGCGCCTCGGCCGGGGTCAGGCCGAACAGGCTCTCAAGGCTATGCTCGGCGACCGGCGCGCCAGTCACCGGACGGATCAGCACGATGGCGTAGGCCGCGTGGTCGTGTTCGCGCGCGATGGCGAGCGGCAACGGCCCGACATGCAGCGCCAGATCACAGCCCTCCTGCTCAGGTGAGCCCACGACCATGTAGCCGCCTGATCCACCCTGGCGCGCCTCTCGCCGGCAGCTGAGGTCGATCAGACCGGCCAAGGCGCGTTGGGTGGCGGGATTGCTCGCGCGCAGGCCACTGGGCGTGCGGTGAAGCCCGGCTCCGGCGGCGGCGAGCAGTTCCTCGGCCATGGCGTTGATGGTGACGATCGCGCCGCCCCGGTCGACGACCAGCAGGCCGATCGTCAGCCGGTCGAGGGCGGCGAGGGAGAGGTCGGGGCCCGGAGAGAAAACCCCCATCCGCGCGCGAATCGAAACGACCCGCCGCAGGGTCGGCAGGATGAGGTCCAGGGCCTGCAGGTCGGCCTCGTCAAAGTCCGTGTCGCCGCCCCGCTGAACGCCGATCAGCCAGCTGCCGCGTTCGGCCTCGCCGATCTTGGCCCCGATGGACCAGACCATGTCCTGCGGCGCCATCCATTCGTTCCAGAACCTCGTCCGGCGCAGGGCCGAGCCGCCAAACAGCGTCGCCTCATGGTAGAGCGCCTGCTCGGGCAGCGCGGCGGCGGCGTTCCAGACGAGGTTTCGGCCCCGGAACTCGGTGACGTATTTCAGATGATAGTCGGGGTCGGCGCAGGTCCCCACGCCGTCGATCTCGTCGAGATCGGGCGCGTGGCGCGCGACGCATAGGGCCGAGGCGCCCAGGAAGTCGCGAAGCCGATAGAGGGCGTCGCTCCATTCGAGCTCGCCATAGGCCGAGGCGTGCAAGCTGTCGATGACGTCGACGAGCGCTCTCTCAGTTCGTTGAACCGCCACCTGCGTTCTCTCATCTGGAAGATAAGAGCGCTCAGCTTAGGACCAGAAAGACTTAAAGAGCCATTCCCGTTCGTTCGCGGGGGGAGCGGTTAGCCCTCGGCCGCGGCCGATTCCTCCTCGGCGGCGATGGTGCGCAGGGCCTGCTCGAAAGCCGCCGCCGGCTGACCGCCCGAGATCAGGTAGCGGTCATTGATCACCACGGCCGGGACCGAGTTGATCCCCGCGGCCTGCCAGCGGTGCTCGGCGGCGCGGACCTCCTCGGTGTAGCGCCCCGACGTCAGCACCTCGCGCGCCGCCGCCTCGTCGAGGCCGGCCGCCTGCGCCGTGGCCACCAGCACGTCGTGGTCGGCCGGGTTTTGACCGTTGGTGAAATAGGCGTCGAACAGGGCGCGCTTCAGCTTCGCCTGACCGCCGACGATCCCGGCCCAGTGCAGCAGCCGGTGGGCGTCGAAGGTGTTGTAGATTCGGCTCTGGTCGTTCGTGACCATCGTGAACCCGACATCGGCGGCCCGGGCGTGGATCGCCGCTCGGTTGGCGGCCGACTGTTCGGGCGTCGCGCCGTACTTCTGGCCGACGTGCTCGACGATGTTCTGCCCCTCGGGGGGCATGTTCGGATTGAGTTCGAACGGCTGGAAATGAATATCGGCCTGCACCAGATCGCCGACCTTGCGTAGGGCTTCCTCAAGGCCGCCCAGTCCGACGACGCACCAGGGGCATGAGACGTCCGAGACGAAGTCGATCTTCATGGGCTTGGTCACGGGGTTCTCCGGTCTGGCTGACGAACGACGCCCGCGCTGGGGGGAGGGCGCGGGCGTTGCTCTGTAAGACGCCGACCCTGGGGTGGGGCCAGGGTGTCTGCGCGTCCAGGCATAGATTGGGGAGCAGGCCCAATTTTGCAACAGAAGCGACGGCTGCGACCTCGTGACTGGTCCGGGTTTCCCCGAATGTGGCATGGGGAGGAATGACGTCTCCCTTCGATCTTCGCGGCAAGGTGGCTCTTGTCACCGGCGCGGCCGGCGGCCTTGGTTTCGAGATCGCGCTTGGCCTGGCTCGGGCTGGGTCTCTCGTCGTGCTGCACGGCCGCGATCTTGCGCGGCTTCAGAGCGCCGCAGCGCTCATCGCCGATCAGGACTCGTCGCTCCAGACCGATGTCTGCGTCGCCGATCTTGAGGATGAAGCCGCCGTGGGCGCGGCCATCGAGGCCTTGATGGCCCGGCACGGCCGCCTCGACATTCTGGTCCACAACGCCAGCGTTCGCGACCGCCGGCTGCTTGGGGCGTTGGACCGGGCCGCCGTGCGCCGACTGTTGGAGATCGACCTGGTCGCCCCGTTCGACCTGACTCGGCTAGTCGTCGAGCGCATGCCCGCGGGCGGCAGGATCATCAACATCACCTCGATCGCCGGTCCCATCGCCAGGTCCGGAGACGCCGCCTACACCGCCGCCAAGGGTGGGCTGGAAGCGCTCACCCGCGCCCTGGCCGCGGAGCTTGGCCCCCGCCAGATCACCGTCAACGCGGTCGCGCCCGGCTATTTCGCGACAGAAGCCAACCAGGCCATGTCGGCCGATCCCGAGGTGGAGGCCTATCTCCAGAAGCGGACTTCGTTGGGCCGTTGGGGTCGACCCGAGGAAATCGCTGGGGCCGTTGTGTTCCTGGCCTCGCCCGCGGCGTCCTACGTCACCGGGCAGGTCATCGCCGTCGACGGCGGGTATCTCAGTCATTTCTGACGCGTTTCACCGCGCCAGACCCCTCGTGTGACCATGAAGCCGCCATAAGCTGAGGGCCGGTTTTGCAAACCACCCCTTCGGGGCGTTCGCTAAGTGTTTGAAAAATTTGGAGGCCTGACCGAGAATCGAACTCGGGTGCACGGATTTGCAGTCCGCTGCGTAACCACTCCGCCATCAGGCCGCCGCCGGCTTTGGGCCGGGGAGGGCGGATCGCTAACAGAACGGCCCGCCTACGGCAATCTCTCTTGCAGGCTCCGATTGCCTTCAGGTTAAGGGCGGACCTATAAGCGCGCGAAAGTTTCGTATCCCTACGCCTTCTTACGTCGAGGAATCATGGCCGCCGATTTCGCCGCCGCCCGGCTCAACATGGTCGAGAGCCAAGTCCGCACCAACGACGTGACGGACGTGCGCCTGCACGACGCCATGCGGGCGATTCCCCGCGAGGGCCTGATTCCCGCCGAGCGGAGCTTCCAGGCCTATGCCGACACGGCGGTCGAGTACGCTCCCGATCGCTATCTGCTGCGGCCGCGCGAGGTCTCCAAACTGCTGCAGGCGCTGAAGCCCCAGGCGGGCGAGCGGGCCCTGGCCATCGCCGCCCCCTATGCGGCGGCGGTCCTGGAGGCCCTGGGTCTGACCGTGGACCGGCTGGATGGCGATGACCTGACCGCCGTTTCGGGTTCGAACTACGACCTGATCATCGTTGAGGGCGCGGTCACCCGCGCCCCTGAGTCGTGGCTGGCGGCGCTGGTCTTGGGCGGCCGGCTCGGCGTGATCGAGCGTGAGGGCCCCACTGGCAAGGCGGCGCTGTATCTCCGCGCCGAGGATGGTATCGGCCGTCGCACCCTGTTCGACGCCATGGCGCCGGTCCTAAAGGGCTTCGAGCCGCAAGCCGGTTTCGCCTTCTAGGCGAAGCTGTCTTCGTTCTGTCCGGCGCCTAAATCACGCCGTTGATGGGGTGTAGATGGCGTAGGTGAAACACGCTCGAAACCTACGGGTGAAAAAAGCTTAAGGTCACGCCCTCTAGTCCGGCGCCGAATAGGCGGTCATATAGGGCTCGGTCTCTCTACGCCGTCTCAGGGGTAAGCATGTTCAATAGTCGTCGCGGAGGTCTGTTCGCCGCGGTCTGCAGCGCAGGTCTTGCGCTGGGCCTAGCGTCACCCGCTTTCGCCGAAACCCTGGCTGAGGCTATTGCGCTCGCCTACGATTCCAACCCCACCCTGCAGGCGCAGCGCGCGACCCAGCGTGCTTTGGATGAAAACTGGGTGCAGGCCCGCACGGGCTATCGCCCGCAGGCCGCGGCCACTGGCCGATTCGGGTATTCCGAGAGCCGGACGCCGGGCGGCGCGTTTGCCGACACCGACGGGAACGGCATCCGCGACAGCTGGGTGCGGAACCGTGTGGAAAGCAACAGCCTCAGCGCGACGCTGTCGCTCTCGCAGCCGCTCTATACCGGGGGCCGGGTCGCCGCGACGGTGTCAGCCGCCGAGGCCGATATCCTCACCGGCCGTGAAAACCTGCGCCGGACCGAGGCCAGCGTCCTGCAGACCGTGATCCAGGCCTTCATGGACACCCGCCGCGACCAGGAAGCCCTGCGTATCCGGCAGGAGAACGTTCGCGTTCTTGAGCGCCAGCTCGACGAATCCAAGGCTCGCTTCGACGTCGGTGAGATCACCCGCACCGACGTGGCGCAGTCCGAAGCGCGGCTCGCCGCCGCCCAGGCCCAACTCAGCCAGGCCCAGGCGCAACTGGCCATCAGCCGCGCAGGCTACGCCGCCGTGGTGGGACAAAATCCTGGCGACCTCGCCCCTGAGCCGTCATTGGCCGGAATGCTGCCGGCCGACGTCGCCCAGGCCTATGAGGCCGCCGAGGACAACAACCCGCAGATCCGAGCGGCGCAGTACGCGCAACAGGCCAGCAAGGCCCGCGTCGCCGCCGCCAAGGCCGAGCGGATGCCGAGCGTCGGCTTGACCGGCTCGATCAGCACCAACGGCCAGGCCGACCCGTTCGAATCCGATCAGTTTGGACGCGGCGTCGCGGCCGGCGCCACGGTGACCGTGCCGCTGTTCACCGGCGGCCTGACCTCGTCGCGCGTTCGTGCGGCTATGGAGCGCAACAACGCCGACCGCATCGGCGTCGAGACCACCCGTCGTTCGGTGATGCAGGGCCTGACGGGGGCCTGGAACCAGCTGGTCGCCAGCCGCTCGAACATCAGCTCCACCGACGAGCAGGTGCGGGCCGCCCGGATCGCCGCCGAAGGCACCCGCCAGGAGCAGCAGGTCGGCCTGCGGACCACCCTCGACGTCCTGAACGCCGAACAGGAACTGCGCCAGGCCGAACTGGCCCAGGTCAGCGCCCGTCGCGACGAATATGTGGCCGCCTCTCTCGTGCTGGCTCAGATGGGCCGGCTGGAGGCGCCGAACCTCACGCCGAGCGTGACGCGCTATGACCCGGCGACCCACTTCGACAAGCTGCGGGTCACCTGGGGATGGGTTCCTTGGGAGGAGCCGATCGCCTTGGTCGACGGGCTGACGACGCCTAAGACGGTCGAGAAGCCCGCAGTACAACCTGCGACCCCACCGGCGGCCGCCCCCAACTAGGCGCCTTTCGACGCAAGCTTTCGCCTCATAGGCGAATAGGAGCTTGCGCAGTGTGGTGGAAATTGCAGGATCACCCCGTCGCGCCTAGCTTGGCGCGACGGATTCTCTTTCGCCCTAGCGATGGCCCCCCATATGTCCGACCAGACCTCGCAAGAACCGACGATGGAGGAGATTCTAGCCTCCATTCGACGCATCATCTCCGAAGATGACGCGCCGGCGGACGGCGCCGCGCCGGCCGAGGCCGAGCCGGAACCCGCAGCGGTTGAAGCCGCCGCGCCGGTGTTCGAGCCGGAGCCCGAGCCGGAAGAGGATGACGGCGTCCTGGAGCTGACCGAGAAGGTCGAGACCCTCGGCGACCTCGATGTCTATACGCCTACGGTGAGCGAGGAGCCCGAAGAGGCGCTCTACACGCCCGAGCCTGAGCCCATCTATCAGCCCGAACCGCCGCCGGCAGCCTCCACCGAGGGGCTGGTCGGCGTTGTCGCCGCTTCCGCGGCCGCCTCGGCCTTCGGCCAGCTTTCCGCCGCGATCCAGATGCCGGCCGATGGCCGCACGCTGGAAGACGTGGTCCGTGAACTGCTCCGCCCGCTGCTTAAGCAGTGGCTGGACGACAACCTGCCCCAGATCGTCCAGGCGACGGTCGACCGGGAAGTCGAACGCATCGCCCGCGGCCGAGTACGCTAGGCGTTAAGGTTAGCGGCCATCCCGGCGCAGGCCGGGAGGATCGTTCAAGCCTCAAAACACAGCTCAACGAGCTTTCGTCCCGGCTCCGTCGGGACGAAAGCGTTCGTATGTTGATCGCCAACCGCTTCATCGCGCTTCCACGCGAGGGAGCGAAAATGTATGCAGCGCATCGAAATGCTTGAAAAAAACTTCGATCCCAAAACCGCCGAGTCCCGTCTGTACGCGATGTGGGAGGCCTCGGGCGCGTTCGCGCCGACCTCCGACCCCGCGGCCGAGCCGTTCTCCATCGTCATCCCGCCGCCGAACGTCACCGGTTCGCTGCACATCGGGCATGCGCTGAACAACACGCTGCAGGACGTGCTGATCCGGTTTGAGCGCATGCGCGGCAAGGCCGCCCTGTGGCTACCGGGCACCGACCACGCGGGCATCGCGACCCAGATGGTGGTCGAACGTCAGCTGGCCGCCGCCGGCAACGTCAGCCGCCGCGACATGGGCCGCGAGGATTTCATCGCCAAGGTCTGGGAATGGAAGGCCGAAAGCGGCGGAACCATCACCAACCAGCTCCGCCGCCTCGGCGCGTCCTGCGACTGGAGCCGCGAGCGCTTCACCCTGGACGAGGGCCTGTCGGCCGCGGTCCGCAAGGTGTTCGTCACCCTCCACAAGCAGAAGTTGATCTATCGCGACAAGCGCCTGGTGAACTGGGACCCGCACTTCCAGACCGCCATCTCCGACATCGAGGTCGAGCAGCGCGAGGTCGACGGTCACTATTGGCACTTCGCCTATCCGCTGGAAGACGGCACCGGCGAGATCGTCGTCGCGACCACGCGTCCTGAGACCATGCTGGGCGACACCGCCGTCGCGGTTCACCCGACCGACGAGCGCTACAAGCACCTGATCGGCAAGTGCGTCCGCCTGCCGATCGTCGGGCGTCCGATCCCGATCATCGCCGACGAATACGCCGATCCCGAAAAGGGCTCCGGTGCGGTGAAGATCACCCCGGCCCACGACTTCAACGACTATCAGGTCGGCAAGCGCAACAACCTGCCGATGATCAACATCCTGACGGATGACGCGCGGATCAACGAGAACGGCCCCAAGGACTATCAGGGCCTGGATCGCTTCGCCGCCCGCAAGAAGGTCATCGCCGCCTTCGAGGAACTGGGCCTGCTGCGCGAGGTCGAGAAGACCCGCCACGCCGTCCCGCATGGCGACCGGTCCGGCTCGGTCATCGAGCCCTACCTGACCGACCAATGGTACGTCGACGCCAAGACCTTGGCCCAGCCCGCCATCAAGGCGGTGGAGGAGGGGCGCACCGTCTTCGAGCCCCGCCATTGGGAGAAGACCTACTTCGAGTGGATGCGGAACATCGAGCCGTGGTGCGTCTCGCGCCAGCTCTGGTGGGGGCACCGGATTCCGGCCTGGTACGGCCCCGACGGCAAGATCTTCGTCGAGGAGACCGAGGAGGCCGCCCAGGCCGCCGCGCGCGAGCACTACGGCCACGACGAACCCCTGCGCCAGGACGAGGACGTTCTCGACACCTGGTTCTCCTCCGGGCTCTGGCCGTTCTCGACCATGGGCTGGCCGGAGAAGACCAGCGACGTGGAGCGGTTCTATCCGACCAGCACGCTGGTCACCGGCTTCGACATCATCTTCTTCTGGGTCGCCCGGATGATGATGATGGGCCTGCACTTCATGGACGACGTTCCCTTCGACCGCGTCTTCATCAACGCCCTGGTGCGCGACGCCAAGGGCGCGAAGATGTCCAAGTCCAAAGGCAATGTCATGGACCCGCTGGAACTGGTCGACCAGTACGGCGCCGACGCCCTGCGTTTCACGCTGACGGCCATGTCAGGCCAGGCGCGGGACATTAAACTTTCGACGCAGCGAATTGAAGGTTATCGGAATTTCGGCACGAAGCTGTGGAACGCCACGCGCTTCACCGAGATGAACGGCTGCGCACGCGCCGAAGGCTTCGATCCGGCCCAGGTCAAGAACACGCTGAACCGCTGGATCGTCGGCGAGACCGCGCGCACCGCCCAGGCCATGACCAAGGCGCTGGACGCCTGCGCCTTCGACGATGTCGCCACCGGCCTCTACCGCTTCATCTGGAACACCTACTGCGACTGGTACGTCGAGCTCGCCAAGCCGATCCTCAATGGCGCTGACGAGGCCGCCAAGGCCGAGACCCAGGCGACCGCCGCCTGGGCGCTGGACGTGATCCTGAAGATGCTGCACCCGGTCATGCCGTTCCTCACTGAGGAACTGTGGGCGCAGACCTCCGACCTCGGCGCCGCCCGCGCTGAAGGCATGCTGATCACCGCTCGCTGGCCGGACCTGGCCGAGAGCCTGGCTGACGTCGCAGCTGACGCCGAGATCGGTCTGATCATCGCCGCGGTCAGCGAGGGCCGCTCGGTGAAGGCCGAGCTGAACGTGCCGCATTCGGCCCGCCCGCCGCTGCTGGTTGTCGAAGCCACTGACGCCCAGCGCGCGGTGTTCGAGTCCAACGCCGCGGTTATCGCCCAGACCCTGCGGGTGTCGGAGCTGCAGTTCGTGGCCACAGCCCCGGAAGGCGCCATTCCGTTCGTGGTCAACGGCGCGACCCTGGCCCTGCCGGTCGCGCAGTTCATCGACCTGGCCGCCGAACGCACGCGTCTGGCCAAGGAGATCGCCGGCCACGCCTCCGACATCGCACACGTGAACAAGAAGCTCGGCAACCCGGCCTTCGTCGCCAATGCGAAGGAAGAGGTGGTCGAGGAGAACCGCGAGCGCCTGGCCGAATCGGAAGCTGCGAAAGCCAAGCTGGAACACGCGCTCTCGTTGCTCTCGGCCGTCGTCTAGGCGGGGCGGGCTTCGCCCGCTCTGCAGCTTCGCGGCATGCGGCGCCGGGGAAAATCCGGCGATATCGGCGCGGGGCGGGGGCGATAACGCGGTCGTTTGCGGCGACCCTCACGTAGCGTCAAACGTCTGTTTGCCTATGACGCTAGGTTATGCTTGTTCACCTACGACGATGCGGGCGCGTGAATGCCCGTGCGAGCATTAGGAGAACCCGCCCATGTCCGAGGCTGTGCTGCCCGCCGGTTGGCCCGCAATGTCCATCGCCCAGGCCCATGCGATGATCACATCGCCGGGGACCCCGGCCGAGATGGAGACCGTTGTCATCAACGGTGTGCCGACCCGCACCTGGAAATTCCTGCCACCATCGCTGCGCGCGGTCGTCGAACTGGGCCGCACCCACGGCGAGCGGGTCTTCCTGGTCTATGAGGACGAGCGCGTCACCTTCGAGGGCTTCTACCGGGCGGTCGCCGCCTTCGCCGCCCAACTGGCGGCCGATGGCGTTGGGAAGGGCGACCGGGTCGCCCTGATCATGCGCAACCTGCCGGAATGGCCGGTGGCCTTCTACGCCGCGGCCTCGCTGGGCGCGATCGTCACCCCGCTGAACGCCTGGTGGACCGGCCCGGAGCTGGAATACGGCCTGACCGATTCGGGCGCCAAGGTCGTGATCATGGACGCCGAGCGTTATGAGCGCCTGACCGAGCACCTGCCCAACTGCCCCGACCTTGTCCGCGCCTATGTCAGCCGCGCGCGTGAGGAGATCGCCCACCCGCTGGTCATCACCATCGAGAGCGTGCTGGGCGCGGCGAGCGACTGGGGCAAGCTGCCTGACCAGGCCCTGCCGAGCGTCGAGATCCTGCCCGACGACGACGCGACGATCTTCTACACCTCGGGCACGACCGGAAAGCCCAAGGGCGCGCTGGCCACCCAGCGGGCGGTGAACTCCAACATCATGGCCGGCGCTGTCGGCGGCGCGCGCGCGTTCCTGCGCCGCGGCGAAGCTCCCCCCCAGCCGGATCCGGCCGCGCCGCAGCGCTCGTCGCTGATCTCCATCCCGTTCTTCCACGTCACCGGCTGCATGGCCGTGCTGAACCCGTCGCTGGCCGGCGGCGCCAAGCTGGTGATGCTGCACAAGTGGGACGTGATCCGCGCCTTCGAGGTGATCGAGCGCGAGAAGATCCAGCAGGCCGGCGGCGTGCCGACCATCGCCTGGCAGCTGATCGAGCATCCGGCCCGGGCCGATTACGACCTGTCGTCGCTGGAATCGGTTTCGTACGGGGGCGCTCCCTCGGCCCCGGAACTGGTGCGCAAGATCAAGGAAACCTTCCCGAAGTCCGCGCCCGGCAACGGCTGGGGCATGACCGAGACCTGCGCCACCGTGACCACGCATGGCGCGGAAGACTACGCCAACCGCCCCGACAGCTGCGGCCCGGCGGTTCCGGTCAGCGACCTGGAAATCCGCGATCCGGCCGATGGCGTCACGGTGCTGGCCCCCAACGTGGTGGGCGAACTGTGGGCGCGCGGCCCGCAGGTCGTGAAGGGTTACTGGAACAAGCCCGAGGCGACCGCCCAGACCTTTGTCGACGGCTGGGTTCGCACCGGCGACCTGGCGCGCGTGGATGAGGAGGGCTTCTGCTTCATCATCGACCGGGCCAAGGACATGCTGATCCGCGGCGGCGAGAACATCTACTGCATCGAGGTCGAGAACGTCATTTACGACCACCCGGCGGTGATGGACGCCGCGATCGTCGGCATTCCGCACCGCACGCTGGGCGAAGAGCCGGCCGCCGTGGTGACCCTGAAGCCCGGCGCCTTGGCCACCGAGGAAGAGATCCGCGCTCACGTCGCCCAGCATCTGGCCGCCTTCAAGGTGCCGGTGAAGGTGAAGTTCTGGCACGAGACCTTGCCCCGCAACGCCAATGGCAAGATCTTGAAGAACGAACTGAAGAAGCTGTTCGAGGAGGAGCAGGCCTAAGGGCCTGAAGCACGAGTGGGCCGAAAACGCGCGGATGTCGTCCTGGTCGAACGGGGCCTGTTCGACAGCCGCGCCAAGGCCCGCGCGGCGATCGAGGCCGGCGGCGTCACCGCGGGCGGCAAGGCCATCGCCAAGGTCTCCGAACTGATCGAGGAGGCGGCGGTCATCCAGGCCGTCGCCGCCCATCCCTATGTGGGGCGCGGCGCCCTGAAGCTAGTTCATGCGCTGGGCGTGTGGCCGGTGCAGGTCGAGGGGCGGACGGTGCTCGATATCGGCTCCTCCACCGGCGGCTTCACCGAGGTCTGCCTGCTGCACGGCGCGGCCCGGGTCTATGCGGTGGACGTCGGGCGTGGGCAGTTGCACCCAAAATTGGCCGGCGATCCGCGCGTGGTGAGCCTGGAAGGCGTCGACGCGCGCAATCTGACGCCGGCGCTCATCCCGATGGCGCCGGACCTGATCGTCACGGATGTCAGCTTTATCGGCCTGGCCAAGGCCTTGCCGGTCGGCTTGGCCCTGGCCGCCCGGGGCGCCGATTTGGTCGCCCTGGTGAAACCCCAGTTCGAGGTCGGCCCCGACCAGGTGGGCAAGGGCGGCCTGGTCAAGGACGAGGCCGCGCGGGGCAGGGCCCTGGAAGAGGTGTCGGCCTTCCTGACCGTCTCAGGCTGGCTCGTGCGCGCCACCAGCGACAGCCCGATCTCGGGCGGCGACGGCAATCACGAGTACCTGCTCTGGGCCCAGAAGGCCTGATCACGAAAAAGCCGCCCGCGGTGAGGCGGACGGCTTTCGAGATCGCTCTGCAGCGTCGCGCTTAGTCGACGACCTGATAGTTGCCGTTGGTGTCGGGGCAGACGCGGACGAAGCGTTTCTGCGTGCGGCCGTCGGGCAGGTAGATTGGGCTTTCAGCCAGGGTGCAGCCGTCGGCGGCGGCGGGCGCCTGGTTGGTCACGTTGTAGCTGTCGCCGCGATAATAAGGTTCGGGGCGATACTGGTTCGACTGGGCGTAGTAGCCGTCGTCATAGCGCTGGCGCTGACCGTAGGTGGTCGAGCCGTTGTTGTAATAGCCGGTCTGCGGCGCGCGATAGCCGCCGTTGCAGGCCGCCGAGCGGTTGCCGACCGCCGCGCCGCCGAGCGCGCCGAGCGCGCCGCCGAGCAGGGCGCCTTCGGTGCGGGCGTTACGCGCCGCGGCGTTGGAGCCGATGGCTGCGCCGAGCGCGCCGCCCAGCAGAGCGCCTACCGTGCCGCGGTTGGTCGAGTCCCGACGGCAGGGGTCGTAGTAGGTGTTGCCGCTGTTGCCATAATAGCCGGCCGATTGGGCCGCGGCGAAGGTCGGAACCGAGACCGCGGCGCCCAGGGCCATGACGCCGGCCACGCTTGCGAGGGCGCCTTTGGCGAAGGTCGAACGGAAGTTCATGTCTTTAGTCCCCCTGTTGGGATGAGTGATGCGAAAGCGGGCTTAGGCCCGTCCGCTCGGCCGCCAGACGCCATCGCGCCCACGGCAAACTTCGAAACTGTGATTACGGTTGCCGGAATACTCTTGGACCCAGCGGCAGTTGTTGCGCTGGTAGGAACTGCGCGACACCCGCTTCGGATAGGAACTGCACTGAACGTTGCGCTTGGCGATTTCATGGCCGGCGACCGCGCCGACTACGCCGCCCAGCACCGCGCCTTCGGTCTTGGCGCCGTTGCCGGCGACCGCGCCGCCCAGCAGAGCGCCCGACAGGCCGCCGATCACGGTGCCCTTGTTGGCCGAGCGGCGTTGCTGCTCGCGGCAGACGTCGCCGGAGCCATAGCTGCGGCCCTGGGCCGAGGCGAAGGTGGGGACAACGAAGGTGGAAGCCGCGATGGCCGCGACGGCGGTGAAGGTAAGGGCGCGTTTCATCGAATGACTCCAGAATTTCGCAGGGCGGCGCCGGAGCTCCACCTGCTGTAGAGAGAATGACTGATCGAATCTGAACGCTGCTTGAGCGGGTCGTTCATCTTCGTTCATGTGACGTTGCGCCTTGGCCCACTTGGGCTTTTGGGGCGCAGGAATGCGAAAACGAGCTAGAGCATGCGAAGTTCCCGGCGGCCGAACAGGGCCCGTCCTGCCGAAACGGCGGTAAGCCCCTCTGTGGAGGTGGTCATCGAGGCTGTAGGAGGCGAAGGCGACGGCATTGCGGCGGGACCGCTGTATGCGCCCTTCACCCTGCCGGGCGAGCGGGTGCGTCTGGCGGCTGGCGGCGAGCGCCGCGAACTCGAGGCGGTGCTGGAAGCCAGCCCGCAGCGCGTCGTCCCGCCCTGTCCGCACTTCGGCGTCTGCGGCGGCTGCGCCCTGCAACATTGGGAGCACAGCGCTTATCTGGCCTGGAAGGTCGACCGCCTGGTCCGCACCCTGGCGCGCGAGCGGATCGAGACGGAGGTCCTGCCGGCCTTCGCCGCCTCGCCCGGCAGCCGTCGCCGGGTGTCGTTGCACGCCCGGCCGGGTCGCAAGGACGCCGCGCGCCTGGGCTTCAAGGGCCGCAAGTCCTGGGATGTCATCGACATCACCGCCTGCACCATCGCCGATCCGCGGCTGGTGGCCGCCTTGCCGGCGCTGCGCCGGCTGGCCGTGCCGCTGTTCGAACATTCGAAATCCGCGCCGACCCTGCATGTGACGGTCACCGACACCGGGATCGACGTCGACATCAGCGGCGTCGAGCGCAAGAGCGGCGGCCTGTCGGCCGACGCCCGGATGCGGTTGGCGGAGATCGCCGGCGAGGCCGATTTCGCCCGCGTCACGCTCGATGGCGAGATGGCCTATCTGGCCAGGCAGCCCGTTGTGCGGCTGGGGGAGGCCACCGTCGCCCTGCCGGCCGGGGGCTTCCTGCAGGCCGTACCCGAGGCCGAGGTCGCGATGGCGCAGATGGCGGCGGAGGCCGCGTCCGGGGCCGAGCGCATCGCCGACCTGTTCTGCGGATCGGGAACCTTCACCTTCAGGCTGGCCAAGATCGCGCCGGTGCTGGCGCTGGACGGCGAGGCGCCTGCGATCCGGGCGCTCAGCGCCGCCCTGGCCAGCGCGCCAGGCTTGCACGGCGTGGTGGCCGAGGCCCGCGACCTGACCCGCCGGCCGCTGCTGGCCGAGGAGATGAAGCGCATCGACACGGTCGTCTTCGACCCGCCGCGCGCCGGCGCTTACGAACAGTGCACCGAGATCGCCCGGTCCAAGGTCGCCCGCGCCATCGCGGTGTCCTGCAATCCGGCGACCTTCGTCCGCGACGCCCGCATTCTGATCGACGCGGGTTTCACTCTCGACAAGCTGCTTCCGGTCGACCAGTTCCTCTGGTCGCCGCACGTCGAACTGGTGGGCGTGTTCAGCCGCTAGCGGCGTAATTCCCCTCCCCATTGGTCGTCATGGTGGCCTCAAGGGGAGGGGCTTACCCCCCGAACAGGTCGCCCTGATCGCCAGCCTTGGGCGGGACCTTGAACAGCGACAGGTCCAGGCCGTCATAGCGGGCGTTCAGGCCATAGCGCTTCTTGGCCGCCTGGAAGCGCTGGGACATAAGCTCGGCGATCGGGCCTTCGCCCTTCATCCGCTTGCTCCATTCGGCGTCGTAGTCGAGCCCGCCGCGCATCTGGCGCACCAGCGACATGACCCGGCTGGCTCGGTCAGGATGGTCGCTGGCCAGCCATTCGCGGAACAGGTCCTTGATCTCGCGCGGCAGGCGCAGCGCCACATAGCCCGCGCCTTGGGCCCCGGCCTGGGCGGCGCGTTCGAGCACCGCCTCCATCTCATGATCGTTCAGCCCGGGAATGGCCGGGGCGAACATCACGATCACCGGCACGCCGGCGTCCGATAGCGCCTTGATCGCGCCGATCCGGCGCTCGGGCGTGGCGGCGCGGGGCTCCATGCTGCGGGCCAGCTTGCGATCCAGCGTCGTCACCGAAATCGCCACCCGGCACAGGTTCTTGGCGGCGGCGTCGGCCAGGATGTCGATGTCGCGCAGGATCAGCGCCGACTTGGTGATGACCGAGAACGGGTGATTGAACCGCGCCAGCACCTCCAGCACCTGGCGCGTCACCCGCGCCGTCCGCTCCAGCGGCTGATAGGGATCGGTGTTGCCGCCGATGTGGATGAACTGCGGCTTGTAGCGCGGCGCCGACAGTTCGCGCTCCAGCAGCTTGCCGGCGTCGGGCTTGAAGAACAGCTGGCTCTCGAAATCCAGCCCCGGCGACAGGCCCATATAGGCGTGGGCGGGGCGAGCGTAGCAGTAGATGCAGCCATGGCTGCAGCCGATGTAGGGATTGATCGAGGCCGAAAAGCCGACATCGGGGCTGTCGTTGTGGCTGATGATCGTCTTCGACTTCAGCGGGGTGAGGGTGTCGTCAATGCGCGGCGGCTGGGGATCGCGCTCGGTCCAGCCGTCGTCGAAGTCCTCGCGCTGCTGGCGTTCAAAGCGGCCGGTGTGGTTCGACTTTGCGCCACGGCCGCGAACGGCTCCAACAATGGGTGCGGACTGAACCATACGCCGAACATATCGACGAATGAGAACACATCAAGAACATTGCAATTGGACGCTAAACGAAAATAGCCACGACGGGCGGGCGAGGCGTGGTCGCGAGGCGGCTGGTGAGGCGTGGTTAACCAACGCCCCCTAGCGTCCTGCGCGATGACGAATCTCCAGCCCAGCTCGGCGGACCGCGCGCCCTCGGCGCAGGGAGAGCTGCTGCGTCTGGAGCGCGGGTTGCTCGCCGGGCCGCTGATCGACGAGGCGATCGAGACCTTGCGCGACATGCTGGCGCCCAGCAGCGTCGCCGGCGACGATATCGACGCGCTGGTGGATCAGCTCCGCGCCCAGGATCGCGCCCGGCTGGGGGCGATCTACGACGCCTTCCGCGAGACCCTGATCTTCCAACGGGTCGTGACCGCGCCGCAGCTGGTCGCCGCGGCCAAGGCCATGACGGGCGCCGCGCGAATTCACGCCCCGTTTCAGCATGCCGTGTTCCGCATGGACCTGGCCGGCGAGGCCTGGCGCGGGTTCGGGTGGCACCAGGACTATCCCTACAACATCCTGGCGGCGGGCTTTGTCACCGCCTGGCTGCCCCTGACGCCCTCAGGAGCCGCCAACGGCTCGATCGATGTGGCGCCGGCGCTGTCGGACCAGATCCACCCGGTGGACATTCGCTTCAAACGAGACGGGGAGGGCCGCCGGCTGGCGACCCGCGACGCCTTCATCACCGAGCGGCTGCAGCCCTCGTTTGACGCCGTGGCCGAAAAGCTGACCCTGGATCCGGGGGATGTGGCGCTGTTCGACAGCCGCCTGGTTCACCGCTCCGGGTTCAATCCGGGGCCGCGCCATCGCTATTCCATCCAGGTCCGCTTCGGCGACCTGCTCGCCCCCGATATTGTGGAGCGCGGTTGGCGCAACCGTCGCACGGACGGTTTCGACACCTTCAAGACGCTTCACCCCGACCTGGTTGAAAACGAGGAACAGCCATGATCCCTGCCGACGAAACCCTGCGGGGCTTGCTGAAACAGCACCTCGACGACCACGACCTGATCGCCAACCTGGCCTCGTTCGGGCGGCGCATGCACTTCATGAAGGGGTTCGCCCACTATGAGGTGTTCAACAAGATCAAGGACCTGCCCGGCGATATCGTCGAGTGCGGCGTCTATAAGGGTTCGTCCCTGCTGACCTTCGCCCGGTTCCTGGAGACCTTCTGTCCCGGTGACCGGACCCGCAAGGTGCTGGGCTTCGACCACTTCCGAGGCCTGGCCGACCGGACGGAAAAGGACGGGCTCGACGCTCGGGTCGGCAATACGGCGGAGGGCTGGAACCCGGCCGATTTCCGCGACACCCTGTTCGCGCTGGTCGACGCCTTCAACCAGGACAGCTTCGTGCCCCAGCGGCCGCGGGTCGAGCTGGTGGACGGCGACGTCTGCAAGACCGCCGCCCAGTATGCGGCTGAGAATCCCGGCCTGCGCATCTCGCTGCTGCATCTGGACATGGATCTCTATGAACCGACCCTGGCGGCGCTGGAGGCCTTCTGGCCGCGCCTGCTGACCGGCGGCGTCGTCCTGCTCGACGAGTACGCCATCCGCGAATGGCCGGGCGAGACCGAGGCGGTGGAGACCTTCTTCAAGGGCGCCGTTCCCAGGATCGAGAAGTTCGCCTGGGCCTCCGCGCCGGGCGGCTATTTCATCAAGACCTGATCCCAGTTGGAGCGTTCGGCCCGCGTCTGAGGAATTGACGCGAAGGCCGAACGGCCCCCTGTGGGAACCATGCTTTCGGTCATCATCCCGACCCTGAATTCCGCGCGCGAGCTGCAGGTCTTGCTGCCGGTCCTGGTGCCGGCGGCGGTTGACGGCTTAGTGCGCGAGGTGATCGCGGCCGATGGCGGCTCCACCGACGCGACCGGGGTGATCTGCGAGGACGCCGGGGTCGAATGGGTGGAGGGCGGCCTGGACGTCGCGGCGCGCAAGGCGCGCGGCGACATGCTGCTGGTCCTGCCCACGACCTTGCGATTACGCCGAGGCTGGGACGACGTCCTGCGAACCCATTTGGAGGGCAGGGGCGGCTCGGCCCTGATCGCCGAAGGCCCGCCGAGCTTCGTCGAGCGGTTCAGCGGCGTGAAGCTCGCGGGCGTGCTGATCGGCGCTGAGGCCATGCAGCGGACCGGCGCGACCAACCTGACCGATCTGCGCCGCCGACTGGGCCGCGCCAAGCGCCTGAGTTAGCGGTCCAGCCGCGCGTCGATGAAGCTGGCGCCCTGGGCGATCGCGTCGAGGGTCTTGGTCTCCAGGCCGAATTTCTTCCGATAGGTCCAGTAGCCGGCCATCACCTTCTCGACGTAGTTACGGGTCTCGAGGCTGGGCAGGCTTTCGATGATCAGCAGGCTGTCGTTCTGGCCGACCTTTTCGGCGGTTTTGAGCAGGGTGCCCGGGCCGCCGTTATAGGCCGCCACGGTGCGCAGGATGTCGTAGCCGACCCCGCGTTCCATCAACCAGGTCACATAATCCTGGCCGACGCGCAGGTTGAAGCCCGGTTCGAACAGCGGGCTCATATCGGCCTTCAGCTTGTCGTCGCCGGCCGCGCGGGCGGCGGCTTCGGGCATCAGCTGCATCAAGCCGACGGCGCCGGAGCGCGAGACCACGGCCGGGTTGAAGCGGCTTTCCTGGCGCACGATGGCGTAGACCAGCGCCTTGTCGATGGTGAAGCCCGACTTCGGCTCCAACACCGGGGTCGGATAGTCCGGCTCGACGAAGGAACGGGCGCGGGGCAGGGACGTGGTCACGTCGGCGTCGGAGGTGAGCGGCGCGTTCAGCGCCAGAATCAGGCCCATCCACTGCGAACGTTCGGTCTCGGACTTGGCCAGGGCCAGGCCGGCGCGCAGCTCCAGACCGGCCTCGACCGGCATCCCGACCTGGGCCAGGCCGGTGGCGCGGTGGGCGCGGGCGTCCTCGCGGATGAACTGGCTGAGGTGGGCGCTGGGGGCCGAGAAGGCCGTCGGCACGAACTCGCCGGTCGGCGCGGAACGTGCCGCGGCGCCGGCCTGCAGGCGCATGCGGCGCTCGGCGATCATGCCGTAGAAGGTGGTCGGATGACGCGCCGCTAGCTTGATGAAGCCCTGGGCGCGGGTCGGGTCGCCTGATTCTTCCAGCGCGCGGGCCGCCCAGAAGGCGGCGCCGGACCGGACCCAGGGATCCTCGCTCTCGTCGCGCGCGACCTGGCCGAGATAGGATTCGGCCAGGGTGTAATTCTTCAGCCGATAGGCGGCGAGGCCGGCGATCCAGCGGTCTCCGGCGGCCGGCGCTAGGTCGAGGGCGCGCTTGATATCGCCGGAATAGAAGGCCTCACGCGCCAGGCGGCTCTTGTCGGCCGGGGCGCGTCCCGAAATGCCCTGGGCGGTGGCCTCGACCCGGCGCCAGTCGGCGCCGGCCAGCACCGGAACCTTGAGCGGCGCAGCCGTCGCCGGTTTGCGCTTGGCGGCCAGGGTGTAGATGCGCTCAGCGCCCGGCAGGTCGCCGTACTTATCCAGCCACTTGGCCAATTCGTCGTAGCTGGCGGTGTGCGTGGTCGGGTGCATGAGCTGGCGGAACGCCAGGTGGCCGGCGAGCGAGCGATCCTTGATCTCGGCGCTCTGCATTTCGGCGTCGATGAAGTCGCCACGATCCACGGCCTCGAAGGCCGAGACGTAGCGTTGCACATCCCATGGGCTGAGCACCTGGGGCGCAGCCTGCGATGTTCCGGCGATGGCGGAGCAGACCACGGTTAAGACCGCGACCCGCATGCCGTTCAGTACCCGCATGCGTTCCCCACGTCGGCCGCCTCTGCGCGCGATCTGGACGTGGCCCTTAGTTCTCGTGACTGGGGAGTCTTAAGCGCCGCGGTCCGGGCGATCAAGCCGTTCGGTCAGGGTGAGCAGATCGCTCCACGCCTTCTTCTTCGCCCCAGGTTGCCACAGGAGGAAGGCCGGATGCAGGGTCGGCATGGCCGGAAGTTCGAGATGCCCGCTCTCGGAACGCCATTCGAACCACCGCCCGCGCAGCGACAATATGCCCTCGTCGCGCTTCAGCATCGCCTTGGCCGAAGGCGCGCCCAGCAGCAGCAGCATCTTGGGCGCGACCAGTTCGATGGCCCGTTCCAGGAACGGAGCGCAGACCTGCTGCTCCTGCAGCGAGGGCGTGCGGTCGCCCGGCGGACGCCAGAACACGGTATTTGTGATGAACACCCGGTCGGTCAGGCCCGCCGCCCCCAGCATACGGTCCAGCAGCTGGCCGGCGTCGCCGATGAAGGGCTCGCCGCGGGCGTCTTCCTCCGGGCCGGGGCCTTCACCGATGATCAGCAGCGGGGCGTCGACGGCGCCGCGCGCGAACACCGACTGGCGGGCGCCTTCGAATTTGAGCGGACAGCCGTCGAATCCGGCGATGGCGGCCTTCAGGGCGTCCAGGTCCTTGGCTTCCGCGGCCAGATGTCGCGCCTGGGCGACGGCGGCGGAGATGTCGGAAACGCCCGGCTTGGGCGCGGCGACCAGCAGCGGCTTCTTTTCAGCCGGTTTGGGCGCAACGAACTTCCCCGCCTCGATCTTGTCGATCGGGGTATCGAGCAACATGGCGTCCACACCCGCCTCGGCCCAGAAGGCGAGGAGGCTTTCGGCGGTGCGATCAAGAGCGGCGGCTTGGGTCATTAGGTCCTGAAAGGAGGTCTATAGCCGAGTTCGCGCTTGACCGCCCTTGTGCAAGCTTCGGATAAGTCGCGCGACGGATCAACGCCGCGTGAAACAAGGGGACGGGGAACCCCCGCGCGGCACTACGGGAGTTATGGGGATCATGAGCGAAACCATCGCCACTGAGACAGTCGAACGCGAAGCGATGGAATACGACGTCGTGATCGTCGGCGCCGGGCCCGCGGGGCTGTCGGCGGCTATCCGCCTGAAGCAACTGGCCGAGGCCGCCGGTTCCGAAATTTCGGTGGCGGTGTTGGAGAAGGGCTCCGAAGTCGGCGCCCACATCCTGTCCGGCGCGGTGATCGATCCGAGCGGCATCAACGAACTGCTGCCGAATTGGCAGGAGCTGGGCATTCCGCTGGAGACCAAGGTCACCCGCGACAAGTTCGTGATCCTGGGCCCGCATGGCGACCTGGACATCTCGTTCCTGCCCTTCCCGAAGTGGATGCTGAACCACGGCAACTACATCGCCTCGCTGGGCAATGTCTGCCGTTCAATGGCCGCCCACGCCGAGGCGCTTGGCGTCGAGATCTATCCGGGCATGGCCGCCTCCGAGGTCGTCTATAACGAAGACGGCTCGGTGAAGGGCGTCGTCGCCGGCGTGTTCGGCATCGATAAGGACGGCAATAAGGGCTCCGACTATCAGCCGGGGATCGAACTGCACGCCAAGTACACCTTCATCGGCGAGGGCGTGCGCGGGTCGCTGGCCAAGCAGCTCCAGGCGCGCTTTGGCCTGACCAACGGCCGCGAACCCCAGAAGTTCGGCATCGGCATCAAGGAGCTGTGGCAGGTTCCGGACGAGAACTTCGAACCTGGCCTGACCCAGCACACCTTCGGATGGCCGCTCGACAACGCCACCGGCGGCGGCTCGTTCATGTACCACTTCGGGGACAACTACGTGGCCATCGGCTTCGTGTTGCACCTGAACTACAAGAACCCCTGGCTCTCGCCCTTCGACGAGTTCCAGCGCTTCAAGACCCACCCGGCGATCCGCGGCTACCTGGAAGGCGGCAAGCGCGTCTCCTATGGCGCGCGCGCCATCACCGAGGGCGGTGCGCAATCGCTGCCGCAGCTGTACTTCCCGGGCGGCGTGCTGCTCGGCTGCTCGGCCGGCATGGTCAATGTCCCGCGCATCAAGGGCAGCCACAACGCGGTCAAGAGCGGCATGCTCGCCGCCGAGGCCGCCTTCACGGCGATCCAGGGCGGCCGCAGCAGCGACGAACTGGTGTCCTACGAAGAGGCCTACCAGAAATCCTCCATCGCCAAGGAGCTGTGGAACGTTCGTAACTTCAAGCCGCTGTGGTCCAAGTTCGGCACCATCCCCGGCGTCCTGCTGGGCGGCGTCGACGCCATCATGGCCACCGTGCTCAAGGGCTGGTCGCCGTGGGGCACGCTGAAGCACGGCAAGTCGGACGCCGAGGCCACGGGCCTGGCCAAGGACTACAAGCCGATCGTCTATCCGAAGCCGGACAACGTCTTCAGCTTCGACAAGCTGTCCTCGGTGTTCCTGTCCTCGACCAACCACGATGAGAACCAGCCGGCCCACCTGAAGCTTACCGATCCGAGCATTCCGGTGAACGTGAACCTGCCGCGGTTCGGTGAACCGGCGCGCCTGTTCTGCCCGGCCGGCGTCTATGAGGTGCTCTACGACGCCGAGGGGAACAACCCGAAGTTCCAGATCAACTTCCAGAACTGCGTCCACTGCAAGACCTGCGACATCAAGGATCCGTCGCAGAACATCAACTGGACCACGCCCCAAGGCGGCGACGGCCCGAACTACCCGAACATGTAGTCACCCCTATCGGATCGTCATGGCCGGCCTCTTGCGCCGGCCATCCATAGCCTCCGAGGCGGCGGATTTGCCTGGGAGGTTTGTGCGTATGGATCGCCGGGACAAGCCCGGCGATGACGATCTGGAGGGAGCTTCGCCAGATAGCGCGCTCAACGCCTTGAACTCGCCCTCGAAAGCGCCGAGTTTCCTTTTCATGCGCCGCCTTCTCATCGCCCTTGCCCCGCTCGCCCTCGTCGCGGCCTGCGCCACGCCGCCACAGCCCCCGGCGGGCTGGACGCCGCCGATGGCCGCCGGGATGGGCGGATCGGCCTATGGCGCCTTTCTGGCCGGGCAGGGCGCGCTGAACGACGGCAAGGGCGCCGAGGCCGCCGCCTATTTCGCCCAGGCCGAGCTTGAGGGCGGGGCCAGCGACCTGCTGCAGGACCGGGCCTTCACCGCCGCGGTCCTGGCCGGAGACATCCCCAAGGCCGCCGCGCTCGCCCCCACCGGGGAAGAAGCCTCGGAATCCACCAAGCGCATGGGCCAGCTGGTCAAGGGCGTCGAGTTCATGGCCCAGGGCCAGGGCAAGCCCGCCTACGAGGCGCTGACCGGCGACAAGATCGGCTTCCCGCACCGGGGCGCGGCCGCGTTGCTGGCCCCCTGGGCCTCGGCCATGGCCGGCGACGTCGACGGCTCGCTGGTCCGTCCCGAGGTCCGCAGCGACCGGGTGGTCGACTATTTCGGCCAACTTGGCCAAGCCTATCTCTTCGAACGCGCCCGTCGCTATGACGAGGCCGAGACCGACTACAAGGCCTTGACCGGCGGCGACACGCCCGGCGACATGGCGGTGCTGGCCTATGGCGCCTTCCTGGAGCGCCGCAAGCGCGGCCCCGACGCGGTGGCGCTGTATGATCGCGCCCTGGCCGCTCAACCGACCAGCCAGGGGCTGGCCATGGCCAAGGCTCGCGCCGCCACCGGCAGGGGCGCGCCGCCGCAACCGACCTTGCGCCAAGGCGCGGCCGAGGTGCTGATCGCGCCGGCCGCCGGCATGCTGGGCGCCAAGCAGGATCAACTGGGCCTGGCCTATCTGCGTCTGGCGCTGCGGCTCGATCCGACCCGCAACCAGGCCTGGCTGATGGTCGGCGACCTGATGGAAGGCGCCGGCGACCTTGAGGCCGCGCGTCTGGCCTACGCCAAGGCCAAGCCAGGCTCGGCCGAATATCCCGCCGCCCGCGCCAAGCTGGCCTGGAGCTATCAGAACGCCAAGGAGCCGGAGACCGCGCTGAAGATGGCGCAGGAAGCCGCCGCCACCGGTGATGCGGACGCCAAGATCACCTATGCCGACCTGCTGCGGGCCAACGACCGCTACGCCGAATCCGCCGAGGTGCTGTCTAGCGTGATCGGCGACGGCGCGGCCCCCGATTGGCGGCTGCTCTATGCGCGCGGCGTCTCCTATGAGCGCTCCGGCCGTTGGCCGGAGGCCGAGCGTGACCTGCAGGCGGCGTTGAAGATTCGCCCCGAGGATCCTGAGCTGCTGAACTATCTGGGCTATTCCTGGATCGACAAGGGCGAGCGTCTTCCCGAAGCGCTGGGCATGGTCCAGCGGGCCGTGGCCGCCAACCCGCAGTCGGGCGCGATGATCGACTCGCTCGGCTGGGCTCACTACCGCCTGGGTGACTACAAGAAGGCTGTCGAACTGCTGGAGCAGGCCGTAGAACTCGAGGCCGGCGATCCGGAGATCAACAACCATCTGGGCGACGCCTACTGGCGGGTCGGCCGCCGTATCGAGGCGGAGTTCCAATGGCGCCGGGTCCTGACGCTCGATCCGGACGACCGGATCAAGAAGGATATCGAGGCCAAGCTGGCTAACGGTTTGGGTCCCAAGGGACCGGCCGTGGCTCCGCGCGTCGCCGGGCAGTAGGTTCGCCATGGGCCCCGTGGCCTTCGCTCCGGCGAAGATCAATCTCTTCCTGCACGTCGGCGCGCCGAGCGCCGACGGCTATCACCCGCTGTGCAGCCTGATGGTCTTCGCCGATATCGGCGACCGGTTGGTCATCCATGAGGCTGACGCCCTTTCCGTCCAGGTCCATGGGCCGTTCGCCGCCGAACTGGCCGGGGAGGGCGACAACCTTGTCCTGCGCGCGGCGCGGGCGTTGCTGGTCAAGGCGCGGGGACCTCAGCCGCCGCTGTGCCTGTCGCTGGAAAAGATCTTGCCGGTGGCCGCCGGGCTTGGGGGCGGCTCCAGCGATGCGGGCGCGGCCCTGCGGCTGGTGCGTTCGGCCCTTGAGATCGCTGTCGACAATGATGGGCTTGAGGCCATCGCCGCCTCGCTGGGCGCCGATGGCGCGGCCTGCTTCCGGGGGCGTCCGGTCCTGGCCGAGGGGCGCGGAGAGCGGCTGACGCCGTCGCCCGAGCTTCCGGCCATCGAGGCGGTGCTGGTCAATCCAGGCGTCGGGGTCTCGACCCCCGCGGTCTACCGCGCCCTGGACGCCGGCGGGGCGTTTGGCGACGTCGAACCGCCACCGATGCCGCAGGCCTTCGAGAGCGTCGAGGAACTGGCCGGTTGGCTGGGCCTGATGCGCAACGACCTGCAGGCGCCCGCCATCGGCCTCGCGCCGCAGATCGGCGACGTGATCGAGACCCTGGCCGGGGAGCCCGAGACCCTGATCGCACGCATGTCCGGATCGGGCGCGACCTGCTTTGCGATCTGCGCTTCGGACATCGAAGCCAATGCGCTGGCCGACCGCGTCGCCGGAATGCGGCCGGACTGGTGGGTGCGGCGCTGCCGCCTCGGCGGCCCCTGGGACTGAACCTCGCCCCCTGAAACGAAAACGGGGGCCCCGAAGGACCCCCGCTCGTAGCTCGTCGATGAGCCGCTGCTTAGTCGTGCAGGGCTTCGCCGTGTTGCGACAGGTCGAGGCCTTCGACCTCGGCCTCTTCGCTCGCTCGCAGGCCGACCGTGTACTTCACGATCATCAGGATGATGAAGGTGCCGACCGATGCGTAGCCGATGGTGACCGCGACGCCGTAGAGCTGGGTCATCAGGCTGGCGCCTTCGCCCAGGCTGTTGACCGCCGGGTCGGCGAGGACGCCGGTCAGCAGGGCGCCGATGATGCCGGCGATGCCGTGCACGCCGAAGGCGTCCAGGCTGTCGTCGTACTTCAGCAGGCGCTTCAGCCACACCGCGCCGAAGTAGCCGCCCGCGCCGCCGAGCAGGCCGATGATCAGCGCGCCTTGCGGGTTCACGAAGCCGGCGGCCGGGGTGATGGCGACGAGACCCGCCACCGCGCCGGAGGCCAGGCCCAGCATGCCGGGCTTCTTACGTTCGAACCACTCGATGAGCATCCAGGCGATGGCCGCCGCGGCCGCCGCGACCTGGGTGTTCAGCATGGCGATACCGGCCAGCGCGTTGGAGCCGACGGCCGAGCCGGCGTTGAAGCCGAACCAGCCGACCCACAGCAGGCTGGCGCCGATCATGGTCAGGACCAGGTTGTGCGGGGCCATGTTGTCGCTGCCGTAACCCTTGCGGCGGCCGAGCACTAGGGCGCAGATCAGGCCGGCGACGCCAGCATTGATGTGAACCACGGTGCCGCCGGCGAAGTCGAGCACGCCGGCCCCGCCGAGGAAGCCGCCGCCCCAGACCGCGTGGGCGGTCGGCGCGTAGATGAACAGCGACCAGAGGACGGTGAACACCAGCACCGCCGAGAACTTCATGCGTTCGGCATAGGCGCCGGCGATGAGGGCGGGGGTGATGATCGCAAAGGTCATCTGGAACATCACGAACACCGATTCAGGGATCGTGGCGGCCAGGCTGTTGGTGCTGTCCATCGTCATGCCGGACAGGAATGCGTTCCCCAGCCCGCCGATGACCTTGTTCAGCCCCTCATTGCCGTTGGCGCTGAAGGAGAGGGAGTAGCCGGCGATCATCCAGACGACCGAGATCACCGCGGTGATCGCGAACGACTGGGCGACGGTGGCGATGACGTTCTTGCGCCGCACCATGCCGCCGTAGAACAGCGCCAGGCCCGGGATGGTCATCATCAGCACCAGGGCCGTGGAGGTCAGAACCCAGGAGGTGTCGCCGGTGTCGAGGGCGGGCTTGGCCGCTTCTTCGGCGGCGGGGGCCGGGGCCGGAGCGGCCTCGACCGCCGGGGCGGGCGTCGCTTCGGCGGCGGGCGCGGCTTCGATCGCCGCCGGCGCCGCGGCGGGCGCGGCGTCCTGGGCGAGCGCCGCCGGCGCGAACGCACCGCCTGCGATCATGGCGGCGAGCGCAAGGCCCGCCAGCTTTTGCAGTCCAGATTTCTTCATTGTCGTCATCCCCTTGTCCCGATGAGTTCGGCGGCGCCTACAGCGCGGCCGTGCCGGACTCTCCGGTCCGAATTCGCACTGCGTCCTCGACGTTGAGGACGAAGATCTTGCCGTCGCCGATCTTGCCGGTGGCGGCCGCGGCCTTGATGGCCTCGACGGCCTTGCCGGCGGCTGAGTCGTCGACGACCGCCTCCAGCTTGACCTTCGGCACGAAGTTCACCTGGTACTCGGCGCCACGGTAGATCTCCGTCTGACCCTTCTGGCGGCCGTAGCCTTTGACTTCCGAGACCGTCAGCCCCTCGACGCCGGCTCCCACGAGCGCTTCGCGCACGTCGTCCAGTTTGAAGGGTTTGACGATCGCTATGATCAATTTCATCGCCTGCTCCCGCGCGCCCTTAAGCCAAGGGGCGCGCCCTTCGAGTTGTCCCGCTCCGTCGAGAGACACGGCTAGTTCTCCCCCTCCGACGGCAAACCGACGCTATCGGCGGCCGGGGCCGTGAGCGGCGCCCGGTAACTTCTGATCAAGGAAAAGGCCGCCGCCGCGCGATCGCTGTGCAAATTGACGTCCCGGCGCCTAATTTCCGGGCGCTTGGAGGCTCCAGGCGGCTCGCCGTCGGCTGCGATCCGTATTTGAAGCTGGGGCAAGTTGAGGTCCTGACCGGGGAACAAACGCCACCACCGAGCGCTTCATCGTCACGCGGCCTGGGCGCCGGGGGACCGGGCCATCATTCGGAGATGACAACGATGATGATCAGAACCCTCCTGACCGCCGCCGCGGCGATGGCTCTGCTTGCGAGCGGCGCCCACGCCGGCGACGGCATGAAGAAGAAACCCAAACCCGCCGAGGCGGCGGCGTCGCAGATGAAGGACGACATGGCCGGCAAGGCCGCGTCCGACATGGACGCTTCGGCCATGGCCCCCGACACCAGCGTGAACCCGCCGGTCAGCGCCGACGCGGCCAGCGCGGCCGTCGACACCTCGGCGGTGGTCGCGGTTCAGACGGTGACCAACGGCCCGGTGGCCGACACGCCGGAGAACCGCGCCCTCTACAAGCCCCTCTCCAGAGCCGGCCGACACACCGCGCCGCGCGGCAATTAGAGCAAGGCTTTCCGCCTTGAAGCGATGGTCGGCGGGCCCTATGGTCCGCCGACTTTTTTTGCGACTGCGAAGCCAGCCCTATGTCAGCCAAAAAGCCTCTATCGTTTCAGGATCTTATCCTGAAATTACACGACTATTGGAGCCGTCAGGGCTGTGTGATTCTACAGCCACATGACGTGGAGGTAGGGGCGGGGACCTTGCACCCGGCCACCGTGCTGCGCGCGCTGGGTCCCAAGCCGTGGCGCGCGGCCTATGTGCAGCCCTCGCGGCGGCCGGGCGACGGCCGCTATGGCGAGAACCCGAATAGGCTTCAGCACTATTATCAGTATCAGGTCATCCTGAAGCCCAACCCCGACAACCTGCAGGAACTTTACCTGGGTTCACTCGAAGCCATTGGCCTCGACACCCGCCTGCACGACATCCGTTTTGTCGAGGACGACTGGGAAAATCCGACGGTCGGCGCCTGGGGGCTCGGCTGGGAGGTCTGGTGCGACGGGATGGAAGTGACGCAGTACACCTACTTCCAGCAGGTGGGCGGCATCGACGTCTGGCCGGTGGCGGGCGAACTGACCTACGGCCTGGAACGCTTGGCGATGTACATCCAGAACGTCGACCACTTCACGCAACTGGCCTTCAACGATCCGGACGGCCCCGCGCCCATGACCTATGGCGAGGTGTTCCTGGAGAACGAGCGCCAGCAGTCGGAAGCCAACTTCCACCTCTATGACGTCGACACCCTGAAGCGGCAGTTCGAGGACATGGAGCGTCAGGTTCCGCGTCTGCTCGAAGGTCGCGGTCCGCAAGGGCAGCGCACCGTGCTGCCGGCCTATGACCATGTGCTGAAGGCCAGCCACCTGTTCAACCTGATGGACGCGCGCGGCGCGATCGCCGTGGCCGAACGTCAAAGCTACATCGGCCGTATCCGCGACCTGACCAAGATGTGCGCAGAGGCCTGGGTCGAGAACGAAGGCGGCAACGCCGTGAAGTCCGACGCCGAGACGGTGAAGGCCTGAACATGCCCCAACTGCTGATCGAACTTTTCTCTGAAGAGATTCCCGCCCGCATGCAGGTGCAGGCCGCGCGCGATTTCGACCGCATGGTCCGTGATCGCCTGGCCGCCGAAGGCTTGCTGCCGGAGGGGCTGAAGACCTTCTCCGGCCCGCGCCGTCTGACCCTGGTGGCCGAAGGCCTGCCGGTGGCTCAGGGCGACCGCCATGAGGACCGCAAGGGGCCGCGCGTCGGCGCGCCGGACGCGGCGATCGAAGGCTTCCTGCGCTCGACCGGTCTGACCCGCGACAAGCTGGTGGAGAAGGACGGCGTCTGGTTCGCCCATATCCACCGCGCCGGCCGTCCGACCGCAGAGATCGTCGCCGAGATCCTCGACCAGGTGATCCGCAGCTTCCCGTGGCCCAAGTCGATGACCTGGGGCCGGGGAACCCTGCGTTGGGTGCGCCCGCTGAAGCGCATCGTCTTCATCTTCGACGGCGAGGTCGTGCCCTTCAATATCGACGGCATCGAGAGCGGCGACGTCACCGAGGGGCACCGGTTCATGGGATCGGGCAAGTCCTTCAAGGTGAAGGACTTCGACTCCTATCGCGACAAGCTGGCCGGCCACTTCGTGATCCTCGACCCCGAGGAGCGCAAGGACCGGATCATGGACGGCGCGCGCACCCTGTGCTTCGCGCGCAATCTGGAACTGGTCGACGACGACGGCCTGTTGGACGAGGTCGCGGGCCTGGCCGAATGGCCGACCCCGGTGCTGGGCGATATGGACCCGGACTTCCTGGACCTGCCGCCCGAGGTGATCCGCACCTCGATGCGCACCCACCAGAAGTACTTCGCGGTCCGCGATCCCAAGACCGGCAAGCTGGCGGCGCACTTCCTGACCGTGGCCAATATCGAGGCCGCAGACGGCGGCAAGGAAATCGCCCGCGGCAACGGCAAGGTGCTGTCGGCCCGTCTGAATGACGCGCGCTTCTTCTGGGACGAGGACCGCAAGGTCACCCTGGAACAGCGCCTCGAGAAACTGACCGGCGTCACCTTCCACGCCAAGCTCGGCACCCTGGCCGAACGGGTCGAACGCCTCGAGATCCTGGCCAAGGCCATCGCTCCGCGCGTCGGCGCCGATGTCGCCAAGGCGGTCCTGGCCGCGCGGCTCTCGAAGGCTGACCTCGCCACCGGCATGGTCGGCGAGTTCCCGGAACTTCAAGGCCTGATGGGCGGCTACTACGCCCGCGAGGAAAAGATCAGCCCGGTGGTGGCCGACGCCATCCGCGACCATTACCGCCCGGTCGGCGCCAGCGACGAAGCGCCGGACACCCCGGTGACCATGGCCGTGGCCATCGCCGAAAAGCTGGACACCCTGACGGCGTTCTTCGCCATCGATGAGAAGCCGACCGGCTCGCGCGACCCCTACGCCTTGCGCCGCGCCGCGCTCGGCGTGATCCGCATCCTGCTGGGCTCGGAGGCCCGCGCCCCGGTGCGCGAACTGGTCGCCGATTGGTACAAGTCGCTGCGCTGCTACGTCGATCCGGGCCGGGCGCTCTATGTCTCGACCCGCCTCACGACCGGCTATCTGGGCCCGAAGTCGCGCGCGCCGTCCGAGGTCTTCCAGACCTATGTCGGCGAGTTCGAGGACGCCCTGCTGGAGGGCAAGCCCTACGTCGTCTCGACCGAAGAAGACTTCGACATCCGGTTCGACCGCACGGCCCAGGCCGGCGAGGCGCCGGAGGGCGAGGTTCAGTACGAATTCCGCCCCTACACGGTGGTCGCTGACGAGGTGCTCAGCTTCCTGGCCGACCGTCTGAAGGTCGCCCTGCGCGACCAGGGCAAGCGGCACGACCTGGTGGACGCCGTCTTCGCGCTCGGCGACGACGACCTGGTGCGGATCGTGGCGCGGGTGGAGGCTCTCGACGGCTTCCTGACCGGCGCCGACGGCCCGAACCTGCTGGCGGGCTACAAGCGCGCGGGCAACATCCTCAAGGCCGAAGAGAAAAAGGGCGCGCTGCCCGCTGGCCCGGCGGTCGGCATGCCCGGCGCGCCGAAAGAGGAAGGCGCGTTGATCGCCGCCCTCGAATCCGCCGAACGCCCTGTGGCGCAAGCGTTGCAGCAGGAAGACTTCGCCGGCGCCATGCGTGCTCTCTCGGGACTGCGTGGACCGGTGGACGCCTTCTTCGAGGGTGTATTAGTAAATTCGGAAAGCGCGGCGGAACGTGAAAACCGTCTGCGTCTTCTCGTGCAGGTTCGCGATCTGATGGAACGGGTCGCGGACTTCTCACAAGTGACGGGCTAAGGAGGCCTCAAGGAATGTCGACCGATACGCTGACCAAGTCGCGCTGGGTCTATTCCTTCGGCGGCGGAAGCGCCGACGGTGATGCTTCGATGAAGAACCTGCTGGGCGGGAAGGGGGCCAATCTCGCTGAGATGTCCTCGCTCGGCCTGCCGGTTCCTCCGGGCTTCACCATCACCACCGAAGCCTGCGTCCACTATTACGCCAACGAGCAGCAGTACCCGGCCGAGCTGAAGGACCAGGTTCTGGTCGGTCTGGCCACGGTCGAGAAGCTGACCAGCAAGACCTTCGGAGATCCTGGCAATCCGCTGCTGGTCTCGGTGCGCTCCGGCGCCCGGGCCTCGATGCCCGGCATGATGGACACCGTGCTGAACCTGGGCCTCAACGACGAGACCGTCGCGGGCCTGGCCAAGCTGTCGGGCGACCGTCGCTTCGCCTTCGACAGCTATCGCCGCTTCATCCAGATGTACTCCAACGTGGTCCTCGATCTGGATCACCACATGTTCGAAGAGATCCTCGACGAGCATAAGGAACGCCTCGACGTCACCGTCGACACCGGCCTCTCGGCCGACGACTGGGAGCGCGTGGTCGCCGACTACAAGGACGCGGTGCAGCGCGAACTGGGCAAGCCCTTCCCGCAGGACCCGCACGCCCAGCTGTGGGGCGCCGTCGGCGCCGTCTTCGCCAGCTGGATGAACGACCGGGCCAAGTTCTATCGCCGCATGCACGACATCCCGGAAAGCTGGGGCACGGCGGTCAACGTCCAGTCGATGGTGTTCGGCAATATGGGCGACTCATCGGCCACGGGCGTCGCCTTCACCCGCAACCCGTCGACCGGCGAAGCGCGTCTCTATGGCGAGTTCCTGATCAACGCCCAGGGCGAGGACGTGGTCGCGGGCATCCGCACGCCGCAGGCCCTGACCAAAATCGCCCGCGAGGAAATGGGCGAGAAGGCCCCTTCCATGGAAGAGGCGCTGCCCGAGGTCTTCGTGCAGTTCAAGGCCGTCGTCGAGAAGCTCGAGCAGCACTATCGCGACATGCAGGACATCGAGTTCACGGTGGAGAAGGGGCGTCTCTATATGCTCCAGACCCGCAACGGTAAGCGCACCGCCAAGGCGGCGCTGAAGGTTGCGGTCGATCTCGCCAGCGAAGGCCTGATCACCCAGGAAGAGGCGATCATGCGGGTCGAGCCCGGCAGCCTCGACCAACTGCTGCACCCGACCATCGATCCGACCAGCCCGCGCGACGTGATCACCACCGGCCTGCCGGCCTCGCCCGGCGCGGCCACCGGCAAGATCGTCTTCAACTCCGACGAGGCCGAGCGGCTGGGTTCGGCCGGCGAGTCGGTCATCCTGGTGCGTGACGAAACCTCGCCCGAGGACATCCACGGCATGCACGCCGCCCGCGGCATCGTCACGGCGCGCGGCGGCATGACCAGCCACGCCGCCGTCGTGGCCCGCGGCATGGGGCGCCCTTGCGTCTCCGGCGCCGGCGAACTGCAGATCGACGGCAAGATCGGCGAACTGCGCGTGCGCGGCCGCACCTTCAAGGCCGGCGACATCATCACCGTCGACGGCTCCAGGGGTGAAGTCCTGGCCGGCGCAGTGAAGATGATCGAGCCCGAGCTGACCGGCGATTTCGCCACCCTGATGGAGTGGGCCGACAAGGTCCGCCGTCTGAAGGTCCGCGCCAACGCCGAAACCCCGCTCGACGCCCGCATGGCGCGCCAGTTCGGCGCCGAGGGCATCGGCCTGTGCCGCACCGAGCACATGTTCTTCGACGAGGACCGCATCGCCGCCGTCCGCGAGATGATCCTCGCCGACGACGAGGCCGGCCGCCGCACGGCGCTGGCCAAGATCCTGCCGATGCAGCGCAATGACTTCGTCGAGATCTTCAACATCATGGAAGGTCTGCCGGTCACGATCCGGCTGCTCGACCCGCCGCTGCACGAGTTCCTGCCGCACACCGAGGCCGACCTCGAGGGCCTGGCCAAGTCGACCGGCCTCGACGCCACCAAGCTTATGCGTCGGGCCAAGGAACTGCACGAGACCAACCCTATGCTCGGCCACCGTGGCTGCCGCCTGGGCGTTTCGTATCCCGAGATCTACGAGATGCAGGTCCGGGCGATCTTCGAGGCCGCCTGCGAGATCGCCGAAAGCGGCAAGACCGCGCCGATCCCGGAGATCATGCACCCGCTCGTCGCCAAGGGCGAAGAGATGAAGTACCTGCGCGTGCTGACCGACCGCGTCGCCCAGGCGGTGCTGAAGGAACGCGGCCAGACCATCGAGTATCAGGTCGGCACCATGGTCGAACTTCCGCGCGCGGCCATCCGCGCCGGAGATCTGGCCGAGCACGCCGAGTTCTTCTCGTTCGGCACCAACGACCTGACCCAGACCACCTTCGGCATCAGCCGCGACGACAGCGGCCGCTTCCTGAACGCCTATCTGGAGAAGGGGATCTTCGAACGCGATCCCTTCGTCACCCTCGACCAAGAAGGCGTCGGCGACCTGATCCGCATCGGCGCCGAGCGTGGCCGCGCCGTGCGCCCCGACGTCAAGCTCGGCATCTGCGGCGAGCACGGCGGGGATCCGGCCTCGATCGAGTTCTGCGAGCGGATCGGCCTCGACTATGTCAGCTGCTCGCCGTTCCGGGTGCCGATCGCGCGTCTGGCCGCCGCCCAGGCCGCCGTCGGCGTCATGGAAAAAGACCGCTAGGGTTCTGGCTGTCCCGGCCACGCTTGGCCGGGATGACACCTGAGGCCGCCTCACGCTAGGGAAGGGGGATGAGTAGTGATCATCCCCTCGACCGGCCCGTCTGGTCCGCGCTCACCGGCCGCCAGTCGCACCTGACCTTGAAGCAGGGCGCGGCCCTGCGGTTCGCGCCGGACTATGGCCTGTTTGCCGCCGCGCCTGACATCTCCGCCCAATCGATGGCCGACCTGGCCGCACTGGTCGTCGCCCATGGCGATGTCGCCCTGGTCGAGGCTGAGGGGCCTCCACCCATCCCTGGCGTCGCGGTGCGCACCAACGCTGTCTGCTGGCAAATGGTGGCCGACGAGCCGAACGAGGTCGGAGAGGCGGCTTTCGCATTCGAGGACCTGGCCGAGGCCGACGCGCCGCAAATGCTGGCGCTCGCCACGCTGACCGCGCCCGGTCCATTCTTCGCCCGCACCCATCAGCTCGGCCGCTTCGTCGGGGTCAAGCTTGGCGGCCAGCTCGTGGCCATGGCGGGCGAGCGGATGCGGCCGCCGGGACATACCGAGGTCAGCGGCGTCTGCACCCATCCCGATCACCGCGGGCGCGGCTATGCCGCTGGCCTGATGTTGGAGGTCGCCGCCCGCATTCGCGCGCGCGGCGAGGTCCCGTTCCTACATTCCTACGCCCACAACACTGGGGCCATCGCGCTCTACCAGGCGCTCGGTTTCGATTTCCGCCGCGAGCTGGTCATGACCACCCTGACGCGCGGCTAGCGGTAGGGCCGCCCAAGGGGGTAGGCTCGGCGTCACCGACAAGGAGAGAAGCATGGCGTTGCAACTGCGCACTCGACGCGATCCCGCCGCCCTCGCGGAAACCGCGCCGCGCCGGGCCCGCTCGCAGTCGGTGTTCGTGGCCCCGCGCGCCACGCCGGCCGGCGCGATCGGCCTCGGCGCCATGGGCAGCGTGGCGATGGGCGCGATCGCTTTCGGCGCCTTCGCCGTCGGGGCGCTGGCCATCGGTCGACTGGCGATCGGCCGGGTCGGAGTCGGCCGAGCCAAGATCAAGCGACTGGAAATCGACGAACTGGTCGTACGTCGTCTCACCATCCTCGACGACGGCGAACCGCGCCGATAGGGTCCGCGCGTCCCGCCAGATGGTGCGGGGAATCTGGAGCCTTTTCCTATGCGTAGGATCGTCGTCCCGCTGCTCGCGGCCCTTTGCCTGCCCACCGCCGCGCTCGCCGCCGCGCCCGTGCCCGCCGATGGCCTGGCCCGTATCCAGATGCAGGTCGACTCCGGGTTCCTGACGCCGGAGGAGCGGCAGGTCGTGAACCTGCTGATCAAGGCCGCCGACCAGATGAGCGTCATCTACGCCAAGCAGGCCAAGGGCGATGGCCCAGGCCACGGCTTCTATCCCGACGGTCTGACCAAGGCGCAGCTCGACGCCTATCTCGCCGCCCATCCCGATCAGAAGGCCGCGATCACCGACGGCTACACCGTGGTCCGCCGCCAGGGCGAGCGCCTCGTCACCGTCCCCTACAATGTCGAGTACAAGGCCGAGCTGGAAACCGCCGCCAAGCTGCTCGAACAGGCGGCGGCGATCACCACCAATGCGAGCCTGAAGAAGTTCCTGACCCTGCGGGCCAAGTCCTTCCGCACCAACGACTATTTCGAATCCGAGATGGCCTGGATGGATCTCGAAGGCACGCCCATCGAGGTCGCCATCGGTCCCTACGAGACCTACACCGACGAGATCTATGGCGCGAAGACCGCCTTCGAGGCCTTCGTCACCCTGAAGGACCCGACCGAGAGCAAGGCGCTCGACAAGTACAAGGGCTACCTGCGCGCCATGGAGGAGAACCTCCCGGTGCCCGACTCCTACAAGAATTTCCAGCGGGGCGGGGCCTCGCCCATCGCCGTGGCCGAACAGGTGCGCGGCGGCGGCGACAACACCGTCGGTCCGCAGACCATCGCCTTCAACCTGCCCAACGACGAACGGGTCCGCGAGGCTAAGGGCGCCAAGAAGGTGATCCTCTCCAACGTCCTGGGCGCCAAGTACGACCGCATCCTCAAGCCGATGGGCGACCGGGTGCTGGTCGCCGAGCAGGCCCCGCTGGTCAGCAAGAAGTACATGACCCTGGAGACGCTCTTCCACGAGCTGTCTCACAGCCTCGGCCCGGGGTCGATCAAGGTGAACGGCCGCGCGACCACGGTTTCGGCGGAATTGAAGGACATCGGCGGCACGGCTGAAGAAGCCAAGGCCGACGTGATGGGCGCCTACAACATCATCTTCATGATGGAGAAGGGCGAACTGCCCAAGGCCGAGCGCTCGCAGCTGTTCGCCAGCTATCTGGCCGGCATCTTCCGCGCCGCCCGGTTTGGAGCCGACGAAGCTCACGGCCGAGGGGCCGCGCTGCAGTACGGCTATCTGCGTGAGAAGGGTGGCTTCACCTGGGACGAGGGCCAGAAGCGGTTCCGTGTGAACGACGACGCCATGCAGGCCGGGATCACCAGCCTGCTCGCCGAGATCGTGAAGCTGCAGGGTGACGGCGACTATGCCGGCATGAACGCGTTCTTCGACCGCTACGCCAAGCTCGATCCGCAGGCCGAGCAGGTGATCGCGACCCTGAAGGACGTGCCGGTCGACATCACCCCGATCTATCCGGAGAAGCTGTAGATGATCGAGCCGCGGGTGGTCCGGGCTCAACTCGGGATCGGCTGAGCAAGCATGGGCGACCTGATCGCGACCGACTTCTTCCATTTCACCAACTATGAGCTGGTGCGGCTGGGCAAATCCTCGATCACGGTCGGGGGGCTCGCGGCGGCGATCGTCATCATCGCCGTGGCGATCCTGGCCTCACGGCTGGCCGCCTCGGCCCTGCGCCGGGTTCGAGGACGGGCCAGCCAGGCCGCGCCCTCGATCTACATCTTCGAGAAGCTGACTACCTATGGCCTGGTGGTGTTCGGGGTCATCGCCGCGTTCTCGACGCTGGGCCTCGATCTCTCGTCCCTGACCCTGTTCGCCGGGGCTCTGGGCGTCGGCCTCGGGTTTGGCATGCAGGGCATCGTCAAGGAGTTCATCTCCGGCCTGGTCCTGCTGTTCGACAAGCTGATCCGCATCGGCGACTACATCGAGCTCCAGACCGGCGAGCGCGGGATCGTGGCCGAGATCGGCCCCCGCGCCACCCGCATCCGCAACAATGACGACCTCGACGTCCTGATCCCCAATTCCCGCCTGATCGAGGCGCCGGTCACCAACTGGACCCACCAGAACGGCGCCCGGCGGATGCATATTCCCTTCATCGTCGCCTATGGCGCCGACAAGGAGAAGGTGCGCGAGGCGGTGTTGCGGGCCGCGCACGACATACCTTTCACCCTGAAGGATACGTCGGCGCGCAAGACCCAGGTCTGGCTGGTCGGGTTCGCCACCCACGGGCTGAATTTCGAACTGGTCGTCTGGCCGGCGCTGGAGGCGGTGAAACGTCCCAACGCCACCCACGCCGCCTATACCTGGGCGATCGAGAGCGCCCTGCGTTCTGGCGGCTTCGAGATTCCGCTGCCGCAACAGGAACTGCGGGTGCGCAGCGTGTTCGGGGAGGAGGGCGACGCCGCCCGCCGCGCGCTCGGCCTCAAGGGGCATCGCGCCGAGACCGCGGCGCAGGAAGCTCAACGCAGCATCAACGACGCGGCCGAAGATCTGGTTCGCGGCGCCCGCCAGGACGCCGCCGCCCAGCGCGCGCAACAGCCGAAGACCCCGAAGACGAAGTAGCGACTTGCACGGTTGCCATGGGCGGGAGGTCTGCCATCCTCGCTCCATGACCACGCAGCCCCTCGCCACCATCGGCTATGAACGCCAGACCCAGGACGTCGTCATCGCTCGCCTGAAGGCCGCCGGGGTCGAGACCCTGGTCGATGTACGGGCGGTGGCGTCCTCGCGCCTCGCTGGCTTCTCCAAGACCTTGCTGGCCGCCAGCCTGGCGGAGGCCGGGATCGGCTATGTGCACCTGCGCCAGCTGGGCACCCCCAAGCCCCGGGCGGGACGCGGCGCGCAAGGGTCACATCGCTGAGATGACCGCCATCTTCGAGGATCACCTGACCGAGCCGGGCGCCCAACTCGAACTGGCCCAGGCCAAGGAGCTGGTCGCGACCAAGAAGGTGGCGCTGCTGTGCTTCGAGGCCGACCACCATGGCTGTCACCGCAAGATCTTGGCCGAGCGCATCTGCGAGGATCTCGGCTGCCCGGTCGAGCATCTCTGAGCCGCCGCTTCCTTTCGGACTTTTCACCTGACAAGCTCGGCCTTCTCTGGCCTCTTCGCGCTTGAGTAGTGGGGGAGCGAGCATCATGGCCCAGGGATTCGATCCGGTCGCGGCGACGGCGGCCTATCTGGCGCAGTTGCCGCCCGAGGCGCACGCCAAGGCCACCGACTACACCCAGGGCGGCCACTGGCTGCTGCTGTGGAGCGCGTTGGTCGCCGTCGTGGTCGCCTGGCTGGTGCTGCGTTCAGGCGTCCTGGTCGGGGTTCGGAACAAGATCGAGAGCCGCAAGGCCCGGCCCTGGCTGGCGGTGGCGGCGGTGCTGCTGGTCGACGGGGTGCTCGAGACCCTGCTGACCCTTCCCTGGACGGCCTACGCCAACTGGTGGCGCGAGAAGTCTTACGGCCTGACGAGCCAGCCGCTCGGCGGCTTCCTGGGCGAGTTCACCCTGAGCGCGGTGATCTACATCGTCGTGATGACCCTGATGTTCTCGCTGCTCTACTGGCTGATGCGGCGCACGGCGCGCAGCTGGTGGCTGTGGGGCGGCGGCGTGGTCGCCGGCTTCCTGATCGTGACCATGGTCTTGGCCCCGGTCCTCGTGCAGCCGTTGTTCAACACCTACAAGGAAGCCCCGCACGGCGAGGTCCGCGACGCCATCGTCGAGATGGCCAAGGCCAACGGCGTGCCGCACGACAAGATCTTCATCTACGACGGCTCCAAGCAGTCGAACCGCTACACCGCCAACGTCTCGGGATTGTTCGGCACCGCCCGCATCGCCATGAGCGACGTGATGTTCACCAAGGGCGCGGATCTGGCCGAGGTCCGCGGCGTGGTCGGTCACGAGATGGGCCACTATGTCCACATGCACACCATCTGGATGTCGCTGGCCTTCGGAACCCTGGCCCTGATCGGGTTCTTCCTGGTCGACCGGCTGTTCATGCCCGTCCTGCGCCTGACCGGCGCCAAGGGGATCACCGGCCTCTCCGACCCGGCCGGCTTCCCGGTGATCGGCATCCTGATGGCGGTGCTGGGCCTGCTCGCCAGCCCGATCGTCTCCTCGATCGTCCGTCAGGCCGAGGTCGACGCCGACCGTTATTCCCTGGAGCACGTCAATGAGCCGGACGGCCTGGCCAAGGCCCTGGTCAAGACCATCGAGTATCGCGCCGCGACCCCCTCGAAGCTGGAAGAGACGCTGTTCTACGACCATCCGGCGGTCGGCAGCCGCGTGCGCATGGCCATGGACTGGAAAGCCGCCCAGTCGAAGGTCGACGAGGTTCGGTAGGGGTGGCGGTGGCAGGGTAGCGGACTCGCCAAGACCGCTAGGGTGTGTCGCGCACCCGTAGGGATTGCGTTACGGTCAAGCTTTACGCTTGGCCGAGAGACTCATGACCCGTCTGTTCCTGCACGTCCTGGCGCTCTGCCTGCTGTTCATCGCCGGTCCGGCGAGCGCCGGGGCTTCCGGTGTCGCCTATCGGGAAACCACGCTGCCCAACGGGCTTCGGGTCATTGTCGCCCGTGGCCCGCCCGATCCGCAGGTGACCGCACGGTTGATGGTGAAGTCGGGGGCCTGGGCCGATCCGCCGGGCTTGGCGGGAACGGCGGTGATGGCCGCTGGCATGCTGACGGACGGCACGAGCCGCCGCGACGCACAGGCCATCGCACGGGATGTCGCCGCGCTCGATGCGAAGCTGGCGGGGAGCGGCGGCCTGGAGGCCTCGGTCGTGACCCTGCAGGTCAGGCAAGGCGATCTCGAACCGGCGCTGCTGATCATGGCCGAGGTGATACGTCATCCCGCCTATCGCCCCGAAGCCCTGGATGCTCGCCGCAAGTGGACGTTCGAGGGGCTCGCGGCCGCCTATGGCGAGCCGGGCGGGCTCGGCTATCAGGTTGGGGCTCCGGTGATCTTCTCGGGCACGCCGCTTGGTCATGCGGCCGAGGGTACGGCCGCCTCGTTGCCGCGGCTGCAGGCCGCCGGTCTGGCCGAGTTCCACGCCAAACACTATCGACCCGACAACGCCGTCCTGGTGCTGGCGGGCGACATCGCGCCTGAACAGGCCTTCGCCTTGGCCGCGCAGGCTTTCGGAACCTGGACCTCGCCGCCCGGGCCGCCCCCCAAGGCGCCGGCTATCACGCCGCGCGCGCCGCCTTGGCGCGGGGTGGTCGACCTGCCGGGCGTTTCGACGGCGTCGGTGCGGGTGATCGCCCGTGCGGTCTCCCGGGACGATCCCCGTTACTACATGGCGCTGGTGGCCAATGCGGTCCTGGGCGGCGAGGGCTCGGGTCGGCTGAGCCGGGCGGCGGCCGGTCGGGCCGAACTGGGGGAGGGCGCCTCGTCGGTTTTCTCCGCTCGGCGCACGACCGGCTATCTCAGCGCCAATCTGGCGCCGCAGAGCGTGGCGGTCCCCGAGGCGCTGGAGCTGATCCGCGTCGAGATGAGCGGGCTGTCGGCTAACCCGGTGGCGCAGGACGAGCTTGCGGCCCGCAAAGGCGAACTGATCGCCGGCTATTCCCGCCAACTCCTGACCACCCGGGGCCTGGCGGCGGTGATTGGCGATCTGGCCCTCTTTGATCTCCCGTTGGGGGAAATTGACGCCCTCCCAGCCGGGATCGAGGCGGTGACCGCCAAGCAGGTGCAGGCGTTCGCCAAACAGGTGCTCGACCCGGCGCGAGCTAACATCATCATCGTCGGTGATGCTCAGGCCTTCGCGCCGGCCCTAACGCTGCAAACGCCGGCCATGCAGGTGCTTGGTCGCGGCGATCTGGACCTCGACGCACCTGACCTCAGAGCGGCGCGCTAGGGGCCTCAGCTCTTTGGCTTGAGGTCCGGGCGCGAGGCCAGGAAGGCCGCGCGCTCGGCGGCGGTCAGGACCTTGGCCGCCTTCTGGCGTGTGACCTTGGGGGTTGGGGGCGCGTAGATCCTGGACGGCTGCGCGGAGCCCCGGAGATCGGAAGGTTTGTGCGGCGGTTTCATCGGCGTGTCCGTTGAGCGACTCGCCGTCCTTGGCGACGGCGCCTGAATACGCCGACAGGCGATGCGTGGCGCGTATCGCCTTCCTACACCCGTAGTTCCGAGATGGATGCGAGATACTGTTCCGCGCCGTCTGAAACCTCTCCGGTCGGACGAAGGCCAAGCCGTGCGGCGAGCTTGGTCGAGGCGAGGTTGGCCGGCTCGATGTAGGCTTCGACCTGCGTGCACTCGGGGCGGCCGCGAAGCCAGGTCATCGCCAGCTGCGAGGCTTCCGTCATCAACCCCTGGCCCCAGAAGCTGGGATGCAGGTGATAGGCGTACTCCGAGCGCGGTCCGAGGCTGTTGAAGCCCGCGATGCCCGCGAATCGCTCATCGACGGCGCTCAGCAGCGCCCAGCGGAAGCGAGACCCGTCCGTGGCGCTACGGACGAAAAAGTCGATGATCTTGTCGCTGTCGGCGGGGGTTTGCGCCGGAAGCGTGATCGGGCGCCCGTCGTAGTCGGCGGCCGGACCGGAATATCGGCAGACCTCCTCACGCCTCCACATTTCGAACATGCCGTTCGAATGGATCGGTGAGAGCGGGACCATCACGAGGCGCGCCGACCGCAGGGTGGGTACGATCAGCGCGGCGCTCATGATCTCGCCGTCCTATCGCTTGCGGACGAACACGGTGCCGGCCGAATAGCCGGCTCCGAACGAGCAGATCAGGCCGGTGTCGCCGGGCTGGAAATCCTCGTTGGCCTTGTGGAAGGCGATGATCGAGCCCGCCGACGAGGTGTTGGCGTACTCGTCCAGGATGATGACGTTCTCGCCCGGTGCAGGCTCGCGGCCCAGGACGCGCTTTCCGATCATCTCGTTCATGTTGATGTTGGCCTGGTGCAGCCAAAGGCGCTTGAGGCTGGTCGGGTCGAGGCCAAGGTCCCCGGCGTGCTGGACGATCATCTCGGCGACCATCGGCACGACCTCGCGGAACACCTTGCGGCCTTCCTGCACAAACAGCTTGTCGGTTGCGCCGATCCCTTCGGGCGCCGCGCGGTTCAGGAAGCCGAAGTTGTTGCGGATGTTGTTCGAGAACTGGGTCTTCAGCCGCGTGCCCAGGATCTCCCAGCCGCCCTCAGCGTCTTCTTCGCGCTCGACGATCACCGCGGTGGCCACGTCGCCGAAGATGAAGTGGCTGTCGCGATCGCGGAAGTTCAGGTGGCCCGAGCAGATCTCCGGATTGACCATCAGGACAGCGCGGGCCGAGCCGGAGGCCACGAAGTCGGCGGCGGTCTTGATGCCGAAGGTGGCCGAGGAGCAGGCGACGTTCATGTCGAAGGCGAAGCCCTCGATCCCCAGCGCCTGCTGCACCTCGATGGCCATGGCCGGGTAGGCCCGTTGCATGTTCGAGGCCGCGCAGATCACCGCCCCGATCTGGCTGACGTCCTTGCCCCAGCGCTCGATGGCCTGCCTAGCGGCTTCCACCGCCATCTCGGCCAGGATCGAGATCTCCTCGTTGGGCCGCTCGGGCAGGTCCGGGCGCATCACCTCGGGATCGACCAGACCCGACTTGTTCATCACGAACCGGGATTTGATCCCCGAAGCCTTCTCGATGAACTCGACGGAGGAGGGGGTGAGGGCGGCGACTTCGCCGGCGGCGATCGCCTCGGCGTTGGCGGCGTTGAACCGCTCGACATAGGCGTTGAAGGTCTGAACCAGCTCGGCGTTCGAGAGGCTGTGCGGCGGGGTGTAGAGGCCCGTGGCCGCGATCACGGCTTGATGCAAAACGCTGTCTCCGACGAACGCTCCTCTACGCCGGAATCCGTCCGCGGGGAGCTTGAGACACAGTGATAGCACGGTGAAGTCCGGCGAGTAGCTCCATCGGCGTCGGACCCGCTGGTTCGGGCGTCACGACGCCTGTGGCGTGAATGACACAACGCAGAATGGTCTTGGGGATGCCGGCGAACTGACCTTTTGCCGCCGCGTTTGGGGGCGACCTACCCCTGCGGCTGGGGCGGCCGAGCTAAGAGTACGGAGTGCAATAACAATGAAGTCTCTCATCACCACCGCGGCGGCCGCCGCTCTCGTCGCCGCCTTCGTTCCCGCCATGGCCAACGCCCAGGACACCAGCGTCACCGGCTACGGCTCGTTGGGCTACAGCCATCACGACATGGAAGGCGCCGATGTCGGCGCGATCCAGGGCCGTCTGGGCGCGCGCTTTGGCCAATATCTCGGCGTCGAGGGCGAGTTGGGCTTCGGCGTGAAAAAGGATGACGTGAGCATCGCCGGCGTGGACGGCAAGGCCAAGCTCAAGCATCAGGCCGCCATCTACGGCGTGGGCTTCCTGCCGGTCGCGCCGAACGCCGACCTCTACGCCCGCATCGGTTACGGGACCACGGAAGGCAAGGTGACCGTGCCCGGCGCCAGCGCCAGCGTCGACGGCGACAGCTGGAACTACGGCGTCGGCGGCCAGTACTTCTTTGAAGGCGGCAACGGCGTGCGCGCCGACTACACCCGTCACGACTTCACCGACGGCGGCGGCGAAGCCAACGTCTGGTCGGTGGGCTACGTGCGCAAGTTCTAAGCGCCTGAACTAGCCTGGAGAGAGAAGAGGGCCGCTCCCACCGGGAGCGGCCCTCTTTGCTTCCGACCGAGTGGGGTCGATCAGAAGCTATAGCGCAGGGTGAACCGGACGCTGCGCGGCGACTGGTAGGAACGCGGCTTGCCGTAGGACAGCACCGGCGTGCCGGGCAGGCTGCTGGTCTCGCCCTGTTCGACGACGCGGGTCACGTTGCGCTCGTTGAACAGGTTGAAGACGTCCACCGCCGCCGAGACCGAGCCGAAGCCCTCACGCTCCTGGATGATGTCGTAGGTGAGGTTGACGTCGGTGTTGGTCACCCAACCCGTGCGGCCTTGGGAACCGCGCGGGGTGAGCACGCTCTGGCCGCCCCGAATGCAGCGCCAGGCCGACGGGGTGGCGCCGGCCGAGGGATCCTCCTCGTTGAAGCCGATACAGCCGTAAGGCCGGCCCGACTGAGCGTAGAAGTTGCCGCCGATCCGAAGCTGCTCGGTGATCTGGTAGGCGCCGAACAGCTTGAAGGTATGGCGACGGTCGTTGGGCAGATAGCCGTCGGCGCCGTCAGCCAGGAAGTAGGCGTCGAAGTCCTGGGTCAGCGAGGTGTCAGTCTGGCCGATGTCCGACTTCACCGCGCCCTCATAGTTGCCCTTCGACCTGGCCAGGACGTAGGAGCCCTGGACCATCCAGAGCCCGTCGAACGGACGCTCAAACGTGAACTCCAACGCCTGGTACTTGCGCTTGGCCTCGGGCAGACGAAGGTCCTGGGCGGTCAGCGTGACCGGGGCGAGGTTGGGACCACCCGGACCATGGGCGAGGTCCAGCATCAGATCGGCGGACTTGCCTGGGTTCAGCAGGACATAGTGGCCGGTGAAGAGGTCGTTGGAACTGTCGGAGCCCGACCCGCTGGGTTGGCAGAGCGGGTTGTGGGTGCGGATGCAGTAGCGCTCGATGGCGCCGCCACGGCCAAGATCGGTGTCCTCGATGGTCGATGCCAGGTTGCGGTTGATGTAGCGCGCCCCGCCGCGCCAGCCGTCCAGGGGACCGCCCGCGAATTCATGATCGTAGCCGAGGATGAACTCCTCCTCGTACATCGGCTTGATGTTCTGGGCGCTGATCTCGCCCGGCGCCGGGGCGATCGGTCGGGCGAGGATGGCGTCGGGCCGTAGCCGCTCGCCCAGCACCGGAACGCCGTTGGCGTCCACCACCAGCGAGCCGTTGGCGTTGACGCTGACCGCCCGGAACTCCTGGTGGAAGTCTTCGCCGGACACCGCCCGGATCGAGGTGTTGGTGGCGATCGGCAGGTAGTAGCGGCCGAAGGAGCCGTAGACCTTATCGCGGCCCTCGCCGCGCGGATCCCAGGTGAAGCCCAGGCGCGGCGCGTACTGGTCATCGACCTTGATGTAGCTCAGCCCGTCGCGGTTGCGGTAGTCGTACTGGTCAAGCCGCACGCCGAGCTGGAGGGTCAGGTCCGGCGTCAGGTCCCAGGAGTCCTGGGCGTAGATGGCGGTCTGCTCGGCGTCGAATTGGCCGCCGGAGCCGAGCACGGTGCGGACGGCGAAGTCCTGGACCGGAAGCGTGGTCCCCGGCACGGCCCGGTGCAGGATGTCGAGATAGTAGCCGCCGTTGTAGCCGTGCAGGTCGGAGGAATGCAGTTCCTCCTTGTCGTAGCCGATCCGGAAATGGTGATCGCCGAGCATGTCGCGCAGGTAGAAGTCGGCGTCGACGCGGTAGGTCTTGCGCACGTCCTCGCCGACCGGCTGCAGCGGAATGGTGGTGTTGGCCGGGGTCATGAAGAGGGTCGTGCTGGTCCGGCGGTCGCGCACGCGCGGGGTGCCGACCAAGGGACCTGCATCTTCCTGGCTGGACTTGGTCTCACCATAGAGGGCCGAGAGGGTGAACCAGTCGGTGAAGGCGCCGGTGTACTTGTAGATCTGGTTGAAGCCGCCGGCTTTCTCGACATAGCCGAGGCCCTGGCCGGTGATCCCGCGGCGGACGTCGCGGTTGAAGAAGCTCTCGTCGGTGTTCGACTTGTCGGAGAAGAGCGTGGCCTCAAGCCGCTGGGTGTCGGTGATGTTCAGGTCGAACTTGGCCAGCCAGCGCGGGCTCTGGGTCTTGCGGTATTCCTGGACGCCGGTGAACAGGTTGTCGCCGCTCAGGCCCTGTGAGGCCATCGGCAGATATTCCTTCGTCGACCTCGCATTGTAGATGCCGAAGAAGAACAGGCGGTCCTTCAGGACCGGGCCGCTCAGATAGACCGAGCTGTCCAAGGTCTCCAGGCTGGCGATGTCGTTGTACAGCGTGGCGCCGGGAACCGACGCCCCGCCGGCGGTGAAGGCTTGCGGCGTATGGGTCCGCAGCGATTCCGGCGCGTAGGTGAGCGTCGCCCCGCCGTGCCATTCGTTGGAGCCCGAACGCGTGACCATGTTGACCACGCCGCCGGTGGCGCGCCCGAACTCGGCCTGATAGCCGCCGGTCTTCACATCGATGGAGGAGATCGCGTCGAACGGCAGGTCGGCGTAACCGAGCAGGTTGCGCATGTCGGTGACGTTCAGGCCGTTGATGTAATAGACGCTCTCGGCCGCCGAGGTGCCCGAGACCACCAGCGTGGTCTGGTTGCGGCGTGATCCGGCGTTGATCGTGGCGTCGGGGCGCGAGACGCCGGGCGTCAGCAGGGCGACGTTGGCGATGCTGCGTCCGACTGGAATCCGCTCGGCCAGCTCCTGCACCTCGACGGTCAGGCCGGTGTCGGTGCGGGCGAAGTCACGGACCTTGCGCACCCCGGTGACGACCAGTTCGCTGACCGCGCCCTGGGTCAGGGTGAAGGCGAAGCTCGATCCGCCGGCCGCGACGCTGACCTGTTGGGCGTCCAGGCCGTTGTAGTCGGGAGCGGTGATCTTGGCCTCATAGGGGCCGACCGCCAGCGCGTTGATCTGATAGCGGCCGTTCGCGTCGGTGGTGGTGGTCCGGGTCGCGCCCTGGCTTGAGCGCACGGTGACGTTCGCCCCGGCGATCGGCGCGCCCTTCTCGTTCTCGACGCTGCCGGTCAGGTTGCCGGAGGTGTAGTCCTGGGCGACTGCCAGGGTGGGGACGGCGAGGGTGGCGGCGACGCCGACCACCGCCACGCTCGCGAGCAGGGTCGAGGCCAGAAGCCGACCCCGGATCGTCAGGATGTTCACGTTGTTCGCTCCAGTATTAAGGAGCGGGCCCCAAGCCCGCATAGCGTGTCTCTTGTGAGGGGACACGCCGAGGTCGGGAGAGAAGTCAGGGCTTGGGAGTCGGTGAAACGACCTTGCGATAAAGGCCGTCCCCTAGGCGACAAAGCGACGAAGCGACGAAAATCGCCTCGCCGTTCGCCGACAGACGGCCGTCAGGCGGCCGCGTGGTGCATGAAGCGTCCGGCCAGGGCGCCGTCGCGCAGGAAGATGTTCACCTGCGTCGGGCGGCCAGCCTGGGCGTAGCGGGATGCGAGCGAACGCGCGGCGGCTTCGGCGCGGGCGCCGGCTTCGAACATCAACTCATTGTCGAAGGCTTCGGAACGAACCGCCCAACCGTCACCGGCGGGCGCAACAGAAATCTGCAGAGCCATACAAAGCTCCTTTACTTTACTATTTTGACGATCAGCGCCGTCCCTTCAGGGACGACACCATCAAGCAGGGCGGCGGCGCTGGAATGGCGGCCGCAAGGCGAAGTCAGGCCGGCATTCGGCTCGGATTATGATGACATCGAAGCATGGTGCTTCTTCTCGCTAGCTCTACCTTGATGCTGGGTTAGATAGGACGTCGTGCGCCGATCGCCACCCCCAGAAGTCCTGGGAGTGCACTTCAGTTTTTCGCACAGGTGATTTTCGGCTGCGCAACTGGAACGCCTGACCTGCTCGATGGCTCCCCGCACGCCTGCGACATAGTGGGGCGCGGCAGGGAGTTTTGGGGCTGAAGAGGGCGGCGTGAGGGGCGATTTGGCCCTCGACTGATGCGCGCCGGCCACGGCGCGCGCAATTGTCGAAAGATGTTTCAACTGCCCCTCGCCGGATGGTTCGGGCGCGCCCATATGCGAGCGGCGCAGGGAACCCCATGGACGCTCTCTTTCATCACGTCGCCGAGTTTATCGCCCGTCACCACGCCTGGGCGGGCGTGGCGCTGGGCGTCGTGACGCTGCTGGAGTCCCTTGTGCTGATCGGCGCCTTCATTCCGGCGACAGCGTTGATGGTGATGGCGGGCGGGCTGATCGCCGCCGGGGTTCTCGACCCGGTGCAGGTGATCTTCTGGTGTGTGGCCGGCGCGGTCATCGGCGATGCGATCTCCTACGAGCTTGGCCGCCGGCTAGGCCCCCAGACGCTGCGGCACGCCGCCTTCCGCGAGCATCGCCGCAAGATCGCGCGCACGCGCCTGTTCACCCGTCGCTACGGCGCCGCCTCGATCTTCATCGGCCGGTTCTTCGGGCCGCTGCGGGCCTTCGTGCCGCTGGTCACCGGGCTGCTGGGCATGCGCCGCCGGACCTTCCAACTCGCCAACACCGTCTCGGCGGTGGTCTGGGTGCTGGTCATCCTCGCGCCGGGCTATTTCGCCGCCAGGGGCCTGGCCGAACTTGAGGCGATGGGCGAAGCCGATCTGCTGACGATCGCCATCGCCGGCGCGGCCGTCCTGTCCGTCACCGGTTTCGCCGCCTGGCGGATACTGAAACTGCGGATGGCCCGTCAGGAAGCGGCCCTGGCCATCCTCTCCGCGCGCGCCGAGCGGCGCTAGGCCAGGTCGCAAGGCAAGCTGGAGCGAGGCGGGGCGTGAGCGCGCAGGTCATAATTCTCAACGGGGTTGGCAGCGTCGGCAAAAGCTCCACGGCCAAGGCGCTTCAGCAGATCGCCGCCGCGCCGTTCCTGCACGTTCAGATGGACGCCTTTCTCGAGATGCTGCCCGAGGCGATGGTCGGCCACCCCGACGGCATGACCTTCGAGACGTTGCAGGACGAGGGCCGGCCCTCCGTCGCCATCCACACTGGGCCGGTCTTGGACCAGACGATGCGCGGCATGCGCCACGCCATCGCCGCCATGGCCCGGCAAGGCGCCAACCTGATCGTCGACGAGGTGATGCTGGAGGCCGCCGTGCAGCAGGAGTATCGCCAGCTGCTGGCGCCGTTCGAGACCCGGTTCGTCGGGTTCTTCGCATCCCTCGACGTGCTGGAGACTCGCGAGCGCGAACGCGGCGACCGGCTGATCGGCTTGGCGCGGTGGCAGTATGATCGGGTTCACGCCGGCCAAGTCTATGACCTGGAGATCGACACGGCCACGGTGTCGCCTGCCGAATGCGCTCAATTGATCAAGGCGCGCTTCGGGCTCTAGGCCCGCCTAGGCGGAAAGCGTTTCCTGCCAGTTCGAGGCGTTGCGCAGTCTGATCCCGCTGGCGTGCAGGGTCGTGGACCACACGCCCTTCAAGGGCGAGAGGTCCTGCATCACCCGCAGTTCCACATCGTTGTCGCGCAGCGCCGTCGGCAGATGCTCGATCATTTCGCGCCCGATGGGCCGAACCGGCGAGCGCGCCACCCACATGCCGGCGTCGTCCAGACTCTCGAAGGCTTCTGCGGGCAGTTCGTACCTGACCAGCCGAGTGGTGCAGAATGCGTCGAACCAGGCCCACTCGATATGGGCGATCGCCCTGGAGGCGCGTGCGCCCCACCATCGCGCCAGATCGGTCTCGCTGGTGTCTGCTGTCGGCCACAGAAGGATGCGCGGGCACTCCCTGGGGAACAGGTACATGGGCTGGCGCTGCTCATCTATGGCCCAGACCAGCGGCCCGTTCAGCCATTCGCGACCGGGCTGCCGAACAGACGGGACCTTCACCGGCCTGGGTTCGAAAACCGCGATGTCAGGATCGTCGCTGAAGTGGAACAGCCTCATCGCAGAACTATGGATCCTCCACCGAGGCGAGCCAACGTCCATTGACCACCCTCGCGGTTCCTCGTCCTTATGCCTGCAACGCAAGGGCTTCCATGGACACGCTCTTTCATCCCGCCGCCGACTTCATCGCGCGTCATGCGGCTTGGGCGGGCGTGATGTTGGGCGTGGTGACGCTGCTTGAGTCGCTGGTCTTCCTCGGGGCCTTTGTTCCAGCGACCGCGCTGATGGTTATGGCCGGGGGCCTGATCGCCGCTGGAGACCTCGCGCCCGCGCCGGTCATCCTCTGGTGCGTCGGCGGCGCGATCATCGGCGACGCCCTGTCGTACGAGTTCGGCCGCAGGCTGGGGCCGAGCACCTTGCGACGCCCCGCGTTTCGGCCCCATCGCCGCAAGATCGCGCGGACGCGGCTGTTCATCCGCAAGCATGGGGCGGCGTCCATCTTCATCGGTCGGTTCTTCGGACCGCTGCGGGCCTTCGTGCCGCTGGGGGCAGGACTGCTGGAGATGGAGCGGCGGACGTTTCAGATGGCCAATTCGATCTCCGCGGTGATCTGGGTGCTGGTCCTGCTGACGCCGGGATACTTCAGCGCCAAGGGCTTGAAGGCGCTGGTGCTGCTCTGGGAAGGCGACCCGGCCACCATCGTGCTCGTCGCGGCGTTCGTGGTTCTGGCCGCCGGATTTGCGGTGCGTGAGGCTTTGAAACGCCGTGTGGCGCAGCCCGCCCGGCGTAGGTAGCTCCCGGCGCCATGCGGCTGACGCCGCGTCGCGCTTGACGCCCCCGGTCCTGAGGCCGACCCTGCTGTTCCAAGGGAGAAAACGCAGGTGCCTGAAGGCTTCGCAGTACAGTTCGCCGCCTCGTTCGCGGCTGTGGCCGTCCTGGTCGGTTTGGCCGCATGGGCCAGGATCGCCAAACCCATGACGCCATTGGACGACGCCCGGGTGCTCAAGCTGCTCGCCGAGGAGTTTCCCGGCCGGCCCATCGAGCGCGTCTGGGTGGCGGTCGACGGCCGCGGCGCATTGGCCAAGTCCGGCGCGGCGGCCCTGGTGCTGTGCGAAGTGGGCGACGGCTATGTGGCTCGCCACATTCCCTGGGCCCAGGCGATCGCCTCCAGCTTCCGTGACGGTGTGGTTAAGCTCGACCTCTCCGATGTCGCGGCCCCCAATGCGCGGATCGCGTTGCAGAGCTGGCCGCCGCCCTCGACCCCGCCGCACAATCGGCAGGCCGCGTGAAGCCGGTCTTCGATCCCGTCACCCTCGCGATCCCGTTCTTCATCCTGGCGATCATTCTCGAGATCGTCCTGACCCGTCTGAAGGTGGCGCGGGCGCACTATGAGACCCGTGACACCATGGCCTCGCTGGCCATGGGCCTGGGCAGCAATGTCGCGGGATTGTTGACCGCCGGCGTGGTCGTGGCCGCGACGCTCTGGTCCTATCAGCACCGGCTGTTCGACATCCCGATGACCGCGATCTGGGCCTGGGTGGCGATCTTCCTGATCGAGGACATGATCTACTACTGGTTCCACCGGCTCAGCCATGAGCGACGTTTCTGGTGGGCGGCGCATGTGAACCACCATTCGTCCCAGCACTACAACCTGTCGACCGCTCTGCGGCAGACCTGGACCGGCGGCATCGCCGGAACCTGGGTGCTGTGGTTGCCGCTGGCGTTCCTGGGCTTCCCGCCGGCGATGATCGCCATCCAGAAGGGGATCAGCCTCGTCTATCAGTTCTGGATCCACACCGAGGTCGTCGGCCGGACGCCGCGCTGGTTCGAGGCGGTGTTCAACACCCCGTCGCATCACCGGGTCCACCACGCGCGCAATCCTCGCTACCTGGACCGGAACTACGCTGGCATCCTGATCATCTGGGACAAGCTGTTCGGCACCTTCCAGCCGGAGCTGGACGAAGAGGCGTGCCGCTATGGGATCGTCAAGAACCTCAGCGGCTTCAATGTGCTGCGGGTGGCTTTTCACGAGTGGATCGCCATGGCGCAGGATGTCGTGCGCCACCCCCGCCACGCGCTGGGTTACGTCTTCGGCCCGCCGGGTTGGAGCCATGACGGCAGTCGCGACACCTCGATGACGCTGCGCGCGCAGTGGCGGGCCTCGCAGTCCGCCAAGCATCCCGACGCGGGCGTCGCCGGCGATCCCAGCACCTGATCGGCGGGGAAGCGCTCATGCGGCTGGTGCTGGTTCCCAGTCCCTTTGTCGGGGCCAACTCCTGGCGGGAGCTTGAGCGCGTCTTGCCCAATTCCGTCGTCGCAGATTATGGCGGCGTGTCTGCTCCTGATTGGTACGCGGGCGCGGCGCGGCGGATCGCTGATCAGGTGGATGTCGCGCCGTGGGTGGCGGTCCTGCACAGCAGCGCTGGCGGCTTCGCGCCGGCCCTGGCGTCGGCGTCGACGCGGCTAAGCGGCCTGATCTTTGTGGACGCCGTACTGCCGCATCCCGGCAAGAGCGCCCTCGACATCGCGCCGCAGGCGCAGATCGAGCAGCTTCGGGCGCTCACGACCGACGGCCGCCTGGCCCGGTGGAACGAATGGTTCGGTTCGGACCCGACGCCGCATTGGATCGCGGACGCCAAGGTGCGGGCGGCGTTCTTGTCCGATCTTCCTCGCGTTCCGTTCGCTTTCCTCGAAGCCGTCGCGCCGGAAGGGACGGGCTGGGAGTTGCTGCCCGCCGCCTTCATCCAACTGAGCAAGGGCTTCGAGACCAACGCTGGGCGGGCCGAGGCGCGCGGCTGGCCGGTGCGCCGGGCGAGGCTGAACCATCTTGCGATGGCCAGCGACCCGCAGGCGGTGGCCGAGCTCCTGGCGGGGCTGCCCTAGGGGGCTATCACCCCTGCACCCACAACGCTTCCATGCCCCGGAAGAAGGGCAGGGCGCGCCAGGTCGGCTCATCGCCAACCTGGCGGAGGTCGGGGAACTTCTCGAACAGCTTCACCAACGCCTGCCGGCCTTCGATGCGGGCCAGCGGCGCGCCGATGCAGATGTGGCTGCCGCCGCCGAACGCCACGTGCGGCACGTGCTTGCGGGTGATGTCGAACTGGTCGGGGTTCTCGAACACCGCCGGGTCGCGATTGGCGGCGTGCAGCGAGGTGATCACCGATTGATGCGCGGCCATCGGGCAGCCGCCGACGTCGCGCGGCTCCGACATCACCCGGTTGGTGATGGCGACCGGCGACTCAAAGCGCAGGATTTCCTCGATGGTCGCGCTGGCCAGGCTGGGATCGGCCTTCAGCTTGGCGAGTTCGCCCGGATGATTCAGCAGCAGCCAGACGCCATTGCCGATCAGGTCGGTGGTGGTCAGGTTGCCGCCGATCAGCAGGGCCGAGAGATTGACCCGGATCTCCGCATCGGAGAGCGGGACGCCCTGGGCCTGCAGGGCCACCATGTCGCTGATCAGGTCTTCCTGCGGCGCGAGGCGGCGGGCCTCCATCAGGCTGGTGAAGTAGCTCGTCAGCTTCTCCGAGCCCCATTCCATGCGCGTCGTCTCTTCGGGCGTGCGCAGCGGGTTGAGACCGAGGATCGAGGCTTCGGACCACTCACGGAATTCCCGCATCCGCTCGGCCTCGACCCCTAGGATCTGGGCGATGACCAGGATCGGGATCGGGATGGCGAGATCGCCGATCAGGTCGAAGGGCTCGGAGGCGGGCGCTTCGTCGATCACCTTGTCGATGATCGCCTCGATCTGCGGCTTCATGGCGGTGATCCGCGCATAGAACGCCTTGGCCAGCGGCAGACGGACGCGGGAGTGATCGGGTTCGTCCATCGACAGGATGCTGTCGATCCGGTCGCTCTCGTCGTCGCGATCCATCCGGCGCAGCAGCGAGCCCTCCTCGGCGTTGCTCCAGTGACGCCACAGGGTGCGGTCGTTGACGGTGTCGCGAACGTTCTCGTAGCGGGTCAGGAACCAGGTCTTCACCGGCTCGTCGCGGAAGACCGGGCACTGCTCGCGCATGTCCTTCAGCCGTTCGTGCGGGCTGACCCTGGCCACCGGATCGAAGGCCGAGGTTCCGACAATGCTGGGCGGCTGAGTCATGACGCGTCTCCCTGGTACTTTTGCCGGGATAGTGCGCTCGTTTGTCGAAATGGAAAGCCGAAAGCGCTAGTTTCCCTTACGGCATAAGGGATTTTAATCTCTCAGCAGCGGCAGGGCCAGACCCGAAACAGGGCGGGCGCTGAGGATTTCGCGGCGGAACCGGAACAGCTCGGCTGGCCGTCCGCCGGTTTCGGAATCGACCCGGCCCAGGCCCTCGACCAGTTCGGCCCGCTCCAGGGCGCGGCGGAAGTTCTGCTTGTGCAGCGGCACCCCGGCGATGGCTTCGACGGCCCGCTGCAGCGCCGAGAGCGTGAAGGCGTCGGGCATCAGCTCGAACACCACGGGGCGGTACTTCAGCTTGCCGCGCAGGCGCGACAGGGCGGTGGCCAGGATGCGCCGGTGGTCGGAGATCATCGGCTCGCCCAGCGCCGCCGCTAGGCCGGGCGAGGGGCGGGCTGGGGCCTCGGCGCGGTCGCGGGCGGCTTCGGAGGCGAGACCCGCCTCATAGAGCAGCTCGTAGCGTTCCAGCACCCGTTCCTCGTTCCACGGCGCGCCCTCCAGGGCGAAGGCCAGCCGGGCGCGCGACAGTTTCTCCACGCTGCCGTCGGCCCAGCAACGCAGAGCCGGTTCGATTTCGCCCAGCGCTTCGGGGCGGCCCTCGCGCCAGTCCTCATAGGGGAAGAACCGCGTCCAGCTGGCCCAGCCGGTGTCGGGGGCGGTGGTGTCGACGGCGTTGGGCGTCAGGGCCAGGTAGCCGACCGACAGCACTCGCGCCGCGCCCAGTTCCTTGCCCATGTCGGCCAGCGGCGCGTCGCGGCCCTTGTCGCCAAAAGTGTAGAGCTGCTCCACATAGCCCAGGTCGAACCGGGTCTGGGCGGTCACGAAGGCGCGCAGCGCCAGTTCGAAGGTCCGATGGCCGTCTGGATCGAAGGGGCCGAAGGGCAGGCCGGCGGGTTGTCCCGGCGGGCGCACGGTCAGCACCGCTGCATCGCCGTCGCGGATCGCCACCACCACGGCGGACAGGCCGATGACGACCGCGGCCGGGTCCATCAGTACCGAACCGCGAAGTCGAAGGGGACGCCGACGCCGGAATATTCGTAGTCGCCCATCGCCTCCACCGCCTCGACCATCCGGCCGCGACGGCCCAGCACGTCGTCGGCCAGGGCCACGATGCGCCGGTTCGGATAGGCGTGCTTGGCGGCCTGACGCATGGTGAGCGCGATGGCGCGTTCATCGACGCTTGGATTGCGATCGCAGGCCAGGACGAAGGCGCTGGCGCTGGAGCGGCTGATGCCGGCCCAGCAGTGGACGATCATCGGGGCGGTTTCGTCCCAGGTGCGCCCGAAGGCCAGCAGTCGGCGGACCAGATCATCGCTGGGCAGGATCAGGCCTTCGGTCGGCTCGGCGATGTCGTTCACCGACAGCTTCAGATGGCGATCGGGCGACAGGCCGTCCGGCGTCGGGATCATGCTGGCGGCGTCCAGCAGGGTGATGACGTGGGACGGCGCCCGCGCGGCGATCAGTCCGGGCACCTCGGCCAATCCGCAGACAATCAGGGTCATTCAGCTACTCGGTGTCGAAGGCCGAAGCGCCAGATGCGAATCCGGCCGCTTCGGAGAGGACATGATAGCGCTGAATGTAACGGGTTTGCGCTTGCGCCGCCGAGAGCGGCTCGATCACCAGATCGTAGCCGACCGGTGGGGCGTCAAAGAATTCCAACGCCTCGCGGTGATTGAACCCGGCCAGCTGCGTGGCCTCGAAGAAGGCGCAGGCGCGGTCGGCCGTCTTGATCAGCTTCTTGATGGCCAGCGGCGTCTTGGCCGGAATGCCGAAGCGGATGTGGATCGCCGTCTCCAGCCGTTCCTCGAAGATCTTGTAGTCCAGGCCCAGCGCCGCCTTGAACGGGCTGATCATGTCGCCGATCACATATTCCGAGGCGTCGTGCAGCAGCGCCGCGAGCCGCCATTTCGGCTCGATGTCCGGCTGGATGTGGGCGCAAATCTCTTCGACGACCACCGAATGCTGGGCCACCGAGAAGGCGTGTTCACCGATCGTCTGGCCGTTCCAGCGCGCGACGCGGGCCAGGCCGTGGGCGATATCCTCGATCTCGATATCCATGGGAGACGGGTCGAGCAGATCGAGCCTCCGTCCCGATAACATCCTCTGCCAGGCGCGAGGTTCCTTGCCCGTTGGACGCAGCCCTTTCCTCACCGATGCGTTCCCCTTCATGGTCAAGGTCGTGAACTGACCCAGGACTTGCCAAAGATCAATGCGCGGCATGAGCTTCGGGTCCATCTTGGCTGCGTAGGTTGAGCAAGGGAAAGAACATGAGCTGGGCTAGGATCATGGCGCCGCTGTCGGGCGGCGAGGGGGACAAGACCGCTATCGCCGCTGCAACCAAGCTGGCGGAGCCTTTCGGCGCCGAGCTTGCCTGCGTCTACACGCCGGCCGATGTCGCCGATGTCATGCCCTGGATGGGCGAGGGCTTTCTGGGCGGTATCCAGACCACGGCCCTGGAATCCCTGAAGGAAGCCGCCGAGGCCGGCGAGAAGAACGCTCGCGCCGCCGTCGCCGCGATTCCCTACGCCAAGAGCCAGTTCATCTCGCTCCAGACCCCGGTGTGGGCCGGCTTGTCGGCCGAGAGCCGGCTTTCCGATGTGGTGGTGTTCAACAACGATCCGGCCCGTGGTCGAGGCCCCCTGGCCGAGGCGTTCCAGCAGATGGTCGCCGACGAACAACGTCCGGTGCTGATCGCGCGTGAAGGGTTCAGCGTCGGCGGGCCTGTGGCGGTGGCCTGGGACGGCGGCAAGGAGGCCTCGCGCGCCGCGCGCCTGGCGCTGCCGCTGCTGGAGAAGGCCCCGCACGTCGTGATCCTGGCCGCGCCCAAGGCGACCTCGCGCAGCTTCGACCCCTACCGGCTCCAGGCCTATTACGCCGCGCGCGGGGTCAAGGCCGATGTCGACATCCTGCCCGACAGCGGTGATGCGGCGCCTCTGCTGCTCTACGCCGCTCGCAAGGCGGGCGCCGATATCCTCGTCGCCGGCGCCTTCGGCCATCCGCGCCTGCAGGAGTTCATCTTCGGCGGCACGACGCGGACCCTGCTGAGCGCCGATCACCCGTCGCTCTTCCTTTCTCACTAAGCCCGAGGTTCAGGTCATGACCCTGTCGCGTATCGTCATGCGGCTTGCCCGCAATCCTGGCACGGAGTTCTCGGGCGGCGACGACCATCGGGGCTATGCGCTCACCGCGCCGCTGACCGCCGACGGGATGTTGGATGAGGCGGCCTATTCCAAGGCCAAGGGGGTCTGCCTGGTGCGCCGTTTCGCACCCGACGAGGACGCCATGGACGGGCGGTTGATGCGTCGCGGCAGTCGTTGGTTCTTCGACTACGACGAGGATGACGCCGCCGACGACGAGCCGGTGCATCGCCTGGGCGAGCACCGTTTCGCGGTCGGTGAGTACGTCACCGTCACCGACGAGGACGGCCGGCCGCTGACCTACAAGGTCGTGGAGGTTCAGCCGGCCGGCTAAACTGGATCAGACCCCGCCGTTGCGGCGCACCAGTTCGCGGACGTCGTGATTGATGCGGTCGCCGGATTCGGTGTCGATCTTCGAGCGCACCTTGGCGATGGTCAGCGGGCCGCTCTTGGGTCCGCCGGCCTCGTAGCCGACATAGCGATAACCGGCGGGCAGATCCTTGCCGGTGTAGATGAAGGTCGCGCGCAGGCCGCGCTTCTCACGCGAAAGCGCTTCTCCGCGCATGCGGACGTCGCGATAGATGTTGACCACGGTGTCGTCGCCATCGGCGTCGACCTTCAGCGGCCCGATGCGGACATTGGCCTTGTCGCCGTCGGCGACGATGTGGACGCCAGGCAGGTTGACCTCCGCGGCGTCGCTGTTGTCGTCACCCTCGTGGTCGCTATCGCCGTCCAGGCTGATGCCGGCGTCGGCGGCGGCCTCGGATTGGACGCGGGCCACCTCGGCGGCGACGGCGTTGACGTTCGCCTTGGCGGCTGTCGCGTCGGCTATCTTGGCGCTGACATCGGCTTGAGCGGCCTCGGCGTCGGGGGTCATGGGGCCAGGCGTGCTGCGCAGGAGCGTCTCGACCTTGGCCAGGGTGGCCTGGGCGTCCCCGACGATGGGAACCAGTTCCAGGCTGACCTCGGCGCCGTCGGCCGAGCGATAGGCGCAGCTCTTGCCGTCCTGCTCGATGCTCACCCGTGTGAGGTCGCCTTCGGTGACAGGGCAGTCGAGCTTGGCCACGGCGTGCGATGCGCCCTGGCAGCCTGCGAGCGTCAGGGCTGAGGCCGCGATCAGCAGGGTCGTTTTCATGAAAAAGGCTCCGGTCGGTTCATGTCGAACCTGACCGGAGCCCTTTGTAACGTCGAGTGAATTCGGCGTAAGCCTATTGCTGGCCGGGACGGGTGCCGGCGCCTTCGCGACGGGCCAGGAAGGCCAGGCGCTCGAACAGATGGACGTCCTGCTCGTTCTTCAGCAGCGCGCCATGCAGCGGCGGGATCAGCTTGGTCGGATCGCGTTCCTTCAGGGCGTCAGCGTCGATGTCCTCGACCATCAGCAGCTTCAGCCAGTCGAGCAGTTCGGAGGTCGACGGCTTCTTCTTCAGGCCCGGAACTTTGCGCATGTCGTAGAAGATGCGCAGCGCCTCAGCGACCAGCTTCTGCTTGATGCCCGGATAATGGACCTCGACGATCTCGTTCATCGTCTCGGCTTCCGGGAAGCGGATGTAGTGGAAGAAACAGCGGCGCAGGAAGGCGTCCGGCAGTTCCTTCTCGTTGTTCGAGGTGATGATCACGATCGGGCGGATCTCGGCCTTGATCGTCTCATTGGTCTCGTAGACGTAGAATTCCATCCGATCGAGCTCCTGCAGGAGGTCGTTCGGGAATTCGATGTCGGCCTTGTCGATCTCGTCGATCAGCAGGATCGGGCGCTTGTCGGAGGTGAAGGCCTCCCAGAGCTTGCCCTTCTTGATGTAGTTCTTGACGTCCTTCACGCGCTCGTCGCCCAGCTGGCTGTCGCGCAGGCGGGTCACGGCGTCGTATTCGTAGAGGCCCTGATGGGCCTTGGTCGTCGACTTGATGTGCCAGGTGATCAGCTCGGCGCCGAGCGCCTTGGCGATCTCATAGGCCAGAACCGTCTTGCCGGTGCCGGGTTCGCCCTTGATCAATAGGGGGCGTTCCAGCGCGACCGCGGCGTTGACCGCGACCTTTAGATCTTCAGTGGCGACGTAATTGTCGGTGCCTTCAAAACGCTGGCTCATTCGGGCTCCCCAGGAGCGGGCATAGAATGAAGCCCGCTTTCGAACAAATGTTTCAACTGGAGCCAAACTAAAGGCGTGCGCAGGACATTCAAGCTGATTGAGCGTCGCGCGGCGGCCTTTATGACAACGGTCTCTGTGATGTTCAGTCGCGCCGGGGCGAGATGGAGACCGGATCGGAGGCGGGGAAAGTCTCCTTGAGGCCCTCGTCCAGCGCATTTTCCGTGCGCGGATCACGGTTATCTTCAATGTCCCCGGGGGCGATGGCGCGCCGCGCATAGCCCATGCGCTCAAGATCCTCGTCGCTCAGGCCCTTGGACTGAAAGTTCGTGAAGTCGTCTTCGCCGCCGCTCACCAAGCCGGCGTCGGCCACCTCGTCCAGGCCGTCTATCGAATCAGGATCCAGTTGATCGTCGTCGAAGGCGTCGTCGTCTTCGTCATCGTCGGCGGCCGCCGTGCGATAATGAAGTTCGTCGTCTTCCTCCGGATCGTCGCCGTCGAACGCGTCCTCATCGAACTCGTTGGCGTCGAGCGCCAAGGCCTCGTCCTCGTCGCGGTCGCCATCGGCGCGGGTGAGATCGAGAACCTCGGGCAACTCCTCGAAGGTTCGGATCTCGGCCAGGTCTTCACGGTCGTCGAGATTGTCCTCGTCGAAGGCCTCGGCGCTGTCTTGTTCGTCGTAGCCGTCCTGCATGCCGGGCATGGGGTGGTTCCTGACATCGGGCGCCCGCAGACGCCCTTCGCCTCATCAACCCGCCGCGGCCAGTCGTGTTCCACCCTGAACATGTTCGGCCAGGGCCTTGGCCGTCTCGTCCATGACGTCGGTCCAAGTCCCGAGCTTGGCGCCCGAGAGAACCTTGGTCTGGCTGTACCAGGGATAGCTGTGGTCCGTGCCCAGCCGCGGCCAGGCCCTGGGCGTGCTGATCAGCCAGCAAGGTGCGCCCACGGCCGCGGCCAGGTTGAAGCTCGCATTGGATATGCCGACCACCAGATCGAGGGCGGCCGACAAGGCGGCGACGTCGTCGAGGTCGTTCTTCAGGTCGATGCCAGGCGGCTGGAAGATGTCGACGCCGAGCTTGCGCCGGGCGAACTCCAGGTGCTCGGCGTTGTCGCCATACTGGAGATTGATGAAGCTGGCGCCCGGCGTCCGCAAGACCGGCTCCCACTGCTCAAACGGCGAGAAGGCGAGGCGGCGGTTCGTGCTAATGATCAAGCTGGTCCACAAGAGGCCGACCTTGACGCCCGGTAGCTGGGAAAGCACCTCGCGCCAGTGCTCCACGCGGACCGGGTCGGCGCGCATGAACCCCTGCGGCCTGTTGGGGAACGACTCCACCGACGGGCGGTAGTGCTCGAGCAGGGCGGCCATCGGGGCCCAGTAGTCGACATCGGCCCAGTCCTTGATGAACGGGGCGGTGCGATAGGCGCGGCCCTCGCGCATGAGGGTCACGTGCGCGCCGATGCGGGCGTCGGGGAAGCTGCGCTGGAACAGGGGCAGCAGGCGCTCGGTCACGGCCAGGGTCAATCGCCCGCCAGGACCGAGGTCGGCGATGGCGTCTTCCAGGGCGTTGGCGAAGAGGACTTCGTCGCCCAGTCCCTGTTCGCCGAAGATCATCAGGTGGCGCCCGGCGATCTCGGTTCCGGGCTGCCAGCGTGGACGGTTGGTCAGGAAGTGGACCGGTTCGCTGAAGGTCGGTTCGAGGCGTGCGGCGTAATATTTCCAGCCCTGCGGCAGATCGCCGCGCGCCAGCAGCATGGACCCGGCCGAGAAGCGCATCATCGTCGCGTCTTCCGGAACCTCGGCGAGGGGAATCGCTCGCAGGGTCTGGTCGATGCCGTCCTGTTCGGAGCCCTTGGCGAACTGGACGCCGCCCAGATTGTGCATCGCCTTGGCGTAGCCGGGGTTCAGCCGCAGAGCCTCAGCGTAGAAGGTTTCGGCCTGATCGGCGTCGCCCTGGTCGCCCAACACCGTGCCCAGCGTCACCCACAGAATGGACTCGGCGGGATGGGCCATGAGGGAGGGGCGCAGGATGTCGATGGCGTCCTGGTAACGCATCTGGCGGCGGAGGAGGGCGCCTAGGTTGTTCGACGCCTCGGGCGCGGCCGGTCTGAGCGCCAGGCTGTGGCGGAACAGCGCCTCGGCCTGCGGCCACATCTCCATGCGATAGGCTAAGCGGCCGAGATCGTTGGCGATTTCCGAGCTTTCCGGGCCAAGGGCCAGGGCGCGTTCATAGGCGTCAAGCGCGCCGGCCCGGTCGTCCAGCTTGTCACGCGCGATGCCGAGCAAATGCCAGGAATGGAGAATGCCCTGGTCGTACTTGATCGCCTGGAGGGCGCAGGCTTCGGCCTCTTTGAACTTGTTGTCGCGGGCGTAGAGGAGGCCCTTCTTCACATGGCGTAGGGCCGCCCTCATCGTCTTCATGGACGAGACTTCGTCCTGAATCCGGGCAAGCGCCTCGCGAGAGGCGGCGTTGCCGATAGGGCCGCTCTCGAATGGGGATTTACGCACCTGCGAAGTCACCTTGCCTGAAAATACTCGAAATCGATCTGACCGGACCTTGTGAAATCATGCTTAACGGTCCGCTAATGGGGTCTGGGAGGATCGCCGCCGCAAGAAGCGGTTAACCCCTCGCAGCTAGCGTGAGCTCAACCGCATTGCGGACCGCTTCGAGACTTGGGCGACACGCCTCTATTGGAGACTGAGGAATGCCGCTCAAATTGTCGCTGAAGCCTGGAGAGAAGTTCGTTCTCAACGGAGCCGTGGTGCAGAACGGGGATCGTCGGACGACCTTGGTGCTGCAGAACAAGGCGTCGGTCCTGCGCGAGAAAGATATCATGCAGCCGGACGAAGCGGTGACGCCGTCCAGGCGCATCTATTTCCCGATGATGATGATGTATCTCGAGGATGGCACGAACAATCGTTACTACGATGAGTTCGCCGAGCGCCTGACCGAGTTCATGGGAGTTATTCGGAACCCGGAAGTATTGGCGGACTGTGTCGCCATCTCCAAGCACGCCATGTCGCGCGAGTATTATAAAGCGCTTATGATGTGCCGGAAGTTGATCGAATACGAAGACGAGAGGTTGGGGAATGTCGCTTCGAGCCTACCAGCAAGCAGCCACCAGAGCTGAGGCTCCGAAGGATGCGGAGTATCGGCTGTTCGGCCAGGTGACGCGCGCGCTTGTCGTTGCGTCCGAGGCGCCGGTCACCGACTTCGCGGCTCGGATTGATGCGATCGATTGGAACCGGCGTCTTTGGTCGACGCTGGCCCGAGACTGCTCGGAACCCTCGAATGGGCTGCCGCCGCAGGTGCGCGCCAGCATCATTTCGCTCAGCCTCTTTATCGGTAAGCATTCCAGCGAAGTGATGCGGGGTGAGGACAACTTCGACACCCTCATCGAGATCAACAAGAACATGATGCAGGCTCTTGGGCAAAAGGCGGCGTCGCCCGTCGCGGCCTGACAGCCTCCAGAATCCTATCGTTTTATGCAGCGCCGGCCCTCGTGGTCGGCGTTTTGCGTTTGGGCGCCATTTGCATGGTGGGCGATAGTTGCCGATCGGCAAAAAGTGCCGAGCAAACCGGTAATTATTGCCGTGCCGTTCCGGGATTCGGCCCCGCGGACATGGTTTCCGCCGCGTAAACGCGAAATTTCCAATAAATACAATGGGTTATGAGGCCCCCGGAGTGGCCTGACGATTGCTTGGATAGCGTCGGGCAAAACGCCTCCGGCAGTCAAAATGACGTCGGTCCCTGAGAAAAGGATCTAGTTCAATGGCGATGAATTCCGTCAACACGAACGCCGGCGCGATGATTGCGCTGCAAAACCTGAACTCCACCAATAAGGACCTCGGCACGGTCCAAGGCCGTATCAACACCGGTCTGAAGATCGCCACCGCCAAGGACAACGGCGCCG
>NZ_LMHT01000035.1:171333-171563 GCF_001429025.1 Phenylobacterium sp. Root700 | reverse complement strand
CACGGAAGCCGGCCTCAGCACCCCCTCCAAGCAAGCCCTCAGCGATGAATATGTCGCCCTGCGTAAGCAGATCGACACCATCGCCAACAACGCCACCTTCGACGGCGTGAACCTGATCGCCGACACCGCCGTCAACTCGGCCTCGGTGAAGTCGATCGCCAACGCCGACGCTACCGCGACCATCGACATCGACCACGTCGACCTGTCGACCAAGAACACGTCGATCGCGA
>NZ_LMHT01000035.1:117574-171306 GCF_001429025.1 Phenylobacterium sp. Root700 | reverse complement strand
GGACACCCTGGACTCCGGTATTGGCAACCTGGTGGACGCCGACCTCGCCAAGGAAAGCGCGAAACTGCAGGCCCTGCAAACCAAGCAACAGCTTGGCGTCCAGGCCCTCTCCATCGCCAACCAGTCGTCGGGCATCCTGCTCGGCCTGTTCCGCTAAGACGATCCAGGGCGCGCTCGACGCGCTCAGCGGCGGCGGCGGGGAGGGAGACCTTCCCGCCGCCTACGCCCAGATGGGATCGCCCGATCCTGAAAACGGCGGGCGAGTGATGTCATGGAGAATAAGCTTTCAGCCGTCGCCGCGCTTCCGGAAGTGGAGCTTGCGCAGGTGGTCAAGCCGTCCCCGCCCGTTCGTCGGTCAGCTCCGGTTCGTGAGCCGCCGCCGGCCGCCGAGCCCGATCTTCGCCTCGTCATCGAGGAGAGCGGGCAGGCTGGGATCTTTGTCTACAAGACCATCGACCGCCGCACCGGCGAGGTGATCTTGCAGCTGCCGCGCGCCGAGGTTCTGAAGATGCGCGACGCCGAGGCCTATGAGGCCGGCGCGGTGATCGCCACCCAGGCCTGAGGGGCCTTTCGCCCGGTTTTCGGGCTCTGATCTACGGCCTGGTTCGGGGCCGTAACCGCAACCGTAGCAACGGTTTGCGGTGTTTGACGTCTGGCCGTTAACCTTCCGGAAACCATGCTCTCCCTAGCGTTAACCATGTTTCCGGCGTGCGAGTCGCGCGTCAACCATGGGTCCTCTGAAGGAGATCAGCGCCATGCCGATGAGCGTCAATACGAACAAGTCGGCGCTGATTGCGCTTCAGAACCTCTCGGCGACGAATGAGAAGCTGGAGCAGGTTCAAAGCAGGATCAACACCGGTCTGCGCGTGGCGAACGCCAAGGACAACGCGGCCGTCTACGCCATCGCCCAGAAGCAGCGCGCGGACTTCTCGTCGCTCAGCGCCGTAAAGATGAGCTTGGACCGCGCCACCTCGATCACCGACGTGGCCCTGACCGCCGGTCAGCAGATCAGCGATATTCTCGTGCAGATGCGCGAGAAGGTGGTCGGCGCCTCGGAAGACTCGGCCTCGCAGACGACCCGCAAGGCCTTCGACGACGAGTATCAGACCCTGCTCAAGGCGATCAGCCAGTTCGCGGCGTCGGCGGAGTTCGACGGGGTCTCGGTGCTGAACGGCACGTTGACGGCGGACCTCAACTTCCTGGCGAACTCGGACGGCGACAGCTACATCGCCCTGACGCCGCAGGACTTCACCATCAGCGGCGCGAACATCGACCTAGACGGCACCAACCTGACCGGGACGACGTCGGCGACCAAGGCGGTGCTCGCCACGCTCGATCTGGCGATCGGCAAAATCACGGCGTCGCTCGCCGAGATGGGTGCGCAATCCAAGCAGATCGAAAAACACGTCACCTTCGTCACCAAGCTGCAGGACGTTCTGGAGAGCGGGATCGGCAATCTGGTGGACGCCGATATCGCCAAGGAAAGCGCCAGGCTGCAGTCGTTGCAGGTGCAGCAGCAGCTCGGCGCGCAGGCGCTGTCGATCGCCAACTCGCAGCCGCAGGTGATCCTGCAGCTCTTCCGCGGCGGCTAAATTAGTTTTGTGGGGAGCGTGAAAGCCCCGAGCCGTGCGGTTCGGGGCTTTTTCTTTAGGGCGCTTAACATCTCATCAGCCCTTATGCCGCAATCTGCAGTTGGGAAATTCCGTAGAGTCGACCGCCGCAAGTGATCAATCTCGATTCCAACGTGCTGCTCAGCTACTTCCAGGCGAAGAACGCCGTGGGATTGGCGGCGGCTGGATCGAAGGGTAGCGGCCCCGCCGCCGCGGCCGGAGCTACGAAGGCGCCGACGCCGCCCTGGAGCACGCTCTCGAAGGCGCCGAAGGCCGACGAGATGCTCAAGAGCGTCATGATGGGCCGCAAGTTCGTCGATGAATTCCAGACCCAACTCGATGTGAAGGGCGCGAGCGAAGACTATCGCCAGCTCTTCGCCGCTCACCAGGGCCTCCAAACCCTTGAAGCCCTCGCCAAGAAGGCCGACGAGAAGGGGCTTTCGAGCTCCGAGCTGAAGCGCATCCAGACAGCCTTCACGCGCGGCATGGCCGAGGTGTCGGGCTATATCGACAGCTCCAAGTTCGAGAAGCTGCGGCTCACCCATGGCGAGGCGACCGACAAGGCCAAGAGCACGGTCGGGGTCCCGAAAACCACGCCGCGATACGTGACGGCGCAGCTGCACCAGGGGACGGCGACCGAAGAGGTCGAGGCCTTCAAGGGCGCGGTGAAGTTCAGCGTGGCGATCAAGCTGCCGAACAAGACCACCACGACGATCGATTTCGACCTGACCGACATGGGCGCGCAGCCCCGGTCGATGAACAACGTGGTCAAGTTCATCAACGACAAGCTGGCGCAGACAAGTTTCCGCACGCGCTTCGCGGTCGAGAAGACCGCCGGCGCGGACAAGACCACCATCGTCAACGGCCGGACGGTCACGATCGGCAAGGCCGCCGACAAGTTCGCCCTGAAGATCCAAGGCGACAGCTCCGAATCCTTGACCTTCTCGGCGGCGACGACGGCGCCGGCGGTCTACATCACGCAAACGGCCGGGGACCCGAAACCTCCGAAGGCCACGACCACCGTCACGACGCCGGCGGCGGACGGCAAGCCGGCGACGACGACCACCACCACCAAGGCCCCTGATCCGGTTCTGCTGCAGGAGCTGGTGAAGTTCGAGACCGGTTCGAACACGCCGACCGACACGACCCAGGACGCCGGACGGCGCCCCGGCGACACCAATTGGGTCGACGGACGGGTGTTCAATGTCGCCCTGCCTGACGGCGTCGAGACCGTGCGCAAGACCGTGACCGGGCCGGACGGCTCGCTCTACATGCTGGCCGACGTCAACGACACGGTCGACGGACAGGTCATCAAGGGCGCGGGCGATGTCGCGCTGATGAAGTTCGATTCGGCCGGACAGCTTGTTTACACCCGCACCATCGGGGCTTCGAAGGACGCCACCGGCCTGGCCTTGACCGTCGGCCCCGACGGCCAGGTCGCGGTCGCCGGTTCCGTCACTGGCGGGTTCACGGGCAGCGGCGTGATGGTCGGCGAGGGCGCTTTGGCGACCATGCCCAAGATCATTAAGGCCGACGAGGGCGCCGATCCCAACAAGTCCGATAGCTTCCTGGTCGTCTTCAACGGCGTGGGTAGAGAACTCTGGGGCACCGGCAAGGAGCCCTACGACGCAGGCGACGAGATGTGGTCGCAGCGTCAGGGCGCGCGCGACGACGACGAGGCCGTGGACGTGGCCTTTGGCCCCGACGGCTCGGTCTATGTGCTGGGACGGGTCAAGGGCGCGATGCTCGGCCAGACCTCCAACGGCAACTGGGACGGCTACCTGCGGACCTTCGGGCCCGACGGCAAGCTGAAGGGCACGACTCAGTTCGGGACCAGCGGCGACGACAAGATGGCCGGCCTGGTGGTCGACGGGACCAATGTCGTGGTCGCCAGCGTCGAGGGCGGCGAGGTGCAACTGCGGCGCTTCGACGTCACCGATCCCAAGAGCCCGACCCTGACCAACACCCGCAGCCTCGGCTCGCTGGGCGGCGGGAACATCGCCGGCGTTGTGCTGGACGGCGGGAACATCGTGATCGCCGGGTCCACCGGCGGCTCGCTGGGCGTCGGCAACCAGACACGAGCTTCGTCCGGGGCGGTCGACGCCTTCGCGGCGCGGATTTCGCTCGACCTGAGCAACGGCAATGACGCGATCGCCTATTATGGTGGGGCTGGCGACGACCGCGTGACCGCCATGACCGTGGCGGGCGGCAAGGTGTGGATGACCGGCACCTCCAAAACCGACCTTCCGGGGATGACCGATCCGGCCGGCAAGATCGACGGTTTCGCGGTGGAACTGGACATCGGCGCGGGGGCGATCGGCTGGTCGCAACGCTTCACCGGCAAGGACAACATGACGGCCCCGACCTCCATCGCGGTCGATCTCAACGGGGCCAGCGCGCTCGACCGGCTGGGCCTGCCCACCGGCACGGTGGACTATTCCGACTCCCAACTGGTGACCTCGGCGACGTCGGCCCGGGTCGGCGACCAATTCCAGATCCGTCGGCGGATCGGCGGCGCGGCGGTGACCATCACCATCGAAGCCAACGACACCCTCGACAGCCTGGCCAAGAAGGTCCTGCGGGCCACCGCCTATTCGGTGAAGGCCGAGGTGGTCTCCGACGGCGACGTGCGCAAGCTGCAGATCAAGCCGATGAACAATCGCAGCAGCTTCGAGATCCTGGGCGGGAAGGGCGGCCGTGACGCCCTGGAGGCGCTCGGCCTGCAGGAGGGCTTCGTCCGACCTGTGAAGTTCGAGGACGGCAAGAGCGTCCCCAGCGACGGCGGCCCGTCGATGTATGGGCTGAAGTTGCCGCGCGACCTCAGCCTGGCGACCGCCGACGATCGCAAGGCCGCGATCGACAAGCTGACCATGGCGATGTCGGTGCTGCGCACCGCCTTCCGCGATCTGGAAAGCGGAATGCGCCCTGAGGGCGAAAAGAAGAAGGCGAGCGGGCCGGTCCCGGCCTATCTGAAGAACCAGCTCGCCAACTATCAGGCGGGCCTGAACCGTCTGACCGGCGGCTAGAGCCTAGCGCCCGCTTGAAACCGTCACGTGCACGGTCTAGCGAGGGGCTATGGAATTCTTGAAGGACCGGCGCACCCTCCTGGCGCTTATCGGCGGCGCCCTGGCGCTGCTGGCTGGTGTGGTCATCGCCACCATGATGGTCGGCAAGGGTCGTAACGAAACCGCGCCTCCGCCGCCGGCTTCCCAGGGGGGGCTGGTCGTTGAGACCGGCGCCCCGGACGACGGCCGGATGGATCCCGCAAAGCCGCTGCGCTGCTATGTGGCCGGCCAGTATGTCGGCGAGATCACCCTGGCCGAATGCGCTCAGCGTAACGGCGTGGCCACCGGCGCGCTGGATGTCGGCGTCGACCCTGCCGGGAACCTGGCGGCCGCCGACCAGGCTGGAACCATGCTGACGCCCCTGCCGCCGCAGCCTGAGCCGGTGACCCCGGTCCAGACGGCGCCTGCCGCTCCAGTCCAGGCCCCTACCGCGGCCCCAGCCGCCGGGCCGGCCGGAAGCTGCTGGCGTTACGCCGATGGCGGCTGGCGGAAGCTGCCCAACGACCAGACGCTCAACGGCTGTGTCCAGACCCTGTTCGCTGGGCGCTGCGAGCGGCCGGGCGGGGCCACCTATGGTCGCTGGATGCAACAGACCCTCCGCCTGGTTCCAGGCAAGGTCGAGGTGTCCGGCGACAACCGCAGCTTCCGGCCCCTGGCCGAACAGGCTTCGAACTGCTCCATTCAACCGGTCGGCTAAGCTTGCCTTCGCGCCGCCCCAATCGCGTCTATAGGCTTACGCCCATGCTTCGCACCGTCCTCATCGCCGGCTTCGCCGTCCTCGCTCTCGCCGCCTGCGCCAAGCGCACCCGGCCGCCTGGCGGGGAGGGGATCTGCTGGCATGTCGCGCCCCAGGCCGACGGGTCCATGAAATACAACAAGCTCAAGGCCGGCGTTCCGGACCTGGAGCACTGCGCAGCCGAGCTCGAATCGATGCGGGTGCGTTTCCTGCGGCTGGGCGGTTCGGCCCGCGAGGTGGCTGGCGCATACAAGGGCAACTTTATCTTCGTCGAACGGCGCGGGATCTTCACTGCGCCGTCTCTGGAAGAGCATCGTTACCTGGCCATGGTTCGCACCGGCGACGGCCGTCTGGCGATTCCCGGCGCGATGCCCCGGGCGCCCGAGCCGGCGGCTCCGGCGCAGTAGCTCCCCCGCCGCGCGGCTCCAATCGGCTGTGGACGAAGCGCACAGGGGCGTGAACAAACGTCGAACGTTAAGATTGATCCGGGCCAGCCGGTCGTCTAGCTTCGCGCGCTTAGGGCTCAAGCCCGCAAGCACGGAAAGCAAGGGACAAGCTCATGGCGGGCAGCGTCAATAAAGTCATTCTGGTCGGCAACCTGGGCGCCGACCCCGAAATTCGCAGCCTGACGTCTGGGGATCGCGTCGCCAATCTGCGTATCGCGACGTCGGAAACCTGGCGCGACAAGTCCTCGGGCGAGCGCAAGGAAAAGACCGAGTGGCACCGGGTCGTGATCTTCAACGACAACCTCGTGAAGGTCGCCGAGCAGTACCTGAAGAAGGGCTCGAAGGTTTACATCGAGGGCTCGATCCAGACCCGCAAGTGGACCGACCAGTCGGGCGTGGAAAAGTTCTCCACCGAGATCGTGCTGCAGAAGTTCCGTGGTGAGCTGACCATGCTCGACGGGCGTGGCGACGGCGAGCGCGAGAGCGGCGGCGGCGGTGGTGGTGACTACGGCGGCGGCTATGGCGGCGGAAGCGGCGGTGGCGGTGGTGGTTTCGGCGGCGGTCAGCGCAAGCCGGCCTCTGGTCCGCGCGAGGACTTCTCGGCCGACCTGGACGACGAAATCCCCTTCTAGGGCAAGGTTTCGCATCGCTATGCGGACAAGACGGTCGGCCTTCGGGCCGGCCGTTTTTTCGTGGGTCGGTTGGGGGCCGGAAAGCGCCAGCCGCGGGGCGGGATCTGCGTCACATCTGTCGCGATCAAAACCAGGAGCGATCGCCATGTCCGTCATTCAATCCGAACGTCCCGCGGCCGGCCCAGACTTCAACGCGGTCGATCTGGTCGGGATGACCGTGGCCGACGTGCAGGCGAGCTTCTCTGCGGGCGCCTTCACGTCAGAGAGCCTGACCCAGGCCTGTCTCGATCGCATCGCGCTCTACAATCCCCGCTACGTCGCCTTGATCACGATGAACCCGGCGGCCCTGCATGACGCCCGCGAGATCGATCGGCGGCGGGCGCGGGGGGAGGCGCTGGGGCCGCTGGCCGGCGTGCCGGTCGTGGTCAAGGACACGATGGACATGGCCGGCCTGCCGACCACGGGCGGTTGGCGGCTGCTCAGCGCGCGGACCGGCGGTGTCGACCTGTTCCCGGCGACCGACGCGCCCGTGGTCGCCCGCCTGCGGGCGGCCGGGGCGATCATTCTGGGCAAGACCAACGTGCCGGTGCTCAGCGCCTCGGGCAGCCATGCCAACGACAGCTGGGCCGGCGCGACCCTGAGCGCGGTCGATCCTGATCTCTTGCCGGGCGGCAGCAGCGCCGGGACCGCCACAGCCGTGGCCGGCGGGTTCGCCGTCCTGGGCCTGGGCGAGGAAACCGGGGGATCGATTCAGAACCCGGCCTCCGCCCAGGGGCTGGTGGGGATCAAGCCGAGCTTCGGCCTTGTCCCCAACAGCGGGGTCATGCCGCTGGCCGGCAGCACCCGCGACGTGGTGGGGCCCATCGCGCGCACGGTCAGCGACGCGGCCCTGGCGCTCGACGTGCTGGCCGGCTTCTGCGCCGAGGACCCCAAGACCGTGGCCGGGATCGGGCGCAGGCCAGGCGCAGGATACGCCGCCGGTCTCGACGCCGCTTCGCTGCGGGGCAAGCGGCTGGGCCTCTATGGACCCGGCTGGCGCGACCGGCCGCTCTCGCCAGAGACGGACGAACTTTATCGGCGGGCCGTGGATGAGCTGGAAGCCCGTGGCGCGACCCTGGTCGCAGATCCATTTGCAGGGTCAGGCTTCGCGCAGATCGCGCGTCCGGCGTTGGGGACCGACTATTTCGATCCGCGCGGCATGGAATGCGCGCCCTACGACATGGACCGTTACCTGAAGCGGCTGGGGCCTGCGGCGGCGATCTCGTCCTTCGAGGCCTTCGCCAGGGCGGTGGCGGCGGAGGACCCGTTCGCGCCGGGCGGCGTGCTCTTCCTTCTGAACGGTCTGCCGGGCTTTGCGGCCTGTCTCGCCGATCCGCTCGCGCCGCCGGATCTCTCGGACTTCGTCGCGGCGCGAGAGGCCTACCTCGCCATCTTCGACGAGGTGATGGCCCGTGAGCGGCTCGACGGGCTGGTCTTCCCCCAACTCCGCACCGCGCCGCCGCCTGTGGCCGGCGGCGAGGCGCTGCAGGAGACTTGCGTTTGCGAGATCAATATCGCGGGGCTTCCCGGGGTGACGGCGCCCGCCGGCCGCTATGCCTGCGGAGCGCCGTTCGGCCTGATCTTCATCGGCCCGATGTGGAGCGAGGCGGCCCTGCTGTCCTTCGCCTTCGACTATGAAACCGCCACGCGGCGTCGCCGCATACCGGAGCTGAGCGCCTCATGAGCGACATGGTGGGAGCACCGCAGGGCGTTTTCCGCGGTTGGCTGGTGGTCGCCGGGGCGTTCGCCGTCACCTTCATTGGCTTTGGCGGCGCCTACACCTTCAGCGCCTTTTTGGGGCCGTTGCAGGCCGACTTCGGCGCCTCGCGCGGTTCGGTCTCGCTGGTCTTCTCGCTGGCCGGGTTTCTCTATTTCGGCCTGGGCGTCCTGAGCGGTCCGCTCGCCGACCGGTGGGGCGCGCGACCGCTCGCGGTCTTCGGGATGATCGTGATGGGGGCGGGGCTGGCCGCCGCCGGCGTCGCCCGCAGTCTGACCGAGGTCTATGTCGCCTATGGACTGGGCGTCGGGATCGGGGTCGGCTGCGCCTATGTGCCGGCCCTAGGCGCCGTGCAACGATGGTTTGTCAGGCGCAGGGGCCTGGCCTCGGGGCTGGCGGTCAGCGGTATCGGGGTCGGCACCCTGGTCATGCCGCCGTTGGCGTCCTGCCTCATCGCGGCCTTCGGGTGGCGCGAGACCTATCTGATCCTCGGCGGGATCGCCGTCGTGATCGGCGGCGGCCTGGCCATGCTGATCGAGAACGATCCGGGGCGTCGCGGCCTTGCTCCTGACGGTGATCTCCTGACGGCGGAGGTCCAGGCCGCGCAGGCGGCCGGAAGCTCCCTGCGCGAGGCGGTCAGGTCGCGCCGCTTCATCGGGCTCTATGTCGCCTGCCTGATCGGTTCGTTCGGCCTGTTCGTGCCGTTTGTGCACCTCGTGCCGTTCGCGTTGGATCACGGCCTGGGGACGTCTTCGGCGGTGTTGCTGCTGGGGATCATCGGCGTCGGCAGCACCGCCGGGCGGTTCCTGCTCGGCGGGATCGCCGACCGAATGGGGCGCGGGCCGGCGCTGCTGGCGATGTTCGCGGGCATGGCGCTGACCCTGCTGGTCTGGGCCTTCTCCACGACGCTGTGGGGGCTGGGCGCCTTCGCGTTCGGCTACGGCGTGTTCTACGGCGGGTTCGTCGCCGTGCTGCCGGCCTTGGTCATGGACTATTTCGGCGGCCGAAACGTCGGGGCGATCATCGGGGTGCTCTACACCAGCGTCGCGTTCGGAACCCTTATCGGCCCTGCCGCCGCGGGCTTCGCCTTTGACGCGACCCACAGCTACACGGCGCCGATCCTATCGGGCGTCTGCGTCAACATCATCGCCGCCGTCGTCCTGGCGATGACGTCCAGGCGTGGGACGGCGTGAGGACGAACAACAAAAAGGGCGGTCAATCTCGAGATTGACCGCCCTTTTTGGGAGGCTTAGCCCCCGGCGATGACGCCGCAGGCGATGCGGGCGCCGGCGCCGCCGATGGGCTGGGCCTTGTGGTCGTCGGCGTTGGCGTGGATCACGATGGCCGAGCCGTCCTTATCGGCCAGGTGCTCACGGCCGGCGGCGGCCTTCAGCGCGACGGAGGTGGAGAACACCTCGGCGTTTCCGGTCCCGTCGGCGGCCACATAGAGGTTGGGCAGGTCGCCGGCCTCGTTGGCGTCGGGGTTCAGCAGGCCGTGCACCAGGGTGGGCTTGCCGTGGACATGGGCGCCGGCCGAGGTGAAGTCGGCCTTCGAGCAGTCGCCCTTCTCGTGGAAGTGGAGGCCGTGCCAGCCGGGGGCGAGGTCCTTCACCTGCAGTCGCAGCAGCACCCCGTGCGGCGCGTCCGTCAGGGTCGCCGACCCGATCACGCCGCCCGTCGAATTCTTCAATTCGATCTGCTGGTTGGCGGGCGCATCGGCCGCAGTCGCCGAACCGGCGAAAAGGGTGGCGGCGAGGACGGCGAAGGCATATTTCATCGGGGCTAGCACCTGGGTTCGAATCTGTACGGACGTTTGGCCTTGGGGCCTCCGGGATGGTAACAACTCAACTCAGTTTTGTGTCCGATTCTAAACGGATAAATCGACTCCTTGACCGACGAAACCCAGACCCCGCCCGATGACGGCCGGCGCGGGGGCATCGCCCCTATCGCCATCGAAGACGAACTGAAGCGTTCGTATCTCGACTACGCCATGAGCGTGATCGTCAGCCGCGCCCTGCCGGACGCGCGCGACGGCCTCAAGCCCGTGCACCGCCGCATCCTGTTCTCGATGAACGAGCAGGGCCATACGCCCGATCGTGCGTACGTGAAATCGGCCCGCGTGGTCGGGGACGTGATGGGTAAGTATCACCCGCACGGCGACGCCTCGATCTACTTCACCATGGTGCGGATGGCGCAGCCCTTCTCGATGGGCCTGATGCTGATCGACGGCCAGGGCAACTTCGGTTCGGTCGACAACGACCCGCCGGCGGCCATGCGCTACACCGAAAGCCGGCTGAGCAAGGCCGCCATGATGGTGGTGGCCGACCTCGACAAGGACACGGTCGACTTCAAGGAGAACTACGACGGCACCGAGCAGGAGCCGGTGGTTCTGCCGTCGCGGATTCCTGCTCTGCTGGTCAATGGCGCGGGCGGCATCGCCGTCGGCATGGCGACCAACATCCCGCCGCACAATCTGGGCGAGATCGTCGACGCCTGCCTGGCCTATGTGGACGATCCCGAGGTGTCGCTGGACGCCCTGCTGGACATCGTGCCAGGCCCTGACTTCCCCACTGGCGGCGAGATCATCGGTCGCTCCGGCGCTCGCAACGCCCTGATGACCGGCCGCGGCTCGGTGATCATGCGCGGCAAGGCCGAGATCGTGGAGCTTCGCAAGGATCGCGAAGCCATCATCATCAACTCGATCCCGTATCAGGTGAACAAGGCCGCGATGGTCGAGCGCATCGCCGAGCTGGTGCGCGAGAAGCGGATCGAGGGCATCGCCGACCTGCGCGATGAAAGCGACCGCGACGGCATGCGCGTCGTCATCGAGATGAAGCGCGACGCCTCGCCCGACGTCGTCCTGAACCAGCTCTATCGCTACACCCCGCTGCAGTCGTCCTTCGCAGTCAACATGTTGGCGCTGGATCGCGGCCGGCCGCGCGAGATGAACCTGCGCGACCTGGTCGTCGCCTTTGTCGATTTCCGCGAGGAAGTCGTCGTCCGGCGCGTGAAGTTCGAACTGTCCAAGGCCCGCGACCGCGGTCACGTCTTGGTCGGCCTGGCCATCGCGGTGGCCAATATCGACGAGTTCATCCACATCATCCGGTCCTCCAAGGACCCGGCCGAGGCGCGTGAACGCCTGGTGGCCAAGGACTGGCCGGCCGGCGACATGCTGCCGCTGGTGGAACTGATCGCCGACCCGCGCACCCTGGTGATCGGCGGCGACAAGATCCGCCTGACCGAGGAACAGGCCCGCGCGATCCTGGCCCTGACCCTGTCGCGCCTGACCGGCCTTGGCCGCGATGAAATCTTCGGCGAGGCGCGTGAACTGGCCGGGGCCATCCAGGGCCATCTGACCATTCTGTCGGATCGCGCGAACGTCATGGCCATCGTCCGCGAGGAACTGGTGGCGGTGCGTGACGCCTTCGCCGTTCCGCGCCGGTCCGAGATCGTCGACGGCGACGCCGACGTCGAGGACGAGGATCTGATCGCCCGTGAGGAGATGGTCATCACCGTCACCCACGGCGGCTATGTGAAGCGCACGCCGCTGACCACCTACCGCACCCAGCATCGGGGCGGTAAGGGGCGGTCGGGCATGGCGACCAAGGACGAGGATGCGGTCACCCGCGTGTTCTCGGCCTCGACCCACACGCCGATGCTGTTCTTCTCGTCGGGCGGCAAGGTCTATCAGCTCAAGGTCTGGCGTCTGCCGGTCGGCAACCCGAACTCGCGCGGCAAGGCCTTCGTGAACCTGCTGCCGATCGAGCCGGGCGAAAGCATCACCTCGATCTTGCCGGTCCCGGAAGACGAGGCCGCCTGGGCGCAATACGACGTGATGTTCGCCACCAAGTCAGGCGGCGTGCGTCGGAACAAGCTGTCGGACTTCCAGGGCATCAAGCGCAACGGCAAGATCGCCATGAAGCTCGATGACGGCGACGCCATCATCGGCGTTGGTCTCTGCAACGCCGCTCAGAACGACATCCTGCTGACCACGGCGCTGGGCCGTTGCATCCGCTTCGCCACCGAAGAAGTGCGCGTGTTCGCCGGACGTGATTCGACCGGCGTGCGGGGCATCCGCCTGGCCGACGGCGATAGCGTCATCTCCATGGCGATCCTGCGTTCGGTCGACGCGACGCCGGCCGAGCGGGCCGCCTATGTGAAGCACGCCAACGCCATGCGTCGGGCTCTGGGCGACGACGCCGAGGTGGAAGACGCCGCGGCGCCTGACGACGACGAGGCCGAGGGCGATCTGGCTGCGCTCAGCCCCGATCGTATCGCCGAGCTTGGGGCGGCCGAGGAAATCATCCTCACGGTCTCCACCGAGGGCTTCGGCAAGCGGAGCTCGGCCTACGAGTTCCGCCGCACCGGACGGGGCGGGCAAGGGCTTCTGGCCCAGGACCTGACCAAGAAGGGCGGCCGCCTGGCGGCGTCGTTCCCGGTCGAGGAGTTCGATGAAATCCTGCTGGTCACCGATCAGGGGCAGCTGATCCGCACCCCGGTCAGCCAGGTCCGGATGGTCGGCCGCAACACCTCCGGCGTGACCATCTTCCGCACCGGCAAGGACGAGCACGTGGTCTCTGTCGAACGCCTGGCCGATCAAGGCGGCGGTGAGGACGACGGCGCCGAAGCCGAGGCTGGCGAGGCGACCGAATAGGGGCCGGGCCAGGAAATGTTGTAACTTCGGGTTCATCGCGGACCCGAAGGCAACATTTCAGCTTGCTTTCGTAGGGCTCGCCGGTGAAATCCTGCCGCACCGCAGCAGGGGGAGTAGACGTCGAATGACGCGCGTGGGGCTGTACCCGGGGACTTTCGATCCCATCCACAACGGACATACCGACATCATCGGCCGGGCCGTGAAGTTGGTGGACAAGCTGGTGATCGGCGTCGCCATCAACGCCGGCAAGGGCCCTCTGTTCGAGCTCGAAGAGCGGGTCGCCCTGCTGAAGTCCGAGACCGCGCACCTGACCGACCGCGCGGAGATCGTGGTCCAGCCGTTCCAGGGACTGCTGATGCACTTCGCCCGCGAGATCGGGGCCGGGGTGATCGTCCGGGGCCTGCGCGCCGTCGCCGACTTCGAATACGAATTCCAGATGACCGCCATGAACCAGCAGCTCGACCGCGAGGTGGAGACCGTGTTCCTGATGGCCGATCCGCGTCACCAGGCGATCTCGTCGCGACTGGTCAAGGAAATCGCGGCCCTGGGCGGCGATGTCACCAAGTTCGTCGGCCCGCGTATCAAGGACGCGCTGCTGTCCAAGGTCCGGGTCTAAGACCGCTGGCGGCGCGACGCGCCGACCGCTACGAGTGCCGCCATGATCCGAACCGTATTTTTCGCCGCCGCCTTGAGCGTCGCGGCTCCCGCCGTCGCACAGGCGCCTAAGCCCAACCTGCCGCCTGTCAGCAGCCTGACGGCGGCTCCGGCGGCGCCCGGCGCGGCCGATTGGCGTACCCCCAATCCCGACGACCTGATGGTGATCGACACCAACAAGGGCCGCATCATCGTCGAGATGCTGCCCGAGGTGGCGCCCAACCACGTGGCGCGGGTCAAGGAGCTGACGCGCTCGGGGCTCTACAACGGGCGCAGTTTCTTCCGGGTCATCGACGAGTTCATGGCCCAGACCGGCGACCCCGAGGACAAGGGCACCGGCGGCAGCGACAAGCCTGACCTGACCCAGGAATTCCTGTTCCGGCGCGGGGCCGACAGCGGCATGGTGCTGGTCGCCGATCAGACCGTCAGCCAGATCGGTTTCATCAAGTCGTTGCCGGTGATGAGCCAGAGCGAGATGCTGATGGCCATGACCGCCGACGGCAAAGTCTCGGCCTGGCCGCTCTATTGCCCAGGCGTCGCCGCCATGGCCCGCGGGCAGGGCGAGGACAGCGCCAACAGCCAGTTCTTCCTGATGCGCCAAGCCTACCCGTCGTTGGAGAAGCGCTACACCGGCTGGGGGCGGGTGATCTCCGGTCTGGAGGTCGTGCGCGCCATCAAGGCCGGCGAACCTGTGGCCGCGCCGCAAGACAAGATGGACAAGGTGCGCATCCTGGCCGATATCCCGGCCGCCGAACGCCCCAAGGTGCGCGTGATCGATCCCAAGAGCGCCTGGTTCAAGGCCGAGATCGACAGCACGCGCGCCAGACTGGGGGCGGATTTCACGGCTTGCGCGATCAGAATTCCCTCGGAGGTGAAGTAATGGAACCGGAAAACACCCTCATCCTGACCCTGGACACAGGCCCGGTGACGATCAAGCTTCGTCCCGACCTGGCTCCCGGTCACGTCGACCGCATCAAGGAATTGGCGCGTGAAGGCTTCTACGACGGCGTGGTGTTCCACCGCGTGATCGACGGCTTCATGGCCCAAGGCGGCGACCCGACCGGCACCGGCACGTCGGGCTCCAAAAAGCCGAACCTGCAGGCCGAGTTCTCGCGCGAACCGCACAAGCGCGGCGTCTGCTCGATGGCCCGCACCTCGGCTCCGAATTCGGCCAACAGCCAGTTCTTCATCTGCCTGGACGACGCCACCTTCCTCGACGGCCAGTATACGGTCTGGGGTGAAGTGGTCGAAGGCATGGACGCCGTCGACGCCCTGCCCAAGGGCGAGCCGCCGCGCGCGCCCGGCAAGATCGTCTCGGCCAAGGTCGCGGCCGACGCGTGACGCCTGATCTGGAAGCGGCGTACGCGGAACCGCACCGCCGCTATCACACCAGAACCCATATCGAGCAGTGCTTGGCGCTGCTCGATCAGGTTCCCGATCTGACCGAGACCGAGCACCAGATCCTCACCTATGCGATCTGGTGGCACGATGCGGTCTACGACGCGACCGCCTCCGACAACGAGGCCAAGAGCGCGGAGATGGCCAAGCGCGATCTCCGTGACTTCGACATCTCCCTGCATGGCCGTGACGAGGTCGCGCGCCTTATCCGGCTGACCGCGGGGCACGCGGTGGAGGAGGGCGACCGGCTGGGCGAGATCCTGGTCTCCATCGACCTCTCGATCCTGGGCGCGCCCGACGAGCGCTACGACGAGTACGCCAAGGCCGTCCGCGAGGAGTACGCCCACGTGCCGGACGACGCCTGGCGCACGGGCCGCGCCAGGGTGCTGCAACGCTTTCTCGACGCGCAGGTTATCTTTCCCGATCCGGCCTTCGCTCAATGGCTGGAGGTCCAGGCGCGGGCCAACCTCTCGCGGGAGCTTGCGTCGCTGAGCTAGGAGCCCGGGCGTGACGCAGCGGTTGAAGGTCTTCGTTACATCCGACGGCCTGACCGACTACGTGGTCGCCACCAGTTCCAAAGCCAAGGCGCTCAGCGCCTGGGGCGCACATCAGGACCTCTTCAAGACCGGCGGCGCTCATGAGAGCGACGACCCCGCCCTGGTGGCGATGACCGCGGCAAGCCCTGGCGTGGTGCTGCGCCGCCCAGCCGACAGCAAGGCCGCGCTCGCCACGGCGCCGAAGCGGGCCAAGCCCAAAGGTCCGTCCAAGGCCGCGTTGCAGAAGGTGGCCAGGCTGGAGCAGGAGCTGGCCGTAGAGATCGCCGGCTACGATGCCGAGCGAACGCGCATCGATGCCGCCCAGGTCGAGCTCGACGCCCGTCGCTCTGGGCTCGAGGACGGCTTCATGAAGCGGCGCGCCAAGCTGCAGATCGCCCTGCGCGCGGCGCGGGCGGCCCTAGGCTGACGGCGCCAGGGTTATGACGACCGGGTAGTGGTCGGAGCCCAGCCGTGCTCCACGCTCGACCTTCACAGTCCGCCAGCCGGGGCCGGCATAGACGTGGTCGATCGGCAAGATGGGGAAGGGCGGCTTGGCGATCCCCGGCGGGAAGTCGCGCGCGGGCCAGCTGAACAGTCCCCGGGTTCGGCGCTCCAGGCCGAAGATCGTGTCTTCCCGCCGCCGGGAGAACGACCAGGGCGTCGAGTTGAAATCGCCGGTCAGGATCAGCCGCTCCTTCGGCAGCTTCTGCAGCAGCCGGGCGATCACCCGGCCCTGTTCCTGCTGCCAACCTCCATAGATTGGCCAGACATAGTGCGTGCCGACGACGGTGAATTCTCCATGCGCATCGCGGTAGGTGGCCCGGGCTATAGGCGGCCGAACGCGTTGATCCCCAGGGACGGGAACGTCCAGATCGAGCGGCGGCGTCTTGGAGAAGATCATCACCGAACAGCCGTTGCAGTTCGTATGATAGTTCGAGCGACGCATCAGGAGCGGCCCGATGACATCGGCCTCTTCCATGACGATGATGTCGGCGTTCTGGGCCAGCAGCCACCGGACCGTGGTCTCGTGATCCTTGTTTTCGCGCCAGGCGTTGAACTGGATCAGCTTGATCTGACCAGGGACAGGCGTCGCCGCCTCGGCGCGCGCGCGCGGGGCGAGGTACTCCGGAACGAGCAACAGGCCAGCGAGTACGACACCGGTCCCGCCGAACCCGATCAGCGCCCACTTGGCGAACGGGGGCTCGGTGAAGAAGGCGTAGATCACTGTCACGACCGCCGCGGCCATGATGACCGGGATGAAGTGGGTCAAGATGTCGAGCCGCACGCTCCAGCGACCGCCGTGGGCGGCGAACGCCCATCCGGCGCAACCCACGGCGACCAGCAGCATGATGCTCGTCAGGAGGGATCGGAATGGTTCCACGCAGGGCCTTGCTGTCAGGAGATAGGCGCCAGGACGGCGATGATCGGATAGTGGTCGGAGCCAAGGTACGGCCCACGCTCGACGCTGACCGTCCGCAGGTCGCCGCCGGCGTAGATGTGATCGATGGGCAGGAACGGGATTCCGAAATTTGTCGGCCATGACGGCAGCGCCCGGGTGCGCCGTTCCAGCCCGATGCGGGCCTCCTCGCGTCGCCTGGCGAACGACCAGGGCGTGGAGTTGAAGTCCCCGGCGATGATCATCCTGTCCTTCGGCAGCGACTTGGTGAGCAGGAGCATCCGCGCCGTGTTCTCATGATGGGGACGAACCTTCGTCGGCCACGTGTAGTGGGTCCCGATGACGATGTAGCCGCCATCCCGCTGCGCCATGTGGACGATCGTGATCGCCGGGCCGAGCCCGTATCGTCCACGGCGAGGGCGATCGACCTTCTCTGGGGCGGTCCGGGTGAAGATCGCGGTGTAGCAGGTCATGCCGCACGACATCTGCCGGGGCAGGTGACGCAAGACCGCGGCGCGCATGGCCGGGGTCGATTCCTCCAGCACCAGGAAATCCGGGTCTTGCCTCGCGATCCAGCGCGCGCGTTCCTCGAGGCCGACGTCGCGCTGGCTCACATTGAACTGGATGACCTTGATCTGGCCCGGAGCGCCAGACGCGGCCTTGGGGCTTATCGGACGGGTGAACTCTGGGACGATCAAGCCGAGGCTGGCCAGAGCCGCCAGCCCCCCGAAGATCGCCATGGGCAGCTTGCCGTGCGCCATCGACGTGAAGATCGCACAGACCAGCACGACCGCGCCGGTGGCGAGATAGATCAGCGAGAGGTGCGTCAGAACGTCGAGGTGACGGCTGAAACGCCCGCCATGCGCAAGGATCGCGCCGGTGGCGGCGAGCGCCCCGAGCACCAGGATCAGGCCGCGAAAGACGAATCGGACAGAGGCCATGATCGGATCTAACACGCCCCGATGCTTGACGGGTGGGCCGGCCCGTGCGCTTCAAACGCGCCCATGCAACTCGCCGACTTTGATTTCGAACTGCCAGAAGACCGCATCGCCCTGCGTCCGGTCAATCCGCGCGACGCTGCGCGCCTGCTTCTGGTGCATCCTGGCCGTCCGCTCGCCGAGGCGACCGTGGCCGACCTGCCGAGTCAGCTGCGCGCCGGCGACGTCCTGGTGCTCAACGACACGCGGGTCATTCCTGCGCGCCTGAAGGGGCGTAGGGTCCGTGAAGGCTCGGACATCGCGGTGGAAGCCACTCTGCATCGGCGGCTTTCGCCCTCCAAATGGACCGCCTTCATGCGGCCGGGCAAGAAGCTGGCGCCCGGCGACCGGGTGCATTTCGGCGCCATGGAGGATCGGGCCTGCCTGCTGGGCGCGCTCGACGCCACGGTGATCGAGAAGGGCGAGGGCGGCGAGGTCACGCTGAGCTTCGACCTGGCCGGGCCTGATCTCGATGCGACCATCGCCGAGCGCGGCTCCATGCCGCTGCCGCCCTACATCGCCGCCAAGCGGGGCGAAGACGCCCAGGACCGCGCCGACTACCAGACCGTCTATGCCGACGAGGAAGGCTCCGTCGCCGCGCCGACCGCCGGCCTGCATTTCACGCCCCAGCTGATGGAGCGGCTGGAGGCGATGGGCGTGAGCCTGCAGTTCGTGACGCTGCACGTGGGGGCCGGCACCTTCCTGCCGGTGAAGACCGAGAATCTTTCCGAGCATCGGATGCATGCGGAGTACGGCGAGGTCGACGCCGACACCGCCGCGGCGCTCAATGCGGCCAAGGCCGCCGGCGGGCGTATCATCTGCGTCGGGACCACCTCGCTGCGGCTGGTCGAGAGCGCAGCCGGAGAGGATGGGATCATCCGGCCCTTCGCGGAGGAGACCGCGATCTTCATCACCCCCGGCTACCGGTTCCGCGCCGCCGATGGGCTGATGACCAATTTCCATCTGCCGAAGTCGACCCTGTTCATGCTGGTCTCGGCCTTCGCGGGCTACGAGACCATGCGCGCGGCCTACGCCCATGCGATCGCCGATGGCTACCGCTTCTATTCCTATGGCGACGCCAGCCTGCTCTGGAGGGCCTAGTGGCCGCATTCCCGTTCGAGATTTTCGCCACTGAAGGCGGCGCGCGCACCGGCGTGCTCAAGACCCCGCGCGGCGATATCCGCACCCCGGCCTTTATGCCGGTCGGCACGGCGGCGACCGTCAAGGCGCTGACCGTCGATCAGGTGGCCCAGACCGGGGCCGACATCATCCTGGGCAACACCTACCACCTGATGCTGCGTCCCACCGCCGAGCGGATCGCCCGGCTGGGCGGCCTGCACCGGTTCATGCGCTGGGAGAAGCCGATCCTCACCGACTCCGGCGGCTTCCAGGTGATGTCGCTGTCCAAGATCGCCAAGGTCACTGAGGAGGCCGTCGCCTTCCAGAGCCACATCGACGGCTCGCGGCACGTGATGACGCCGGAACGCTCCATCCAGATCCAGGCCGATCTGCTGGGCTCCGACATCATTATGCAGTTGGACGAATGCGTCGCCTGGCCGGCGGAGGAGAAGCGGGCGACCGAGGCCATGCGGCTCTCGGCCCGATGGGGCGCGCGGTCAAAGGCGGCGTTCGGGGAGCGTGAGAGCCAGGCGCTGTTCGGCATCCAGCAGGGCTCGACCTTCGAGCATCTGCGCCGCGAATCCGCCGATCGCCTGATCGAGACTGGTTACGACGGCTACGCGCTGGGCGGACTGGCCGTGGGCGAGGGGCATGCGGCGATGTGCGAGGTGCTGGACTACGCGCCCGCCATGCTGCCCGCCGACCGGCCGCGCTACCTGATGGGCGTCGGCAAACCCATCGACCTGGTCGAGGCGGTGGCCCGGGGCATCGACATGTTCGACTGCGTGCTGCCGACGAGGTCGGGCCGTCATGGCCAGGCCTGGACCTGGGAAGGCTCGGTCAATCTCAAGAACGCCCGCTTCGCCGAGGACGACAGCCCGCTCGACGAGACCAGCGATTGCCCGGCCTCGTCCTACTATTCCAAGGCCTATCTGCATCACTTGGTGAAGTCCGAGGAGATCCTCGGCCAGGTGCTGCTGTCGTGGCACAACATCGCCCACTTCCAGGCCCTGACCTCGGCGATGCGCGCGGCCATCGCCGAAGGCCGGTTCGAGCAGTTCCGGCGCGACTTCAAGGCGCGTCAGCGTACCGGATAACGCGGCTTCATGTCCTGGCTGGGGACGGGCTTGGCGCCGGTCAGGACATGCGACGGGATCGCCGGCGGATGGCAGCCCTTGGCCTCGCCCAGGCCCTTCATATAGGCCCGCCGAACCGCGCCGGCGGTGATGGCGTCAGTGACCAGGCTGTCGTGACGCTCGGCGCCGGTGAGTTGCCGCACCCAGCCCCGGAACGGGATGACGCCGGAGGCCAAGCTGGCCACTGCGCCCAGGGCGGCGCCGCGGCCGCGTTCCATCATGTCGCCGTCTTCCCCCGATGCCTGGTCCAGGTCCGTGCCCAGGGCCTCATCGAGCGGAAGGATGGCCGCGGTGATGCCGGCGCAGGTGGCGGGCTTGGGCCGCTGGTAGGGATCGGCCATCGCGTCCAGCAGGATCGGCGGGATCTTGGTGCGCAGGACATTGACGTCGCGCAGCGGCGCGGCCACCGCGCCCTGGATGCTCTCACGCTTGGCCTCCGAGGTCGTCTGGACCTGGGGCGACCCGTCCGCACGGCCGGTCAGGCAGGCCGAGAGCAGGAAGAGCAGGGGCAGGGGATAAATGATCTTTCGCATGGGGCCATCGTATTCATGGTCGGCGGGTGAAGGAAAGCTGACACACGCTCTTGCTCCGGCGAAGTCCCCCGCATATGGTCCGCGCCGCTTCGCACGGCGTCCAGCACGTCGCGCCGAGGGCCGGTAGCTCAGTGGTAGAGCATTCGACTTTTAATCGAATGGTCGTGAGTTCGAAACTCACCCGGCCTACCAATCTTCCTTTGAGAAGATTGGGCTTTTTCTGTTTCGCAGGCCTTTGCGGAAGCAGCCGTCAGGCGTTCAATACCTAGCCATCAAGCGCGGCGTGCAGACGTTTATCCAAAGTGATTCCGCTATTGCGTCGACGCGAAGGTCCGACTCAGGTCGCGGGGACGTTTGGGGAATGACGAAGGGGTTTGCGCCCCACGCATGGGGCGTTGAGAGCCGACCGGTCGGCGCCTGACCGAGGGCGGCCGGCTACCAGGTCTTCAGCAGGCGAGTCGCTTGCGGCGTCTGGTACGTATAGGCGGGCTGAACGGTCGCCACCTGCACGGCTTGCTGCTTTGGGGTGTAGCTCGTCCAGAAGGCGGTCGTCGCCTCCCGTGCGCTCGGCTTTGCGTCGCCGATCGCGTGCTTTCCCTGAGTGGCCGCAAGCCCCGCCGCAGCGACGCTGAGCGCAACCATGAACGCGAAGATTTTCACGCTCGTTTCTCCCTAAGGTATTCTTTGTACTCAACCTTCTTGAGGGTCTTTGAGGAAGCTGAACCCTTTTCGAGCGGGGCGCAATGAACCTTTTTCGTGTTCGCCGCCGCCGCGATCCCGTGACGCGGGGGATATCGGTGGGAATGGCGCGCGCGGTCGGTGCCAACCAACGCCTAGCTCAGCCTTTCCCTTCGCGCCCTCAGAAAAACTATATTGTCGATAGGCGCGCTGGGAATTAACCGGAGTGCGAGCCGAGGCGCAGCTATCCGCGCACCTCGGCGTTTATGCGTTTGAACCGGGGCCGCCTGAATGACCGCGACCGTCACCTCCGAGATCGTCGCGGCGCGTCGACCGCTGGTCCGTCGCCGTTCCGCGATCCCCGGATTCGCCGTCACCATGGGGGTGACGCTGACGATCCTGTCCTTGATCGTCCTCATCCCGTTGGCGGCCGTGGCTCTCAAGGCCTCGGAGCAGACCTTCCCCGAATTCCTGCACGCAGCGTTCAACGAGCGGGCCCTGACCGCCTATCGGCTGTCGTTCGGGGCCGCCCTGATCGCGGCGGTCATCAACGGCGTGTTCGGGGTGCTGACCGCCTGGGCGCTGGTTCGCTACCAGTTTCCCTTCAAGAGCCTGGTGAACGGGATCATCGATCTGCCGTTCGCCTTGCCGACCGCGGTGGCCGGCATCGCGTTGGCGACCCTCTATGCGCCGAACGGCTGGATCGGGGCGCTGTTCGCGCCGGCTGGGATCAAGATCGCCTATACGCCGCTGGGCGTGGTGATCGCCCTGACCTTCATCGGCCTGCCGTTCGTGGTGCGCACGCTGGAGCCGGTGATGCGCGACCTCGCCTCCGACGTCGAAGAGGCGGCCGCCAGCCTGGGCGCGAGCCGGTTCGACACCATTCTTCGCGTGATCCTGCCCGCGCTGGGGCCAGCCTGGCTCACCGGGATCGCGCTGGCCTTCGCCCGCGCCGTCGGTGAGTACGGCTCGGTGATCTTCATCGCGGGCAACATGCCCTACAAGTCAGAGATCGCCCCGCTGCTGATCACCATCGAGCTGGAGCAGTACGACTATGCCGGCGCGGCGACCATCGCAGTGGTCATGCTGGCGGTCTCGTTCCTGATGCTGTTCGTCATCAACGCCATCCAGGCCTGGGCGCGGAGGCTCGGCCAATGAGCCGCCTGCGTCATCCCACCGAGGATCCCGTCTGGGCCAAGGCGATCATCCTTGGGCTGGTCGGCCTGTTCCTGGTCGGCGTGCTGATCCTGCCGATGGTCACTGTGTTCTTCGAAGCCCTGCGCAAGGGTCTGCCGGCGGCGCTGGAGTCCATCCAGAATGAGGACGCCCGCGCGGCCATCAAGCTGACCTTGATCACCGCGGCGATCACCGTGCCGTTCAATGTGGTGTTCGGGCTCTGCGCCTCCTGGGCCATCGCCAAGTACGAGTTTCCGCTGAAGCCCTTCCTGATCACCCTGATCGACCTGCCGTTCTCGGTGTCGCCGGTGGTGGCGGGCCTGATCTATGTGCTGGTGTTCGGCGCCCAGGGCTGGTTCGGGCCCTGGCTGCTGGACCACGACATCAAGATCATCTTCGCCATCCCCGGCATCGTGCTGGCGACGATTTTCGTGACCTTCCCCTTCGTCGCCCGCGAACTGATCCCGCTGATGCAGGAGCAGGGGGTGGACGAGGAGGAGGCGGCCGTCTCGATGGGCGCCTCGGGCCTGCGCACCTTCTGGAGCGTGACCGCGCCCAATGTCCGCTGGGGCCTGCTGTACGGCGTCCTGCTCTGCAACGCCCGGGCGATGGGCGAATTCGGGGCGGTGTCGGTGGTGTCGGGCCATATTCGCGGCCTGACCAACACCATGCCGCTGCATGTCGAGATCCTCTACAACGAGTATGATTTCGTTGGAGCTTTCGCTGTCGCCGGCCTCTTGTGCTTCCTGGCCATCGTCACCTTGGTGCTCAAGGCCCTGCTAGAACTCGTCCAGCCGCAGTCGCGGCCCGGCCGCCACTGACCGAGAGACGTACTGCATGACCATTTCCATCCGATCGGTGGAGAAGACCTTCGGCCGCTTTCCGGCGCTCAACGGTGTGAGCCTGGAGATCGCCGATGGCGAACTTCTGGCGCTGCTGGGCCCGTCCGGCTCGGGCAAGACCACGCTGCTGCGGGTCATCGCGGGCCTTGAGTTCCCTGAAAAGGGCCAGGTGCTCTACGGCGACCAGGACATGACCTACACCAGCGCCGCCGCGCGCCGGGTCGGGTTCGTGTTCCAGCAGTACGCGCTGTTCCGGCACATGACCGTGGCCAAGAACGTGGCCTTCGGTCTCGACGTCCGCAAAGGGCAGGCCAAGCCGTCGAAGAGCGAGATCACCGCCCGCGTTGACGAGTTGCTGAAGCTCGTGGAACTGGGCGAACTCGGCAAGCGCTACCCGGCTCAGCTATCGGGCGGCCAGCGCCAGCGCGTAGCCCTGGCCCGGGCCTTGGCGGTGAACCCCAGCGTCCTGCTGCTCGACGAGCCGTTCGGGGCCCTGGACGCCACGGTGCGCAAGTCGCTGCGCAAGGAGCTGCGGCGGATCCACGACGCCACCGGCGTCACCACGATCTTCGTAACCCACGACCAGGAAGAGGCCCTGGAACTGGCCGACCGGGTGGCGATCCTGAACAAGGGCGCGATCGAGCAGATCGGCGCGCCGCATGAGGTGCATGACAATCCGGCCGGCGCCTTCGTCTGCGGCTTCGTCGGCGAGGCCAACCGCTTCGAGGGCGCGGTGAAGGGCGGGCGCTTCAAGTCGGTCGATATCGAACTGGCCGCGCCCGGCGTCGCCGACGGCGCGGCGGTGGCCTTTGTGCGGCCCCATGAGTTCGTGCTGGCCCCGGCCGATCAGGCCAGCCTCAGCATCGTCACCGAGCGGATCGCGCCGCAGGGCGCGGTGGTGCGGGTCGACGGGGCGACGCCAAGCGGCCAGCGGATCGAGGCCGCCTTCGCGCGGCAGAGCGCTGGACAACTGCAGCCGGGCGCCAAGCTGAACCTCTCGGCCGACCGGGCCTACGTGTTCAGCGCCTAGGGGCCTTCCCCCTCAGTCAGCTTCGCTGACAGCTCCCCCAGTGGGGGAGCATCTGCGAAACAAATCCTCCCCCGCTGGGGGAGGTGGATCGGCGCAACGCGCCGAGACGGAGGGGGCGGCGCCTACTGCTGTTGCTGTTGCTGCTGGTCATAGACCAGGCTGCCGACCGGGCCGCGGCGTCGGCCGCCGCGTGAGAACGACGGCTGGGCCAGGCGGATGAATTCTGGCTCGGTCAGGGCGGCGCGAGCGCGGCGGACGGACACCCCGACCGCCAGCTGGCTCTCGGCCTCGCCCTTGTAGACCCCGCGCGAGGGCGGCACGTCGTTGTAGTCGCGGCCGACGGCGGCGGCGATGTGGCGCTCGCCCGCCTCGACATTGTTGGTGGGGTCCAGGCCGATCCAGCGCGTGGAGGGCAGGAACACCTCGACCCAGGCGTGGGTGGCGTCGGGGTCCGAGCGGTCGCCCGCCTGTCGGTCGGTGAACAGGTAGCCCGACACATAGCGCGCTGGGACGCCCCAGGAGCGGCAGATGGCGATCATGATGTGGGCGAAGTCCTGGCAGACCCCGCGACCGGCCTTCAGCGCCAGGTCTATGGGGCTGTCGGCGCGGGTGACGCCGGCCTCGTAGCCGAAGGAGGCGTAGATGGTCTGGGAGAGCTGACGCACGGCGCTGAGCGGATCGCGACGGCGAAGTTCGTCCAGCTCATGCAGGGCCACATAGGCCCGCAGAGCCTCGGTTTCGATGGCGAACCCGTGGTGGGTCAGGAAGTCGAAGTTCTCGCCGCGGACGAAGTCGCTGCGCAGGCGGTCCCATTCCCCCTGGTCGAGGGAGTCAGGCAACGGCGCCGGCGCCTGGGTTTCAACCGCCGAGCGGGCGACGATGTTCAGGCGGTCGTGCGGCTGGGGCACGTCGAAATGATAGACCGCGTTCCCGAAGGGGTCGGCGTAGGAGAACAGCTGGGCGGCCGGATCAAGCTCGAGCTCGAAGGAGACCAGCCGCTGGCGCGCGCCCTTCTGCGGCTGCATCCACACCTCCATGACGCTTTCGCGCACGGGCTCGGCGTAGTGGTACTGGGTGACGTGGCGGACTTCCAAAAGCACGGGTCTGGTCCTTACGCCGGCAGACGCATTTCGAGGGAATAGGCGACGAAGGTGTCGTAGATCGCCTGGTGCAGGGCCGCGCACTCGTCGAGCACGGTGGAGATCAGAGCGCTGGCGCCGGCCGCCTCCAGTTCCTCCATGTCGGCGTATTGCAGGCGCGCGCGCAGCCGGCCGGCCAGGCGTTCGGGGCCGGCGTGGCCGGTCGCCTCGACATAGCGGGCGGTGGCGCTCAGGTGCTCCTCGATGCGGGCGGTGGAGAACCGGATCGAGCGGGGGAACTCCTCGTCCAGCAGCAGGAATTGCAGGATCTTGCGGGGCTGGATGTCGGCCGTGAAGCGGCGCAGATACGGCTCCAGCGCGCAGCTCATCCGCAGCACGCTCATCAACGCCATGTGGTCGTCCAGCGGCCGGCGGCTGGCGTCGCCGAAACAGACCTGCAGTAGCCGGCCGATCAGCTGCGCGCGCTCCAGATGGACGCCGAGCAGCAAGAATCGCCAGCCCTCGCCATGGCTCATAGTGGCGTCGGCCGCGCCCTTGAAGAGATGCAGGTCGGCGATGATGTCGTGCAGGAAGACCGAGGCACCGTCGGCGAAGGCCTTGGGCGCCTCTGGCCCGGCCATCCGCAGATAGATCAGGTTCAGGCGCTCCCAGGTCTCCGTGGTGATCTGGTCGCGGACCTGGCGGGCGTTCTCGCGGGCCAGCGCCAGCGAACTGGTGATGGAGCCGGGGTCCTCGCGGTCGAGGGCGAGCGAGAAGGCCAGGTCATAGGGGCTGCCGACATGGGCGGCGTCAGGATCGCCGACCGCGGCCAAGGCGATCCGGGTCACCTGGTCCGCAGCCTGCGTGCGGTCCAGGGTGGCGTTCAGCATCACGTCCGACAGACGGCACATGTGCTCGGCGCGTTCCACATAGCGCCCGATCCAGTAGAGGCTGTCGGCGACCCTCGCGAGCATCATGGCCGTCCCTCCTGATCGGCCGCGCCGTCGGGTTCCAGGATCCAGGTGTCCTTGGAGCCGCCGCCCTGGCTGGAGTTCACCACCAGCGAGCCCTTGCGCAGGGCCACCCGTGTCAGGGCGCCGGGCGTCACCACGATCTTCTCGCCCGAGAGAATGAAGGGGCGCAGGTCGACGTGGCGCGGCTCGATCACCCCGTCGATCAGGCAGGGGGCGGTGGAGAGCTGAATGGTCGGCTGGGCGATGTAGTTGGCGGGATCGGCCTTGATCGCCAGGGCGAAGTCCTCGCGCTCCTGCTGGCTGGCGTGGGGGCCGATCAACATGCCGTAGCCGCCCGAGGCGCCCACCGCCTTGACCACCAGCTTGTCCAGATTGGCGAGCACATGGCTCAGCTGCGAGGTCTCGCGGCAGAGATAGGTCTCGATGTTCGGCAGGATGGCGTCTTCGCCGAGGTAGTAGCGGATGATCGCCGGGACATAGGCGTAGACCGCCTTGTCGTCGGCCACGCCGGTTCCCGGCGCGTTGCAGATCACCACATTGCCGGCGCGGTAGACGTTGAACAGCCCTGCGACCCCAAGCCCGGAATCGCGCCGGAAGGTGAGGGGGTCGATGAAGTCGTCGTCGACCCGGCGATAGATCACGTCGATGCGTCGCAGGCCGGTCGTGGTCCGCATGTAGACCATGTTGTCGTGGACAACGAGATCGCGGCCCTCGACCAGCGGGCACCCCATCAGCCGGGCGAGATAGGCGTGTTCGTAGTAGGCCGAGTTGTAGACCCCCGGCGTCAGCACCACGATCTGCGGATTGGGCCGCCAGTCGGCCGCCATGCCCTTCAGGGTGGCCAGCAGCAGGTCGGGATAGCGGTCGATGGCGCGCACGCCCGCGGCCCTGAATGTGCCCGGGAAGGTCCGGCGCGAGGCCTCGCGGTTGGCCAGCATGTAGGAGACGCCGGACGGGACGCGCAGATTGTCCTCCAGCACGGCGAAGGCGCCGTCCGGCTGGCGGATCAGGTCCGAGCCGCAGACATTGGCGTAGGCCTGATGCGGCACATAGAGGTTCTGCATCTCCCGCCGATAGGACGGGGCGCCGAGCACCAGTTCGCGGGGCACGACCCCGTCCATCAGGATCTGCTGTTCGCCGTAGATGTCGGCGAGGAACATGTTCAGCGCGCGCAGCCGCTGGGTCAGACCAGCCTCGATCGTCGCCCACTCGGCGGCCGGGATGATCCGCGGCAGCAGGTCGGTGGGAATGATCCGCTCGGTGGAGCTTTCGCCGCCATAGACCGTGAAGGTGATGCCCTGCAGCAGGAAGAACCGTTCCAGCGTCCGCTGGCGCTCCGACATCTCGGCGGCGGCCAGGGTGGCGATCCGCCGGTCCAGGGCGCTGTAGTGGGGGCGGACCTCGGCCAGGGCCGTCAGCATCTCGTCATAGGGCGCGGCCGGCGGCGCGTCGGGGGAATTGGTCGCGTGCGCGGCCGCCTGATCAGATCTGTGAGCCGTCGCCACGCCGTACTCCACCACAAGATCCTCTCGCGTCGTCGGGACTTCGACCTTAGGAAGCGCAGGCGGGAATCGAGCGGCTTTTTGGTAACGGCGATCCTTCATGGCCTGGGCGCCCAGCAATTGGGCAGGCGCCTGCTTAACGGGAATGCAGCTTGACCCGCTCGGCATGGGTGACAGCGCGCCGCGACGCGGGCTACATCGGAATCTGGGGCGCGATTGAAGGATTAGGCGTGGGACGATTGGTCGTCGCGGTCGCCGCCTCGGCGGCCATATGTGCGTCGGGAGCCGCTCACGCTGAATCGCCACGGGCGAGCGTGGAGGGCGAGCTCGACGCGAGCCTGCGCGACGCCGTGGCGCGCGCCGTCGGCGAATCCGACAAACCCGTCGCCAATCGTTTCGAAGCCCGCCGCCGTGCGCGCGACGCCGGCGAGGACGTGATCGCCGTGCTGCGCTCCGAGGGTTACTACGCCTACGACGTCGAGCCTGACGTCGGCGACGGCGAGACGCCGACGCCCATCATCAAGGTCAAGCCGGGGCCGCGGTTCACGATCGCCGAGCCGCAGATCGACTGGCTGGAGCCCGCGCCCTTGCCGGAGGTGCGTCAGGCCGGCGAAGCGGTCATGGGCCTGGCCACCGGCGCGCCGGGCCGGGCGGTGGACGTCATCAACGCCGAGGGCCGGATCGTCGCCGCCGTCCAGAAGCGCGGCTACGCCGACGTCGCTTCGGCGCCGCGCGAGGTGATTGTCGATCATGCCGACCGGACGGTGCGCCCGACCTACAAGATCGAGGCCGGCGACCTAGTGCGGCTCGATGGGCTCAAACTGCTGACCGAGGGGCGTACGGACCGGCCCTGGTTGGAGCACCTGGCGCCGTGGAAGCCCGGCGAGGTCTACGATCCGGAGGACGTCGGCGAACTGGAGCGTCGGCTGCTCGACACCGGGGTCTACGATTCGGTGACGGTGTCCCTGGCGCCGAAAGACCAGGCCACCAGCGACGGGCTGCGGCCGATCCTGGTCAGTTTGGCCGACCGCAAGCCGCGCACCGTGGAGCTCGGGGCCAGTTACTCCACCAGCGAAGGCGTCGGCGCCGACGCCAAGTGGACCCGCTACAACATCTTCGGGCGGGCCGACACGGTCGCGGCCCTGGCCAGGGCCTCGAACATCGACAGCCGGCTCGGCGGGGAACTGACCCTGCCGCATTGGCGCCGTCCACAGCAGACGTTCAAGGCCGGGGCCGGGGGATATCTCAACCGCACCGACGCCTATGACGAAACCGGGTTCGGCGTGCGCGCGGACATCCAGCGGCGGTTCCGCAAGACGTCGTACATCACGCTCGGCGGGTCGCTCGACTACAGCCAGACCGAGGAACACAACAACCTTCACGTGAACTCGCCCGGCCGCAACCTGTTCACGGCCGCCGGTCTGGCGGCGGGCGCGCTCGATCGGTCCGACGATCCGTTGGACCCAAAGCGCGGCTGGCGGTTGGAGGTGCGGGCCGAGCCGACCTACCTGTTCGGCGACGACAGCTTGCCCTACCTCAAGGTCCAGTCTCAGGGCTCGGCTTACTTCCCGTTCGACGCGCGGGCGCGCACCGTCGTCGCGGGACGCCTGAAGGCGGGCGTCATCCTTGGCGCGACCGTGCCTCAGGTGCCGGCTTCGCGGCGATTCTACGCCGGAGGCGGCGGCTCGGTTCGCGGCTACGCCTATCAGGCGATCGGGCCGCGATCCGTCGACAACACGCCGCAAGGCGGGGCGTCGGTGCTCGAGACCTCGGTGGAGCTGCGTCAGAAGATCGGCCAGCACTGGGGCGTCGTGGCCTTTCTCGACGCTGGCGCGGTCGGGACCGACGAGTTCCCGAGCGGCGACAATTTCAGCGTCGGCGCCGGGGTCGGCGTTCGCTACGATCTCGGCTTCGGGCCGATCCGCGCCGACATCGCCATTCCGCTCGACAAGCGTAAGGGCGACCCGGCGTTCCAGATCTATCTCAGCATCGGGCAATCGTTTTGAGCGAGACGCCGACACCCGTCGAGGAGGTGGCCGAGGCGGCCGTCAAGGTCGCGAAGAGCTCGATCCTGCCGAAGATCATCGTCGCGATCTGCCTGCTGCTGGCCCTGGTGATCGGGGCGACGGCGCTGACCGCCCGCTATGGCGTGCTGCTGCCGCAGGGCCGGCTGCTGATCGAGGCGCGCGCCAGCGGGTTGAAGATCGGCCGGCTTGGCCGCTTGAAAATCGAGGGGCTGGGCGGCGATGTCTGGCGCGATTTCACCGTGCGCCGGCTGACGATCAGCGACGAGAAGGGTATTTGGCTGGAGGCCAAAAATATCGAACTGACATGGAGTTACGCCGAACTCTTCAGGCGTAAATTCCGGGCGGACGATATCAAGGCCGAACAGGTGACGATCTTGCGCCGCCCGACGCTGGAGCCCAAGAGCGAGTCCGCCGGGCTGCCGATCTCGATCGATATCGATCGCGCCGCGACCCGTCTTGAACTGACGCCGGAGTTCAGCGTCGCGCGCGGGGTCTACGACGTGGTGGCGAGCGTTGACGTTCAACGTCGCAACGGCGGCCAGAGCGGCAAGGTCGCCGTGGCCAGCGTTCTGCACCCCGGCGACCATCTGAACGCCGAGTTCGATTTCGGCGGTGGGCGGCCGCTGCTGGTGAGCGCCGACGCCGAAGAGGCCAAGGGCGGCGCCTTGGCGGGCAGCCTGGGCTTGCCGACCGACCGACCCTTCTCGCTGCAGGTCCAGGCCAAGGGTGAAGGCCCGCAGGGCCGCTTCACCGCCTTGGCGACCTCCGGGGCCATCAAGCCGGTGGAAGCCTCCGGCGCCTGGAACAAGCAGGGCGGTTCGGCGCAGGGACGGGTGCTGCTGAACGCCTCGACCTTGACGAAGGAATTGGTCGAACGCCTTGGACCGGAAGCACAATTCACGATTTCGGGGCGTGAGGCCGGGGCCTCGCTCTATGACCTCGACGCCCAGGTGACGTCGGCCAATCTGGCGGTCACGGCCAAGGGTAAGGCCAATCTGGGCGAGCGCCGGACCGGCCCCGCGGGCGTCGCGATGACAGCGGCGGCCAAGGAGCTTTCGAAGGTCACCGGCGGTCCGCCGATGGGACTGGGGCGGGTCGAGGGCGTGCTGACCGGAAACGCCGATGATCTGCGCTTCGCCGGTACGGCCGACGTCGCGCGCCTGACGCTGGGCGACTATGGCCTGGACCGGGTCTCCGGCCCGTTCGTCCTGACCCGCCGTGATCGCGTGGTGGCGATCGCGGGCAAGATCGCCGGGGCCGGCGGGCGTGGATCGGGCCTCGCGGCGGCGCTGCTGGGCGCACGGCCCACGGCGTCCTTCGACGCCTCGCGACTGGCTGACGGCCGATTGCTGCTGCGCGACGTCCAGGCGACCGGCGTCGGTCTCAAGGTTCGCGCCAACGGCGGCCGTAGCCTGCTGGGCGGCCTGAACTTCAAGGGCAAGGCCGACTTCTCGAACCTCGCCGCCGCCCGCGCCGGGGCCTCCGGCGCGCTGTCGGCCGATTGGTCGGCGACCCAATCGGGCGCTGGCAAACCCTGGACGCTCAGTCTCGACGCCAAGGGCGCACGCTTCGCCTCAGGCTTCGCTGAACTGGACCGCTTGCTGGGCGCAACGCCGCGGTTGCAGGCGCGGGCCAATGTCGAGGGGCGCAAGATCTCGGTGTCCGACGGGACCCTGAACGGCGCGGCGATCAAGGCGGCGACGGCCGGGGTGCTGGGCGCCGACGGCGCCATGCGCTTCAAGCTCGACTGGTCGGCCGACGGTCCTTTCCGGGCGGGCCCCGTGGAGATCACCGGCAAGGCCAAGGGATCTGGCGCCGTGACCGGGACGCTCAGTGCGCCGCGTGCGGACCTGCTGGCCGACTTCGAGGCCATCGACATCCCGCGCCTGCCGCTGAAGGACGCCAAGCTTACCCTGAGTTTCATGAGCCGGGCCGATGGTTCGAGCGGCGTCGTCGCCCTGACGGCGGCCAGCGACTATGGACCGGCCCAGGCCCGCTCGGCCTTCCGCTTCCCCAATGGCGGGGTGGACCTGTCGGACCTGTCGCTCGACGCCGGCGGTCTTTCGGCTGAGGGCTCCATCGCGCTCCGGCGCAACACGCCCTCGGCGGCCGACTTGCAGCTGCGGGTGGCCAAGGGCGCCTTCCTGGAGAATGGCGAGGTGACGGGGGTCGTAAAGATCGTCGACGCCGCCGGCGGCCCGCGTGGGACCCTGAATCTGAAGGCGACCGATGCGGTTCCGCCAGGCGCCAAGTTCGCGGTGCGGACGGGCTTGATCACCGCCGACGGCCCGCTATCGCGGCTGCCCTACACGGTCGATCTGGAAGGGATCTCCAACAACGGGCGCTGGGGCGCCAAGGGGAGCGGGCTGTTGGCCGAGGCCAAGCCCGGCTACGCCTTGACCTTCGATGGCGGCGGGCAACTGGGCCGTCGCGATCTGAAGACCACCGAGACCGCGACGATTCATTTCGGCGGCCCCGAGCAGACGGCCCGGCTGCGTCTGGCGGCCGGCGACGGCGGACGCATCGACCTTGACGGGCGGCTCACCAAGGACGCCACCGACATTCACGCGCAGATCGAACACCTCGGACTGGGCGTCCTCAACTCCGACCTCACTGGCCGGGCCGACGCGACCTTGACCCTCACCGGGCGGGGCAAGCAGCTGACCGGAACCCTGGACGCCAAGCTCGACGACGCCCGGGGCCGCGGTTCGCCGCGCGAGCTTGGCATGGACGGCTCCTTGAAGGCGCTTCTGGACGACGACGCGGTGACCTTGACCGCCGCCGTGACCAACGAGCAGGGCCTGCGCGCCAACGCCAACGTGGTCTTGCCGGCCGAGGCTTCGGCGAGCCCGTTCCGCATCGCCATCGCCCGCACCCGGCCGATCCGCGGCGACTTCTTCGCCGATGGCGAGGTCAAGCCGTTGTGGGAGCTGCTGGTTGGGGGCGAACGGGAGCTGGCGGGACATGTCCAGCTTCAGGGAACCCTGGGCGGCACGCTGGCCGATCCGAACGCCACCGGCCAGGTGGAGGTGGACAAGGGGCGCTTCTCCGACGGCGCGACCGGCCTGGTGCTGACCGACGTGGTCCTGCGCGCGGCCTTCGCCAACAACGCCGTCAACATCACCCAGGCCACCGGGGCGGACGGGCATGGCGGGACGCTGTCGGGGTCCGGCAAGGTCAGCCTGCTTCGCGAAGGCGCCTCGACCTTCTTGCTGGATCTGAAGAACTTCCGGCTGATCGACAACGACATGGCCAGCGCCTCGGCCTCGGGGCAGGCGACGCTCGACCGCGCCGCCGATGGCAAGGTTCGTCTCGGCGGCGACCTGACCATCGATCGCGCCGACGTCTCGGCGAACATGTCGGCGCCGTCAGGCGTGGTCTCGATGGACGTGATTGAGCGCAACAAGCCCACCGACCTCTCTCAATCGCTGCAACCGGTCGTCTCCAGGGGGCCGTCGATCGCCCTCGACGTGACCCTGAAGGCCCCCAGGCGGATATTCCTGCGGGGCAGGGGCCTGGATGTGGAGCTTTCCCTCAACGCCAAGGTCGGCGGCACGACGGCGCGGCCGACCCTGGCCGGCACCGCCCGGGTCGTGCGCGGCGAGTACGATTTCGCGGGCAAGCGCTTCGAGTTCGATGATCGGGGCGTCGTCACCCTGGCCACGAAGCCGGAGGCGATCCGCCTGGACCTGACCGCGACCCGCGACGACCCGTCGCTGACCGCCGTGGTGCGCATCCGAGGCACGGCGGCCAAGCCCGAGATCACCCTGACCTCGGTGCCGGTCCTGCCGAACGACGAGGTGCTGTCGCAGGTGCTGTTCGGGCGCTCGGCCGCGCAGCTGTCGCCGCTCGAGGCCGCTCAGCTCGCCTCGGCGCTGTCGTCGCTGGCCGGCGGCGGAGGCTTCGACGTGATCGGCAACCTGCGCAGCTTCGCCGGTCTCGACCGCTTGGCGCTGGCTGGGGGCGATGAGTCCGGTGTCACGGTGTCCGGCGGCAAGTACCTGACCGAAGACGTCTATCTGGAGCTGACCGGCGGCGGCCGCGAGGGGCCATCGGCGCAGGTCGAGTGGCGACTCGGCCGCAACCTCTCCATCATCTCCAAGCTCGCCAGCCAGGGGGACGGCAAGCTCGCCGTTCGCTGGCGCAAGGACTACTGAGGAGCGCCATGCGCAGGGTTTTGCTGGGGTTGGGCGCGGTGGCGGCGCTGTCCGGCTGCGAGAAGCCGCTGACGGCGCCCGGCAATACCGGGGTCTGCTGGCGCATGGCCGACGGGATGAACGGCAAGCCGGACTTCCGGCCCGTCGCGCCCAACATCGATACGCTGGAGAACTGCGCCGTGCGGCTGGAAGGCATCCGCATGGCCTATGGCCAGCCCGTGACCGGCGCCTTCCAGGGCCGGTTCATCTATGTGACCGACCAGGAGATCAGCGCCGCTTCGGGACCGAAGTCCCAACGCTACCGCGTCTTCACGCCCGCCCAGCGGCTGGAGGTCCAGAAGGGCATTCAGACCCTGATGGCGCGGGAAAAGGCCGGGGGCTAGGCCGAGGCCAGCCGTCCGCCGGTCTTGGCGTAGTCCTGGGTTCCGCAGGTGAATACGCGATCGCCCGGCGCCATGACGTCGATGGCGATATCCGGCGCCTGGCTCAGACGTTCATAGATCGGCGCGAAATCCTGCAGCGTGGCGTTCAGCAGCGCCTTTAGCGACGGGATCACGAAATAGACCTGCTGGAAGTCGTCGATCCGGTAGGGCGTGCGCATGACCCGTTCCAGGTCGAAACCCAGGCGATTGGGCGAAGGATCGTCCAGGGCGAAGATCGATTCCGCCCGGCTCGAAACGATCCCGGCGCCGTAGATGCGCAGGCCTTCGGGCGTCTCCAGCAGGCCGAATTCGACCGTGTACCAGTAGAGCCGCGCCAGATTGTGCAGCTGGCCTCGGCCCAGGGCGCGCAATCCGCCCTGCCCATAGGCCTGCATGTAGTCGGCGAAGGTGGGATCGGTGAGCATCGGCACGTGGCCGAACACGTCATGGAAGACGTCGGGCTCCTCCAGATAGTCCAGCTCGTCGGGCTTGCGGATGAAACGGCCGGCCGGGAAGCGGCGATTGGCCAGGTGCTCGAAAAACACCTCGTCGGGCACAAGGCCAGGCACCGCGACGACGCTCCAACCGGTCAGCCGGTTCAGTTCCTCGTTGATGCGCGCGAAATCGGGAATGCCGCCGCGATGCAGGTCCAGGGCGTCCAGGCCCTTGAGGAAGGCGTCGCAGGCGCGGCCGGGCAGGAGCTTGGACTGGCGCTCATACAGCGTCATCCAGATCGCGTGCTCAGCCTGGCTATAGGCCGCCCAGTCCTGGTCGATCGTCCAATCGGGCCGTGCGCCCACAGGCGGGCCGCCGCTGAAATCATCTGCGTTCATGACGCTAGAATGAGCGCGAATTCGCGAAAGTTCCGTTCGAACTATGTGCCGAAAACGCAGTTCGCCGGTGAAAGATTGCGCCTAGGGCGGGGCAGGCGAAACGCCTGTGCCGCGCGCCCTAGTGGCTGATCCGCGGGCGCAGCGTGTAGTGGCCTTCGTTGAACGATTCGAAGATCAACGAGGCTTGCGGATGTCCGACGGGCTCGCCGCTGTCGTCCGGCACCAGGTTCTGCTCGGAGACATAGGCGACGTAGGCGTTCTCGTCGTTCTCGGCCAGCAGGTGATAGTAGGGCTGGTCCTTGCGCGGCCGGATCTCTTCCGGAATCGACAACCACCACTGCTCAGTGTTTGAGAAAGTGGGATCGACGTCAAAGATCACGCCCCGGAACGGGTAGTGACGGTGTCTCACGACTTGGCCGATGGCGTACTTCGCCAAACGCGGCTCAGCAAGAACCGCCGGCGGTGTGACCGTGTCGCTTCCACGTTTTTCGATACGAGCGTCCATGAAACGACTCTAGACCTTGGCGCCTGACTGGAAGGTGAACGTACTGCTCATCTTGTCATGTGCAAGGGCGTGCCTTCCGAGAGGCGAACCAGCTTGCTACAGTCGCCTATGAAACGAGGTGCTGTGTCGGCGCCTCTACTAGGGACGGATGGCGGTCAATGACTGCGGCGCTGTTGAGCGCGTTCTCACCGAACGTGCTCCAGATCCTTGATGTACAAGCGTTTCGGCCACCCCGCCGGTGACGATGACGCTTGATCGAGAGACGGCTTCCAGAGCCAGGACGAGTGGCGGCGCCGGTTCAACTGACTCGCCTTGTTACGGTGCACTCGATCTCGGTACGAACAATTGCCGCCTGTTGATCGCCACCCCGTCGGGCCGCGGTTTCCGGGTTGTTGAGGCGTATTCGCGCATCGTCCGACTCGGTGAGGGGCTCTCGCTGACAGGGCGGCTCTCCGAAGCGGCGATGGATCGTGCGCTCGCAGCCCTGAGGGTCAGCGCCGAGAAAGTTCGCCGCCGCAAGGTGGTGAAGCTCAAGGCCATCGCCACCCAGGCGTGCCGCGGGGCCGAGAACGGGGCGGAATTCGTGGCTCGCGTGGCCTCCGAAACCGGCCTTCAGTTGCAGATCATCACGCCGCGCGAAGAGGCCCAGCTTTCGGTGGCGGGCTGCCTGAACCTGCTGGACCACAGCGCGCAGGCGGCGCTGGTGGTCGATGTCGGCGGCGGATCGACGGAGCTGTCCTGGGTCGATCTGACGGCCGGCGGCTTGGAAACCGAGTTGGCGACGTTCGCGGCGGGCCGGCTGCCGATCAAGGCCTGGCTTTCGATCCCGATCGGCGTGGTCACCCTGGCCGAGCGCTTCCCGGAAGGGCCGGAGGCCACCGAGGGCTGGTTCCGGGCCATGGTCGAGACCGTGAAGGACCAAATCCGCGAGTTCCGCCACGCCGATCCGCTGCGGCCGATCTTCGACGCCGACCGCGCCCACCTGGTGGGAACCTCTGGGGCGATCACCAGCCTGGCTGGGATGCATCTTGGGCTGCAGCGCTATGACCGCAGCCAGGTGGACGGCATCTGGATGACCCGCGGGGAATGCGACGCAGCCGCCCGCATGCTGCTCGATCTCAGTCCGCAGCAGCGCGCGGACCAGCCTTGCATCGGTTCGGATCGCGCCGACCTGGTCCTGGCCGGGGCCGCCATTCTTCAGGCGGTGCAGGAGCTTTGGCCCTGTTCGCGCGTGCGGGTCGCCGACCGTGGCCTGCGCGAAGGCATCCTGATGTCGCTGATGTCGGGCGTGGGAACCAAGCGCAAGCGGCGACGTCGGCGTCGCGGCCGTAGATCGGGCGGCGCTTCCCCTGTAAACGCCCCTGAATGACAGAGCCGCCCCGCAAACGCATGGTCAAGCCGCCCACGGGCGGATCCGAAGAGGGCCGGGTTACGCCTAAGCGCCTCAAGACCGCGAAGGACCGGACTCCGTCGTCCCAGGCCTGGCTGTCGCGACAGATCAACGACCCCTTCGCCGCTAAGGCTCGCGCCCACGGATATCGCAGTCGGGCCGCCTACAAGCTGACCGAGCTCGACGACAAGCTGAAGCTGCTCAGGCCCGGCGTGCGGGTCATCGACCTTGGCCTGGCCCCCGGTGGTTGGACCCAGGTGGCGATCGAACGCGGGGTGACCAACATCGTCGGCGTCGACCTGCTGCCGGTCGATCCGCTGCCGCCCGCCCACATCCTGGAAATGGACTTCACCGATCCAGCATGCGGCCCCTTGCTGATCGAGTTGCTCGGCGGGCCGCCGGACCTGGTGCTGTCGGACATGGCTCCGAACACCGTCGGCCATCGTCGTACCGACCACCTGCGGATCATGACCCTGATCGAAACCGCCGCCGACTTCGCGGTCAGCGTGCTGCGGCCAGGCGGCGCCTTCCTGTCGAAGGCGTTCCAGGGCGGTGAGACCCACGAGATCATCGGCGAGTTGAACCGCAGGTTCGACGAGGTGCGCCACATCAAGCCCAAGGCCAGCCGAGCTGATAGCTCCGAGGTCTACCTCGTGGCGACCGGCTTCAAGGGGCGGTAGTTCCACCTGCTTCGTCATCCTCCGGGCAGCCGCTAGGCTGATCCGGGGGGGCCAAGCTGCATTTCAGAACCTGTCGAGGCCGCTTGGGTCCCCCGGATCGCCTTTCAGGCGACCGGAGGATGACGATTGTGTGGGGGGCGGTAGGCGGGGGCAGGGGGCGTCTTGGCGCCCTCCGCCACCAACCACCTGCGGAAATGATCCAAGGCGCGGCTGGACGCGCCTGGCGCCGCCAGCAGCGCAAACGCGCTCTCGGCCTTGCGGAAGCCGAACGGCGCGACCAGCCGGCCGCTGCGCACATAGTCGGCCACCAGCGGCCAGGGCATGACGGCGACGCCCAATCCGGCGATGGCCGCGTCGATCGCGAAATGTAGGTGGGCGAAGGGCTGCTCCGGTGACGGCGGCAGCTCCGTGCCGGTCAGGGCCGCCCAGATCGCCCAGCCCTGCTGATGGGTTTGCGCCGCCAGCCTGGGCGCGGCCAATGGATTGTCGGCGAACCGCTCAGCCAGGGCCGGCGACATCACCAGGCCAAGGTGGCTCTGAATGAAGCTGGTGGCGTCGGGGTCGGCCAGGCGGCTGGTCGGCGCCATTCGGACGACGGCGTGCGCCCCGCGATAGGACATGGCGTGCGACGGAAGCTCCGCCAGATGCAGGCGGATGCCGGGGTGGGCGCTGGCGAAGCCGCTCAAGCGCGGGATCAACCACTTTACCGAGATGCTGGCGTTGACCGCGATGTGCAGGTCCTCGCCGCCGCCGCGTGTCTGACGAACCGCGGTGGCGATTTGGTCGAAGGCGCCGGTCAGCGCCGGCAACAGGTCGCGCCCCGCCTGCGTCAATTCTAAGCGGTGCTTGGGTCCGGTGAACAGCCGCACCCCCAAGGTCTCCTCCAGCGCCTTGACCTGACGACTGACCGCGCTGTGCGTCACGTTCAGTTCCTGCGCGGCCAGGGTGGCCTTGCCGGTGCGCGCCATGGCCTCGAACGCGCGCAGAGCGTTCAGCGAGGGGAGTGGTCCTAATGTGAGATTTTCGAACATCAACAAACCAATATGTCGGTTTCCTCAATTCCGCAAACGGCGCACAAGCTCGGAATGGCGGGAAAGCTCACCCAACCACGCGCACCACAGACAGCGATCACGCTGGTGCTCGGGTTCGGCCAGACCATAGCCTTCGCCTCCAGTTTCTATCTGCTGGGCGTCCTTGGGGACGCGATCGCCGCTGATCTGGCGCTCAGCCCGACCTTCGTCTTCAGCCTGATGTCCGTGGCCTTGGCGGTGACCCCGTTGGTCGCCACTCGTGCGGCGCGATGGATCGAGGCGCGCGGTGGCAAGGAAGTGCTGCTGGCCTCAAACCTGATCTTCGCGGCCGGACTGATCCTGCTGGGCCTGGCGGGCGACGCCGCCACGCTCACCTGCGCCATCCTGGTCATCGGGCTGGGCATGGCGATTGGCATGTACGGCACGGCCTTCGCGATCCTGGTCAGCCTCTACGGCCCGGCGGCCGATCACCGGCGTCGCCCTGCTGGGCGGCCTGGGCTCGACCTTGGGATGGCCGCTCACGGCCTATCTCGAGCAGCGCTTCGGCTGGCGGGGCGCCTGCTTCGCGTGGGCGGCGCTGCATGTCGGCCTTTGTCTACCGCTCGCCGCCTGGATCGTGCCGCATGTCGTCGGCCAGCAGCATCACGCCAAGGGGCGGGCCGCCGAACCGGTGATCTGGGATCGCCGCATGGTCCAGCTTGCGGTGCTGTTCTCCTGCGCCTGGTTCATCTCCACGGCGATGAGCAGCCATCTGCCGCGCCTGCTGGCCGCATTCGGCCTGACCCCGGCCAGGGCCGCGACGACAGCCGCCCTGGTCGGCGTCGCCGCGGTAAGCGTCCGCTTCGCCGAGTTCACCGTTATGCGGCGGTTCTCCCCGTTGATCGCGACGCGGGTCGCCACCCTGATGCATCCGCTGGGCGCGGCCTGCCTGCTGACGCTTGGAGCGAAGGGGGCCTCGCTGATGGCGCTGGGCCATGGCGCGGGCAGCGGCATGACCACGGTCGCCAAGGGCGTGCTGCCGCTCCACCTCTACGGCCCGGCCAACTACGCCTACCGCTCGGCGCTGCTCTCGCGCCCGGCCCAGCTGGTCCAGATCGGCGGGCCGGCGCTCTACGGATTCGCCTTGGCCGAGTCGCCGCGCATGGCGCTGGCGCTGTCGGCGGGCCTCTGCCTGGTCATGTTTTCCATGACTTTCGGCCTCGAAAGACGTCTCCAACCCCAAAAAGAGGAAGCTGCGGCATGATTACGCTGGAACCTGCCCTTGCCCGAGGCGCCCCAGAGGGCTTATACGCGGCTCGCAAAATGGAGCCTTACATGGACATTCGCGAAGGTCTCACCTTCGACGACGTTTTGCTGGAACCGGGCGCATCGGATGTGATGCCAACCCAGGTGGACACGACCACCAAGTTCACCCGCGAAATTAGTCTCAATATCCCCCTCGTGTCCTCCGCTATGGACACGGTCACCGAGAGCCGTCTGGCCATCGCCATGGCTCAGGCCGGCGGTCTGGGCGTGCTGCACCGGAACCTCACCGTCGAGGAGCAGGCCGATCAAGTCCGCGAAGTGAAGCGGTACGAGAGCGGCATGGTCATCAATCCGCTGACCATCCATCCCGACACCCCGCTGCGCGAGGTCCGGGAGATCAAGGCGCGCCGCAAGATCTCCGGCTTCCCGGTGGTCGAACGCGGCTCGGGCAAACTGGTCGGCATCCTGACCAACCGCGACATGCGCTTCGAAGGCCGCGACGACATTCCGGCCAAGGAGCTGATGACCAAGGACAACCTCATCGTTGTCCGCGAAGGCTGCACCCAGGCCGAGGCCCGCGATCTGCTGCGCAAGCACAAGATCGAACGCATCATCGTCGTCGATGACGACTATCACGCTGTCGGCCTGATCACCGTCAAGGACATGGAGAAGGCCCAGGCCTATCCGAGCGCCGCCAAGGACGCCCAGGGGCGTCTGTTGGTCGGCGCGGCCTCGACCGTTGGCGACAACGGCTACGAGCGCTCTATGGCCCTGGTCGACGCCGGCGTGGACGTGGTGGTGATCGACACCGCCCACGGCCACAACGCCGACGTCTCCCGCGCGGTCGAACGTCTGAAGCGCGAAACCAACCGCGTGCAGATCGTCGCCGGCAACGTCGCCACCTATGACGGCGCACGCGCGCTGATCGACGCCGGCGCTGACGCCGTGAAGGTCGGGATCGGTCCTGGCTCGATTTGCACCACCCGCATCGTGGCGGGCGTGGGCGTGCCCCAACTGACCGCTATCGCCGACGCGGTTCGCGCCGCGGCCGGCACTGACGTTCCGGTCATCGCCGACGGCGGGATCAAGTATTCCGGCGACCTGGCCAAGGCGCTCGCCATGGGCGCCCAGGTGGCGATGATGGGGTCGGCCTTCGCCGGCACCGACGAAGCCCCGGGCGAGGTGTTCCTGTACCAAGGTCGGTCCTACAAGGCTTATCGCGGCATGGGTTCGCTGGGCGCGATGGCCAACGGTTCGGCCGACCGCTACTTCCAGAAGGAGGTCTCGGCGCTGAAGCTGGTCCCCGAGGGCATCGAGGGCCAAGTCGCCTACAAGGGTCCGATCACCCCGATCCTGCACCAGATGGTCGGCGGCCTGCGGGCGGCTATGGGCTATGTGGGCGCGGGCGATCTGGCGACCTTCCGCAGCAAGGCGCGGTTCATCCGCATCACCGGCGCGGGGCTCCGCGAGAGCCACGTCCATGACGTGATGATGACCCGCGAAGCGCCGAACTATACGAGCCCGGTCTGATGACCACGGCCGTCGAACTGAAGCTGCTGGCCGCCGCCGTGATCATCGGCGTCGTCCAACTGCTCTGGGCGGCGGCCGCCTCTCGGCGCCAGCAGAGTCTGCAATGGGCCGCCGGCCCGAGGGATGATGCGCGACCTGTGACCGGCGGCGCCGCAAGGCTGAACCGGTCCTTCGCGAACTTCATGGAGACCTTTCCGCTGTTCGCTGCGGCCGTGGTCGCGGCCTATCTCGCCGCCAAGCTCGGTCCGCTGACGCTGTGGGGCTCGGCGCTTTATGTCGCCTCGCGCGCGCTCCATCCCATCGCCTATGTGATCAACGTCCCCTACCTCCGCAGCCTGATCTGGTTCGCGGGCTTCGGTGGCCTCCTGGCGGTGACCGCCGCCATTTTCCTTTGAATGTGAGTAGAGCCCTTGCGTGACGGCGGACGCCTCTCCGCAGCCATCGAGATCCTCACCGACGTCGAGACGCGCCACCGGCCTGTGAAGCTGGCGCTCAAGGCGTGGGGTGATGCATCTAGGTTTGCTGGGTCCAAGGACCGCGCCTGGGTTTCGGGCCTGGTGCTCGACGTCCTGCGCCGTCGCCGTTCGCTCGGCTGGCGGATGGGCGATGACAGCGCGCGCGCCGCCACGCTCTGCGCCCTGCATGTGTTCTGGGACTGGTCGGTGGAGGGGGTGGCCGAGGCCGCCGGCGACGAGCCGCATGGTCCAGGCGCCCTGACCGACGCCGAACGCGCTGCGCTGGCGCAGCCGCGTGACCTGGCCGACGCGCCGGCCGCTGTGCGCGGCGACTATCCCGATTGGCTGGAGCCTTCGCTGGTTCGCGCTTTCGGCGACGATGCGCCGCTGGAAGGCGCGATGCTGTCCGAGCGCGCGCCGGTCGATCTGCGGGTCAACACCCTGAAGACCGATGTCGGGCAGGCGCTGAAGGCGCTAGGCCCGCTCAACGCCGAGCCGACCGGCGTCCTGCCCAACGCCCTGCGGATGGCCGCGCCCGATCCCAGCCAGCGCGGCGCGTCTCTTGAAACCGTCCCGGCCTTCTCCAAGGGCTGGTTCGAGGTGCAGGACCTGGCCTCGCAGATCGCTGCGGAAGCGGCCGGCGAGATCAGGGGCGCGCAAGTGCTCGACCTCTGCGCCGGGGGCGGGGGCAAGACGCTCGCGCTCGCCGCCGCCATGGCCAACAAGGGCCAGATCTACGCCTATGACAGCGAGGCCCGTCGCCTGGCCGACACCGTTCGCCGTTCCGAGCGGGCAGGCGTACGCAACCTCCAGGTCCGTTCGCCGATCTATCCCAATCCGTTGAAGGATTTGGAGAACAAGATCGACGTCGTCTTCATCGACGCGCCCTGCTCGGGAACCGGGGCCTGGCGTCGCCACCCCGACACCAAGTGGCGCCTGAAGCCGGCCCTCCTGACCCAACGCATGGCTGACCAGGACGCGGTGCTCGACCTCGGAACCCAATATGTGAAGCCGGGCGGCCGGATCGTCTACGTCACCTGCTCGGTGCTGCCTGAGGAGGACGAGGACCGCGTCGCGGCCTTCCTTGAGCGCTGGATGGACTTCCGCGTGACGCCCGCCACCAACAATCCCGACCTTCTTCGCCACCTGACGGCGGAGGGATATCTTCGCCTTTCGCCCCGCAGCTCGGCCACCGACGGCTTCTTCGTCGCCGTGCTTGAGCGCGCCAAATGGACCCCGCAATGACTGAACAAGCCCCCCAACAGGCCCACGAACGCGTCCTCATCGTCGACTTCGGCAGCCAGGTCACCCAGCTGATCGCCCGCCGCCTGCGCGAGAGCGGCGTCTATTGCGAGGTCCATCCCTTCGACAAGGTCGAGGCGATGCTGGATGCCTTCGGGCCCAAGGCGGTGATCCTGTCCGGCGGTCCCGCCAGCGTCCATGAGGACGAGAGCCCGGCCGTCACCAAGAAGGTCTTCGAGCTGGGCGTTCCGGTGCTGGGCATCTGCTACGGCGAGATGACCATGTGCGCCGAACTGGGCGGGGCGGTCGAAGGCGGCCACACCCGTGAGTTCGGCCGGGCCGAGATCCTGATCGAGCGCGAAAGCCCGCTGCTGGACGGTCTGGGCGCGGTCGGCGCCAAGGAAACCGTGTGGATGAGCCATGGTGACAAGATCACCGCCATTCCGCAGGGCTTCCACGTTGTCGCCTCGTCGGAGGGCTCGCCCTTCGCCGTGATCGCCGACGAGGGCCGTCGCTTCTACGGCATCCAGTTCCACCCCGAAGTGGCCCACACCCCGCGCGGCGCGCTGATGCTGCGCAACTTCACCCACAAGATCGCCGGCCTTAAGGGCGACTGGACCATGGCCGCCTTCCGCGGCGAGATGGTCCAGAAGATCCGCGACCAGGTGGGCGAGGGCAAGGTGATCTGCGGCCTGTCCGGCGGGGTCGATAGCTCCGTGGCCGCCGTGCTGATCCATGAGGCGATCGGCGACCAGCTGACCTGCGTGTTCGTCGACACCGGTCTGTTGCGCAAGGACGAGGCGACCCAGGTCGTCACCATGTTCCGCGACCACTACAACATCCCGCTGGTCCACGTGGACGCCGCCGACCTGTTCCTCGGCGAACTGGCCGGCGTCTCGGACCCGGAGACCAAGCGCAAGACCATCGGGCGCCTGTTCATCGACGTCTTCGACAGGGAAGCGGCCAAGATCGACGGGGCCAACTTCCTGGCCCAGGGCACGCTCTATCCCGACGTGATCGAGAGCGTCTCGGCGCGCGGCGGTCCCTCGGCGGTGATCAAGAGTCACCACAATGTCGGCGGTCTGCCGGACTACATGAAGCTCAAGCTGGTCGAGCCGCTGCGCGAGCTGTTCAAGGACGAAGTGCGTGTGCTCGGCGTCGAGCTTGGCCTGCCGCCGGCCTTCGTCGGCCGCCACCCGTTCCCGGGTCCGGGCCTGGCCATCCGCATCCCCGGCGAGATCACCCGCGAGAAGGTCGCCGTCCTGCAACAGGCCGACGCCATCTATCTGGACGAGATCCGTAAGGCTGGCCTCTACGACTCGATCTGGCAGGCCTTCGCCGTGCTGCTGCCGGTGAAGACCGTGGGCGTGATGGGCGACGCCCGTACCTACGAAGACGTGCTGGCCCTGCGCGCGGTGACCTCCACCGACGGCATGACCGCCGACTTTTTCGAGTTCCCCTGGGAGGTCCTGGGCCGCTGCGCCACCCGGATCATCAACGAGGTCCGCGGCGTGAACCGCGTCGTCTACGACGTGACGTCCAAGCCCCCCGGCACCATCGAGTGGGAATGATCCCGAAGGGTTCGCGGACTATCGCGGACCCTTCTTCTGCCCAGTTGGCCAGTCGCTGATCAAAAGGCGTGTGGCCAGCGGGTCGTCATGAGCCTGTGACGAAACCGTGCTTTTGCAGCCCCTGGATCTCGGGGGCGGTAGAGCAGACGTGGACGAAGGCCGTGATGCGATCATCGAGTGGGTCGCGCTCCATATTCTCCCGCACGAGGCCTATGTCCGTAGCTGGCTGACCCGGGCCATGCGGCGCTCGAGCGACGTCGACGACGTGATCCAGGAGGCCTACTGCCAGATCGCCGAGCTGGCCGCCGTGGACCACATCCGTAACGGCCGCGCCTACTTCCTCACGGCCGCCCGCTCCATCCTGCTGCAGCGCCTGCGCCGAGAGAGGGTGGTGAGGATCGAGGCCGTGGCTGATTTCGACGCCCTGCGCGTCGTTGACGAGGATCCTTCGCCCGAGCAGGTGACCGGCGCGCGGCGCGAACTGGAACGGGTTCTGGGCCTGATCGCCATGTTGCCGCCGGTCTGCCGGCAGGTGATCGAGCTGCGCCGTATTCACGGCTTGTCGCAGAAGGAGACGGCTCGGCGGCTGTGCGTCACCGAGTCGGTCGTGGAGAACCACTCGATCCGGGGCCTGCGGATCATCCTCAAGGTTCTTGAGGCCGATCTCGAGGCCAAGTCCGCACAAGAAATCGCCCGCCCTCCAGAGCGCGCCTCCGCCCATGCCCGACATTGACGCCGAAGCCGCCGCCTGGGCGGTTCGTGTCGACGCCGGCGAGCTGGGCGGCGCTGGACGCCTTGAGCTCGACGCCTGGCTGGCCGCGGATCGACGTCGTCGCGGCGCCTTCCTGCGCGCCCAGGCTGGGCTTGCGCTGCTAGATCATGGCCGGATGGTGAGCAAGGTTCTGCCCCTCCCGCACGGCGCGCGGGGCCTGGCCGGTTCGGCGTTTGCGCCCGCGAGGCGCAGGGCCGCGTGGACGCTCGGTGTCCTCGCCGCCAGCCTGTGCGCGCTGGCCGTGTTTCCATCCTCGGGCCGTGACTTGCGCACTCAGATCGGTGAGCAACGACGGGTCGCGCTTCAGGATGGATCGGTGGCGATGATCAACACCGACAGCCAGGTTGGGGTCCGCTTCGCCGGCCAGCGGCGGTCCATCACGCTCCGGCGCGGCGAGGCCTGGTTTCAGGTGGCCAAGGACCATACGCGCCCCTTCATCGTCGACGCCGGTCCGGTGCATGTACGGGCCACGGGAACCGCGTTTTCCGTCCGCCGGGAGGCGCTGGGCGCCCGCGTGGTGGTGACGGAAGGCAAGGTCGTGGCGTGGCGGGACGGCGCGTCCGGCGCCGCCCTCGCCATCTCGGCCGGCCAGGAGGCGTTCATCGCCACGGACACAGGCCGCAGGCCGCGTGTGCAGGCGTCTCGGGCCGAAGATGTCCTGGCCTGGCGCAGGGGCGAGATCGTGCTGCGCGGCGAGACGATCGCCAAGGCGATCGAGGAGTTCAACCGCTACAACGCGCGCAAGATCGTGCTGCGCGATCCGGCTGCGGGCCAGCGCACGATCGTCGGCTATTTCCTGATTGATCAGCCGCAACAGTTTGCGCTCGCCGCTGCTCGCATGACGGGTGGTGATGTAGTCGAAGATCAAAAAGAGATCGTCATAGAACAGTCGCAATAATAATTATTTCGATAACTTTGATATGTGGCGAAGGAAACGCCAAGCTCCGCGCATCTACTATGGGAACGCAGTGTTTGGAGGGTTTTCGGTGTTCCTTGGTCGCAAGAGTATTCTGCTTCTAACCTCGGCTGCGACTTCGATGCTCGCTCTGCCTTTCGCGGCCCACGCCGAGGCCAGGCGCTTCGACGTCCCGGCGCAGGCCGCCGCGATGAGCATTCCCCAATTCGCCCGGCAAGCCGGCCTGCAGATCCTCGTTGCTGAACCGCTGACGCGGGGCGTTCGCACCGGCGCGGTGACGGGGTCGCTTGAGGCGGACAAGGCCCTGGGGATGTTGCTGGAGGGGAGCGGCCTGCAGGTCGCCTCGCAGGACGGAACCGTGGTGACCCTCGGGGCGACGGGCGCAAGCCGATTTCCCGCCTCGGAAGCCGCCGGGACCAGCTCGCAAGCCGATGAAGCCGTCGATGTAGAGACGTTCGTGGTGACGGGGACCGCGCTGCAGAACCTGCAGGCGATCGCCAGCCGGCGTCGTTCCTTGACGGTGGTCGACAGCCTGACCCAGGACGACACCGGCGATCTGGCCGACCAGTCCCTGGCTGAAGCGCTAAGCCGTGTTCCGGCCGTCAGCACCATGCAGGTGCTCTATGGCGAACAGGAGAGCCAGTACGTCGCTGTTCGCGGCATCACGCCCGACCTCAACTACGTCTCGGTGGATGGGATCGGCATGATCTCGGTCGCCAACGGCGGCGCGGGCCAGCGGCGCGTCGACCTGGCGCTGATCCCCAGCCAGGCCGCGCAGACGACCGAGGTCTTCAAGACCTTCACCGCCGACCAGGAATCCGGCGCGATCGGCGGCGTCATCAATATCGTGCCCTACAGCGCCTTCGGCTCAGGCCGCGACAAGTTCTATATCGACGCCTTCGTCAACTATGTCACCGACAACGACGTGCCGGGCGGCAACAGCCTGGGCGGCTACAAGGACTCCCCTTGGAGCGGCGGGGTGAAGAGTCTTTGGACCGGGCGTTTCGGCGCCGACGAGCAGTTTGGCCTGGTGCTCAGCGGCGCCTACCAACAGCGTTCCTATGACGATGTGAAGCGCAACCCGAACGGTCGGACCTATTACACGGCGACGGGCGCGATCACGACGCCCGATCAGAGCAACTGGAACGGCTATGATCCGGCCCCCCAGGCGATGGTCGACTACGAGTTCACCAGCTACATCAAGACCTATGGCGGCTCGGCGATGTTCGAGTTCCGGCCCTCGTCGCAATGGTACAGCTCCTTGATGCTGTACGACTACAAGCAGACCGAGGATCAGACCAACAACGTCTTCACGCTGCGGGCCTTCGCTGGGATCACCAACCAGACCCAGCGCACCGGAACACTGAAGGTTCCCGATGTGCGGACTGGGTTCAACTATGACCGGTTCGAGAACGAAAGCCGCGGCGCGATCTTCAGGAGCCGATACGACCTCGACGAGGTCACCTATCTGGAGTTCCGCGCCGGCTATAACACCAACACTTTCTACGACCTCGAATACGCCAACGCCTATCAGTACAAACCCGCCGGCCTGTCGATAAACTACGACATGTCCGGGGACTCGGCGGCGTTCTCCCTGGCTGGCGCCGAGGGCATGCTGGACCCCGGAAACTATTCCCTGCTGACCGCCACCGACACCCTCACCAGGGCCAAGGGCGAAGCGTCGGAGGTCAGGTTCGACGTCACCAGGAACTTCGACTCTTCGAGCCTGGGTTTTGGCTACAAGGCCGGCGTCGGCGCGCGGAAGTTCGAGGTCGATCGTGATCTTGAGCAAACCGTCTACACGACCAACAAGTCCAAGCTGACGGGCTATGAACATGTCGACCCCGGCTACGTCCCGTGGATGTGGGGCTACCCGGTGCTTTGGGTCGACTATGAGCGGTTCCGCCAGGACGTGCTGCCCGGCCTGCCTGTCACTCAAGCCGCTTCGGCCAGCGCCTCGCAGGCGGCCGATTATCGCTACGGCGAGACGATCTCATACGCCTATGTCTCGGGCCTCTACGCCATGGAGCGCACGCGGTTCATCGGCGGCCTTCGCCTCGATGTCGCCGACTACTCCGCCGACGTGCCGATGTCGGTGGGCGGGATCTATCAGGCCGCGCGTACGCGCTATGACGGCGACTACAAGCACCTGCTGCCGTCGTTCAACATCGCCCATGACTTCAGCGACAATCTGCGGCTGAAGGCCGGATACAGCCGCACCCTCGGCCGCCCCGCGCCTGAGGACATCGCCCAGGCCGAGACGCGCAACGACGCGAGCTTCACGATCACGCGCGGCAACCCCGATCTGAAACCGCGACGGTCCGATAACTACGACGTCACGCTCGAATATTACTTCAATGGATCCAAGGGGCTGGCCAGCGTCGGGCTGTTCTCTAAGGCGATCAAGGACGACATCTACGAGCTCAAGGAAGAGCAACTGATCGACGGGATCCTCTACACGATCAGCACGCCGATGAACGCCAACGAGTCCAAGATGCGCGGGATCGAGGTCCAGTACATCAACAACGCCATTCCGGGCCTGCCGGGGCTGCTGAAGGACAAGGTCGGCGTCTCGCTGAATGCAACCCGGACCTGGGGCGAGATGGACTACCTCGTCGACGGCAAGACGCTGCACGTCGACCGGCTGCTGTATCAGCGCAACTGGATGGCCAACGCGGCGGTCTTCTACAAGCTGCCCGGCGATGGCGAGGCTCGGCTCGGCTACAATTGGGGGGCAGGCTACTACGACGGGATCGGCGCCAGCCCCTGGCTGCATCGCGGCCCGGAGGGGCGCGGCCAGATGGACGCGACGCTTCGCTACCGGGTCGGCGGCGATTGGATCGTCAAGCTCCAGGCCAAGAACATCCTCAATGAGAACCTCTATCTCGGCTATGGCGAGGACCTGATGTTCCGCCGAGCGGAAATGAAGAAGGGGCGCTCCTTCTTCATCAACATCATCTACCGGCCCTGATCCCCGTCTTCGACGCCCCTTCCGACGCCGGAGGATCCTCCGTGCGCGCTGCTCAGCCAGGACGCTCCCAATGACGATCGAACGTCGCACCCTCATCAAGGCCGCCGGTGGGCTGGCCGTGTTCTCCGGTCTTGGCGGGACACCCGTCCTCGCTCAGAGTCTGGGGGGCTATCCCTTCACCCTGGGCGTGGCCTCCGGCGACCCCGCGCCGGACGGCTTTGTGATCTGGACGCGGCTCGCCACCCGGCCGCTCGAGCATGGGGGCGGCATGCCGATGCACACGGTGCTGGTGGGGTGGGAGGTGGCCGAGGACGAGCGTTTCGTCCGTATCGTCGCCTCCGGCCGCGAACTGGCGCGGCCCGAACTCGGCCACTCGGTTCACGTCGAGGTGGGCGGGCTGAAGCCGGCCGGCCGTTACTGGTACCGATTCTCCGCCGCCGGTGAGACCAGCATGATCGGGACTGTGCGTTCAGCCCCTGCGGCGGGGGCGCGGGCCGATCGTCTCCGTATCGGCGTGGCGGGCTGTCAGCACTACGAGGCCGGCCTCTACACCGCCTATCGACACCTCAGCCAGGAGCCTGATCTGGACGCCATCTTCCACTATGGCGACTACATCTACGAAGGGCCGGCAGGGAAGGGGTGCCCGGTGTCGGGAACCGGTCCCGACAAGTCGCGGACCTGCCTGCGCACCCATCAGGGCGATGAAATCTACACGCTGGACGACTATCGCCGTCGCTACGCCCAGTACAAGACCGATCCCGACCTACAGGCCGCGCACGCCGCGGCCGCGTTCCTGTCCTCCTATGACGACCACGAGGTCGACAACAACTGGGCTGGCGAGCACGACCAGGACGGGACGCCGAGCGCGGTCTTTCAGCTGCGCCGGGCCGCCGCCATGCAGGCCTGGTACGAAAACATGCCGGTGCGCCGCGCCCAGTTCCCCACGCCTGCGGGCGTGCGCATGCACCGCCGCATCGACTATGGCGACCTCCTGCGGGTGCATGTGCTCGACACCCGGCAATATCGCAGCGGCCCGATCTGCAACGGCAAGAACGTCGATCGCTGCCTGCCCATGGATGACGTCTCCTGCCCCACCATCCTTGGTTCGGGGCAGGAGGCCTGGCTCGGCGACGGCTTGGTGAACGGCATGCGCTGGAACCTGCTGGCCCAGCAGGTGATGGTGATGCCCTTCCTCTATCCCGAGAGCCGCGGGCTGGGCCGCACCAACACCGATAGCTGGAGCGGCTACCTCGCAAGCCGCGAGAAGCTGGTGGCGATGATCGGTGAGCGAAAGCTCGGCAATGTCGTGATCGCCACGGGCGATGTTCACAAGCACCACGCCGGGGTCGTGCCGACGCGCGCGGAGGCGCTGGACGGCCCGGCCGCCGCCACCGAGTTCGTTTGCTCCTCGATCAGCTCCGGAGGCGATGGCGTGGCCCTGGAGGCCGATTGGAAGGGCGTGCCCGCCTCCAACCCCCATTGCGGACTCATCGACGGACGGCGCGGCTATCAGCTGTTCGATATCGGTCGCGACCAGTGGCGAACCGACGTGTGCGTGGTCGACCGGGTGACCTCGCCGGGCGGCAAGGTCTCCCGGGTCGCCCGGTTCGCGGTGGAGCAAAACAAGCCGGGGCTCCACCGGGGCTAGGTCTAGATCCGAGGCGGAAGGCCAGCTTGGCCGCGTCAGCTACTTTTGGATCCCCATCGCAACCCAGCTCGCGCCGTAGGCCTTGCTCCCAACCGGGACGACGATGAACTGCTTGCCCTTCACCTCGTAGGTGATCGGGCCGCCAGACGTTCCGGCGGGGATTTCGGTCTCCCAGAGCAGCTTTCCCGTGGCCTTGTCGAAGGCCCGGAACTTGCCCGCACCGCTGATGCCAAAGCCGCCCAGCACAGTGTCGCTGCTGTCGCCGACGAACAGCAAGGACTTGGTCACCAGGGCGACTGGACGGCCCAAATTGCCAAGCGGCGGGAGGTTCAGGGACTTCAGCAACGGATGGTCGCGCGGTCCGTCGCCGTTGGCCGCCACCCAGAGAAGTTCACCGCGGTTCATGTCGTAGGCGGTGATCCGGCCATAGGGTGGTTTGACCAGCGGCAGGCCATCGGGGCCATAGCCCCACGGATTGCGCGGGGGGCGTACGGCGGGCCGCGTGCCGTCATCGACGCCTTCCCGGTAGGCGATGGTGTCCTCGGGCTTGTTCGATTTACTGACCTCGATCGCCGCCGGCATGGTCATCGACACGGCGTAATAGCGGCCCGTCTCGGGGTCGAAGGCGCCGGTGTTCCAGTTGCCTGAACCCCAGTCGCCCGGCAGCAGAAGCGAACCCTTCTTCCCGTCCGGCCCGGCGCTCTTCGACGAGGGCGGGGTGAACATCCCGCCATGGACGTACTGATCTCTGACCGCCAGGGCTGCCGTCCTTAACGCGGGGGTGAAGTCTATGAGATCGTCATCGGTCAGGCCCACCCGGTCATAGGGCGGCGGCTTGCTGGGAATGGGCTGGGTGGGCGAAAGATGCTCACCCGGAATCTCCGATTGCGGCGCCGGCTTCTCGTCGATCGGCCAGACCGGCTTTCCGGTGATGCGGTCGAAGACGTAGATCAGCCCGGTCTTGTTGGTGGCGATCACCGCCTTGACCACGCGGCCGTTGATCCGCAGGTCGGCCAGGGTCGGCGGCGATGCGCTGTCGTAGTCCCAGACGTCGTGATGGACCATCTGGAAGTGCCACACCCGCTTGCCGGTCTTGGCGTCGAGAACCAGCAGGCTGTTGGCGTAGAGGTTGTCGCCGGGGCGATGGCCGCCATAGTACGGATTGGTCGGCGACGTGGTCGGCACATACACATAGCCGGTGGCCGGATCGGCGGAGAGCGGCGCCCAGGCGGCCATGTTGCCGGCATAGGCGGCGGCTTCGCCCCAGGTATCGTGGCCGGGCTCGCCCGCCGGCGGCAAGAGCTGGAAGGTCCAGACCAGCTTGCCGGTGCGAACGTCATATCCTCGAATGTCTTCGGGCTTAGCTTCCTTGGTGTTGCCGCCGTCGGCGTAGCCGCCGCCCGCCTTGCCGCCGCCGTTGCCGCCGATCACCACGACATCGCCCACGATGATCGGGCCGTTGAAGTCGAAGAAGGCCGCGTGATCGGGCGTGTCGCGGTTCAACGAAACCCGCCCGCCGTCACCGAAGCTCTTGATCAGTTCCCCAGTCTTGGCGTCCAGGGCGTAGAGGTATTCGCCGCGGATAGAGATGATCCGCATATCCTTTCCGCGGCCCCAGACGTCGACGCCGCGGGTGCTTTGGCCGGCGGCTTCCTTCAGCGTCGGGGCGAATGGCTTCTGCACCCAGATGGTGGCGCCGGTCTCGGCGTCAAAGGCTTCGACGAGGCCCACCCCGTTGGGCGAGTAAAGCACCCCGTCGATCATGATCGGCGTACCGCGCAGGTAGCTCGACGGGGCCAGGTCGGGAAACTGGTCGCGCAGGGATTTGTCGACGGAGGGGCGCGTCCAGAGCGTCGTCACCTGGCCGATCGTCTTGGCGTTGATCTGCGACAGCGGCGAATACCGCTCGAACTTGTGGGACCCGCCGAAGTAGGGCCAAGCCTTGCCGGCTGTGAGCGGGCGGGCCGCATGGGCGCTGGTCGACGCGGCAAGCACCATGGCTAGGGCGGTCATACCCTTGAGAAAATGGCTCGGCATTCCTGGATTTCCTTTGACGCGGTGACCGGCGCGTCCGGTCGGCGGGGGCATGTGTTGTGGGAGCGCGACCGACCCCCTCGTCGCGCCCGCTCGCAGAATGTGATCACAGTATTTGCAACGTCAAGACGCAAAGCTCTTTGCGTCGCAGATAGGTTTGATCGGGGGTCGTGTAGGGGCTTCTGTCCTCTGGCCGCGCACTGACCCCCGCTATCTCGAGTGTAATGTTGTAACTGCGACGCCGGGAGTTGGCGCGCGCGAGACGCGCCCATGACGAAATGCTCGATAAGGCCGCGATCGGGCGCTTGTTGCCTGTGATCACATATGTTTAGTTTCGTCGGGGCGAGGGGAAAACCATGGACGGCATCAAACGG
>NZ_LMHT01000035.1:0-117505 GCF_001429025.1 Phenylobacterium sp. Root700 | reverse complement strand
CGAAACCTATGACCTGGTCATCGTCGGCGGCGGGATCAGCGGGCTGTCGGCGGCCTATTTCCATCGGGCCAAGCGCCCGAACGACAAGATCCTGATCCTCGACAATCACGACGACTTCGGCGGTCACGCCAAGCGCAACGAGTTCGACGTCGATGGTCTNNNNCGGCTACGGCGGGACCCAGTCGATTGATTCGCCGCGCGGCCGCTACAGCGAGGTCTCGATGGGGCTGCTGAAGGGCCTCGGCATCGAGGTCGAGCGCTTCAACACCGCCTTCGATCAGAAATTCTACACCGAGGCCAAGACCGGCATGGCGACCTTCTTCAAGAAGGGCGTGTTCCAGGCCGATGTCCTTGTTCCAGCTCCTCCTCGTCCTGGTCTGGTGGTCGATCCAGATGAACCTGAAGCGCCTGGCGCCGACATCGAGGCCAAGCGCAAACGGATAGATCTCTATCCGATGTCCGCCGCCGCGCGGGCCAAGATCCTTGAGATCGAAACCTCCGATCGCGACCCGATTCCAGCCAAGTCGATTGAAGAGCTCAGGAAGGTCACCGATCACATCAGCTATGCCGACTTCCTGCGGCGTTACTGGGATGCGTCGGAGGAGGTGCTGACCCTCTACCAACAGAAGCCGCAGGGGCTGTGGGGCGTTGGTATCGACGCGGTGTCGGCGACGACCTGTCTTTGGTCAGGCTATCCAGGCGGCAAGGGGCTGAAGGCCCTCCATCAAGCCGCCGCCGCCGGCGGCGGCGGTCACAACGAGCCCTATATCTACCACTTCCCCGATGGGAACGCGTCGATCGCGCGGATGCTGGTTCGCAACCTCGTCCCGCAGTCGGCGCCTGGGAGCACGATGGAGGACATCGTCACCGCGCCCTTCAATTACGCGACGCTTGATCGCCCGGGCAACAAGGTTCGGATCAGGCTCAACTCGACCGCGGTCCGGGTTCGCAATGTGGGTTCGGACGTCGAGGTCGGCTATGTCCGGGGCGGCAAGCTGGTGCGCGTCAAGGCGCGGNGGAAGGCGTGCCCGAGGCCCAGGCCGAGGCGCTGCACATGAACGTCAAGGCGCCGCTGGTCTATATCAACGTGGCGATGCGCAATTGGCGCGCCTGGTCGAAGCTCGGGATCAACGGGGTCTCGAACCCGGGCGGCATGTTCCCGTCGATGTCGCTCGATTTCCCGGTCAGTCTGGGCGACTACCACTTCGCCCGCACGCCGGACGATCCGATCATCGCTCACCTTCTCCATGTGCCGACGGAGCCCAATGTCGGCCTGGGCATGCGCGAGCAGTATCGCGCCGGCCGAACCAAGCTCTACACGATGACCTTCGGGGATTTCGAAACCAACATCCGTGACGAGATGACCAGGATCCTCGGACCTGGCGGGTTCGTCTTCGACCGCGACGTCGCTGGCATCACGGTCAACCGATGGGCGCACGGCTATGCCTACACCCCGGAATCTCTGACCGACGATCCAGCGGTTCAGAAGGTCCGCGCCGAAACGGCTCGGCAGCCGATCGGGCGTGTCACCATCGCGAACTCTGACGCCGGCTGGGACGCCTACACCGATGTGGCGATCGACCAGGCCCATCGCGCCATCACCGAAATCGCCGGAATGAGCTGATCGTATGATTGGTGTTTTGAAGCCAGCATGGCGCAGGGCTCGGGCGCGATGAAACCAGTATGGGTGGCCGCTGGCCTTTTGGCCCTGGGCGTCCTGGGTGTCGCGCAGGCGCAATCCCCGCCGGGAGGCGCCGCGGCACCGCCGCAGCCGGCCGTGGACCGGGGCGTAGCGGCGGTCGCGACCCGCTGCGCGCTATGTCATGGCGAGCAGATGATTGGCGGCGATCACGCCCCGGCGCTCAAGGGGCCGGAGTTCTGGTCGCAGTGGGAGGGGCGGCCGGCGCGTGAGCTCTACAGCCGCATCATCAGCACCATGCCGCTCGATGAGCCGGGCTCGCTCAGCGAGCAGGAAACCATCGGCATCGTCGATTTCATCGTCCGCAGCAACACCGGCTCGGCGGCGGTCGGATCTGTCCCAGACGCAAGCGGACTCAGCGCCATCACCTTGCCTCCGGCCAGACCCTAGACGTTCGGTCGGCCCTCAAACAACGAACCCCGCCGGCCTGAGGCCGGCGGGGCGAACTGTGCAGACGAGCGTGGCCTCTAGTACCGATAGGAGGCCGAAAGTCCGATCATCCGGGGGCGGCTATAGCTCTCGGTGAACAGCACGCTGCGACGGGTGTAGTTAATCCCCATCGGATCGTTGAAGTTGAACAGGTTGTTGACGAACAGCGAGAGATCGACGCCCTGAAGGTTGGCGCCGACCCGGGCGTTGACGATTGTGCTGTCCGGCGTCGGGGTGTTGCGCGGATTGTAGGACGGACTGCCGGGATCATCGGCGCCTGTGCGACGCGGCGCGCTGCTATAGGTCGCGTCGGCGCGGACATAGAGTTCGCGATCATCGCCGAGCGGGTAGGTGTAGTCGCCCTGCACGGTGATGGTCCACGGCGACCCGGTTCCGGGGACATAGTCGCCCTTGTCAAAGGCCGGCGTGGTGACGTCGAACTTGGTGGAGTTGTAACCCAACGCGGCCGACAGGCCGAGGTTCTCGGTCGGGCGCATATTGATCGCCGCGTCGAAGCCCTTGGATGTCGCCTTGCCGAGATTGTCGACCATGTTGTAACCGCAGTCGGGCAGGGTGATGTTGGTCTGAATTTTATTCCATTTCACCATGTAGATACTGCCGTCGAAGGTCACCATGCCGTCGAATAGACGGTTCTTCGAGCCCGCTTCATAGCTCCAGACGCTGTCGGACTTGTAGGACGTCGGCGATTCTGAGTAGCCGTAGGACGCGAGAGCTTCATCGCAGACGCCAGGCAAGCGGACCTGGGCGCCGCCGGGACGGAAGCCCTTGGCGGCGGTCGCGTAGAGCAGGTTGTCGCTGTCACGCTGCCAGGCGATGCTGAACTTCGGGTTGAACACCTTCTCCTTGGTGTGGAGCGTGTCTCGCGCGTATTCCGGCGTGAAGATGCCCGTGCCGGGGGTGCATCCGCCCGGGATGGGGCACTCGAAGCCATATGGGGCGTTGAGGTTGTTCTCCGGCCCATCCTGGAAGGCGCGGACCGTCAGCTCGTTCTTCGCGTAGCGGCCGCCGACCGTCAGGGTCAGCTCCGGCGTAATTTTGTAGTCGAGCTGTGCGAAGCCGGCGAGTTGCTTCTCGCGGGCCACGCTCTCGGCCCAATAGACGATCGAGTTTTGCAGCAGCGGCGTGCCGAAGGTGTTGAGGAAGGCGCTCGTCCCGGGGAACGGATCGCTTTCGGCGGTGATCCCGAACAGGCTAGGCGCCAGGCCAAGGAAGTTGGTCGGGGTGGTCTCGAGCGAGCCTTGCCGGTTGTTCGTGTAGAAGGCCCCGATCAGCCAGGTCAAAGGCGAATCGGACGGCACCGACTGCAGGCGAACTTCCTGGGTGAAGTTCTTTTGGTTGTCGCGAAGCAGGCTGGAAGATTTGTCGCCCGGCCGGGGTGCGGCGAAGCGGAGGTAGGCGAACCCGTAGCCCGTGGTGGAATCGCCCCAGCGGTAGCTCTTGCGGTCGATGCCCGACGTTGTCGAGACGAAGTGGACCGCGTCGTTCGACCAATCGACCGTCAGGTAGGGCAGGATCATATGATCGTTGCCCTTGTTGTAGTCGGGAAGGACGGCGGGCGTGAGATAGCGCTGGCCGTTGAGCAGCGCGTTGGGATCGCCGGCGGAGAATAGCGGCGTGCGGAAATCGCCTGACGACGCGTCGGTCAGGGTCGACCAGACGCTGCCGATATTGTCGTGCTGGTAGATTTTTTGGTAGTTGACCGAGGCCGTAATGGTCAGGTTTTCGGTCGGGCGGAACGCCAGGGCGGCGCGGCCGGCCGTGGTTTCCGTCCAGTCGGAATCCTCATACGCCGTGCCGGTCACATTGAAGCCCATCGACTTCGTTCCGAGCGCCAGCGTGGGGTCGCGAACGAACGCCTGACCGTTCATGCGGTCGATGTAGCCGGCGTTGCGCCGGAAATAGCCGCTGACCCGGAAAGCCAACTTGTCGGCGATGATCGGGCCGCCGACGGCGACGCCGCCTTCGTAGCCCATTCCGCCGCCGCGAAGCGTCGAGACCTCGGTGCGGGCGTGTCCTGAAAACGAATTGAAGTTCGGCGCGGGCTGGATGAAGCGAACCGTGCCGCCTTGTGAGCCGGCGCCGAACAGGGTGCCTTGGGGACCGCGGAGGATTTCCACGCGGTCGAGGTCGAAGAGGGAAGGGAACAGGGTGCTGGCGGAATAGCCCACCTGGCGCACCTGGATCGGAACGTCGTCAACATAGACCCCGGTCGTGGCCGCACCGGCGCTGGACGAGACGCCGCGGATGGCGATGCGGTTGTTGCCGCCGATGGCGACGCCTGGCGTCAGCCGCACGACGTCGACAAATTCCTTGAGGCCCTTGTTTTCGATCTGCTCCTGCGAGACCGCGGCCACGCTGATCGGAACCTTGGAGAGTTGGCTCTCAGAACGGGTCGCGGTGACGACGACTTCTTCGACCGTCGGCCCAGATTGAGCGAACGCTGGAGTCGCGCCAAGCAGCGGAACCAAGACCGTGAGCGAAGCGCCCCGGAGCCAGATGGATCGCCGCGTTCCCGCGGCAGAAGCTGGTGAGGCCGTCTTGTTTGGCATGTTAGTCCCCCAGTGCTTGTTCCGGCCTGATTGTCATGGCGGCCAGATGACAAGTTGTTGCGTGAGCGCCGTGCGATCATTTGCACGGGCGCACTGTGTGATCACAATTGCCGAACTTCAAGTCGGATTCGCGTGCGCGGGCCGCTAGGTTGGTGAATGCGGCGAGATCTTGGTCGCCTGTGGCGCAAATAGGCTTTCGCTGCCGATATAAGGTAACGGCGTGAAGTGTATACTGGAATTGTGAGGCCGCCAGCGCCGTCCCATTCTGCTGTTGCGAGCTGCTATTTCTTGGGACTCACTAGGTCGCGTAAATACTAAGCAGATGTCGGGGGCGTTCTGGTGTTTCCGCCTGTATCGGAGTCACGCTCCAACAATCTGTGATCGTGATCCTTATGCTTCCCGCTTGGTTGATTGTGGCCAGGCTACCTAGGTTTGATCGACGAGGCCGCCGTCCCGCGATGCGGGCTGACCTGTGATCTCACAATGCTAAGTGGCGGTTGTAACTTGGCGGGATGCCCCAGGCGGGGCGCCCAATCGCCGTGCCTTGGACGGCGGCGATCCTGGCGCGCAGGCGCCGCGAGGAGCCGGATCAGGCGCAGGCGTGACGCCTGCGCCTGATCTCGTTGCAGCCCTATCAGGCCTGGTAGACCGTGGCGCCGCCCGTCACGGTGCGAACGATCTTGATATCCTTGATCTTCTCATTGTCGATCGTGTGGGGATCGTCCGCGAGCATCACGAAGTCGGCCAGCTTGCCGACGGTGATCGACCCCTTGATGGTTTCCTCGTGAGAGGCGAAGGCGCCGTTCAGGGTATTGATTCGGATCGATTCTTCGACGGTGACCCGTTGGTTGGCGCCCCAGATCTCTCCGTTCCAGCCCTTGCGCGTGACCATCCCCTGGACGCCCATCAGCGGGGCGAAGGGGCCCGGGCTGAAGTCTGATCCGGCCGCCGCTGGAATCCCCGCATCGAGGAAGCTGCGGAACGCCATTGAGCGCTTCATGAGCTCCGGCCCATAGAAGTGGAACTTGTCGGCGTTGTAATAGGAATAGGTGGTGAAGGCCGCCGGAATGGCCCCCACGGCTTTCATGCGGCGGAGCAAGTCGTCGTTGATCAGGGTGCAATGCGTGATCTTCGGGCGCGCATCGGGCGTCGGGAAGAGCTTCTGGGCGCGCTCGACCGCCGTGAGGACGGAGTCGATCGCGACGTCGCCATTCGCATGGCAGTTCACTTGGATGCCCGCCCGGTGCACCCGTTCGACCCAGGCGTCCAAGACGTCCTGGGTCTCGGTGATGTTGCCCTTGTAGGGCGGCGACACGCCGGCATAGGGCGTGCTGATCGCCATGGTCCGTTCCGAGAACGAGCCGTCGGCCGTGTGTTCCGAGGTGGCGCCCAGTCGCACCCATTCGTCGCCGAATCCGGTCTTGATCCCGTTGGCGATCATAGCCTCCAAGAGCGGCCCGCTGACCTCGAAGCTCACGCGGTGCTTGAGGTCGCCGCGCGCGCGCACCTCCTGCAGGGCGTCGAGGTCTCCGCCTTGATGGTGGACGCTGGTCAGGCCATAGCGCGCGAACTGCTTGGAGATGTGCGCCAGGCCGTCGCGGTTCCGCTGCAGCAGTTGCGCGTCAGTGTAGGTCGGGCGCTTCCCGATTTTGCTGAAGACGCCATTCGCCCGATCCGTGACACGACCGTTCAGCTCACCGTTTTTGTCCCGATCGAACGTCCCGCCAGGCGGGTTGGCGGTCGCCTTGGTGACGCCGGCCATCTGCAGCGCTTTGCTGTTGTAATAGGAGGTGTGGCCACCCCGGTGTCGAACGGCCACCGGGTGCTCTGTCGACACCTTGTCGAGATCGTGGACCGTGACCTCGCGCTTATCCTTGACCTTGGTGTCGTCGAAGAAGAAGCCCTCGATCCAAAAGTCCGGCGGGGTCTGCTGAGCCTTGGCGCGTAGCTTGCCGACGATGCTGTCGACCGTGACGAACTCGACTTCAAACGGATTGCCGACCAGAACCTCGTAGAGCAGCACGTTGCCCATGGCGTGGTTGTGGCAATCGATGAAGCCCGGAACGATCGTCATCCCCTGGGCGTCCAGGACCTGGGTGCCCTTGCCGACCAGGGACTTGATGTCGTCGTTGCGGCCTACCGCCACAAAGCGACTGTTCTTGACGGCGAAGGCTTCGGCTCGAGGTGAGGCGGGATCGACCGTGTAGACCTTGGCGTTGAGCACGACCAGGTCGGGGTCCAGCGTGGCGGCGTTTGCGAGCCCGGCCCATTGTCCGCCGATCAGGCCGGCGACGCCGGCTCCGGAAAGGCCCATGAAGCCTCGGCGGCTCTGTCGCTGACTCACCATCAAAATTCCCCCGTATCTTGCCGCGTTTCGTCGCGAGGCCGGCTCGCCGCCGCCATTACGGCTGATTGATAACTGTGATCTCTAATGCGTCAAGCACGATCAGATTCACCGGGTGTCGGGCCTCGACGTTCTTTCAGGGGAGATGCCTTGAAATCTACGGTTTTGCGTTTTTTGACATTGTAAATATTGGAAAACGTCAGCGCGTGATCCTGAGGACGAACGGCTGATCGCTTGGGATCCCTGGGCGCGGCAGGTCGGGTTTGTCTGTGATAATAGTTGTCTGTCGCCGAATGCGCGACATGATCCGACTGGCGAGCGGCGATACGACTACAAGCTGACGCCGAAGGGGCGATCGGCGGCGAGCTAGCCGCGCCGGGCCGCCTCGATCGCTGCGACGTCGATTTTCCCCATGGTCATCATGGCTTCAAACGCGCGCTTTGCTTCGTCGCCGCCGGCGGCCATCGCCTCGGTCAGGACGCGCGGCGTGATTTGCCAGGAAATCCCCCATCGATCCTTGCACCAACCGCAGGCGCTCTCCTGGCCGCCATTACCGACGATGGCGTTCCAATAGCGGTCGGTCTCTTCCTGGTCGTCGGTGGCGATCTGGAACGAGAAGGCTTCGTCATGCTTGAAAGCCGGGCCCCCGTTCAGGCCAAGGCAAGGAATCCCGGCGACCGTGAACTCGACGGTCAGCACGTCGCCCTCTTTGCCGGACGGGTAGTCGCCTGGCGCCCGGCGCACGGCGCTCACCGCGCTGTCGGGAAAGGTCTCGGCGTAGAAGCGGGCCGCAGCCTCGGCGTCGTTATCGTACCAGAGACAAATCGTATTCTTCGCCATGGCGTGTTCCTTCGTTTTGGAGCCGATTTCCTGGCCGCTTTTCCCCACGAGCCATTGTCCCAATTGGGCGGCCAACGCTTTGTGACCCCGTAAGGGGACGTCGCCAAGCCACGCCACGTGGCCGACAAGGCCGGCGCGGGGTAGGCGTCCTTGCAGAACCTTGTGGATCGGCGGCGGTTCCGGGCTGTCGAATAACCGGTGCGACGCGCCAGGTCGCCGAGCGGGCTCTGGACGCGGCGCGCCGACGTGCGGTCAAGTGATAGCGCCAACCTGGAGACCCAGACCCATGATCTCGAAAGTCGCCGTCCTCGTCGCCGCGCTCGCCTCGCTGTGGGCCGTCGGCGCGCAGGCTCAGCTCCTGCCGCAGGACACCGAGGTCTGGAAGCCGGAGCCGCTGGTGGTGACGCCCGCCGCTCAGCTTGGCGGCGCGCCGCCGTCCGACGCCATCGTGCTGTTCGGCGGCAAGGACCTTGGCGAATGGGTGACGTCCAAGGACAAGTCGCCTGCGGGTTGGAGCGTGGCTGATGGCTTGCTGACCGTGAACAAGGCGGCCGGCAACATCGAAACGAAGCGGAGCTTCCGGGACTTTCAGCTTCATATTGAGTGGCGCGTCCCGGCGAACATTTCCGGGACCGGGCAGGGGCGCGGCAACAGCGGGGTCTTCCTGGCCTCCACAGGGCGTGGGGACGCCGGCTACGAGCTGCAAATTCTCGATTCGTACGCCAACCCGACCTATGTGAACGGTCAGGCCGCGAGCATCTACAAACAGCGTCCGCCGCTGGTGAACGCCAGCCGCAAGCCGGGCGAGTGGCAGACCTATGATGTGATCTGGAGGGCGCCGGTGTTCGGCGCCGATGGTGTCGTGGCCAAGCCCGCGCGGGTGAGCGTGCTGCACAATGGCGTGCTGGTGCAGGACAATTTCGCCCTGGCCGGCGAGACCGTCTATATCGGCCAGCCGGCCTACCGGCCCCACGGGGCCGCGCCGATCAAGCTGCAGGCGCATGGCGACCGCAGCGAGCCGATCAGCTTCCGCAACATCTGGGTTCGCGAACTGCCGCCGTCCGTCTGATTAGTCGGCGGCGCGAGGCTTCGCCGTGCTCGACCGGATCACGAGTTGGTGGGGCAAGGTCACGTGCTGTAGCCCGTCGCTACGGCCCGAAAGGATATCGAGCAGCAAGCGAACGACCTCGTGGCCGATCTTGTCCATGGGCTGGCTGACCGTGGTCAGCTGCGGGTCGAGGTACTGGGCGAAGCGGATGTCGTCGAAGCCGACCAGCGAGACGTCCTGGGGGCACCGCAGGCCGCCGCGCCGGATGGCGTCGAGCGCGCCCATGGCCATCTCGTCGCTGAAGCAGAAAATGGCGGTGGGGCGGTGAGCTCCGCTCAGCAGCCCCTCAGCTTGGCGCACGCCGGACTCGATGGAGAAGTCACCGGTGACCACCTGCAGGGCCTCGGCGTGGCCGTGGCGCTCAGCGGCGGCGCGCACGCCGGTCAGGCGGTCGCTGCTGAGCGGACTGGCCAGCGGCCCGGTGATCACGCCGACCCGGCTGTGGCCCAGGCCATAGAGGTGGTCCATGACCTCGATGGCGGCGCGCTCGTTGTCGATGTGGGCGCCGGAAACGCCGAGGTCAGGGCGGTATTCGCAACCGTTCACGATCGGGGTGCGGGGCCCCATGGTCCTGACCATTTCGGCCAGGGTGTCGGGCAGGCGATGGCCCAGGAAGATGAGGCCGTCGGCCTCCTTGCGCCGGAGCATGGTGGCGTACTGCTCCTCGCGTTCCTCCTCGTGGCGCGTATCGCCCAGGAGAACGGAGTATCCCGCGGCGTGGGCGGCTTCCTCGACCCCGCGGATGACCTGGGAGAAGAACGGGTTGGAGATGTCTGGGACGGTGACCAGGATCTTCTCGGTGCGCAGCGTCCGCAGGCTCTTGGCCGCGAAGTTCGGCTCGTAACCGAGGCGGGTCACCGCCTCCATCACCTTCTGCCGTGTGCCCTCCAGGACAAGGGCTGGGGCGCTGAAAACCCTTGAGACCGTCGCGGTGGAAACCCCGGCGTCGCGCGCGACATCTTGAATGGTAGGCATTGGCGAGAAACTGGCGGTAAGCCGCCCCCATTGCAAGGCGCAGGTCGTTTGCGCGGCGGCTTAGATTGCAGTTGCCGCCCGAATACGCGCCTGTTATCGATGATTTCGATTACATTAAGTGCGAGCAGGGGCCCGGAAATTGGGCTGGACCGGCCGCGCCGCTGATTAACGCCAGGCAAAGCGGTCTGGAGGTCGCGGCGCCAAGGTCCATAATGCTGCCGCCAGGCCAACCGGGGAGGCCGAAGACATGACGGCGAGCGTACGGCTCTTCTTGATGATGGTGCTCCAGCTGGCGATCTGGGGAGCCTGGGCGCCGAAGCTGTTTCCCTACATGGGCATGCTGGGTTTCAGCTCCTGGCAGCAGTCGCTGGTGGGCAGCTCCTGGGGCGTCGCGGCCCTGGTGGGGATCTTCTTCTCCAACCAGTTCGCGGACCGGAACTTCGCCGCCGAGCGATTCCTGGCGGTCAGTCACCTGATCGGCGGCCTGGCCCTGGTGGGCGTGGCGTTTTCGACCAGCTTCTGGCCGTTCTTCGCCTGCTACCTGCTCTACAGCCTGCTCTATGTGCCGACGCTGTCGGTCTCCAATTCCATCGCCTTCGCCAACCTGCGGGACCCGGCCAAGGATTTCGGCGCGGTGCGGATGGGCGGCACGATCGGCTGGGTGCTGGTCAGCTGGCCCTTCATCTTCCTGCTGGGCGCGCACGCCACGCCCGATCAGGTCCGGTGGATCTTCCTGGTCGCCGCCGGGGTCTCGTTCCTGGCCGCCGCCTATTCCCTGACCTTGCCGCACACGCCGGCCCGCAAGGACGCGCCGGGCATCGACAAGCTGGCCTGGCGGCGAGCGTTGAAGCTGCTGGGCACGCCGTTCGTCATGGTGCTGTTCATCGTCACCTTCATCGATTCGGTGATCCATAACGGCTACTTCGTGGTCTCCGACGCCTTCCTCACCGACCGGGTTGGGATCGCGGGCAATCTCAGCATGGTGGTGCTCAGCCTCGGCCAGGTGGCCGAAGTCGTGACCATGTTCGTGCTGGGCGGGGTGCTGATCAGGCTGGGCTGGAAGGCCACGATGATCATCGGCATCCTCGGTCACGCCGCGCGCTTCGTGGTCTTCGCCTTCTTCGCCGACAGCATCCCGGTGATCGTGGCCGTGCAGCTGCTGCACGGGGTCTGCTACGCCTTCTTCTTCGCCACGGTTTACATCTTCGTGGACGCCGTCTTCCCCAAGGACGTCAGGTCCAGCGCGCAGGGCCTGTTCAATCTGCTGATCCTGGGGGTCGGCAATGTCGTGGCGAGCTTCCTGTTCCCGGCCCTCATGGGACGGTTGAGCCAGGCGGTCGTCGGCCCGGACGGCGTGACCAAGAACGTTGTCGACTATTCGGCTCTGTTCCTGGTGCCGACCGGCATGGCGCTGGTCGCGGTGCTGCTGCTGGCCCTGTTCTTCCGGCCGCCCACCCGAGGACCGGTGTCGGTCGAGGACGCCCCAGGCGACGCGCTGGCGCCCGATCGCAGCGTTCAGTCGGCCTCCTAGTCGTTTCGTTCGAACCCACATCGCCAAGCCAGGCAAAAGGAGAGCCCAAGTGCGCTCAACACCTTCCGCGAACAGAACCTCGCTCGACACCGCCGGCCTTCAGCGCCGCGGAGTGCTTGCGGGCGGACTTGCAACCTTGGGGGCGATGATGACCAGCGGAACAGCCAGCGCGGCGGCCAAGCCGTTCTTTAAGCGGGTGGGCCTGCCGATCGGCGTCCAGCTCTACACCTTGGGTCCGGACGCCCAGAAGGACCTCGGCGGCACGCTCGCGGCGGTCTCCAAGATCGGCTTCAAGACGGTCGAGCTGGCCGGGTTCCTCGGCCACACCCCGGTCGAGCTGCGCGCGGCCTTCGACGCCGCCGGCCTGAAATGCACCAGCGCCCACGTCGGCGGCCGTCCGATGGGGCCTGGCCCGACACTCAGCGGCGACCTTGGCAAGCTGGCCGACGACCTGAAGACGGTCGGTGTGAAGACCGTGGTCATGCCGCTGTTCTACCTTCCCGACCGCTTCGAGCTGAAGCTGCTGCCTGGCGAGGACGGCGGCGGGCTGCTGCGGCGGCTGGGCGGCCAGATGACCGCCGACGACTGGAAGTGGAATGCCGAGTTCCTGAACCAAAAGGCTGAGATTCTGAAGAAGTCCGGCCTGCGGCTCGGCTATCACAACCACAACAATGAGTTCCTGCCGCTCGGTCAGACCAACGGCATGGAGATCCTGCTCAAGGAAACCGACCCCTCGCTGGTCACCTTCGAGATGGACGCCGGCTGGGTCACGGCCGCGGGCCACGATCCGTTCGCGATGCTGAAGGAGCACAAGGGCCGCTTCACCCTGATGCACGTCAAGGACATCAAGGCGAGCACCAAGCCCAACTTCGAGCTGCGCCAGGATCCCACCGAGGTGGGCGGCGGCATGATCAACTGGCCCAAGCTGCTTCCGGCGGCCTATGCGGCCGGCGTGCGGGAATTCTTCGTCGAACAAGAGCCGCCGTTCGCCCACCCGAGGCTCGAATCCACGCGGATTAGCTACGACTATCTGGCCAGCGTGGCTGGCTGATGGGGACCTTTAGGTACGCGATCTCGGCGGGGTGCGCCCTCCTGTGACGAAGAGCAGTCAAACGCCTCTGCGGCTGGCCATGGTTGGCGGGGGACCCGGTTCGTTCATCGGGCCGGTCCACCGCATGGCCGCCGAACTCGACGGACGCATTCGGCTCGTGGCTGGCGTATTCAGCCGCGACGCCGAGAAGAACGCCCTGGCCGCTGACGGCTGGGGGGTGTCGCGCGAGCGCACCTACACCGACTATGGCGCGATGTTCGAAGCCGAACGGGTGCGGGCTGACGGGGTCGACCTGGTCGCCGTCGTCACCCCCAACCACCTGCACTTCGAGGTCTCGGCCGCCGCGCTCCGGGCGGGGTTGCACGTGATGAGCGACAAGCCGGCGACGCTGGATCTGGCGCAGGCGCGCGAGTTGGCGAAGGTCGTGGCCGGTTCGGGCCGCCACTACGGACTGACCTATGTCTATACGGGCTATCCGATGGTCCGCGAGGCGCGCGAGATCGTGCGGCGCGGCGATCTGGGCCGGGTCCGCAAGATCGTCGTGGAGTACGCCCAGGGCTGGCTCTCGCGGCCGATCGAGCGTGACGGCGACAAGCAGGCGACGTGGCGGGCCGACCCGGCCCAGTCCGGTGTTGGCGGCTGCATCGGCGACATCGGCGTGCACGCCTTCAACATCGCCGAGTTCGTGGCGGGCGTTCAGGTCGAACACATGTGCGCCGACATCGCCGCCGTGGTGCCGGGGCGGGTGCTGGACGACGACTGCAACATCCTGCTGCGGTTCAAGGGCGGCGCGCGCGGGGTGTTGATCGCCTCGCAGATCTCGGCGGGCGCCCGCAACGGCCTGCAGCTCAAGGTCTATGGCGAGAAGGGTGCGATCACCTGGTCGCACGAACGCCACACCGAGTTGGTGGTCGACTGGCTCGATGACCCGACCCAAGTGCTGCACGCAGGCGCGGGCTACCTCAGCCCGGTCGCTCAGGCCGCCTCGCGTATTCCCACCGGGCATCCGGAGGGGTTCATCGAGGCCTTCGCCAACATCTATCGTGATTTCGCCGACGCGATCACCGCAGGCCGGGGGCAAGCTGAGCTCGTGCCCGACATCGGTGAGGGCGTTCGAGGCATGGCGTTCGTTGAGCGCGCCGTCGCGGCCAGCCGCGCCGGTGAAGGTTGGGTCACGCTCGAAGGAGGCGCACGATGAAGACACTCAAGGGACCTGGCATTTTCCTGGCCCAGTTCATCGGCGCCGAGCCGCCTTTCGACCGGCTCGAGACCATGGCCGCCTGGGTCGCGGACCTCGGCTATGTCGGCGTGCAGATGCCGACGGGCGGGGCGGACTCGTTCTTCAATCTGGAACTGGCCGCGCAAAGCCAAGTCTATTGCGATGACATCGCCGGGCTGCTGGCCGAGCACGGCCTGCAGATCACCGAGCTGTCGACCCATCTCCAGGGGCAGTTGGTCGCGGTCCATCCGGCCTATGACGAGCTCTTCGACGGCTTCGCGCCGCCGCAACTGCGGGGCAAGCCGCAGGACCGCCAGGCCTGGGCGGTCAGCCAGGTGAAGGCCGCGGCCGTCGCCAGCCGCAGGCTTGGCCTGTCGGCCCATGCTACGTTCTCCGGCGCCTTGGCCTGGCCCTATCTCTATCCGTGGCCGCAACGGCCCGCCGGCTTGGTGGAGGAGGCGTTCGCCGAGCTGGGACGCCGCTGGCGGCCGATCCTCGACGTCTTCGAGGATGAAGGCGTCGACGCTTGTTTCGAAATCCATCCGGGCGAAGACCTGCACGACGGGGCCAGTTTCGAGCGCTTTCTGGACGTGGTCGGCGGCCATCCGCGCGCCAACATCCTCTATGACCCCAGCCACCTGCTGCTGCAGCAGATGGACTATCTCGGCTTCATCGACCGCTATCACGAGCGGATCCGCGCCTTCCACGTCAAGGACGCCGAGTTCCGTCCCGATGCGCGCGCCGGCGTCTATGGCGGATATCAGGGGTGGGTCGAACGGCCCGGCCGCTTCCGCTCGCTGGGCGACGGCCAGGTGGACTTCAAGGCGATCTTCTCCAAGTTCGCTCAGTACGACTATTCCGGCTGGGCCGTGCTCGAATGGGAGTGCGCGCTGAAGCATCCGGAGCAGGGGGCCCGCGAGGGCGCGCCGTTCATCCGCGATCACATCATCCAGGTGACCGACCGGGCGTTCGACGACTTCGCCGGCAGCGCGCCGGACGCCGCGCGGAACCGGCGGCTGCTGGGGCTCTGATCCCAGCAAGCCGCACGCCGTGGCGCGGGCCCGCCTAGCGGGTCGGCGTCAGATCCTGGATCTCGATGTCCTTGAACGCGATCGGGTGCCCCTCGCTCTGCAGGGCGATGTAGCCTTCGGTCAGGGCCAGCGAGCCGCTGCGGGCGGACATGTAGTCCTTGGCCACGGCGGCGAACCGATCGTTCGGATCAAGCTCGAGCCCGCCATAGTGCTGGACGACCACGCCGTCGATCTTTTGGAAGACCTCGCCGTTCGGCAGCACGTCGAGTTCGAGCTTGGTCCAGGTCCCGTTGGGGATGGTCGGTCCATTGGCCGGCGAGGTGCAGTGCTCCTTCGCGCGGACGCCGTCGAAGGTGATGCTGACGCCCGGCGTGCAGACCGCGCCCGTCGGCCGGGGGCCGTCGCCGTCACGGCCGAGAATCTGAAACTCGACGGATATCGGGAACGGCTGAGCCAGCGTCATGCTCTCGGCGCTCTGGCTGTGGAACATCACGCCGCTGTTGCCGCGCGCCCAGGCCGGGGTGTCGGGCAGGCTGGGATCCAGGACCTTGTACATCAACCGCAGGCGGTAGGCCTTGAACGGGGTCTTGTAGAAAAGATGCCCGAACCGGCCCTTGAACTGGTCATAGCCGGCGTAGGACACCACGATGGAGCCGTCCTGCACGATGAAGGTCTGCTGATAGTTTTCGCCGGCCGGATAGCCGGCGATCTTCGGCGTCCAGCCGTCCAGGGTTCGCCCGTCGAATATCGGCCGCCATGCCGCCTCGGCCGTCGCATCGGGCGTGTGGGCGCAGGCCGAAATCGCCAGGCAGCCGGCGAGCAGCGCGGCCTTTGAGAGTGAACGGCGCAGTCCAGGATATCGGGTCATGTTTCCCCCAGAAACCTCTCGGCGCTCTCATCGGCGCCCCTTGTTCGCTTGCAATGTAACCCATTTCATGGAACCTGAAGCCGTGCAAAGCAACAGTTGGCGCGGTGACGGATTCGTCGTCGCTTGAGCTGACGAAAGATCGACGACAGAGCGTCGTCGAGCCTGGATCAGGGGGGAACTATGGCCAACCTCAACGGACGCTGGCGTCGGGAAAACACCTACGACGCCATTGTGGTCGGAAGCGGCATCTCGGGCGGCTGGGCGGCCAAGGAGCTGACTCAGAAGGGCCTGAAGACCCTCGTCCTGGAGCGTGGCCCGATGGTGCGCCACCTGGAGGACTATCCGACCGCGACCATGGACCCCTGGGAGGCGAAGTACCCCCAAGGCAAGCTGCCGCCGGAAGAGTTGAAAGGCCACTATCCGGTTCAGATGCGCACCGGGTACGCGGTCACCGAATACACCAAGCATTTCTTCGTCCGCGACGACGAAAACCCCTACACTGAGGAGAGCCGGTTCGACTGGATCCGCGGCTATCACGTCGGCGGACGCTCGCTCACCTGGGGCCGCCAGACCTATCGGCACAGCCCCATCGATTTCGAGGCCAACGCCCGCGACGGGGTCGCCGTCGACTGGCCGATCCGCTACGCCGACCTCGCGCCCTGGTATGACTATGTGGAGCGCTTCATCGGCGTCAGCGGTCAGAACGAAGGGCTGGCGCATCTTCCCGACGGCCAGTTCCAGCCGCCGATGGAGATGAACTGCGTTGAGAAGGCCTTCAAATCGCGGGCCGAGTCACGCTTCCCCGACCGCCGGATCACCATGGGCCGGGCCGCCCACCTGACCGAGCCGACGGAAGAGCAGCTGAGCCTCGGTCGCTCGAAGTGCCAGCATCGCAACATGTGCAGCCGCGGTTGTCCGTTCGGCGCCTATTTCAGCTCCAACTCCGCGACCCTGGTGGCGGCCGAACGCACCAGCAATCTGCGGATGCGCCCCAACTCCATCGTCACCTCGCTGATCTTCGATCCGGCGGCGGGCAAGGCCAGCGGCGTGCGGGTGCTGGACGCCGAGACCGGCGAGGAGTCCGAGTACTACGCGAAGGTGATCTTCCTCTGCGCCTCGGCCCTCAACTCGGCCGGGATCATGCTGAACTCGACCAGCGACCGCTTCCCCAACGGCTTCGGCAACGGCAGCGATCAGCTCGGCCGCAACGTCATGGATCACCACCTGAACGTCGGGGCGCGGGCCCAGGTCGAAGGGTTCGACGACAAGTACTATTCGGGCCGCCGGCCCAACGGGATCTATGTGCCGCGCTTCCGCAACCTCGGCGACGAAGGCAGCGCCCGGAAGGACTACATGCGGGGCTTTGGCTATCAAGGCGGCGCCTCGCGCCCCAGCTGGAACCGCGATCTCGGCGGGGAGGGCTTCGGGGCCGAGCGCAAGACCGCTCTGACCCAGCCTGGTCCCTGGACGATGGCGCTCGGCGGGTTCGGTGAAATCCTGCCCTACGCCGACAACCGGATTACCTTGAACCACGACGTCAAGGACAAGTACGGACAGCCGACTCTCAAGATCAAGGTCTCGATCCGCGAGAACGAGATCGCCATGCGCCGCGACATGAAGGCCTCGGCGGTGGAGCTGCTGGAGGCGGCGGGCTTCAAGAACGTCCAGGGCGCCGATCTTGGCTATGCGCCGGGCCTGGGCATCCACGAGATGGGAACCGCCCGGATGGGCCGCGACCCGCGGACTTCGGTGCTGAACGCCCATAACCAGGTGCACGAGTGCACGAACGTCTATGTCACTGATGGGGCGGCGATGACGTCGGCCTCATGCGTGAACCCCTCGCTGACCTACATGGCGCTGACCGCAAGGGCCTGCGACCATGCGGTGAAGGCGGGCAAGAAGGGCGAGCTCTAGGCGCTGTCGGCGACGGAGCAGGATGTGGGGAACGAGCAGATGCTGAACAGACGAGAAGCGATGTGGGGCGTCGCCCTGACCATGGGGATCGCCTCGGCCGGGATGGCCGGGCCGGTGGCCGCAGCTATGCAGCCTTTGGCCTGGGCCCCGACGGCGCTCACGCCAGACCAGGCCCGTCTGGTCGACGTGGTGGCCGAGCTGATCATGCCGGCGACCGACACGCCCGGCGCCAGGCAGGTCGGCGTGCCGCAGTTCATCGACCGGGCGCTGGCCACCTATTGCGACAAGGCGCAGGCCAAGCTGCTGAGGGACGGGCTGACGCGGATGGACGCCGACGCTCGCTCCGCCAACGGCGCGATCTTCGTGAACCTCACCGCGCCGCAGCAGATCGAGCTGCTCACGCGCTATGACCAGGAGGCCGCGGCCCTGCGGAAACAATCGCCGCTGGCGCCGCCGCCGCACTTCTTCTCGGCGCTGAAGGAGCTGGTCACGGTCGGCTACTTCACCTCCGAACCCGGTGCGACCGTCGCCCTCAGGTACGATCCGGTGCCGGGCGCCTATCACGGCTGCGTTCCGCTGTCGGAAATCGGGCGGGCCTGGGCGACCTAGGGCCCACGGCGGGCCGCTCCGGCGGTCCACGTGCTTGATGTCGACGCCCTACATGTTCTACGTTTGTTCTATCATGTGTTTGATGGAAAGGCATGGACATGGTCATGCAGGGAATGCGGGAGGTTCTGTTCTTCGGGATACTCCCAGACGCCGCCGCAGCGGCGCAAATGACGGTGTTGGGACGGGATCTCGCCAATGGAGATCGGCTTTGTCCGGCCGAGAAGCTGCATCTGTCGCTGCTCGGTTTCCAACTCGACGTCTGGCGGCGTGACACGCTGCTCGCCCTCGCCAGGCGGGTCGGCGCGGCGATAGCGACCGAGAAGTTTGACGTCGTCCTGCCCAAGGCGTGCAGCTTTGCAAGACGTGAGGCGTCCGGGTCGCTCGTGCTGCGCTGCGCGCCGGCGGCGACCGGGCTTTTGACGCGACTGAAGGACGGGCTGGTCGACGCCGCGGCGGCGAACGGCCTCAACCTTCGCGGACCTTCCCGTTTTACGCCGCATGTCACGCTGGCCTACAGGGCGACGGCGATTTCGGAGACGACCCTCGATAGGCCGATCAGCTGGCGCGCGCGGGAGGTGGTCCTCATCCGCAGCGAGCAGGGGCGGGGCCGCTACACCTATGTCGAGCGTTGGCCGCTGGGGTCGACCTAAACTCACCGTACACTATATCCGCGAAAAATACACGTATCACGGGTTGATGTGGAGCCCGACCTGGCGCATTTCCGACTCGGCTAGGTCGGGCGCCGCGAGCGCCGGGCCATCTCCCTGGGGGTTACGTGAAGCTTACGTCGAAGAGCGTCCTTGCGACGCTGATGCTGTCGTCGTGTCTGACGACAGGCGCCATGGCCCAGACGGTCGGCGCGCCCACTGATCCCAGGACTTATCGGACGCCGGAGTTCTGGACCTCCTGGGGGCTGTGGATGTCCGGCGCCGAATACGCCTACGCCATGGGCGTGGACGGTTCGGGCGTCGAGGTCGGGGTGATCGATTCCGGCGTGGCGACCGATCATTCCGAACTGAAGGGACAGGTTTCGGGCGGCTACGACTATGTCACGCGCTCGCCGGTGATAATTGACAGGACCGGTCACGGGACGGCGGTCGCCTCGATCATCGCGGGCAAACGAGACGGGACCGGCATGCACGGGATGGCCCCCGGCGCGCGGGTCGTCAGCGCCCGGGTCCTGGATGACGACGGGAGCATGGCCTACGACGATCCGATCGTCGGCGAGGCGTGGGGCGCGTTGCTCGATCGTGGCGTCCGTATCCTCAACAACAGCTGGGGAGGCGTGGACGAGGCGATCACCGACTACTCCCTCGCCGATATGGAGGCGCGGGCGCCTAACCTGCTCGCGGCCTCGCGGTCGGCCGTCGAACGTGGCGGGCTGGTCGTCTTCATCACTCATAACTCGGGTCTGTCGCAGCCGGGCCCAGAGGCGGGCCTGCCGCATCTGTTTCCGGAACTTGAGCGTGGCTGGCTGGCGGTGACCGCCGTCGGCTACAGCGGCGATCTGGCCGGTTATGCGAACGCCTGCGGTGTCGCCAAGACCTGGTGCCTGGCGGCCCCTGGCGGCGATTTTGATGCGGACGGTTTTGGAATTTCCGCTGCGATGGCGGGCGGCGGCTATGGCGAAGCCGAGGGAACCTCATTCGCCGCGCCGCACGTCTCCGGCGCGGCTGCGCTGGTCTGGCAGATGTTCCCCAACTTCACCGCCGATCAGGTGCGCCAGACCTTGCTTGGGACGGCGAGCGACCTCGGGGCTCCTGGCGTCGATGATCTCTACGGTTACGGCCTGCTCGATGCCGGCAAGGCGGTGGTGGGTCCGGGCCGCTTCGACTGGGGCGACTTCCACGTGGTCCAGCCGACCGGAACGAGCGTTTGGTACAACGACATCTCCGGCGCGGGCGGGCTGATCAAGTCGGGGAGCGGGACGCTCGTCCTCAATGGCGACAACACCTATTCCGGTGTGACCTGGGTGGACGAGGGCCTGCTGGCGGTGATGGGCTCCATCATCTCGCCGACCTTCGTTGGCTATGACGGGGTGCTCGCCGGACGCGGCGTCGTGCGCGGCGCAGTTTGGAACGAAGGCTATATCGCTCCCGGCAACTCGTCATTGGCGGGGACCCTGACCATCGACGGCGATTTTGTGAACACCAAGACGGGCTTGATCATCGGCCAGATTGCGCCGGAGGGCCTGACCAATCAGCTTGCGATCACCGGCGCCGCCGATCTGGAAGGCGGGGCGGTCAGCGTACTGATCACGCCGGGCCTCTACAGGACCTCCTTCACCCAGGCCCTGCTCACCGCGGGGCAGGGTGTCACGGGCCGGTTCGAGGCGCTGCTCACCGACGACTACGCCTTCCTCAAGCCGTCGCTCAGCTATGACGTCGGCGCGGTCTATCTGACCCTGACCCGGCTGCGGTTCGACGACCGCTCGGTCTGCATAGGCGCCAACGCCTGCGCGGTCGGCGGCGCCCTGGAGCGTGGCCTGGACAGCGGCGACGCGGGCTTCCTGGGCGGCGCAATGGCCCTCCAGGGTTCGTCGCCCGGCCAGGCGCGCGACTCTCTGGAAAGCCTGTCGGGCGAGCTCCACGCCTCGCTGGCCACCATCGCGCTGACGGGGGGGCTGCCGCTCGATCAGACGCTGTCGGCCCGCCTGGGCGATCTGCGCGCGGATAAGCCTGGCGCCTCGGACGACAACGCCTGGGCGCGGGCCTACGGGCAATGGGGACGGCTGGGCGCCGGTTCGGACACCTCCGGCGCCGACTACCAGACGGGCGGGCTCATTGTCGGACGCGACTGGGAGGTTTCGCCCTCGATGCGGGTCGGCGCCAGCTTCAGCTACAGCGCGACCGACGTCGACTTCGACCGCTTCGGCGGGCGGGGCGAGGTCAAGGCCTATGAGGGCGCGCTCTACGGCGCCTATGTCGGCGGCGCCTTCGCGCTCGACAGCTGGGTGAGCTATGCGCGCCTGACGAACGAGGTCGGCCGCAACCTGGTCATTGGCGACGAGTCGCGGCGCGCTACAGCCGACTATGACGGCGAGCGCATCGGGGTCTTTGCCGAGGCGTCCTACGCCTTCGATCTCGGCGGGGTGACGGCGCGTCCGCTCGCCTCGCTGCGTTATGGCGGCCTGCATCAGGACGCCTTCACGGAGCAGGGCGTCGGCAGCCTTGGTCTCGTCGGCGAGAGGCAGAACCTCGACAGTCTGCAAAGCGGGCTGGGCCTCAGCCTGTCGGCGCCTCTGCCGACGGCAAACACCTCGGGCCTGATCGAAGCGCGCGCCAAGTGGCTGCATGAGTTCCTGGACGACCACGCCGAACTTGACGGCGCCTTCATCGGCGCGCCGGCTGGCGGCTTCGCTTCACGCGGCGCTCAAGTGGGGCGTGACAGCGCGCTGCTCGGCGTCGGGGTGTCGGCCAGGGCTGGTGAGCGCACGGTGTTCTTCGCGAACTACGACGCCAAGCTCAACACCGACGACGCGGCGCATGCCGCCACGCTGGGGCTGCGGATCACCTGGTGACGTGCTGATTGCCGCTCGGAAAGCGTCGCGCCTGACGATATTCAGGCGCGACCCACGGCTGAGCGGATTCGAGACATGACCGTTACGATCTATGGCATCAAAGCCTGTGACACGATGAAGAAGGCCCGCACGTGGTTGGACGACCACGGCGTGGCCTATGAGTTTCACGACTACAAGACCCTCGGCGTCGACCGCGCCCACCTGGAGCGCTGGATCGGCGAGGTGGGCTGGGAAACGGTGCTCAACCGCGCCGGCACGACCTTCCGCAAACTGCCCGACGCCGACAAGACCGGCCTGGACGCGCAGAAGGCCATCGGCCTGATGCTGGCCCAACCGTCGATGATCAAGCGGCCGGTGCTGGAGACCGGCGGGCCTCTGCTGGTCGGCTTCAAGCCGGACGCCTATCGGGCCGCCTTCGCCTGACCTGGGCAGGCCGCCTGAAAATCATGACGAACATTTCATGCAGGTTCATGCATCTGTAGGCGTGGGCTGACGCCTCTTTCCCTACAGAGAACGAGGCTGACTGGCCTGTGTGCATCGGAGATAGGAGAATTAGATGGAAATCCTGGTCCCGCTAGGGTTCTTCGCCATGATCGCCGCGATCGTCATCGTGCCGCGATACCTCAAGAGTCTCGAACGCCAGAGGCTGCAAGAGACCCTGCGCGCCTCCATCGAGAAGGGCGCAGAACTGCCGCCTGAGGTGATCGAAGCCCTGACCAGCGACGTGAAGAAGGCGCCGGCCTCGTCCTATCGTGATCTGCGGGCGGGCGTGATCTGGCTAGGCGTGGCGGTCGCCTTCATCGCGCTGGGTGTCGCGGTGAGTTTCGAAGAGCCCGATGCGCTCTATCCGCTGCTGGGGATCGCGGCGTTCCCAGGCTTCATCGGCCTGGCCTTGATCGCGCTTTCATTCGTCCAGCGCGACCGGCGCTAGCCCCGAAGAGGGATGGGGGAAAGCCCTGATGTCGGGCTCTCAAAACACAAGGCTGGCCAATCTTCACGACGTGGAGCTCGCGACCCTCGCGGCCACGGGAGATCGCTCGGCCTTTGGCGAACTGGTCCGCCGGCATGGCTCGGCGGTGCGCGGTCTGCTGCGCCGGATGGGCGCGCCCGCGGCCGAGGCCGACGATGTCGCCCAGGACGCCTTCCTGATCGCCTTTGAGCGGATCTCCGAGTTCCGGGGGCAGGGGGCTTTTGCAGGCTGGGTGAAGAAGATCTCCGCGCGCCAGTATCTGCGCCGGCTGCAGCGCGAGCGTCGGCTCGCCAGCCTGGCGGTCGAGGCCGAGGACGACGCCCCGGTCGCGTCGTTCCGCGATACGGGGGACAGGATTGATCTGGATGAGGCGCTGCGGTCGCTGGGGCCGGCCGAGCGGGTGTGCGTGTCGATGTGCTACGGCGCGGGCCTTTCGCATGCCGAGGCCGCCGACGCCTTGAATCTGCCGCTTGGAACGGTCAAGTCCCATGTCAAACGTGGTCTGGAGAAGCTCCGAGCGCGACTGGCGCCGGGCGCCGACGCTCTACCGGAAGGGAGGCGTGACAATGGCTGAACTCGAATTTGAACGCCGTCTCGAACGCCTCTTCGCCGAACCGCCGGCCTTCTCCGACGAGAAGGCCTTCGCCGTTTCGGTGGAGCGGAAGCTGAACCGCGGTTGGAATTTGCGTCGCTGGATTATCGGGGCGGCTGGCCTGGTCGGCGGGGTCGTGGGCGCCAGCCAACTGATCATGTCGAACTTCATCCACCAGGTCGAAACCGCCTCCCAAGGCTCGACCCGGTTGATCGAGGCTGGGGTCACGCAGTGGGCGCCGCGGCTGGAAATGCTGTCGGCGCTGCCGGCCGGTTCATCCGTGGTATGGATCGCCGGCGGGATGGCCGTGCTTGCCATCGGCTTCGTAGTGACCCGCGTGTTTGAGGAGTTCTAGCCATGTCGGCTCAGCGTCAGGATACAGTGAAGCGGGTGACCGCGCCGGACATCGCCGCGCGCAAGGGCGGGGTGCCGATCGTGTGCCTGACCGCCTACACCGCGCCGGTCGCTGAGATCCTGGACGAGCATTGCGACCTGCTGCTGGTCGGCGATTCCGTCGGCATGGTCGTTCATGGCCTGCCCAATACGGTCGGCGTGACCATGGAAATGATGATCATGCATGGCCAGGCGGTCATGCGCACGGCCCGCCGGGCGATGGTCGTGGTCGACATGCCGTTCGGTTCCTACGAGGGCTCGCAGGAAGTCGCCTACGCCAACGCCGCGCGCCTGATGAAGGAAACCGGCGCCCAGGCGGTCAAGGTGGAGAGCGGCTCGACCGTGGTCGCCACCATCGACTACCTCGTGAAGCGCGGCATTCCGGTGATGGGCCATGTGGGGCTGCGCCCGCAGGCGGTGCTGGTTGACGGCGGCTTCAAGGCCAAGGGCAAGGGCGGCGAAGAGCGCGCCCAGATCCTGGCCGAGGCGAAGGCTACCGCGGACGCCGGGGCCTTCGCCCTGGTGGTCGAGGGCGTCGCCGAGGGTCTGGCCCGCGAGATCACCCAAGCGGTGTCGGTTCCGACCATCGGGATCGGCGCGTCGGCCGGCTGCGACGGTCAGATCCTGGTCACCGACGACATGCTTGGCCTGTTCGACTGGACGCCGAAGTTCGTCCGCCGCTACGGCGACCTGCGCGGTGAGATCACCAAGGCCGTCGCCGGCTACGCCGACGACGTCCGGGCGCGGAAGTTCCCCGGTCCGGCCGAGATCTACTTCGCCAAGGCGGGCTAGAGCCGCCGAATTCTGGACACGTCGATCGCCGGCTCGAAGAGGATGCGCGGCGAGACGTGCAGCGCGCTGGTCAGGGCGTGAAGCTGTGCGGAGTCGAGCCTGAGGCGGCCGTGCTCGGCCAGGGACAGTTCCGCATGGCCAAGACGCGCCTCGTCCGCGAGGCGTTCCAGGCCAAGGCCGCGGGCTTCGCGGATCGCCCTTATGCGGCGGCCGACGGCTTCAAGGTCCGTATCGACCGCAGGCAGCGAGATGATCATCGCCATCCCTCCCGTCGCACGCGCCAAAGGCGCTGCGAGGGGCAAGGCTATGACGAATGCGACAGGGCGCCAATGAGATTGGGTTTCGCGGCCCGCTGAAAACCTATTCCCCATCAGGGGGATGGCGCTCTAGGTTTGGCCGATGGCCAAGCTAGCTGCAGCGCTCCGTTCCGTCGGCGCGCAATCGACCCTCTGGATCCTGTTCAGCCTGGTGGCTGGGCTCTGCGTGGGCGCGACCCTCGCCGAAACCGCTTATCTGAACCACGCCCTGGCCGTGGCCGATCCCATTGGAGGGATGTGGCTGGACGCCTTGCGCATGACCATCGTGCCGCTGGTGTTCTCGTTGTTGGTCGTTGGGGTGTCCTCGGCGGCGGGGACCGCCGCAGCGGGCGGGGCGGCGGCGCGGGCGCTGGGCCTCTTCGCGCTCCTGCTCGCTGGATCGGCGACGTTCGCCGCGCTCGGCGTCACCGGCGTGCTGGCGGCTTGGCCGGCGCCGGTCGAGGCGGTGGCCGGACTGCGCGACGCCGCGGGCCATTCGACGACGAAGGTGCCGGACTTCCCAACCATGGGCGTCTGGCTGCGGGCCTTCATCCCCACCAATCCGATCCAGGCGGCTGCGGAGACCAGCATGGCGCCGCTGGTGGTGTTCGCGCTGCTGTTCGGCCTGGCCGTCACTCGCATCAAGCCCGAGCTTAAGGCAGGGCTGCTTCAGGTGTTTGAAGCCGTGGTCGAGGCCATGCTGGTGCTGGTCCAGTGGGTGCTGCTGGTCGCGCCGATCGGGGTGTTCGCCCTGGCGCTGGTGGTCGGGGCCAAGGCAGGGTTCGGGGCGGCGGGCGCGCTTGGCCACTACATCCTGCTGCTGTCGGGCGTATGCATCTCGGTCGCCCTGCTGTCCTACCTGATCGCGCTGCTGGCCGGCACGCCGCTGGTCGCCTTCGCCCGCGCCGTGGCGCCGGCCCAGGCGGTGGCCTTCTCGACCCAGTCGTCGATCGCCTCGCTGCCGGCGATGATCGCCGGGGCCCGGCAACTGCGGGTGCCGGAACACATCACCGGCGTGGTGCTGCCGCTGGCGGTCTCGCTCTTTCGGATTTCCAGCCCGGCCGCCAATCTGAGCGTGGCCATCTACTGCGCCCACGTTTACGGCGTGCCGCTGAATTTCGCGCTGTTGGTCGCCGGCGTCGGCGTGGCCTCGGTGATCAGCCTGGCCTCGGTCGGCCTGCCGGGGCAGATCACCTTCTTCACCACCACCGGCCCGATCTGCCTGATCATGGGCGTGCCGTTGGAGCTACTGCCGATTCTCTTGGCCGTGGAGACGATTCCCGACATCTTCCGGACCGTGGCCAACGTGACCGCCGACGTGGCCGTCACCTGCCTGGCCAAGGGCGCAGCGGACACGGACGAATGACGACGCCGCTCGCCTCGGGCCGAGGACGTCGCCGCAAGGGCGATGGCCCTGATCTGCGCGGCGTGATCCTGAACGCCGCTGAATTGCTGTTCGCCGGACACGGGTTCTATGGCGTCACGACCCGGCAGGTGGCCGCTGAGGCCGGTGTCGACACCGCCCTGATCCACTACTACTTCGGAACTAAGCGCGACCTGTTCGACGCGGTCTTCGCGCGCCGGGCCGAGATCCTGAACACCGAACGCTTGCAAGCCTTGGCCGCCTATGAGGCGCGTCATCACGCGGCCATGACCACCAGGGGCGTGATGGAGGCCTTCATCGGCCCGCTCATCGAGCGCTCGCTGACCGGCGAGGCCGGATGGAAGAACTATTTCCGCCTGGTGGCCCTGGTGAACAACACCCCGGCATGGGGCGGGGAGACGATGAATCGGTTCTTCGATCCCGTCGTCCACGAGCTCATCGCCACCTTGAAGCGCGCGATGCCGCAGGCCGAGCTTCGCGACCTCTACTGGGGCTATCAGTTCCTCACCGGCTCGATGATGCTGGCCCTGTCGGAGACCGGGCGAATCGATCAGCTTTCTGGAGGGCTTTGCCGCTCCACCGACCTGGAAGCGGTGCGATCGCGGCTGTTCGACTATTGCGCGGCCGGCTTTGAGGCCATCGTTCAACCAAGGGCGTAAGGCGCGAGCGATAGGATTGACCGGGAGCGTTGCAGCCAAGGCTCCGCCGCTATAGGTTCCGCCGCTCTGAACCCCAACGCCCATTCGCGCGGAGTCCCTTTACGTGGTTGATGTCTTTGAAGAGGTCGAGGAGCAGCTCCGCTCCGACCGCTACAAGGCGCTTGCGCTGAAAGTCCTGCCGGTGGTCGGCGGTCTTCTGGTCGTGGCCCTGGTGATCGCGCTGGCCGTCTGGGGTTACCAGCATTTCCGCAATCAGGCGGCGGCGCAGGCGTCCGAGCAGTACGCCCAGGCCATCGACGCCTTCAATTCCGGCCGTCGCGACGAGGCGATCCGGCTGTGGGGCGAGGTCGGGAAGGGCTCTTCCAAGGCTTACAAGGCCCTGGCTCTGCAGCACCTTGGCGGCCTGAAGCTGGCCGACAACAAGACCGCCGAAGCGGTGAAGCTGTTCGACGAGGCCGCCGAGGCCGCGCCGAACAACGTCATCGGCGACGCCGCCCGCCTCAAATCCGCCTTCGCCCTGCTGGACACGGCTCCTTACAAGGACATGGAGGCGCGTCTGACGCCGCTTACGCAAGAAGGCCGCCCCTATCGCGCCGAAGCTCGTGAGGCTCTCGCCTTCTCGAAGCTGATGGCTGGCGATCTGGCTGGCGCGCGTAGCGACTTCAGCGTCATCACGCTGATGGCCGACGCCGGTGAAGCCTCGCGCCAACGCGCGCAGGCCGCTCTGGCTCTGATCGACTCAGGCTCGGCCAAGGCCGTCCCTGCCGCCGTGAAGGGCGCCCTGGCCTTGCCGCCGCCGGTTCAATTGCCGCCCGGAGCCGTTCCGCCCGGCATGACCCCATCCGCCCCGCCTGCGCAGCAACAGCCAGCCCCCGGACCCCAATGACGCCGATGCGCCGTAACAGCCTGCTTGCTCTCCTTCTCACGGCCAGCGTGGCCGTGAGCGGTTGCTCGACGATCGGCAAGCTGAACCCCTTCAACAAGGGCGATGATGGTCCGCAGGAAACCGCTGCCGAGGGCGAACGTATCGCCATCGTGGCGGCCGACCAGACGCTGGAAGTGGCCGAAGCCCTGAAGGGCGGCGACTTCTTCCTGCCGACCCCCGAAACCAACAGCAGCTGGGCGCTGCCCGGCGGCACGCCGGAGCAAGCTGCCGGCCATCCTGAAGCCGGCGGCTCGTTGTCGGTGGCCTGGAAGCGCAGCTTCGGCCAGGGCTCGGGCCGTGGCGCGCATGTCACCGCCCCGCCGGTCGCGGCCAACGGCAAGATCTATGTCATGGACGGCGAGGCTAGCGTCTCGGCGCTCGACGCGCAGTCCGGCTCGCAAATCTGGAAGGTGAACCTGCGTCCCGACTCGCGTCGCGACAAGGAAGCCTTCGGCGGCGGCTTGGCCGTGGTCGACGGCAAGCTCTACGTCACCTCCGGTTATCGCTTCGCCGCCCAGCTGAACGCCGACACCGGCGCGGTTCTGTGGCGGACCACCACCGAGCAGCCGCTGCACGCGGCGCCGACCGTCTCCGGCGGCCGGGTCTTCGTGGTCGCCGTCGACAACACCCTGCTGACCTTCGACACCGCCACCGGCGCGGCCGGGTGGAACTATCAGGCGCTGTCGGAATCGGCCCGTATCCTGGCGGCCTCCAGCCCGGCGGTGTCGGGCGACACCGTGGTGGCGTCGTTCGGCTCGGGCGAACTGGTCGCCCTGCGCGCGGCCAACGGCAACGACCTGTGGAACGAGGCGCTCAGCCGCGCCAACCGCAACAACGCCCTGTCCGAAATTCGCGACATTCCCGGCCGTCCGGTGATCTACCAAGGCGACGTGTTCGCGGTGAGCCATTCGGGCGTCTTCGCGGCCACCGACCTGCGCACCGGTCAGGCGCGCTGGAGCCTGCCCGTCACCGGCATCACCACGCCCTGGCCGGCCGGCGACGTCGTCTATGTCGTCTCCAAGTCCGGCGAAGTGATCTGCGTCGCCCGCGAGAGCGGCCAGATCTACTGGATCCAGGATCTCGGCAAGAGCCGTGAGAAGCGCGCTGGCGGCTTCATGGGCGTCGGCAAGAAGAACTTCACCACCCGGCCGATCTGGTCGAGCCCGCTCCTGGCGTCGAGCCGCATCATCGTGGCGGGGCAGTCCGGCGAGCTGGTTGCGATGAATGCGAAGACCGGGGAAGTCGAAAAGACTGTGAATCTCGGCTCGCCGACGCTAATCGGTCCGATTGCGGTCAATGGGACCATCTATGTCGTGACGGATGAGGCTCAACTCATCGCGCTGCGCTAAAATCGGATAGAGCGTGACGCCATGCCCATGCGGCTAGCTATTGTAGGGCGTCCGAATGTCGGGAAGTCGACGCTGTTCAACCGACTGGCGGGCCGCAAGCTCGCCATCGTCGACGACCAGCCCGGCGTCACCCGTGACCGGCGCTTCGGCACCGGTCGAATCGGCGACCTGGACCTAGAACTGATCGACACCGCCGGCTTCGAGGACGTCACCGACGACAGCCTCGAATCCCGCATGCGTCAGCAGACGATTCTGGCCATCGAAGAGGCCGACGTCGCCCTGTTCGTGGTCGACGCCCGTGACGGCGTGACGCCGATGGACGAGGTGTTCGCCGAGATCCTGCGCCGGCACGACAAGCCGGTGATCCTTGCGGCCAACAAGGCCGAGAGCAAGGCCAGCGACGTGGGCGTCAACGAGGCCTTCGGCCTTGGGCTGGGCGAACCGATCGCCATCTCCGCCGAGCACGGCGAGGGCATGGCCGACCTCTATCAGGCGCTGCTCGCCGTCTGGCCCGAGATCGACGACGAAGCCGAGGACGAGGGCGAAAAGCCTATCCGTATCGCCATTGTCGGCCGCCCGAACGCCGGCAAGTCGACCCTGGTCAACAAGCTGATCGGCGAGGACCGGCTGCTGACCGGCCCCGAGGCCGGCATCACCCGCGACGCCATTCCGGTCGACTGGACCTGGGACGACCGCGCCGTGCGGCTGGTCGACACCGCCGGTCTGCGTCGCAAGGCCAAGGTCCAGGAAAAGCTGGAGAAGCTCTCCACCGGCGACACCATCCGGGCGATCACCTTCGCCGAGATCGTGATCCTGGTGATGGACGCCACCCATCCGTTCGAGATCCAGGACCTGCAGATCGCCGACCTAGTCGAGCGTGAGGGCCGCGGTCTGGTGTTCTGCCTGGCCAAGTGGGACCTGATCGAAGATCAGGGCGCGACCTTGAAGGAGATCACCGAGGAGGCCGGCCGACTGCTGCCGCAGCTTCGGGGTTCGCCGGTCATCGCGCTGTCGGCCGAGACCGGTCGTCACCTCGACCGACTGATGCCGGCGGTGTTCAAGGTCCACAACGACTGGTCGACCAAGGTGAAGACCCGCGACCTGAACGACTGGCTGAAGATGGCGCTGGAACGTCACCCGCCGCCCGCCGTCAGCGGTCGTCGCGTGAAGCCGAAATATATGGCCCAGACCAAGGCGCGTCCGCCGACCTTCGTGATGTTCGCCAGCCGGGCCGACCAGTTGCCGGACCACTATCGCCGCTATCTGATCAACTCGCTGCGCGAGAGCTTCGAGATGCCGGGCGTGCCGATGCGGCTGACCGTCAAGTCGACCAAGAACCCCTATGCCGAGGGCGAGGAAAAGGGCGGGCCTGCGCCGCGTTCGCGGGTCCCGAATTTCGCGCCCAAGCTGGGTAAGAAGGTCGTCGAGCCGAAGGGCGTCGCTCGTACGCGCCTGGGCATGGCGCCTCTCGCCGACCCCGTCGTCGAGGCCGTCGAGAAGGTCAAGGCCAAGCCGAAACCGAAGGTGAAGCCGCGGAGCAAGCTGCTCTCGCCCGGCAAGCACAAGGTGGGCGCGGGCCCCACGCCGAAGGGCCGCGCGCAGAAGCTCAATCGCCCCGGCGTTAAGCCGAAGCGAGCTTCCCGGCCGCTTTCCAATCGGAAAAACGGACGTTGACCTTGGGCAGGCCCAGGTCCGCCTGAGCCAGCTCGACGATCAGCGGGCCGATTTCCGAGGGATGGGGCAGGGTCATCGGATCCTCGCCCGGCATGGCCTCCGCGCGCATCTTGGTCCGCATCGTGCCCGGATCGACCAGGGTCGCGCGGATGCTGGTGTTTTCCAGTTCGTCGGCCCAGGTGCGGACCAGATGCTCCAGGGCGGCCTTTGACGCGCCATAGGCGCCCCAGAACGCCTTCGGACGCTCGACCCGGCCCGACGTGAAGAAGATGCCGCGCCCGGCGGTGGACTCGCGCAGCAGGCGCTCGGTCGAACGGATCAGGCGATAGCTCGACGTGACATTGGTGGCGAACACCTTGTCCCATGTGCCCGGATCAAGGTGCGAGACCGGCGTCAGGCCGCCAAGGATCCCCGCGGCGTGGACCAGGATGTCCAGGCGCTGGAAGCGCTGGTGGATGGCCAGGCCCAGGGCGTCGATGTCATTGCCCTTGGTCAGGTCCAGCGGCACCAGGGTGGCCGACTTGCCGGTGGCGGTCTTGATCTCGTCGTCGAGCTCTTCCAGCGCGCCTTGATTGCGGCCGGTGGCGACGACGTGGGCGCCGGCCTGCGCGAGCGCCAGGGCGCAGGCGTGGCCGATGCCGCGGGTTGCACCGGTGACCAGGGCGATGCGGCCGTCGAGGGGGAGGGACTCAGTCATGACTTTGCTCTTGAGGCGGGCGTTTGGCGTAGCGCTGCGCCAGAGCGGCGCAGACCATGAGTTGAAACTGGTGATAGAGCATCACCGGCAGAAGCACGAACCCAACCGTCGCGGCGGGGAACAGCACGCCGGCCATCGGCACGCCGGCGGCGAGGCTCTTGTTGCAGCCGGCGAAGGCGATGGCGATTTCGTCCTCGGTCGAGAAGCCGCGGGTCCGGGCGATCCAGATCATGAAGCCGAGCGACATCGCCAGCAGCAGCAGGCAGATGACGACGATGCGCCCCAGGTCCCAGGCCGAGACCTGGCTCCAGATACCCGCCACGACCGCGCCGGAGAAGGCGTTGTAGACCACCAGCAGGATGGAGCCGCGGTCGGTCAGTCCCAGGGGTTTGGCGTATTTCTGGATCCAGCCGCCGATCCAGCGGCGAAGCACCTGACCGGCGATGAACGGGACCAGCAGTTGCAGCAGGATCGCCTCCAGCGACGACTGCGAGAAGCCGCCGCCTTCCGTGCCGAGCAGTAGGCCGACGAGCAGCGGCGTCAGGAACATGCCCAGCAGGTTGGAGACCGAGGCGCCGCAGACCGCCGCGGGCACGCTGCCCCGTCCGATGGCCGTGAAGCTGATGGCGGACTGGATCGTCGAGGGGAGGCAGGCGAGATAGATCAATCCCGGCGCCAGCGCCGCCGGTACGACCCAGCCGGGCAGCGAAGCCGCGCCGAGCCCGATGATCGGCCAGAGGACAAAGGTGGTGGCGAGCACCAGGCCGTGCAGTCGCCAGTGCATCAGACCCTTGAGCACGGCGTCGGGGCTGAGCTTGGCGCCGTGCAGGAAGAAGACCAGCGCGATGCTGACCTTCGTCAGGGTCGAGACGACATGAGCAGCCTCGCCTCGCGCCGGCAGGATGGAGGCGAGAACCACCATCCCGACGATCGCGGCGATGTACCAATCGAGGCCTAGCTTCTTGAGCCAGGCCGCCGCCCTTGAACTCACGCGTCGACCAGGAACGACAGCTGGCGGTCGGCGCCGTCGTTGCGGCCTTCGGCGATCTCACGGTCGAGCAAGCGGGTCGGATAGTCGCCGGTGAAATAGTGGTCGGTGAACTGCGGATTGACCGGGTCACGGGGCTCGGACTGCATGGCCGAATAGAGGCCCTCGACCGACAGGTAGCCCATCGAGTCGACGTCGAGGATCTTGGCGATCTCTTCGACCGACTTGTTGGCGGCCAGCAGGTGTTCGCGATCGGGCATGTCGATGCCGTAGTAATCGGGCCACATGATCGGCGGCGAGGCCGAGCGCAGGTGCACCTCGGCGGCGCCGGCCTCACGGACCATACGAACGACGCGGACGGAGTTGGTGCCGCGCACGATCGAGTCGTCGATCAGCATCACCCGCTTGCCGGCCAGCACGTTGCGGTTCGGCGAGAGTTTCATGCGCACGCCCAGTTCGCGGGCGCCCTGGGTCGGCTGGATGAAGGTCCGGCCGACATAGTGATTGCGGATGATGCCCATCTCGAAGGGCACGCCGGTTTCCTGCGAGTAGCCCAGCGCGGCGGGCACGCCGGAGTCGGGCACCGGCACGACCACGTCCACCGGCACGTGGCTTTCCTGCGCCAGGCGACGGCCCATGCGCTTGCGCACGTCATAGACCGAGCGGCCGTTCACGACCGAGTCTGGGCGGGCGAAGTAGACGTATTCAAAGATGCAGGGGCGGGCGCGAGCGGCCGGGAAGGGCTTGAGGCTACGAATACCCTTCTCGTCGATCACGACCATCTCGCCATGCTCGACGTCGCGGACGAACTTGGCGCCGATCATGTCGAGCGCGCAGGTCTCGGAGGCCAGGACCGCCTTGCCGTCGAGGTCGCCCAGCACCAACGGGCGGATGCCCAGCGGATCGCGGACGCCGATCAGCTTCTTGTTGGTCAGGGCGACCAGGGCGTAGCCGCCCTCGATCTTGGACAGGGCGTCGATGAAGCGGTCGACGAACTTGGCCTTCCGCGAGCGAGCCAGTAGGTGGAGGATCACCTCGGAGTCGGAGGTCGACTGGAAGATGGCGCCTTCGGCGACCAGCTGCTCGCGCAGGGTCAGGAAGTTGGTGAGGTTGCCGTTGTGGGCCAGGGCGACGCCGCCGGCTTCAAGATCGGCGAACATCGGCTGGACGTTGCGGATGAAACTGCCGCCGGCCGTCGAATAGCGCGTGTGACCGATGGCCGAATGGCCGGGCAGGCGGTCGACCAGGTCGGAGCCCGCGAAGGCGTCGCCGACATGGCCCATGTGACGTTCGGTGTGGAAGCGCTGACCGTCGAAGACCGCGATGCCGCAGGCCTCCTGGCCGCGGTGCTGCAGGGCGTGCAGGCCAAGGGCCGTAATCGCCGCTGCGGCGGCCGTATTGTAGACGCCGAACACGCCGCACTCGAGGCGGGGGGTGTCGTCGTCAGGATCCCGGAAGGTCGGCTCGCGCCATCGATCTTGATCCTGAGTCATCGGGATTTCTCCACCAGATCGTCTAGCCCGCGTCGTTCGCGGGGGTCATAGCCTTGAGCGTCGCGAGAGTCACGTTGATCGGTCGCTGAACCGTCACGGACAGCGTCCTCGAGGGACGGAGCCAGCTTGTCGGCCATATCTAAACCCTTGGGCGCGAAGGCTTTTAGGACTTCTCCAGAGGCTTTCGTCAGGGGGTAAAACGCCGCACCCGTCATCCACTTCGGCACCCGGTCGGGCGGGGTGGCGGCGTTGAAGGCCAGATGGAAGGCTCCCAGCACCACCAGGGCGCGCAGAAGTCCGAATCCCAAGCCCACCGTGCGGTCGAGAACGCCCAGCACCTGGGTCTTTTGAATCCCCCTGGCCAGGCCGCCGCCAGTGATCCGCAGCGCCGCGTAGACCAGGACGAAAACAACGAGGCCGGCTAGCACCGTCCCACCCCAATCGGGGTCGATCGCCTCGCGTCCGATAGGACCGGTCCAGCGCAGGCCGTAGATCGCGACGATCGCCGCCAGGCCGAAAGACAGGGCGCGGACCATCTCGCGCGTCGCGCCGCTGACAAAGCCGAACACGGCCGAAACCAGCAGGACCGCGAGCACGACGATATCGAACCAGGGCAAACCGTTTACTCCCATTGGTTCTCACCGATACGTCGGATGGCGTCGGCCAGGCGCGTCACGCCATGTACCTTCATGATCCCGGTGTCGAGATCCTGGGGACCGAGCACGCGATTGAAGCCAAGCTTGGCGGCTTCCTTCATGCGGGACTCCATGCGGCTGACCGGGCGAATGTCGCCCGACAGGCTGATCTCGCCGAACACCACGCAATCCTGGGGCAGGGCCTCGTCCAGCGCCGACGAGGCGAGGGCGGCGGCGGCGGCAAGGTCCGCGGCCGGCTCGCTGACCCGCAGGCCTCCGGCCACGTTCAGATAGACATCGCGGTTGCCCAGCGAAAGGCCGCAACGGGATTCCAGCACCGCCAGCACCATGGCCAGCCGGCCGGAGTCCCAGCCGACGACGGCGCGGCGCGGGGTGCCGTAGGCCGAGGGCGCGACCAGGGCCTGGAACTCCACCAGCACCGGCCGCGAACCCTCGATGCCGGCGAACACCGCCGCGCCGGCCGCCCGCTCGCCCGAGGTGTCGAGGAACAGGGCCGAGGGGTTCTTCACCTCGCCAAGCCCCGCGTCGCCCATCTCGAACACCCCGATCTCGTCGGTGGCGCCGAAGCGGTTCTTGACGCCGCGCAGGATGCGGAAGGGATAGCCGCGCTCGCCCTCGAAGGAGAGCACGGCGTCGACCATGTGTTCGATGACCCGAGGACCGGCGATCGTGCCTTCCTTGGTCACGTGGCCGACCAGGATGACCGCCACGCCGTGCTTCTTGGCCAGGCGGACCAGTTCGCCGGTCGCCGCGCGCACCTGGGTGACCGAGCCAGGCGCGGCCTCGTGGGCGTCGCTCCACATGGTCTGGATGGAGTCGATGACGACGAGGTCGAACTTCTCGCGCTTCAGGCTCTCGAGGATGTCGCGGAGCGAGGTCTCGGTCGCCAATCGGACCGGGGCGTCGGCTAGGCCCATTCGCTGGGCGCGGCCGCGGACCTGCTCGATGGCTTCCTCACCGGAGATATAGGCGCAGCGTACGCCGCGTCGGGCGGCGCTGGCGGCCACCTGCAACAGCAATGTCGACTTTCCGACGCCGGGATCACCGCCCAGCAGGAGCGCTGATCCCGGCACCACCCCGCCGCCGCAGACGCGGTCGAATTCGTCCACCCCGGTGGAGATCCGAGGCGGGGCGGGTGTCGATTCTTCCAGGCCCTGGAAGGCGAGGCCGCGCGAGCGGGCGCTGCGGCTCGGGGCCAGGGCGCCGGGCGGCCTGGTCTGGACCTCCTCGACGAGGGAGTTCCAGGCGTTGCAGGCGGGGCACTGCCCAGCCCACTTGGTCTGGGTGGCTCCGCAGGACTGACAGACATAGACGGCGCCGTCGCGGGCCATGCGTACTCTCTGATTCGCGTAAGCCGGCAGTCTAGCGGGGCGAACCGGCCGCGTCCGTCGCGGTGAAGTTGTTGCTCGTCGCATCGCATGGGATAGATTCACATGACGCGGTTATCGCGTTGGGCTTGTAAGGGCTGGAGGCGTCTATGAGCGCAGTTGAACCGGGGACCGCGTCGGCGGGTCTTGTTGAGCGAGTAAAATCCATTCTCCTGAGGCCGTCGGCGACGTGGGACGTCATCGACGTGGAGCCCGCCACGATCAGCGGTCTCTATAAGGGATACGTCATTCCCCTGGCGCTGATCCCGGCCGTAGCCGGTCTGATCGGGGCCATCGTGTTCGGCTTCGGCGCCTTCGGGATCAGCTTCAAGCCCCCGATCCTCAGCGCGGTGCTCGGCTCCGTGGTCGGCTTCGGCGCGACTCTGCTGGGGGTCTACGTCCTGGCCCTGATCATAGACGGCCTGGCCCCGACCTTCGGCGGCGAGAAGAACCGGATCCAGGCCTTCAAGGTCGCGGCCTACGCCGGCACCGCCAGCTGGGTGGCCGGGGTGTTCGAGATCTACCCGCCCCTGGGGATTCTCGCCTTGCTCGGACTCTACAGCCTGTTCCTGCTCTACAAAGGCCTACCCCGGTTGATGAAGACGCCGGAGGACAAGGCGATGCCCTACACCATCGTGGTCATCATCGCGGCCATTGTGCTCGGGATCGTCGCCGGCGCGATCGTCAGCCCGATCATGCGGCTGGGCATGGGCTCGGGCATGATGGCCGGGGCGCCAGCGGCTGGAACCGTCGCCGTGGGCGGCAAGTCCATCGATCTGGCCAAGCTCGAAGCCGCCTCCAAGAAGATGGAGGCCGCGGCCAAGCAGATCGAGAGCGGCGAGGGGCCTGCGCCGACCAACCCTGACGTCCTGAAGGGCTATCTGCCCGACAGCGTCGCCGGCTATTCCCGGACCGAGGTGACGACGGGGTCTGGCGGCGCGGCCGGCATGTCCGGCTCGCAGGCCGAGGGAACCTACGCCAGGGGCGATTCGCGCCTGCAGCTCAGCGTCACCGACCTGGGGGCCGCCGGCGCCCTGGCCGGGATGGCCAGCGCCTTCGGCGTGCAGTCCTCCAGCGAGAGCGAGGGGAAGTACGAGAAGATCGGCAAGGTCGACGGCCGCATGACCCAGGAGTCCTACGACAAGACCTCCAAGCATGGGGAATACAGCGTGCTGATCGGGGATCGCTTCATGGTCGCGGCCAAGGGCGACGGCGTCAGCATGGACGAACTCAAGGCGGCGGCGGCGGCGGTGGGACCGGCGCGGCTCGAGGCGCTGGCCAAGGCCGGCTAGACTTCTCCGAGATAGATCCGTTCGGCCCGGCCGCTGAGGCGCACGAGACATTCGTGCGCCACGGTGCCCGCGGCCGTGGCGATCTCGTCCAGCAGGACGTTGGGACCGAGCAGCTCCACCCAGTCGCCGATCCGGGCGGGGGCGTCGCCGATCTCCAGTGCGATCAGGTCCATGGTGACGATAATCACCGGCCGTCGCGCGCCGGCCAGCCAGCCGTAGCCCTTGCCCTTCGAGGCGCGGATGACGCCGTCGGCGTAGCCTGCGCCGACGATGGCGATCCGGGTCGGTTTTTCGATCCTGGTGTTCGAGCCGTAGCCGATCAGCTCGCCCGGCTCGACGTTGCGGATGTAGAGGATCGGGGCCTCAAGCTTAGCCACCGCCCGTAGTCGCGGGTCGGGCCGTTCCTCGGGGCCGCCGCCATAGAGGCTGATACCCGGCCGAATGATGTCGTTGCGATAGTCGGGGCCGAGCATGATCCCGGCCGAGGCGGCGAAGGAGGCGCGCGCTTGCGGGAACAGTCGCCGGACCTGGGCGAACCGCTCTCGCTGGAGCGTGTTGCGCGGGTCGGCCGGATCGGTCGCCGAGCCCAGGTGGCTCATGATCACGCAGACCTGCAGGCCGCGAAGCCGGTCGCCGGACTGGGCCACGGCCTGGGTCTCGGCCAGGGTCAGGCCCTGGCGGTTCATGCCGGTGTCGACCTGGAGGGCGACCGCCAGCGGCTGACCGGACGCCGCGGCGAAGGTGGTCGCGGCCTCGATCTGCGGCAGGCTGGAGAGCACGGGCGTCAGGCGGGCCGCCGCCAGGCGCGCGCCGGACCCCGCCAGAAAACCGTCGAGGACATAGATGGTCGCCGGGTGATCGGCGCCGAGCGCGGCGCGCAGCGCTTCGCCCTCCGACAGGCGCGCGACGAAGAAGCCGCGCGCGCCTTCCGCCCAAAGCCGGCGGGCCAGGGGCGCGGCGCCCAGGCCATAGCCGTCGGCCTTGATCACCGGAGCAGCCTCGGCGCCGGGCGCCTCGGCCCGCAGGACCGCGAAATTGTGCGCCAGCGCGTCGAGGTCGATGGTCAGGCGCGCGGAGGTGGGGTGAGACATCGTCGGTCCCCTTAGCCGAGGCCGCGTCGCGGCGCGACGCCTTACTCTTCGGGAGCGAAGAACTGGCTGTGCGCCAGGTTGCCGAACTTGGTGATGTCCTCGTTGAAGGACAGCCGCACGGTGCCGATGGGACCGTGACGCTGCTTGGCGATGATGACGTCGGCGGTGCCGCGCACCTTGTCCATGTCTTCCTGCCAGGTCAGGTGTTCTGGCGTGCCCTCGCGCGGTTCGGACCGGCCGAGATAGTAGCTCTCGCGGTAGATGAACATGACCATGTCGGCGTCCTGTTCGATCGAGCCGGATTCCCGAAGGTCGGAAAGCTGGGGCCGCTTGTCCTCGCGGTTTTCCACCTGACGGGAGAGCTGGGACAGCGCGATGACCGGAACCGAGAGTTCCTTGGCCAGGGCCTTCATCGACTGGGTGATCATCGAGACTTCCTGCACCCGGTTGTCGCTCTTGCCCTCGCCGCCGGTGACCAGCTGCAGGTAGTCGATGACGATCAGGTCCAGGCCGTGGGTCCGCTTCAGTCGGCGCGCACGGGCGGTCAGCTTGGCGATGGTGATGCCGCCGGTGGCGTCGATGAACAGCGGCGCGTCCTGGATCTCCAGGGCCGCGTCACGCAGCCGCCCGAACTCGAGCGCGTCGATCTCGCCCTTACGCAGTCGGTCGCCGGAGACGCCGGACACTTCGGCCAGGAGGCGCATGGCCAGCTGCTCGGCCGACATTTCCAGCGAGAAGAAGGCCACGACGCCGCCGGAGACGGTCTTCTTGGTTCCGTCCGGCTGGGGCTCCCAGGCGTAGTTGCGGGCGACGTCGAAGGCCACGTTACAGGCCAGCGAGGTCTTACCCATCGAGGGGCGCGCAGCCAGGATCAGCAAGTCGGACGGATGGAGGCCGCCCATCTTGCGGTCCAGGTCGAGCAGGCCGGTGGAGATGCCGGCCAGCCCGCCGTCACGGGCGTGAGCTTCGGCGGCCATGGTCACCGCGCCGTGCAAGGCGTCAGCGAAGGGTACGAAGCCCTGATTGGTGCCGCCGGCTTCAGCCAGGGTGAAGAGCTGGGCTTCGGCCGCTTCGATCTGGTCTCGGGCCGAACGCTCGGCGTCGCCCTGGGCTGCCTGTTGGGCGATCTCGCCGCCGATGCGGATCAGGTCGCGGCGCAGGGCCAGGTCGTAGACCGCGCGGGAATAGTCCGGCGCGTTGGCGGCGGGCGGCGCCCGGTCCACCAGGTCGGCCAGGTAGCGGATGCCGCCCAGTTCTTCGAAGGCGGCGTCGCGGTTGAACTGCTCGGCCAGCAGGATCGGCTCGGCCAGTTGGCCCTTCCGAACAGCGGTCTCGATCGACGAGTACAGCCGTTGGTGGAAGGGCTCGTAGAAGTGGCGGGCGTGCAGGAAGTCGCCGATCCGTTCGAACGCGGCGTTGTCGTAGAGCAGGGCGCCCAGCAGGGCCTGCTCGGCCTCGATGTTGGCCGGGGCGTGCGGGATCGCGACGTCGTTCTGAGCGGGGCGGAGATCTAGGGCGGGCACGATGGACATGGTCATTAACGACTAGCCGAACGCGCGCCGGGGCGCCCTGCGGCGATGTGGTGACTCACAGGTTTTCGACCGCCTGTGGACAGTCCTGAAAGTGAAACGGCGCGGAACCGTAGCTCCGCGCCGCGTCATATTCGGTCGTAGGTCTAGCTTACCACTTGTAAGCGAGGCGGCCGTAGACGAACCGGCCGCCGAACCCGAACGGCGAGAACGACGAGAACGGCGCGGCCGAGGTCGTGTTCTGCGACGGGATGATCTGGCGCGGATAGACGTCGAAGACGTTGTCGGCGCCAAGCGAGGCGGTCAGGCCGATCGGGAAGGTGTAGCGAACGTCCAGATCCACCAGGCCCCGCGCGCCGGTGCTGTTGTCGGCGCTGCCGTCGGCCAAGGTGCCCGGCGAGAGGACGTCGCCGTAGAAGGTGGTGCGCACGGTGGCGCCCCAGGCTTCACGGCTCCAGTCGCCTTGCAGGGTCAGCTTGTGCTTCGGGGTGCCGTCTTCGAAGCGCAGCCTCGCCTGGCGGGCGAACAGCGAGGTCGGGGTCGGCAAGGTGGTGGTGGTCGGGGTGCGCTTGACCTCCAGGTCGTTGTAGTTGCCCGCCGCGGTCAGGTCGAAGGTCCCGGCCTGCTCGTCGACGATGCGGTAGCGCGCCACCACGTCCACGCCGACCGTATCGGTGTCGACGCCGTTGATGAAGAAGCGCGCCGCCGTGGCGCCGTAAGGCGACAGCAGGTCGTAGATCACCCGGCCGTTGGTGCCGGGCGCGCCGGTCGGGCTGCCGGTCAGGGTCTCCGACAGGACGATCCGGTCCTTCACGTCGATCTTGTAGCCGTCGACGGTCAGTTCGAACGCGCCGCGACGGAAGACGAAGCCCAGGGCGTAGTTATCCGAGGTTTCGGCCTTAAGCGGCTTGGCGCCCAGCGCGCCGGCGACGTTGCTCGTGGCCGGATAGGTGCCGGTCTCGAACGGGACGTTGTTGATGTAGAGGATCGAGGTCGAGGTGAAGTACTGCTGCTGCAGGGCCGGGGCCCGGAAGCCGCTGGAGATGGCGCCGCGGATCGCGAACTCAGGCGTGAACTCGTAGCGGGCGGCCAGCTTGCCGGTCGTGGTGTCGCCGAAGTCCGAATAGTCCTCGTAGCGAACGGCGGCCGACAGGGTCAGGTTTTCGGTGACCTTGCCTTCTAGGTCGACATAGACGCCGACATTGTTGCGATCGACGTCGACTTCGTTGGAGGGCGTGAAGCCGGTGAAGCCGCGCGACCCGAAGGTCACCGCGGTGTTCGGACCACGGGCGTAGGAGGCGACCTCGCCCTGGTTGATCTTGTAGGTCTCCTGGCGAGCCTCAAGACCGAAGGCGACGTTCAACGGACCGGCGAGGCCGATCTCGAATTCACGGCTGAAGTCGGCGCCGAAGACGATCTGGTCGTAGGTCAGGCCGCCGGCCTGGAACGAGGTCGGCGAGGTCGGGCCATAGGACGGGTTGATGGTGTTCTGGACGCCGAAGTCGATGTCGTTCTTGCCGTAAACGACATTGATATCGGTCTTGAAGCCGGCGATCTCGCCGCGGATGCCCAGGCCGGCGCTGTTGTCCTCGGTGTCGGTCGTCAGATAGGGCAGGTAGCCGTTCGGATAGACCGACGGGATGTTCTGCTGGGCGTCGGTCGGCAGGCGATAGGTGGCGGCGCTGGAGGCGTCGCGGTGCTGATAGCCGTACCAGCCATAGAGCTCCCAGGTGTCGTTCAGGGACTTGCCGGCGTTGGCGTAGAAGGACAGGTCGTCGACGTCGGCGTCGCCGAACCGCGAGGTGATGCGGTTGGGGGTGACGCGCTTGTCGATGTCGCTGCGGTTGGTGTGTTCGCGCGAGCGGTATTCCGCCGACAGAGTCAGGAAGCCGTCACCCAGGAAGCTCAGGCCCTGCCATCCCGAGACAGTGGTCGTCGCGCCGTCGGTGATGTCCTTGCCGCCGCCGTAGTAGCCGTCGAAGCTGGTGACGGACGAGCCGTAGGTGACCGAAAGGCCGCCGCCGCTGGAGGCCTCGCGCAGGCGCAGGTTGATCACCCCGGCGATGGCGTCGGAGCCGTACTGCGCCGAGGCGCCGTCACGCAGGACCTCGATCCGGTCGACGGCGGTGGACGGAATGGCGTTCAGGTCGACGGAAGCCGAGCCCCGACCGACCGAACCATTGGTGTTCACGAGCGCCGTGGCGTGGCGGCGCGTGCCGTTGACCAGAACCAGGGTCTGATCGGGGCCTTGGCCGCGCAGGGTCGCCGGGCGGATGGCGTCGGTGCCGTCGGTGTTGGACGGGCGGGGGAAGGTGATTGACGGAACCGCGGTGGCGAGCGCCGTGGCCAGTTCCGTGGTGCCGCGCTGTTGCAGGGCCTCGGCCGTCACAACATCGACGGGCGCCAGGGTCTCAAGGCGCGAGCGGCCGACGGTGCGGGTGCCGGTGACGACCAGTTCCTCGACCTCGCCGCCCGGGGCGCTAGTCTGAGCAAATGACGCGCCAGCGGTAAGACTCGCTGCAGACGCTGCAGCGAGCAAAACTACGCGATACTTCATTGATTTTCCCCAATTATTGTCGCCGAACGAGGCGATGAGCCTTGGCCCTGCGGGAAACCTAGAAACAAAGCGGGACTAAAGAAATGACATGTTTGCAACAGCTTGTTTGAAAACATGCCGAAAACCTATGGCGCCCCCTCAACACCAAGTTTGGCGGGGGTGTCTACAAGTGAAGATAGAAAATCTGCGGTGGCCTGTCAGGGCTGCGCCACCCGCCCATGGCGCAGTTCGCAAGGCATGACCTGACGAACTGCGACTCTCGCGGTCGTTTGGCGGTGAGATCGTCGTAGTGGCCCTGGTCTTGGCCGCTACGGGACGAAGGCGGTCGGGGCGTAACCGGTGCTGGCCGCCATCCAGACCCCGGCGACGACGGCGGACACGACAATGGCCGCCAGCAACAGGGCCCAGATGTTGCCCAGGGCGTGCAGGCGCGGCGCCCTGAGGTGCGCGCCTTCCATGCGGTGGGGCATAGAGAAGTGCGGCCGTCCGACGTGCGGAAGATGAAGATTCGGGAGGTGTAGATTTGGCGTTCTCATGGCGACCTCGCTCAAGGCCCGGCAGAGGACGCGCTTAGACGCGAGCCGCGCCCGGCTTTTGTTGAACGGCCAGGCGAGCGTCCGGTTCCGACACCTGGCGGCCGTCGACGCGCGATGGTTCGACATCTTGGCGGTATTTCACCCTGAACCCTTCAAACGATGTGGAGCGCGTCCCATCTAAGTTGAGCCGGCCGTTATGACTTCCGGTGATTGGGCCGGTTGGAGCCCTTGGCATGTCGTCCTCCGACGTGCTTGTTCATGCGTCTGGTCTGAGACTGGGTCGCCTTTTGCGCCAGCTTCGCCCCAGGCGTCGAAGTGCGCCTTCAGGGCGTCGCATGCGGCGGGGGCAGGGCGCTCAGATCGCCATTCTTGCCTCAGTGTCGCTGCACGCCTTGCTTGGCGTCTCTCTGTGGAAGGCCAAGTTCGAGCCGCGATATCGGGAATATCTCGAACAGATCACGGATGTTGAGCTGATCAAGCCCACGCCGCCGCCGCCCCCACCTCCTCCTCCACCGCCGCCCCCGCCAAATACGCCGCCGCCACCCCCGCCAAAGCTGCAGCCACGGCCGCCGGCCGCCGTTGTGGACCTGCCTCCGGCCATCCCGCCCTTGCCGATCCCGCCGGTCGAGCGTCGCGTCGAGGAGGTCCAGCCGCCGCGGGCCGTGGAGCCGCCGCCCCCTGCGCCAGCGCCGCCCGAGCCGCCGCGAGCGGCGGTGATCCAGAACCCTGATTGGCTGCGCCGTCCCAGCGGGGAGGATATCGCCCGCTATTACCCCGATCGCGCCCTGCGCATGGGGGTGGAGGGCCGCGCGACGTTGAGTTGCACGGTGACGACCAACGGCGGTCTGGAGGGATGCGGGGTGGTGGGCGAGAGCCCGGAGGATCAGGACTTCGGCGCGGCGGCCCTACGCATGAGCCGGTTGTTCAAGATGCGGCCGATGACGCGCGATGGGGCGCCGGTGTCCGGCGGGACCGTCAGGATCCCGATCCGCTTCGTGCTGCCCAGGGGCTGAGGCACGAAAAACGGCGCGGACCAGAGGTCCGCGCCGTTCTCGAAGTCTTGGAGAGGACTAGGTCGTTTAGCGGTCGGCGCCGAAGTCGACTTCGTGCGAACCGGCTCCACCGGCCACCATGTCGGCGGCGGCTTCTTCGTCCGCGAGACGATCTTCCTCGTATTGCGAGGTGATCACGTTCTCACCACGGGCTTGGCGCTCGGCCTCGTCCTGGCTGCGGGCGATATTGATGTTGATCGTGGCCAGGACCTCGGCGTGGAGGCGAACCTTCACGGGGTGGACGCCCAGGGTCTTCAACGGCTTGTCGAGCACGACCATGGAGCGGTCGAGCTTGCCACCGGCGCCGTTGACGATGTCGGCGACGTCGCGACCCGAGACCGAACCGTAAAGCTGACCGGTTTCGCCAGCCTGACGGATCAGGATGTACGAAGTGCCGTCCAGGTTGTCGCCGGCTTTCGCGGCGGCTTCCTTGGCCTTCAGGTTGCGGGCTTCGATGTCGGCGCGTTGGCCTTCAAAGATCTTCAGGTTGGCGCTGTTGGCGCGCAGAGCCTTGTGACGAGGCAGGAGGAAGTTACGGGCGTAGCCGTCCTTCACCGTGACCACGTCGCCGAGGCCGCCACGGCCTTCGACTCGTTCGAGCAGAATGACTTTCATGTGCCTGGCTCCCTACTTCACGACGTAGGGCAGGAGGGCGAGGAAGCGAGCGCGCTTGATGGCCTTGGCCAGTTCGCGTTGCTTCTTGGCCGACACCGCGGTGATGCGCGAAGGAACGATTTTGCCACGCTCGGAAACGTAACGCTGCAGCAGCTTCACGTCCTTGTAGTCGATCTTCGGGGCGTTGGCGCCGGAGAACGGGCAAACCTTGCGGCGGCGGAAGAACGGGCGGCGAGCGCCGCCAGCAGCGGCGGCCGCGGGGGCCGAAGCGGTTTCGTCAGACATTAGAAGCCACCTTCCTTCGGAGCAAAGCCACCACCTTCTTTGGCGCCGAAGTCGTCGCGGCGCGGCTCACGCTCGCGTTCACGATCGCGACGGGCCAGAACCGGCGAGAGTTCCAGGTCGAGTTCCTCGACGCGGACGGTCAGGGTGCGCAGAACGTCTTCGTTCAGGCCCAGCTGACGTTCCATTTCCTTCACGGCCGCCGGCGGGGCGTCGAGCGCGAGAAGGGAGTAATGGCCCTTGCGGTTCTTCTTGATGCGGTAGGTGAGGTTACGAAGACCCCAGTACTCGATCTTGGCGACGGTGCCGCCGCCTTCTTCGATCAGAGCCTTGATCTGGTCGTTCAGGGCTTCAGCCTGTTGCGGCGAAATATCCTGCCGCGAAATAACAACGTGCTCGTAGAGCGCCATTTTTTCCTTTTCCCATTTGGATGGCGGCGCGTCCTGCGGAGGGTGACCGCTGGAAACGATGGATCTCAGGCGCGGCGGCCGGGAGTTTCCCGACCCTTTCGCGTTCCGGCTTGAGACCGCCATCCGTGAAGAGGCGCGCTAATACGGGAAAAGTCGTTCTAGAGCAAGGCTTGTCAGCCGCGCGGCCCCCTCCGGCCGAATGTGGAGGGGGCGGCGGGGGCCTTACTTCTTCGGGTGGCTGGCCTTCCAGGCCTTCACGGCGGTCATCGTCTCGGTGACGTGGTCGTTGGCCTTCATGTCCGAATAGGCGTGGATCACCTGGCCGGTGGGCGAGATCACATAGGACGTGCGGCTCGACCAGCCCGGGCGGACGGCCAGGGTGGCGTCATAGCTGGCGGCGATCTTGGCGCTGGGATCGGCGGCGACCGGGAACTTGCCCGAGCACTTCTCGGTGTCGGCCGAGAACGAGGCCAGCTTGTCGAGATTGCCCGAGGTCACGCCGATGACAGTCGCGCCTTGCTTCTTGAACTCGTCGGTGGCCTCGGCGAACAGCCGGGCCTCCAGATTGCAGCCTGCGGTTTCGGCGGCGGGGAAGAAATAGAGGACGACCGGACCCTTCTTACGCGCCTCGGCCATCGAGAAGGTGATCGGCTTGCCGGCCTGATAGCCCTGGGCCGTGAAGTCGGGGGCCTTGGCGCCTTCCTTCAGGGCCGCGAAGGCGGGGGTGGCGGCCAGGGTGGCGAGAGCGGCGGCGAGGGCGAGACGGCGCATGCGAGATTCCTCCAGGTTGCGAAGATTATACGGAGCGGCCGCGGCTTTGTCTTCGCGACCTTCGGCATTTGCGCGGGGGGTGGCCTGACCCTCGGAATAGGCTAGAGAGCCTGCTCCTGGTTTCGGCGCGGATCACCTCCATGGACAAGACGGCCCTCGAGCGGCACGCCCATCGCGTTCTGCGTGACGCGATCATTCCCGAATTGCCGAACGCCTATTTCGGCAAGGTGCGCGACAACTACGACCTGCCCGATGGCCGGCGCATCATCATCGCCAGCGACCGGATCAGCGCTTTCGACCGGATCCTGGCGGCCATTCCCTTCAAGGGCGAGGTCCTGACCCAGACCGCGCGGTTCTGGTTCGAGAAGACCGCCGACATCTGCCCCAACCACGTCCTCAGCTATCCCGACCCCAATGTGGTGATCGGCCGCCGGCTGGACATCCTGCCGGTCGAGATCGTCGTGCGAGACTATCTGGCCGGAACCACGGGCACCTCGATCCTGACGCTCTACAAGCAGGGTCAGCGGGAGATGTACGGCCACACCCTGCCTGACGGCCTGGCCGACAATCAGAAGCTGCCTGCGCCGATCATCACCCCGACCTCCAAGGCCTTCGACGGCGGCCACGATGAGCCGCTGACCCCCGCGCAGATCGTGGAGCAGGGTCTGCTGACCGCCGAGCAGTGGGAGACCCTGTCGACCTATGCGCTGGCCCTGTTCGCGCGTGGACAAGCGATCGCCGCCGAGCGCGGCCTGATCCTGGTCGACACCAAGTACGAGTTCGGGACCGACGCCGACGGCCAGATCATCCTGGCCGACGAGATCCACACGCCGGATTCCAGCCGCTACTGGTTCGCCCAGAGCTATCCTGAGCGGTTCGCCGCCGGGAAGCGGCCCGAGAGCTTCGACAAGGACTTCGTGCGCGCCTGGGTGGCCGAGCGCTGCGACCCCTACAACGACCCGATCCCGGAGATTCCCGCCGAAATGCTGGTGGAGACGGCGGCGGTCTACATCCAGGCCTTCGAGACCATCACCGGCCAGACCTTCGAGATCGACGAGAGCGACGAACCCGTCCTGGAACGGATCCGCCGCAATCTCGCGCAGTTCTTCTAGAACGTCTTACGCAGGCTGACCCCGATCGTGCGCGGCTGGTTGGTCTGGTAGCCGTAGCGGGCCCGCAGGCCGCGTTCCCGGTCGATGGAGAGACGGGCGCGTTCGTCGGTCAGGTTCTGGATGAAGGCGGCGACCTCAAAGCCGCTGCCGCCGCGCAGGCCGACCCGCAGATTGACCACCTGATAGTCCGGCAGCTCCAACGGGAAGCTGAGCGTCGAGACGGTCGGCGACCCCGTGTTGAACAGGGTGACGCGTCGGGGGTTGTCCTCCTGGTCGGAGACCTGGGTGAAGCGATCGCCGACATACTGCCAGGTGACATTGCCGAACGGGGTCCAGCCGCCATCCCATTGGTCGCCGGCGTAGTTCAGGCTGAAGGCCGCCTGGACCTTCGGAACCGTGGGCAGGCGGTTGCCGTCACGCAGGCCCTGGATAGGCGCGCCGGTGACGTCCTTGACGCTCGAGGTGAGCTTGGCGTCGTTGTACGAGGCCGAGGCCGCGATATCGAAGTTTTCGTTCAAGCGATAGGAGAACTCGGCCTCGACCCCTGCTGACTTCGCCTTGGGCACGTTGACGATGACGCGCGAGGAGCAGCTGCCGGCGTCGATGGTCGCCTGCAGGTTCTCGATGTCTGAGTAGAAGGCCGCGAAGGTCAGGGCGCCGCGCCGTTCGGCGAACTCGGCCTTCATGCCGGCCTCGTAGTTCCACACCGTTTCGTTGTCGAAGCTGGGCGTGGATAGGGCGCTGAAGGTGGCGAAGTCGGCCGCCGTGCAGAGCGGGCGGTTGAGCGGATCGTTGATGCCGCCCAGCCGGAAGCCCCTCGAGGCCTGGGCGTTCACGGTGATGTCGTCGGTGGCCTTGTAGGCGACGATGACCCGCGGGGCGAAGTCGTCGGCCTTGGTCTTCCCGGGCACGGCGATGGTCCGCTCGGCGAAGATGCCGTCGAAGGTTAGCTCGCGGTTCTCCTTGTACTTCGACCACCGCAGCCCGGCGGTGACGTCGAGCCGCTCGTTCACCGACCAGGTGCCTTCGCCGAACAAGGCGTACTGGGTCTGGTCGTAGGGGACGACGGAGTAGTAGAGCGCGTCGACCGGCGCGGCCGGACCGCGGGTCGGGATGCCGGTGAGGGCCTCGAAGCCGCGAACATCCAGAACCTGCGAATAGTCGCGTTTCACGTCGCTGTAGAACGCCCCGATCACCCAGGCGAACGGGCCTTCGTCGGTGTTGGCCAGGCGGACTTCCTGGGTGAACGACTTGACCTTGGTCTTGTCGTTCAGCGGCGCGTTCAGGGTGTAGACGTTCTCCGGCAGGCCGATGCTGCCCCCGGTGATCGACCCGGTCAGCGCGGTGGCGTCACGAACCACCAGGACGTCGCGATGCTGGTAGGTCGAGATCGACGTCAGGGCGAAGTCGCCAAAGTCGTACTGGATGTTCAGGTCGGCCAGCAGGAAGTCGTCTTTGAACTTCTCGGTGAGCTGGGTGAACTGCTGCAGATCGCCCAGTTCGACAGGCGGGCGGCTGGTCGTGTACGGATTGCCGAGAATGTTGAAGAGGTCGACGCGGTTGAAGCCGTCCACGTCGATGGTCTGGTACAGCACGCGCGGGGTGATGCTGAGGTTGTCGGTCGGCTGGTAACGCAGCGCCGCGCGGACGCCCAGGCGAACCCCTTTGTTGACGTCCTTGTCGACCTTGCCGCCCGGTTGAACGGCGTCGATGAAGCCGGGGAAGTCGGTGGCGTAGCCGACGACGCGCAGCGCGAGCGTGTCGGAGAGGGGTAGGTTGACCATCCCCTTCACCTCGCCGCCGAACTGGCCGCTCTTCACACGGCTGAGCGTGGTCTCGATCGCGCCTTCCTGACGCGCGGTGGTCGGCTGGTTGGTGATGTAGCGCACGGTGCCAGATAGCGACCCGGAACCGTAGAGCGTGCCTTGCGGCCCGCGCAGCACCTCGACGCGATTGAGGTCGAACAGTTCGATGTCCGGGGTGAACAGCGACAGCGAGATCACCGACTCATCGAGATAGACGCCGACCTGTTCCTTGACGCCCGGCTGGTCGCGAACGATCTGGCCGGCGGAGATGCCGCGGATGGCGACCTGGCTCTGGCCGGGGCCCAGATTCTGCACCGTGAAGTTGGCGATGTTACGCGAGAGTTCTTCGATATTGGTCGCGCCGCGCTCGCGCATCTTGGTTTCGCTGATGGCGTTGATTGAGAATGGTACGTCGATCAGCGCTTCGTCGCGCTTTCGCGCGGTGACGATAAGTTCTTCGACTTGGGACTGCGCCAGGGCCTGTCCGGCCGGCAGCGCCATGATGAGGGCGAGTAGACTCACTTGAGCCGCCGCCTGTTTGCGGTACGCCATGATTTCCTCCTCCATCCCCATTTGCTCGGCGAACTCTGGCGAGACGCGCGGCATGGGTGTTCTGGATCTGAGGAAATCCTGCGCCGGCGTAGGCTGTCCAGCGCCATTCTGGGCGCGAAAAGTGTAACAGCAACAACGATCTAGGCGTCTTTTATACGCTGCGTCCTGGCGTGACGCCTTATGGCTTCAGGCTTGGGGGCGGTTTCTTCTAGGCGTCAGGATCGCCGGGGCCCCTGTGGCGCCAATCGCACAGGGGCGACACCTTCGAAGTGTCAGGGCCGCTAGGTCGCGGTCTGGCCCAGGTCGAGCTTGCTGACGTCGACGCCGCCGGCCACGACCTTGACCTTCAGCAGGCGCATTTCGCCGCCCGTGAAGCTGAGGTCCTGAACCGGGATCTCGCCGTCACGTCGGATGTTGGAGGCGTCGCGCAGGGTGAGGCGAAGCGTCATGGCTTCGCGCTCGACACCGGCCGAAACCGCAGCCTCGATCTCGCCGCTGAACTTGGTCGCGAGGGAGCCGCGCGGCGGCACGGGGCGGCGAACGGTCTTGTCTGTGTTCGCGGATTTGTCGGGGTTCATCTTGGGGCTCCTGATGGATGAGCCGAACCACGGGACCCCCGCGCCTAGGCTTTGGGATTTCGGGTTTATGCGGGGGCGAAGAAGCCGTGTTCGCCGGTGACTCTGACTTGGCAGGGCCGGCCGGCGTCTTGCGCGGCGCGGGCGCGCTTATTGGCGGCGGCCTTGGCCTCTTCCTTATCGATGGTGTGGTCGAAATACTCGCCGCCGTGCTCGACGGCCCAGCGGCCGTCATGGCGCGCCACGGTGAAAATGGCCCGGTCGGCTGAGTCTCTTATGGCCATGCGGAATACTCCTTCTGTCCACGCCGCCGCGTCGTCGGGCGCGACGGCGGCAAGACCCCACGCCTTCGGGCGCGCGCTGACGCGCGACTCCTGGGGCGTCGAGGCGAATGGAGCTTGTCTATAGGTAATAGACGAAGAAGTCTGCGTATTTCGGCCGAACGCGGTCCGATTTCGTCGGTCGCGGCGAAATTTTCGACGGATTCAACACGCCAAATCGTCTCGAATTCACGTGTTGATCCGGTCGAAAAAATCCTGCCGTGAAGGGCTCTTCGATTTGGACGACCTCAGGGAAAACTGAAGTGAAGCTGTCGAAGATTTACCCGGTCAGCCTGTAATCAATTCGTCAGTTGTTCTTCGACCTGTCCAAGTCGCTCCTTGCCGAAGAATATCTCATCTCCGACGAAGAAGGTCGGGATGCCGAACGCGCCTCGCGCCGCCGCGGCCTCGGTGTTGGCCAGCAGTTCGCCCTTCACCTCGGGGTCCTGGGTGGCTTCCAGGATCGAGCGCGCGTCGAGGCCGGCCTCGGTCAGCACCTGGGCGACGACGGCGGGGTCATCCATCTTCAGGCCGCGCTCCCACATGCCGGCGAACACCGCATCGATGTAGTTCGTCTCGACGCCTTGTCGGCGAGCGGCGACCAGGCCGCGCATGATCAGCAGGGTGTTGATCGGGAAGTGGGGATTGAACCGATACTGGCTCACGCCATGCTTGGCGATGAAGCGCTGGGTCTCGAGCGCCTCGTAGGCCAGCTTCCCCTGGACGCCGCCAAAGGCCGTCATCGGCGCCTGGTTGCCGGTGATCTTGAAGAGCCCGCCCAGCAGGCAGGGCGTGATTTTGATCTGCGCGCCGGTGCGCTGGGCTATGGCCGGCAGGACGCAGTGGGCCAGATAGGCGTTCGGGCTGGCGAAATCGAAGATGAACTCGACGGTCTTTCCCATGGGGGTTCTCCTCACCAGCTCTCGGACCAGGGCCGCAGATCGAGTTCATGCGTCCAGGCGGAGCGTTGTTGTTTGTGCAGCCAGACGTAGTTCGCGGCGATCTCCTCGGGCTTGAGGATGTCGTCACGATCAACCCGTTCCTGGCGGTCGGGGATGTTGGTGCGGGCGAAGACCCCGTCGATGGCGCCGTCGACCACAACGTGGGCCACGTGGATGCCTCGGGGACCCAGTTCCTTGGCCGCCGACTGGGCGATGGCGCGCAGGGCCTGCTTGGCGGCGGAGAAGGCCGAGAAGCCCTGGCGGCCGCGCAGAGAGGCCGAGGCTCCGGTGAACAGGATAGTGCCCTTGCCTCTGGGCAGCATGACCCGGGCCGCCTCGCGCCCGGTCAGGAAGCCCGCGAAACAGGCCATCTCCCAGACCTTCTGGAAGACGCGGCTGGTGGTCTCGGTGAGCTCGAAGCGGACATTGGCTCCGATGTTGAAGATCACGATCTCCAACGGCCCGACCTCGCGTTCGATCTTGTCGAACAGCGCGATCATTTCGTCCTCGGAGCGGGCGTCGACGCCGTAGGCGCGGGCCTTGCCGCCATCGTCGCGGATCGATTGGGCCAGCTCCTCGAGCTGTTCGAGATTGCGGGCTCGGCGCGTGATGCAGACTTCGTGGCCGTCCTTGGCGAAGGCGCGAGCAATCGCCCCGCCGACGCCGTCTCCAGCCCCCACCACCAGACAAACGCCCATGGCTGATCTCCAATCAGTTTATTTTCTGGACGGACCATGGTATCGAATCTGGACCCAGTCAATGGCGGTTGAGCGAGGCGTTCGATGAAGTGGGAAGACCTGGCGCAGGAGCCCTGTTCGGTGGCGCGTTCGGTCGCCGTGATCGGCGATCGCTGGACCTTGATGATCCTGCGGGACTGCTTCCTGGGCGTGCGCCGGTTCGAGGCGTTTCAGGAGCGCCTGGGCATCTCACGGACGATCATCGCCGACCGCCTGAAGCACTTGACGCAGGAGGGGGTGCTGAAGCGCACGCCGTATCAGGATCATCCCACCCGCTATGAGTACCGGCTGACCGACAAGGGGCTTGAGCTGCATCCGGTGGTCATGGCCATCGTGCACTGGGGGGACCGCCACTATGCGGGGCAGGCGGGGCCGCCGTTGCTGCATCGGCACAAGACCTGCGGCTGCGACTTCCACCCGGTGCAGACCTGCTCGGAATGCGGCGAGCCGGTCGAGGCCCGAGCGGTGGAGACCCGCCCGGGTTTCTAGGCCTCAGTCCATCAACTGCTGGATGAGATAGGTGTATTCCAGCGCCTGGCGCTTGGCGGTTTCGTTGAGGTTGGCCGCCGCGGCGTGACCGCCGTCGATGTTCTCGTAATAGAGGTAGTCGTAGCCCAGCTCCTTCAGCCGGGCCGCGGCCTTGCGGGCGTGGGCCGGGTGGACCCGGTCGTCCTTGGTCGAGGTTTCCAGGAACACCCGCGGATAGGGCTGGCCCTTGGCCAGATTCTGGTAGGGCGAATAGGTGTCGATCACCGCGCGCTCGGCCGGGATCGCCGGGTCGCCGTATTCGCCGACCCACGACGCGCCCGCCCCGATGTGGGTGTAGCCGATCATGTCGAACAGGGGCACCTGGATGACCACGGCCTTGTAGAGCTCCGGCCGCTGAGTGAGCGCCACGCCCATCAGCAGCCCGCCGTTCGAGCCGCCCATGATGCCCAGCTTGTTCGGGCTGGTGATCTTGCGCGCGATCAGGTCCTGGGAGACCGCGAAGAAGTCGTCATAGACCCGCTGGCGGTTCAGCTTCAGGCCGGCCTCGTGCCAGCGCGGGCCGAATTCGCCGCCGCCGCGGATATTGGCGATGGCGTAGACCCCGCCGCGCTCCAGCCACAGCTTGCCAACCGTGGCGGCGTAGGCCGGCGTCAGCGACACCTGGAAGCCGCCATAGGCGTAGAGCAGGGTCGGCGCGGCGCCGTCGAACTTGAGGTCCTTCGGACGCACCAGGAAATAGGGGACCTTGGTCCCGTCCTTCGAGACCGCCCAATGCTGCTCGACCACTTCTTTCGAGGCGTCGAAGCGGGCGGGCAGGGTTCGCAATGTCTCGGTTGCGCCCGACGCGGCGTCCGCCAGGACCTGGGTCGAGGGCGTGAGGAAGCCTGAAATCTGCAGGATCAGCCGGTCGTCGCGATCGGACGCCGAGGCGACTCCGACCGACACGTCCTGGGGCAGGTCGAGCTTGGTGGACGTCCAGCCCCGCGGCCCGTGCTGGAAGCTGACCACGCCGCCCTTCACGTTGTCATAGAGCGCCACGATCAGCCGGTTGCGGGTGGTGGCGACCTGTTCGACCGCCTGGCTTGCGGTCGGGCGGAGCACCAGGACCGGCTTCACCGTCGCGGCGTCGGTCTTGAGGCCCGCCAGGTCCATGGCCAGCAGGTCGCCGGACTTGCCGTCTCTGGCGGTCCAGTCCTCCTCCAGGGTGAGGATCATCTGGCCGTCGATCAGGCCCTGGATCGAGGAGCGCAGGGGGATCGGCAGCCGGGTCGCGCCAGCCGGGCCGATCAGGTGATGCTCGGCGTTGAAGGTGTCGAGCGGCCGGTGGGCGATCAGCGCCTGGAGCTTGCCGTCGGCGTCGCGCAGGGCGAAGGGCGAAACGCCATAGCCGCCGTCGTCGGCCTTGCCGCGGAACACCTCGACGGCGTCAGCCAGCGCCTGACCGCGCTTCAGCAGCTTGATGACATAGGGATAGCCGGAGGTCGTGACCTCGCCCTTGGTCCATTCGGTGGCGACGGCCAGGGTGTCGGCGTCGACCCAGGTGAAGCGGTGCTTGCCCTCGGGCAGGGCGAAGCCGCCTTTCACGAACTGCCCGGTCTGGATGTCGAACTCGCGAACCTCTACGGCGTCCTTGCCGCCGTCCGACAGCGAGAGCAGGCAGAACCGGTCGTCGGGCGCCAGGCAGTCGGCTTCCTTCCAGACCCAGTTCTTGCCCTCGGCCTTGGCCAGGGCGTCGATGTCCAGGATCGTGCGCCATTGCGGCTTGCCGGTGCGATAGCTCTCGAGTGTCGTGGACCTCAGGATCCCGCGCACATGTTCGGCGTCCTGCCAAAAATTGCGCAGGGTTCCGTCGCCCGCGAACCCGACCGCGGTGATGCGGTCCTTGGCGGTGGCGATGGCCAGCGCCTGGTCATAGAGCCCGGCGTAGCGCGGATCGTTTTGCAGCTGCGGCAGCGAGCGGGCGTTCTCGGCCACGGCGAAGGCCATGGCGCGGGGGCCCTCGATCTCCTCCATGTAGACGTACGGATCGTTCGAATCGGGCAGGGCGGCGGCGGGAAATGCGGTCATGCCGCTCAACATGGCGCCCACAGCCAATTTTCCAAGGAACGAGACGCGCATGAATGGGGCTACCTCAAGGGACAATTTCGCTAAGCTCGAACTTAGTCAGGGCTGACCTAGAGGTGCAAACCATGAGCGACGAAGTTGACCTGATCGCCTGGAGTCTCGCCGAAGTGGCCGAGCGGCACGGCGATCCCACTGAGGCGGTATATCGGAGGTTGTTCTCTCAATCCCCTGAAATGGCGGAGCTTTTCATCAACGACAAGACCGGCGCGGCACGCGGCGAGATGTTGTCGGTAGTGTTCGAGACCCTGCTCGATTTCGCCGGTTCGTCGTCCTACGGGGGCAATATGGTGCGCGCCGAGATCGTGAATCACGAAAATCTGGGCGTGCCGCCGCGCGTGTTCGCGACCTTCTTCGGCACGGTGATGGAAACGGTGCGCGAGCTGCTGGGCGAGGCCTGGACGCCCAAGGTGCAGGCGGCCTGGGACCATATGCTGGCCAATCTGGACGCCCTGATCATGCGCGAACCCGCAGCCTAGTTCGCCGAGCGGGAATCCGTCATGGTCCCGCGCCATGACAAACGAACCTTTTTTCAAACGGGACGGTCAATATTTCGTCCCAACCCCCGCCTGCCGTGGTCCCTGGAATCCGAAATCCCTGCATGGACGGGTGATCATCGGCCTTCTCGGCTTCGAGCTTGAACAGAAACATGGCGACCCGGAATTCCTGCCGGCGCGCCTGACAGTCGATATGTACAAGCTGCCCGGCTTCGATCCCGTCGAGGTGACGACCAAGGTCGTCCGCGAGGGCAACCGCATCCGTGTCGTCGACGCCGAGTTCATTTCCGGCGGCGTCAGCATGGGGCGTGCGACCTGTCAGTTCCTGAAGCGCACCGAGAACCCCGAGGGCGCGATCTGGAAGCCGGCCCCCTGGGACGTTCCCAAACCCGCTGACATCGAGCCTCCGCCGGAACGTCCGATGGGCGGCATGTGGGCGAGCCGGCAGATCAGCGGCGGCTTCGCGACGAGCGACCAGCGCCGGGTGTGGATGAGCGAGGTGCGCGAAGTGGTCGAGGGAACCCCGCTGACCCCGTTCCAGCGGATCTCGGTGGCCTGCGATTTCGCCAGCCCGGCTGCCCATGTCAGCGATCAGGGTCTGGGTTTCATCAATTCCGACGTCACGCTCTACCTGCACCGCCTGCCGGCGGACGAGTGGATCGGCTTCGAGACCACCTATCACGACGCCGATGACGGCGTGGCGGTCGGTGAATGCCGCCTCTACGACGAACAGGGGCCCATCGGCCTGGCCAGCTGCGTCGCCCTGGCCCAGCGCCGGCTGCCGCCGCCTCCGCCGCGCTGATCGGGCGCATTTTCGGTCCCGGCCGCGAGAGGTTCTCGCGGCCGGGCCTCAATAGACTTCGACCCAGGTGTCGGAACCGGAATAGGGCCCCGATCGGCCGAAACAGAACAGGCCGTCGCGCTCGGCGCTCGCGGCGCCCTTGATCAGCCGATAGTGGATCTGCTTGCAGGGGAAGCCGCCGACCGGATCTTCGCTGACGACCTTCAGCACGCCGTTGGCCTTCACGCCCTGCCAGGTCAGGGTTTCGCCGACCGCGAGCGCGCCGACCTTGCTTTCCCATTTGTTCCAGCCGGTCTGGCCAAGGATCTGCCGCGCCCAGGCGTCGTAGCCGCGACCGCCCTCGCAGTCGGAACAGGAGTAGCGGCTGAAATCCTCATAGGCCTGCTTCTTTTCCGCGGCGCCGGCCGGTTTGGGGAGATCGGAGGGTCTAACGATCTCCGAGGTCTTGGCTGTCGCCTTTGATGGGGCCGGAGCGGCGCCAGGCGTGCTCGCAGGCTGCGCGGCGCCCGAGACCGCGCGGCCGACAGCTTCGCGCGCCACGCCTTCGACGGCGGAACGTGCAAGGCCCTCAAGCCAGGCTTGAGCGCCGGCCGGGCTGGCCAGCAACGGCAGGATGGCGAGAGCCAGGGTGAGCTTGCGGATCATGGTGATGGATTTCGGTGCTGTGAACGGCGTGCGGCAGCGAAGTCAGCCAGGCCGTGCCGGTTCAATCACCCGTCGACCAACAGCGGTGACTATGCGACCGGCGCCCCGCTAGGATGGAGCCATGTCTCCAGCGCCTCCTGTCTTGAACATCACGACCCTGACGAAATCGGTTCCTGGCGGCCGGGTGCTGTTCGAGGGGCTCGAACTCAACCTGAAGGCCGGGGAGTTCGTGGCGATCATGGGGGAATCGGGCGTCGGGAAGTCGACGTTCTTGAACCTCATCGCGGGGCTGGATCAGGCGGACGCCGGAACCATCGCCATCGACGGCGCCGATCTGGCGATGCTGGACGACGACGCGCGGACCGACCTGCGCCGCGACCGCATCGGGTTCGTGTTCCAGGCCTTCCACATCCTGCCGCACCTGACCCTTGGCCAGAACGTGGCGCTGCCGCTGGTGCTGCAACGGGCGCCTGGGGCCGAAGCGCTTGAGCGGGCGCGGGAGATGATGGAGGCGGTGGGGCTGAGCGGCCGGGCGCAGGACTACCCGCGACAGCTCTCGGGCGGGGAGCTGCAGCGGGTGGCCATTGCGCGCGCTCTGGTGCATCGGCCCGCGTTGCTGCTGGCTGACGAGCCCACGGGCAACCTCGATCCCGAGACCGCGACGCGGGTCCTGGAGATCTTCGCCGATCAGGTCAGGCGCTCGGGCGCGGCGGCGGTGCTGGTTACGCATTCGCAGGTCGCCGCCGCGGTCGCCGACCGGACCCTGACCTTGTCTCGCTCCGGTCTCGTGGAACGCCATGGCCGCTAAGGGGGCGAACCTCGCCGCGCGCTGGATGATCCTGGGGGAATGGCGCGCCCATCCCATGCGCGTGGTGACCGCGGGCGTGGCCATCGCCATCGGCGTAGCGCTGGGCCTGGCGGTGCACCTGGTCAACGCCTCGGCGCTCAGTGAATTCTCCCGCGCCGTCAGCACCGTCAACGGCGACGCCGAACTCCAGGTCCGGGCCTCCAGCCCGACGGGGTTTGACGAGAATCTCTATCCCAGGCTGGCGCAGCTTTCGGGCGTCGGCGCGGCGAGCCCGGTCATCGAACTGAAGGCCGTCACCGAACGGCCTGGCGAGCAGATCACCGTGCTGGGATTGGACGTCCTGCGCGCGGCGGCGGTGACGCCCAGCCTGATCGGCCGGCCGGTCGTCGCGCAGGGGGAGGGCGCGCACGGCCCGACCAGCGAGGCCGCTTTTGGCGAGGACGCGGTCTTTCTCTCGGAGGCCGCCCTTGAAGGCCGTGCGCTCGGCCAACGCATCGAACTGACCTCGGGCGGGCGCAAGGCGTCGTTCAGGATCGCGGGCGTGGCCTCCGGCATCGGCGAGGGCCGGAAGATCGCGGTGCTCGACATCGCCGCCGCGCAATGGCGGCTGGGCGAGATCGGCCGGCTGCAACGGATCGACCTCAAGCTGACCGAGGGGGTGGACGAGGGCCGGATGCGCGAGGCCATCGCCGCCGTCCTGCCGGCCGACGCTCAATTGGTGACCCGTGAAAGCGAAGCGCGGCGCAGCGACAGCCTCAGCCGGGCCTACCGGGTGAACCTCGACATGCTGGCGCTGATGGCGCTGCTGACCGGCGGTTTCCTGGTCTATTCGGCGCAGTCGCTGTCGGTCGCCCGGCGGCGGCCGCAGTTCGCGCTGCTGCGGGTGCTGGGCGTGCGACGCCGGGCCTTGATGAGCCAGGTGCTGGCCGAGGGGATCAGCGTCGGCCTGGTGGGCGGGATCGCCGGGCTGGCGCTTGGCTTTGGGCTGGCCAGCGGCGCCTTGCGCCTGCTCGGCGGCGATCTGGGCGGCGGCTACTTCGGCGACACGCGGCCGGAACTGGTGTTCTCGCCCGCCGCCGGCGCCGTGTTTCTGATCCTCGGCCTACTGACCGCCATCGTCGGCAGCCTGGCGCCGGCGCGCGAGGCCTCGCGCGCCCAGCCGGCGGTGGCGCTGAAGAACACCGGCGACGCCGTCGACCCCAGGGTCTCGCCACGGATTTGGCCGGCCCTGGTCCTGCTGTCGGTGGGCGGCGCGGCGGCCTTCGCGCCCGCCATCGGCGGCATCCCGCTGCTGGGCTACGGCTCGATGGCGCTGCTGCTGGCTGGAGGCGTCGCAGCCATGCCGTGGCTGGCGCGGGTGCTGCTCGCGCCGATCCACCGGTTGAGCCTGGGTTGGGTCGCCGTCGACCTGGCCTTCAAGCGGCTGTGGGGCGCGCCGTCCCAGGCCGCCGTGGCGCTGTGCGGCATCGTAGCCAGCACCAGCCTGATGGTCGCCATGGCGGTCATGGTCTCCAGCTTCCGAGGGTCGGTCGACGACTGGCTGCAACAGCTGCTGCCGGCCGATCTCTATATGCGCGTCGAGGCCGCTGGATCGGGCGGCGGTTTCGATCCGGCGACGCAGGCGGCGCTCGCCGGGGCGCCGGGCGTGGCGCGGTTGGTCTTCCTCAAGACCACCAACCTGACCCTGGCCGCGGACCAGCCGCCGCTGGCGGTGCTGGTCCGCCCAATGGTCGGACCTCGCGCCGACGGCGGCCAGCCGATGATCGGCGGGGCGCTCACACCACCGCCCGGCGAGGTCCCGGTCTGGGTCTCCGAGCCGGCCGCGTGGCTCTATGGCTGGCGTCCCGGCCAGCGGATTGTCCTGCCCATCGACGGGGCCAAGTCGTTTTTCGTGGCCGGAGTCTGGCGCGACTATGCGCGCCAGCATGGCGCGGTGGCGCTGGACGACGCCGACTATACGCGCCTGACGGGCGATGGTTGGCGCACGGAGGGCTCCATCGACCTGATGGAAGGCCGCTCGGCGAGCGAGGTCACCCAGGCGCTGCGCGCCCGGCTGCCGGCCGACATCGCCTCGCGCGTGACCTTCGCCGAACCTCGGACCCTGCGGGCTTTCGCCCTGCGGATCTTCGACCGCAGTTTCGCGGTCACCTACGGCCTGGAGGCGATCTCGATCCTGGTTGGCCTGGCCGGTGTCGCCGCGACCGTCTCGGCCCAGACGCTCGCCCGGACCAAGGAGTTTGGCATGTTGCGCCATCTGGGCGTCCGGCGAGGGCAGATCATCGCCATGCTGGTCACGGAAGGCGCCTTGTTGGGCGCGGTCGGCGTTGTCGCCGGGATCGGGCTGGGGCTGATCATGAGCCAGGTGCTGATCCACGTGGTCAATCCGCAGTCCTTCCACTGGACCATGGAGACGAAATTGCCCTGGGGCCTGCTGTCCAGCGTGGCGGGGGGCCTCGTCGTCGCGGCGGCGGGGACGGCGCTGCTGGCCGGACGTCGGGCGTTGTCGGCGGACGCTGTGCGCGCCGTGCGAGAGGATTGGTGATGGCGCGGTTCCTGGCGATCCTGGCGACGCTGCTGGTCCTGGCCAGTCCGGCGGCGACGCAGCCGAAAGCGCAGCTCCCGGCCTATCCGACCGTGCGTCCGGCCGTGCGTCCGGGCGTTGCCCTGCGGTTCCCGGCCGATCATGGCGCCCATCCGGAGTTTCGGACCGAGTGGTGGTACGTCACCGGCTGGCTCGATGCGGGCGATGGCCAGAAGATCGGTTTCCAGGTCACCTTCTTCCGCTCGCGCCCGGCGGTGGATCAGGCCAATCCCAGCGCCTTCGCGCCCAAGCAAATCCTCTTCGCCCACGCCGCGCTCTCCGATCCCAAGGTCGGGAAGCTGTTGCACGACCAGCGCGCGGCGCGGGCCGGGTTCGGGCTTGCCGAGGCTTCGACGCAGGACGCCGACATCGTCATCGACGACTGGCGCTTCCGGCGAGCGGACGACGGGCGCTTCGTCGCCAAGGTCGGGGGCAAGGCCTTCCTGCTGGATCTGACCTTCCAACCCACCCAGTCGATTCTGGCGCAGGGGGAGGGCGGATATAGCCGCAAGGGGCCGCAGGCTCATCAGGCCAGCCGCTACTACAGCATCCCCCAGCTCCAGGTTTCCGGAACGGTGACGCGCGGCGGCAAGGCGTTGGCGGTGAAGGGAACGGCGTGGCTGGACCGCGAATGGTCCTCGACCCTGCTCGACCCCAAGGCCGTGGGCTGGGACTGGGTGGGCCTGAACCTCGACGACGGTGGGGCGCTGATGGCCTTCCAGGTGCGCGACGCGGCGGGCAAGGCGTTGTGGGCAGGTGGATCGCTGCGCCGCCCTGACGGCGTCGTGACCCGCTTCACGCCGGACATGGTGCGCTTCGGCGCCGAACGGATCTGGCGTTCGCCCCGGACCGGCGGGCGCTATCCGGTCGAGCGCTCACTCAGCATCCGCCTGCCGCAGGGCGAGCGTCGTTGGGACCTGAAGCCGCTGTTCGATGACCAGGAACTCGACAGCCGCGCGGCCGGCGGGCCGATCTATTGGGAAGGGGCGGTCTCCACCCAGGGCGGCCGTGGCTATCTGGAACTGACCGGCTATGTCAGCCCGATGAAGCTCTAGGCCGCCCAGGCCTCGGCCACGGTGAGATATTCTTCCGCGAGGCTGGTCTGGCCCAGTTGCAGAAGCAGCAGCCCGGTCGAGACGCGCTCGATGAAGCCCCATTGCCAGATCGGCACCGGCTCAACGCCTGTCAGTCGCGCCAGTTGATCGCATCGGCCCTGGCCCAGCAGAACCGGATCACCGGCCAGCAGTTCGGCGCCCCAGTCGCGCATGGGGATGGCGAGGTCGTAGGCTGGCTCGATGAACAGGCCGTCGGGATCGATGAACTTGAAGCGCCCGTCATGGCCAGGGACGGCCAGGGTGTTGGCGGCGTGGGCGTCGCCGTGCGCCAGTACGCAGGCGGCGGGGTCGAAGGCGAGGCGGCGGCGATCGGCGAAGTCGAGGGCGAGGTCGACGGTCCGCTGCGAGCAGGAGCCTCCAAGGTCTCGCCAGAGGTCGGTGATGAAGGTCGCCAGGCTTTCGGCCTTCTCCGCCCCAGTGGTGAAGCCGTGGTCGTCGGGAGGGTTTGCCCAGGCCTGGCGCAAGGTGGCGCAGATGACCTCGATCTGGCCGGCGATCGGCAGGCCGAGTTCGCTGAGCGGGGCGCCTAGCCGTTCCAGCAACATCGCGTTGCGAGCCGCGTCGTGCCGCAGGACCTCGACATAGCCGCGGCCCTTGAAGGCCAGCAGGGCGCGGAGCTGGTCATTGCCGGGAACGAGGCCCGGCATGACGATCTTCAGCACCACGTCCTGGCCGCCCCGCGTGCGGCAGGCCGCCACCAGGGCGTCGGTGCCGCCGGCCAGGACCGGCCCGAGCTCCAAATCCCAGTCATGCGCCAGGCCGGCCGCCGTGGCGGGAAGCCCGTCGAGCCAGGCGAGGCCCTCGTCGCCGCGCAGCATGGCCCGGGTCCGCACGATCTCCGGGATCTGGAGCCGGGTCACGCCGTTAGCGCAGGCCGGGCTCGACCAGGATCTTCACGTGGGCTTCGGGGTCGCCCAAGTCCTTGAACGCCTGGGCGACGCCGTCGAGACCCACCGTGCCGGTGACCACGCCGCTGACGTCGATCACGCCTTGGGCGATGTCATGCAGGGTCTGGGCGAACTCCTCGGGCGTGTAGCCGAACACGAAGGTGAGCTCGATTTCCTTGGTGATCGCGATGGCGGGCTCGATGCGGTCGGTCTCCATGCAGACCCCGGCCACGACGATCTGCGAACCGGCCGGCGAGGCCTCGATCAGACTCTGGACCACGCCGGGCCTGCCGACGCATTCGAAGACCACGGGACGGCCGAAGGAGCCACCCATCATGCGGACCATGTTCTGGGCCGCGCGGGCGGTTGGAACGCCGAAGCCTTCCCAACGGGCGTGTGGGTTTTCCACAGCCGGATCGATGACCACATCGGCGCCCATCAACTCGGCGGCGGCGCGGCGGCGGGGGGAGAAGTCGGCGGCGATGACCGGGCCGTGACCGCGCGCCTTCAGGCCGGCGATCACCGCCAGGCCCACGGGGCCACAGCCGACCACCAGGGCGACGCTGTTGGGATCGAGCCGCGCCTTGGCGACCGCGTGGGCGCCGACAGCGAAGGGTTCGGTCAGCGCGGCCTTGTCGGTCGGCAAGCCGTTCGGCACTTCGAGCAACAGCGCTTCCGACAGGATCATCTGCTCGGCGAAACCGCCCGGCAGGTTGTTGGAAAAGCCGAGCATCTCGACGCCGCCGACCGGGGTGAGGGTGGCGGGGATCGAAACGACCCGGGTCCCGGCCTTCAGGGTCTTCAGCGCGCCTGGACCGTGGTCGAGGATCTCGGCGCAGAATTCGTGGCCGAACACGGTGTCGGCGGTGGGATCGAAGCCGTTGGTCATGCCGCCGTTGGCGCGACTGGTCAGGTCGATCATGTGCTCCATGTGGTGGAGAGCGTGGAGGTCCGAGCCGCAGATACCGCAGGCCAGCGTCCGGACCAGAACCTGGCCCTGATCGGGTTTCAGGTCCTGGACTTCGTCGCAGACCAACTGCTTGTTCCGCCGAATGACCGCGCGCATTGCTCGCTCCCGTTCCTCATCGCCCGCCTTGCCGGGGCTTGGCATATCCCCTAACCCTCCCGGCTCGGAATCGTAAGTGCGTGGGAGACGCGCAATGAGCCTCGCCTTTCTATTTCCCGGTCAGGGCAGCCAAGCTGTCGGCATGGGCGCTGATCTCGCGGAGGCCTTCGCCTCGGCGCGCGAAGTGTTCCAAGAAGTCGACGACGCTTTGGGCCAGAAGCTGTTCGCGCTGATGCGCGAAGGGCCGGAAGACCAGCTGACCCTGACGGAAAACGCCCAGCCGGCCTTGATGGCCGTGTCGCTGGCCGTGACCCGGACCCTGGAGAAGGAGTTCGGCGTCGGGATCGAGCGGGCCGCCTTCGTGGCTGGTCACTCGCTCGGCGAATATTCGGCCCTGGCGGCCTGCGGCGCCATCAGCCTGGCGGACACCGCCCGGCTGCTGAAGCTGCGCGGCCAGGCGATGCAGCGCGCCGTCCCGGTGGGCGCCGGCGCCATGGCCTCGCTGATCGGCCCCAAGACCGACGTCGCCCTGGCTGAGGCCGCGGCTGAAGCCGGTTCGGCGGTCGGCGTCTGCGTCGTCGCCAACGACAACAACAACGGCAACGTGGTGATCTCCGGCGACAAGGCCGCGGTCGACCTCGCCATCGAGAAGGCCAAGGAGCTTGGCGCGCGCGCCATCCCCCTGAACGTCTCAGCGCCCTTCCACTGCCCGTTGATGCAGCCGGCGGCCGACGAGATGGCGCAGGCTCTGTCCAGCGCGAGCATCCTGGCGCCGCGCGCGCCGCTGGTCGCCAACGTCACCGCCCGTCCGACCCTGGACCCGGAAGAGATCCGCCGTCTGCTGGTGGAGCAGGTCACGGGCCGCGTCCGCTGGCGTGAGAGCATGATCTGGCTGGCGGGCGAGGGCGGGGTGACCCGCTTCGCCGAAGCCGGCGCCGGCAAGGTGCTGTCGGGCATGGCCAAGCGTATCGCTCCGGACACCGAGGCGACCCCGCTGAACACCCCCGCCGACCTCGAAGCCTTCGCGAAGGGACTCTGAACATGTTCGACCTGACCGGAAAGACGGCGCTGGTCACCGGCGCGACCGGCGGCATTGGCGGCGAGATCGCCAAGGCCCTGCACGCGGCCGGCGCCCATGTGGTGCTGTCGGGCACCCGCGAGGCGGCCCTGCAGGACCTGGCCCAGGTGCTGGGCGAGCGCACTTCGGCGGTGGCGGCCAACCTGTCGGACGCCGAATCTGTGGATGGTTTGGTCGCCCGCGCCGAGGAAGCGGCCGGCGCTGGCCTCGATATCCTGGTGGCGAACGCCGGAATCACCCGCGACGGCCTGCTGATGCGGATGAAGGATGAGGACTGGGACGCTGTCCTGAAGGTCAATCTGGAGAGCTATTTCCGACTCAGCCGCGCGGCGATGCGCGGCATGATGAAGCGTCGCTCGGGCCGAATCATCGGCATCACTTCGGTGGTGGGCGTGATGGGGAACCCGGGTCAGGCCAATTATGCGGCGTCCAAGGCGGGCATGATCGGCTTCTCCAAGGCCCTGGCCCAGGAGGTCGCGACCCGTGGCATCACCGTAAATTGCGTGGCGCCCGGCTTTATCGAGAGCCCGATGACCGAGGCTCTGAACGAGGCTCAGAAGGCGCAGATCCTAGGTACGATCCCGGCTGGCCGTCTCGGCTCCGGCGGGGACGTGGCGGCGGCCTGCGTCTACCTGGCAAGCCATGAAGCTGGTTACATGACGGGCCAAACCCTGCATGTGAATGGCGGCATGGCGATGATCTGAGCCCGCTGGCGTGGCCGTGGCGAACATGCTACGTCGCCGCCCGAACCGGCGAGGCGAAGGTCTCAACCTGTATGTTTGCAACGGTTGACATCCCGTCGACCGTCGCAGATGGATTTAGACAAACACAAGGGACTTAAGCGAATGTCCGACATCCTCGAGCGCGTGCGTAAGATCGTCATCGAACATCTCGACGCCGATCCTGAGAAGGTCACCGAGAAGGCGAGCTTCATCGACGACCTGGGCGCTGACAGCCTCGACAACGTCGAACTGGTTATGGCCTTCGAAGAAGAATTCGATATCGAAATCCCCGACGACGCCGCGGAACACATCCAAACCGTTGGCGACGCGGTGAAGTTTATCGGTGAGCGCCTGGGCGCCTAAGGCAACCCACGGAATTCACTGACTATTTGACCGCCGCGAAGCTCTTCGGAGCCCGCGGCGGTCTGCGTTTTGGAGACCCCCCCGCATGCGTCGTGTCGTCGTCACCGGCATCGGTCTGCTCACCCCGCTCGGCCAAGGCGCCGAGCTCAGCTGGCAAGCCATTCTAGCCGGCAAGTCGGGTGCAGGACGGATCACCACCTTCGACCCCACGGACTACGCCTGCCAAGTCGCCTGCGAAGTGCCCCGTGTGGACGGCCGTGGCGGCGGCGGGGCCGACATTCCGGGATCTTTCAATCCCGACGACACCCTGGCCCCCAAGGACCAGCGCCGCGTCGACGATTTCATCCTCTACGCCATCGCCGCCGCTGACGAAGCCGTGAAGGATTCGGGCTGGGTCCCGGCGAGCGACGAGGACAAGGAACGCACCGGGGTCATCATCGGCTCGGGCATCGGCGGTCTCGGGACCATCGAGCGCACCTCGATCGAGCTCTACGAAAAGGGCCCGCGCCGGGTCAGCCCTTTCTTCATTCCCTCGGCCCTGATCAATCTGGCTTCGGGACAGGTCTCCATCCGCCATGGCTTCAAGGGCCCGAACCACTCCGTGGTCACGGCCTGCGCCACCGGCGCCCACGCCATCGGCGACGCCGCGCGGATGATCAAGTACGGCGACGCCGACGTGATGGTCGCCGGCGGCGCGGAAGCGGCGATCTGCCCGGTGGGCGTCGCGGGCTTCATCGCCTGCCGCGCCATGTCCACTGGCTTCAACGACACCCCGCAGAAGGCCAGCCGACCCTACGACAAGGGCCGTGACGGCTTCGTCATGGGCGAGGGCGCCGGCGTCCTGGTGCTGGAAGAGTACGAACACGCCAAGGCTCGCGGCGCCAAGATCTACGCCGAGGTCGCGGGCTATGGCCTGGCGGGCGACGCCTATCACATCACTGCGCCCGCCGATGACGGCGACGGCGGCTTCCGCGCTATGAAGGCTGCGATCAAGGACGCCGGCATCGAGCCGTCGCAGATCGACTACATTAATGCTCACGGCACCTCGACGCCGCTGGGCGACGAGATCGAACTGGGCGCCGTCACCCGCCTGCTGGGCGAGGCTGTGAAGGGCATGACCATGTCCTCGACCAAGTCGGCCACCGGCCACCTGCTGGGCGCGGCCGGGGCGATCGAATCGGCGTTCGCGGTGCTTGCGATCCGCGACCAGATCGCGCCGCCGACCATCAATCTCGACGATCCTTCGGTGACCACCGAGATCGACCTGGTTCCGCATAAGGCCAAGCCGATGAAGATCGACATCGCGCTGTCCAACAGCTTCGGCTTCGGGGGCACCAACGCCTCGGTCGTGTTCAAGAAGGTCTCGTGAGCCGCCGGCCGCGCAAATCCAAGGGGAAGGGCCGTCGGGCCGCCGGGCTCTCGCCCATGCGCCGTCTGATCATCATCCTGGGCAGCGCCGCGGCCACCCTGGCCGTGGTTCTGGCGCTGGTGCTGGCCTGGGGCCTGTGGTCCTACCAGGGGCCGGGGCCGGCCACTGACGGCGGCGCGGCCCGCGTGGTCATGCTGCGCAAGGGCGCAGGCCTGACCGAGATCGCCTCGACCCTGGAACGTGACGGCGCGATCCGCTCGAAGGCGATGTTCGCCGCCGCCGCCCAGATCACCGGCGCGGCCAAGTCGCTGAAGGCCGGCGAGTACGAATTCAAGAGCCGGGCCTCGATGGCCAGCATCCTGCGCGATATCCGCGAGGGAAAGATCGTGGTCCACCAGGTCACGATCCCTGAAGGCATGACGTCGGAGGCCGCGGTCGAGCTGCTGATGGCCAGGCCCGACCTCACCGGCGCGGTCGCCGCGCCGCCGGAAGGTTCGATCCTGCCCGAGACCTATCAGTACGAACGTGGCGAGGATCGCGCGGCTGTTCTGAAGCGGATGATGGACGCCCGCGACGAGCTGCTGCTGTTGCTCTGGACCCAGCGCCAGCCCGGCCTGCCGATCACCACGCCGCAGGAGGCCGTGACCTTGGCCTCGGTCGTGGAGAAGGAAACGGGCATCGCCAGCGAGCGTCCCCAGGTGGCCGCGGTCTTCGTCAATCGTCTGCGCGCCGGCATGCGGCTGGAGAGCGATCCGACGATCATCTACGGCCTGACCGGCGGAAAGCCGCTCGGCCGGGGCCTGCGGGCTTCGGAGCTGGCGGCGCCAAACCCCTACAACACCTACCAGATCGACCGACTGCCCCCGACGCCGATCGCCAATCCGGGCCGCGCGGCGCTGGCGGCGGTTCTGGATCCGCCCAAGAGCGACGCGCTGTTCTTCGTGGCTGACGGCACCGGCGGGCACGTCTTCGCCCCGACCTATGATGAGCATCTGAAGAACGTCGCCAAGTGGCGGGCGGTCGAGCGCGAGCGCGAGGCCAAGGCCCTGCAGGACAAGGCCGGCGATCTGAAGGCGGGGCGGTGAGCGCCGCCTGCGTCTGCGCTCTTCGCCCGGATGATCGGTATTGTGCCCATGATGCGGGCGGAGAACTCTGATGCCGCTTTCAGGAATGACGGGTTTTGGCCGAGCCGAGGGCTCGGCGGGCGACTGGAGCTGGGCGGTCGAGGCGCGCTCGGTGAACGGCCGCAATCTGGAGATCCGGTTCCGAGGGCCTCCTGGCTTCGACCAGCTTGATCGGGCCGCCCGCGAAGGCGCGCAGAGCCGGTTCGCACGTGGACAGGTCACTGTGGGCGTCCAGGCCAAGAAGGCCGAGGCCGGCGCCCAGGTGCGGATCAATCAGGAACAGCTCGACCGCTATCTGGAGATGGGCGCGCCGTTGATCGCGGCTGGCCGCGCCGCGCCGCCCAGCCTGGACGGTCTGCTGGCCCTGCGCGGGGTGCTGGAAGTCGCCGACACCGAGGACGATCCCGAGGCGCAGGCCGCTCTCGAGGCGGCCATGGCGCTGTCGGTGGGTGCGGCGTTGGAGGCCTTGGCTGCGTCCCGGCGTGAGGAGGGCTTGGCCCTGACCGCCGTGCTGGTCGCGCTGGTCGACAGGATCGAACTGCTGGTGGGCCAAGCCCACGCCCTCGCCGAGGGGCAGCCCGCCGCGATCAAGGAACGGTTCGAGCGCCGGATGGCCGAGTTGATCGGTGAGGCCGCGCCCGCCGACAAGATCGTCACCGAGGCCGCCGCCATGGCGGTGAAGGCCGACGTCCGCGAGGAGCTGGACCGCCTGCGCGCCCATGTGGAAGCCGCACGTGGACATATCGTGGGTGAAGGCCCGCAAGGCCGGCGACTGGACTTCCTGACCCAGGAGTTCATGCGCGAAGCCAACACCCTGTGCTCGAAGTCGGCGCTCGGCGCGCTGACTACGGTGGGCCTGGACATGAAGGCCACCATCGAGCAGTTCCGCGAACAGGTGCAGAATGTGGAATAGCGCCCGATGACCGACGAACACGCCAAACCCTGGGAAACCACCCGTCGCGGCATGCTGCTGCTGGTCTCCAGCCCCTCTGGGGCGGGGAAGACCTCACTGTCGCGCCGCCTGGTGGCCGATCACGGCGACCTGATGCTGTCGATCTCGTGCACCACGCGCGGACCGCGTCCGGGCGAGGAGGAGGGGCGGGAGTACTTTTTCGTCGACCGTCCGGAGTTCGACGCGATGATCGCGGCCGGCGAGTTCCTGGAATGGGCCGACGTGCACGACAACCGCTATGGCACGCCCAAGGCGCCGGTGATGGCGGCCCTGGAGCAGGGCAAGGACGTGCTGTTCGATATCGATTGGCAGGGCGCCAAGCAGATCGCCGACGCCGCGCCTGACGACAGCGTCCGGGTCTTCATCCTGCCGCCCTCGTGGGAGGACCTGTCGCGCCGCCTGCACGCCCGCGCCCAGGACAGCGAAGCGGTCATCCAGAAGCGCCTGGTGAAGGGCAAGGACGAGGTCGAGCACTGGCGGCTCTACGACTACGTCATCGTGAACAAGAATTTCGACCGGGCCTATGCCGACCTCGGTCACATCTACCGCTCGGAGCGGATGAAGCCGGGCCGCAATCCGTGGCTCCCGGAGTTCGTGGACGGCCTGCTGGCCGAGTAGGCAGTCGCCGGAACGAGAGAGGCAAAAGCCGAGGCTCGTACCTCTCTCGTCCAGTCGGCGGGGTCTGTCGCCTAGGTTAGGGCCAGGCCGCCTTTTCGCCGAGCGCGCCTAGTCATGACGCCGACAGCGCCGAAGCCCATGATCATCATCGCCCAGGTGGCCGGTTCCGGCACCGCGCCGATCGGACCGCCGGGGGTGGGCAGGTAAGCCAGGGTGTTGATCCTATAGGGGAGCAAGCCGGCGGGGCCGCCCTGGGTGATGTGCAGGCCGCCGAGCCCGTGCAGGTCGCCGCCGTAGCCCTGGAGGCCCGGGGTGATGCCGAAGAAGTAGTTGGAGCCAGTGGTCTCGTCCCAGGACACGCCGTAGAGGCCGTCATCGGTCCCGACCATGGCGCTTAGCCGGCCGGGATGGATGCTGCTCCCGGAGTCGATGGCGCCGAGGCCGTCGATCCAGGCGCCCGTACCGTCGGCGTCGCGGTTGATCCGGAAGAACAGGTCATTCACGCCGTCGAAGGCCGTGCCGTAGAGTTGGCCGTTGAAGCTGGCCATGCTGTCGAGCGCGAAGCCAAAGAACTCGCCGCCTTCGCCGAGGGTCAGACCCCCGAAATAGTCGCCATAGGCCCCGGTGCCGTCCGACTGCTCGATCACCTTGTAGAAATAGTTGAAGCCGTCGTTCCAGCTGCTCCCGAACAGCTCGCCAGCCAGGGGGGCCATGGTTTCGATCGGGAGGTCGAACTGAGGGCCGGCTTCGTTCTGCGAGCGGACGTCGCCGGCATAAGAAGAGTAGCCGCCGATACCGTTGGCCTGCGGGTCCACGTGGAAATAGTAGTCGAACTCGCCGCCCTGGTGGACTTGGCTGCCCACGAGCTGGCCGTTCATGCCGGCCATGGCGGTGAGGGGCAGGTCGTTGGCGAGCCCGTTCTTGCCGATCTTCAGGTGGCCGAAGTTCGAGGTGTAGGCGCCGTCGCCATTGGCCTCCGGATTGACCTGGAAGAAGAAGTCGATGTCGTCGAAGGCCGTGGCGTAGATCGTGCCGGCCTGGCTGGGGGTGGCGACGGCGGCGCCGAGGAGCAGCGCCGCGCTGATGAATAGACGAGATGCGCGTCGCATGTCGGCCTCCGTGATCCGGAAGGCGGAGGCGCCACCGGTTGTGCGCGGAACCTAACGGCTCGTTAAGGCTGTGGAGGTGCAGCGACGCGCGCAAAGATGCAGGAACGCGCACCTGGGGACGGGGTCAGCGCGAACGCACGGCATTGGCGCCATAGGCCGGGCCGCGGGCCAGGGATCGCGACAGGGGCATGCGCAGCAGCCAATCGCCGCCGGTCGCGAGCGGGGTCGGGCCGATGTCGCGGGCCAGATGGGTGCTGAGCTCCTCGGAGATCGAGCCCTCCGGGGCGACGGGGTCTTGGGCCACCAGGGCGGCGAAGCGGCGGTCGTCCTCAGCGGGATCGTCGCTCAGGTCGTAGACACGCTCGATCAGCATCGCCGTGGCGGTGGGCGTGCGGCCGCCGTCCAGGGCCGAACCCAGGGATAGGCCGTCCATCACATCGGCGCGGGAGGTGGCCACGCCGTTGAAGATTCCGAACAACATCGAGCCGCTGGTGACGTCCGCGCAGATGCAGAAGATCTGGTTTTGCAGGCACAGCGCCCAGCCGTCGACGACCGTCCCGCCGGTGCCCATGGTCAGCCGAAGCAGGCCGGTTGGATCCAGGCGCATCATGCTGTGGTCGTGCAGGAAGCGGCCCGGCTGCATGATGTAGGGGCGGGTGGTCCGGAAGATCCCCTCATAGGCCGCGCCGCGCAGGGCGGTCATGGCGTGGATCTGGTCGAGGATGGCGATAGGCAGTCCGGCCGGCGGTCGCGACAGGCCGGGCAGGCCGTCCGGATCGGCGCCCAGAAGCTCGGCCAGCCCCGCAAGGCTGCGGTCCCAGTCCAGGCTGCTGAACCCGGGAACGCGCTTGGCCACCAGGGCGGTGATCAAGGTGAGGTTGTGGGCCGAGGGGCTGACCGCGCCGGTCACCCAGCGGCCGACCACCGACTTGTCGACCCCCAGGTCGGCGGCGAGCCGCCCACGGCTCATGGACAACGCCTTCAGGGCAAGGCCGAGTTTGGCGGAAAAGGGTTCCTGCATCGGTCTCGCTCTAAGCATGGTCTGGGTGAACGGGGCCGCCGGTCAGGCGCCCGCTCAGCGTGCATGGTGCACGGTTTGGCCGTACAGCATAGCTCTGACTCAGCCGTGCGGGTTCTCGAAGATCTGCTCGACGGCCAGGCCGAAGACCGCGGCGATGCGGTAGGCCAGATCTAGGGACGGGTCGTGCTTCTCGGTTTCCAGCGCGTTGACCGCCTGGCGTGAAACACCGAGGCGGCGGCCCAACTCCTCCTGCGTCCAGCCGGCGGCGCTGCGCAGGGCCCGCAAACTGTTGCGCATCAGCGGGAGGTCCGCACGAACGGCGCGATGACGCCGAAGAACGCCCAGAACAGCACGTAGACGAACCAGCCTGGGACGTGCGGGGCCTGGGCGTAGCTCTCCAGGTAACCCCAGGCGCTGAACACCGCCATGGCCAGGCCCGAGGCGATGATGAAGCGTTTGGCGGTCAGGCCGCGAACGTACTCGTCGCTCTCGCGCATCAGGGCCAGGGTCGCCCAGATCTGGCCGGCCACCGGGGCCGCGACCACCAAGCCCAGCGCCCAGGCGCCGGCGCCTTTCAGATCGTCGAACGCGCCGGTGATCGCCGCAATGTTCACGGCCAGATAGCCGCCCATGAAGGCGAGCGTGCGGATCATATAGTTGCGGTGGGGACGGTCCATGGCGCGCCTTCCTGAAATGTAAGGCAAACCTGACATGATCTGAGATGTAAGGTCAACCTGACATTTTGCGCCGCGACAGCAAAACGCCCCGCCCATGATGGGGGACGGGGCGTTCGGCCTTGGTTTTGGACGTGCCCTATTTCTTGCCGAGCATGGCCTTGAGTTCGGCCTGGGTCGCGTTGATCGTGGCCGAGCCGTCGGCGACCGCGAGCTTGTCGGTCTCCACCGCGAAGGTGTCGGCGCCCATCTTGATGGTGGCCACCTGCTTGCCGTTGGGATCAGGCTTCACGGCGGTGACTTCGCCGATCGACGTGCCGGTCTTGTCCTTGACGGTGGCCCCGACGGCGAGGCTCGCCGCCGTCGCGCTGGCGTCCGAGCCCGAGGGGCTGCTGGCGGCCGGCGACGCCTCATCGGCAGGCGGCGCAGGCTGGGCGGAGCTCTGGGCCAGGGCCGGAGCGGAGGTGATCGCTAGAGCCAGGGCCGCGGCCCCGAAGGTGAGAAGTGAGCGCATGAGGTCTCCCGTTACTTGTATGAGGCCTCCCCCGACGCAACCTCAGGGTCTGGGCGCTTTCTGTTCATCAAGGGACCGTGATGGGGCGATATCTTGGCTTGAGCATGGGAAGCCTTGGTCCGTAAGGGATTTTTGGGTTCCAAACGGGGCCGGGCGCCAGCTGTGCAATGGCTGGAGGACGTGATCGTCTAGGGGAGACACGCCATGTTGCGACCTGCGCGGGTGGAGGACGGGCCGGCCCTGGCCGATCCCGCCGAACAGGGAGAGGATGGTCGTGGACCGGCACGTGGGAGGGATCGATGGGGGCGGAGATCGGCGCGGGCCTGGTCGTGGTCAGACTGACCGAGGCCGACGTGGACGAGGCTGTCACGGCCGACGTCGCGGCGCTCATGACGCAACTGGCGCAGAGCCCACGGAGCCTGACGGCGGCCCAGCTGCGCCGGGTTGTTAGCGCCAACGAACTGTTCGTCGCGCGATCCGGGCCGGAGGCCGGCGGGCGCATCGTCGGCACGGCCTGCCTGGTTCCGATGTTCCTACCCCAGGGCGTGAACCTGTTGGTCGAGAGCGTGATCGTCGACGAGGCGCATCGCGGGCAGGGATTGGGCCTGCGGCTGATGTCCGCCGTCCTGCAGGCGGCCGAGCGCTATGGCGCGCGTCAGGTGCGGTTGACGTCGAACCCGTCGCGGGCCGAGGCGCATCGCCTCTACGAAAAGCTTGGCTTCACGGTGGCGCAGACCGCGGTCTTCGACCGGCTGCTTCCGACCGGATCGCCTGAATGAGCGTACTCTATTACGCCCTGGCCGCGGTCGCGGAGATCGCGGGTTGCTTCGCGTTCTGGGCGTGGCTGAGGCTGGATCGCTCAGTGCTGTGGCTCGCCCCTGGGATGGCGTCCCTGGCGCTGTTCGCCTTCCTGCTAACCAAGGTCGACAGCGACGCGGCTGGCCGGGCCTACGCCGCCTATGGCGGGGTCTACATCGTCGCCTCGATCGGTTGGCTGTGGCTTGTGGAGCAGCGGACGCCCGATCGCTGGGACCTGTTGGGCGCGCTGATCTGCCTCGTCGGAGCCGGCGTGATCCTGTTCGCGCCCCGAAGCGCCTGAGGCGCCAAGATTGACAGCCGGGGCAGGTCATCCCTAGCTGGCTCATGGCCTGAGATCGGCATCCGGGACACGCGCCTTCGTGTTCCCCTCCGCGCCCCGCGACGATGGTCGCGCCGGGCCTCCCGATCCCATGCCTTCGAGATCCCGCCCATGAATAATCCATCATCCACCGTGCAGTACCTGGCCCAGGACGACGCAGTCGCCATTCGGCGTATTCACACAAACGACCTTGGCCAGATCGCCCGGTTCGGTTTCACGGTTTCAATCACCGAGCCGCTGACCGATCGCGTTCGGCTGGCGGATAGGTTCGAAGCCGATGGCTTCTGGAGAGACGACGCCGGCGCGCTGGCCATGGTCGAGGTCGCGACCGGGCGCCTGCTGGGCACGACGCAGTTCTATCGCTCCGGCCCCTGCATTCACGGATGTGAGCTGGGCTACATCATCCACGACCCGGCCGACCGAGGGCGGGGATACGCCCCCAGGGCGGTGTCGATGTTCGCGGACCTGTTGTTCGCGGAGCGGCCTGCGGTGCATCGGCTGCAGCTGATGATCGAGGTGTGGAACACGCCGTCGTGGAAGCTGGCTGAGCGCTGCGGCTTCGTCCGCGAGGGACTGTTGCGCAGTTCCGGCCTTGGCGAGGCCGATCCTGGCGACAGCTTCCTCTATGCTCGAACCCGCAGGGACTGGCGTGAGCAACGCGAGACCAAGGTCGGCGGCTAGCCGAGCGGGTTCCTGGCCAGGGTCCGGGTGACGCCGAGGCAGATCAAGGTCTGGCCTGCGAAATAGAGGCCCCAGATGGCCAGGCCGATCCAGGCGGCGTCGACCAGCGGGCCGGCGCGGGCGAAGATCAACAGGTCGGAGACGACGAACATCAACGCCCCTGCGCCGACCAGGGCGCGGGGGAAGCGGCTGGTCCAGGCCATCGCCGCCATGATGGCGAGGCTCATCGAATAGAGCGTGGCCGCCAGGGCCAGGCCGCGGTCGGTGGGCAGCAGGAAGGTCAGCACCCCGGTCGCCGGGACCAGGCAGATCGCCAGCAGCAGTTGGCTGCGGGTCAGCACCGGCCGGCGGTTGCGCAGGTAGAGCCAGATGGCGATCAGATGGCCGATCAGGAAGGCGACCGCGCCGACGGTCAGGCCCGCGGCTTCCAGCAGCATGTCGCCCAGCGCGCCGAAGGCCATCACCGCGCAGATCAGCCAACCGTCGAGATTGCGCGCCAACATTCCGGCGTAGAGCGCCAGCAAGCTCACCCCGGCGCCCTTCCACAGCATGGAGGCGGTGTCGGGAATGGCCATGTCCCAAGAGGCCACATAGCTGACGCCGGCTATCAGGGCGCCGGCCAGCACCAGCAACGGCGCCAGATTTCGCCGATCCATGTCGTTTCTCCCCTGTGGAGCGCGCCGGCTGCGGATCTAAGGCCTCGCAGCGATGCGTTACGCGCTCGACCTGCAATAGAGCCGGCGGCGGGGGAGGGCGGCAAGCCCCTTTGCTACCAGACCTTCCACCAGTTGTCGGAGGCGACCGCGGCGTCGCCGGGACGGACCTCCTGCTGGCCCCAGGAGAAGACCATGAACAGGGTGTGGCTGCGGATCTTCGCCGTGCCGGCCATCCGCGCGCCGAGCGCGATGGGCCGGCCGCTGGCGGTGTCGTAGGCGAAGGCGGAGAACTCGGCGACGCCGGTGCGGTCGCGCCTGGAATAGGCCGAGAGTTCCGGGATCGTGGCGTTGGTCAGATTGGACGAGATCGGCAGGGTCAGCCGCGGAATGCCGACCACCCGCTGCATCTTGTCGATCGAGAGGGCGCCCAGCCGGATTTCCACGACGATGTCGGACTCGGCTTTCGTAGAGCTAAGCGGATTGCCTCGGGCGACCAGGGCCTCGCGAATGGCGCTGGCGGCGTACTCGGCGCCTTCGCCGCGGAAGTTGGAGGTGTCGAGGAAGACCTTGGCATCGGCGGGTAGGGCGAGCGAGAACTGGCCGGCCGCCCGTTCGGCCGCATGGGCGACCAGCAGCTGCTCGGTGGCGGTGCGCGCGGGCGTGGTCTCGTTGGCGCTGGCGCAGGCGGCCAGGACGAGACCGCTGCAGGCGAGCGCGCAATACCCAACTAACTTCACGATATCCCCCGGGCTGTTGCGCAAGCCGGCCAGAGGCTTTGGATTCGCGGCAGCAATGGGGCGAGAGGCGCAATCGGCAACTGCGTGTGAACCGGCGATGCTACACCTTCTCCGCGCAAACCGGGGGGAGTCGCATGCGGTTGATCTTGGCTGTTGTCGTGGGTTTGGCCTGGGCCAGGACGGCGCTCGCCGCGCCGATCCGGATCGAGCTGGTGGAGACGCTGGGCTCGATAGTGGAGTTCCGGGACGGCATGGCGGGCGCACGGTCCGGCCAGGCGCGCAGCGACGCAGCCCTGCTGGTGCGGCGGGCGACCATCGACGAGAAGGGTGTGCCCTCGCTGGCGATCGCGGTGGAGAACCATGGCCAGACGGCGTTCAACCTGACGCCGTCCAGCGTTCGGGTGACCACGCAGACTGGCGAAGCTGTGCCCGTTCACACCTCGCGATGAGGTGAGGGCGGCGGTCGAGGCGCGGGTTCGCGACCGCGCGAAATGGGCGAGGATCGCGGCTGGCATGGCCGGCGCCGGCGCGGCGGCGCGCGACCAGCCCAGAGCGCCGAACCGCCGGGTCATGGAAGGCCCCGAGCGGGTGGAGGCCGAGGCCGCAGCGCTATTCGAAGCGACGCAGAACCTGGGTTTCGTGGCGCAGACGGTTCATCCGGGCGAGAAACACATGACCGACCTGGGGTTGGGCCCTTTGCCCAAGGATGCGACCGAGCTGACGCTGGCCGGTGAAACGCACCAGTTCCCGCTGCGCGTGACACGGTCGCGATAAGGGGATCAACTGGCGCCTCGGTCGCAGCGGCGGCGACAGGTGACCTGAATGACGGCTCAGCAGCAGCGAGACCTCGTGAGCAAGGTGCCCGCCGTTACGCTGGGCTTCTGGCTGATCAAGATTTTGGCGACGACGCTCGGCGAAACCGGCGGCGACACCGTCAGCATGACGATGAATTTGGGCTACCTGGTCGGCACCGGGATATTCCTGGCGATCCTGGTGGGGCTGGTCTGGTGGCAGATCGCGGCCGCCCGTTTCCAGCCGTTGCTCTATTGGGCGACGATCATCGCCTCAACGACGGCGGGGACGACGATGGCGGACTTCGCCACGCGGTCCCTCGGGATCGGCTACGCTGGCGGGTCGGCGCTGCTGTTCGGCTGCGTCATCGCCTCGCTCGCCGTATGGCGCCGGACGCTGGGCTCGGTCTCGGTCGACACCGTCAGCACGCCCAAGGCCGAGGCGTTCTACTGGATCACCATCACGTTCTCCCAGACGCTCGGGACGGCGCTGGGCGACTGGACCGCCGATACCAACGGGCTGGGTTATGTCGGCGCGGCCGTGGTCTTCGGCGCGCTGCTGGCGGCGGTGGCCGGGCTGTATTTCTGGACGAAGACCAACCGCGTGCTGCTGTTCTGGGCCGCGTTCATCCTGACCCGGCCGCTTGGCGCGACGGTGGGCGACTTCCTGGACAAGCCGCTCGATCACGGAGGATTGGCGTTCAGCCGGCCCATCGCCTCGGCCGTGCTGGCGGTGGCCATCGTCATCCTGATCACGGTTCTTCCGCAACGCGCAGGCCAGCACCCGGTAGCCGCCAGAAACGAGGGCTAGACGCTGACGGCGGTTCGGACCCGGCCGGCGTCGCCGAAGATCCGCAGGTAGCGGGCGATCTCGTCAGGGGCGCCGGTGGCCTTCTCGGGATTGTCCGACAGCTTCACGGCCGGCCGGCCGTTGGCGCTGGTGACCTTGCAGACCAGCGAGATCGGATCGAGTTCGTCGCCGCCGTCGAGCATGCAGCCCTTGAAGTCGTTGGTCAGGTTGGTGCCCCAACCGAAACTGGTGCGGACGCGGCCGGAGAAATGGCGATGCGCCTGCTCGATGCTGTCGATGTCCATGCCGTCCGAGAAGACCAGCAACCTGGAGCGCGGATCAACGCCCTTGCTCTTCCACCAGGCGATGATCTCCTCGCCGCCCTCGATCGGTGGAGCGGAGTCCGGGCGAAAACCGGTCCAGTCGGCGACCCAGTCCGGCGCGCCCTTCAGGAAGGCCGAGGTGCCATAGGCGTCGGGCAGGACGACCAGTAGATTACCGCCATAGGTCCGCCGCCATTCATCGAGCACCCGATAGGGGACTTGGCGTATCTCGTCCTCGCTGTCGGCCAGCGCCGCGGCGACCATGGGCAGCTCGTGGGCGTTGGTGCCGATCGCCTCGAGGTCGTTGTTCATCGCCAGCAACACGTTCGACGTGCCGAGCAGGGCGTCGCCCAGGCCCTCCTTCAGGGCCTCCACGCACCAGGCCTGCCAGAGGAAGGAGTGACGCCGCCGGGTGCCGAAGTCCGAGAGAGCGAGGTTCTCCAGCTTCCGCAGGCGCTCGACCTTGCCCCACAGCTTGGCCTTGGCGCGGGCGTAGAGGACGTCGAGCGCGAAGCGGCCTTGGCCCTTCAGCGCCGCACGGGTGCGCAGTTCGTTGACGATGGCCAGGGCGGGGATCTCCCACATGGTGGTGTGGGTCCAGGGGCCGTTGAAATGCAGCTCGTACTGGCCGTCGTTCTTGGCGAGTTCGTACTCAGGGAGCCGGAAGTCGCGCAACCAGGCGATGAAGGCCGGCTTGAACATCTGGGTCTTGCCGTAGAACGTGTTGCCGGCCAGCCAGATCAATTCCTTGTTGGTGAAGGAGAGCGTTCGGGCGTGATCGAGATGCGCGCGCAGCTCGGCCTCGTCGACGATGTCGGCCAAGCGGATGCGGCGCCTACGGTTGATCAATGAGAACGTCGCCTGGACGTCCGGGTGCAGCGACCAGATCTGCTGCAGCATCAGCAGCTTGTAGAAATCGGTGTCGAGCAGGCTGCGGACGATCGGGTCCAGCCGCCAGCCATGATTGTAGGTGCGCGTCGCGATGTCGGTCAGGGCCATAGCGCGACTACAGCATGGGCGGCCGAGATTTGCAGCCGTCCCCGAGCTTGGCCGTCGCTCAACCTGACGACGGCGATTGGGGCGTAGGCGATGGCTCTACCGCGGCGGAATGGAGCCCGACGGTCCCCAACAGGGTTTCGATGTCCATGCACTGATCTGATCGATGATGACGGGCGACGGCGTGCTTTGATCGCAACGAGAAGGCAAGCACTGCTGTAGATTCTCAGGATCGGCATCGTCGAAGCTCTGCCATATAGAAGGAACTTTAGATAAAACCTTAAGTGATCGTTCGGTCCCAACCGGATTGGTAGAGGTTTGAAACCTTTTCACGTTCTAGTCGCAATCTTTAAACCTTTGGATGAATGCTTCGAATATTCAACCTTCTGAAATGCAAAAACAAACGGTGCTACACGAATCCACTTGCGATGAATTGTCGCGGGTGATTGATGTGTGGTTAACGGACCCTCCAATCGCTCGGGTACGTGGATGCAATCGCCGAGCCTCTCTACGGTGACGCGGACTGACTCGGCCCTTTGGGGTTACGGGCTATGCAGAAATATCTCATCTCCGCCATCGTGGCGGCGACGGCTCTCTCTGCCGCTCCGGCTAGCGCTGCGACCGTATTGTCGTGGACCGACGCCCAGATCGGTGTGGCGAACCAAGTTGATTTCAATGGTATTGTTGGTGGCGTTGTGACCGCCGGCCTGACCGGTCAGGTGACATACACGTTGCAGTCGATCGGCGGCGGCGGTGACACCTGGGTGTTCGGATATTCCGTGCTCAACACCTCGAGTGCGCCAATAGACGCCTCGCGCATCTCGATCTTCGGCTTCGACGTGACGCCCGATATCCTGTCGTCGACCTCGACAGGGACCTATGACACCTGGAGCAGCGGCAATGTCGCCCAACTGGGCTTCCGCGAGGCCTGCTACTCCGCTGTGAATTGCGGCGGTGGCGCCGGCGTTGGAGCGCTCCTGGGCGGTCCGGCGCTGACAGGCACCTTCTCCCTGGTCTTTGCGGCGGATCAGACGAGCCTTTCGCTTGAGAACCTGTTCGTTCGCTATCAGTCGATCAACTCCGAGGCGCTCGGCCTCAACGGTGGCTCCGGCGCTGGCGTGCCCACCACCGTTGTCCCTGAGCCTGCGACCTGGGCGATGATGATCATCGGCTTTGGAGCGGCCGGAGCGATGATCCGCAGAGCGCGGCGCGAGAAACTCGCCGTCATCTGATCGACGACCCGCCGAGCACGGACGAGGACGCCGCCGATCCGCAAGGGTCTGCGGCGTTTTCGTTTCAGGCGCTGCGTGGGCGGGCTGGCAGGTCGCCCATGGCCAAGGACCCGTCCGGCGCGAGTTCGGCGACGCGGCGGCCCCGCTCCCACAGTTCCGCCGAGCAGGGTCGGAAGCGGGCGGCGATGAAGCGATCGATCGCCTCGGCGTCGCTTTCGCACTCCATGGCCTCGCCCAAGCGGAGCCGGCGGCCTTCCAGCAAGTAGATCTGATAGTTCGCCATGACGATCCGTCCAGATCACGTGTGACGGCTAGCTGAGTAAGATGTGTGGCGGCTTACGCCAGGCGCCAGATGGCGGGGCTTCAAGCTCGCGTGAGTGGCGGGGTCGCTGGCGCTATAAGGGGGCATGCACCAGATCCGTACAGAGGTTGTGATTCCCGCATCGCCCGATGAGATCTGGGCGGTGCTGGCCGATTTCTCGCGCTATCCCGATTGGAACCCGTTGAACCTGCAAGCCCGTGGCGAGGCGCGGTTGGGCGCGCGGGTGCCGATGGTGTTCCGCAATCTGGCGCTCGGTGGCGACGCCGTGGTGCGGCAGACGGTGCGGATCGTCGCCGCCGAGCCGGGGCGGGAACTGGCCTGGGCGGGGCACGTGCCGCTCCTGTTCGCCGGCCGGCATGGCTTCTTGCTGACGCCCCGGGGCCGAGAGACGCATGTACTGCATACTGAGATCCTAGGAGGCCTGCTGGCGCGGACCTGGAGTAGGGACAAAATCGCGCGCGATTTTGTCCCGGCGTATGAGGCGGTGAACGTCGCCCTGGCCGCGCGGGTCGCCGCCCTCATCTGACCCCTATCGCTGGGCGCGTTTCTGATAGAGACTCGCAATCGTATGACGCGGGCGATCTATCTGTTTCTGGGCTTGGGGTTCACCGCGTTAGGCGTGGTTGGGGCGTTCCTGCCGTTGATGCCGACCACGGTGTTTCTGATCGTGGCGGCCGCCTGCTTCGCCAGGTCCTCGCCGAGGCTTGAGGCCTGGATCCTCGATCACAAGACCTTCGGGCCGTTGGTCCGAGGCTGGCGCGATAACGGCGCCATTCCTCGCAAGGCCAAGATCATGGCCTGCGCCGGGATGGCGGGAGGATTCGTGGTGTTCTTTGTCGGCGCCCATCCCAGGCCTTGGCTCGCTCTGGCGGTGGCCGCCGGCCTGGGCGCTTGCGCGGCCTTCGTCGTCTCTAGGCCGAGCGCGCCGCAATAAGCGCGTCTATGCCGTCCAGGATCCGGGCGAGACCAAATTCGAACCCCTGATTGGGATCGGAGCTCGCGGCGCGGACGACGCCCGCGACATAGGCGTCCAGCAGGTCGAGCGCCTGGCTCTTCTCCAGGTCCGACAGTTCAAGACCGTCCATCACCCTCAAGCCTTGCTCGTGCCGGGTGGTTCGGTTCGGACCGTAGACGGCGTCGGAAATCTCGAGCAGCCACGGATGACGCAGTTGGATTTCGCGGTCGGCCCGGGCCAGGGCGGCGAGGCGATCGCGCGGCGGGGAGGTCGGCGAAAAGTCGGGCAGCGGCTCGCCATAGACATGATCGAACATCAACTCGATCAGTTCGGCCTTGTTGGGGACGTAGGTGTAAAGCGTCATCGCCCCCACTCCCAGCCGCGCGGCGACCGGCCGCATGGCGACGGCGGCGAGGCCTTCTTCATCGGCCAGGGCGACGGCTGCGGCGGCCAGCGCCTTTGTAGTGAGGCGCGGCTTGGGGCCGCGACGGGCGGGCGAGGGCGTCTGTCCGGTCCAGGCCCGGTCAGGGCTGGGTTGATGGTGAAGATCGGTGGCCATCCGCAGAGGCTAACGCAGGCGCCCCGTTGAGGCTGAATCGGCGTAGGCGTTCCCTGTCGGACTTGATATTCCGACCGCATCGAAGGCGGAGGCGATCATGGCCGAACCAAAGGGCAAGCGAGACTTTCGCGACAATCCGCGACTGGATGTCCGCGAGCGCCACGAGGTGGCGTTCTGGGCCAAGCGTTGGGGCGTGACCGCCGACCAGGTCGTGGCCGCGCACCGCAAGGTCGGTCACAACGTCAAGGACATCGCCGCCGAACTCGGCAAGCGGAAGTGATCGACCCCTGCTGACCGATCCATTCTTCTACGCCGTAGCTATTCCGGCGGTGATCCTGCTTGGCCTGGCCAAGGGCGGGTTCTCCGGCATTGGGGTGATCGCCGTGCCGTTGATGGCGCTCAGCGTCTCGCCGGTGCTGGCCGCCTCGATCACCCTGCCGATCCTGATCGTGCAGGACGTGGTCAGCGTCTGGAGCTTCCGCAAGACCTGGGACCGGCGTGTCCTGATGGTGCTGCTGCCCAGCGCCGCGCTCGGCATCGGGCTGGGGTTTTCGCTGGCGGCGTTCGTAAAGCCCGGTGCGGTGGAGCTGGCCGTGGGCGCGATCTCCGTCGTCTTCGCCATTCAGCGGCTGTGGGTCGAACGAGCGACAGCGCCGGTCGCCGAGGCGCGGGCCGAGGGCGTGCCGTGGCGGGGCGTGCTGGCCGGCGTGGCGGCGGGCTTCACCAGTCAGATCGCGCACGCCGGCGGCCCGCCGTTCCAGATCTATGTGATGCCCAAGAAGCTGCCGCGTGACGTGTTCATCGGCACCGGCGCGATCTTCTTCGCCGTGGTCAACTGGATGAAGGTCCCGGCCTATTGGGGTTTGGGGCAGTTCACACGCGAGAGCCTGTCGACGGCGGCTGTGCTGTTGCCGCTGGCCATCGCCTCGACCTGGGCGGGCGTTTGGCTGGTGCGGCGCGTGCCGGCCGCGGGCTTCTACAAGATCGTCTACGCTCTGCTGATCGTGGTCGGCGGCAAGCTGGCCTGGGACGGGGCGGCGTCGCTGCTTGGATAAGGCCTCAAGAGCGCCCATATCGTGGTGCTAAGCTTGAGCTGCAGTGGAGCGTCGAACATGCGGACATCATCGAAGACGATGGCGGCGGGGATCATCGCCCTGGCCATGGCCGCAGGCGGCGCTCAGGCCCAGGAAGCCATGACGACGGCCGGCGCCACCGGCGCGCCGCTGCCCGATCTCGCCGCCGTCGACGCCACGGCGACACAGCCGCCGCCGGTTGCGGCCGCCACGCCGGAAGACACCTCCGTCCAGATCCAGCGCTGGTTCGCCGAGAGCCCGAGGGCCGCCGAAGACGAGGATGGTCAACTGCTGGACCTGCGCCGCGACAGCCAGGTGCATGGCGAGGTCGGCGTGTCGATCGGGACGGGCGGCTATCGCAGCGCCTATGTCACCAGCGTCATGCCGCTGGGCAAAAACGGAACCCTGGCTCTCAGCTTTGGCCAGGAAAAGAACGGCCGCAGCTATTACGGTGGCCCCTACGGTTATCGCTACGGCGGTCCGCCGGTGGGCTACGGGCCTCCTGGTTACGGCCCAGGCTACGGAACGGTCTGGTAGACGCCTGATCGAACTTCAGTTCTGACGAGAAGGGCCCGCGCTCGCCGCGGGCCCTTTTTCGTGGGCTCAGCGCCGCCAGGCGTCGGCCAGGGCCAGGAAGCCTTCGATGTCGATGGTCTCGGCGCGGGCTTCCGGTGGGACGCCGGCCGCCTCGCAGAGCGCCTCGCCGCCGAGAACCTTGAGGCTGGAGCGCAGCATCTTGCGACGCTGGCCAAAGGCGGCCGCGGTGATCGTCTGCAGCGCGTCGAGGCGAGCGGGGTCCGGACGCTCGGCCAGCGGCGTCAGGCGTACCACGGCCGAGGTCACCTTCGGCGGCGGGGTGAAGGCGCGGGCCGGGACATCCATCACCACCTGAGCGTGGCTGGTGGCCTGGGCGATCACCGACAGCCGGCCGTAGGCGTCGGAGCCAGGTTCTGCCGCCACGCGATCTGCCACTTCCTTCTGGAACATCAAGGTCATGGAGGCCGGGGTGAATGGCCCGGTCAGCCACTTGATCAACAGCGGCGTGCCGACATTGTAGGGCAGGTTGGAGACCATATGGGCCGGTTGGCCGGCGGCCACGGCGGCCTCGTCAGTGGTCAGGGCGTCTTCCAGCCGCAGGGTCAGGGCGCCGCCGGACGCAGCCGACAGCTCCTCCAGCAGGGGGGCGAAGCGCGGATCGGCTTCGACGGCTGTGACCCGGGCGCCGGTCTCCAGCAGGGCGCGGGTCAGGCCGCCGGGGCCGGGCCCGACCTCGATCACGTGGTCGCCTGGTCCGACCTGCGCCAGACGCGCGATCTTGCGGGTGATGTTGAGATCGAGGAGGAAGTGCTGGCCAAAGCTCTTCTTGGCCAGAAGGCCGTGCTCGGCGAGGGTGTCGCGCAGGGGCGGGAGCTGGTCGAGGGTCATCGCGCTTGCGAATAGCAGGCTCGGAGCCTCCGCCATAGAGACCACGGAACAGCTTAAGGCTCGCTTCACCGCCAAGGGATAGAATCAGGACCTCTTTCGCAGGATGAGGCGATCGTGACGATAGCTCCCATCCAGGGACCTTTGACGCCGCAGGTGACGATCCCGGTGACGCCGGTGCGTCCCGTCATCCCCGTGGTCCGGGCCTCGACCCCGTCCGTGGAGATCGGCGCCGGGCAGATCGCGGCCCAGGTGTTGGCCGAGACCGCCCAGGGCGCGGCCGCCCGCCAGGGTGGGCTCGCGCCCCTGATGGCCAACCTTGTCCAGGCGGCGGGCAACCAGGCCCTGCCGACGCCGGTCCGCTCCGCCGCGGCCCAGGTCTTGGCCCAGGCCAGTCCGGCGAGCGCCGGCGTGACGGCCGGCGACATCGCCAAGGCCTTCACGCGATCAGGCCTTTTCCTCGAAGCCCATCTCGCCGCCGCGCCCCAAACCTCGCCGGTCGGGCACGATATGAAGGCGGGGCTGTTGGTTCTGCAGCAGGCGTTGTCGGCCTGGCTCGCCGGCGCCCCACGGGCTCCGGCGGGGCGCAATCTGGCCAAGACCCCGCCGCCGCCTTATCGGGCCGGATCGACACGGGCCCAGCCCAGCGCCACGCCGAGTCTTCCGGCCGACGCCACGCCCAGCGCCGTCGGCCAACGGCTGATGGCCGAAACCAAGGCCGCGATGGCCCGCCAGGAGCTGTTGCAGATCGCCTCGCTTCCGGGGCCATCTGAGGAGGCGGCGGAGGCGCAGATCACGCGTTGGATGTTCGAAATGCCCTTCACGACCCCGCAGGGGGCCAGTGTGGCGCAGTTCGAGATCAGCCGCGACGCTCGCGGCGCGGGCGCCCAGGCGGCGGCCTGGAGGGTCGCCTTCTCGCTCGATATCGAACCGCTGGGGCCGATCCACGCGCGGATCTCGCTGGTCGGCGACCAAGCGGCCGTCAATCTATGGGCCGAGCGCGAGACGGCGCTGGCCCGGCTGCGCGATGATCAGGAAATGCTGGGCGCGGCCCTGGGGCGGGCGAACTTCCGCGCCGAGATCGCGGTGCACTCGGGCGCGCCGCCGACCGCCGAGCCGCACGCGGGTCAGCTGGTGGATCAGGCCTCATGAGCACGCCGGGCAAGCGACCTGTCGCCGTCGCCCTGACCTATGACGCGCCCAATGCTCCGCGCGTGGTGGCCAGCGGGCGCGGGCTGATCGGCCAGAAGATTATCGAGACGGCGCAGGTTCACGGCGTGCCGATCGAGAAGAACGCCGTCCTAGCCGAGGCGCTGTCGACCATCGAACTGGAGACGGAGATCCCCGAACGGCTCTATGTGGCGGTGGCCGAAATTCTGGCCTTCGTCCTGCGGGCGGCGGAGGACAAGCGGCCCGGTTAGAGCGGAGCGCCAGACATGTACGCCATCCTATGCGCGACGCCGGAGGAATTGGCGGCGCTGAAGACCGCGCTCCACACCGATCCTGAACCGCAGATCCATGGGCCGACCACGGTCTGGACGGGAACCCATGACGGCGAACCGATTGTTGTCGCCCTGGCCGGGATCGGCAAGGTCAACGCCGCGGCGGCGGCGACCGTGCTGCTGGCGACCTTCGGCGCGCGGGCGCTGGTTTTCGCGGGCGTGGCCGGCGGTTTGAACCCGAAGTTTCCGGTCGGTTCGGTCCTGCTCGGCGAGCGGCTGGCGATCCACGACTACGGTGTGATTTCGGGCCGGAGCTTCACGCCGACGGCCTACGGCGTCATTCCCATCGGCGCGCCGCGACTGACCGAGCTGACGGCGGTCTCGGCGCCTGTACGCGAAGTGCTGGCGCGGTTGGGCGAACGGGTGGCGGGGAGACTGGACGCGCCGCCGCACCTCGGGGGAATCATCACCGCGGACTATTTCCTCAACTGCGCCGAGACCCGCGATGAGTTGCACGCCGCGTTCGGGGCCGACGCTATCGACATGGAATCCGGCGCGGTGGCGCAGGTGGCGCAGGCCTGGGGGGCGGAGCTCTATGTGATCCGAACGCTGTCGGACCTGGCCGGCGAGGACAGCCACCTGACCTATGACCAGATGGTCGGAATGGCGGCGCGAAACTCGGCGCTATGCGTCGCGGCGCTGCTGGAAATCCTGGGCGAGGCTCGGCGGATCGCTACCTGACTTCCACCAGCTCGACCTCTGCGCCTGCGACAGTGGCGACATCGCCGACCGTCTTGCCCATCAGGGCGCGGGCTAGGGGCGAGTTGTAGGAGACCGAGCCCTTGGCGGGATCGGCCTCGTCCTCGCCGACGATGGCGAAGGCCTGGCGGCGGCCATCCTCGCGCTCGAAGGTGACGGTCCGGCCGAACTGGACGGTGTCGAGGGCCAGGTCCGGCTCGATGAGCTGGGCGCTGGCGCGGCGAGCCGCGTAGTAGCGCAGGTCGCGGGTGGCCCGCGCCATGGCCGTGCGGTCGACGCCGGCGTCGCCGCTGGCCTGGGCGGCGCTATAGGCCGCGCGCGCCTTGGCGAGTTCTTCCTCGATCTGGGCGAGGCCATGGGCCGTGACCAAGTTCGGATGCGGAGAGATCGGACGATCGGGCAGATCGGCGGCGGCCGACTCGCTGTCCTGTTCCTTGGTGAAGGCGACGCTCATGGACCTATCTTCTCAGGTCGAGAGTGTCATGAATACGTCGTAGCGCAGGGTCTTCCCCACAATCTGATGTGAAGGCTTGCGCAGGCCGGGCATGGGCGGGCCTTTGCGCGGCCATTTCAGCACCACCCGTTTGCGGGCGCAGGCCAGCGCGGCCTGCATCAGCTCCAACTGGTCAGGATCGGTTCCAACCAGTTCGCGCAGGATGCGCATGTCCTTCTTCACCAGGGCGGTGGAGGTCCGCTCTGGGTGCATCGGATCGACGATGACCACATCGGGCGAGAGGTCCTTCAGGAGCTCGCGGGCGTCGCCGTGCAGCAGGGTCATGCGCGCGACCGCCTCGACAATGGCTGGGTCGTCGCTGGAGGCCGCGGCGTCCAGGCCGGCGCGGAGGCGAGCGTAAACCTGGGGCGAGCGTTCGATCAACGTCACCTGCGCGCCGAGCGAGGCGAGCAGGAAGGCGTCACGGCCCAGGCCAGCTGTGGCGTCGACCACGCTCGGCGTCACTCCGCCGGCGAAGCCCGCGGCGCGCGGCAGGTCCTGTCCGCGCCCGCCGCCGAACCGGAAGCGATGGCCCACGGCGCCGCCGACGAAGTCGATCGTCAGGTCCTGGGACAACTCGTCAGGGGACTGGGGCAGGGCGGCGGTTCCTGTGGCGCAGGCCGCCTATCTCGCCCATGGACCGCCGCGCGGCAAGCGCTCAGCCGGTCAGCGACTCCACGGCGTGGGCCACGGACATCCAGGCCGGGGTGGCGCTGATCGGGACGACGAGGATCTGTTGGCAGAGCAGGATCACTCCGCCGACCAGATAGACCGGGTGCGGCCGGCCACGGGTCCGCCAGTCGTAGATGATGGCGGCGACCAGCAACAGGTCGACGGTCAGGCCGGGCGGGACCGAGAGGAACACCGGCGGCGGGCCGATCACGCCCGGCGGGGTCAGGGCAGTGGCGAACAGCCGGGCCATGGCGGCCTGCATCAGCGGCAGCATCGCCAGGATCATCAGCCGCTTGTGGAGCTCGGGGCGCCGGTTCTGGGCGATGGCGGTGGCGAAGAATCCGGCGAACACCACCAGGGCGCTGAGGGAGACGATGGAGAAACGGCGGGCCTGGTCGGCCATGCCGATGGCTTCAGCCGCCTTGATCGAGTTGATCGCCGCCAGGACGACGGTGAAGCCCATGGCGGTGGCCAACGCGATCCCCGCCATGCCCCAGGCCCGATGATCGAGCACGCGGCCGGTGGCCACCAGGGTGGTCTGCACTAAGAAAAACAGCGTCCAGGTGAAGAACAGCGTCCCATGGATGTGAAGGATCGGCGCGCCGGTGAAGGACCCGGTGGCCAGCTTCGCCCAATAGGTCGGGATGAAGCCCCCAAACGCGATCAGGACAAAGGCGAAGGACATGCCAACATAGAACCAGCGCGTTCGGCTCCTCACCGTATCCAGTGTCGCAGCAACCATGGCCTCGCCCCTCGTCAACTCGAATGACGATGTTATCTCAAGGGCGAGGCGTAGCCAATGTCGGGACGCCGGTTGTTCGACCAAGCCGGTCTACGGCGCGTTGAACCAGCTTCGACGCGACGCCGTCCATTCGTCGACGACCTGTTCGAGGACCGCCAAGGGCATGGAGCCGCCGAGCAGGACCACGTCGTGGAAGCCCTTGAGATCGAACTTCGGTCCCAGGGCTGTGCGGGCCTTGGTGCGCAGGCGGTCGATTTCGGTGTGGCCGATCTTGTAGCCGCAGGCCTGGCCCGGCCAGACGACGTAGCGGTCGATCTCGTTCTCGGCCGCGCCCTTCGGCAGGCCGACGGTGTCGAGCATGTAGGCCACGGCCTTCTCGCGGCTCCAGCCCTGGGCGTGCATGCCGGTGTCCAGCACGATGCGGGCGGCGCGGTAGAGGAAGGACTGCAGGTAGCCGATCTTCCCGGCCGGATAGGCGTCGTACATGCCAAGTTCGTCGCCGAGTTGCTCGGCATAGAGCCCCCAGCCTTCGCCATAGGCCGTGAAGCCGATGTTCTTGAACAGCATGGGCGAGGCGCCCGCCTCCAGGACCAGCGCGCCGTGGAAGAGATGGCCCGGAACCGCCTCGTGGTAGGTGAGGGTGGGCAGCGCCCACTTGGCCCAGTCGGCGGTGTCACGAAGATTGATGTAGAACGTGCCGGGCCGGGTTCCGTCCAGCGAGCCGCTCTCGGCGTAGCCGCGCGGTGCGCCCAGTTCGATCGCGGGCGGGACGCGGCGGATCTCCATGCCGGACTTGGGGATGGTGTTGAAGACGCGGGGCGCGGCGGCTTTCACCGCGGCCATCTGATGATTGAGCTCGGCCAGCAGCTCTTGGCGGCCAGCGTCGGTGTTCGGATAGAGCTGGGCCGGATCCTTGGCGAAGGCGGTGAGGCGCGCGCCGACCGAACCTTGGGTGAGGCCTTGCGCCTTCAGCAGCGGATCAAGTCGGGCGGTCAGGTCGGCGACCTGGGCCAGGCCGATCTTGTGCGCCTCGTCGGGGCTGAGGTTGGTCGTGGTGTGGAAGCGCAGGGCGTAGGCGTAGAAGTCGCCGCCCTGGGGCAGGCGCGACACGGTGGCGTCGTGGACGGCGGTCCTGCGGTGTTCGGTGAGCAGGGCGATCTGTTGAGCCAGGCTGGCGGCCACGGGGCCATCGACGATGGCGGCGGCGCGGGTCGCCCAGTCGGTCCCCAGACCCTTGGCGGCGGCGCGCCGACCCAGCGAGGCGGCGAGGCCCGAGGTCTGGCCCTTCTGCCCCGCCAGCGCCTTGAGCTGAGCCAGCGCCTTGTCGAGGATGAAGTCGGGCGGGACCACGCCGCTGGCGGCGTCGGTCTTGGCGCGGGCGGTCTCGTCGCCCAGCGCCTTGGCGAAGTCGGTAAGGCGGGCGAGATAGGCCTCACAGTCAGCCTTGGTCTCGATGACGTGCTTGGTGTCGAGCCCGTCGGGAACCTTCTGATAGGCTCCGGTGAGCTGGCTCAGCACATAGGGCACCGGGTAGTCGTAGGAATCGACGCCGACATAGGGGAAGGCCGCGGCCTCGGCGCAGCGGTCGGCATACCAGGCGACCGTCTCGTGCTCATTGACGCTGCGCCCGGTCAGGCCGCTGCGAGGAATGGCGCGAAGCTTGGCGCGGGCGTCGATCAGCGGCTGGAAGGATCCCAGCCGGCCGGCGGGCGAGCGGTCTCCGATCCGCGACTTGAGGGCCGCGCGCGGCCCCTTGTCGAGGCCCAGGCCCGTGGCGTTGAGCGGATCGGCGACGAGCATGCCCTCGAAGATCTCGTCATAGATCTTCAGCGCCTGGGCGAGTTCCGGCGACACCATCTGACGATCGGCGGCCTGGGCGCGGCCCAGCAGGCCAAGACCGGCGACGCTGGCGGACGCGGCGAGCAGGTGGCGGCGATTGAGCATGTGGAACTCCCCCTTCAAGACCGGGGCAAAAGCGCATGACGCGCGAGAGTCGGCAAGATGGGCGCGCGACGCCTCAGATGCGGCGGGCCGCGATCTCGTGGGCCATGCGGATCGCGGCGATCAGGCTGTCGGGACGGGCCAGACCGCGCCCGGCGATGTCGAAGGCGGTGCCATGATCGGGCGAGGTGCGAATGATCGGCAGGCCGAGCGTGAGGTTCACGCCGCCCCAGAAGTCCAGCATCTTGACCGGGATCAGGGCCTGATCGTGATACATGCAGACCACGGCGTCGAACTTGGCGCGGGCGGATTCATGGAACAGGCTGTCGGCCGGGGTCGGACCGTTGGCGTCGACCCCGAGCTCGCGCAGCGCCGCGACCGCAGGGACGATGATCTCGACATCTTCGCGACCGATCGAGCCAACTTCCCCGGCGTGCGGGTTGAAGCCGGCGACGGCGATCCGCGGGGCGTCGATCCCGAAATCGCTGCGCAGCGCCTGGGCGGTGACGACGCCGGCATTGACGATCTTGTCGACCGACAACAGAGCGCCGACCTTCGACAGCGGCTCGTGCACGGTGACCAGGGTCGTGCGCAGACCCTCGACGGCCAGCATCATGATCGGACCGCGTGCGCCCTGGTAGTTGGCGCTGGCGGTGAGCTCACCCAGGAATTCGGTGTGACCGGGGAACTGGAAACCCGCCGCGTACAGCGGAGCCTTGGCGATCGGCGCGGTGACCAGGCCGCTGACGGCGCCCGACAGCGCCAGGCCGACGCCGGTTTCGATCCAGCGGATGATGGCTGGAGCCGCCGCCGATGACGGCTGGCCGGCGACGACAGGACTACGCAGCGGAATATCGATGACCGGCAGCGCCTCGCCGAACACCTCGGCGCCTTGCTTGGGGGTGGTCACCCGGCGAACCAGGTGCGTTCCCGAGCCGGAGGCCGAGGCCAGGGCCTGAAAGTCGCCGACCACGACAAAGGCCGGACCCGCCGCCCGTAGTTGGTTCCAGGCCTTGAAGATGATTTCAGGGCCGATCCCAGCAGGATCGCCCAGGGTCAGGGCGAGGGGCGTCACTTGGTCTCGATCGTCGCCGAGTTCCTGAGGTCGCGCATGTAGCGTCGGGCGATCATGCTGAGTTGTTGACCAAACAGGCGGCTCTCGATCTGCTCGGCCGTGACCTGTTCGGCGCCGGCGGCCCGTTTGGAACAGACGGCCAGGACGTGGAGGCCGGCGGCGGTGCGGATCGGCTCGGAAAGTTGGCCGGGCTGCAGGGTTTCGGCGGCCTGACGGAAGGCGGGCGACAGGTCCTTGATTTCGGCCTCGCCCAGGTCGCCGGCGACGACGCCGGTGACGCCAGCGGCCTTGGCTTCAAGGTCGCCGCAGCCGGTGACTTGGCCGCGCAGGGTGTTGAGGGTGGCGGTCGCCGCGGCGACCTGATCGGCCGTGGCGTTCTGCGGCAGGGCCAGGGCGGCCTGCTTCAGGTTGACCACCGAGGCAGTGGCGCCCGAACGCTTTTCACGCAGATAGATGATGTAGACGCCGTCACGGACCTGGATCGGCTGCGACAGCTGGCCGGGGCGCATCTGCTCGAGGGCGGCGTCCACTTCAGGCGCCATTTCGCCGCTGCTGATCCAGCCGGCGTCGCCGCCGTTGGCCGCGGTCGCCGAGGCGGAAAACTGCCGGGCGACGGCGGGGAAGGGCGCGCCCTGCTGCATCTGGTTGATGAGCTGGGCGGCTCCGGTCATCGCCGTTTCCATGCCGCCGACGCGGTTGGCGTCGAGGAAGACTTCGCTGATCTGGTATTGAGGCTTGGAGGCGGCGGCTTCCATGCGCTGCTGCGCGGCCTTGACCTGATCCTCGCCGACCCGCAGGCGCGAACCGTAGCGGCCCCGGATCCAGCGTTGCCAGCTGACCTGAGCGCGGATCTGTTCCTTCAGGGTGCCGACGCCGATGCCTTGGCCCTGAAGCGAGGCCACGAACTGGTCGGCGGTCATGTTGTTGTTCTTCGCCATGTCGGCGATTTCTTCGTTCAGCTCATCGTCGGTGGCGACGATGGACATCTTCTGATCGCGCTCCTGGCGGCGGAGCTCCTGGAGCTGGAGCCGCTCGTCGACCAAGGAGATCAGCGCTTCACGTTGAAATTGCGCGATGTTTTGCTGGGTCGGCTGGATGCCTGAGGTGGCGATCAGCAGACGCATCCGCTGGGCCAGGTCGTAGGTCGAAATGATCTGGTCGTTGACCACGGCGGCCACGGACTCGCTCAGGCCCTGCGGGGCGGCGGGCGCAGCGGGCGCGGCGACGGCGGCGGGTTGCTCGGCGGGAGCCTGCGCCCAGGCATAGGGCGGCGCGGCTGCAGCGGCGAAGGCTGCGGCCAAGACGACGCCGCGCGCCGCGAGGCCCGTGACTTTACGCGCGCGGTTCATGGGTGAGGTCTTCCTTAGCGTATAGCCGTAGCGGGCGACCGCCAGGCGGTCGCGGTTTTCAGTTGGCATATATCGGTTCGCCTAATGTGGCGAGGGTTAGGCGGACCGTGAAGGACGCCGACGGGCCGAGGCGGCCGCGCAGCGTATCCTCCTTGCGATAGATGAAATCGATACGGGTGCAATCGTCCCGATAGAACACTCCGAGGTCACGAATGACCCAGGCGTTCTCGACCATATCGCGGTTGCCGTAGGCGGTGACGCCCCAGTTCTTGGTCACGTTGATCTGGCCGCCGAGATCGAGGTTCTCGACCTTGTTGTTGTTCGGGTTGGCCCGGTCGCGCAGGTAGCGGACGTAGCCGTTGCCCCACTTGTTGTAGATGTTGGCGCCCATTTCGGCGCGGGCCACTTCAAGATTGTCGGCGTCGAGCCGCGCGCGGGTGAAGAACGACAGGCCGCGTACGGGTTCGGCGGTGGCCGCCACGATCCAGTCGGACGCCTTGGGCCGCAGACCGCTCTGTTCGGCGAACACGTCGTTGGCTTGGGTGCGCAGCGAGCGACCGACCAGCAGGCTGGCCCTGCGGCCGTCGTCCCACAGGATCGAGGCGCGGGCCCCGACATTGGCGCGCAGGCCGTCCTCGTAGAGGTCGTAGCCCGGGAATTTGTTGGCTCGGAACAGGTTGGTGTCGTCGAACTCGAAGGCGATCGAATCTTCGTTCAGGTAGACGAGGTCGCCGATGGCGTTGCGGCCCAATTCGATCTGCTTGACGTCCGGGGATGCAGCGATCTGAACCAGAGGTTCAAGTATCGCCGTGAAGTCCTTGAAACGACGGAAGAATGGGTAGCTGACATCAGCTCCCGCGACGGCCATGGCGCGGGTCATGCTGTCCGACCGCGAGGCCGTCCCCACCATGCCGGCGAAGTTGTCGTCGACCGAATAGGCGTCAAGCCGCGCCTGGATATAGGGCGACACCCGAATGCCGGCGGCGCTGGTGTAGGTGGTGCGCCAGTCGAGCTCGCCCGTGGCGCGCCGGCTGTCGAGACCGTCGAGGTGGAGCGGAGGCGCGCCGACCGGCGACTGGTCACGGGTCAGGGCGATGGCGCTGCCACGCACGCGCAGGCGGCCACCCATGATCTTCGGATCGGCTTCCCAGCGCGCCTCGATCAAGGGGGCGGCGATCGGGAAGGTTCGGTCGTTGTCCTCGGGGCGGAGCCCCTGAATGGTGAAGGCCGCGACCGAGAAGTAGGACTTCTGGTCCTGGCGGATGGCGTAGAGCTGGCTGATCAGTCGCCGGTCGTCGGCGACGTAGGGGCCGCGGTTCTCGTAGACGCCGCCAATGTCGTACTTGTCGAACAGCAGGTCGTCGGAGGTGCGCTCGGCGGTGAAGCCCCAGCGCCAGTCCTGATTGATCGCGAAGGCGCCGGAGGCCAGGACGTAGCTGCGCGAGGTCGTGTCGTTGATCGTCTGGCCGGGCGCCGCCGCGATGTCCTTGTCGTAGGTGTAGCCAAAGCGGGCGTCGACGGCGCCGGAATAGAAGCGCTTACGGAATTGTCCGTTGAGAAGCGGGTTAACTTTCGTGTTGATTTGAGGACTTAGCGTCAAATCTGAATGTGGCGAGAGCACGAACAGGTAGGGCTGTTCGTAGGACAGGCCGCGCCGCTCGGAGACCGAAATTTCCGGCGGGAGCAGGCCCGACTTGCGCTTGGCCTGGGGATCGGGGTGCCAGAAGACCGGCAGATAAACCAGCGGCACGCCCATGATCTGAACCACGGCGTTGCGGTAGTAGATGAGCTGACGATCCTTATCCTGCACCACGCGGTCGGCCTTGATCGACCAGGTCGGCGCTTTCGGCGTCGTCCCGTCCGGGGCGCAGATAGGGCACGGGGTGTAGATCGCTCGGTTGAGCTCGTTGATCTTGTCGTTGCGATGGACGGCGCTGGCGGCGGCCATCTTGATGTTCTGCGGCAGGCGAGCCGAGAAGCCCGTCGCCACGCCGGCCTTCATCTGATCGTCCAGGGCGATTTCATCGGCGTACTCGACCGAGCCGTCGGCGTTGATGATCGAGGTGTCGCCCTGGGCGCGCATGGTGCCCTTGGTCTCGTCATAGACCAGCTCGTTGGCGCGCAGCGTCCTGCCCTGATAGCGGACCTCAACATCGCCCTTCGCCGTGGTGACCTTGTTCTTGTCATCACGGATGACGAGATCGGCCTCCATGTAGAGCTGACCCTCGGCCAGACCGTCGGGAGAGGGCGCGGCGACGCGCGCGGTTTCCTGGGCCAGGGCGCTATGCGCCCCGCCGACGAGGACCACGAGGGCGACGCCTGCAAGCAGGCCGCGCTTGGCCGAGGCTGAACGCCTGCCGAAACTCATGAAGTTCAGGATCCCCTCAACGCGGTTCGAGCCGGATGCATAGCCGGCTGCGCCAGCGATTCAACCGTCTTCGGTGTAGCAGAGCAGCGCAAGTCCCGACAGCAGCGCGACGACTGGCGGCGCCCAGGCCGCCGCAAACAGCGGAATGATGTCGGCGTCGGCCAGGGCGCCGGAGAATTCGTTGAAGAAGAACACGACGAAACCAAGGCCGACGCCGGCCCCGGCAAGGCCCGCCAGGCCCCCAAGTCGGGCCAATCGCAACGAGAACGCCGCCGCCAGGATCGACATGGCCGCGAACAGCACCGGCGTCGCCAGCAGCTGCTGGAATCGCAGGCGGTAGCCGCCGGCCGAAAAACCGGCCTGTTCGGTCAGCCGAATAGCGTCGGGCAACCGCCAGAAAGATACCGAGTCGGGGGCCGCGAAGCGCTCCATGGCCGACTCGGCGTCCAGGGTGGAGCGGATCGACAGCGAGTCGGAGCGCACCGAGCTTTCGCCCGCCGCGGCTTCGCGCACGTCGGTGAGCTTCCAGTAGCCCGGATAGAGCTGGGCCTCGGCGGCCTCCAACCGGCGCTTGAACTCCGGGATGCCCTGCTTGTTCTTCTGATAGACGAACAGCGAAACGGCCTTCAGCCGCACGCGTCCTTCGGCGGTGTCGCGCTGCTTGGCGTGGATCACCATCTGGGTGCGGTCATCGCCCTGACGCAGCCAGACCTCTTTCGGCGCGTCGGTGAGGTAGTTCTCCATCAGGTTCGCGCGGTCGGACTCGTACTTGGCGCTGAAGCTGGCGGCGAGCGGGTTAAGCACCGTCACGGTGAGCACGCCGATCAGGAAGGCCGCGCCGGCCGAGGGCAGGATGAACCGCCAGGCCGAGATCCCGGCGGCGCGCATGGCCACCAGCTCCGAGCGGCGATTGAGCCCGACATAGGCCCCGATACCGCCGAACAGGAACACGAAGGGCAGCAGCAGCAGCACGATCGAGGGGGTCTGCAGCAGGGTCAGCATGAAGAGCTGGGCCACGCCGACATCGGCCCTGACCGCGACCTCCCGCGAGAGGTTCACGAACGAGACCAGGATGATGACGGCGCAGATCACCGCCAGCGCCGCGCCGACGCTGGCCATCGTCCGGCCCATGACATAGCGCTCGAGCTTACCGGCCCCGATCATACGGCGGCCTCGGAGGCGCGGCTGATTCGGTGCGGTTTGAGCCGCATGTCGATGAAGCGGGACACCTTCTCGCGGAAGATGCTGCGCAGCGCGAAATAGGTCGCCAGGACCGGGACCGCGTACTGCAGGAGGTTCAGCCAGGCGGCTTCCTCGGCGGCGGCCTGCACTACGAAGCCCAGGATGCGGACGCCGACGGCGATTGCGCTCATCACCGCGATACGGCGGCCATAGCCCATGCGGCTGAAGCCGCCACCGATGATCGCGGTCAGCGCCATGGCCATCAGGGCGACGTTGTACAGCGGGCTGGAGATGCGGCTGTGGCCCTCGGCCATCAGCTTCAGGCGGTTACGCTTCTCCCAATCCTGGGTGAGATCGGGGAACAGCAGCTCGTGGAGATAGCGGTCCGAGGGCTTGTAGTGGATCAGCTCGTTGGAGCTCATGAACGGCGACAGGTCGTAGGGATAGTCGTCGAAGGTGAGGAAGTTCAGCACGTCGGTCTCGCTGAACTCCTGCATCGAGCCCTTGTGCATGACCAGCACCGGGCGGTCGCCGCGCTTCTCCAGCCGGCCTTCGTCGGCGGTGTAGGTGGTGGCCGAGCTGCCGCTCTTTTCCTGGTGGATGAAGAGGTTGTGGATCAGGCCGGTGGCGTCCACGGACTGGGCGTAGACCGTCAGCCCCGGGGCAGGATTGGTGAACTCGCCCTCGCGTATCAGCGTCGAGGCCAGATCGGTGCGGACGCTGAACAGCGTCTGGCGCATCTCGCGCGCCGCCATCGGCTGGATCCAGAGGTTCACCGCCAAGGCCAGGATCATGATCATGCCGGCCAGGCGCAGGGCCGGCGCGATCACCCGCCAGCGGCTCATGCCGCCCGCGAAACAGACCACGATCTCCTGCTCGGTGTGCAGACGATTGAGCGCGACCAGCGCGGCTACGAACACCGCGATAGGCAGCACCATGTTCAGCAGCTGCGGCATCGCCAGCAGCGTGACCTTGGCGAAGACCAAGGCGCTCTGGCGTTGGCTGACGATGATGTCGAGCGCCGAAAGGCTCTGACTCAGCAAGGCGACAGCGGTCAGCGCCGCCGTGGCCAGCACGGTCGGTCCCAAGAGCTGGCGGAGCAGGTAGCGATCGATCAGGTGCATGCAGATTTTTTAGGATTCACTCGGGGATTTTGCGCGCCCCGAACGTGATCCTGCTCTAAATCATGCGTCGCCGCGTCACACAACCGCCGCCGGTGCGGGGAACTTGATCAGGTCGTGGTCGCCGATGCGACCAAGCCCGGTCAACCAATGGGCGCGGGTCCAACCTTGTCTGGAGTTCGAGGGACTATGGAGATCGAATTCGTGGCGGCGACCGCCGCGCTTGGCGGGAAAACCGCCCTGGCCCTGATCGTCTTCGACGGCGACGTGATGTCGGGCGCCGCGGGACAGCTGGATACGCAGACGGGCGGGGCGCTGAGCCGCGCCGTGGCGGCCGGCCGATTCACCGGGGCCAAGGGCCAGGTGCTCGACGTGCAGGGCGCCAGCGGCGACGCCGCGCGGATCCTGCTGGTCGGGGCGGGCAAGGCCGAAGCCTTCGACGACGTCGCCGTGGAGCATGCCTCGGCCTCGGCCTACAACGCCGTGAAGACCTCGGGCCTGACGACGCTGCGCATCGTCTTGCCGTCGGGCGACGCCGATCAGGCCGCACGTGCGGCGCTGGGCGTGCGACTGGCCGCCTATCGCTTTGACCGCTACCGCACCAAGGAACCGGCCGACAAGAAGCCGTCGGTGATCAAGACGCAGGTCGCGACTGGCGACGACAACGCCGCGCTGGCCGCCTTCGCGCCGCTGGCGGCGCTGGCCGACGCCGTGGCCTTCTCGCGCGATCTGGTCTCCGAGCCGCCGAACGTCCTCTATCCGGAAGAGTTCGCGCGCCGTGTGAAGGCGTTGGAGAGCCTGGGTCTGGAAGTCGAGATCCTGGGCGAGGCCGAGATGGCCAAGCTGGGCATGGGCTCGTTGCTGGGCGTGGGCCAAGGCAGCGTCCGCGACAGTCAGCTGGCGATCATGAAGTGGTACGGCGCGGCCGATCCCAAGGCCCAGCCGATCGCCTTCGTCGGCAAGGGCGTCTGCTTCGACACCGGCGGCATCTCGATCAAGCCGGCCGACGGCATGGAAGACATGAAGTGGGACATGGGCGGCGCGGGCGCCGTGGCCGGTCTCATGCACGTGCTGGCCGGCCGCAAGGCCAAGGTCAACGCCATCGGGATCCTCGGCCTGGTCGAGAACATGCCGGACGGGAACGCCCAGCGCCCCGGCGACGTGGTCACCTCTATGTCGGGCCAGACCATCGAGATCATCAACACCGACGCCGAAGGCCGCCTCGTGCTGGCCGACGCCATCTGGTACTGCCAGGACCGCTTCAAGCCGAAGTTCATGGTCGACCTGGCCACCCTGACCGGGGCGATCATCATCAGCCTCGGCAACGACTACGCCGGCCTGTTCTCCAACAATGACGAGCTGTCGGGCAATCTGCTGGCCGCGTCGGGCGCGGAGGCCGAGCCGCTGTGGCGCATGCCGCTGCCGGTCCAGTACGACAAGAACATCGACTCGATGATCGCCGACATGAAGAACACCGGCGGCCGTCCGGGCGGTTCGATCACCGCGGCGCTGTTCATCCAGCGCTTTGTGAACAACGTGCCTTGGGCTCACCTGGACATCGCTTCGACCGCCTGGAAGAAGCCGTCCAACGTGCCGACCAGCCCCGACGGCGCGACGGGCTTCGGCGTCCGTCTGCTGAACCGGATGGTGCAGGACAAATACGAAGGCTGACGCGCTTTCCCTCCCCGTGGAGGGGAGGGATAAGGGGGCCATGCGCTTCGTACTGCTTCATAGCCCGCTGACGGGCCCGTCGACCTGGACCCCGGTCGCCATCGAACTGGCGAGGCGGGGGATCGATGCGACGCGGCCGGTGATCCCGCCGATAGGGGACCTGACCGCGCCGCGCTATGCGAGCGCCGGTCAGGCCGTGGCCGCACAGATCCTGGGGCAGGGCGGCCCCTTCGTCCTGGCGGTCCATTCCGGGGCTGGAGGCCTGGCGCCCGCCGTCGTGGCCGCCGCCGCGGGCCAGATCCAGGCCGTGCTCTATGTCGACGCCATTCCACCCCACCCCGGTCGGAACTGGTTCGAGACCGCGTCGGATATGCTCGGCGACAGTCTGAAGGCCAAGGTCGTGGACGGCATGGTTCCGGCCTGGGACCAGTGGTTTCCGCCGGAGGCCTTGGCCAGCCTGACGCCGGAAGGTCCGCTGCGCGACGCCTTCATCGCTGAACTCGCGCCGACGCCGCTCACCTGGTTCGAGGAGGCGGCGCCCGAGATCGAGTTGCCGTCGAACGTCGGCTGGGGTTTCCTGCGGTTGAGCAAGGCCTACGAGCGCGAGGCCGGCGAAGCCCGCCGATTGGGCTGGCCGACCCTGCGGCGAGACCTGCACCACCTGGCGATGACCACGCATCCAGAAGAGGTCGTGGACGGCATGATGATGCTGACGCGGCTGTTGGGGTTGAGGGCGGGATGAGCGACGGACCCTGCGACGTCTGGTTCTACCACCTGGAACGCTCCGGGCTGGACGAGGTGTTGCCCGAGTTGCTGGAGCGGACGCTGTCGCGCGGCTGGAAAGCGATCGTCCGCGCCCGCCAGGCCGAACGTATCGAGCATCTGGACGGCTGGCTCTGGGCCTATCGCGACGAGAGTTTCTTGCCGCATGCGCCGGACAGCGAGCCCGGCGCGGCGCGCCAACCGATCCTGCTGACCACGGCGTTCGAGAATCCCAACAGTGCGGACGCGCTGTTCCTGATCGACGGGGCCGATCCGGGAGAGCTTGCGGACTACACCCGTTGCGTGGTGCTCTTCGACGGACGCGACGAAGCACAGCTTGCGGTGGCGCGAAGCCAATGGAGCGCCGTCAAGGCGAAGGGGCATCCGGCTTCCTATTGGAGGCAGCAGGCCCGGGGATGGGAGAAGCAGGCATGAAGAAGATCCTGATGTTCGGCGCGGCGCTGATCGCGCTGTCGGCCTGCGCCAGCGAACCGCCGGCTCCGCCTCCGCCAGCTCCGCCGCCCCAGTCGTCGCGCCCCGCGACCCCGCCGCCATCCGAATCGGCCGACGCGTGCGGGGCCAATGAAGCCCAGCGTTTCGTCGGGCGTCCGCGCAGCGAAATTCCGGTGCCGGTGTTGCCGAACCTCCAGCGGGTGGCCTGCACGACCTGCCCGGTGACCATGGATTTCAACGCCCGGCGGCTGAATTTCTTCTACGACGCCCAGACCGGCATCGTGAAAAAGGTCTCCTGCGGCTAGGCCCTTGGTGAGGCTGGAGGCAGGGATGACCCCGCCTCCAGCCCCCCGACGTCAGGCGACGCCGGCGAAGCGAAGCATGTCGATGATCGTGAAGTCGTCGCCCTGTCTCGACGGGGCGATGGTCGGCAGGCTGGGCTGCCACTCCGGCTCCTGCGCCAGGTAGGACGAGCGGTCCCCCTCAAGCAGGCCGATGAACACCTCGGTGATGATGCGGCCGCCGACCGGACCCATTCGTTCGCCGCCCTCGACGACGGCCGCTTCGCGCAGGACGTAGAACCAGAGCGGGGTGCGGTCGTCGAAGCCGAAGGGTTTCAGTTCGGCTAGATCGGTCTTCGGCAGCGGCGTCAGTCCCATGGCCTTGGCCACCTTCTGCCCTGAGGGCAGGGAGAAGGTGAGATGACGCAGCAGATTGCGCTGAGCCAGGGACGAGGGATTGGCCTTCGGGTCCGGATTGGACACGACCGAGCCTGGGAGCTTGAACAGCGCCGTCGACAGGGTGGCGTCGATCGCTTTGTTCGGCCGTACCGAGCCGTCGCCGAAATCGAAGAAAGTCGGCCAGTCGACAAAGCGGCGCGGCGCCCGGCAACCGCCGGAGAGGTCGTCCGGATCGGTGGGGTTGGACGGCGTCGGCGTGAAGATCATGCCGAAGAAGGGCTGGCCCCCGGGATTGCCGGTGAAATTGGCACGGTAGGACGGCCGGACCTGGCTGTGGCCGAAGCGATAGGCCGCCACCGAGAACTCGACGGGAATGTAGGGCTCGTTGCGCCATTTGTAGTGCTTGCGCCCGTTGGTCAGCACGTCGTCGACGACCGCTGGGCCGCAGGTCTTCTTCAGGAATTCGTGGACGATAATCCACTGATAATGCCAGCGCACCAGGCGCTGGGCCTCGGCGAATACGGCGCCCGGCTGGGTGAGGCCGAACTTGGCCTTCACATGATCGACGCAAGCGTTGTGGAACTTCAGGAAGGCCACCTGCAACTGCGAGAGGATCAGATTCTCGTCGTTGCGCGGGTCGCCGATCAGGGCGACGTTCTGGCTGTTTCGCGGGACGTCGAACTTGCCCGCCGTGCCGGTCTCCTCGAGCAGGAACTTGATCCCCTGGCCCCCGACCTGGTCGTAGAGGTGCGGGCTGCCGCCCGGCCCGGCGCCATAGATGTTGTCCAGGGCCAGGCTGGGCGTCCGGAAGTTGGAGATCTGCTCCGGGTCCGACTGACGCTCCAGGCTGGAGGTCGGGTCGAAGGTCATGTCGTGATCGAGGAACTGACCAAGGAAGGTGAAACCAGCGGTCAGGGTCGGGTTGTTGGGATTCTTGGCCGACAGGGCCGGGTCGGTGATCAACTTGACCGGCCCCTCGGACAGCTTGTCCTTGGCGTCCATGATCCCGCCGGCCTTACCGATCTCGAGCAGCGAGGTTCGGGTCTCTGGCGTGTCGGACGAGAAGGCCGGTAGCTCGCCGAACATCCGGCCAAATCGACCGGAGTCGAAGTATTTCGACTGCGGCGGAACAATATCGTGCGGATAGACGCCGTGATGCGCCATGTGCGCTCTCCCGTTGTTGTTATTCTTATGTCGTCGGGCGATTTATAGTTAAAGCCCGTCGATCTATTATCGACATAACAACGGTATCTCTCGGCTGTTTGGCTCGCAACATAAGTATATGGTTGATGACGTTCTATCTGTTGTGAAGCTTGTTGTTGGAGATCGTCGTGCAACGACTCGCGCCACTTCGGCGAGCGCCGAGGTGGCGCGCGTCAAACCTTGCCGGTCGGCTGGCGCTTTACTTGTCGCGCTTGCGGAAGATGCGCCGGATCGCCGCGATGCCCGCCGGGGCCAGCAGAACCAGGACCAGCAGCAGATAGATGATGCGGGCTTCGTCGGGCATGGCTCAGTGCTCGTCGTCGTTGGGGATGTTCAGCAGGACGCCGCAGGCCTTGCAGTGAACGGCGTCGACATCGTGCCGCTGCAAGCCGCAGGTCGGGCAGGGGAAGCGCACCTTGTAGGGACGGAACAGCGCCTGGGCGAGGCGTACGAACAGCGTGATCCCGGTCAGCATGGTCACGATCGAGATCACCCGGCCCCAGGTTCCCGGCAGGGTGATGTCGCCAAACCCCGTCGTCGTCAGGGTGGCGATGGTGAAATAGAGCGCGTCGATATAGCCGTCGATGCCCTCGGTCCGGGCGAAGCTCGTATAGACGAAGCCGGTCATCACGAAGATGAAGGTGACCAGGGTGGCGGCGGCCCGGGTCACATCCTCCCAGCGCGTCTCGTCATAGCGCCGCCCCACGGTTCGCCAGAAGAATTCCGAATGGACCAGGGTCCACAGGCGAAGCACCCGCAGGAAGGCCAGGTTGAAGAGCCAGAACGGGAAGAGCAGGGTCACCAACACGAAGATGTCGATCCAGGTGACCGGCCGCTTGAGCCATTCGCCGAACCTGTCGGAAGCGTAGGCGCGGGCGGCGAGGTCCGCCGCCAGGATCAGCGCCATCGTATAGTCGATGATCAGGAAGGCCGGGGTCTCGCGCAGCAGCGGGGTGGCGATGAAGAAGGCGACCATCACCAGATCGATCGCGATCACCGTCAGGCGAAACCGCACCGACTTCGCCGAATTGCCGAAATAGAGTTCGTGCAGCCGCGCCTTGATGCGCGGGGCGCGGCGGCGTCTGCTGGGATCGGGAAGCGACTCTGCGTCGGTGGACATGGCGCCACCTTAGATTTCGATGTTCCCGGTGGGGAGCGAAATCCCCTTCGCCGCCGACGTCGCGATCGACCTCTCCCGAGGGAGAGGCCTGCGCGTTCTAGGCGTCGACCTTGACGGCCTCATAGGCTTCCACCGCGTCGAGCCACTCTTGCTCGGCCTTGTCGAGGGCGGCCTGGGCCTGCTCGCGCTTGCGGCCGAGATCGGCGGCCTTGGCGGGTTGGTCCGTGAAGACCTTGGGATCGGTCAGCGCCTTGTCGAGTTCGGTGACGGCGGCGGTGGCGCGGGCCAGGGCGGCCTCGGCCGACTCCGCGCGGCGACGCGCGGTTCCGGTCGGCACCTTGGTCTTGGGCAGCGGCGGCGGCTTGGGCGCTTCGACCGGTTCCGAGGCGCGGACCTGGGTCGGCGCCTTGCCGGCCTGCTTGGCGCGATCGATGACGAACTTGGCGTAGTCGTCCATATCGCCGTTGAACGGCGCGATGGTGCCGTCGGCGGCCAGCCACAGCCGGTCGGCGACCAGTTCCATCAGCGAGCGGTCGTGGGTGATCAGGATGACGGCCCCCTCGTACGCGTTCAGCGCGTCCAGCAGGGCGCGGCGCGAGTCGATGTCGAGGTGGTTGGTCGGTTCGTCGAGGATCAGCAGGTGCGGGGCTTCGAGCGCCACGAGGTTCAGCAGCAGGCGGGCGCGTTCGCCGCCGGACAGCGCGTCGACCGTGGTCTCGACCTTCTGGTGGCCCAGGCCGTACTGCGCCAGGCGCGCGCGGCGGCTGGCCTCGGAGGCCTCCGGCATCACCGTGCGGATGATGTCGAGTGGTGTGTCCTTGGGGTTCAGGGCCTCGATCTGGTGCTGGTGGAACCAGCCGACCTTCAGCCGGGCCGAGCGGGTGAATTCGCCCGACTGCGGCTTCAGCGCCCCGGCGACCAGCTTGGCGAAGGTCGACTTGCCGGCCCCGTTGACGCCCAGCAGGCCGATGCGGTCGTCGAGGTCGAGGCGCAGGTTCAGGTGCTTGAGGATCGGGGTCTCGTCATAGCCGGCCGACACGCCTTCCAGGCGCAGCAGCGGCGGGGCCAGGGGCCGTTCCGGCGAGGGCAGGATGAAGGGCGCGACGTGCTCGGCGACCACCGAGGAGACCGGCGGCAGCTTCTGCAGCATCTTCAGGCGCGACTGGGCCTGGGTAGCCTTGGAGGCCTTGGCGCGGAAGCGGTCGACGAAGGACTGCAGGTGGGCGCGCTGGGCGTCGATCTTGGCCTTGTTGGCTTCCTGCAGGCGGGCCTTTTCTTCGCGCTGACGCTCGAAGCTGTCGTAGCCGCCGGTGTAGATGGTCAGCTTGCCGTCGGCGAGATGCAGGATGTGGTCGCAGGAATTGTTCAGGATCTCGCGGTCGTGGCTGATGATGACCGCGGTGTGCGGATACTTCTTCAGCCGGCTTTCCAGCCAGAGCGCGCCTTCAAGGTCGAGATAGTTGGTCGGTTCGTCGAGCAGCAGCAGGTCAGGCTCGGCGAACAGGGCCGCGGCCAGGGCCACCCGCATTCGCCAGCCGCCGGAGAACTCGGCCATCGGGCGCGAGAGGTCGGCGTTGGAGAAGCCGAGGCCCGAAAGAATTTCCGAAGCGCGTGACGGCGCGCGGTCCGCGCCGATCTCATAGAGCCGGGCGTAGATCTCGCCCATATGCTCGGGATCTGCGGTCTCGAGTTCGTTGGTCAGGCGCTCGCGCTCTTCGTCCGCCGCCAGCACGGTGTCGAGCAGGGAAACCGGGGTCGCCGGGTGTTCCTGATCCACCGAGGCGATACGCGCGTTCTTTGGATAGCCAATCTCGCCGTCGCCGGCGTGCAATTGGTCGAGGATCAGCTTGAACAGTGTGGATTTACCCACGCCGTTACGGCCGACGAGGCCCACATGGGCGCCCACGGGAATGCTCACGGTCGCGTGGTCAAAAAACCGGCGGCCCCAGGCGTCGAATGTCAGGTCATTGATTTGCAGCATGGCGAGCGCGGGGGCTTATCAGAGCCGGGCCGTGAAAGGAATGCGTCCTTTGTCCACTGGCCAGTTCGGTGGACTTGTCCTGCGCCATGCTTGGCGATGTCACAACGTGCCGCTATAAGCCCGCCACCCGCGCGGAGATCCGCGCCTCCCCAACAATAAAGCAAGTTCAAAGACAATGACCGAACGCACCTTCTCGATCATCAAGCCGGACGCGACGAAGCGGAACCTGACCGGCAAGGTCAACGCGGTGATCGAAGACGCTGGCCTGCGCATCGTCGCTCAGCGCCGCATCCAGATGACGGAAGCTCAAGCCAAGAAGTTCTACGAAGTCCACGCTGAACGCCCGTTCTACGGCGAGCTGGTCGAAACCATGACCTCGGCGCCGGTCGTCGTGCAGGTCCTGGAAGGCGACAACGCCGTCTCCAAGTACCGTGAAGTCATGGGCGCGACGAACCCGGAACAAGCCGCTGAAGGCACGATCCGCAAGCTGTTCGCCCTGAACGTCGGCGAAAACTCGGTCCACGGTTCGGACAGCCAAGACAACGCCAAGTTGGAAATCGCCCAGTTCTTCACCGACGACCAAATCGTCGGTTAAGACGGCTGGGAACGGTGGAGCTCGTTCCGCGTTGATCTAACGCGGTTACGAGCCCACTCGGTCCCTCCAGAGACCAGCCGCACCAGTCAGGCCCCGTTCGGCAAAGAGCCGGGCGGGGCCTGCTTGTTTTCAAGGAGCGGCATTATTCGCAAAGCACCCCCCATCATCACCACCGGCGCCGGGGACCTCAAGTTCGCGGGCCATGATCTGCAGGTCGATTACGAGATCACCGGGCAGATGCGGACCCTGGCCTCGGCCCATGTGCCCTTGAGGGGTTTGCTGCGCACCGCGCCCGACGTCGCCGAGGCGCTGTTCCGGGCAGGCGAGGCCGCCCTGACCCTGGATGACGGGCGTGGCTGCCGGATCCGCATGCTGGGCTACACCAGCGGCAGCGACACGGCCTATTTCGAAATCAGGATCTAGCGCGGCCGGGTGATCTGGGTCGGGCGCAGGTGCGGCGAGTATATCCGATCGTACTCACCGGCGTTCTTCAGGTGCAGGGCGGCGTCGAGCAGGGTCGCGCCGCGCAAGCCGCGAGGTGGCGGGTCGGCCGTCAAGGCGCGCCACAGGTTCATGGCTTCGCGGTTCAGACGTTCAGTGCGGTTCATGTTCATACCGTCCATGCGGGTCGAACAACCAAGGCGCACTGAAGTTCCAACAGAATATGGTTGATATTTGGTAAGTCCCGACATGGGGCCTGCCATAGCTTGCGAGCGGGGTTGCTCCATCTTGCCCGTGAGATGGGCGGGCCGCGCGGCCTGACGTGGCGGCATGGGTTTCACCGCCGGGGCCATATGCGCTAGCTGAGAGGCGGCGCGGCGCCGTGGCGGAGGATCGTGGTGGACGTCAGCGAGAGCTTTCCGGAGATCCGTGATGCGGTGCGCAAGCTCTGCGCCCAATTCCCCGGCGAATACTGGCGCGCGCTCGACCGCGACCGGACCTATCCGACGCAGTTTGTTCAAGCGCTGACGCAGGCGGGGTTTCTCTCGGTCTTGATCCCGGAGGCCTATGGCGGCTCAGGACTGGGCCTGGCGGCCGCGACGGCGGTGTTGGAGGAGATCCACCGCTCAGGCTGCAACGGCGGCGCCTGTCACGCCCAGATGTACACCATGGGCACGATCCTGCGGCACGGCAGCGACGCGCAGAAGCAGGCCTATCTGCCGAAGATCGCCACCGGCGAGCTGCGGCTTCAGGCGTTCGGCGTCACCGAGCCGACGGCCGGGACCGACACCACCCGGATCTCGACCTTCGCCCGACGTGAAGGCGACCACTACGTCGTCAGCGGCCAGAAGCTGTGGATCAGCCGGGCCGAGCACTCCGACCTGATGGTGCTGCTCTGCCGGACCACGGCGCGCGAGGATGCGGCCAAGCCGTCCGACGGCATGAGCGTGCTGATCGTCGACCTGCGCGAGGCGGTCGGTAACGGCCTGACCATCCGTCCGGTGCGGACCATGCTGAACCACGCAACGACCGAGCTGTTCTTCGACGAGTTGAAGGTGCCGGTCGCCAATCTGGTGGGCCAGGAGGGCAAGGGCTTCCGCTACATCCTCGACGGGATGAACGCCGAGCGCATCCTGATTGCGTCGGAGTGCATCGGCGACGGCAAATTCTTCATCGACCGAGCCAGCGCCTACGCCAAGGAACGCGAGGTGTTCGGGCGCCCGATCGGCCAGAACCAGGGCGTGCAGTTCCCGATCGCGCGGGCCCATGTGCAACTCACCGCCGCCTCGCTGATGGTCGACAAGGCCGCGGCGATGTTCGACGCCGACATCGCCTGCGGCACGGAAGCCAATATGGCCAAGATGCTGGCGTCTGAAGCGTCGTGGTTCGCCGCTGATATGGCGGTGCAGACCCACGGGGGCTTCGGCTTCGCCGAGGACTACGACATCGAGCGCAAGTTCCGCGAGACGCGGCTCTACCAGGTGGCGCCGATCTCCACGAACCTGATCCTCAGCCACGTGGCGACCCACGTGCTGGGGCTGCCGAAGAGTTTCTAGGGGGAAGAATGTACGACCTTCTGAAGGGCCTGCGCGTGGTCGAGGGTTCGGCCTTCGTGGCCGGGCCGACCTGCGGATTGTATCTCGCCCAGCTTGGGGCCGAGGTGATCCGGTTCGACAATATCGGCGGCGGGCCTGATTTCGGGCGCTGGCCGCTGACCCCAGGGGGCGACAGCCTCTATTGGGAGGGGCTGAACAAGGCCAAGAAATCCATCGCGCTCGACCTGAGCCGGCCTGAGGGCCGCGAACTCGCCGCGCGGCTGGCGGCGGCGCCGGGCGAGGAGGGCGGGGTGTTCGTCACCAACTTCCCGGTCGAGGGGTTCCTGTCCTACGAGAAGCTCAGTGCGCTGCGGCCGGATCTGATCTGCGCGCGGGTGATGGGCTGGGCCGATGGCGGGCCGGCGGTGGACTACACGGTCAACAGCGCCATCGGCGTGCCGATGATGAACGGTCATCCCGACGATCTGCGTCCTGTGAACAACGTAGTGCCGACCTGGGACCTGCTGACCGGCGCCTACGCCGCCTTCGCCCTGGTCTCGGCGCTGCACGCGCGTGGCCGGGACGGGAAGGGGCGCGAGATCCGCATCCCGCTGTCGGACATCGCCGGATCGACCATGGCCAATCTCGGCTATCTGGCCGAGAGCCTGGCGGGGCCCGACCGGCCCCGCATGGGCAACGACCTCTATGGCGCCTTTGGGCGTGATTTCACGCTGAAGGGCGGCCAGCAGATCATGTTGGTGGCGATCACGGCCCGCCAATGGAAGGGCCTGCTGGCGGTGCTGGAGATCGAAGCCCCGGTGGCGGGGCTGGAGGCTGAGCTGGGCGTCAGCTTCGCGGACGACGAAGGGCTGCGGTTCGATCATCGCGGGCGGCTGTTCCCGATCTTCGAAGCGGCGTTCGCCCGCAAGACCCTCGATGAGCTGAAGCCCGCCTTCGAGGCGACAGGGGTTTGCTGGGGGCCGTATCAGCCGATGAGCGCGGCGGCGGAAGACCCCCGGCTGATCAAGGGCAACCCGGTGTTCAGCGACGTGGCGCACCCGAGCGGCCGGACCTATCCCGCCGCCGGGTTCGCCGGGACCATCCCGCAGGATGTTCGAGGGCCGGTCAGATCCGCCTCGAAGCTGGGGCAGCATACCGACGAGGTCCTGGCGCAGGTGCTGGGGCTGTCCTCGGGTGAAATCGCGCGATTGCATGACGCCGGCCTCGTCGCCGGACCGGAGGGACGATGACCAGCACGATCGAACTGAGCGAGCCGTCGCCGGGCGTGCGGGTGGTGACCTTGTCGCGCCCAGAAGCCGCCAATGCGCTGAATACGGCCATGGGCGAGGAGCTGCTGGCGTTGTGGACCGGGCTGGCCGCCGATCCGACGATCCGGGTGGCGGTGCTGACCGGCGCGGGCCGGTTCTTCTGCGCCGGCGCGGACCTGAAGGAACGCGACGGCATGAGCGATCAGGCCTGGTCGGACCAGCACGTGATGTTCGAGGCGATGATCCGCGCCCAGCTGGCCTGTTCGTTCCCGGTCATCGCGGCGGTGAACGGCGCGGCCATGGGCGGCGGGGCCGAGATGGCGCTGGCCTGCGACTTCGCCTGGATCGCGGACACCGCCAGGATGGGCCTGCCCGAGGTGGGGCTGGGGATCATTCCGGGCCTGGGCGGCACCCAGTTCGTGACGCGGGCGGTCGGCGAGCGCCGCGCGGCCGAGCTGCTGATGTCGGGCCTGCCGGTCGACGCAGACCAGGCGATGGAGTTTGGCCTGGTGAACCGCGTGGTTCCCGCGGCCGAGCTGACGGCACAGGTGCTGGAGCGCGCCCGGGTGATCGCCAGCAAGGCGCCGTTGTCGGTCAAGGCGCTGAAGGCCGTGGTGCGTGGCGGGGCGGCCTTGCCGCTGGCTCAGGCGATGGAGCTGGAGCTGTCGGAGTACAATCGCCTGTTCCGCACCGCTGATCGCCGCGAAGGCGTTGCGGCGTTCAATCAGAAGCGGTCGGCGGTGTTCAAGGGCGAGTAGGGGGCTGATGCGCCGCTGCGCGTCGCCCCCTCACCTGACCTCTCCCGAGGGAGAGGAAGTTCACGCCTCTTCTCCTCTTCCCGCCGGGGAGAGGTTGGGTGAGGGGCCTTAAGCCGCCGCGACCAGTTCGCCGCAGACGAAGGCTTCTTCGCCGGCATGGAGCAGACCGTCGAGGACGTCGGGCAGGTTCTCCGGACTGACGATCAGCATCATGCCGACGCCGCAGTTGAAGGTGCGGCGCAGTTCGTGCTCGGAGATGCCGCCAACCTCGGCCAGCCATTGGAAGACCGGGGGCAGGGCCCAGGCTTCCCAATCGAACTTGGCTTCCAGGCCCTTGGCGATGGCGCGGGGCGGGTTCTCGATCAGGCCGCCGCCGGTGATGTGGGCCGCGCCCTTGATGCGGCCGGCCTTGATCTGGGGCAGCACGCTTTTGATGTAGATCCGGGTCGGGGCCATCAGGGCCTGGGCCAGGGTCTTGCCTTCGGCGAAGGGCGCAGGTGCGTCCCAGGCCAGGCCCGAACGCTCGACCACGCGGCGAACCAGCGAATAGCCGTTGGAGTGCGGCCCCGACGAGGCCAGGCCGATCAGCAGGTCGCCAGGCTTCTGGGTGTCGAGGGTGGGCAGCACCGCGCCGCGTTCGACCGCGCCGACCGAGAAGCCGGCCAGGTCGTAGTCGCCTTCGGAATACATGCCGGGCATTTCGGCGGTCTCGCCGCCGACCAAGGCCGCACCGGCCTGCTTGCAGCCTTCAGCGATGCCGGCGACCACGCGGGTGGCCTCTTCGACGTTCAGCTTGCCGGTGGCGAAATAGTCGAGGAACAGCAGCGGCTCGGCGCCCTGGGCCAGCAGGTCGTTGACGCACATGGCCACCAGGTCGATGCCGACCGTGTCGTGCTGGTCGGTGTCGATGGCGATCTTCAGCTTGGTGCCGACGCCGTCGGTCGTGGAGACCAGCAGCGGATCGGCGTAACCGGCCGCCTTCAGGTCGAACAGGGCGCCGAAACCGCCCAGGGCGGCGTCCGCTCCGGGACGACGGGTCGCCTTGGCCAGGGGCTTGATACGCTCGATCAGGTCATTCCCGGCGTCGATGTCGACGCCCGCCTGGGCGTAGGTGAGGCCATTGGGCCGATCGGTCATGTGACGCCTTTAGGGCTCAGGGGATGCAGAAATCGACGCCTGCGCGCATCCGACGCTTGCAGACTCGGGGCTGCGCGAGCGTATAGCTACTTGATGACGCCGATTACAACCACCGCCGAACTCCAGGCGTTCTGCGACAAGATCAAAGGCCAAGCCTTCGTCGCCGTAGACACCGAGTTCATGCGCGAAACCACCTACTGGCCCAAGCTGTGCCTGATCCAGGCCGCCGCCCCCAACGCCGAGGCGGTCATCGACCCCCTGGCCGATGGGCTCGACCTTGAGCCATTCCTTGAAATCCTGCGGGATCCGAGCATCGAGAAGGTGTTCCACGCTGCTCGTCAGGACGTGGAAATCTTCAACAATCTCAAGGCGATGCCGGTTCCGCTCTTCGACACCCAGGTGGCCGGGATGGCTGCGGGATTCGGCGAGCAGATCGCCTATGACGCCCTGGTCCGCCAGATGCTGAAGATCGAGATCGACAAGTCCTCGCGCTTCACCGACTGGGCGCGTCGGCCGCTGACCGATGCTCAGCTGGTCTACGCCCTGGGCGATGTGACGCACCTGGCCAAACTCTATCCGATGCTGCGTTCGCGGCTGGAGACGGAGGGACGCCTGGCCTGGGTGGTCGACGAGATGCGCGGTCTGTCCGATCCGGCGCTCTACGACGTGACCCCGGAAAACGCCTGGAAGCGTTTGAAGCCGCGCCGGCACACCGCCAAATATCTTGCGGTCTTCAAGGCCGTGGCGGCGTGGCGCGAACGCACCGCCCAGATCCGCGATCAGCCGCGTGGCCGCATCCTGAAGGATGACGCCATCGACGAGGTCGCGACCCAGGCGCCGACCGACGCCGAGGCCCTGGACCGTCTGCGTTCGGTTCCGAAGGGCTTCTCGGGCTCGCGGTTCGGGCCCGACCTGCTGGCCGCCGTGCGTGAGGCGCTGAAGGACCCGGAGGCCTATGCTCCGGTCGTTGAACGCGCCAAGCACCAGGCCTCTCCGGCCGCAGGCGCGGTCGTCGAACTGCTGAAGGTGCTGCTAAAGGCGCGTTCGGAAGATGCGGGCGTGGCGTCCAAGCTGATCGCCACGATGTCGGATCTCGAGCAGATCGCCAATGACGACAACGCCAATAGCCAGGCGCTCACCGGCTGGCGTCGCGAGGCGTTCGGCGAGGACGCCCTGCGTCTGAAGCGTGGCGAACTGGCCCTAGTGCTGGATGGAACCCGCGTGCGGGTGGTGGAAGTCCGCCGCGCGCCCAAGGCTAGCGCCGCGGCGGAATAGAAGACGCAGATCCTCCTCCGCTGGAGGAGACGCGATAGAAACTGAAACGGCTCCCTCCCACGAGGGAGCCGTTTTCGTATCAGCAGGCCAGGGCCGGGCGCATCGCCAGCCGTTGGCTGTAGAGCGCCGTGACAAGGGCGGCGGCCGGCATCACCGCGCCGATCCAGGTGACGGCTTGCAGGCCGGGGCCGTGATCGATGACCGCGCCGCCCAGCCAGGCGCCCAGGGCGTTGCCGAGGTTGAAGGCGGCGATGTTGAGGCTGGAGGCCAGGGTCTGGCCCGCGCCGCCGGCCGCCTCCATCACGCGTAGCTGCAGCGGAGCGACGGTGGCGAAGGCCGCCGCGCCGAGCAGGCCGGTAAAGACCACCGCGGCGATCTTGCTCTCCAGGAAGAAGGTCATGGCCAGCATGATCACGGTCAGGACCGCCAGGGAGCCGAACAAGGCGGGCGTCAGGGCGCGGTCGGCGAACTTGCCGCCGACGAAGTTGCCGGCGACCAGGCCGCCCCCGAACACCAGCAGGATCGGCGAGACGGCGGCCAGCGGAAAACCGGTGATCTGGGTCAGGATCGGCTGGATGTAGGTGAAGACCGCGAAGACGCCGCCAAAGCCCAGCACCGTCATCAGAAGGCCCAGCAGGACTTGCGGACGCTTCAGGACCGCCAATTCCTCCGACAGCGGGCTGACTTCCGGGGCCTGCTTGGCGCGCGGCACGAAGGCGATGAGCACGAGCGCGGCGAAGACGCCGATGCCGGTCACCGCCCAGAAGGTCGAGCGCCAGCCGAAGGCTTCCCCCAACCAGGCGCCGAACGGCACCCCGACCAGGGTGGCGGCGGTCAGGCCGGTGAACATCAGGGCGATGGCCGAGGCGCGGCGTTCTGGCGGAACCAGGCCGGCGGCGACTACGGAGCCGACGCCGAAGAAGGTGCCGTGAGCCAGCGCCGTGACCACGCGGGCGATCATCAGGGTCTCATAGGTCGGCGCGAGGGCGCAGGCGAGGTTGCCGAGGGTGAAGATGATCATCAGCGCGATCAATGTGGTCTTCTGCGGCAGGCGGCGAGTGGCGATGGTCAGCAGCGGCGCGCCGGCGAAGACGCCCAGCGCATATCCGGTGATCAGCAGGCCGGCGGCGGGGATGGAGACGCCGAGGTCGCCGGAGACCTGCATCAGCAGCCCCATGATGACGAACTCGGTCACCCCGATCCCGAAGGCTCCGGCGGTGAGGGCGTAGAGGGCGAGAGGCAAGGGACGGCTCCGGGACAGGGCGGTGATGTCCCGGCTAGATGGCGCCAATCTGGCCTTTGAATTAGAGTGCCGATTGGAACATCAGATGTGAGTTGAAATCCACAATGGCGCGATCTGAGGTCAATCGTTCGACCGAGATGGAGGTTTTCGTCCGGGTGGTCGAGACCGGCGGCCTGTCGTCGGCGGCGCGCGCCCTGCGGATTACGCCCTCGGCGGTCAGCAAGCTGATCGGGCGGTTGGAGGCGCGATTGGGCGCGCGGCTGCTGAACCGCTCGACGCGCAAGCTGCAGCTGACGCCGGAGGGAGCGGCCTTCTATGCACGCTCGGCCCAGGTGCTGGCCGATATCGACGAGGCCGAACGCGAGGTGACGGCGGGCGCGGCGCCACGCGGGCGGGTGCGGGTGAACAGCGTCGTCGACCTGGGGCGCAATCTGCTGCTGCCGCTGGTGCCCAGCTTCCTGGCGGCCCATCCTGACGTGACGTTGGATCTCGTGCTGACCGACCAGGTGGTCGACCTGCTCGACGAGCGCGCCGACGTCGCGATCCGGGTTGGTAGCCTGCGCTCCTCGAGCCTGACGGCCCGCAAGCTCGGCCAGAGCCGCGCCGTGGTGGTCGCTTCGCCGGGCTACCTGGCTCGGCGGGGGACGCCGACCCGGCTGGAGGACCTGGCCCAGCATCATCAGATGGATTTCACCTTCACGCGCAGCGTCCGCAACTGGCCGTTCAAGCTGGAGAGCGGAGAGGTCGTCTATCTGCCCGGCGTCGGCGGCGTGCAGTTGGGCGACGGCGAGAGTGTCCGGCGCCTGGCGCTGGAGGGCGCGGGTTTAGCGCGGCTCAGCGTCTTCTCTGCGGCCGACGACATCAAGACCGGCCGGCTGGTTCCGGTGTTGGAGGCGTTCAACCCGGGCGACGTGCTGGAGGTGCACGTGGTGTTCCTGGGTCAGGGCGGTCATCTGCCGGCGCGGGTTCGGGCCTTCATCGACTATCTGGCGGAGAACATGCGGCTTCCCACCTGGAGCCCGGACGCCTGATCGCAGGAAGCTGTGGGTAAGTTTGGGCGCTTATCGTTGTTCGTCTAACGACGATTTTCCACTGGGTTTCACACCGGTTGTCCACCGGACGAGGCCCGGGCGGTCATCGTGAACGCTTGCCAGCCGCGGCGATCGGCGCGAGCCTTCAATTGTCGAAAGGAACTGCGGCGCGGGAGACCCGGGAGACCGGATCACCAAGCGAACAGAAGGCTCCAAGACGTAGGCCGAAGGGGCGACCCGGACGCTGATATCGGAGGGGCCACGACGACGAAGACGGCCAGCCAGGGCGACCTCGCAGACCGAAGACGTCGAAGACCTGGAGACCTCAGGCTGCAAAGCCTGGATGAGAAGGCGACGCCGTGGGAAACCGCAGCGCCGCCTTCTTGCTATCTGGGCCTCTATTTCTTCGGGTCGGTCAGGGCTTTGTAGACCAGCTGGGTGGATAGCCCGCGAACGTCAGGGGTGTCGCGACCGGGGATCGAGCCGTTCAGGTTCTGGATCATGCCGACGAAGACCAGATCGTTGGTGGGGTCGATCCAGAACCAGGTCCCGAAGGCTCCGCCCCAATAGTAGCTGTCCTTGCCCTGAGGCGTCTGAGCCTTGGCCGGATCGAGGATGACGGCGAAGTCCATGCCAAAGCCGACGCCCTGCATGCTGGGCCCGTAGAGATCGACCAGCACGCCGTCCTTCAGGACGTTCTGCCGCATCAGCTTGACGGTTTCGGGCTTCAGGATGCGGGCGCCGTCCAACTCACCGCCGTTCAGCAGCATCTGCGAGAAGCGCCAGTAGTCCTGCGTGGTCGAGAGCAGGCCGCCTGAGCCCGACAGCATCACCGGCTTCACCGAGGCGTCGACGGGATTGGGCGGGGCGATCAGCTTCTTCTGGGCGTCATAGGTATGGATGGCGCTGACGCGGGCGAGCTTGGAGGCCGGGACCGAGAACCCGGTGTCGGGCATGTTCAGGCGATCGAAGATGCGGGTCTGGAAGAAGACGTCGAGCGTCTGGCCCGACAGCTTTTCAACGATGTAGCCCTGGATGTTGACGCTGGGACCATAGGCCCAGTCGGTTCCGGGCTGGCTGGCGAGCGGCAGCTTGGCCAGCTTGTCGATCATCGCCTGGAGCGGCTGATTGCGGTCGGTCACGTCAGATGCGTAGCCGGCCGAGACGGCGAACCCGGCGGTGTGGCTCATCAGTTCGCGCATGGTCATCGGATGGCTCTGGGCGACCAGGGAGCCGTCGGGGCCCTTGACCTTCAGGTCCGCGAACTCGGGAATGAACTTGGCGACCGGGTCGTCCAGCTTCCACTTGCCCTCTTCGAACAGGACCATCATCGCCACGCCGGTGACCGGCTTGGTCATGGAGGCTATGCGGAAGATGGTGTCGCGCTGGACCGGGGCCTTGGAGTTCACGTCCTGCACGCCATAGGCGTCGAAGTGGACGACCTTGCCGTGGCGGGCGACCAGGGTGGTGACGCCGGCCAGGCGCCCCTGGTCCACCAAGCCATGCATCGCCTGGTCGATCCCCTTCAGGCCCGCGGCGGAAAAGCCCGCGGCGGCCGGCGCGGCCAGCTTGACCTCGGCGTGGGCGGGAAGCGCGATCAGCGCGGCGGTGGCGAAGAGGCCGGCCAGTAGGCCTTGGCGAGTCAGCGACATGGATATCCCCCCGTGGATTCGGTGTTGTTGGCGACATTCTTGTCAGGGGTATGGGGCGGCGCCTAGAGCAAGCTTGTGTTGGCGAGGGAACATCGACGCTGCGTCCTCCGATGAAGGTGTGACACGGGGCTGTCACGCCGTTGAGATAGAGAGGGCTCTCGCGGATCGTCCGAACCCGGAGCCTTCAATGCGCCGCCGACTGCCGCCCTTGGAACAGATCGAAGCCTTCATCGAGGCCGCCGAAGCCCCGAGCTTTCGGGTCGCGGCCGAGCGCTGCGCGCTGAGCCCCGCGGCGTTCTCCCGCCGGATCCAGGCGTTTTCGTCCTTCGTCGGCCTGCCGATGTTCGAGCGCAGGCCGGGCGGATTGCGGTTGACCGAGGCTGGGCGACGCTGCCTGAGCCAACTCAAGCCGGCCTATCTGGAGCTGCGGCGGGCGGCGGCTTCGGTCGTCGAGGCGCCAGGGGAGGCGCAGTCGGTGACGCTGTCGCTATCGCACTCCCTGGCGGTCGGATGGCTGATCCCGCGCCTGGATGCGTTCCGCGCCGCCCACCCGGAGATCGAGCTTTCCATCAAGACCCAGCGCGGCGCGGGCGACATGCGCAGCGGGGAGGCCGACCTTGGCATCTGCTACGCCGATATCGACCTTGGCGGGCTGGTGAGCCAGCCGCTGCTGGACGTCTGCGTCACGCCAGTGGCCGCGCCGGCCGTCGCCGCCGCCTTCCAGGCGCGCGGCGGGCGACTGGAAACCCAGAGGCTGCTGTCGGTGGCCTATCCGGGCGGGCTCTGGTCCTGGTGGGCGCGCGAGACCGGGATGGACACGCCGCTGCCGCCGGCCGCCACCTATGACCTGCTGCACGCCATGTACGAGATGGCCTCGGAGGGCTTTGGCGTGGCCCTGGCCGCCACCCCGACCGTCTGGCCGCACCTGGACAGCGGCCGGCTGGTGCGGCTGGACCTGCCGTTCGCCGCCACGCCAGGCGGATATCGCCTGGCCGCGCCGGCCGACCGCCGCCGCCGCAGCGCGGTCGGGGCGGTGTGGCGTTGGTTGGAGAGCGAGGCCGACCGCACCCGCAGCCTGACGCCGGCCAGGATCGCCGCCTAGGTTTGATCCCCCAGCGCTAGCACTGGGGGATCGTTGAACGCCCTAGAGCGTATCGACATTCAGGATTCTCACGGCGCGAGATGTCTGATTCATAGGGCTCCGTT
>NZ_LMHT01000034.1:401186-405722 GCF_001429025.1 Phenylobacterium sp. Root700 | reverse complement strand
GCGAGGTCGAAAAGTGTCACGGATGTCTCCGAACACCCGTCACCGATGTCTCCGGTCTGAACATCTCCCGAGGGAGAGGAGGGGAGTTCGATCATCGTGAATTCAAAAACTATCTAGATATATCTTGAGTTTCGATCCGATCGCGATATATCTTGAAAATCGACATATCTAAATAGGATCTAAAATGTATCGACATCACATGAAACGACATGAACACGAGCACCGCAGCCGCGGTTCGTTCGGCGGCTTTGGCCGTGGCGGCGAACACCGTGGGCATGGCCCGCGCGGCGACGGCCGGATCGGCCGTCTGCTGGAGCATGGCGACCTGCGCTTCGTCATCCTGGCCCTGCTGAAGGACAAGCCCGGTCACGGCTATGAACTGATCCGCGCCCTGGAAGAGCGCACCGGCGGCGCCTATCGCCCCAGCCCGGGCGTGATCTATCCGACCCTGAGCCTGCTCGAGGACGAAGGCTTCGTTCGTCAGACCGGCGCCGAGGGCGGTCGTAAGGCCTACGAAGTCACCGAGGCCGGTTCCGAGGCCCTCGAAAAGAACCGCCCGGCGGTCGACGCCGTCTTTGGGCGGCTGGACGAAGCGGCCCGTTCCTCGCCGCGTTCCTCGCCCCGCGTCGAGCGCGCCATGCAGAACCTCGGCGTGGCCTTGCGGTTGCGCCTGCAGGGCGAACGTCCCAGCGACGAACAGATCGACGTCATCGCCGCGGCGCTCGACGAGGCCGCCGCCAAGATCGAAAGGGTCTGAGCATGGAGACCAGGCTGAAATCCAGCGCCACGATCCCCACGACCGAAGCCCAGCGCTACATGGTGCAGCTCTGCAAGCACTTCGGCCACAAGGTCCCCGCCACCTTCGAGGGGCAGGAAGGGCGCATCACCTTCGAGATGGGCGAGGCGGCGATGCGCGCCTCGCCCGAGACCCTGATGATCATCAGCCAGGCCGCCGACCCCGAGGGGCTGGGCCGTCTGGAACAGGTGATGGCCAGCCATCTCAAGCGCTTCGCCTTCCGCGAACCCGATCTCGCGGTCGACTGGCGCCGAGGGGCTTAAGGTCCTTTAGCGGATCGCCAAGGCCGCCTTCACCGCGCGCCAGTCCACCAGTTTGAAGTTCTGGCGCGTGCGGGCGGTCGAGGGCGCCTCGCCCTCGGTGTCGGCGTCGTCCTGCACCACGATCAAACCCTCGGGGAACGCCCCCACCGGTCCGCCCAGCGCGGCCAAGCCATCGGTGCCGGTCACCGGATCAGCGCCCGCGCCCCCAACCACCGAGAAGCGTCCGGCGTAGGCGGCCTGCGGGCCGTCAACCCGCCAGACCGCAAAGGCGCTGTCGCCCTGGCTGGAGGCGAGCAGGTAGGTCTTGCCGCCTTCGCGCAGCAGGGTCAGCCCCTCGACGTCCGGCTTCAGGATCTCCGACGGCGCCCCGGCCAACAGGGTGCGGGCCGGGCCGCTGGCGGGGGCGAGCTCGTAGCGCCAGATCCCCTTGGCCTCTTCGGCGATGAAGAGGGTCCCGGTCGCATCGTCGATCACGCAGCCTTCGGACTGCGAGCCGACCGCGAAGGTCCGGGTCAGGATTAGGTTCGGCTTGCCGTCCTGAGCCGTGACGGTGAACTGGGCGATGTCGCCGTCCTTGCCGACCATCACGGCGATGGTGTCGCCACCCAGGCGCCCCATGCAGAAACCATAAGGCTCGCTGACCTGCACCGGCGTCATGCCCCAGGGCGTGACATTCAGGGTGTCGGGATCAAGCAGGAAGAAGGCGATCCCCATCCGCTTGCGGTCGCTGGCGCCGACCAGGACCTGCTCGCGGCCCGCGACCTGGAAGCCCTCGCGCAGGTCGACATTGTTCAGCGGCCCCTCGGGCAGGAACTGACGGTCCTTGCCGTCCAGGCCGTAGACATAGAGCCCGGCCTGTTTGTCGGTGCCAAAGATCACGCCGCGCGAGGGATCGCGCCGATCGACCCAGATCTCCGGGTCGTCGGCGGCGTCGCGGACCTCTGTGCCGACGGCGGCGGTCTCGCCGGCCGCAGGCACGGGGACGCCTGTCCCGATGGTCATGCCGCCTGAGTCCGAGACGCTCTCTGGATCAATGGCCGCGCAGGATGCTCCGAGAACGGACATTGCAAGGATTGACGCAAAACTGATAAAAAATTGCCGAGAAACCGTCACTGGCCCCACTCCGTGCGCAAGATATATCCCCTGCGCTGCAAATCATGCTGCGCGGGGTCGGGTCAACCGCCCCCGCACGTCGGGGGACTTCATGACGCGACTTTCTCTTCTTGCTTGCGCGGCGCTGGCGCCGCTCGCCTTGGCTACGCCCGCCTTCGCCGATGACGACGCCACGCCGGTGTCCGAACTGATCGTCACCGGCGAGATCGCCTTCCGCGATCGCACCGAGACGGTGGCGCCGACGCTCTCCTACGGCCTGGAATATTTCCAGCGCTTCGAGCCGCTGACCGCCGGCGACGCCATGAAGCGCGTGCCCAGCGTCGCCTTCCTGTCCGACATCCTGGAATCGGACGGCGCGCGGCTGCGTGGTCTGGATTCCGGCTACACCCAGATCCTGATCAACGGCGAGCGAGTGCCCGGCGCCGGCCTCGACCGCTCGTTCTTCGTCGACCGGATCCCCGCCGAGATGATCGAGCGGATCGAGGTGGTCCGGTCGGCCTCCGCCAACCGCAGCGGCGACGCCGTGGCCGGCGCCCTGAACATCGTGCTGCGCGACAGCCAGTCGCTGGACGGCGGCTATTTGCGCGCCGGGGCCATCCTGCTGGATGACGGCCGGGTGCGCGAAACGCTGGGCGGCGTCTGGTCGGGGGATCTCGGTCCTGGCCGGCTGCTGGTCGGCGCCAGCCTGCAAGGCCGCCGCAACCCCAAGGTCAAGCAGAGCTTCCGCTATGACGAACCCGGCGGGACGCTCGACAATATCGAGCTTCAGACCGACACCCGCAACGGCACGGACTATTCGCTGAACGCCGCCTACGAGGTTCCGGTGGCCGGCGGCGATCTGCAGCTGTCGGGGCTGTTCGTCCGCACCGACCGTCGGGAGGACGAGGATTCCTACGAGTACCAGGGCGGGCGCGTGCGCAACGCCGACCTGCTGACCACCAACGACAACAATGTCGACATCATCACCGACAACTGGTCGCTGAACGCCAAGTTCACCCGTGACATGTTCGGCGGCAAGACCCGCTTCAAGGCCGGCTACGCGGTCTTCGACGACCAGCAGGACGAGGTCGAGGAAGAGTACGAGTACCTGCGTGACACCAATCCCTTCCCGGACGCCGATCGTTTCACCGGCGACCTCACCCACTCGCGCCTGAAGGACAAGGAGCTGTCGCTGCAGGTCGAGCATGAGCGCGAGCTGGGCTTCGCCACCCTCGAGGTCGGCCTGCATTTCGTCGACAAGTCGCGCGACACGCAGATCCTCACCGACCGCAACCGCGTGACCATCCCCAATCCGCCCGCCGTGCGTCCGACCCTGCCGGGCGCGTACGGCCCCTTCCTGCCGGAAGCCGGCGGGGTGAACGACATCCAGGAAACCCGGCTCGATCCCTATGCGATGTTGTCGGGCGGCGAGGGCTCGCTGAAGTGGGAAGCTGGCCTGCGTTACGAGACCACGCAGACCAAGATCGACGACCAGACCGCGCCGGCCGCGCGCCAGCATGTCGAGAACGATTACGGCATCCTGCTGCCCTCGGCTCACCTGCGCTACAGCCTGAGCGCTGACGACCGCCTCAGCGCCTCGGTGGCCCGCACCGTGCGCCGGCCGGGCTTTGACCAGCTTTCGCCGGCCATTCTGCTGGCCGAGCAGGGCGACAACGACTTCATCGGCAATCCGGAACTGGACCCCGAAACCGCCTGGGGCCTGGACGTCGGCTATGAGCGCCGGCTGGGAAAACGCGGCGTGGCGGGCGTCAACGTCTTCTATCGCAAGGTCTCCGACCTGATCGAGGTCGCCAACACCGGCGTCGTCGGCAGCGAGGGGGCCGGGACCTTCGTCCTCACCCCGCGCAACGCCGGGGACGGATCGGTCTGGGGTGTCGAGTTCGACCTCTCGACCCCGCTGACCATGTTCGGCCTGGAGCACACCGGGGTGTTCCTGAACTACTCCTGGCTCGACAGCGATATCGACGACGACTTCGGCTCGCGCCGGTTCAACAGCCAGTCGGACTATGTGTTCAACGTCGGCTTCATCCAGGACCTGCCGACCTGGGGCGCGGCCTTCGGCGCCACCTACCGCAAGCAGGGCGACGCCTATGGCCGGATGGTCGGCGAGGAGGTCAGCACCTCCTACGGCGCCGACCTGGAGGTGTTCGTCGAGAAGCGCTTCGGCGAGAACTTCGTCCTGCGCCTGACCGGCTCGAACCTGCTGAACGCCAGCAAGGACGAGGTGTTCAACAAGTTCACCACCCTGGCCGACCAGAAGGCCCGGAACTTCGACGAATACGAGATCGAGACCGAGGAGGCCGGTCCGGTGTTCCAACTGGTCGGGCGGTTGGCGTTCTAGCTCTCCAGCGGCGAACACCGATG
>NZ_LMHT01000034.1:300772-401178 GCF_001429025.1 Phenylobacterium sp. Root700 | reverse complement strand
GGGGGACTACGACCCCGTCAGCAGCCCCCTCCGTCGCACTTCGTGCGCCACCTCCCCCAGCGGGGGAGGATCTGGCGGTCAGTCGAACAGCTTCTGGCTCAGATAGACGTAGTGCCTGGCCCAGCGCTTGGCGTTGAGCTCGGGGTCGGCGTCGTTGGCGTGGCCGCCGAAGGTGTTCTCGAAATAGAGGTAGGGGTAGCCGAGCGCCTCCAGCTTGGCTGCGAACTTACGCGCGTGACCGGGATGGACCCGGTCGTCGCGGGTGTTGGTGGTGACGTAGGGCTCGGGATATTTCTGGCCGCGCTTCAGGTTCAGGTAGCCGTCGTATTTGGCGATGAAGGCGTGGTCTTCCGCAACGTCCGGGTTCCCGTATTCGCCGACCCACGAGGCTCCGGCCGAGAGCTTGTGATAGCGCAGCATGTCGACCAGTGGGCTCTCGACCACCACGGCGTTCCAGAGCTCCGGGTGCTGGGTCATCGAGACGGTGGTCAGCACCCCGCCGTTCGAGCGGCCATAGATGCCCAGCCGGCGCGGCGAGGTGATCTTGCGGGCGTCGAGGTCGCGGGCCACGGCGGCGAAATCGTCGAAGGCCAGCTGGCGTTTTTCGCGCAACACCGCCTGGTGCCAGGCGGGGCCGAATTCGCCGCCGCCGCGGATATTGGCGATGACATAGGCGCCGCCGCGCTCCAGCCACATCTTGCCCATCTCGGGAATGTAGATCGGCGGCTTGGCGACCTCGAACCCGCCATAGCCGTACATGATGGTCGGGGTGGAACCGTCCAGCTTCGCGGCCTTCGGCCGGACCACGAAATAGGGGATCTTCGTCCCGTCCGAGGACGTCGCCCAGTACTGGTCGACCCGGTCCTTCGAGGCGTCGAAGCGGGCGGGCAGGGCCTTGACCTGCTCGGCCTTGCCGGTGGCGCCGTCGGCCAGCCACAGGCTGCTCGGCGTCAGGAAGCTCTGGGCGGCGACGAACAGTTTGTCGTCGTCTCCAGAGGTCGAGCCGATGGTGAGGGTCGCGTCCTTGGGCAGGGCCAGGCGCCGCGCCGTCCACTTGCCGCCCACGAAATCGTAGACGTCGACCGCGCCCTTCACGTCCTCCAGCAGTTCGACGGCCAGCTGGCCCTTGGTGTCGTGGACGCTCTGGATCGCCTGGCGCGGGCCAGGCTGGAACACCAGGACCGGCTTGTCGCTCAGCGCCTTGGGATCGTAGGCGATCAGGGCCCCGGAGCTGAAACTGTTCCAAGCCTCCTGCAGGGTGAAGATCATGCGGCCGTCGACATAGGCCTGGTACTGCGCCTTCTTCGGCAGTTCGATCCGGGTCAGCTTGCCGCCCGCATAGAGGCTGTAATCGAACTCGAAGAAGCTCAGGCCGCGCTGGACGACGATCCCGTCGGCCTTGCCGCCTTCGCCGCGCAGCACCTGGGCGTTGGCCCAGACGTCGGACTTCTGGCCGCGGAAGATCTCCTGCGGCTGGCCCGTGCGGCGCACGATCTTGACGACATAGGCGTAGCCGGAGTCCGTCACCTCGCCGGGCGTCCATTCGCGCCAGGCGACTAGGCTGTCTTTATCGATCCAGTCGGCGCCCTGCTTGCCCTCGGGCGAGCGGAAGCCGCCCTCGACGAACCGCTTGGCCACGGTGTCGAACTCGCGCAGTTCGACGGCGTCGCCGCCGCCGTTGGACAGCTGGACCAGGCAGATGGTCTGCGCCGGCTTCAGGCAGGTCGCGCCCTTCCAGAACCAGTTGCGCTTTTCGTCGGCGGCCAGTTGGTCGAGATCGAGCACCAGCTCCCAGTTGGGCGAAGCGGTGCGGTAGGAGGCCTGCGACGTATGGCGCCAGACGCCGTGGGTGTGGGCGGCGTCCTGCCAGAAGTTGTCGACGCCGCCGGCGCGGAAGCTCGGCTGCGGAATCCGGTCCACGGCGGTGAAGATCGCCCGGCCCTCCCCCAGGAACTGGCCATAGCGGGCGTCGCCTTCCAGGCGCTGGGCGGTCTTGGCGTTCTGCGCCTCGACCCAGGCCATGGCGCGCGGGGAATCGATGTCTTCCAGCCAGACGAAGGGATCGGCGGAGGGCTCCGCCGGGGCCTGCGCATGGGCGGCGCAGGCGGTGAGAAGGGCGCCAACCAGCGCCGCGGAGACGAGTTTCATGGGCTCTGGATAGAGCGCCGGGGACGGATCTGTCTCGTCAAAGGTGATCGTGCGTCAATTCTCGCCTATATAGCGCCCCACATGAGCCGTCCGTTTCTGAAGATGAACGGGCTCGGCAACGACTTCGTCGTGGTCGAGGCCCGATCCGCGCCCTTCGCGCCGACGCCTGAAGAGGTGCGCGCCATCGCCAACCGCGAGGGCGGGATCGGCTGTGACCAGCTGGTCTCGATCGAGCCTTCGCAGGCGGCCGACGCTAAGGTGCGGTTCTGGAACGCCGACGGCGACGAGGTCGGGGCCTGCGGCAACGCCTCTCGCTGCGTCGGCTGGCTGCTGATGGAGGCGTCCGGCGCCGACCAGGCGGTGATGGAGACGCAGGGCGGCCTGCTGACCGCCAGCCGCGCCGGCGACAAGATCGTCAGCGTCGACATGGGCGAGCCGGGTCTCGACTGGACCCAGATCCCGCTGGAGGAAGAGATGGACACCCGCGGCGTCGAGCTGCAGGTCGGTCCCATCGACAATCCCATTCTGCACACGCCGGGCTGTGTCTCGATGGGCAATCCGCACGTGGTGTTCTTCGTGCCCGACGTCGAGACCGCGCCGGTGCGCGAGGTTGGTCCGATGATCGAACATCACCGGCTGTTCCCCGAGGGCGTCAATGTCGGCTTCGCCCAGATCGTGGCCCGCGACCACATTCGGCTAAAGGTCTGGGAGCGCGGCGCGGGCCTCACCAAGGCCTGCGGCACCGGCGCCTGCGCGGCCCTGGTGGCGGCCTATCGGCGCGGCCTGGTCGATCGCAAGGCGACCTTGGAGCTCGATGGCGGCGAATTGGTGATCGAGTGGCGCGAGGCCGACGGCCACGTGATCATGACCGGCCCGGCCCAGGTCGATTTCACCGGCGTGCTGCCATGAGCGCCGAACACGACATGCCCGCGGGCGACGCGGGCGAAGGCGGCTTCACCATCGTTCCGCCCGTGGCCCAGCCCGGCGGCGTCGACATCGTCACCTTCGGCTGCCGCCTCAACGCCTATGAGAGCGAGGTCATCCGTGCGCGGGCGGCCGAGGACGGGCTCTCCAACGCCATCGTCTTCAACACCTGCGCGGTGACCAACGAGGCCGTGCGCCAGGCGCGTCAGGCGATCCGCAAGGCGCGACGGGAAAACCCGGACGCCAAGCTGATCGTCACCGGCTGCGCCGCCCAGATCGACCCGGCCGCCTTCGCCGCCATGGTGGAAGTCGACCTGGTGCTGGGCAACGCCGAGAAGTCGCAGGCCGGCGCCTATGCCGACACCGCCCCCGAAGGCCGGGTGCGCGTCAACGACATCATGAGCGTGCGGGAGACCGCCGGCCACCTGATCGACGGTCTGAAGGATCGCGCCCGGGCCTATGTCGAGGTTCAGAACGGCTGCGACCACCGCTGCACCTTCTGCATCATCCCCTATGGCCGGGGTAACTCGCGCTCGGCCGCCGCCGGCGAGGTGGTGGAGCAGGTCCGCAAGCTGGCCGCCCAGGGCTATCTGGAGGTGGTGCTGACCGGCGTCGACATCACCAGCTGGGGCTCGGACCTGCCGGGCCAGCCGACCCTGGGCCAACTGGTCGCCCGCATCCTGAAGCTGGTCCCGGGCCTGCCGCGCCTGCGGCTGTCGTCGATCGACGCCGCCGAGATTGATCCGGACCTGATGCGCTGCCTGGCCGAGGACCCTCGGCTGATGCCCTATCTGCACCTGTCGCTGCAGGCCGGCGACGACATGATCCTCAAGCGGATGAAGCGCCGTCACCTGCGCGCCGACGCGCTGAAGCTGATCGCCGACGTCCGCGCCGTGCGCCCCGACACCGCCTTCGGCGCCGACCTGATCGCCGGTTTCCCGACCGAGACCGAGGAGATGTTCGAGAACACTCTGCGGCTGGTCGAGGAGGCGCAGCTCTCGTTCCTGCACGTCTTCCCGTTCAGCCCGCGTCCGGGCACGCCGGCTGCGCGGATGCCGCAACTGCAGCGCCCGGTGATCAAGGAGCGCGCCGCGCGCCTGCGCGCCGCCGGCGACGCGGCCCTGGTCCGCCATCTGGAGCGTCAGGTCGGCCGCACCATCACCGGCCTGGTCGAGCGTTCCGGCGCGGCGCGGGCCGAGGACTTCACCGAGATCGCCTTCACCGGCGAGGCGGCGGTGGGCTCCATCGTTCCCCTGCGGATCACCAGCCATGACGGCGGCAAGGCGCTGGCGGAAGTCGCCGTGCTGGAGGCCGCCGAGTAGGGGCCTAGGTCCGTTGCTTGCCGCGTCCGGGGAAGCCCGGCAGCGTCCAGCCCCAGACGATGGCGGCGGCGCGGACCAGGAAGGCGGCCGCGAACCCGACCACGCCGGTCCAGAGGTCCTGCATGCCGAAGGTGTGCAGGATCACATAGATCCCCGCTCCGACCAGGGCGCAGCTGACATAGAGCTCCCGCCGCAGCAGCACCGAGGGTTCATGGGCCAGGACGTCGCGGACGATCCCGCCGAAACAGGCGGTCAGCACGCCCATGATGACCGCCGAGATCGGCGGCGCGCCCAGCGAGATGGCCTTGGCCGCGCCCACCACGCTGTAGGCCGCCATGCCTAGGGCGTCGAGCCAGAGCAGGATCTTCAGCCGCGCCTGGCCGGTCCCGAAGGTCCAGACCGCCAGGGCCGCCAGCATGCAGGCGATCAGATAGTCGGGCCGCCCGACCCAGAACACCGGCGCGCCGATCAGCAGGTCGCGCATGGTGCCGCCGCCGACCCCGGTCACCGCGGCGAAGAAGGCGAAGGTGACCATGTCGTGTTTGCGTTGGGCGGCGGCCATGGCGCCGGTCGCGCCGAAGACCGCGACGGCGGCGTAGTCCAGCCAGGTGAAGGCGGCGGCGAGCGTGTCCATGCTTCGATCCTCTATCGCGCAACCGATTGACCGGCTAGAAGCGCCCCATGACCGAACCAAAAAAGGGCTGGTTCCAGCGCCTGACCGACGGCCTTTCGCGCTCGTCGAAGCAGATGACGGAACAGGTGGTCTCCACCTTCACCAAGCAACCGCTGGACCAGGCCAAGCTCGACGAGCTGGAAGAGATGCTGATCGAGGCCGATCTCGGCCCGCACTCGGCTGCGCGCATCACCCAGCGCTTTTCCGACGAGAAGTTCGGCAAGAGCGTCGACGAGAACGAGATCAAGGAAGCCCTGGCCGAGGCCATCGGCGCGGAGCTGGAAAGCCGCGAAGGCGACTTCGATCCGCTGTCGGGGCCCAAGCCCTATGTGGTGCTGTTCATCGGCGTGAACGGCTCGGGCAAGACCACGACGCTCGGCAAGATCGCCGCCGACCTCACCGGGCGCGGGGCCAAGGTGCTGATCGTGGCCGGCGACACCTTCCGCGCCGCCGCCGTCGAGCAGCTGAAGGTCTGGGCCGAGCGCGCCCGCGCCGACTTCATGTCGCGCCCGACCGGGTCGGACGCCGCGGGCCTGGCCTTCGACGCCATCGAGCGGGCCAAGCTTGAGAACTATGACGTGGTGCTGATCGACACCGCCGGCCGACTGCAGAACAAGCAGGGCCTGATGGACGAGCTCCTGAAGGTGATCCGGGTGGTCAAGAAGATCGACGCCGACGCCCCGCATGAGACCCTGCTGGTGCTGGACGCCACGGTGGGCCGCAATGCGCTGAACCAAGAGAACATCTTCGGCAACCAGATCGGCGTGACCGGCATCGTCATGACCAAGCTGGACGGCACCGCCCGGGGCGGCGTGCTGGTGCCGGTGGCCCAGGCGTCCGACAGCCCCATCAAACTGATCGGCGTGGGTGAGGGGATCGAGGACCTTCAACCCTTCAAGGCGCGCGCCTTCGCCCGTTCCCTCGTCGGCCTGGAAGATTCATGAGCCTTTCTCCCACCGCACGGAAATGGGTGCGCTCGGTCGTCGATTTTGGCGGCCTCGCGGCCTTTCTCGTCGCCTTCTTCTATCTGAAGTCGACCGGCATGCCCCAGCAGCAGGCCCTGGTCCAGGCGACCTGGGCGCTGGTGGCGGGCTCCGCCGTCGGCCTGGCGATCGGGTTCATCGTCGAGCGCCGGATCGCGCCGTTTCCGCTGATCGGCGGCGTCGCGGCGCTGTTCTTCGGCGGTCTGACTCTGTTCTTCCACGATCCGCGCCTGCTGAAGATCAAGCCGACCGTCATGAACACGGCCTTCGGGGTGATCCTGCTGGGCGGGCTGGCCATGCGCAAGAACCCGCTGAAGCTGCTGCTGGGCGAGACGATGCAGATGCCGGACGAGGGCTGGCGCAAGCTGACCTTGAACTACGGCCTGTTCTTCCTGGCGCTGGCGGCGCTGAACGAGGCGGTCTGGCGCACCCAGCCCGACGACATCTGGGTGCTGTTCCGCTTCCCGGGCCTGCTGATCCTGTCGGTGGTGTTCTCGTTCGCCCAGGTGCCGCTGATGATGAAATACGCCAAGACCGACGAGCCGCCGCCGCCGCACGTCGAGTAGTCTGCTCCGCCCCCCCTAGCGTTTGCGCCGCCCACTGACCATCTGTCGTGAAATCGACACCATGGCCCGGTAGGTTCCGGCCAAGTCGACAGGCGGGGGTTCAGCCGATGGCCAAGACCAAGTCGCATGACAAGTCGCGCAAGGGCTTGCCGGCCCTCGACAAGTCACCCAGTCATTTGCTGCATCGGGCGCTTCAACTCGCCCTCGATATCTATGCCGACGAACTGGGGGTCGGGGCGATCACCCAACGTCAGTTCGCGGTGTTGGCGGCGGTCGAGGCCCATGAGGGTCTGACCCAGACCGACCTGGTGAAGATCACCGGCATCGACCGGTCCACCCTGGCCGACATGGCCGCCCGGATGATCGTCAAGGGTCTGCTGGAGCGCCACCGCTCGACCGCCGACGCCCGCGCGAACGCCGTCAGCCTGACCGACGCCGGACGCGCGGCGCTGGACGGGGCGCGGCCGAAGATGCTGGCGGCCGACGCCCGGCTGTTGCGCCTGATCTCGACGACCAAGCGCGAAAGCCTGGTGAGCGGCCTGCGCGACCTGATCCGCGCCGGCGAGGACGTGGGCGCCCCCGCGCCCGAAAAGCTCGAGAAGAAGATCAAGGCCGAGAAGCCGAAGAAGGCGCTCAAGGCCGACAAGGCTGAGAAGCCGAAAAAGAAGAAGCTGAAGAAGGCCGCATAGCGGCTGTCGCGTTCCCCTTCGGGTTCGTCATCCCCCGGGCTTGTCCCGGGGATCCATAGCGCCGGCCGGCCCGATGGACCCCCATCGCTGAAGTCTATGGATGGCCGGCTCAAGCGGCCGGCCATGACGATCATGCAGGCGGGATTGGAACCCTAGACCCGGATATCCAGGATCGAACCTGGCCGCAAAATCCGCTCCGGCGGATCAGCGGGCAGGGACGCGGGCATGCGCTGAACCGGCGCTGGCGCGGCGGCTTGCGGCTGGATCTGAGGTCTCGGCTGGGCCGCGGCGGCCGGCCGACCCATGGCGGCTTCGAAGAAGGCGCGCTGCGCAGCGCTCCGCGCGGGGGTCTGCGCTGGCGTGGCCGGCTGGTTCGTCGGGAAGATCGGCGGACGGATCGTGCTCACGGGCGCGCTTTATGGTTAACGAGCCTATGGTTAACAAACACATGGTTAACAAAACCTTCCCGGGGCTCCGGGCGCTTGGTTAACGGCGGTTTGGTTAATTTCGGCGTGGTTAACGCGGGGCCTTGGCCAGCAAATCCTTGGCGGATTGGGCGCTCAGCGGGCCGGTGTGCTTGGCCAGGATCTTGCCGTCGGCGCCGACCAGGTAGGTTTCGGGCACGCCGGTGACCCCCAGCTCGATCCCGCCCCGGCCGTCGCGGTCGACAAGGCGTTCCGCATAGGGATCGCCCAGGCGGCCGATGAAGGCCTTGGTGTTTTCGGGGGCGTCCTTGTAGGCGACGCCGACGATCCGCACGCCCTGTTTCTTCAGGTCGACCAGCACCGGGTGCTCGATCTCGCAAGGGGCGCACCAGGAGGCGAAGATGTTCACCAGCACCGGAGCCGGCGCGGCGGCCTCGTGCAGGCGCACCGGGCGGCCGGTGTCGAGCGTCGGCAGGACGAGGTCGGGAAGTTGCTTGCCGACCAGGGCGTCGGGCTTCACCTGCGGATCGCGCTTCAGGGCGAACAGCCCAAACAGCAGACCCAGCGCCAGCAGCGCGACCAGCGGCAGGACGGCGAGCCAGCGGTTCACTTGTCGTCTTTCTCCGCCCGGCGACGCCAGCGGCGCGCCTGGGCCAGGGACAGCCAGATCATGCCGACGAAGACCAGGGCGGTGATCCCATAGGCGGGCCAGACGAAGGCCGCATAGGCGCCGGCGTCGAGATCGAGCATTGCGTCTAACCCTTCGCCGCGCGCAGGGCGGCGGCTTCAGCGCGGCGGCGCCAGACCTGGGCGCGGATGCCTACCAGCCACAGCGATCCGAAGGCGGCGGTGTAGGCCAGGCCCATCAGCAGCAGCGGCCAGAGGAAGTCGGAGGTCATGGCCGGCCCGTCCTTGCGGAACACCGAGGCGCCCTGATGCAGGGTGTTCCACCAGTCGACCGAGAACTTCACGACCGGCAGGTTCACCGCGCCTACCAGGGCCAGGATCGCGCCGGCGCGCGCGGCCTTCAGCTCGTCGTCGAGCGAGGCCCGCAGCGCCATGTAGGCGAGGTAGAACAGGAACAGCACCAGCACCGAGGTCATGCGCGCGTCCCAGACCCACCAGGCGCCCCACATCGGTCGGCCCCAGAGCGAGCCGGTGACCAGGGCCAGGAAGGTGAAGGCCGCGCCCAGCGGGGCGCAGGCCTTGGCCGCCGCATCGGCCAGGGCGTGGCGGAAGACCAGGGACAGGAAGCTGGCGCCGGCCAGGCAGACATAGACGAACATGCTCATCCAGGCGGCGGGCACGTGGATGAACATGATCCGCACGGTGTCGCCCTGCTGGTAGTCTTCGGGGGCGGTGAAGCCGAGCCAGAGGCCGGCGAGGGCCAGGGCGAGCGCGAGGACGCCGAACAGCGGCGCGGCCCAACGCGAAAAGGCCATGAACCGTTCAGGATTCGACAGGAAGGCCGGCGCCGGGATCATCCTTGCGCATTAGCCTTCGCAGAGCGCGGCTGCAAGCGGCGCGCAAGCAAGGCCTGCCCGTGCGGCGAGAGGCGGTAGCCGACCTCCAGGCTTTCGGTGAGGCCCAGCGCCTTCAACTTGCGGACATCGGCCTTGAACGGAAGGGTTTCGCGCCCGAGCCGGGCGGCCAGATCGGGGGCGCGGAGGCCAGGATTTTCGGCGATCAGATCCAGCACCTTGGCGGTCCACGGCGCCTTGGCGTCCAGCCTGGCGAGCCGCATCTCCACGGCTTCCAGGCGGGTGTCCGAGGTGTCGAGACGCAGGGCCTTGCGCGGATCGTCGGCCGCTCGGCGGAACGCGATCCGGTAGAGGGGCGGCTCGCCCGTCAGGTCCGCCAGCAACGCCGCGCGCGAGGCGTATCCGGCGGCGCGGGCCTGCGCCTCATCGATGGAGTCCGGGGTGACGATGTCCACGGCCTCGATGGCCAGCACGCCGACGGGTGTGGTCAGGGTTCCGCCTGTGCGGACGGTGGGCTTGCGCCATCTGCGGAAGGCCAGGGTGACCTGACCCTCCGCGATGGCCGTCAGGACGGGCGCCTTGAACAGCATCGTCCGTCCCTATCACGATCGGCGACTACTCGCCGCGACCGCCCATCGGGCCGGGGCCATGACCGCCCATGCCGCCGCGATGGCCGCCCTTCATGCCGCCGCGCGGTTGCAGGGCGTCGAAGGCCTTCTGCTGGGTCGGCGACAGCTGGGCGTAGAATTTCTTGGTCGCCGCCAGGCGCTGGTCGAAGCGCGCCATCCGTTCGGTCATCCGGGCGCGCTGGGCGTCCAGGCGCTGGGGCGTGGTCATGGCGGCGTACTGCTCGTGTCCGCCGCGCCCACGTTCGCCCATGCCGGCGGGCGGCTTGCGGGATTCGAGAAACGCCTTGAGGGCCGGTTCCTGATCGGGACGCAGTTGCAGCACGGCGCGCAGGCGCTCAGTGTGCTTGGCGGCCATGGCCGCGGGGTCCATGCGCCGGCCCTCGCGCGGGCCTGCGGGCTGGCCGCTTGGCGCGGGCGGTTGCTGCGCCTGGCTGGCGCCGGCGAGGCCGCCGGCCAGAAGGACGCCACTGAGCGCCAGGGGCGCCAATCGGGTCAGTTTCATCATCTCGAGCTCCAGTCTTCACGCCCCTCGCGAGATTGAACGGGGGGCGGGCGGGAGTCCGTCGCCGGCGGGTCGCGAATTAGCTGAGCGCGTTGCGGCAGGCCGCGGCCATGGCGATGGGACCCAGCGCCACCGCCGCCGCGGCGTAGGCGGCCAACAGGGCGAAGCCCGCCCTCCACGGCAGGCCGCTGGTGAAGGCGTCGAGCGCGCCGCCGCCGAAGATCACCGGGGGCACGAACAGCGGCAGCACGATCACCGCGGTCAGCAGCCCGCCGCGCCGGGCGCCGAGGCTGAGCGCCGCGCCGATCCCGCCGACGAAGGAGAAGGCTAGGCCACCCATCAGCGCGCAGGCGAAGACCAGCGGGGCGAGCTGCGGCTTGGCGCCCAGCGCGATGGCGGCCAGCGGCGCGGCCATCGCCAGGGGCGCGGCTGTGGCGACCCACTGGCCCAGGCACTTGATCGCGCAGACCAATTCCAGCGGCACGGGCGACAGGGTCATCAGGTCCAGCGCGCCGTCCTCGTAGTCGCGCTCGAACAAGCGGTCGAGCGAGAGCAGGGCCGACAGCGCCAAGGCCACCCAGGCCGCGCCCGGCGCGATGGCCGAAAGGCGGGTGGGCTCGGGCCCGGTGGCCAGCGGCAACAGGGTGGCGACGCCGGCGTAGAAACCGACCGAGACCAGCGGGCCGCCGCCGCGTCCCCAGGCGAGGGCGACTTCCCGCGAGAGCAGGGCCATGGCGCGGCTCATTCCCCGGCCTCCGGCGCGGCGATCTCGACCGCCTTGGCGGGGATCGGCAGCGGGTCGTGGACGGCGGCGATGATCATCCCGCCGCCCGCCAGGTGCCCGGCCATGATCTGGCCGAAGCGGACGCGCCAGTCGGCGTCGAGCGGGCTCAAGGGTTCGTCGAGCAGCCAGAGCGACCTGGGCGAGGCCAGCAGCCGGGCCAGCGACAGTCGCCGCCGCTGGCCGGCCGACAGGCGGCGGACCTCCAGGTCCAGCAACCGCGTCAGGTCTAGGGCGGTGGCGGCTTGCCTAGCGGCGGCCTCGGTGGCGCCGGTCCAGCGCGCCCAGAAGGCCAGCTCCTCCCAGGCGGTCCGGGCCGGCTTCTGGCCGTCCTGGTGGCCGGCCAGATGAATATGTTCGGCGCGGGCGTCGGCGGGGTCGAGAGCGCCGAAACCGATGGTCCCGGCCTCGAGCTCCACGAGGCCGGCGACCGCCCGCAGCAGGNTCAGCCCCGAAAACAGCAGCCGTCCGCCGCGGCGCAGGGCCACGCCGTCAATGTCGAGAACGTCGATCACGCACTCAACTCGCGCACTGCATGGACGGGTAACAAACTAGGGGTTATGACGCGCGCGGCCGTCGCCACCTTGGGGGGCGTACGCGGCGCAGGGGCGAACGCTGTGTGTCCGCCTCGAAAAGCGCGCGATCCCCGAAGTGGTTCAAGAGCGGCCGCGAACAGAGGAAGGATCCCTGATATGGCGTCTAACGACAGCCTGAAGACCCGCCGCGAACTTACGGTGGGTGACAAGACCTACGTCTACTACAGCCTTCGCGCCGCGGAGGAAGCCGGTCTTTCGAACGTGGCGCGTCTGCCCGTCTCGATGAAGGTGCTTCTCGAGAACCTGCTGCGTAATGAAGACGGCTCCACCGTCAGCCCCGACGACCTGAAGGCGCTGGCCGCCTGGATCGACAACAAGGGCTCCGTCGAGCACGAGATCAGCTTCCGTCCGGCCCGCGTCCTGATGCAGGACTTCACCGGCGTTCCCGCCGTCGTCGACCTGGCCGCCATGCGCGACGCCATGACCAGCCTCGGCGCCGATCCGGAAAAGATCAACCCGCTGAACCCCGTCGACCTGGTCATCGACCACTCTGTCATGGTCGACCACTTCGGCACCTCCAAGGCCTTCGGCGAGAACGTCGAGCGCGAGTACGAGCGCAACATCGAGCGTTACCGCTTCCTGCGCTGGGGCTCCTCGGCCTTCAACAACTTCCGCGTCGTGCCGCCCGGCACCGGCATCTGCCACCAGGTGAACCTGGAATACCTCGCCCAGACCGTCTGGGTGAACGAGGAAGCCGGCGAAACCGTCGCCTATCCCGACACCGTGGTCGGCACCGACAGCCACACCACCATGATCAACGGCCTGGCCGTCCTGGGTTGGGGCGTCGGCGGCATCGAAGCTGAAGCGGCCATGCTCGGCCAGCCGATCCCGATGCTGATCCCCGAAGTCATCGGCTTCCGCCTGTCGGGCGCGATGCCGGACGGCGCGACCGCCACCGACCTAGTGCTCACCGTCACCCAGATGCTCCGCAAGAAGGGCGTCGTCGGCAAGTTCGTCGAATTCTACGGCCCGGGCCTCGCCGGTCTGACCCTGGAAGACCAGGCGACCATCGCCAACATGGCTCCGGAATACGGCGCCACCTGCGGCTTCTTCCCGGTGACCAAGGCCACCATCGACTATCTGCGCGCCACCGGCCGTGAGGCCCACCGCGCCGACCTGGTCGAAGCCTACGCCAAGGAACAGGGCATGTGGGTCGAGGCCGGCGATCCGGACCCGATCTTCACCGACAGCCTGGAACTCGACCTCGGCTCCGTCCTGCCCTCGCTGGCCGGTCCGAAGCGTCCGCAAGACCGCGTGCTGCTCTCCGACGCCGCCGCCGAATTCAAGTCGGCCCTGGCCAAGGACTTCGGCAAGACCGAAGAAGAAGCCCGCATCCCGGTCGTTGGTGAGAAGTTCGACGTCGGCCACGGCGACGTGGTGATCGCCGCGATCACCTCCTGCACCAACACCTCCAACCCCTCGGTGCTGATCGCCGCGGGCCTGGTCGCCAAGAAGGCGATCGAAAAGGGCCTGAAGGTGAAGCCCTGGGTGAAGACCTCGCTGGCCCCCGGTTCGCAGGTGGTCACCGACTACCTGAAGGCCGCCGGCCTGACGAAGTCGCTCGACGCGCTGGGCTTCAACCTGGTCGGCTACGGCTGCACCACCTGCATCGGCAACTCCGGCCCGCTGCCGGAAGCCATCTCCGACGCCGTCAACCAGGGCGACCTGGTGGCCTGCTCGGTGCTCTCGGGCAACCGGAACTTCGAAGGCCGCGTGAACCAGGACGTGCGGGCCAACTACCTGGCCTCGCCGCCGCTGGTCGTCGCCTACGCCCTGGCCGGTTCGATGAACATCGACCTGGCCACCGAGTCGCTCGGCGACGGCAAGGACGGCAACCCGGTCTATCTGAAGGACATCTGGCCGACCTCGGAAGAGATCGCCGTGCTGCAACGCAAGCACGTCACTCAGAAGATGTTCGCGACCCGCTACGCCGACGTCTTCAAGGGCGACAAGAACTGGCAGGGCATCAAGGTCGCCGGCGGCCAGACCTACGCCTGGGACATGGGTTCGACCTACGTCCAGAACCCGCCCTACTTCCAGGACCTGAAGATGGAGCCGGCTCCGGTCGTCGACATCGTCGAGGCCCGCGTGCTGGGCGTGTTCGGCGACTCGATCACCACCGACCACATCAGCCCCGCCGGCAACATCAAGGCGACCTCGCCGGCCGGCGTCTACCTGCGTGAGCACCAAGTGCCCGCCACGGAGTACAACTCCTACGGCGCGCGTCGCGGCAACCACGAAGTGATGATGCGCGGCACCTTCGCCAACATCCGGATCCGCAACAAGATCACCCCGGAAATCGAAGGCGGCGTGACCAAGCACTTCCCGTCGGGCGACGTCATGTCGATCTACGACGCGGCGATGCGCTACCAGTCGGAAGGTCGTCCGGCGGTGGTGTTCGCGGGCAAGGAATACGGCACCGGTTCGTCGCGCGACTGGGCGGCCAAGGGCACCAAGCTCCTGGGGGTGCGCGCGGTGATCGCCGAGAGCTTCGAGCGCATCCACCGTTCGAACCTGGTCGGCATGGGCGTGCTGCCGCTGCAGTTCACCCAGGAAGGCTGGCAGAAGCTGGGCCTGACCGGCGAAGAGATCGTCACCATCCGCGGCCTGACGGAGCTTTCGCCCCGCAAGCAGCTGACGGTGGAGATGTATCGCCCGTCGGACGGCCGCATCGCCCGCTTCCCGGTCCGTTGCCGGATCGATACGCCCACCGAGCTTGAGTACTTCAAGAACGGCGGCGTCCTGAACTACGTCCTGCGCAACCTCGCGCGGTCGGCCTAAGACCGATGCCGGCCCCTTCTCAATCGGAGGGGGCCGACCAGAATGGTGGAGGGGGCCTGCCGTCGCGCAGGCCCCCTCCTTCGTTTTTCACCGATGTTCCTAAGCTGGTCACACCTTGTTGAAGCCAAATCCGCAGGGAAGTCCGCTTTATTGCGCCACGATGCGTAAGGCCGCGCTTTTCAGCCTCATCCTGAGCGCTCTGCCCCTGACCGCGGCCGCCAAGCCGCCGGTGGTGGTGGAACTGTTCACGGCCCAGGGCTGCGCCTCCTGTGGGGAGGCCAACGCCTATCTCGGCAAGCTGGCCGAGCGGCAGGGCGTCCTCGCGCTTACCTTCCCGGTGGATTACTGGGACTACCTTGGCTGGTCGGACACCTTCGCCAAGCCGGAATTCACGGCGCGCCAGAAGGCCTATGTGACCCGGCTGGACCTGCGCGAACCCTATACCCCGCAAATGGTGGTCGACGGCCGCGCCCAGGCCGGCGGGCTGCAGACCGAGAAGGTCGACCGCTTGGTGGCCCAGGCGACCAAGGCGCCGTACGCCGCGCCCGACATGGCCTTCATCGGGCAGCGCCGGGTGGATGTCGGTTCAGGTCCGGTCCCGCGCGGCGGCGCCGAGGTCTGGCTGGTCCGCTACGACCCGCGCGAGCACGACGTGGTGGTCAAGAAGGGCGACAATCGCGGCCAGACCGTCGCGCACCACAATGTGGTCCGCGAGATCGCCCGGCTGGGCGCCTGGCGGGGCCGTCCGACGGCCTACCGCCTGCCGACCGCCGGCGAAGATGGCCTGGTCACCGCCGTCCTGGTCCAGGCGGTCGAGGGCGGCCGCATCCTGAGCGCGGCGAAGAAGAACTAGCTCGCCGGCTCCGGCAGGCTCGGCGCTGCGCGCCATCGGCCACGGCGTTTTTCAGGAAGATATCGAACATCGCCAACCGAGGGCGTCGGCGCGTGATCACGCCCTGAGGCGTGGGCCGTGGCCCAGACGCAAACAAGCCCGCGCGGGAGGGGGGGATTACCGCGCGGGCTCGCATTGGGGATATCTATGAATAAGCGTCGGCTGGCCAAATCCCACGATCCAGGGGGGCTGGGGGGGCTGTTCAGGATCCGGGACCAGCAGGTTCCGACCAACCGACAATGAGACTATCGGGGCCGGATCAGGCGGGCGCAGGACCGAAATAAGGTCTTTCCAAGGCGGAAGGTTACGGCCGATTTAGATTCGGCGCAGGCCGTGTCGTGGGCGCAACGCACGGGGGTGGGCCCAGGGCGGATTGTCGGACTCGGCCGATTGGGTCTAGGCTCACGTCTTAATGGCGCTCGATCCGCAATATCAGCCCCCGAAAGCGGCTCCGGTCTTCTTCGAGCGCCGGGAGCTCAGCCGCATTCTCACCCTCTATGGCCGCATGGTCGCCGCCGGTGAATGGCGCGACTACGGGATCGGCTCGACCCTCGACGCCTGCATCTTCTCGGTGTTCCGCCGGGCCTCGGAAGAACCGCTCTATCGCATCGAGAAACGCCCGGCCCTGGCCCGTCGGCAAGGCGCCTGGGCGGTGATCGGCCAGGGCGGCATGATCCTCAAGCGCGGCCACGAGCTGGAGCAGGTGCTGCGCTTCTTCGACAAGGGCCGCTTCAAGGTGGTGGACTAGGCGCGGGGTTGGCCAACACCCCGTTCGTCATTCTCGACCGAAGCGCGGCGGGGTGTCGGGGACCCATAACCGCAGGCCTCTCATGAGAACCCACGGACTTCGGCGTCTATGGATGGCCGGGACAGGCCCGGCCATGACGAGCCTGTATTGGGGGGCGCCGAGAACCCAAACAAAAACCCCGGCGGTTTCCCGCCGGGGTTCCGAACTTTCGTTCCGGGCTTGGATCTAGCGGCGGTCGCCGAAGATGCTGAGCAGGAATTGGAAGAGGTTGATGAAGTTCAGGTACAGGTTCAGCGCGCCGTAGCTGGTCGCCACGCCCATCGCCGCCTGGTCGCCGCCCATCTGATAGTAGCTCATCTTCAGGCGCTGGGTGTCGTAGGCGATCAGGCCCGCGAAGATCAGCACGCCGACCACGCTGATGATGAAGCCCATCGCCGAGTTCTGCAGGAACATGTTGACGACGCTGGCGATCACCAGGCCGATCAGGCCGACGATCAGGAAGCTGCCGAAACCGGTCAGGTCCTTCTTGGTGGTGTAGCCGACCAGCGACAGGCCGCCGAAGGCCGCCGCCGTGATCAGGAAGGTCGAGAAGATCGACGTGCCGGTATAGACGAGGCTGAGCACGCCCAGGCCCGCGCCGATCAGGCTGACGATCGTCCAGTAGAAGATGCTGGCCGAACGCGGCGTGGGGTTACGCATGGCGAACATGCCGATCAGCATCACGCCCAGCNACATCAGGTCGCGAATGGGGGGGTAGTTGCCGGTCAGATACGCCAGAGCGGCGGAAAGGAGGAGACCCAACGCTACCTTGTTGTAGACGCCGAGCATGAAGCCGCGCAGCCCCGCGTCCACCGACATGTCGGCGCGATCTGCGGGGACCGTGCGCGCGTAGCCGCGGTTGAAGTCGCTCATTAGAGGCAAGGCCCTTTTCGAAACGCCCCGAGCGGGCGCATTGCCGAATATCGTGGGCCGGGGCCTCGCGCGCAAGGCTTGGTGGATTACGATTGCGTCAGATCATCAGCACCTTAGGTAGATTCCCATGATCCGTCTGTTCACCGCCATCGCCGTTCCCGAGGAGATCGGGGTCGAACTCGCAACCCGGCAGGACCGCCTGTCCGGCGCGCGCTGGCGGCCGTTGGAGGCCCTGCACATCACCCTGAAGTTCGTGGGCGACGTGGCCGAGAACGTCGCCGCCGACCTGGACGCCGAGTTCACCACCCTCGGTGGCGGCCCGCTGGAGCTTCAGCTGCACGGCGCAGGGGCCTTCGGCGAAGGCGCCGACATCCATGCGGTCTGGGCCGGGGTGGAGGAGAACGAGGGGCTGAATCATCTGGCGCGGGGCAATGAGATCGCCGCCCGCCGAGCCGGGCTGAAGCCTGAGACCCGCAGCTACAAGCCGCACGTCACCCTGGCCTATCTGCGCCGGCCCAATCCGGCCGATGTCGCGGCCTGGATCCAGGAGAACAATCTGCTGCGCACCACGCCGTTCCTGGCGACCAGCTTCGGCCTCTATTCCAGCTGGCAGTCGGACGCGGGCTCCTGGTACCGGCTGGAGCGGGAATATCCGCTGCTCTGAGGTGTTGGGCAGGCCCTTGCCCCCTCAGTCGGCTTCGCCGACAGCTCCCCCAGCGGGGGAGCATCCACGACGTAAGATCCTCCCCCGCTGGGGGAGGTGGCGCACGAAGCGCGACGGAGGGGGGCTTTGGCCCGCCGGTCCTAAGCCTCGACCGCGTGGTCCTTCAGGACGCCGAGGGTGACGATGGCCAGGGTTTCCTCGTGGGTCGCCTCCAGCACCAGCTGCGGAGCGGCGCCGGCGTCCAGGGCTTCTTTCCACCGCGGGGCGCAGAGGCACCAGCGGTCGCCGGGCTTGAGACCCGCGAAGCCGTATTCGGGCATCGGGGTGGAGAGGTCGTTGCCGACCATCTTGGAATAGGCCAGGAACTCGGCGGTCATCACGGCGCAGACCGTGTGCAGGCCGACATCGTGCGGCCCGGTCTCGCAACAGCCGTTGCGGAAGAATCCGGTGACGGGGTCGAGCGAGCAGGCGATCAACTCGCCGCCCAACACGTTCTTGGCGCCTTCGTCGTAGCGGGTGGTCATGAGGACATTCTAACCCTTATGAGGGTAGCTTAGCTATCCTGACGGAGCTTATCGATTTGACCGCAGTCCGGCCGCGCCGCAGCGCCCTCTACATGCCCGCCGCCAATGCGCGCGCGATCGAAAAGGCCCGCGACCTGGCTTGCGACGTGGTGATCCTGGATCTCGAGGACGCGGTGGCGCCCGACGCCAAGGATCTGGCCCGCGCCCAGGCGGTGGAGGCCGTGAAGGCGGGTGGGTTTGGCCGTCGCGAGGTGGTGATCCGGGTGAACGGTCTCGACACCCCCTGGGGCGCCGAAGATCTCGCCGCCGCCGGCGCAGCCCGGCCTGACGCCATCCTGGCGCCCAAGGTGTCGTCGGCCGCCGACGTCGCGGCCTATGGCGCGGGGCTGGCGGGCGATACTCGCCTGTGGGTGATGATCGAGACCTGCGCCAGCCTGTTCGCAATGGACGCCATCGCCGGCGCCCGCGACGCGCGGCTGGACGCCTTCGTGATCGGCACCAACGACCTGGCCAAGGAGATGCGTTGCCGCCTGACCACGGAACGCGCCGCCTTGGCCGGTCCGTTGTCGCTGGCGGTGGCCGCGGCCCGCGCCCACGGCCTGACGATCCTCGACGGGGTGTTCAACGGCATCGACGACGACGACGGCCTCGCGCGCCAGTGCGATCAGGGCGCGGAGTTCGGGTTCGACGGCAAGACCCTGATCCATCCGCGCCAGATCGAGGCCGCCAATCGCGCCTTCGCCCCGACCCCGGAAGAGGTGGAATGGTCGCGGACCATCGTCGCGGCCTTCGATTCGCCGGAAAACGCGGCTAAGGGGGTTATTCGAGTCGAGGGTCGTATGGTCGAGCGATTGCATCTGGCCGAGGCGCGGCGTCTGCTCGCCGTGGCGGACGCCATCGCCGGGGCGTGAGGCGTATTTTGAACTTCCTGCTCAAGTCTTCCATCTGTCTGGCCATGCTGGTCGCCGCGCCCGCGGCGTCGGCCCAGGATGTCGTCGACCCGATCGGCGCGCTGCTGGACCAGGCCCCGGCCATGGACGAGGATCAGGCCGAGGCCCTGGGCGAGCCGCCCGCGCCCGCGCCGCCGGTTCCTCAATCCGCGCCGATGGCCCCGCCGCCGGCCTATGTCCCGCCGCCAGCGACCGCCGCCTCACCGTATCCCTACGCCGCCCCCACGACGCCTGGCCTGTCGCTGGCGCCCGCGCCCTACACGCCGCGGCCCGTCACGCCCTACAACCCGCCGCCGGCCGCCTATGTCCCGCCGGTCTACACGCGCCCCGCGCCGCCGCGGCTGACCGCCCCGGTGCATGTCGACGAGTACGACAAGACGCCCGAGGCGCCGCTCAACGGCGCCGAGCTCGGCTACGAAACCCGCCTGCGCTCGTCCTTCGCCTCGGCCCAGGGCCTGCAGGGTCCGCTCGACGGCGCCTGGATGCTGCGCGGTCCTGGCGGCCAGCCGCTCTATTCGCTGCTGTTCGTCGACAAGGGCCTGGGCCAGCTCGAGGGCGCCTGGCGCGATCCGCGTCGGCGCGGCGCGACGGATTCTTCCGGCTTCCTAGCCGGGGTCCAGCGGATGGGGGCCCAGCTCAGCGCCAGCTTCTATCCGCTGCCCGGCGCGCCGGCGGCGACGATCACGCTCAATCCTTCGGCGGACGGGGCGTGGAGCGGCGAACTGGATGAAGGCGGACGTCGGACCTCAGTAACCCTGAAACGGGACTGACGGCGAAAACGGCTCGTGCTCTGGCGCGGGCGTCGGCGCAACTGGGGGCTCACCATGTCTGTTCGATTGTCGTCCACCGGCCTGGCGGTCTCCGGCGAGGGCTCGCTCGCGCAGGCGGCGGGCTTCCTCGACGCGGTGCTGCGCGGCCTCGGCCAAGTCATGCTGCAGAACAACAGCTATGCCGGCCTGCTCTTCCTGATCGGGATCTTCTGTCACTCGACGCTGTTTGGGCTGGCGGCCCTGGTCGGAACGACCGTCAGCACCGCCGCCGCCAAGCTGCTGGCGGTCGAGCCTGATCAGGTGCGTGACGGGCTGTTCGGTTTCAACGGCGCGCTCGTCGCCATCGCCTTGCTCTACTTCCTGCATCCAGAGGGCCTGACCTGGGCCTACGTCGTCCTGGCCGCGGCCGGCTCGACCGTCGTCATGGCCGCCATGCTGCGGTTGACGCAGGTCTGGAAGGTCCCGGCGCTGACCGCCCCGTTCGTGTTCACGGCCCTGGTGTTCCTGCTGGCCTGCGCGCGGTTCGGCCGCCTGCACTCGACCGACGTCCTGCCGACGGCGGGGCTGCCGGCGTCTACGGCCGTGGAGGGCGTGGTCAGCCTGTCGACCGTGGTCGAGGGTCTGTTCAACGGCCTGGCCCAGGTGTTCTTCCAGAGCGGCGTGGTCACCGGGGTGCTGTTCGCGCTCGGCCTGCTGGTCAGCTCCAGGCGCGCGGGCCTGGCCGCCTTGCTGGGCTCGCTGACCGGGCTGCTGGTCGCCTGGGGGATGGGCGCGGCCGAGCCGGCGATCCGCTCAGGCGCCTTCGGTTTCAACAGCGTGCTGACGGCGATCGCGCTGGGCGCGGTGTTCTTCGCCCTCAGCTGGACCTCGGCCGCCTACGCCCTGCTGGCCACTATCACCACGGCGGTGGTGTTCGCCGCGGTCTCGGCCGCCTTGCAGCCGCTGGGCATGCCGGCCCTGACGCTGCCGTTCGTGCTGGTGGTCTGGGTGTTCCTGTTGGCCAGTCCGCTGTTTCGCAATCTGCGCGCCGCCAGCTGATCGGCGTGGGCTAGAGCCCCAGCGCCCTACGCGCCGCCGCGACCGCGCTCGTCAGCGCCTCGGGACCATAGGGCCGGGCCGGGCTATGGCCCCAGACCGGGCCTGGCCAGGCGGCGTCGCCGACCCGCCGGCCCAACACATGCACGTGAAGTTGCGGCGTCACATTGCCCAGGGCGCCGACGTTCAGCTTGTCCACCTGAACGCCCAGGGCGCGGACCGCGCGGCCGGCGGCCAGGATCTCGTCGGTCAGGATCGCCAGATCGGCCGGCGACAGGTCTTCCAGCTCACGCGCGGCGGCGACCCGCGGGATCAACACGATCCAGGGATAGCGGGCGTCGTCCTGCAGGCGGGCGTGGCTGAGGGCCAGGTCGCCAAGCGCCTGCGAAGTCGCGACGAAGGCGGGATCCAAGTCGAACATCGGGCTCTCCGGGCGTCCTGAAGGGCGATCTTCGTACGCACGGCCTTGGTAGCCGCGGCGCCGCGCCCTGTCACTTGGCCTTGCCGCAACGCTTTTGCGGGTCTAGACCGCCCGCGATTTCCGCACTGCAACCACGGGACAGTTCCATGACCACGAAGAAGCCGATCCGCGTCGCTGTCACGGGCGCCGCCGGCAACATCGGTTACGCCCTCCTCTTCCGTATCGCCTCCGGCGAGATGCTGGGCAAGGACCAGCCGGTCATCCTGCAACTGCTCGAGATTCCGGTCGAAGGCGCCCAGAAGGCCCTGAAGGGCGTCGCGATGGAGCTGGAAGACTGCGCCTTCCCGCTGCTGCAGGACATGGTCCTGACCGACGATCCGAACGTCGCCTTCAAGGACGCCAACTGGAACCTGCTGGTCGGCTCCAAGCCGCGCGGTCCGGGCATGGAGCGCGCCGACCTGCTGAAGGACAACGGCAAGATCTTCATCGCCCAGGGCAAGGCCATCGACGCCGTCGCCGCTGACGACGCCCGCATCGCCGTGGTCGGCAACCCCTGCAACACCAACGTGATGATCGCCGCCAGCCAGGCCAAGCGCCTGACCGCCGACCGCTTCACCGCCATGGTGCGCCTGGACGAAAACCGCGGCCGCGCTCAGCTGGCCAAGAAGGCTGGCGTCTCGATCAACGACGTCTCGGAACTGTTCATCTACGGCAACCACAGCCCGACGATGTTCGCCGACTTCACCCACGCCAAGATCGGCGGCAAGCCTGCGGCTGACGTCATCGGCGACGAAGCCTGGCTGAAGAACGACTACCTGCCGACCGTCGGCAAGCGCGGCGCGGCGATCATCGAAGCCCGTGGCCTGTCCTCGGCCGCCTCGGCCGCCAACGCCCTGATCGATCACGTGCGCGACCTGACCACCGTCGGCGCCGTCCACTCGGTCGCCATCGCCAGCCAAGGCCGTTACGGCTTCGCCGAAGGCATCTGGGCCGGCATGCCGGTGAAGACCACCGCCACCGGCTATGACGTCATCACGTCCTACGAGATGGACGACTTCGCCAAGAGCAAGATCGCGATCACCAACGACGAACTCGTCGGCGAGCGCGAGACCGTCAAGGACATGCTCGGCTAAGCACGACTGCGACAGGGTCCTGGCTCACCAGTCGGGACCCTCACCGCGCGCCATGGCGTTCAGCTGCCCGATGCGCTGATCGTAGATGGCCGCCACCGCCCGCGGCGAGTGTCGCGCGGCGTCTTCCCGGATCTCCAGCCAGTCGTCCTGCTCGGTCCGCAGCAGGTCATAGGGCGCGCCGGCCTTGACCGCCCGCTGGAACGCCCGGGCCAGATGCCGGTCGGCCGCCGCCAGGGCCGGATCGGAACACACCATTTCCTCCGCAGGTGACGACGCCTCCCGGCAATCGTAGCTGGGCGAGGCCTCGACGTATTGCGGCTCGGCGACCGGTTCGCGCGGCGGCGTGGCCGCCTTCGCGGCCTGGGTCAGTTCCGGCGACATCACCTCTAGCGGCGTGCTCTTGGGCGCTAGGGCCTGGGGCTGCGGCTCGGCCATCACGATGTCCATCTGGCGTTCGACGGTCTTGGGCGAAGGCGCCATGGCGGCCGGCTTCGGGACGTTCGCCGCCAGTTGCAGGCGTGCGGCCAGGCCCAGGCCGACGCCCAGCACGCAGGCCAGCGCGATCCCGCCGATCAAGGCCTTGCGGCCCAGGCGTGGAGACGTCTCGCGAACGTCGTCCCGGGCCAGGGTGAGGGGCGGTTCGTCCCCGCCGTCGAAAGTCATGTCCGGTCTCCATATCGAGCCGTCCAGGATCGCGCCCGGCGCCTGAATGGCGACTGAACCATCTGGTCTCCGCCGGCGAAAAATCGGAATGTGGCGGCATGAGCATTGGACCGACCCTCGAAACCGCCCGCCTGATCTTGCGTCCCCCGACCCCGGAGGATTTCGAGGGCTGGGCCGCCTTCGCCGCCGACGAAGAGATCAACCGCTTCCTGGGCGGGGCCCAGCCGCGCGAGGTCGCCTGGCGGATGATGTGCGCCATGACCGGCGCCTGGGTGATCCGCGGTTTCAGCATGTTCTCGGTCATCGAGAAGGAGAGCGGCCGCTGGGTCGGGCGCCTGGGTCCCTGGCAGCCGGAAGGTTGGCCGGGCACCGAGGTCGGCTGGGGCGTGACGCGCGAGTGCTGGGGCAAGGGTTACGCCGTCGAGGGCGCGACCGCGGCCATCGACTGGGCTTTCGACCATCTTGGCTGGACCGAGGTGGTCCACACCATCGATCCGGGCAACATCAACTCGCAGAACCTGGCCCGGCGCCTGGGCTCGACCATACTGCGCCAGGCCGTGCTGCCGCCGCCGCTGAACGACAGCGTCGACGTCTGGGGCCAGAGCCGCGAGCAGTGGAAAGCCCGCGCCCGCTGATCAGATCCAGTTTCGGTCGCGCAGGACCTTGGCGTAGGTCCGGCTGACCGGGACCTCCGAGCCGTCCTTCAGGGTCAGGGTCGCGCGGCCGTCGCCGCGCTTGGCGTCAGCGATCGCATCGCGCGCCACCCACCAGGAGCGGTGCACCTGGGCGCCCTCGAGCCCCTCCAGCTCGGCGACGGCGTCGGCCAGCCGCATGAGGATCAGGTCCTGGCCCTTGGAGGTGTGCAGCCGCAGATAATGGTCCTCGGATTCCACCGCCCAGACCTCGGCCCCGCGCAGTTTCAGCGGCAGGCGTTCCAGGAAGCGGGGCGGGGCGGGGGCTTGAGCTTCGACGATGATCGTCCGGGCGCGGCCGCGCTCGATCAGGACATTGATCGTGGTCATCACGATCGAGATCAGGGTCACGACCAGGAACAGCGACAGGCTCGCCCTCATGCCCATGTGCGTGGTCCCGAACGCGGTGTCGAGGAACCAGACCACCGTCGTGAACGGTCCGGCGATCAGCACAGAGCAGGCCGGCACGCGCAGCCACAGGTGCGAGTCGTCGGGGTTCAGGCCGAAGGTGTAACGGGCGACCACCCGGCCCCAGACCGTGCCCAGGCTGAGCAGCCCGATCCAGTAAGCCAGCCGGCCGGGCAAGGACATGTCGCCGGTGTTGAAGGCGCCTGAGATCGCCAGGAACGCGCCGACCGCCGTCGCCGCCGTCAGGCCGCGCGCCCAGCCGGCCGGGCCCCAGTGGGAGCGCGATGTCGGGGGTTTGGTGTTCGCCGTCTCGGCCATGCCTTTTGAAACCACGATTGGCCTTCCGGCGGAAGTCGCCTGCGGCTGGCGAAGCGCCAATGGCGAGGCCCCGCCGTTCGCGAAGTTGCGGCGGCGAGTCGTGAACCCGCCGCTGCGGGCGCGCGGCGATCGCGCCATCCAGTCGGGGCGGGCGCATCTCGGCCCGAACGGAGAAGCTCGATGTCCCCGATGTCCAAGTCCGCCGCCACCGTCCAGCGCCCGGCGCTCGCCGCCCTGGCCATGGTGCCGCTGCTCACCTCGGTCGGAGTGCTGGCGGGCGGCGGCGCGGGCGCCCTGGGGCTGCGCGCGCCGCGCCTCGACCTGATCGCGCAGGCGTCGGCGGCGATCCAGGTCCACCTGGCCAGCGCGCTCGCCGCCTTCCTGATCGGGGCGGTCCTGCTGCTCGGCGCCAAGGGCACTTTGTCGCACCGAGCGCTGGGCTGGGCCTGGGCCGGCGCCATGGGGGCGACCGCGGTGAGCTCGTTCTTCATCCATCAGGTCAACCCGGGCGGGCTCAGCCTGATCCACGCCCTGTCGGGTTGGGTGGTCGTCGCGCTGCCGGTGGCGCTCTACGCCGCGCGCCGCCATAAGGTGCAGCTACACCGCCGCAGTATGACGGGTCTCTATTTCGGGGGCATGTTTCTGGCCGGCGGTCTGGCGTTCCTGCCTGGCCGACTCCTGGGCCAGGTGTTCTTCGGGTAACGGGATACGCGAGACCTGAGCGAAGACTGAATACAGTACGCAATAAAACGAGGCTTTCTTGCCGTGGCGCGGTTGCCACATCGCGGCGCGGCGCCTATAACCCCGGCCGTTCGTCGAGCCCGGCGGACTTCCCGATCACGCGTTCCGCGGCCTCATGAACATCCACGAGCATCAAGCCAAGTCCGTCCTCTCCGAGTTCGGCGTGGCGGTACCGCGCGGCTACGCCGCGTTCACTGTCGACGAAGCGGTCAAGGCCGCGACGGACCTCGGAGGTCCGGTCTTCGTCGTGAAGTCCCAGATCCATGCAGGCGGACGCGGCAAGGGCCGTTTCGAGGGCCTCGGACCAGACGCCAAGGGCGGGGTCCGGGTCGTCAAGTCCGCCGATGAGGTCAAGACCAACGCCGCCGAAATGCTCGGCCGCGTGCTGGTGACCCATCAGACGGGTCCGAAGGGCAAGCAGGTCAACCGCCTCTACATCGAAGAAGGCGCGGCGATCGCCAAGGAATTCTACCTGTCCCTGCTGGTGGACCGCGAAACGAGCCATGTCTCGGTCGTCGCCTCCACCGAAGGCGGGATGGACATCGAGGAGGTCGCCCACTCGACCCCCGAGAAGATCGTCACCTTCTCCATCGACCCGGCCACCGGCGTTTTCCCGCACCATGCTCGCGCGCTGTCCAAGGCGCTCGGCCTGAGCGGCCCGCTGGCCAAGGAGGCGGCCACGCTTCTTTCGCAGCTCTACACGGCGTTCCTCGCCAAAGACATGAGCATGCTGGAGATCAACCCGCTGATCGTCACCGCTGACGATCACCTGCGGGTGCTGGACGCCAAGATCAGCTTCGACTCCAACGCGCTGTTCCGTCACGCGGACATCGTCGCCCTGCGCGACGAGAGCGAAGAGGACCCGAAGGAAATCGAGGCCTCGAAGTTCGACCTCAGCTACATCGCCCTCGACGGCGAAATCGGCTGCATGGTCAACGGCGCGGGCCTGGCCATGGCCACCATGGACATCATCAAGCTCTACGGCGCTGAGCCGGCGAACTTCCTGGACGTCGGCGGCGGCGCCGACGAGCCCAAGGTGACGGCGGCTTTCAAGATCATCATGGCCGACCCGAACGTGAAGGGTATCCTGGTCAACATCTTCGGCGGCATCGCCCGCTGCGACATCCTCGCCAACGGCGTGGTCAACGCGGTGAAGCAGGTCGGCCTGACGGTTCCGCTGGTGGTTCGCCTCGAAGGCACCAACGCCGAACTCGGCAAGAAGATCATCAACGAGAGCGGTCTGAACGTGATCGCGGCGAACGACCTTTCGGACGGCGCTGAAAAGATTGTCAAAGCCGTGCGGGAGGCGAACTGATGTCCATCCTCATCGGTAAAGACACCCGCGTCATCTGCCAGGGCATCACCGGCGCCCAAGGCACCTTCCACTCCGAACAAGCCATCGCCTACGGCACCAAGATGGTCGGCGGCGTGACCCCCGGTAAGGGGGGTCAAACCCATATCGGCCTGCCGGTGTTCGACACGGTTGGCGAAGCCGCCAAGCAGACCGGCGCCGACGCCAGCGTGATCTACGTCCCGCCGGCCTTCGCGGCCGACTCGATCCTGGAAGCCATCGACGCCCAGATCCCGCTGATCATCTGCATCACCGAGGGCATCCCGGTGCTCGACATGGTCAAGGTGAAGAAGGCCCTGGCCGGCTCCAAGTCGCGCCTGATCGGCCCGAACTGCCCCGGCGTCCTGACGCCGGAACAGTGCAAGATCGGCATCATGCCGGGCAACATCTTCAAGAAGGGCTCGGTCGGCGTGGTTTCGCGCTCCGGCACCCTGACCTACGAAGCGGTGTTCCAGACCACCAATGTCGGCCTCGGCCAATCGACGGCGGTCGGCATCGGCGGCGACCCGGTCAAGGGCACCGAGTTCATCGACATGCTCGACCTGTTCCTGAAGGATCCGGAAACCGAGTCGATCATCATGATCGGCGAAATCGGCGGTTCGGCGGAAGAAGACGCGGCCGAGTTCATCAAGAATTCAGCCATCAAGAAGCCTATGGTCGGCTTCATCGCCGGTCGCACGGCTCCCCCCGGTCGTCGCATGGGTCATGCCGGCGCCATTATTTCGGGCGGCAAGGGCGGTGCTGAAGACAAAATCGCCGCGATGGAAGCTGCGGGCATCCGCGTTTCCCCCTCGCCGGCGAAACTGGGCGAAACTCTCCTCCAGGTGCTGAAAGGCGCCTGACGGCAACTTAAGTAAGGGCGGTCTGCGCTCGGCTCCTTCGCTCGAAGTCCGTGCCCGGACCAACCCGGGAAATGGACGAAATGGCGGACGACGCAAGTCTGATCAACGAGGTTCTCGCCGAGACCTCCTTCCTCTACGGCGGCAACGCCGTCTTTGTTGAGGACCTCTACGCCAAGTGGGCGGTCGACCCGAATTCGGTCGACGCCTCTTGGCGGGCCTTCTTCTCCTCGCTGCAGGACCGCACCGAGGAAGTGAAGGCCGCCGCCGGAAAGCGGGCCTGGACCAAGGCCGGCGCCCCGCCCGCCCGCCCCGACTGGCTCTCGGCCATCGACGGCCTCTGGCCGGCGGTCGAGGCCAAGGTCGGCGCGAAGGTCGCCGAACGCGCCGCTCCGGCCGCGTCGCCTGAATCCGTCCGCGCCGCCACCCTCGACTCGCTCCGCGCGATCATGATGATCCGCGCCTATCGGATGCGCGGCCACCTGCGGGCCAATCTCGACCCCTTGGGCATCGCGATCCCGGAAGGCGACGCCTCCGAGCTCGATCCGGCGACCTACGGCTTCACCGAGGCCGACTTCGATCGTCCGATCTTCCTCGACTACGTGCTGGGCCTGGAGACGGGCACCCTACGCGAGATCCTGGCGATCCTGAAGCGCACCTACTGCGCCGACATCGGCGTGCAGTACATGCACATCTCCGACCCGGCCCAGAAGGCCTGGCTGCAGGAGCGCATCGAGGGCCGCGACAAGGAAATTAACTTCACCAAGGAAGGCAAGGTCGCCATCCTGAAGAAGCTGATCGAGGCCGAAGGCTTCGAACGCTTCCTGCACAAGCGCTTCCCCGGCACCAAGCGGTTCGGCCTGGACGGCGGTGAGGCCATGGTCCCGGCGCTGGAGCAGATCATCAAGCGCGGCGGCGCGCTGGGCGTGCGCGACATCGTCATCGGCATGCCGCACCGCGGCCGCCTGAACGTCTTGGCCGCCGTGATGGCCAAGCCCTACCAGGTGATCTTCCACGAATTCCAGGGCGGCTCGACCCTGCCGTCCGACGTCGAAGGCTCCGGCGACGTGAAGTATCACATGGGCGCCTCGTCGGACCGTTCGTTCGACGGCAACAGCGTCCACCTGTCGCTGACCGCCAACCCGTCCCACCTGGAAATCGTCAACCCGGTCGTCCTGGGCAAGGCCCGCGCCAAGCAGGCCTACACCCTGCGTGACAACGCCGAGGGCGGCCGCGCCCACGTCATGCCGCTGCTGCTGCACGGCGACGCGGCCTTCGCCGGCCAGGGCGTGATCGCCGAGTGCTTCACCATCTCGGGCGTGAAGGGCTATCGCACCGGCGGCACCGTCCACTTCATCGTCAACAACCAGATCGGCTTCACGACGGCGCCGGCCTTCAGCCGCTCCTCGCCCTATCCGTCCGACGTGGCCTTGATGGTCGAGGCGCCGATCTTCCACGTGAACGGCGACGATCCCGAAGCCTGCGTCTATGTCGCCAAGGTGGCCACCGAGTTCCGCCAGCAGTTCGGCAAGGACGTGGTCATCGACATGTTCTGCTACCGCCGGTTCGGTCACAACGAGGGTGACGACCCGACGATGACCTCGCCCTTGATGTATCAGAAGATCAAGGACCACCCGTCGACGCGCGAACTCTACACCCGCCAACTCGTCTCCGAGGGCGTGGTGAGCGACGAGGACGTGGCCGGCTGGATCAGCGAGTTCGAGGCCTTCCTCGATCGCGAGTTCGAGTCCGGCAAGACCTACAAGGCCAACAAGGCCGACTGGCTGGACGGCAAGTGGGCGGGCCTGGCCCTGCCTGAGGGCGACGACCGCCGCGGCGAGACCAGCGTGCCGCGCCAGAAGCTGATCGACCTTGGCCAGAAGATCACGGCCATCCCCGAAAGCCTCAACATCCACAAGACGGTGAAGCGCGCGATCGAGAACCGCCGCAACGCCATCGAGGCGGGCGAGGGCATCGACTGGGCGACCGGCGAGCACCTGGCCTTCGCCACTCTGCTGGACCAGGGCTTCCCGATCCGCCTGGCCGGCCAGGACAGCGTGCGCGGCACCTTCGTGCAGCGCCACTGCGACCTGATCGACCAGACCACCGAAGAGCACTACCAGCCGCTGTCCAACCTGCGGCCGGGCCAGGCGCACTTCGAGGTCATCGACTCGGCGCTCTCGGAAGAGGCGGTGCTGGGCTTCGAGTACGGCTTCTCGCTGGCCGACCCGAAGACCCTGACCCTGTGGGAAGCCCAGTTCGGCGACTTCGCCAACGGCGCCCAGGTGGTCATCGACCAGTTCATCTCGTCGGGTGAACGCAAGTGGCTGCGGATGAGCGGCCTGGTGATGCTGCTGCCGCACGGCTACGAAGGCCAAGGCCCCGAGCACTCCTCGGCGCGCCTCGAGCGCTTCCTGCAGCTCTGTGCGGAAGACAACATGCAGGTGGTCAACTGCTCGACCCCGGCCAACTACTTCCACGTCCTGCGCCGGCAGATGCGCCGCGAGTTCCGCAAGCCGCTGATCGTCATGACGCCGAAGTCGCTGCTGCGGCACAAGAAGGCGACCTCCTCGATCGCCGACATGGCCGAGGGCTCGTCCTTCCACCGCGTGCTGCACGACGACGCCGAGCGCGGCGTCAACACCGCCGTCAAGCTGGTGGAGCCCGACAAGATCCGTCGCGTCGTGCTCTGCTCGGGCAAGGTCTATTACGACCTGCTGGACGCACGTGAGGAAAAGGGCGTCGACGACGTCTATATTATGCGCCTCGAGCAGTTCTATCCGTGGCCGGTGAAGTCGCTGTCGACGGAACTGTCGCGCTTCCCGAACGCTGAGCTGGTCTGGTGTCAGGAAGAACCGAAGAACATGGGCGGTTGGACCTTCGTCGACCCGTGGCTGGAGCTGACGCTCGAGCGTCTGAAGATCAAGGCCAAGCGCGCCCGCTACGTCGGACGCCCGGCCTCGGCCTCCACCGCCGCGGGCCAGATGAGCCGGCACATGAAAGAACTGCAGACCTTCCTCGCTGAAGCCTTCGCCTAGGCTTCACGAGACCCAAATAAGAACAAACGAACAAAAGAGAGACAGGACTTCCAAATGGCCGACATCATGACCCCCGCCTTGGGCGAGTCCGTCACCGAGGCGACGGTGGCGCGCTGGACAAAGAAAGCCGGCGACGCGGTCAGGAAGGACGAAATCCTGGTCGAACTTGAAACCGACAAGGTGAGCCTCGAGGTCGCCGCCCCCGCGGACGGCGTTCTCGAGTTCATCGCGGCTGAAGAAGGCGCGACTGTCGTGCCGGGCGCCGTGCTCGGCCGCATGGCCGAAGGCGCTGCGGGCGCCAAGCCCGCCCCGGCCCCGGCCGCCAAGAAGGAAGAGCCTGCTCCGGCGCCGGCTCCCGCCGCCGCGGTGGAAGCTCCGAAGGCTGCTCCGGTCGCCGGCGCGCCGCTGGCCCCCTCGGCCCAGCGCATCGTGGCCGAGAACAACCTCGACGGTTCGGCGATCGCCGGGTCCGGCAAGGACGGCCGCGTGACCAAGGGCGACGCCATCGCCGCCCTGGAAGCCCGCGCCAACGCCCCGGCCGCGCCCGCCGCCCCAAGCGCGCCGCGTGAAATTCACGAACGCGAAGAGCGGGTCCGCATGACCCGCCTGCGCCAGACCATCGCGCGCCGCCTGAAGGAAGCCCAGAACAACGCCGCCATGCTGACGACCTTCAACGAGGTCGACATGAGCGCGGTGATGGCGCTGCGCAACCAGTACAAGGACAGCTTCGAGAAGAGCCACGGCGTGAAGCTCGGCTTCATGAGCTTCTTCGTGAAGGCGGTGATCCACGGCCTGAAGCACGTGCCGGACGTCAACGCCGAGATCGACGGCACCGACATTATCTACAAGAACCACTACGACATCGGCGTCGCCGTCGGCACCGAGAAGGGCCTGATCGTTCCGGTCCTGCGTGACGCCGACGCCCTGTCGTTGTCGGGCATCGAAAAGGGCATCGGCGCCCTGGGCAAGAAGGCCCGTGACGGCCAGCTGGCCATGGACGACCTGCAGGGCGGGACCTTCACGATCTCGAACGGCGGCGTCTACGGTTCGCTGATGTCGACCCCGATCCTCAACGCTCCGCAGTCGGGCATCCTGGGCATGCACAAGATCCAGGAGCGTCCGATGGCCATTGGCGGTCAGGTCGTGATCCGCCCGATGATGTACCTGGCGCTCAGCTACGATCACCGCGTCGTCGACGGCCAGGGCGCGGTGACCTTCCTGGTCCGCGTCAAGGAAGCCATCGAAGATCCGCAGCGCCTGCTGCTGGACGTCTAAGCTCCGCCTTTACGGCAGATCGCATCTAACGACGGCGGGGCTTCACGCCTCGCCGTTTTGCTAAGGACTGGAAGAGCAAATGGCTCAATACGACGTCATCATCATCGGCGGCGGCCCCGGCGGCTACAACGCGGCGATCCGCGCCGGACAGCTGGGCCTGAAGGCCGCTGTGGTCGAAAAGCGCGTCACCCTGGGCGGCACCTGCCTCAATGTCGGCTGTATGCCGTCGAAGGCCCTGCTGCACGCCTCGGAACTCTATGAAGCGGCGACCGGCGCGGAGTTCGCGACCCTCGGCATCGACGTGAAGCCGAAGCTCAACCTGGTTCAGATGATGAAGCAGAAGGCTGAGTCGGTGACCGCCCTGACCAAGGGCATCGAGTTCCTGTTCAAGAAGAACAAGGTCGAGTGGATCAAGGGCGCGGGCAAGATCGCCGGCGCCGGCAAGGTCGAGGTGACCGCCGAGGACGGTTCGGTCAGCGTCCTCGAAGCCAAGAACATCGTCATCGCCACCGGCTCTGAGCCCTCGCCGCTGCCGGGCGTCGCGGTCGACCAGAACCGCATCGTCGACTCCACCGGCGCGCTGTCGCTGCCCGAAGTGCCCAAGAGCCTGATCGTCATAGGCGCCGGCATCATCGGCCTGGAGCTGGGCTCGGTCTGGCGCCGGCTCGGCGCCGAGGTGACCGTGGTCGAGTTCCTGGACCGCATCACGCCTGGCATGGACGCCGAGACCGCCAAGACCTTCCAGCGCTCGCTGACCAAGCAGGGCGTGCAGTTCAAGCTCGGCGCCAAGGTGACCGGCGCCAAGGCCGGCAAGTCGAACGTCAGCCTGACCGTCGAACCCGTCGCCGGCGGCGCGGCCGAAACCATCGAGGCGGAGTACGTCCTGCTGGCCATCGGCCGCCGTCCGTTCACGGAGAACCTCGGTCTGGACAGCGTGGGCGTGGAGACCGACAAGCGCGGCTTCATCCCGACCGACCACTTCAAGACCACGGCGCCTGGCGTCTGGGCGATCGGCGACGTGATCCTGGGGCCGATGCTGGCCCACAAGGCCGAGGAAGACGCCGTCGCCTGCATCGAGATGATCGCCGGCAAGTGGGGCCACGTGGACTACAATCTGGTCCCCAGCGTCGTCTACACCTCGCCGGAAGTCGCCTGGGTCGGCAAGACCGAGGAACAGCTCAAGGAAGCCGGCGTCGCCTACAAGACGGGCAAGTTCCCGTTCAGCGCCAACAGCCGGGCGAAGATCAACCACGAGACCGAAGGCTTCGCCAAGGTCCTGGCCGACGCCAAGACCGACGAGATCCTCGGCGTCCACATCGTCGGCCCGCAGGCCGGCGAGATGATCGGCGAGTACTGCGTGGCCATGGCCTTCAAGGCCGCCAGCGAGGACATCGCCCGCGTCTGCCATCCCCACCCGACCCGCTCGGAAGCCGGCCGTCAGGCCGCCATGGGCGTCGAGGGCTGGACCATGCAGTCCTGATCGCGAGTTAACTTTTGGCGCGGGGCGGCCGGGCGTAGACTTTCCTCCTGCCTGGAGGAAACGCCATGGTCGTCCCCGCTCCGCTGCTGGCCGCCGCCATCACCGTGATGGCGACCGCGCCCGGCGAACCCCTCCCAAGCTCAGCGCGCTGCCCGAGCCAAGGGGTGATTGAAACCTCCACCCAAACGAGTCCGGCGCTGCTGCTGCGGCCCCAGGATCGCCGCGGCGACGCCGGCGCGCAGTCGCTGGCCAGTCTGCCGCCCGCCGACATGCACCTGACCGTCCTGCGCTCGGTCGCCGGCTGCGCCGTCTCCACCATCGTTCGCGAGAAGGTCCAGGGCGACGGCCGGTTCGCCAGGCCGCGCTAGCGCTTAGCCTTTCACCCCCGTGGCCAAGGTTTCCTTGAACGGCGTCGTCGGGCGGCCGATCAGGCCGCTCAGCACGCGGCTGTCGTCGAACAGCGAGCCCTTCGCCGCCTTGGCGTCGCTCTCGGCCAGCATGTCGGCGACCGGCGCAGGCAGGCCCGCGCCCTTCAGCGCCGCCGCGTAGTCGGCTTCCGGCAGGTCCGTATAGACCACCGGCTTGCCGGCGATGTCCGATAGGGCCTGGGCGAACTGCGCCAGGGTGAAGGCCTCGTCGCCGGCCAGCTCGTAGACCTTCGTCGCCGCCTCGCCGGTCAGCACCTTCGCCGCGGCGGCGGCGTAGTCGGCGCGGCTGGCGCCCGAGATCTCGCCTTCGCCGGCGGAGCCCAGCAGCGCGCCATGGGCCAGGGCGGCCGGCGCCGACTGGACGTAGTTCTCGGTGTACCAGCCATTGCGCAACAGGGCGTGCGCCAGACCGCTCTCCCGGAGGGCGGCCTCGGTCGCGCGATGCTCGGCCGCCAGGCCCATCGGGTTGGTGTCGGCGTGCAGGATGCTCGTATAGGCGATGAATCCGACCCCGGCGGTCTTGGCCGCGTCGATCACGGCCTGATGCTGGCGCCCGCGCTTGCCGACCTCGCTGGACGAGATCAGCAGCAGGCGCTCCACCCCCGCCAGGGCCGGCGCGAGGGTCTGGGGCGCCTCATAGTCAAACCGACGGACCTGAACCCCGCGTGCGGCAAGGTCGGCCAGCTTGGCCGGGTCGCGCGCCAAGGCGACCACCTGGGCCGGGGCGATGGTTTCGAGCAGGGCGTTCAGGGCGAGCCGGCCGAGATGACCCGAGGCTCCGGTGATGGCGTACATGGCTGTCCTCACTTTGATGATTGAAGTTGCAGCCAGGCATTTGGGTTCCTAACTTCCTTTCCGTAAGTACATACATCGGAGTAAGTATGGATGTTCCCGCCTCCAACCGCTTGGCCGACCGCATGCAGCGGGGCGACGTGTTCGCGCCGCGCTGCCCCTCGCGGGAGGTTCTCAAGCACGTCACCAGCACCTGGGGCGTGCTGATCCTGATCGGTCTGCGCGGCGGGACGCTGCGGTTCAGCGAACTGCGCCGCAAGGTCGCGGGGGTCAGTGAGCGGATGCTGGCCCAGACCCTTCAGCAACTCGAGGGCGACGGCCTGCTGGTTCGCCGCAGCTACCCGGTCGTGCCCCCGCATGTGGAGTACAGCCTCACCCCGCTAGGCGAGGAGGCCGCCGTGCGCGTCGAGGCCTTGACCGACTGGATCGAGGATCGTCTGCCGTCGCTGGTGAAGACCTGACGCCGCCTACGCGTGCGGGTGAGCCTTGGCGTAGGCGCTGAGCAGGGCCGCGGCGTCGACCTCGGTGTAGCGCTGGGTGGTCGAGAGCGAGGCGTGGCCCAGCAGTTCCTGGATCGAGCGCAGATCGGCGCCGGCTCCCAGCAGGTGGGTGGCGAAGGAGTGGCGCAGGGCGTGCGGCGTGGCGCTGTCGGGCAGGCCGAGCCGCCCGCGCAGGGCCTGCACCGTGGCCTGCACATGGCGCGGGCTCAAGGCGCCCCCGCGCTTGGCGCGAAACAGCGGCTCGTCGGGGGCCAGGGCGAACGGGACCTGCGTTAGGTAGACGTCGATCGCGTCCCGCACCGCCGGCAGCACCGGCACGATCCGGGTCTTGGAGCCCTTGCCGAGGATGCGCAGGGTTTCGCGCAACGGCGCGTCGCTGCGCTTCAGCGACAGCGCCTCGGAGATCCGCAGGCCGCAGCCATAGAGCAGGGTCAGCACCGCCTCGTCGCGGCTGGCCTCCCAGTCCTCACGGTCGGGATCGAAAGATGGTTCGGCGATCAGGCCGCGGGCCTGGTCCTCGGTGACCGGACGCGGCGCGCCGGGTCGCACGCGCGGACCGCGCACCAGCACGATGGCGGCGTTGGGGGTGTCCATCCGGCGATCGAGGAACCGGTGGAAGGTGCGGATGGCCGACAGCGCCTGGGACAGCGAGCGCGGCGACAACGGCTTGTCGCCCTGGCGCAGATGGGCGAGCCAGGCGCGGACCTCGCCGGCGCTCAGGGTTCCCATGGCGGCGAGCGACAGCGCCTCGCCGCGATGCTGTTCCATGAAGTTGATGTAGCGGCCGCCCGCGAAGGCGTAGGCCTCGACCGTGCGCGGCGAGGCGCGACGTTCCTTGGCCAGGTGTTCCAGCCAGAGCGCCAGCGCCTGGCGGGCGGAGGTCACGGGACCGGCCACCGCTCGGCCGTGCGTTCCACGACGCGGGCCAGGAAGGCGACCAGTTCGGCGCCCATGTCCTCGGTGAACCCGTGCTCGTCGGCCGAGCCGAAGGCCAGCAGGCCCTCGCGCGACGGCTCCCAGATCGCCATGCGGACCATGGCCATGGAACGGACGGTCGTGGCGCGCTCGCCGAACAGGCCAAGCGCGGTCGGCTGGAAGCCCATCAGGGCGACGCGGTCGTGGCCGATGATCATGTCGATCTGCCCCTCGACCAGCATCCGCCAGCCGGCCGGGGTGCGCTCGGGGCCTTCCAGGGCGACGACGCCGGCGGCCAGGCCGAAGCGCAGCTGGGCTAGGTCGTCGACCCGGCGGGCCAGATCGGCGTGATTGCGGGAATCGAGCATGTCGACCACTGCGCCGTGGGTCTGGGCCTGGGCCGAGAAATTGGCCCGCGCGGTGGCTTCGAGATGTTTGCGGGCGCTCGACTCGCGCCGATGCGCCTCATGCACCCGGGCCAGGGCGGCCGGCCCGAAGTCGACCACATTGGCCGCGTCCGGGCGCAGGCCGAGCTCGGCCAGCAGCGACGGGTCGCTACGCAGGAAGTCGGGGTTGTCCGACAGGAAGCGGCGGACGCCGTCGGGGCCCAGGGTGTGTTCTTTCGCCTGCGCCCCGCCGTCCATGCCCGCCCCGTGGTCTCTTAGAGAATGGACTGACCCGTCTTGGCCCAGTCGCTCATGAACTGTTCAAGCCCCTTTTCGGTTAACGGGTGCTTGAAGAGGTCGGTGAAGACGGTGGGCGGAATGGTCGCGCAATCGGCGCCGGCCAGGGCCGCGGCCGTGACGTGGCTGGGGTTGCGGATCGAGGCGGCCAGGATCTCGGTGTCGAAATCATAGTTATCGTAGATGGCGCGGATCTCGCTGATCAGCTCCATGCCGTCCGCGCCGTAATCGTCCAGGCGGCCGACGAAGGGCGAGATGTAGGTGGCGCCGGCCTTGGCGGCGAGCAGGGCCTGGGCGGCCGAGAAGCACAGGGTGACGTTGGTCTGGATGCCCTGGACCGAAAACTCGGCCGTGGCGATCAGGCCTTCGCGGGTCAGGGGGAGCTTTACGACCACGTTGGTGGCGACGGCGGCGAGCTTGGCGCCCTCGGCCAGCATGCCGGCGACGTCGGTCGCGGCGACCTCGGCGCTCACGGGGCCCTCGACGAGGTCGCAAATCTCAGCGATGACCTCCAGCATGGGACGACCGGACTTGGCGATCAGCGTCGGATTGGTGGTCACGCCGTCGACCAGGCCGGTGGCGACGAGCTCCTTGAGCAAGACAACGTCGGTGGTGTCGAGAAAGAGCTGCATGGGTGACCTTCTGGTGCGGATTATGCCGCGCTCTTTAACGGTTGAGCGGTCGCCAAGCCAGCCTATCTGGGGCGGGCAATGAGCCGCATCGCCTCCGTCCTGCTTCCCATGCCGCTGCCCGAGGCGTTCGACTACGCCGAACCCGAGGGGATGGAGCTGGCTGTCGGGGACCAGGTCGCCGCCCCGCTGGGCCCGCGCCTGCTGCGCGGCGTGGTCGTGGCCCTGCGCGAAGCCGCCGGCGGCAACCGTCCCCTGAAGGCCATCGAGAGCAAGCTTGATTCCCCGCCGCTGCCGCCCGGCGCCATCGAGTTCGTCCAGTGGGCGGCACGCTATTCGGTCGACGCCCCCGGCCAGCCGCTGGCCATCGCCATTCGCGGCGCGCGCGCGCCCAAGGCCAAGCCGGAGAAGGTGATCGAGGTCACTGGCGTACAGCCCGGCCGCTCGACGCCGGCTCGGCTCAAGGTGCTGGAGGCCGCCGCCGGCCAGCGTCTGTCGCCCGCCGACCTTGCTCGCGCCGCCGGGGTTTCGGCCGGGGTGATCAAGGGTCTGGTCGACGAGGGGGCGCTGGCGCTGACTCTGATCGAGGCCGACACCCGGTTCGACGCGCCAGACCTGGCCCGCAAGGGTCATGAACTGAACCCCAGCCAGGCCGCCGCCGCCGCCGCCCTGGTGGCCATGGTGGGCGAGGGCGGTTTCAACGTCGCCCTGCTGGACGGGGTGACCGGCTCGGGCAAGACCGAGGTCTATCTGGAGGCTGTGGCCGCGGCCCTGGCGCGCGATCCAGTCGCCCAGGTCCTGGTCATGCTGCCGGAAATCGCCCTGACCCAGGCGGTGATCGCCCGGTTCGTGGAACGCTTCGGGGTGATGCCGGCCGAATGGCATTCCGACATCGCCCCGCCCATGCGCCGCAAGGTGTGGGACGCGGTGGCGACCGGCGGCTGCCGGATCGTGATCGGCGCGCGCTCGGCCCTGTTCCTGCCGTTCGCCAAGCTTGGCCTGATCGTGGTCGATGAGGAGCACGACGGCTCCTACAAGCAGGACGAGGGCTTCATCTACCAGGCCCGCGACCTGTCGGTGGCGCGCGGCAAGATCGAGGGTGCCGGCGTCATCCTGGCCTCGGCGACGCCGTCGCTGGAATCGCTGCGCAACGCCGAGATCGGCCGCTATCGCTGGCTGAAGCTCACCTCGCGCCACGGCGTCGCGCGGCTGCCCGAGATCACCCTGATCGACCTCAAGGACACCCCGCCGGAGACCGGGCGCTGGCTCTCGCCGCCGCTGGTCAAGGCGATGATCGAGACCCTGGCGGCCGGCGAGCAGACCCTGCTGTTCCTGAACCGTCGCGGCTATGCGCCGCTGGTGCTCTGCAAGGCCTGCGGCGAGCGGATGACCTCGCCCGACACCGACAGCTGGCTGGTCGAGCATCGCTATTCAAACCGCCTGGTCTGTCACCTGACCGGCTTCTCGATGCCCAAGCCCGACAAGTGTCCGCACTGCGGGGCCCAGGACAGCCTGACCTCGATCGGTCCCGGCGTGGAGCGGGTGGAGGAGGAGGCGCGGATGCTGTTCCCGCAGGCGCGGGTGGCGGTGTTCTCGTCCGACACGGTCTGGGACGCCAAGGAGGCGCGGCGGCTGGTCGACTCGATGGCCGAGGGTGAGATCGACATCCTGGTCGCGACCCAGGCGGCGGCCAAGGGTCACAACTTCCCCAAGCTGACCCTGGTGGGGGTGGTCGACGCCGACCTTGGCCTGCGCGGCGGCGACCTGCGCGCCTCGGAGCGGACCTATCAGCTGCTGGCCCAGGCGACGGGCCGGGCGGGGCGGCGCGATCGGCCAGGCCGGGCGCTGCTGCAGACCTACGCCCCCGAACACGCGGTGATGCAGGCGCTGAAGGCCCAGGACCGCGACGCCTTCGTGGAGGCCGAGATGGCCGAGCGCGAAATCATGAAGCTGCCGCCGTTCGGCCGGCTCGGCGCGATCGTGGTCTCCGGCCCTGACGCCCAGGCGCTGGAGGCGTTCGTGCGGCTGATGGCCGAGGCCGCGCCCAACGCCGACGGGGTCGAGGTCTACGGCCCGGCCGACGCGCCGCTGTCGCTGATCCGTGGGCGGCGGCGCAAGCGCTTCCTGATCAGGGCGGACCGCACGGTGGACCTGTCGGCCTATCTCGCCACCTGGCGGGCCAGGATCCGCCCGCCGGGCGCGATCCGCGTCTCGATCGACGTCGATCCGTACAGTTTCCTGTAGGCGCCCACAGCTTTGTCATCCTCCGGTCGTCTGAAAGACGATCCGGGGGACCCAAGCTGAGTTGCAGAACTTGCCAGGCCGCTTGGGTCCCCCGGATCAGCCTGCGGCTGACCGGAGGATGACGAGTTGTGGGCCTACTCCGCGGCCTCGGCCGCGGCCTCCGCCGGTGGCCCGGTCGGCCGCTCGCGCAGCGGCGCGCCGGGGACCATCAGCATCAGGACGAAGCCTGCGATCAGCACCACCAGGCTGAAGATCATCCCGTGGACGATGGCCACCGAGAAGCTCTCGCGGACGGTGCGCTCCATCTCGACGGCGACCGGGTCGGCGGCGCGGGCCGCCGCCAGTTCCGGGTGCAGGGTCTTTTCCAGCGCCATCTTCTGCAGGTCGCCGAGGTCGAGCTTGCGGACCTGGGCGGCCGGGTGCTCGGCGGCGTGGCGGTCTAGTTCGCTGGCCAGGCCCGCGGTCAGCAGGGCGCCGAACAGGGCGACCCCCATGGTCGAGCCGATCTGCCGGACGAACTGGCTGGACGAGGTCGCCACCCCCAGCTGATGGAACGGCACGGCGTTCTGCACCGCCAGGCTGAACAGGCTCTGCCCTGGTCCCAGCCCGATGCCGAAGATCAGCAGCCGCCAGGCCAGATCGGCCGTGGTGGTGTCGGGACCGATCAGGCACAGCAGGCCCGCCCCCAGCAGCAGCATGGCCCCGCCGCCGACCATGAACGGCTTGAAGTGGCCGGTGCGGGTGACTAGCTGACCGCCGACCGTCGAGGAGAAGATGAAGCCGCCCATCAGGGCCAGCATGGTCAGGCCGCTCTTGGTGGCCGGATAGTCGAGGCCGACCTGCATGTAGAGCGGCAGGAAGCTCGACACCCCCATGAAGGCCATCGAATAGACGAAGGCCGCGCCGTTGGCGGTGACGAAGGTGCGGTTGGAGAACAGGTCCAGCGGCAGGATCGGTTCGCGGACCTTGGTCTCTATATAGACGAAGGCGATCAGGGCGGCGGCCGACCAGGCCAGCATGCCCAGGATCAGCGGCGATCCCCAGGGGTGCTCGCGCCCACCCCAGGTGATGGCCAGCAGCAGCGGCACGAAGGCCGCGATGATCAGGCCCGCGCCGAACCAGTCGATGCCGCCGCCGCCGCGACGCGGCAGGGTGGGCATCTTCCAGAGGATCATGGCGATGGCGGCCGCGGCGAACGGCACGTTGAAGAAGAACACCCAGCGCCAGCCGGCGACCAGATGGCCGGCGATGGTCACCGTCCCGTGGTCGGTGAAGAAGCCGCCGATCACCGGGCCGAAGATGCTGGCCACCCCGAACACCGAGCCGAACAGGCCTGAGAACTTCGCCCGTTCGCGCGGCGCGAACAGGTCGGCGAGAATGGCGAAGGCGGTGGTGAACAGCGCCCCGCCGCCCATCCCCTGGACGGCGCGGAAGGTGATCAGCTGGGTCATGCCGCCGCCGATCAGCGGCAGGTCGCCGAACTCTCCCGACAGGCCGGCCAGCCAGGACCCGGCCAGGAACAGGCCGATGCCGGCCAGCAGAATGGGTTTGCGGCCGTAGAGGTCGCCCAGCTTCCCCCAGATCGGCACCATGACGGTGGAGGCCAGCAGATAGGCGGTGGTGGCCCAGGCGTAGAGGTTCAGGCCCGATAGGTCGCCGACGATGCGGGGCATGGCGGTGGCGATGACCGTCTGGCTCATGGCGGCCAGCAGGAAGACGATCATCACGGAGATGAGCGTCAGCCGACGCTCCTCGTCACTATGGACGTGCGGCTGGTTCAAATGGCGCTTCCGTAGCGGCCGAAATGGGCCGCCCCTAATCTATTGTTCTAAATCAGTTCTTCGAGATCTGACGGGGACGGGCGGAAAAATGATCGCCCGCCCCCGAGATCAGATCCTTAGTGCAGCTTATCAGGGGTTTGGCCCGAGAGGCTGCGTTTCTTCGCCGCCGCCCGACTGGCCATGTTCAGACCCTCGACCAGACCCGAGAAGGCCATGGCCGCGTAGATGTAGCCCTTCGGCACGTGCACGCCGAAGCCGTCGGCGATCAGGGTGGCGCCGATCATCAGCAGGAAGCCGAGCGCCAGCATCACCACGGTCGGGTTGTTGTTGATGAAGTCGGCCAGCGGATCGGCCGCGACCATCATCACGCCGACCGCGAAGACCACGGCGATGATCATCACCGGCAGGTGGTCGGTCATGCCCACGGCGGTCAGGATCGAGTCGATCGAGAACACCAGGTCCAGCAGCAGGATCTGGATGATCGCCGCGCCGAAGTTCATGGCGATCGGCGACTGCTTATCGAGGCTGCTGTCGGAGTCCTGCGGGTCGACGCTGTGGTGGATCTCGGTGGTCGCCTTCCAGATCAGGAACAGGCCGCCGGCGATCAGGATCAGGTCGCGCCACGAGAAGGCCAGTTCCCAGCCCGGCTTGCCGTGCTCGTCCAGCGCCCCGTGCCAGGGCAGTTCGAACACCGGCGCGGTCAGGCCGACGATGAAGGCCAGGGTGGAGAGCAGGCCCAGCCGCATGATCAGCGCCAGGCTGATGCCGATGCGGCGCGCCTTGGTGCGTTGTTCAGGCGGCAGCTTGTTCGACAGGATCGAGATGAAGACCAGGTTGTCGATCCCGAGGACCACTTCCATGACGATCAGCGTGATCAGCGCGGCCCAAACGGCCGGATCCGCTGCAAGGGTCATAAGGGCTTCCATCGGGGTCCTCTCAGGTTTGTTGGGAGGAAGTTTCTAACGCATCCTGCGCCGACGAATAGAGGCCGATGGGGCTTAAGCCCTCTGATCGTTGAGCTTTTAGTTGTCTTCGGGGGACTTGTATCTCAGCGTTTCCATCATATGGACGAAGCTGGATTTCAGCTGTTTCAGCGCGTCGGCGTCTTCAGATTGTCCGGCCCAGACCACGCCGTAATTCAGCGCGCCGTTGATCATCACCGCCAGGGTCAGCGGATCGCCCTTCAGCCCGCCCTCATCCACCGCGGCCTGGACGCCCTCGATCAGCAGCCCAAATCCGTGACGGCGGTCCATCTCGTTCCAGGCCGCCCAGCCCAGCACGCTGGGGGCGTCGAGGATCAGGATGCGGCGGACCTCGGGGCGCACCATGAAGTCCAGGAAACCCAGGCAGCCGGCGATCAGGCCGTCGAAGGCGCTCGGCGCGGCGTCGGCGTCGGTCTCGATGACCGCTTGCGCCTCGACGTGCAGCGTCTCGCAGACCGCGGCGAACAGCGCCCGCTTGTCGGCGAAGTGGTGATAGAGCGCCCCGCGGGTCACGCCGGCGGCGGCCAGGATCGTCTCGGTGCCGGTCGCCGCGTAACCCACCGTCGCGAACAGGTCCCGGGCGGCGGCCAGCAGCGCCGCGCGCGTGGCTGACGCCCGCTCCGCCTTCACGCCCATCGAGATCTCCGTTTGACATACAGACTGTCTGTATCTTAACTCGATCTGGGAGCTGATCAAGGAGAAGCGCCATGAAATTCGTCGACCGCTATCCGATCATCGTCACGCCCAAGCTGCGCGAGTGCCGTGATTTCTGGATCGCCCATCTGGGCTTTGAAGTGGTGTTCGAGGCCGACTGGTTCATCCTGTTGCAGGCCGAGGGCGCGAGTCTGGCCTTCATGAGCCCCGATCACCCGTCGAGCCCTCCAGGTCCCGAGACGTTTTCGGGCCAGGGGATGTGTTTCGAGCTGCAGGTCGAGGACGCGACGCTGGCCTATGAGGCCTGCCTGGCCAAGGGCCTGGCCGTCGACTACGCCCTGGCCGAGGAGCCCTTCGGCCAGCTGCGGTTCGGGTTCTTCGATCCCTCGGGGCTCTGGGTCGACGTCGTCGAGCAGACCGAGCCGGCCGCGGGGTTCTGGGATCGCTACATGACCGTGGCGGCCTAGGAGGCCGTAACCTCGTGGTCAGGCTTTGGCTTCAGAGTGCGCGCGGGGTTTAGGGCGGCTTCGCCTGGTGCATGAATTGCACTCGCCCTGCAGGGGGCGCCGAGAACGGCGCCGCAACGGGACGCCTGACGCCATGACCGACGCTCAGAACATCAAACCGCTCACCTCCTTGCGGTTCTTCGCCGCCCTGTGGGTGGTGCTGTTCCATTATTGGCCGAAGCTGGACTTCGCCGGCGCGACGCCGCTGTTCGTCGAGAAGGGCTATCTCGGCGTCGAGCTGTTCTTCGTCCTCTCCGGCTTCATCCTCTGCCACGTCTATCGGACCAGCGTGGAGGAGCGGCGCTTCCGCTACGGCTCCTTCCTCTGGAACCGGCTGGCGCGGGTCTATCCGCTGCATCTGGCGACCCTGCTGGGGATGATCGCCCTGGGCGTTGGCGCCAAGCTCGCGGGGTTCGCGGTCGACGCCAATATCCTCTCGTGGGAATCGCTGCCGGCCAATCTGCTGCTGGTCCAGGCCTGGGGCTTCGCGCCGCAGGCGGCGTTCAACCATCCCTCCTGGTCGATCTCGGCCGAGTGGTTCGCCTACCTGTCCTTCCCGCTGTTCGCCTGGGCGGCCCTGGCGCTGAAGAACCGGCCGCTGATCGCGGTGGCCCTGGCGGTCGGCTTCCTGGCTGGACTCTACGCGCTGTTCCAGACCCTGGCGGGCTTCCCGCTGACCCAGGCGACCATCCAGTGGGGCGCGCTGCGGATCGTTCCCTGCTTCGCCTATGGCTGCGCTTTGCACGCCCTGTGGCGGGCCCGGCCGACGCAAAATCGAGTCGCCGCGGTGGCCGGCGCGGCGGTTTCCACAGTCGCGGTGGTCATTTTCGCGGCGAACGGCGCCCCAGATGCCCTAATCGTGACCGGGCTCGGCGCGGTGATCTTCTTCTTGGCCCGCACGGCGCAAGCAGGAACTGAAACATTTAGTAACACGACCCTCGTCTACCTCGGAGAGATCAGCTACTCCGTCTACATGGTGTGCGTGCCGTGGAAGATTGTATTCGTGAATGCTGCCTCCAAGATTTTGCAGCTTAATGACGAGCACCTGCCCTTGTGGCTGTGGTTAGTTTTCCTTGGCGGCGTCGTTCCACTGGCCGCGATCTCTTATCATCTCATCGAAAAGCCTGCGCGAGCTCGGATGAAGTTGTGGGCGGACTCGTGGGACGCGCGGCGACTTTCAGCCGCACAGGCGTAAAGAGTCTTTTCATCCGCATGCGGGATGGTTAGTCCTTAACGCGGTTGCGTGGGGAGTTCCTCTAACATGCTGAAACGACCGAGGGCCTTCTTTGGCTCCCTGGCCGCCGTGGCGGTTATGACCTTGGCGCCTATGTCGGGCGCCGTTGCCGACACCTATTGGCAATGCGTCCCGTTCGCCCGCCTGATTTCCGGCGTCCAGATCTATGGCGACGCCTGGACCTGGTGGCGCCAAGCCGTCGGCAAATACGACACCGGGGTCTCTCCCAAGGCTGGCGCTGTCCTGGTGTTCAAACCCTCGGGCAAGATGCGTCTGGGCCATGTGGCCGTGGTCAGCCAGGTGCTGACCGAGCGCGTCATCCAGATCACCCACGCCAATTGGTCGCGCATCGGCGGGACCCGCGGGCAGATCGAGAAAGACGTCACCGTCATCGACGTGTCGCCGACCGGCGACTGGTCCCAGGTCAAGGTCTGGTACGATCCGGTGCGTGACCTCGGCTCGTCGACCTATCCGACCCACGGCTTCATCTATCAGGACGCCGCGGCGCTCCGCACCGCCAGCTCCGGCTTCAACACCGCCCAGAACGCGGCCATCGCCGTGGCCCAGGGCGCTGCGAACCAGGTCGCCTCGGTCGTGCGTCCGGGCGCTGGTCCGCTCCAGCTGCTGGGTCAGGCCGCCGACTCCACCGACCGTATCGCCGCCCTCATCCAGGCCGCGACCGGGTCGCAGCCGCCGCCCGAATCCAACTGATCGGCGAGGCCCGGCGTTGACGCCCGGCCTCCCGCACAGCACATGAACCTTCGCTGCTCGCGGAGAGACTCATGCTGAACCTGCTTCGTCGGACCGCCCGCGGCTTTGTCCCGCAAACCGTCGACGCCGACTGGCGGGCCAGCGACGACGCCATCTGGATCGACCTGGTCAATCCGACGGCCGAGGAGGAGCGTGCGGTCGAAGAGGCCTATGGCCTCGATCTTCCGACCCGCGAAGAGACCAAGCACCTCGAGCCTTCCTCGCGTCTCTATCAGGAGAGCGGGGCGACCTTCCTGACCGCCACCCTGCTGGCGCGCGCCGACGAGCCGCATCCGGTGGCGACGCCGGTCACCCTGGTGCTCGCCAATGACGTCCTGATCACCATCCGCTACGAGCCGCTCAAGGCCTTCACGATCTTCGCCGAGCGCTGCGCCCACGCCCCGGTCGCCGATGGCGGCGAGGCGGCGCTGGAACTGCTCGACGCTATCGTCGAGCGCTCGGCCGAGGTGCTGGAGCAGCAGTCGAACCTGGTGCACGAGACCTCGGTGGCGATCTTCAATCGGCCGCCCAGCACCGCCTTCGGACCGCTGCTGAGCGATCTGGCGCGGGCCCAGTCGATCACCTCGACGGCGCGCAAGAGCCTGGTGTCGCTCAGCCGGCTGTCCAGCTTCGCGGCCCTGGCGCAAGAATTCCAGAAGGACGAGGGCCGTCGCGGCCACCTGACCTCGATCCAGCACGACATCCAGGCCCTGACCGAGCAGTCCAGCTTCACCTCGGGCCACATCTCGTTCCTGCTCGACGCGGCGCTCGGCCTGATCAATATCGAGCAGAACAGCATCATCAAGTTCTTCTCGGTGGTGGCGGTGGTGTTCCTGCCGCCGACCCTGGTGGCGTCGATCTACGGCATGAACTTCGATCTCATGCCCGAGCTGAAGTGGGCGATGGGCTATCCCTGGGCCCTGGTGCTGATGGTGATCAGCGGCGTCGCCCCGTTCATCTGGTTCAAAAAGAAGGGCTGGCTCTAGGTCAGCTCTCAGGGGCCGAAAAGGGACGTCGAAGTGACACCTCGAAGTCACAATTCCGCAACCGTTCCTTAAGCGCGACGGGGTGATCCTGGGGACCTCCCAAACGTCCCTTGGTGCGCATGTCCGCAGTCGCGAACCTCTACCGCAGTCTCGATCCCCAGGCGTTGCGACAGACGCTTGAGGCGCATCGGCGGTATCTGGGCAGCCGAACCGGCGGCCGGCGCGCCAGCCTGGCCTATGCCGACCTGTCGGGTTTCAAGCTGGAAGGCGCCGACCTGCGCGACGCCGACCTGACGGGGGCCAAGCTCAGCGGGGCCGCCATGGCGGGGATCAAGCTGGAACGCGCCATCCTGTTCGGCGCCGACCTGCGCGACAGCGACATGCGCCAGGCCGATCTGTCCCGGGCCGATCTGCGCGGAGCGACCTTGCGCGGGGCCAATCTCGCCGGCGCCAACCTGGCGGGCTGTGATCTGCGCGAGGGGCGCATCGCCCTGCAGGACCGCGACGCGGGCTTCCGCTATCTCGACCATGCGGGCGGACCGGGCGAACTGAATTTCGCGGTCCTGGCCGGCGCCAACCTGACCGGCGCCCAGATGACCGGGGCCTCGGCCCTGGCGACCGACTTCACCGACGCCGACCTGACCGACGCCCAGCTGGCCGGGGCGCGGCTGATCAAGGCCAAGCTCGACGGCGCGAACCTCACCGGCGCCGACGTGGCCGGGGCCGACCTCTCGGGCGCCTCGCTGCGGCACGCCATCCTGATCCGGGTGGATTTCAGCTTCGCCACGGTGGAGGGCGCCGATCTGTCCGACGTGCTGCTGGCCCCACCGGCGGTGGTCTATGTCGACGACAAGCCCCTGGCCCAGGTGATTTTCGCCCACCAGGCCTTCTGCGAGAGCGACGGCAAGGCCGGCGCCGCGGCGCGGGTCTCGGCGGTCGACTTCCGCCCGCTGCGATCGCTGAAGCGTCGCAAGCTCAGCGGCCTGGTCGCGCCCGGCTCGATCTTCTTTGGTCTGGATCTGGAGGGCGTCGAGCTGCAGGGCGCCGATCTCTCCCGTTGCGACCTGCGCGGGGTCAATCTGCGGATGGCCGACCTGCGCGGCGCCAAGCTGATCGACGCCCAGCTCACCCGCGCCGACCTGCGCGGCGCGCTGCTGGGGCCGCTGGAGATCGGGGCTGGCCGGTTTGTCCGCACCGACCTGTCGCGGGCCGTCCTGCGCCACGCCGACCTGCGCTACGCCCACGCCCTGCGCGCCTGCCTGCTCGAGGCCGACCTCGCCGACGCCAAGACCGAGGATTGCGACCTCACCGGCGCCGAGCTCCGATAGAGGCTCGGATGCTCCCCCGCGGGGAGGAGCATCCTTGAACGCTCCTACATCTCGTTGCGCAGCGGCTGCAGGTCCTGCCACACCGGATCGCGTTTCTCGGCCCGGGCCTTGAAGGCCTCGCCCATGTGCGCGCCCGAGAACATGCCGGTCTGCCAGACGGCGATGTAGTCCAGGCCGTCCTTGAGGCTGTGGTCGCGGGCGTAGTTGATCATCACCTTCGAGCCAGTGACCGCCAACGGGGCCTTGCTGGCGATTTCCTTGGCGGTGGCCAGGGCGTGGGCCACGCACTCTTCGTGGGTGTCGAACACGTCGTTGACCCAGCCGATCTCCTTGGCCTTCTGAGCGGGCATCCGGCGGCCGGTATAGGCCATCTCACGCACCCAACCCTCAGGGATCAGCTTGCAGAGCCGGGGGAAGGTGCCGACGTCGGCGGTCATGCCGATATTGATCTCCTGGATGCAGAAGAAGGCGTCGGCGCTGGCGTAGCGGATGTCGCAGGCGCTGGTCATGTCGACCGCCCCGCCGATGCAGCCGCCCTGGATCGCCACGATCACCGGGATCCGCGCGTCGTCCAGGCAGCCGAAGCAGTCCTGCAGCCAATGAATGTGGTGGCGCTGCTGCTCGGCGTTGATGTGGCGGTCCTGGACCTGGTTCTGCGAGGTCGATCCGCCGCCGCCGAACACCGCCAGGTCCATGCCGGCCGAGAAGTGCTTGCCGGTCGAGGAGATGACGATCGCCCGGGCTCTGGCGTTATGGTCGATGTCGCGCACGATCATCGGCAGTTCGTTCCAGAACTCCCGGATCATCGAGTTCATCGCCTCGGGGCGCTTGAGCTGGATATGGGCGACGCCGCTGTCGAGGCTGACGTCGAAGCAGGTCCACGGGTGCGAAAAGGCGTCGGTCATCGGAAAACGTCTCCCAGGTTTAATGGGAGACATCATCGCCGTGTGACGTTGGGAAAAGAAAGCCTCGTTGTAGATGCTCCCCCGCTGGGGGAGCTGTCAGCAAAGCTGACTGAGGAGGACCTTAAAGCCCCCTCCGCCGCGCTACGCGCGCCACCTCCCCCAAGCGGGGGAGGATCTGGGAGCTTAGCGCCTACCCGTACCGCATCTTGCCCAGCGCCGCGGCGATGTCGCGCATCAGGTCGGCGGGCTTGAGGCCGGCCTTCCACTTCTCGAACGACATCACGTTCTCGATCCGGGCGTCGACGAAGGTCATCGCCGCCTCGCGGCCCGAGGACAGCCGGATCGCCAGGGCGGTGGCCAAGATCCCCGAGAGGATGGCGCGCTTGGAATAGTGGTTCTCGTCGGTGGCGGTGTCGCCGGCCCAGCGCCACAGGGCGTCGGCGCTTTCCCAGAGCAGTTTCAGGCCCAGCGCCAGGTTGAGCGGCAGGGCCAGATAGCCGGACCAGCGCCGCACGGCGGCCTCGTCGGCCGCGGCGGCGTCGATCCGCGCCTCCACCGCTGCGCGGATACGCTCGCGGATCTTGAGAGTCGCCGGATCGGGCAGGGCCGCCAGCGCCCTGGCGTCGTGCCGGCGCGACAGCAGCGCGGCCAGGTCGGCCGGCCCATGCGGCAGCAGCAGTTCGGTGTCGGCCACGCTCAGGCCCGCCGCCTTTCCGGCCGCGCGCACGGCGGGCCAGGTCCACCCTTGGGTGGTGGTGATGGTCAGCGCTGCATCCAGCACCTGTTGCTCGGTGGCCTCGGCCCAGTCGGTTTGGTTCGCCATGCCTTATTTTAGCGAGCGTTTTTGCGCCTGTCCGCCGTGGACATCACTGAAGGGTTCTGCTATCCCGCCGCGCTCAAACCCGATGGCTTTGGCGTCAGCGGGTTTAAGGCTTTTGTCCGTTCGCCGCCGCCTGACACCAGGATGGCCGAGCGGGAACGGGTAATAGGAGAGAGAACCCTGGTTCAGATTTTCGTTCGCGACAACAACGTCGATCAGGCCCTCAAGGCGCTGAAGAAGAAAATGCAGCGTGAAGGCTCGTTCCGCGAAATGAAGCGGCACGTCCATTACGAAAAGCCGAGCGAAAAGCGCGCTCGTCAAAAGGCCGAAGCCGTGCGCCGTGCGCGCAAGCTGGCCCGCAAGCGCGCCCAGCGCGAAGGTCTGATCGCCGCGCCGAAGAAGCCGGCTCGGTAAATATTAAGGCCTTAGGCTATAGTTTCGAAGGCCGCGCGGGCAACCGCGCGGCCTTTCGCATGTTTGGCCAAGCAGGTTCGTCGAACCGCGATGTTCCGTCGCGCGGCACGAGGCTTGCTAGTCCAGGGGTGCAGGCCCACCTACAGTGGGCTTTGAGAGACATTTTTCACGAAGGCGCGTCATGAACCTGCGTAATCTCGCCATCTGGGGCGTCATCGTCGTCGTTCTCATCGGGCTGTACAGCATGATGACCGGCGGCAGTCAGGCGGCTGGCGCGTCCGGCCAGATCTCCTATTCCCAGCTGCTGCAGCGGGTGAACGCCGGTGAGGTCAAGACCGCGACGCTTCGCGGCACCGCCATCGAGATCAAGGACAATGCGGGCAAGTCGTTCACGGCTATGACGCCCGGCAATCAGGAAGACCTGATCAAGCGCCTGGAATCGCAGGGCGCGGACATCAATGTGAAGTCCGCCGGCGGCGGGCTGCTGGGCCTGTTCCTGAACAGCCTGCCGATCCTGCTGCTGATCGGGGTCTGGATCTTCTTCATGCGTCAGATGCAGGGCGGCGCCCGCGGCGCCATGGGCTTTGGCAAGTCCAAGGCCAAGATGATGACCGAGAACAAGAACCGCGTGACCTTCGACGACGTCGCCGGCGTCGACGAGGCCAAGGAAGAGCTGACGGAAATCGTCGACTTCCTGAAGGACCCGTCGAAGTTCCAGCGTCTGGGCGGCAAGATCCCCAAGGGCGCCCTGATGGTCGGCCCTCCCGGTACGGGTAAGACCCTGCTCGGCCGCGCCGTCGCCGGCGAGGCGGGTGTGCCGTTCTTCTACATCTCGGGTTCCGACTTCGTTGAAATGTTCGTCGGCGTCGGCGCCAGCCGCGTCCGCGACATGTTCGAGCAGGCCAAGAAGAACAGCCCCTGCATCATCTTCATCGACGAAATCGACGCCGTCGGCCGCCATCGTGGCGCGGGCCTTGGCGGCGGTAACGACGAACGCGAACAGACCCTCAACCAGCTGCTGGTCGAGATGGACGGGTTCGACCCGTCGGAAGCGATCATCGTCATCGCCTCGACCAACCGTCCCGACGTGCTCGACCCCGCGCTGCTGCGTCCGGGCCGCTTCGACCGTCAGGTCGTGGTGTCCAATCCCGACATCGGCGGGCGCGAGCGCATCCTGCGCGTCCACATGAAGAACGTGCCGCTGGCCGCCGACGTCGAGGTCAAGACCATCGCGCGCGGCACCCCGGGTTTCTCCGGCGCCGACCTGGCCAACCTGGTCAACGAAGCGGCCCTGATGGCTGCGCGCAAGAACCGCCGCATGGTCGTCCAGCGTGACTTCGAGGACGCCAAGGACCGCGTCATGATGGGCGCCGAGCGCAAGTCCATGGCCATGACCGAGGACGAAAAGCGCCTGACCGCCTATCACGAGGGCGGCCACGCCCTGATCGCTCTGAACGTCCCGGCCACCGATCCGGTGCACAAGGCCACGATCATCCCGCGCGGCCGCGCCTTGGGCATGGTCATGCAGCTGCCGGAACGCGATCAGCTTTCCATGTCCTACGAGCAGATGACCTCGCGCCTGGCCATCCTCATGGGCGGCCGGATGGCCGAGGAGCTGATCTTCGGCAAGGACAAGATCACCTCGGGCGCCTCGTCCGACATCGACCAGGCCACCCGCCTGGCCAAGGCGATGGTCACCAAGTGGGGCTTCTCCGACAAGCTGGGCGTGGTGTCCTACGGCGAGAACCAGGACGAGGTCTTCCTCGGCCACTCGGTGTCGCGCACCCAGAACATCTCCGAAGAGACCGCCAAGCTGATCGACCAGGAGGTCAAGCGCCTGGTCCAGGAGGGCTTCGATGAAGCCCGCCGGATCCTGACCGAGAAGCTCGAAGACCTGCACACGCTCGCCAAGGCCCTGCTCGAATACGAGACCCTCAGCGGCGACGAGATCATCAACGCGTTGAAGGGTGTTCCGCCGGTCCGCGACGACGCCGACTCCAAGCGGTCCACGGGCCCCTCGGTGGCGGTGCCGATCTCGCCGCGTCCCGAACTGGCCTAGGGCCTTACGCCTCACTAGCTTGACGCCCTCCCGGCCCCGCGCCAGGAGGGCGTTTTGCTGTCAGCCTCAAGGATCGTCATGTCGAACCGCGTGAAGGTCATGGGCGTGGTCAATGTCACGCCCGACAGCTTCTCCGACGGCGGGCGGTTCCTGGCGCCGGACGCCGCGCTCGCCCACGCCCGGATGCTGATCGCCCAGGGCGCCGACATCCTCGATATCGGCGCGGAGTCGACGCGGCCGGGCTCCGATCCGGTGTCGACCCAGGACGAAATCGCCCGCGCCGTCCCGCTGATCGCCGCGATCCGGGAAGAGAGCGCGATCCCGATCTCGATCGACACCATGAAGCCGGACGTCGCCCGGGCCGCGGTCGCGGCGGGCGCGAACATCTGGAACGACGTCACCGCCCTGAGCCATTCGCCCGACGCGCTGTCGGTCGCCGCCGAGCTCGGCTGCGAGGTGATGCTGATGCACATGCAGGGCGCGCCGCGCACCATGCAGGCGCAGCCGCGCTATGACGACGTGGTCGCGCAGGTGAACGCCTATCTGGCGGCCCGGGCTCAGGCGGCCATCGCCGCCGGGGTGGCGCGCGAGAAGATCTGGCTCGATCCCGGCATCGGCTTCGGCAAGCGGCTGGAGCATAACCTGGCCCTGCTCGCGAACCTCGAGAGCCTGGTCGAGCTGGGCTTCCCGGTGCTGCTCGGCGTCAGCCGCAAGAGCTTCATCGCCCTGCTCGACCCGGCCGCGTCCGCGACGCAGCGCTTGCCGGGCTCCCTGGCCGCGGCCCTGGCGGGGGTCCAGGCCGGCGTCGCCGCCGTGCGCGTCCACGATGTCGCGCAGACGGTCCAGGCCCTGCGGGTCTGGGACGCGATCAAGACCGCGCGATGAGCGATCTCCATTACGCCGATCCTCGGCTCGTACCGCTCTATGACCTCCTGAACGCTGGGGACGAGGACCATCGCTTCTATGAGGCGCGGATCGGCGCCGCCCCGCTGAAGATCGTCGACCTGGGGTGCGGCACCGGCGTGTTCGCCGTGCGGCTGGCGCGGCAAGGTCACGCGGTGACCGGGGTCGATCCCGCCCCCGCCATGCTGGACGTCGCGCGCGCCCGGCCGGGGGGCGATCTGCCGACCTGGGTGCTGGGCGACGCCGAGGCGTTCCGAGGCCGGTTCGACGTGGCGGTCATGACCGGACACGCGTTTCAGTGCCTGCTGACCGACGCAGCGATGCTCCAGACGTTTGATCAGGTGCGGGCCCGCCTCGATCGCGGCGGGCGCTTCATGTTCGAAACCCGCAATCCGAAGGCCCGAGCCTGGGACGGCTGGACCCCCGAAGCCTCCTCGCAGGTGTTGGATCTGGGCGGCGGAAATCAGGTGCGGCTGAGCCACGAGGTCCTGGCGCTCGACGGTGAGCAGGTGCGCTTCCAGACCCGCCATCGCTTCATGCCGGCCGGTGACGAGGTGGTGAGCCGCAGCACCCTGCGGTTTGCGCCGCGGGCGATGATCGAGCAGGGCCTTCGCGCCGCCGGTTTCGGCCGCGTCGATTGGTTCGGCGACTGGGAAGGCGGGGCCTTAAGCGCCGGCAGTTCGGAAATGATCGCCGTCGCGACGGCGGAGTAGGCCGTCAGCCGCGCCCGACGAACGGCATCTTGGTCGCCATCACCGTCATGAACTGAACATTGGCGTCCAGCGGCAGGCCGGCCATGAACACCACGGCGTCGGCGACGGCCTTGACGTCCATCACGGGCTCGGCGGCCAGCGTCCCATCGGCCTGGGGCACGCCCGCCGACATCCGCGCTGTCATCTCGGTGGCGGCGTTGCCGATGTCGATCTGGCCGCAGGCGATGTCGTAGGCGCGGCCGTCCAGCGAGGTCGAGCGGGTCAGGCCGGTGATCGCATGCTTGGTGGCGGTGTAGGCGACCGAGCGCGGGCGCGGCGCATGGGCCGAGATCGAGCCGTTGTTGATGATCCGCCCGCCGCGCGGGTCCTGGGCCTTCATCAGCCGGAACGCGCTCTGGGTGCAGAGGAAGGCGCCGGTCAGGTTGACGTCCACCACGCGCTTCCAGGCCTCCAGGCTCAGATCCTCCAGGGGGACCGGCGGGGCCCCGGTTCCTGCGTTGTTGAACAGCACGTCCAGCCGCCCGAACCGTTCGCGCGCGGCTTCGAACACCGCCTGGGTCTGGTCGGCGTCGGAGACGTCGGCCGGCAGCACCAGGGTCTCGCCGCTCGCGGCGGCGGCGGTTTCCTCCAGCCGCTCGGCGCGGCGGCCGACCAGGGCGAGCTGATATCCGGCGGCGCTGAGGGCGAGGGCGGCGGCGCGTCCGATTCCGGAGCCCGCGCCAGTGACGAGTGCGATCTTCATGGCGTCAGGTTTAGCAGGGCCGCCCCGGACGGGAAGTCATGGTCGTGGATGGCCGCGTAAATCCCGATGCAATTGCCGCCTCGCCGCGTTAATTCCGAGGGATGAATGAAGCCAAAGGCCGCGTCCTCATCATCGCCGGCTCCGACTCCGGCGGCGGGGCGGGCATCCAGGCCGACATCAAGACGGTGACCATGCTGGGGGGCTACGCCGCCACCGCGATCACCGCCATCACCGTGCAGAACACCCTGGGCGTCACCGGCGTGCATCCGATCCCGTTGGAGATCGTGGAGGCCCAGGCCCGCGCCGTGCTGGACGATATCGGCGCCGACGCCATCAAGACCGGCATGCTGGGCGATATCGCCATGGTCGAGACCGTGGCTCGCATCCTCGACAGCGCCCGCGCCACGCCGGCGGTGGTCGATCCCGTGATGGTCGCCAAGGGCGGCTCCAACCTGCTGGCGCCCAGCGCCATTGACGCGGTGCGCGCGCTGCTGATTCCGCGCGCCAGGCTGTTGACGCCCAATGCGCCGGAGGCCGAGGCCCTGACTGGTCTTAGCGTCCAGACCACCGACGACCTGCGCCGAGCCGGCGAGGCTCTGCTGAAACTGGGCGCGGCGGCGGTGCTGATGAAGGGGGGACATGTCGAGGGGCAGAGCGTCGTCGACGTGCTGATGACCGGGGACGGCGAGACCACCTTCGAAGGTGAGCGCATCCATACCCGCCACACCCACGGCACCGGCTGCACCCTGGCCTCGGCCTGCGCGGCGGGCCTGGCCCAAGGGCTGGCGCTGCCCGACGCGGTGGCGCGGGCCTGGGCCTATGTGCACGAGGCCATGCGCCAGGCGCCGGGCCTGGGCGCCGGCCATGGTCCGCTGGATCACGGATGGCCGCTGAGGGGCGTGCGATGAGTAAGGATCTCAAGCTGCGCCTGGAGGATATCGTCCGCGCGACGCCGAGCCTGATGCACGTGATGGCCGTGGCCCGCGAGCTGGACCTGCCCGACTGGCTGATCTTCTCCGGCGCGGTCTATCAGCCGGTGCTCAATCACTTGACCGGCCGTCCCGCCGACTACGGAATCCGGGACTACGATCTCGGCTATTTCGATCCCGCCGACACCTCCTACGAGGCCGAGGACGTGGTGATCCGCCGGGTGGCCGCCGCCTTCGCCGCGCCCTTCAAGGAGATGGTCGAGGTCCGCAACCAGGCCCGCGTCCACCTGTGGTTCGAGGACAAGTTCGCCGAGCCCTATGCGCCGCTGACCTCCAGCGGCGAGGCCCTGACCCGGTTCACCAGTACGGCGTTTTCGGTCGGGGTGCGGCTGGAGCCGAATGACGCCCTGACCATTCTGGCCCCCTTCGGCCTGGAGGATCTGTTCTCCCTGCACCTGCGGGCCAACCCGACCCGCCAGACGAACGGCTTCCTCCGAACCGCGCAAAGCGCGGCGCGGCGCTGGCCCGAACTGACGGTGGTGACGCCGGGCTAGGCGGCCGCCTTGAGCATCTCGGCATGCGAAAAGGGAGCGATCGCAAGGACCGCTCCCTTCCCGCCCTCACCGCCAGGACGCTCTCCCATCCCGGCGGAGGACCTCAGGCCTTAACGGCGATAGTCGTTGCCGTAGCCGGAGCCGTAACGGTCGCCGTCATTGCGCTCCCAGCGGATCTGCGCGGAGAGACGGTCGAAGCGGCGATCCAGATCGGCCCGCTCCCAGCCCGACAGGCCGTTGGCGCGATAACGGTGCTCCAGCCGGGCGATGGTCTGGAACTCGTTGCGCAGGCGATAGGCTTCACCGCGGGTGATCGAGCCGTTGCGGACGCCGCGGTCGATGCGGCGGTCGAGCTGCTCCTGGCGCTGGTTGATGTTCATCCAGCCGCGATCACCGCGTTGGTCGTAACGGGCGTCGCCGCGTTGGTCATAACGAGCGTCGCCACGTTGGTCGTAGCGGGCGTCGACATGCGCCGGGCGCTCGGCGCCCCAGGATTGAGCCGAGGCGGCGCCGGCGGATAGGGCCAGGAAGGACGCAGCGGTGGCGGCGAGAATGGTCAGGGTCTTCTTCATGGTCTTCTCCTCGGTCTTCTGGCCCCTGCCGCCGCTGTTGGGCGGTATCGGTCTGGGCCGGCTTGAGGAGGAGAGAACCACATCGGCCCTGTCGGCTTTCTGAGCCGGTCGTTGTTTTCGGTTCATCGGGCCGGGCCCTGGTCTGAAACGAAAAACGCCCCCGCATCGGGCGGGGGCGTTCGGCAAGCGAGGGTCGGGCGTTAGCGGCGATAGTTGTCGTAACCGTATCCATAGCCGTAGTCGCGGCTCGCCCGGTCGAGGCGGTCGGCCACCCTGGCCAGGCGCGCTTGAACGATGGCGCGTTCGCCCGGCGTGTAGCGGCCGTCGGCCCGGTAGCGGTAGGCTTGGTGCTCGGCCGAGCGTACCTGCCTTTTCAGTTCAGCGGCGTAGCGCCAATCGATCTGGCCGCGCCGCGCCGCTTGGTCGATCCGCCATTCCAGGCGACCGGCAAAGCGGTCGCCACGGTCGTAGCCATCATGGCCGTCATAGCGGTCGTAACGATCATAGCGGTCGTAGCGATCTGGCCATCCGCCATAGGGCTGAGCGGCGGCGGGAACCGCTGCTGCGGCGAGGGCGGAGGCCGCGGTCAGAGCAAGAACTAGCTTTTTCATCGTGGTCCTCCTGTGGACGTCGGCGTCGCAGGGCGGCGACGTGAGCGTCAGGAGACCATGGGAGACCTGAAACAGACCTGAGCCGGCTGTTGCCTGGCGTTCAGGTTCAGGCGGCGGCGGTGGCGTCCGACGCGGCGGCGCCGACCGTGGCGGCCTCGGTCAGGGCCCGGCTGATCGCCTCATAGAGCTTGGCGATCTCGATCGGCTTGGCCACGTGACCATCCATGCCGGCGGCGAGGTATTCCTCGACCTGATGGGATAGGGCGTTGGCGGTCAGGGCGATGATCGGCGTGCGGAACCGGCCGTTCTCGCGCTCGGCGGTGCGGATGGCGCGGGCGGAGTCGATGCCGTCCATCACCGGCATCTGGATGTCCATCAGGATCAGGTCGTAGGACCCGTCGCGCCAGGCCTCGAACGCGGCCTTGCCGTTGGGGACGATGTCGATCTCGATGCCCAGCGAGCCCATGACCGCGGCCAGGACCTGTTGGTTGGTCGGATTGTCCTCGGCGGCCAGCAGGCGCAGGGCGCTTTCGTCGGTTTCCTCGGCGGCTTGCGGCTGGGCGATCGCCTGGGGCGCCAGGACGCCGCGTTCCAGCGGCAGCTCGACGGTGAAGACCGAACCGCGGCCCTCGTGGCTCTCGACGCTGATCACCCCGCCCATCATCTGGGTCAGCTCGCGGCAGATGGCCAGGCCCAGGCCCGTGCCGCCGAACCGGCGGGTGGCGGAATTGTCGGCCTGGGTGAATTTCTCGAACAGGCTGGCCTGCTTCTCGACCGCGATCCCGACCCCGGAGTCGCGCACGGTGAGCCGCAGCGCGCCGCTGTCGGACACCACGTCGAAGCTGGCGGAAACCTCGCCCTGCAGGGTGAATTTCACGGCGTTGGAGAGCAGGTTGCCGACGATCTGGCGGATGCGGTCGGCGTCGCCGCGCCAGGCGCCGCGGGCGGCCTCGGCCACCTCGATCTTGAGATCCAGGTTCTTGGCGTCGGCGATCACCGAGAAGCTCTCGCAGGTCGGGGCGATCGCCGCCTCGAGGTCGAAATCGTCGACCAGCAGGGCCAGCTTCCCGGCCTCGATCTTCGACAGGTCCAGCACGTCGTTCAGCACGGCCAGCAGCAGGCCGCCCGACTGACGGATGACGTCCAGGCGTTCACGCTGCACCGGCGCCAGGTCGCTCATCGACATGACCTCGGCCATGGCCAAGACGCCGTTCAGCGGCGTGCGGATCTCGTGGCTCATATTGGCCAGGAACTGGGATTTCAGCACATTGGCGGCGTTGGCGGCGTCGCGCGCCTCGACCAACTCGCGCAGGGTGCGCTGAAGCGCCTGCTCGCGCTCGCCCAACTTCGCCAAAAGGTGGTTGAAGCTGTCGGTCAGGCTACGGAACAGGGCGTCGTCGGCTTCAACCTCAACGCGCGCGAAGCTGCCGCTGGCGGCGACGTCGCGCATGGCGTCGGACAGTTTGAGCACGGGGGCGATCACCCGTGAGGCGAGTCCTCGCGCCAGAAACAGGGCCACGCCGACGCCGCCGAAGAACAGCGCGCCGGTCAGGGCGATGAACTGCGGGAGCAGGGCGGTCAGGGCCGGGGTCTCGAAGGTCATGGCCAGGTCGCCGACCTTGACCCCATCGGACATCACCGGCGTGTGGATCGTATCCAGTTCGGCGGTGGTGGCCGGGCTCTTGCGCGTATAGGCGCCGATCGTCTTGCCCTTGGCGTCCAGCAGCCGCGCCTCGGTGACGCTGCCGTCGTTGGACAGCGTAGCAATGGCGGCCCTTGCCGCGGCGGCGTCTCCGCTCACCAGGCCGGGCGACGACAAACCTGCCGTGATGCCCGACAGCGCCATGTGCGCCTGGTGGTTCTGTTCGCGGGCGACCGCCCACTGCTGCAGCATGAACGTCAGGCAGGCGGCGACCAGCACCACGATCGTGGTGATCAGCGCAACGCCGGCGACCCGCGCATGGAAGGTCGCGTGGCGAGCGGCTCCGGTCTTGGGAGGCTGGTCTGTCATAGGCGCCCGAATTCCCGTCGAGCACTCCATCTAGGCCAATTCTACTAACGGTTCGCTTCCATCGGACTCCCTGGATACGCGAAAGTGTTGCCCAAAAGACACGGGCTCAACCCGTAGGCGATAAAATCGTGGTTAACGCGATATGAATCTCCTAGGTAGAATTTAACCTCTGGTTTACCTTAACAGCCGTTAAGTTAGTTTCCTCGGAGGGTTCCCATGGAAAAGGTGTTTGTCGCGCAACGCGTCGCGGCCAAGTTGTTTTCGACGGAAGCGGCTGTTGACCAAGCCATGGTTGAAGCCACCGAACTGCTTGCGGATATGCTCAAGGCCCGCACTGAGGTGAACGCCTCGCTCGTCTTCGCGGACGATGTGCAGGTGAAGATGGTTGAAGCCATCAAGGCGCTGGGAGAAGCCCGGACCGCCATGGTCGGCGTGCATGGCGAGCTGGCGGAAGCCCAGCTGCGCCTCGGTATTCGCACGAAGCTCGGCTACATGAACAAGCCGGCCTTCCTCGCCAAGACCGAAGCCACGACGATGCGCGAAGTCGGCTAAGGCCGCCTTGGTTGCAATAGTTTAACTGGTCCTGCGCCCCTAATGAGAGTTAGGGGCGTAAGATTATGCAGATTGCACCGATCGTAATTCTCCTGACGGTCTCCACCATGGGGATCTCGCTGTTCGCCCTCTGGAAGGGCGGCCCGGCCGAACGGCTGGGCGGCGCAATGGTCGGCGGCAATCTTATTCTCTCCATTCTCAGCGGGCTGCTCCTGCCGGAGTCGTTCGAACAGGTCGCCCGGCTCACCCTGGATGGCCTGACCGCGCTCGGCCTGCTGGTGATCGCCGTGCGCTATGCCAGCTTCTGGCTCGGCGGCGCGATGCTGCTCTACGCGGCGCAGTTCAGCCTGCATGCCTTCTACATGGTGACGGCGCGGCCCGTGGACCTGCTGCATATCAAGATCAACAACATGAATTTCCTGGGCATTAGCGCCTGCCTGGCCCTCGGCACGATCGTCGGCTGGCGCCAGCGCATCAAGGCTCGGAAGGCCGCCGCCTAAGGCTTCAGCCGGCCCGTGGGCGCCGCCCGGCTGGCGGGTCGCCTTGCCGACCGCGGCCCAGCTCGGCCGCACGGACCTCAAAAACTTTCGCTTGCACTCAGGTCGAAACCGGAGTTTCTCCGCCGCGGGCCACACCCCCCCAACGGGGTGCTGCTCATCTGTAAGGATGGGAGACATCGACATGACGACCCTCGCCAAGCCGGCAATGCGTCCGGCGCGCCCCGAGTTCTCTTCCGGCCCGTGCGCCAAGCGCCCCGGATGGAACCCCCAAAATCTCCAGAACGCCGTCCTCGGCCGCTCGCACCGCTCCAAGCCGGGCAAGGCGCGCCTGCAAGAGGCGATCGACCGCACCCGCCAGGTGCTGGAGGTTCCCGACGACTTCCTGATCGGCATCGTGCCTGGTTCCGACACCGGCGCCGTCGAGATGGCCCTGTGGTCGATGCTGGGCCCGAGGCCCGTGCAGTTGCTCGCCTTCGAGAGCTTCGGCAAGGATTGGGTTACGGACGTCGTCAAGCAATTGAAGCTTCCCGCCGAAGTCCTGGACGCGCCGTATGGCGAGCTGCCGGACCTCAGCAAGGTCCGCCCCGACGCCGACCTGGTCTTCACCTGGAACGGCACCACCTCGGGCGTCCGCGTCCCGAACGCCGACTTCATCTCCGCCGACCGTGAAGGCATCACCATCTGCGACGCCACCAGCGCCGCCTTCGCCCAGGACCTGGACTGGACGAAGCTCGATGTCGTGACCTTCTCCTGGCAGAAGGCGCTGGGCGGCGAAGGCGCGCACGGCGTGCTGATCCTGTCGCCCCGCGCGGTCGAACGGCTTGAGAGCTACACCCCGGCCTGGCCGATGCCCAAGCTCTTCCGGATGACCAAGGCCGGCAAGATCGCCAAGGACATCTTCGAAGGCGCCACCATCAACACGCCCTCCATGCTCTGCGTGGAAGACGCCATCGACGCGCTGAAGTGGGGCGCCTCGATCGGCGGCCTGGTCGAAATGCAGCGCCGCGCCGACTCCAACCTCGGGGCCCTCGCCGCCTGGGTGGAAAAGACCGACTGGGTGGACTTCCTGGCCGCTGATCCGGCCTCGCGCTCCAACACCTCGGTCTGCCTGAAGGTGGTCGACGCCCGCATCACCGCCCTGTCCGACGACGCCCAGGCCGACTTCGCCAAGAAGCTGGCCGGCGCCCTCGAAAAGGAAGGCGCGGCCCTGGACATCGGCGGCTATCGCGACGCCCCGGCCGGTCTGCGGATCTGGTGCGGCGCCACGGTCGAAACCTCCGACCTCGAGGCCCTGACGCCTTGGCTCGACTGGGCCTTCGCCTCGACCCTCGAAGCGCTCCAAGCCGCCTAAACACCTTTCGCGTCCTCGCGCCTCCACGCCCAAGAACCGCGTGGCCGAGGACGCATATCCCTCTATCCGTAAGGACACCCGCCCATGCCCCGCGTACTGATCGCCGACAAGCTCAGCCCCGCCGCCATCGACATCTTCAAGCAACGTGGCGTCGACGTTGATGTGAAGACCGGCCTCTCCAAGGAAGAGCTGCTCAAGATCATCAACGACTACGACGGCCTGGCCGTCCGCTCGGCCACCAAGGCCGACAAGGACGTGATCGCCGCCGCCCCGAACCTGAAGGTCATCGGCCGCGCCGGCATCGGCGTGGACAATGTCGACATCCCCGCCGCGACCTCCAAGGGGATCGTGGTGATGAACACCCCATTCGGCAACTCGATCACCACCGCCGAACACGCCATCGCCATGATGTTCGCCCTGGCCCGCCAGCTCCCCGCAGCCGACGTTTCGACCCAGGCCGGCAAGTGGGAGAAGAACCGCTTCATGGGCGTGGAGCTCTACGCCAAGACCCTGGGTCTGATCGGCGCCGGCAACATCGGCGGCATCGTCGCCGACCGCGCCAACGGCCTGAAGATGAAGGTCGTCGCCTACGACCCCTTCCTGTCGGCTGAACGCGCCGTCGAGATCGGCGTCGAGAAGGTCGAGCTGGAAGAGCTGCTGGCCCGCGCCGACGTCATCACCCTGCACACCCCGCTCACCGACAAGACCCGCAACATCCTGTCGGCCGAGAACCTGGCCAAGACCAAGAAGGGCGTGCTGATCGTCAACTGCGCCCGCGGCGGCCTGGTCGACGAAGCGGCCCTGCGCAAGGGCCTGGACAGCGGCCACATCGGCGGCGCGGCCTTCGACGTGTTCGTCGAGGAGCCGGCCAAGGACAACGTGCTGTTCGGCGCCGAGAACTTCATCGCCACCCCGCACCTGGGCGCGTCCACCATGGAAGCGCAGGAAAACGTCGCCCTGCAGGTGGCCGAGCAGATGAGCGACTACCTGCTCACCGGCGCGGTCTCCAACGCCCTCAACAGCCCGTCGGTCACCGCCGACGAAGCGCCGAAGCTGAAGCCCTTCGTGGCTCTGGCCGAGCGCCTGGGCGCCTTCGCCGGCCAGATGGTCGACGTCGAGGTCAAGGCCGTCGACATCGCCTATGAGGGCGAGGTCGCCAACCTCAACACCCGTCCGCTGACCGCCGCCGCCCTGGCCGGCGTGCTGCGTCCGATGCTGGCCGAAGTGAACATGGTCTCGGCTCCGGCCGTGGCCAAGGAACGCGGCATCACGGTGTCGGAGAGCAAGCAGGACGACAGCCCGATCTATGACAGCCTGGTGCGGATCACCGTCACCACGGCGCTGGGCAAGCGTTCGTTCGCGGGCACGGTCATGGCCGGCGCGCCGCGCGTGATCGAGGTCAAGGGCATGGACCTGGACGCCCCGTTCGCCTCCACCATGCTCTATGTGAACAACCTGGATAAGCCGGGCTTCATCGGCGCGCTGGGCGCTCTGCTGGCTGAAGAGGGCGTCAACATCGCCACCTTCAACCTCGGCCGCGTCTCGGCCGGCGAGGACGCCATCGCCCTGGTCGGCGTCGACCAGGATCCGGCCGACGAGTTGGTCGGCAAGATCCGCGCCCTGCCGCACGTGAAGGAAGCCCGCACCCTGCGGTTCTAGGACTTTACGCCCTCCCTTCCCGTAGCAATTCTGCGGGGAGGGAGGGCCTATTCATGGCTGACAAGTACACGCGCCCCATCGGCGGCGGGCGCGGACTTTGGTGGACGCAGCGGCTTTGGGCCCTGGCCGCCGAGCTTCCGGTGATCTCGGTGAAGCTCGCTGATATTCCTGAATTCGAGCAGGACTGCTGGTTCGTCGGACGCCACGTTCCGACCATCCGCGAAGTCGCCAAGCATGCGCAGCGGATCGCCCAGGCCGACCCCGCCTATCCCGTCATTCTTTGCGCGCAAGGCCGGTTGATGGACGGCGGCCATCGCGTGGCCAAGGCCTGGATGGCCGGCCACGACGAGATCGCCGCCGTCCGTTTTCCGGTGACGCCGGAGCCCGACGAGATCCTACCCGAAGGTTAGGCCGCCCTGGCGACGCGGCGTTCGGTGTCGACCGCGCCGGTGCGGAATTCTCTGATCATACGGGCCAGTTCGCCGGTCTCGCCGGCCAGGCCGTTGGCGGCGGCGGTGGCCTCTTCGACCATGGCGGCGTTCTGCTGGGTCACCTGGTCCATCTGATTGACCGCGACATTGACCTCGGCCAGGCCGGTGGCCTGCTCTTTGGCAGAGGCGGCGATGGTGGCGATCACGCTGTTGACCTCGGTCACCTGGACGACGATCCGCTTCAGGGCCTCGCCGGTCTGCGCCACCAGGCCGACGCCCAGCCCGACCTGTTCGCTGGAGGTCGAGATCAGCGCCTTGATCTCGCGCGCCGCCTCGGCCGAGCGCTGGGCCAGGGCCCGGACCTCGGAGGCGACCACCGCGAAGCCACGGCCGAACTCGCCGGCCCGCGCCGCCTCGACGCCGGCGTTCAGCGCCAGCAGATTGGTCTGGAACGCGATCTCGTCGATGACGCTGATGATCTTGGCGATCTCGCCGGAGGAGGTCTCGATGGCGCCCATGGCGTTGACCGCCCGGGTGACGACCTCGCCGCCATGTTCGGCGTCGGTCTGGGTGGAGGCCATGGATTGCCGCGCCCGTTCGGCGCCGGCGGCGGTCTGACGCACGGTGGCGGTGATCTGATCCAGGGCCGCTGCGGTTTCTTCCAGGCTGGCGGCCTGTTGCTCGGTGCGGCGCGCCAGATCGTTCGAGGCCTGGCTGATCTCATGGGTCCCCGAGCGGATGCCGTTGGAGGCCCCGGCGATCCCGCCCATGGTCGATTGCAGCTTGGCGACGGCGGCGTTGAAGTCGGCCCGCAGCTTCTCGTACTCGGCCGCGAAGGCGGTGTTGAGCCGGAAGGTGAGGTCGCCGGCCGACAGGTTCGAGAGGCCCTGGGCCAGGGCGCCGACCACCGCCTGCTGTTCGGCGGCGGCCTTCATGTCGGCGACGCGCTTGGCCTCGGCGACCCGTTCACGCTCCTGCGCGGCGGCGCGTTGTTCGTCGGCCAGCTTGGTCTCCAGCTCACGCTGCGCCGCGACTTGGCTCTCGTGTTCGCGTTGGGCCTGATCGAGATTGCGGCGCCAGGTGAGCAGGGTGCGGATCAGGACGAACCAGCCGCCGGCCATCAGCACCGAGCCGGCCAGGGTGAGCATCAGAGACCGGTGCTGGGCGGCGCGTGCGGAGGCGACGACGGCGGCGGTTTCGGCCTGCAGACCCTTGGCGAAGGTCTCGCCGCCGGAAAGATTGATCTGCTTGGCCTGGGTGTAGTCGGCGCCGTCCAGGATCGCCTGGGCGTCGGCCGGGGTCGCCGCGGCCAAAGCTTCGCCTTCCAGCTTCAACAAAGCCGCGTTCGCGGCGTCCGTCGTGCTCTTGTACTGGTCGCGAAGGGCGGGGCTGGCCAGGGCCTGGGCCGTGGCGACCGCCTTGTCGAACTGCGGCGAGAGCTGGTCATAGCGGGCCTTCCACTTCGGCTCGCCGGTGGCGGCGGCCAGCCGGGCCGAGCCAGTTAGGGCTTCGTCCAGTCGCGCCATTTCGCCCAACACCTGCGCGCCGGCCGTGGCGCGCTCGCTAGCGCCCGTCAGCTTTCCGCCGATGTTCTCGCCGGTCCAGATGAGCCAACCGATGAGGCAGGCGGAAACCGCGAGGACCAGGGCGATGGTGCGGGTGGGGAAACGAACTTCGGCGCTCATGGCTCTCTCTCGCCGCGCAGCGTGGATCGTGCGCGAAATCGCGGCGGGGCCTCGCATCGGGGCGGCTAATCGGGTGTAAACGCGGCCTCGATCAGCGGCGGACATTTGGTCGCAGTCGGTGCTTCAGCCTCCCGACAGCGCCCCGAAGATCAGCACCTCGTCGTGGTCGCCGACCGCGAGCGCGAGGTCCTGCGCGCGGTCGCCGTTGCGGAAGATGCGCATGTGGCGGCGGATGCGGTCCTGCTCGTCCACCACCCGGAACTTCAGTCCCGGAAACCGGGCGTCGAGATCGTCCAGCACGCGGGCGATGCTGTCGCCGGCCGCCTCTAGCCGGCTGACCCCCTCGGTGTAGGAGGTGAGCTGCGAGGGGATGAAGACCTGGACCATCAGAGCGGCGCCGCCACCACCGAATAGATCTCCGGCAGGTGCTGGGCGATGGTCCGCCATGACCCGCCCTCGTCGTCGCTCATCCAGACCTCGCCGTTGGTGGCGCCCAGATAGAGGCCGAGCGGCGCGGCCTGGTCGGCGCAGAAGGCCTGGCGCTTGACCGTGAACCAGCCCTGCTGCGTCGGGAAGCCGGCGTCCTGGCGCTCCCAGTTCGCGCCGGCGTCGCGGGTCCGATAGACGGCCGGCTTGCCGCCCGGACTGGTCCGCGGCCAGACCTCGGTGCCGTCCATCGGAAAGACCCAGGCGGTGTCGGCCTCCCTGGGGTGGGGGATGATGGTGAAGCCGATGTCACCGATCTCGGCGGGCATGGCCTGGCCGATCCGGTTCCAGCGCTCGCCCGGCCGGTCCAACCGGTAGATGCCGCAATGGTTCTGCTGCCAGATCCGGTCGGGCATGGTCGGGGCCAGGGCGATGTAGTGGGCGTCCTGGCCATATTCCGGATAGGGATCGGGCATGAAATTGGCCTCGACCCCCTGGTTCAGCGGCGCCCAGCTGGCGCCCTGATCGCGGCTCTCGAACACCCCGCCGGTCGAGGTGGCGATGTACATGTGCGCGGCGTCGCGCGGGTCGATCTGGATCTGGTTGAGCAGCGCCCCGTCCGGCGTGCCGCCGTCGGCCGGGCACCAGTTCCAGTACATCGGGTGGTCGTTGAAGCCGGCGACGCTGTCCCAGGTCGCGCCGCCGTCGGCGCTGCGGAACAGACCGGGCGGCGAGGTGCCCGCCCACCAGACCCCCGGCTCGCTGGCGTGGCCGGGCTCCAGCCAGAAGCTGTGATCGACCGCGCGGGCCGGGGCCTCGCCGTTGGTCGGCGCCTTGGGGAAGGCCGGCGGCTGCTGGGCCTCCGCCCAGGTTTCCCCGCCATCGGTCGAGCGGAAGATGGTGGGGCCGAGGTGTCCGGTGGAGGCCGCCATCAGCAGCGTCTTCCCGTCGCGCGGATCGAGCACCAGATGGTTGACGATGTGACCCAGGAAGATCGGTCCTTGGACCGACCAGGTCTTGCGCTCGGCGTCGCTGCGGTAAATCCAGGCGCCCTTGCGGGTGCCGACGAGAAGCTGAACTGCGGCGGACATGGCGTCCTCCCTGTCAGGGTTTCTTGGGCCCCACTCTACATGATCAAGGCGGGTCAGTGGAAATCGCGGCTGCGGACCAGGGCGCCGGTGACCCGGTTGTGGATGCGCGGGGCCGGGCCGTCCTCCTCCTTCATTTCCGACAGCCGGTGCGAGAGATCGGTGAAGCGGCGGGCGACCACGTGGACGACGTTGCTCTCGCTCTGGATCTGGCCGTGGACCACCAGGAACGAGGAGGTCATGACCAGCTTGCGATTGGCGTCGAAGGCGTCCTTCCAGACCACGATGTTGGCGATGCCGGTCTCGTCCTCTAGGGTCAGGAAGGTGACGCCCTTGGCGGTGCCCGGCCGCTGGCGCACCAGCACCAGCCCGCCGACGCTGACCAGCTTGCGGTCGCGCATGTGCGCCAGCTCGCGGGCCGGAACGGCGCCGAGGCTCTTCAAGCTCTCGCGGAAGAAGCCGACCGGATGGGCCTTTAGCGACAGGCTGGTGGTCCGGTAGTCCTCGGTCACCTCCTGCGGCAGGTTCATCAACGGCAGCTCCACCTGATGCTCGACCACACCCATGGCCGCCAGCAGCGGCGCGGTCTTCAGGCTGTTCGTCTCGTCGGCCAGCCCCTTCACCGCCCACAGCGCCTGGCGCCGGGTCAAGCCGAGGGAGGCGAAGGCGTCGGCCTCGGCCAGCAGTTCCAGCGAGCGACGCGACAGGCCCGCGCGGACCGCGAAGTCATCGATGCTGCGCACGCCGTCCTTGCGGGCCGCGACCAGGCGCCCCGCTTCCTCCTCGCTGAACCCCTTGATCTGCCGCAGGCCCAGGCGCACCGCGCGCAGCCGATCTTCCTTGGTCGCGGTCTCCAGGGTGCAGTCCCAGTCGCTGGCCAGCACGTCGGGGCCGCGCACCTCCACCCCATGCTGTCGGGCGTCACGGACCAGTTGGGCCGGCTGGTAGAACCCCATCGGCTGGCTGTTGAGCAACGACGCCAGGAAGGCGTCCGGCCAGCGCCACTTCACCCAGGCCGAGGCGTAGACCAGCAGGGCGAAACTGATCGCGTGGCTCTCCGGGAAGCCGTAGGAGCCGAAGCCCTCGATCTGCTTGAAGCAGCGCTCGACGAAGGCCGGATCGTAGCCGCGGCCTTTCATCCCCTCCAGGAACTTGGTCTCGTAGTCCCCGACATTGCCCAGGTGGCGGAAGGTGGCCATGGAGCGGCGCAGTCCATCGGCGTCGTCGTCGGTGAACTTCGCCGCCTCGATGGCGATCCGCATGGCCTGCTCCTGGAACAGCGGCACGCCGAAGGTCTTGCCGAGGATGCCCTCCAACTCGTCTTGAGGATGCTCAGGGCCAGGACGCGGATAGTCGATCAGGTCGCGGTTGTTCCGCCGTTGCAGGTAGGGATGGACCATGTCGCCCTGGATCGGGCCAGGACGCACGATCGCGACCTCGACCACCAGGTCGTAGAATTTCCGCGGCTGCAGCCGGGGCAGCATCGACATCTGGGCGCGGCTCTCGACCTGGAAGACGCCCACGGAATCGGCCTTGCAGAGCATGTCGTAGACGCCCTTTTCCTCCTGCGGAATGTGGGCGATATCGGTGATCTTGCGCCCCACCGTGGGGTCGTCCTGCGGGATCATGTCGAAGCTCTTCTTCAGCGCCGTCAGCATGCCCAGCGCCAGGATGTCGACCTTCATCAGGCCGATGGCGTCGATGTCGTCCTTGTCCCACTCGATGAAGGTGCGGTCCTTCATGGCGGCGTTGCCGATCGGCACGGTCTCGTCCAGCCGCCTCTGGGTCAGGACATAGCCGCCCACGTGCTGGGAGAGGTGGCGGGGGAACTTCAGCAGTTCGGTGGCCAGGCGCACCGCCCGGCGAATCTCGGGATTGGTCGGGTCGAGCCCCGCCTGGGTCACATAGCTGTCGGGCACCTCCTCGCCCCAGCTTCCCCAGATGGTGTCGGCGAGCGCGGCGGTGACGTCATCGGTCAGGCCCAGCGCCTTGCCCACCTGGCGGATGGCCATGCGCGGCCGGTAGTGGATGACGGTCGCCACGATGGCGGCGCGATCACGGCCATAGCGGCGGTAGACGTACTGCATCACCTCCTCGCGGCGGGCGTGCTCGAAGTCGACATCGATGTCCGGCGGCTCGCCGCGCTTCTCGGAGATGAAGCGGGAAAACAGCAGGTCCTGGTCGTCCTTGGTCGGGTCGACGGCCGTCACCCCCAGGCAGAAACAGACGCAGGAATTGGCCGCCGATCCCCGGCCTTGGCAGAGGATCTCCTTGCCCCGCGCCCACCGGACGATGTCGTGGACGGTGAGGAAATAGTTGGCGAAGCCCAGCTTCTCGATCAGGTCGAGTTCGTGCTGGATCGTCCGCCGCTCCTTCTCGCCCATCCCTTTTTCGAAACGCCACTCCGCGCCTTCCCAGGTCAGGTCGCGCAGGTGCTGGATCGCGGTCTTGCCGGGCGGCACCGGCTCATCGGGATATTCGTACTTAAGCTGCCCAAGGTCGAACTCGACCCGCTGGGCGATCTCGGCGCTGCGCTCGACCGCGCCGGGGAACCGGATGAAGAGCCGGTCCATCTCGGCGGGTGATTTCAGATGCCGCTCGCCATTGGCCTCTAGCCGTAGGCCGGCGTCGTGGATGGTGCAGGTCTCGCGGATGCAGGTCAGCACGTCCTGCAGGTTCCGGCGGTCGGGGCGGTGATAGAGCACGTCGTTGGTGGCGACCATCGGCGCGCCGGCGGACTGCGCCAGCGCCGCCAGCCGCGAGAGCCGATGCAGATCGCGCGCGCCATAGGGTCGCGACGCCGCCAGCCAGACGTCGCCGCGCAGGTCGCCGGCGATTTGGGTGAGCCGGCGCTCGAAGTCCTCGTCTAGCCGGGGGGGCGGGACGACGAGGATGAGCTGACCCTCGGAATGTTCAGTGAAATCGGCCCAGCGCAGGTCGCACTCGCCCTTCTCCGAGCGAAGCTGGCCCACGGTCAGCAGGCGGGTCAGGCGGCCATAGGCCTCGCGGTCGGAGGGGTAGCAGAGCAGCGACGGCGTGCCGTCGGCGAAGTCCAGGCGGCAGCCGGTCAAGGTTTTCACCGCCAGCGGCGTCCCTCTCAGCTTCCGCATCTGAGACCAGGCCCGGACCACCCCGGCCAGCGAATTGCGGTCGGTGATCCCGATGGCCGCCATGCCCAGGACGCCGGCTTCGGTCACCAACTCATGCGGGTGCGAGGCGCCGCGCAGGAACGAGAAATTGGTGGTGGTCTGGAGTTCGGCGTAGCGGGTCATGACGACGCCCGAGCCCCCTCCGTCGCGCTGCGCGCGCCACCTCCCCCAGAGGGGGAGGATCTGGAACGTCTTGGATGCTCCCCCCTTGGGGGAGCTGTCAGTGAAACTGACTGAGGGGGCGAGCGCCTCATCCGAACACCCCGTGCAGCCACCAGCGGGCTTCGGCGCCGGCGCTGTAGAGGCCTTCGCGGAACACCCAGAAGCGCGCGCCCTCCTGGTCCTCGACCCGGTAGTAGTCGCGCACGTGGCTGACGCTGATCGTGTCGATGTCGGCCCGCCACCATTCGGCGCCGATGCGCTCGGGCCCCTCGGCCTGGAGGACGCGGTGGACGCGCTTGCGCCACTGGAACTGGCGCGGCGGGTCATCCGGCGTCAGGGCCATGACGTTCTCCAGCGGCTCGGGCTGGCGGAACAGGCGCAGGGGACGCGGCGCCTCGGGGTTCCAGCCGCCGCCCGTCGCCGGCTTCAGCGGGGCGGCGTGGCGGCTCGACTGTTCGGGGACGTGGCTCGCCACCGGCGCGGCTTTCCAGACCCGGCCCTCGCCCAGCCGGTTGGTCAGGCGGTCGACCAGGGGGGCGAGGCCGTCCTCGACCGCCGCCTCGGTGCTGGTGTCGAGCCGGACCTGGCGGCCGGACACCGGCTCTACCGCCTCGGCCTCCAGAGTCACCACGTCGATCCCAAAGTCGGGGTCGATGGTCTCCAGCTTGGGGGCGAGCAGCTTGGCGATGCGGACTGGATCGCGGCCGGCCAGCGACAGGCCGATGGTCAGGGGAAGGGCCTTTCCGTCCACCCGGTGGAAGGCGATGACGAAGCGCTTGGCGCCATGCCCCTCGCGCTCCAGCCGGGCGCAGAGCTTGGCGGCGACATCGAAGCTGACCCGCTGCAGGTCCTCCAGCGCGCTGATCGGTTCGAAGAAGGCCAGCCGCGCGAACCAGGGATGCGGCGGGCGACGGAAGGTCAGGGCTTCGTCGGCGCGGCCCATGGCCTGGTCCAGCCGGATCAGGGTCTGCTTGCCGAACCGGCGGGCCAGCGGCGCGCGCGGCAAGCCGATGATCTGGAACAGCAGGCGCAGGCCCAGCCGTTCCATCTGGGCGGCGGCCTGCGGCTCCAGCCGCAGGGCGGCGGGCGGCAGATAGGCCAGCAGGTCGGCCTGGCCGTTCGGCGGCGCGATGATCTCCGCGCCCTTGCCATGGTGGGCCAGGGCCCAGGCCGCGCCGGGCGTGTCGGCGACGGCGCAGCGGAAATACAGGCCGTTGGCGGCCAGCCGCGCCCGGAAGTCGGCCACCAGTTCTGCCTCTCCCCCCCACAGGTGCGAGACCCCGGCGATGTCGAGGAAGAGGCCGTCCGGCGCATCGGGCGCCACGGCGGGGGAATACCGGACAGCCCAGTCGACCAGGGCGGTGAGGGCGGCGGCGTCGGCCTCCGGCTCGGCCTCGGCGGTGACGAGACCCGGGACCAGGGCCATGGCGTCGGTCGCCTTCTGGCCGGCGTGCAGCCCCGCGGCGCGCGCGGCCTTGTCCACCGCCGCCAGCCGGCGCGCGCCCTTGACGGTTTCGATCAGGCCGAAGGGCTCAGGCGGAGAGTCTGACGGGTTCCGCCGACGCCAGTTGGCGATCGCCCAATTCGGCGACCAGGCGCAGAGGATGCGGGCCATGTCCGGCCTCCCAGGTGAATGCGGTTTGGGCCTCCATCAGCCAGGCGCCGGTGCGGCCGCCCCGGCAGCGTTCCAGCTCGACCCGCCAGCGCGGCGGGCCGAGGCCAAATTCCCCGGGGCCAGGCTGGCTGGCCGCCGGGGCGATCTTCCAGCGGGTGGCCGCCGCTGAGCCGGAAGCGGTCTTGCGCTCCTGCCCGCCATAGGGCCGGCGGCGGATCACGAAGCCGGTGGAGCCCCGCTTTTCGCAGGCCAGCTGCAGCCGCCGGCCGGCGGTGAGGTCGACGGCCTCCACCTCGGCGAAGACCGCGGCGACGCCGACGCTGGCCAGGGCGTCCTCGGCGATGGCCAGGGCCTCGGCCTCGTCACGGGCGCAGACCTGGATCAGCCGCTCGGCTGGAAAGCCTAGGCCCGCCAGTCCCGGCGCGAATAGGTCGTCGCGGCGCAGCACCCAGACCGCCTCGCCGCGCTGGGCGAGCGGGGCGGCGACCAGGGCGGCGAAGGCGGCCGGCGAGGCGGCGGTCTCGACCTCCATCCCGGCCCCGGTGAACTCGTGCCATTGGCCCAGAGCCAGGCCGCCGCCCAGAAAACAGTCGTCGATCTGGGGCGTCCCGAACGGCAGGGATTCAGAGTCCGCCCGTCCGCCCGCTTCGAGGGCGGCGATCTTCGCCTTGAGCGCCGCCAGGCGGCCGTCGCGAAATCCGGACATGGCTCCTTGATCCTTTGTTCTCATTTTGTTCTAGATTTGCGGGCGCAAGAGTCAAGCACCTCACGGTGGAGTCGCCTTGACCTGCGCCCCCGCCGGCCGAATGCTCGCCGGCCGTCGGGTCAGGGGAAACGCCATGCTGCGAATGGGTGCGATCGTCTTGGGCATGCTGGCGCTGGCCACGGCCGCTCAGGCCCAGAGCGTCACGGTCAAGGTCGAGAGCGGCGTGTTGGCCGGGACGCAGACCGACCGGGCGGCGATCTTCAAGAACGTCCCCTACGCCGCCCCGCCGACGGGCGCCCTGCGCTGGGCGGCGGCGAAGAAGCCGCTCGCCTGGAAGGGTGAGCGCGACGCCAGCAAGAATGGCGTCTCCTGCCCTCAGCAGATGAACGCCGACGGCTCGCCCAATTCCGGCAGCGCCAATGGGCCGGTCAGCGAGGATTGCCTGCAGCTCAATGTCTTTGCGCCCCCAAACGACAAAATTGGGGCCGCGGCCAAGGCGCCGGTCATGGTCTGGATCCACGGCGGCTCGCACCGCACCGGCGCGGGCTGGATCTATGACGGCCAGAACTTCGCCCGCGACGGCGTGGTGCTGGTCTCGATCAACTATCGCCTCGGCCCGCTCGGCTACTTCGCCCACCCGGCCCTGACCAAGGCCGCCGGCAAGGCGCCGGTCGGCAACTACGGCCTGATGGACCAGATCGCGGCCCTGGAATGGGTCCAGCGCAATATCGCGGCCTTTGGCGGCGATCCGAAGAACGTCACGGTCTTCGGCGAAAGCGCCGGCGGCATGAGCACCCTGGCGATCCTGGCCACGCCCAAGGCCAAGGGCCTCTATCAGAAGGCGGCGGTGCAGTCGGGCGGCGGCTGGTTCTCGCCCTCCACCCTGGCCGGCAAGGAGGCGGACGGCGTCGCGGTCGCCGCCAAGCTCGGCCTGGAGAACGCCACCGCCGCCGATCTGCGCGCTGTTCCCGCCGACCGCTTGATCGCGCAAACCCTGAGCGGCGACTACGGCCCGTTCGTCGACGGCCGGCTGCTGAAGGAGACGCCCTCCCAGGCCTTCGCCGCCGGGCGCGAGAGCGACGTGCCGCTGATCATCGGGGCCAATTCCGGCGAGGATTCGCTAATCGGCCGCAGCCTGCCCAACGCCTCGGCCCTGGCCGCGGCGATACCGGCGGCGGTCAAGGCGCCCTACGCCGCTGAGGCCGCCAAGGGCGACGAGGCCCTGGTGCGGGCGGCGTTCGGCGACCGCTACATGGTGGGGCCGGCCCGCTGGGTCGCGGCCGAGGCGGCGGATGGCGCGCCCGCCTGGCTCTACCACTTCTCCTATGTCGGCTCGCGCTTCCGGCCGATGGGCGTGACCAGCGCCGCCCACGCCGCCGAGATCCAGTACGTCTTCGAATATTGGGGCCGGCGCACGCCCGAGAGCATGGTGGCGGCCGACGACAAGGCGATGGCCAAGCTGATGCACGGCTGCTGGGTCGCCTTCGCCAAGACCGGCGCGCCCCGGTGCGACATCGACTGGCCGGCCTATGGCCGCGCCAGGGATCAGCTGGTCGAATTCGGCGCGCAGAGCGGGGTGCGCGAGGGCTTCCGCAAGGGCCAGCTCGATGTCCAGCAGGCGCTCGTCCTGCCGACCTTGGGGCTGCCGGCGAACTGAATCGCTAAGCTCGGCGTTTCCTGACTCTGATCAGCTCCGCGGAGTCCGGACATGGCCACGCGCCCCACCTGGCAGGGCTATCTGCGCCTGTCGCTCGTCAGCTGCCCCGTGGCCCTCTACACGGCCACTTCGCGCAGCGCCGACGTCTCGTTCAACATGCTGCACAAGCAGACCCACAACCGCATCCGGATGATCCCCACCGATCCCGAAACCGGGCCGGTCGAGCGGGCCGATATCGTCAAGGGCTACGAGATCGAGAAGGGCCGCTACGTCGTCGTCACCGACGAGGAGATCAAGAACGTGCGGCTGGAGACCACCCGCACCATCGACATCGAGCGGTTCGTCGACGAGGCCGACATCGACCGGCTCTATTGGAACGATCCCTATTTCCTGGCCCCCGACGGCGAGATGGCGGTCGAGGCCTTCAGCGTCATCCGCGAGGCGATGAGCGGGGCGGGCAAGGTGGCGCTGGCCCGGGTGGTCATGCACCAGCGCGAACGGGTCATGGCGCTGGAGCCGCGCGACCAGGGCATCGTGGCCTACACCATCCGCTCCAACAGCGAGGTGCGCGATCCGGCCGAGTTCTTCGGGAGCATTCCCGACGTGAAGGCCGACACCAAGATGGTCGCCATCGCCGAGAAGATCATCGACCAGCTCGAGGGGCCGTTCGACGCCAGCGAGTTCACCGACCGCTACGAGACCGCGCTGCGCAAGCTGATCGCCGAGAAGGAAAATAACCACGGCGTCACCGCGCCGGTCGCCGAGCCCAAGGAGGCCGAGGTCATCGACCTGATGGAGGCCCTGCGCCGCAGCCTGGGCGAGGGCGGATCACGCCGGAAGGCCGCGCCGCGCGCGCCGGAAAAGAAGCCCGCCGCACGAAAAACGCCCGCTCGGAAGCGGGCGTCTTAAGCTCACCAGANACTACGACTCCTGCTGCAGCCCCCTCCGTCGCGCTTCGCGCGCCACCTCCCCCAGGGGGGAGGATCTGAAGTCCTACTGGAACATGCCGACGATGACCGAGGCGATCAGGCCGGTGGCGGCGGCGGTCAGGACCACGTCGTTGTCGACGCGGGTGTAGTAGTAGCCGCGGGGCGGCGCGCGCAGGCCGTAGTGGCGATAGTCGACCCGGTAGCGGTCGGCCCGGTACGACGGGGGTAGGCGGTCGCCGCGGGTCCACTGGCGGTGATAATAGCCGTGCGGACGCTGATAGGCGCTGGCGCGATAGCGGTGGTCGGCCTTGCGGACGTCGCGATCGTACTTGCGTTCGGCCTTATCCACACGGCGGTCGTACTGCTGCTCGGCGCGGCGGTCGTCGCGGTGATCGCGATGGCCATTGCCATTACCGTAAGGCTGGGCGCTGGCGGCGCCGGCTCCGGCCAGGACCGACAGGGCGATGGCGGCGGTCAGGATCTTCCTCATGGCGATCTCTCCTTCTCAAACTGTTGCAGCCATCATGGCGGGAGGCCGCTGAGCCCAAGCTGAACCATCGTGGTCGGGTTAGGTTCATCTTCGCGCCCCAGATGAGGCCAACTTGTTTCAGCCCAGACGCTTGATGGCGGTTTCCAGGGGCCGTTCGCTGGCGGCGTAGTCGGCCCAGGCGGTGGTTTTCTTGAGCAGGGCGGGCGCGGTGCGGATCGTGTAGCGCAGCGGATCCAGGCCCGCCTTCACCTGGCTCCAGGTCAGTGGAAAGGAGACGGTGGCCCCGTCCCTGGCCCGCGGCGACAGCGGCGCGACGGCGGTGGAGAGCCGGTCGTTGCGCAGATAATCCAGGAAGATCCGGCCATCGCGCAGCTTCTTGGCCATGTTGACCACGTAGCGATCGGGCTCGTCGGCGGCCATCGCCTCGCAGAGCTGCTTGGTGAAGGCCTTGGCGGTCGGCCAGTCGAGCTTGCCCTTCGGCGGGCTGAGCGGGGTGACGACATGCAGCCCCTTGCCGCCGGTGGTCTTGCAGAAGGCGGTCAGGCCCAGCTCCTCCAGCCGGTCGCGCACGTCGCGGGCGGCGGCGACCACGTCGTCGAAGGTGACGCCCGGCCCGGGGTCGAGGTCGAAGATCAGCCGGCCCGGCGTCTCCGGTTCATGCGGTCGGCAGTTCCACGGGTGGTATTCGGTCGCCCCGATCTGGGCCAGGGCGGCGAGCGCCTCGGCCCGGTCGACCTGCAGATAGGGCGCGTGATCGCCGCTGACCTGCACCTGCTCGATCAAGGGGGACGAGCCCTTGCCCGCGTGGCGCTGGAAGAACTGCTCGCCGCCGATCCCGTCCGGCGTGCGGATGATCGAACAGGGCCGGCCCTCGATGTGCTCCATCATCCACGGGCCGACCGTTTCCAGGTAGCGGGCCAGTTCCAGCTTGGTCACTGGCTCGACTGAGTCCGCCGAGTTCGGCCATAGCGCCTTGTCGGGGTTGGAGATGGTCACGCCCATGACGACGGGTTCACCCATGCCGGACTTTCCTTTGCTGGCCGCCGGACGCGGCGTGGGTTCGGGCGTTTCGGCCTCCACCTCCTGGGCGGGCTTGTCCTCGCGCAGGCCCTTGAACGCCGCCTGGCGGACATTGCCGTCGCTGGTGAAGCCCGCGAACTCGATCTCGGCCACCAGCTCTGGCTTGGCCCAATGGACGTTGGGTTCCTTCGGCGGAGCGTTCGGGCCCTTGAACGGACTGGAGCGGCTGGCCAGCGCCTGCAGTTTGGGCAGCACGCGCGCGACGGCCCGGCTCCCAAAGCCTGTGCCGACCCGGCCGACATAGACGAGCTTTCCGTCGCGGTGGACGCCGGCCAGCAGCGAGCGGAGCTGACCTTTCTCGCCGGTCCAGCCGCCGATCACCACCTCCTCGCCGGGGCGGGACTTGGCCTTGGTCCAGCTCTCCGAACGGCCCGAGCGATAGGCGGCGTCTAGTTTCTTGGAGATCACCCCTTCCAGGTTCAGCCGCCGGGCCGACGCCCAGACCGCGTCGCCCGAGGTCTCGAAATGCTCGACATAGCGCAGCCGCCGATCATCGCCCCCCAGCAGCAGCTTCAGCGCCTCCTTGCGCCGCCGCAGCGGCAGGCCGCGCAGGTCGCCCCCGGCGGCGAACAGCAGGTCGAAGGCGAAATAGACCAGCGTGTCGGTCGCGCCGTCCGACAGCGCCGCCTGCAGCGCGGGGAAGCTGGGCTGCCCCTCCTGGTCCAAAGCCACCGCCTCGCCGTCGAGGATGCAATCGGGCAGATCGGCCGCGGCCTTGGCGATGGCGCCGAACCGCTCGGTCCAGTCCAGGCCCTTGCGGGTGCGGACCACGGCCTCGCCGTTCTCCACGCGGATCTGCAGTCGGTAGCCGTCGAACTTGACCTCGTGGCCCCAGCCGGTTCCCTGCGGCGGCCGTTCCACCGACTTGCACAGCTGCGGCAGGACGAAGTCGGGCAGGGGCGCGGGCCGCAGTTTCGGCGGCGCCGACGCCAGCAGCGGCTTGGTCGCGGGGGTCTTGTCCTTCGGCTTGCTCTGCCAGACGTCGTCGGCGCGGGCCTTGGCCTTGCCGGCCTTCATGAACGGGGTCGGGCCCTTGCCCTTGCCCTGCGCGATGGCCTCCATCGTCCGGCCCGAGGCCACGGAGCTGGCGTTGTCGGTCAGCAGGGCGTCGGCGTCGCCCTCCTGGGCGAAGGCGTCGCGGTGCTTGATCAGCAGCCAGTTCTCGCGCTTGCCGCCGTCACGATCGTGCTTCATCCGTACAAGGACGAAACCGCCGTGCAGGCGCTGGCCCTCCAGCACGATCTTCAGATCGCCCTTCTCCAAACCCTCGTGCGCGTCGGTCCCCGGCTCCGGCGCCCAATAGCCCCGGTCCCACAGCATGACCGCGCCGCCGCCGTACTGGCCCTTGGGGATCGTGCCTTCGAAATCGCCATAGTCGAGCGGATGATCCTCGACCTCGACCGCCAGCCTACGATCGTGTGGGTCGAGGGAGGGTCCCTTGGTCACGGCCCAGGACTTGAAGACCCCGTCCAGCTCCAGTCGGAAGTCGTAGTGCAGTCTCGTCGCCGCGTGCTTCTGGATCACGTAGCGCAGGCGTTTCGACGGCCGGGCTTTCTTCTGGCCGCTGGGCTCGGCGGTCCGGGTAAAGTCTCTCATGGACTGATAGCGGGCGAGCTTGTTCGCCATAGAGCGGTCCCTCGGCGGCTTTGCGCGGGACGCCGGTCCGCACGGCGGCGAGCGCGCCGACATAGGCGTCGCGCCAGGCGGTGACGTCCTCGCGCTGGACGTTGTCGAAGAGAGCGCGCCAACGCTCGATTCGCTCCGCCAGCTCCATGTTCAGCGCGCGGTTCAGCGCCTCGGCGATGTCTTCGGGGCTGTTCGGATTGATGATCAGCGCCGCCTGCAGCTGGTTGGCGGCGCCGGCGAACCGCGACAGCACCAGCACGCCCGGATCGTCCGGGTCCTGGGCGGCGACGAATTCCTTGGCCACCAAGTTCATGCCGTCGCGCAGCGGCGTGACCAGCCCGACCTTGGCGGCGCGATAGACGCCGGCCAGCTCGTCGCGGCGGTAGTTGCGGTTCACATAGCGGACCGGGTTCCAGTCGATGTCGGCGTACTCGCCGTTGATACGGCCCGACAAGGCGTCCAGCCGGGCGCGGATCTCCTGATAGGCCTCGACGCCCTCGCGGCTGATCGGGGCGATCTGCAGCATCAGCACCTCGCGGCGCAGCTCGGGATGATCGGCCAGCAGCCGTTCGAAGCCGAGGAATCGCTCCTCCATGCCCTTGGAGTAGTCGAGCCGGTCGACGCCGACGATCATCTTGCGGAAGGCGGTGTGCGCGGCCATCACGTCATAGGTGCGGTTGGCCCGCTCCGAGCGGACCATCTCGCCGAACTCGACGGCGTCGATGCCGATCGGGAAGTCGCCGACCTGCACGGTGCGGCCGAAGGCGCGCAGGGCGCCGTCGCCCACCGCGACGCCGTGCGCCTCGCTCAGCACGTATTCCTCGAACGCCTGGCGGTATTCCGGGGTCTGGAAGCCGACCAGGTCGTAGGCGAACAGCGCCTCCACCAGCTTCTTATGGCGGGGCAGGGTGGTGATCAGCTGGTGCGCCGGCCAGGGAATATGCAGGAAGAAACCAATCCGGTTCTTCACCCCCAGCCTGCGCAGCTCCCGGGCCATCGGGATCAGGTGATAGTCGTGGATCCAGATCAGGTCGCCGTCTTCGATCAGTGGCCGCAGGGTCTCGGCGAACCGCCGGTTCACCCGCTCATAGCCCTCGTTGAACGAGCGGTCGTAGGCGGTCAGGTCCTGGCGATAGTGGAACAGCGGCCACAGGGTCTTGTTGGCGTAGCCGTTGTAATACTCGTTGAGGTCGGCCTCCTCGAGATCGACCGTGGCCACGGTCACGCCCTCGACCCGCTGCAGGTTCAGGTGGCCGTTGAATTCCGGGGTGGTCTTACCGCTCCAGCCGAACCACAGGCCCGAATATTCCCGCAGCGCGGCGGCCAGCGCCATGGCCAGGCCGCCGACGGTTTCATCGCCCCGGCCGCTGGGCGGATTGACGCGATTGGAGACGACGATCAGGCGGCTCATCGCGCCGCCTCCAGCCAGGACAGCGCGGTCTCCACGCTGTCCATCCGGTAGATCGCCGTGGTCTTGCGCTGGGGCCCGACCAGGACGCCGTAGCCGCCCAGCTGGCGCACCGCGAAGAAGCCGTGCTCGTCGGTCAGGTCGTCGCCCAGGAAGATCGGCCTGGCGCCGCGGAACGGCGCCTCGGTCATGAAGGCGCGGATCGAGTCGCCCTTGCTGGCGCCGGGCGTGCGCAGCTCCACCACCATGTCGCCAGGTTGCAGGGTCAGGCCCGTCACCGTGGCGAGCCTTTCGGCCAGGTCGATCGCTTCGGGCGCGCGGTCGGGCGCCTGGCGATAGTGCAGGGTCAGGCTCAGCGCCTTGTCTTCGACCAGCAGGCGGCTGTCGCCGTCGGCGAAGTCGCGCAACGCGGCCCGCGCCGCGGTCAGACCCGGATGCGGCGCGGCCTCGCCGATCACCCCTTGGGCGTCGCGGCGGACCAGGCCGTGGATGGCGGCCACACAGGTGACGCGGCTTTCGAGAATGTGATCGATTTCCGACAGCGAGCGGCCGCTGACCACCGCCAGGCGGCCGGACAACCGCTTATCCAGCGCTTCCAGCAGGTTCGTGCGGCGCGGATCGGGCTGCACGTCTTCGGGGCGCTCAGCGATGGGCGCCAGCGTGCCGTCCAGGTCCAGAAACAGGGCGGCGCCTTCCAGCGCCAGCCGTGTCGGGGGCTTTTCCAGCCCGATGCTCAGCTCTTCGATACTCATTTTGCTTCCGCCCGACAGCCGAACGGACAACGCGTCGCGGCGCGGTTCGATCCAATTCCACACGTCTGAAGGGGGCAACCGGCGAGAAGGACTTGACGTTGCATCCCCGAACGCCGCTATGCGCGCTCTTAAGTGCAATCTCGCGAAAAGGTGACACCGATGGCCGAGCAGCCCCTCGCCGATGTAATCGTTCTTTTCGGCGGAACGGGCGATCTCGCCCAGAAGATGCTCCTGCCTTCATTGTACTTCCTCGACGCCGACGGCTTCCTGGCCGACGGCTTCGGCATCGTCGCCACGGCGCGGGCCGAGATGACCCGCGAGGCCTTTGTCGCCGAGGCCAAGGACGCCATCGGTTCGCGCGCCGGCCCGGAAGGCCTCGACGCCAAGACCTGGGCGCGCTTCGAGCAGCGCCTGAACTATGTCGGCGCCGACGCCACCACGGCGGCGGGCGCGGCCCTGCTGAAAGAGGCCATTGGCGAGGCCCGCACCCCGATCTTCTATCTGGCGCTGTCGCCCAGCATCTATGGCCGCGTCTGCGCGGCGCTGGCCCAGGCGGGCCTGGCCACGCCGACGACCCGCATCGTGCTGGAAAAGCCCATCGGCCGCGACCTGGAGAGCTCCAAGGTCATCAACGGCGCGGTGGCCGAGGTCTTCCCCGAGGACAGCATTTTCCGGATCGACCACTATCTCGGCAAGGAGACGGTCCAGAACCTGTTGGCGCTGCGCTTCGCCAACACCCTGTTCGAGCCGCTGTGGAACAACCTGACCATCGACCACGTGCAGATCACGGTGGCCGAGACGGAAGGGGTCGGCGACCGCTGGCCCTATTACGACGAGTACGGCGCCCTGCGCGACATGGTGCAGAACCACATGCTCCAGCTGTTGTGCCTGGTGGCCATGGAGCCGCCCTCGGACATGGAGCCGGACTCGGTTCGCGACGAGAAGGTCAAGGTGCTGCGCTCGCTGCGCCCGGTCACCCGCGCCGACGTCCAGACCGTCAGCGTGCGCGGCCAGTACACCTCCGGCGTGGTCGGCGGTCAGTCGGTGACGGGTTACGAGGCCGAGCGCGGTCAGCCGAGCGACACCGACACCTTCGTCGCCCTGCGCGCCGACATCGACAACTGGCGCTGGGCGGGCGTGCCGTTCTTCCTGCGCACCGGCAAGCGGCTGCCCGAGCGCCGCACCCAGATCGCGATCCAGTTCAAGCCGGTGCCGCACTCGATCTTCGAGGGCGCGGCCAAGGCCGACCTCGCCGCCAACCGGCTGGTCATCGACCTGCAGCCGGACGAGGACATCGAACTGCTGCTGATGAACAAGGCGCCTGGCCTGTCGGAGCACGGCATGCGGTTGCAATCCCTGCCGCTGTCGCTGTCCCTGGCCAAGGCCTATTCCGGCCCCAACGCCCGGCGGCGCATCGCCTATGAGCGGTTGATCCTCGACGTCATCCAGAACAACCGCACGCTCTTCGTCCGCCGCGACGAGGTGGAGCGCGCCTGGGATTGGATCGACGGCGTGGCCCAGGCCTGGCGCGAGTCCGGCATGGCGCCCAAGCCCTATGCGGCCGGCAGCTGGGGCCCGGCGGGCGCCTTCGCCCTGATCGAGCGCTCGGACCGCGCCTGGTACGACTGAGGTCTGGGCGTGCGCTTGTCTACTTCTTGCTGCGAAGCCGTGCATAGAGCTGCGGCGCAAAGACGAGTAGCCCAAACACATCCAATATAGCGTCCGCAGGCGTGAAGGGTTGACCGAACACAAGTGTGCGGAGCGAGCGTGCGGCCAAGAATAGCCCACTTGTGATGACGATGACCCAAAGGGCCCAGGTCGGAATCTTGGTCATCCGGCAAGCTTTGCTGTTTCGCTCGCCGCTTGCAACCATCGGGCGCGCTTTCGCCCTGAGGTCGAACCCCACATGGCGCGACTGAGTTCTGGCTCCCTGGGCGGTCGCCCGGCATGATGGCGAGGTGACACGGAGGAGCAGGTCATGGGCGAATGGAATACGCCGCGCGAAGGCGGATGCCGCTGCGGACAGGTGCGGCTGAAGATCAGCGCTGCGCCGCTGCTGACCATGGCCTGTCACTGCACGGGCTGCCAGAAGATGAGCGCCAGCGCCTTCTCTCTCAGCGCCGCGATCCCCGCCGAGGGGTTCTCGGTCACCAAGGGCGAGCCGGTGATCGGCGGGCTGCACGGCTCATCGCGGCACTACTTCTGTCCGCACTGCATGAGCTGGATGTTCACGCGGTCCGAGGGGCTCGACTTCTTCGTCAACCTGCGCCCCTCGATGCTCGACGACCCCAGCGGGCTCGCGCCGTTCATCGAGACCTATACCAGCGAGCGGCTGCCCTGGGCGGTGACGCCGGCGGTCCACAGCTTCGAGCAGTTCCCGCCCTTCGAGGCCTATGAGGGGCTGATGAAGGAATACGCCGTGCAGGGGCCTGGCTAGGGGTTCCTCGCGCGCCGACGCGCCGCCCCGTTCAAGCGCACGCTCCCACTTTCAGTTATCAGCGATAACCTATATTGATTGGCGTCAATTAGCCGAACCGCGCGGGGCATACCCCGCCGGCGAGGGGAAAAGCGGGAATCCGCCAACAACAAAAGAACGGGACCGATGACAGGGACGGAAACGCTCGCCGTGAAGGCGCACACCAAGACACAGCACTTCGACGTTATCATCGTCGGAGCGGGCATTTCGGGGGTCGGCGCGGCCTACCACCTGGCCCAGCAGAGTCCCGGCACGAGCTATACGGTGCTGGAGACCCAGGAGAGTTTCGGCGGCACCTGGCTCACCCACCGCTATCCCGGCATCCGCTCCGACAGCGACCTCTACACCTTCGGCTACCGCTTCAAGCCGTGGAAGGGCACGCCCATCGCCACGGCCGAAGAGATCCTGGCCTATATGGGCGAGGTGATCGACGAGAACGATCTGGCCCGCCACATCCAGTACAAGACCAAGATCACTTCAGCGAGTTGGTCGAGCCGCGACAATCTGTGGACCCTGCAGACGGTGCGCACCGACACCGGCGAGACCGCGTCCTTCACGACCAATTTCCTGTGGATGTGCCAGGGCTACTTCCGGCACTCGCAGGGCTACACGCCGGAGTGGCCGGGCATGGAGGCCTATAAGGGCCAGATCGTCCACCCGCAGACCTGGCCGGAGGACCTCGCCTATCAGGGCAAGAAGGTCGTGGTCATCGGCTCCGGCGCCACGGCGGCGACCGTGGTCCCGGCCATCGCGGCCGAGGTCGACCACGTCACCCTGCTGCAGCGTTCGCCGACCTATTTCATCCCGGGCCGCAACGTCAACGAACTGGCCGACACCCTGCGCGAGCTGGAGATCGACGAGAACTGGGTCCACGAGATCGTCCGCAAGAAGATCCTGTTCGACCAGGCCGGCTTCACCCGTCGCACGCTGGAAGAGCCCGAGGTGGTGAAGGCCGAGCTGCTGGCCGGGGTCCGCGCCTTCCTGGGCGAGGACTATGACGTCGACAAGCACTTCACCCCCAGCTACCGCCCCTGGCGTCAGCGCATCGCCTTCGTGCCGAACGGCGACCTGTTCCAAGGCATCGCCTCGGGCAAGGCCTCGGTGGTCACCGACGAGATCGAGCGCTTCATCGAGACTGGCCTGCTGCTGAAGTCGGGCGAGACCCTGGAGGCCGACATCATCGTGACCGCCACCGGCTTCGACCTGAATGTGCTGGGCGACATCGAATTCGAAGTCGACGGCAAGCCGCTCGATTTCTCCCAGACCGTGAACTATCGCGGCATGATGTTCACCGGCGTGCCGAACCTGATCTGGGTGTTCGGCTACTTCCGGGCCAGCTGGACGCTCCGCGCCGACCTGATCGGCGACTTCGTGCCGCGCCTGCTCAATCACATGAAGGCCAAGGGCGCGAAGCGGGTGGTTCCGGCCCTGCGTCCCGAGGACAAGGACATGGCCCTGGAGCCGTGGATCGATCCGGAGAACTTCAATCCCGGCTACCTGATGCGGGGCATGCATCTGCTGCCCAAGAGCGGGGCCAAGCCTGAGTGGCGTCATAGCCAGGATTACTGGGCCGAGAAGGACGAGCTGCCGAAGATCGACCTCGACGACAAGGCCTTCGTCTACGAGTGAGCTAGTCGCAGAGCCCCGCCTCGCCCCCGACAAGGTCGAGGCGGAAGCACTGGCGCTCGCCGCTTTCGCAGTCGGTCAGCTGGACCTCGATCTCGCCCTGGTCGTCGGCGGCGGGCCGCCATCGCTCGATGAAGGCGAAGGCCGCGTCCTCGAAACTCTCGCCATAGACTTCATGCGTGGCCTTGCGATCTTCGTCGGCCGCGTCGGCCGCGTGGGCCTCGAAGCGTCGAAGGACTTCGGTCATGTCTCTCATGGGCCGCCCTTTCAGCGTCACCCATGAGGAATCCATGATTCGCCAAAAGGATTCAGCGCACCGACGACCAGGGCCGCGAAAGCATGGTCGCGCAGTTGATCAGCCCGACCAGCGAATAGGTCTGCGGGTAGTTGCCCCATAGCTCGGCGCCGTCGAAGGCGATGTCCTCCGACAGCAGGCCCGCGGCCGTGCGACGGTCCAGCATCTCCTCGAACAGGGTCCGGGCCTCCTCGGCGCGGCCCGACAGATGCAGGGCCTCGATCAGCCAGAAGGTGCAGATGTTGAACGCGGTCTTCGGCTCGCCGAAGTCGTCGGGGATGGCGTAGCGCAGCATGTAGGGGCCGCGCCGCAGCCCCTTCTCCACCGCCGCGATGGTCGCGGCCATGCGCGGATCGTCGGGGCTGACGAAACGCACGTCGACCAGTTGCAGCAGGCTGGCGTCCAGTTCGTCGCCGCCGAAGGTCGCGGCGAACCGGCCAAGGTCCTTGTTCCAGGCCTTGTCCTCGATGGTGGCCCGCACGATGGCGGCGCGGCCGTTCCAGAAATCGGCGCGCTCCAGCAGCCCGAGCTTGGCGGCCGCATTGCCCAGCCGGTCGCAGGCCGCCCAGCACATCACCGCCGAATAGGTGTGGACGTTCTCGCGGCCCCTGAACTCCCAGAGGCTGGCGTCGGGCTTGTCGTGCAGCTCAAAGGCGCGCTCGCCGACCGGCTCCAGGCTGCGGAAATCCTCCACCGTCGCGGGCCGAAGCAGCCGCTGGTCGAAGAAGGCCTGCACGGTCGACAGGATGATCTGTCCGTACACGTCATGTTGCAGATGCTCGTGGGCCTGGTTGCCGACCCGCACCGGTCCCATGCCGCGATAGCCGGGCAGGTGCTCGGCGAACCGTTCGGTCAGCGAGGGCTCCAGGCCGACGCCATAGAGCGGCTGAACGTGGCCGCCCTTCGAGCGGTCGACGATGTTGCGCAGATAGCCGAGATAGTTCTCCAGCATGTCGGCCGCGCCCAGCCGGTTCAGGGCCTGGACCACGTAATAGGCGTCGCGCAGCCAGCAGTAGCGATAGTCCCAGTTGCGCTGGCTGCCCTCGTGTTCGGGGATCGAGGTGGTCATGGCTGCGACGATGGCGCCGGTCTCCTCGTGGGCGCAGAGCTTCAGGGTGATCGCCGCGCGGATCACCGCCTCCTGCCACTCCAGCGGCACCGACAGGGTCCGCACCCAGCCGCGCCAATAGGCGGTGGTCTCCTTCAGCATCCGCTCGGTGGTGGCGGTCAGGTCGGCGTCGAACCCCTCGTCGGGGCCCAGGAACATCGAGACCGGCTCCTCCAGCCGAAACAGCCGCTCGCCGCTGATGTGCGAGATCGGCGCGTCGGTGGTCATCCGCAGGGTCATCTCGCCGCCGACGAACCGGATGTGGTTGGAGCCGGTGGTCCGCTCGGCCGCCCGCTCCCCCCAGTTCACGGTCGGGCGCAGCTTGATGCGGATCTTCGGCACCCCGGCGATCGGCCGGATCAGGCGGATGAAGGCCAGCGGCCGGTAGACCCGTCCGAACTGCCGATAGCGTGGGCAGAAGTCGATCACCTGGGCGATGGCCCCGGCCTTGTCGGTGATCTCGGTCACCAGGATCGGGGTGTTGCGCAGGTAGCTCTGGCGGACGCTGGCCTGGTCTTCCAGTTCCACCGACCAATAGCCCTGGGCGTCGGCGTGCTCATCCGGGTCGGCGCCGAGCAGGGTCGAGAACACCGGATCGCCGTCGACGCGCGGCGCGCAGGCCCAGACCAGCCTGCCGGCCCGGTCGATCAGGCCGCTGGCCGCGCAGTTGCCGATGGGGAAAAGGTCGAGGCTCTGGGTCATCAGGCTGCAATTCGCGAAGCTGGCGTCGGTTCAGGAAAAAGTCGCCCAAAGGCGGCGAGGATGAGGCCGGCCCGTCAGTCCGGCGTCAAATCGCAAGACCCGATCGGAAAGGTTCGTCATGTCGCCCGGTTGGGTCATATTGCGCCAAACCGGCCTCGCGTCGGCGGCGAATGGGTATAGACACCGGTTACCTAGACACTTCACGGAGGTCAGATGATCCGCGCCCGCCGCGCCCGTATTGTCGCCACGCTCGGTCCCGCCAGCCGCGAGGCGTCCAAGGTCATCGAACTCGCCACCGCTGGCGCCGACGTGTTTCGGGTGAATTTCAGCCACGGAACCCACGCCGACCACGCCGCGACCATCGCCAATGTGCGCGCCGCCGAGGCGGCCGTCGGCCGGCCGCTGGCCGTGCTGGCCGACCTGCAGGGTCCCAAGATCCGGCTGGGCGAATTCGCCGACCGGACCGTGCGTCTCAAGCCGGGCCAGGACTTCCGCCTCGACACCTCGCATGAGCCCGGCGACGCCTCGCGCGTCGGCGTGCCGCTGGTCGAGGTGTTCGCCGCCTTGGCGCCCGGCTCCGACATCCTGCTGGACGACGGCCGAGTTCGGCTGAAGGTCCGGCGCTGCGGTCCCGACTTCGCCGAGACGGTGGTGATCTCCGGCGACCAGCTCTCCGACCACAAGGGCCTCAACCTGCCGGGCCACGCGATCCCGGTTCCGGCCCTGACGCCGAAGGACCGCGAGGACCTGGCCTTCGCCCTGGAGCAGGGCGTCGACTGGGTGGCCCTGTCCTTCGTGCAGCGCGCCTCCGACATGGCCGAACTGCGCCAGATCGTGCAGGGCCGCGCCGCCGTGCTGGCCAAGATCGAAAAGCCCGCCGCGCTCGAGGCGCTCGACGAGATCCTCGACCTCTGCGAGGCGGTGATGGTCGCGCGTGGCGATCTCGGCGTGGAGCTGAACCCCGAGGACGTGCCGGTGGTGCAGAAGGCGCTGATCCGCGCCGCCCGCACCCGGGGCATTCCGGTGATCGTCGCGACCCAGATGCTGGAATCGATGATCCACGCCCCGACCCCGACCCGCGCCGAGGCCTCCGACGTGGCCGGCGCGGTCTATGAGGGCGCCGACGCGGTGATGCTGTCGGCCGAGACCGCGGCCGGCGAATACCCGGTCGAGGCGGTGACGATCATGAACCGCATCCTCACCCGGGTGGAGCTCGACCCGCGCTGGCCCGAGCTGATGGCGGCGGAATATCCGGTCGAGGACGCCGACGCCGACGCCCTGGTCGCCGCCGCGCACCGCGCCGCCGAGACCGCCTCGACGGCCTGTATCGCGGCTTTCACCACCACCGGTCAGACGGCCCTGCGGCTGGCGCGCGAGCGACCGCTGCAACCGACCCTGGCCCTGACCCCCAATCTGAAGACCGCGCGCAAGCTGGCCCTGGCCTGGGGCGTGGAGACGCGGGTGGTGCCCGCCCTGACCGATCCCGAAGACCTCGCCCGCGTGGCGGTGGAGCAGGCGGTTCAGACTGGCCTGGCGGCGCCGGGTCAACGGATCATCATCCTGGCCGGACTGCCGATGGGATCGCCCGGCGCGGCCAACATCCTGCGGATCGCCCACACGCCGAGGCGGTGATCGCCAGCTTCCGATGCTCCCCCCGTTGGGGGAGCTGTCAGCGAAGCTGACTGAGGGGGACCATGACTCCTTCAGCAAACCCCCTCCGTCGCGCTGCGCGCGCCACTCCCCCAGCGGGGGAGGATCTGGCCGTCTCACCGCACCCGCACGGGAATCCCCGTCGGGCCGCGGCCCTGCACGTCGACCCGGCGGCCGGCGTGTTCGAACAGCAGGTCGACCTTCTCGTCGCCGATCCTCAGCCCGTCGATCTCCAGCCGGTCGATGCCGATCGGCAGGCGGGGGTCGGAGACCCGCACCTCACGGTTCCAGCCGTCGACCGTGACGCCCAGGCAGGCCTGCAGCATCATGAAGATCGAGCCCGCCGCCCAGGCCTGGGGCAGGCAGGCGACCGGATAGGCCACCGGCGGCTCGCCGGCCATGCGCGGAAAACCGCAGAACAGCTCCGGCAGCCGCATCTCGAAGGTGTTGGCGGTTTCGAACAGGCCCGAGGTCAGGGTCACCACCGCGTCGCGTTCGCCATAGCGTGACAGGCCCATGGCGCAGATCGCGGTGTCGTGCGGCCAGACCGAACCGTTGTGATAGCTCATCGGGTTGAAGCGCGGCTCGCCGGTGGCCAGCGTGCGAACGCCCCAGCCGCTGTCGAAGGCCGCCGAGGTCAGCTGCTTGGCCACCTTCCGCGCCCGCTCCGGGCTGGGAAGGCCGCAGAACAGCAGGTGGCCGGGATTGCTGGTGCGCACGCGGCAAAGCTCGCCCTCGCCGTCGATGGCGATGCCGTAGGTGCCGAGGTCCTCCATCCAGAAGCGGCGCTCCACCGCCTCGCGGATCTGCTCGGCCCGGGCGGCCCAGCGGGCGGCGTTGTCCTGGTCGCCGCGATGATGGGCGAGCTTGGCCATCGCCCGGTAGGCGGCGAAGGCGTAGCCTTGGACCTCGACCAGGGCGATCGGGCCGTTGGGGAACCGGCCATCGGCGTGGAAGACGCTGTCCTCGCTGTCCTTCCAGCCCTGGTTGGCGAGGCCAGAATCCTTGCCGCGCTTGTAGTCGATCAGCCCGTCGCCGTCGGAGTCGCCGTATTGCTCGATCCAGTGGATCGCGCCGGTCAGGGCCGGCCACAGGTCGTCGATCAGCGCCAGGTCGCGCGTGCGCTCGGCATAGGCGCCGGCCAGGGCCACGAACAGCGGCGTGGTGTCGACCCCGCCGTAGTAGCGGGCGAACGGCACCTCGCCCAAGGCCGGCATCTCGCCCTTGCGGGTTTCGTGCATGATCTTGCCGGGCGCGGAGTCGCGGAAGGCCGAGACCTCCTCGGCCTGATGGGCCGCCAGATAGGTCAGCACGCCGCGCGCCAGGGACGGCTCGAACCACAGGATCTGCCAGGCGGTGATGATTGCGTCGCGCCCGAACGCGGTCGAGAACCAGGGAATGCCGGCATAGGGATAGGGGCCGGTCTCCATGCGGGTGGTGAGCAGCGCCAGGTCGGCCCGCGACTTCTCCAGCCATTCGTTGAACAGCCGGCCCGAACTCTTGATCCGCGCCCCGTGACGGCGTCGCGAGCGCATGTCCCAACGGGCGCGGGCCGCGGCGTCGCGGAAGCGTTCGCGGCCCGGGATCGCGCCGTTGTGGGCGCCGACCTCCAGATAGAGCTCCAGCCGGCCCTCGGGCTGCAGCGAATACATGTAGTCGGCGCGCTGGCCGCCGATCCGCCCGGGCGGATCGGAGAAGGAGATCACGCTGGAGCGCTCCACCTTGTCCAGGCCGTCATAGCGGAAGCGCACGCTGCGCCCGTCGATCTCCGGCGGGTGCAGCAGTCCGCGGCGTTCGCGGTGCATGCCGCGCACCTCGAACATGTCGCGGAAGTCGGCCCCGAACTCCAGCGACAGCGGCAGCAGCACCACGTCGCGGCTGTAGTTCATGCAGGTGATGNCCACCGGGCCGCCGGGATAGGGCAGGGCCTGGTTGGCGCCGTGCGAGGTGAAGAACACGTTGTCCTGGGCGATGGCCGCCGACAGCAGCGAGGGCTGTTGTCCGCCCAGCAGCAGCCGGAACCGCGACAGGATGCGGGTGTCGTTGTGGAACAGCCCGTCACCCATGCCGACGATGTCGCCAAAGGCGTCGGCCACCACGAAGGTGTCCTTGTCTTTCAGCGCGAAGAGCCGGTGCGGGACACGCGGCTCGCCGGTCTCTCCCAGTTCTATCGGCGCGTCGGGCGCCGGCGCGAGATCGTCCATCCCTAGCCTCAACCGTTGGCGACGAGGGCCATGTCGGGTCGGGTCGCGCCCTGGCGGGCGTAGAGGTCGAGATAGCGCCGGGCCATGGCGGTCGCCGAGAACCGTTCCTCGAATCTGCGCCGGACCTCGCGGCGGTTCAAGGTCATGGCGCGGCTGACGGCCTTAATCGCCTGGTCCTCGTCGTGCACGATGAAGCCGGTCAGTCCGTCCTCGACGACCTCGGGCACCGAGCCGCAGCCATAGGCGATCACCGGCGTGCCGCAGGCCATGGCCTCGATCATCACCAGGCCGAACGGCTCGGGCCAGTCGATCGGGAACAGCAGCGCCTGCGCCCCGCCCAGGAAGTCCGATTTCGCGTCGTCGCCGATCTCGCCCACGAACTCGACCAGCTTCTGGCCGATGATCATCGGCTCGATCTTTTCCTGGAAATATCGGGCGTCGGCGGCGTCGACCTTGGCGGCGATCTTCAGCGGCACGCCCAGGCGCTTGGCGATGGCGATGGCGCGGTCAGGGCGCTTTTCCGGCGAGATGCGGCCGAGGAACGCCAGGTAGCCGCCGGGTTCATAGTGCGGCTTGTAGAGGTCGGCGGCCATCCCGTGGTGCACGGTCCCGGCCCAGTTGGCGAACGGGATCGGCGTCCTCTGGTCGTCGGAGATCGAGACCAGCGGGAACTGCTTCCAGCGCCAATAGACGCCCGGCAGGTCCTTCAGATCCAGCCGGCCGTGCAGGGTGGTCAGGGTCTTGCCCGGCATGTCCTCGAAGAACGGGAAGTGCAGGATGTCGGTATGGAAGTGGATGATGTCGAACTCGTGCGCCCGCCGGCGCACGTCCCAGAGCATCGACATGTGGGCGGCCAGGTCGGACTTCAGCAGCGCCGGGTCCAGCCGGATCGCCTGATCGCGGACCTTGACCAGCTTGGCCTTGGTCTGGGCCTCGGCGCTGGCGAATAGGGTGACGTCGTGGCCCAGCTCCACCAAGGCGTCGGTGAGGTGCGCCACGACCCGTTCGGTCCCCCCATAGAACCGCGGCGGCACGGCTTCATAGAGCGGCGGAACTTGAGCGATCCTCATCGAACGACCTCCTGATTTTCGGGTGAGCGCGATCCTGCGGGGGGTAGGCGTCGGCGCGGAACCGTGGGGAAAGCTCTCGACCGGGCAGGAAGGTTCCGAGCAACGCGCCGCTTTCCTCGCTTCACACGCGAATCTGCGGGGCGTTTGCCGCGTAGCTGCGTTATGGGCGGGACATGCTTGAAGCTTTCGAAAATCCGGCCGCCTTGGCCGAGGCCGCCGCGGCGGCCGTGCTGGAGGCGCTCGCCGCCGCCATTGCTGAGCGCGGCTCCGCCGTCCTGGTCGCCACCGGCGGCCGTTCGCCCGCGCCGATCTATGACTTGCTGGCCCAGGCGCCGCTGGATTGGGACAAGGTCGCGGTGACGCTGTCCGACGACCGGTTCGTAGCCCCGACCTCGCCGGACTCCAACGAACGCCTGGTGCGCGAGCGGCTGCTGGTCGGTCCGGCGGCTTCGGCGCACTTCACGCCGCTGAGCTTCGACGTCGCCAACGTCAGGGAGGCCGCGCTGCGCGCCGAGCCCGAGGTCAAGGCGCTGGCGCCCTATGACGTCATGCTGCTGGGCATGGGCGAGGACGGCCATGTGGCGTCGCTCATTCCGGGCAGCTCGGTGATGGACGAGGCGATGAATCTGGCCGGCGATCGCTTCTGCCTGGGCGTTCCGGCCGGGGTCGGTTCGCCGCCGCTGGCCCGCGTGACCATGACCATGCCGGCCCTTCTGCAGGCCCGCCTGACGCTCATCCTGATCTCCGGCCAGACCAAGCGCGAGATCATCGAAAACGGCGGCGGTCTTCCCGTGCACCTGCTGCTGGAACAGGCTAAAGCGCCGGTGCGCGTTCTCTGGACCTCGTAAAAGTCGGAGCTATTTGATGTCCGTCGCCCTGCATCCTGTCACCGCCGCAGTCACGGCGCGTATTGTCGAGCGTAGCCGCGACAGCCGCGCTGACTACCTCCGCCGGATGGAGGCGGCTCGCCATGACGCGCCGGGCCGCGCAAAGCTCTCCTGCGCCAACTGGGCCCATGCCTTCGCCGCCAGCTCGGACGGCGACAAGCAGCGGATGCGCAATCCCACCGCGCCGAACGTGGCCATCGTCTCGGCCTATAACGACATGCTCTCGGCCCACCAGCCGCTGGAGCGCTACCCCGCCCTGATCAAGGCCGCGGCCGAGGAAGTCGGCGCCACCGCGCAATACGCCGGCGGCGTGCCGGCCATGTGCGACGGCGTCACCCAGGGCCGTCCGGGCATGGAGTTGTCGCTGTTCTCCCGCGACGTGATCGCCATGTCGACGGGGATCGCCCTGACCCACGACGCCTTCGACGCCGCGCTGATGCTGGGCATCTGCGACAAGATCGTGCCGGGTCTGGTGATCGGGGCGCTGGCCTTTGGTCACCTGCCGACCATCTTCGTGCCGGCCGGGCCGATGAGCACGGGCCTGTCCAACGCCGAGAAGGCCCGCGTGCGCGGCCTGTTCGCCGAGGGCAAGGCGACCCGCGACGAGCTGCTCGAAAGCGAGATGAAGTCCTATCACGGGCCGGGCACCTGCACCTTCTACGGCACCGCCAACTCCAACCAGATGATGATGGAGATGATGGGCCTGCACCTGCCGGGCTCGGCCTTCATCCACCCGAACACGCCGCTGCGCGACGCCCTGGTCGCCGCCGCGCCCAAGCGCGCCATCGAGATCGCCAACGGGACCAACACCTATACGCCGATGGCCGCGGTGGTGGACGAGAAGTCCATCGTCAACGCCCTGGCCGGCCTGCTGGCCACCGGCGGCTCGACCAACCACACCCTGCATCTGGTGGCCATGGCCCGCGCGGCCGGGATCGTCATCGACTGGCAGGACTTCGACGAGCTGTCCAAGGTCACGCCGCTGCTGGCGCGGGTCTATCCGAACGGCTCGGAGGACGTGAACGCCTTCCATGCGGCCGGCGGCATGGCCTTCGTGGTGCGCGAGCTGCTGGACGCGGGCCTGGCCCACGAGGACGTGGTCACCGTCGCCGGCGCCGGCTTGCGGCTCTATCAGCAGGAGCCGTTCCTGGAGGACGGCAAGCTGGTCTGGCGCGAGGGCGCGGCCCAGTCGCTGAACCTCGACATCCTGCGCCCGGCCACCGACCCCTTCCTGCCGGAGGGCGGCATGCGGCTGCTGACCGGCGGGCTCGGCCGGGCGGTGATCAAGACCTCGGCGGTCAAGGAGGCCAACCTCGTTGTCGAGGCGCCGGCCCTGGTCTTCGAGGACCAGGACGATCTGCTGGCCGCCCACAAGCGCGGCGAGCTCAATCGCGACTTCATCGCCGTGGTCCGCTTCCAGGGCCCGACCGCCAACGGCATGCCCGAGCTGCACAGCCTGACCCCGGTGCTCGGCGTGTTGCAGGACAAGGGGTTCAAGGTGGCCCTGGTCACCGACGGGCGGATGTCCGGCGCCTCGGGCAAGGTGCCCGCCGCCATCCACGTCACGCCGGAGGCCGCCCACGGCGGGCCGCTGGCCTTTGTCCGCGACGGCGATGTCATCCGCCTCGACGCCCACGCCGGCGTGCTGGAGATCAAGGTCGACCCGGCCGAGCTGGCGGCCCGGCCGCGGGCGGTGACGCCGCCCGCTGGTTTCGGCTATGGCCGGGAGTTGTTCGGCTGGATGCGCAAGGCCGCCGGACCTGCAGAACTGGGGGCCAGCGCCCTCTTCGGAGACGCCGCGTGAAGACAGTCTATACCGGCCTGGTCGGCGATGTGGGCGGCACCAACGCCCGCCTCGCCGTGGTGGATTCCGCCGGCCGTATTCGTAACCCCAAGACCTATCCAGCCAAGGAGTACGGCTCCCTGACCGAGGTGATCGGCGAGTATCTCGAAACCACGGTCGGCCGCCAGAAGCTGCACACCGCGGTCATCGCCGTGGCCGGCCCCGTGGTCGACGGCGAGATCGAGTTCACCAATCTCGACTGGCGGATTTCCGAAGGCGAACTGATCGGCACCTTCGAGTTCCATTCCGCGCGGCTGATCAACGATTTCGCGGCCCAGGCGCTGGCCGCTCCGGTGCTCGACGCCGACGACCTGCGCACCATCGGCCCGGCCATGCGCGGCGCCGAGGGCGCGCCGATCCTGGTCCTGGGGGCCGGCACCGGCTTCGGCGTCTCCATGGTGGTCCGCACCGAGCGCGGCGACGTCGCCATTCCCAGCGAAGGCGGCCATGCGGGCTTCGCGCCTTATGACGGGGTCGAGGCGGCCATCTGGGCCTCGCTCCGCCGCACCCACGGCCGGGTTTCAATCGAGCGGCTGCTGTCGGGGCCGGGCCTCTACTCGCTCTATCGCGGCCTGGCCGACGTGCGCGGCGTGGCGCCCGACCTGAAGGACGAGAAGGAAGTCCTGGCCGCCGGCCAGGCGGGCGGCGACCTGCTGGCCGAAGAGACCCTGGACCGCTTCTGCGAGATCTTGGGTTCGGTGGCCGGCGACATCGCCCTGATCTGCGGCGCACGCGGCGGGGTCTATGTCTCCGGCGGCATGGCGCCGCGCATGGCCGACCGTCTGGCCTCGGGCGGTTTCCGCCGCCGCTTCGAAGACAAGGGGCGGCTTTCCGACTATACCCGCGATATTCCGACCCATCTCATCGTGCACCCCTTCGCGGCCCTGGTCGGCGCGGCCCGCGTTCTGGAACAGATGGAAGGAAGCGTCCTTTGACCCTTGCCGAGATCCTCAAGCTCGCACCCGTGGTGCCGGTCCTGATCGTCGAGGAAGAGGCGCACGCCGTTCCCCTGGCCAAGGCCCTGGTGGCTGGCGGCCTCTACGCCCTGGAAGTCACCCTGCGCACGCCGGTGGCGGTCGAATGCATCCGCCGGATCGCCGGCGAGGTCGAGGGCGCGGTAGTCGGCGCCGGCACGATCCTCACCTCCTCGGCCCGCCAAGCGGCGGCCGATGCGGGCGCGAAGTTCGGGGTCAGCCCCGGCCTGATCGGGGGCGAGGGCTTCGACGGCCCGCTGCCGCTGCTGCCGGGCGTCGCCACGGCGACTGAACTGATGGCGGGCCTGCGCGCCGGCTACACCCACTTCAAGCTGTTCCCGGCCAATGTGGTCGGCGGCGTCGGGGCGCTGAAGGCCTTCTCCAGCCCGTTCCCGCAGGCGACCTTCTGCCCGACCGGCGGGATCGACGCGAAGAACGCCCCGGACTACCTGGCCCTGCCGAACGTCATCTGCGTTGGCGGCAGCTGGGTCGCCCCGGCCGACGCCGTCCGCGCCGGCGACTGGGGCCGCATCACCGACCTGGCCCGCGCGGCCTCCCAACTGGGCAAGGCGGCGTAAGAACCCCCTCAGTCAGCTTTGCTGACAGCTCCCCCAGAGGGGAGCATCTGACGTCTCAAAGATTCTCCCCCGCTGGGGGAGGTGGATCGCCGAAGGCGAGACGGAGGGGGCCTTAGAGCGCCTGCGCCAACCCCTCCAAAATCATCGTCCAGCCGCCCTGCGTGCGCTCGGCATAGTCTTGCCAGACGCCTTCGTGGGTCAGGGTCAGCTCGCAGCCCGTCCCCGCCGGGACGATCTCAATGGTCACCCGGGTGGCGTCCTTCATGTCCTTCCGGGCCGCGAAGTCGAACACCAGGCGGCGCGGCCGGTCGATCTCGACATAGCGGCCGAAGTGCTCGGCATCGCCGATCTCGGGGCGACGATCGATGATCAGGAAGCCGCCGCCGACCCGTGCGTCGATCTCGACCTTGACGATCTCGCCGGTCGGGGTGGCGAACAGGAATTTCGCGGCGCGGGCCGGGTCCAGCCAGGCGTCGAACACCCGCTCGAGCGAGGCGTCGAAGCGGTGGCTGACGACGATGGTCGCGGCGGTCATGGCGTCTGATCCTCCTGGATAAGCAGGGCGTCCAGCGCCGCCAGGCTGCGGGTCCAACGCGAACGCTGGGCGTCCATCCAGGCCAAGGCTTCGTCCATCGCCTGCGGATTGAACGACAACAGATGTTCGCGGCCCTGGCGGCGGCGGCGCACCAGATCGGCCCGCTCCAGCATGCGGATATGCTTGGAGACCGAGTTCAACGAGATGTCGAAGGGGGCGGCCAGATCGGTCACCCGCGCCTCGCCCTGGGCCAGCCGCGCCAGGATCGCCCGGCGGGTCGGGTCGGACAGGGCCAGCAAGGTGTCGTCGATCTGCATACATTCACCCAATTGGATGAATGTATGGGTGTGGGGTTCCGAGAGTCAACGCGGGAGCCTTTCCTCCCCCTGCGCGGCGGGGGAGGAAGGGAGCGAAGTCAGCGCCCCGAGAAGCGGCCTGGGCGGCGTTCCTGCACGGCGCGGACGCCTTCGGCGAAGTCCTCGGTGGCGCGCAGGAGGGTCTGTTCGGCGTGCTCGTGATGGGTCTGGGCGCGGACGGCTTGGGCCAGTCCTTCACGCAGGGTTTTGCGGGTGGCGAGCACCGCCAGCGGCGCGTTCTCGGCGATCTCGGCGGCCAGGGACTGAGCCGAGGCCAGCAGGTCCGAGAGCGGCACGACCTCGTCGACGAGGCCCCAGGCCAGGGCCTCGTCGGCCTTCACCCGCCGCCCGGTCAGGAACATCAGGCTGGCGCGCTGCTGGCCGATCAGCCGGGGCAGGGTGTGGGTCAGGCCAAAGCCGGGATGGAAGCCCAGCTTCACGAAATTGGCCGAGAACCGCGCCTCGGGCGCCGCCACCCGGAAGTCGGCGACCAAGGCCAGGCCCAGGCCCGCGCCGACGGCTGCGCCCTGCACCGCCGCCACGATCGGGGTCTCCACCGAGAACAGCCGCACCGCCTGGTCGTAGAGGGCGTTGATGCCGCTCATCCCGCTGCCGCCGATGCCGTCGGGCGCCACCAGATCGGCGCCGGCGCAGAACGGCTTGCCGGCCGAGGCCAGCACCACGGCGCGACAATCGTTGGAGCGGTCCAGCGCCTCCAGCGCGTCGGCCAGGTCGCGCATCAGGTCGACCGACACGTGATTGTTCGGCGGCCGGTTGATCATGACCGTGGCCACATGGGCCTCGGTCGCCACGGTGAGGTGGTCGCCGTAAGCGGTTTTCATCGTCTCGATCCCATCAGGTTACGGGCCACCACCCATTTGTGGACTTCGGTGGGGCCGTCATAGATTCGCATGGTCCGCAGGCGTGTGGCCATCAACTGCAGCGGCAGTTCCTTGGTCATGCCCATGGCGCCGAAGGCCTGCATCGCCCGGTCGACGACCTCCCAGGCCATCTCCGTGGCGTAGGCCTTGATCATCGAGATTTCCTGGCGGACGTCGCGGCCCTGGTCGAGCTTCCAGGCGCAGTCATAGGTCATCAGCCGCGCGGCGTGGATGCGGGTGGCGGCGTCGGCCACCCACCACTGGATCGCCTGGCGTTCGCTGAGCGGCAGGCCGAAGGTCTTCCGCTGGGGGGCGTACTCGCAGATCATGTCCAGCGCCCGCTGCGCCATGCCGATCGACCACGACGCCATCTCGATCCGCCGGGTGCCCAGCCGCAGTTGCATGGGCGCAAAGCCGTTCCCCTCCTGGCCGAGCAGCTTCCAGCCCTCGACCCGGCAATCCTCCAGCGCGATCTCATAGGTCGCCTGGCCGCCGATCATCGGGATCTTGCGCAGCACGTTGAAGCCCGGCGTTCCCTTGTCGACCAGGAAGGCCGACATGCCGCCGCGCGCGCCCTTTTCCTTGTCGGTCACCGCCATCAGGATGGTGAAGTCGGCCTCCTCGGCCCGGCTGATCCAGATTTTTCGACCCTGGATGATCCAGTCCTCGCCGTCGCGTGTCGCCCGCGTGAGCATGCCGGCCGGGTCGGCCCCGGCGCCGGGCTCGGAGATGCCGATGGCGCTGATCGTCTCGCCGCGCACATAGGGGGCCAGATAGGCCTCGCGCTGGCGCTCGTTCACCGTGGCGGCCAGCATCCGCAGGTTCGGGCTGTCCGGCGGCAGGGTGTAGGGCGTGATCGTCTTGCCCAGCTCCTCATTGACCCCGACCATGGCCACGGCCGGCAGGTCGACCCCGCCGACGTCCTCGGGCGCGTCCAGGCCCCAGAGGCCGAGCGACTTGGAAACCTCATCGAGGCGTTTGTGCTCGGCGGCCCCGATGCCCAGCCCCTCGCCGCCGGCCTCGCGGGCCAGAACCCCGGCCTCCAGCGGCAGCAGTTCGTCCTGAACGAAGCGGGCGACCAGCTCCTTCAGCATCCGGTGTTCGTCGGAAAGTGCGAAGTCCACTAGCCCTCCCCCGCGTCATTGCGCGATCTTGGCGGAGATCATAGCGGCTGAAGCAGCCGAGGGGAGATGTGACGTGGCGGAAACGAAGAAGCTGGCGGGCGCGGCCACCGGTCCCCTGAAGGGCGTGCGCATCCTCGACCTGACCAGCGTGGTGTTCGGGGCCTATGCGACCCAGATGCTGGGCGACCAGGGCGCCGAGGTGATCAAGCTCGAGGACCCCGGCTCGGCCAGCGGCGACGGCGGCGACATCATGCGCTGGCCGGGGCACACGCCGGAGGGCTGGCCCCGCGATCTTGGCCCCATCTTCCTGACCATCAACCGTAACAAGCGCTCGGTGGTCTTCAACCTGGCCGACCCGAAGTCGCGCCGCAGCCTGGAGCAGCTGATCAAGAGCTGCGACGTCTTCGCCACCTCGATCCGTTACGAGGGCCTCAAGCGTCTGGGCCTGGCCTATGAAGACGTGAAGGCCCTGCGGCCCGACGTCGTCTATGTCCACGCCGCCGGCTATGGCTCGGAGGGGCCCTATGCGGGCGAGCCGGCCTATGACGACCTGATCCAGTCGGCCTGCGGCCTGGCCGACATCCTGCCGCGCACCGATGGCGATCCGACCCCCCGCATCCTGCCGACCCTGGTGGCCGACAAGGTCTCGGGCCTGTTCATGGCCCAGGCGATCACCGCGGGCCTGTTCAGCCGCAGCCAGACCGGGGAGGGCCAGTTCATCGAGGTGCCGATGCTGGAATGCATGACCAGCTTCACCCTGGTCGAGCACCTCTACGACCACGCCTTCGACCCGCCGACCGGCCAGTGGGGCTATCAGCGGGTGGTCAATCCGCACCGCAAGCCGTTCCCGACCAAGGACGGCCACATCGGTCTGCTGCCCTACACCAACAAGCAGTGGGACATCTTCTTCGACGTCGCCGGTTGGGGCGAGACCTTCGGTAAGGACCCGCGGTTCCAGGGCCAGGAGCGGGGCAAGAACATCCACGACCTCTACGCCCTGGTCGAGACGGTCACCGTCACCAAGACCACCGATGAATGGCTGGCCCTGCTCAAGCCGTTGTCGATTCCGGTCACCCGCACCAACCGGCTGGACGACCTGCCCAACGATCCGCACCTGAAGGCGGTCGGCTTCTTCGAGAAGTACGACCATCCGCAGGCCGGGACCTATGTGGCGATGAAGCCGCCGGTGAAGTTCACTGGCACGCCGTCGAACATCCGCCGCCACCCGCCGCGCCTGGGCGAGCACACGCAGGAAGTCCTGGCCGAGCTGTCGGAGACGCAAGACAGCTGATGCGGATCGCGGTGATCGGAAGTTCGGGATCGGGCAAGTCGACCCTGGCCAAGCAGTTGGCTAGGACCCTGAACCTGCGTCACATCGAGCTCGACGCCATCAACTGGCTGGCCGGCTGGCGGGGCCTGAACCAGGACGATCCCGACGAGTTCGTGCGCCGGGTGCAGGCGCAGATCGTGGACGACGCCTGGATCACCGACGGCAACTACAGCCAGGTCCTGCCGCACATCCTGGCTCGCGCCACCCATGTGATCTGGCTGGACTATGAGCGGCCGTTGATCATGCGCCGGGTGATCTGGCGTTCGTTTCGCCGCAGCCTGGATCAGACTGAGCTTTGGCCCGGCACCGGCAATCGCGAGCGCTGGACCCAGTGGCTCAGCAAGGAGCATCCGATCCGCTGGGCCTGGGACACCTTCCACCGGCGGCGCACGGCCTACGAGGCGGCGATGGCCAACTCCAAGCTGGCGCACCTGCAGGTCCACCGCCTGCGCGATCCGCGTGAGGCGGAGGGTTTGGCCGGCCGACTGGCCAAGTAGATGC
>NZ_LMHT01000034.1:259463-300747 GCF_001429025.1 Phenylobacterium sp. Root700 | reverse complement strand
CTTCAAGCCTTTAGGCCGCAAGCCCCCTCCGTCGCGCTACGCGCGCCACCTCCCCCAGCGGGGGAGGATCTGCGTCACCTCTACGCCGGCGCGAACACCGGGACCGGCGGGCCGTTCTCGGTGGGCTGGAACTTCACCTTGACCTTCTGGCCGATGGAGAGCCCGTCGGGCGCCACGTCGACGAAGTTGGTCAGGACGGCGGGGCCTTCCTTCAGGGTCACGTAGCCGATGGCGTAGGGGCCGGACGGCGAGCGTTGCATGACGCTGTAGGAATAGATCACACCCTCGCCGGGGCTCTCTTCCCAGACGGTTTCGTCGGAGAAGCAGAACGGGCACAGCGCGCGCGGATACCAGTGGGCTTCACCGCAGGCGGTGCAGCGCTTGATCAGGAACCGGCCTTCGGTCGCCGCGTCCCAGAAGGGCTTGCTCTCGATGGTCACGGCCGGGGCCGGGATGTTCCGCGTCATGTTGGCGGGACGGTCTTGAACGTCGCTCATGGCTCTTAGGCCTCCCGTTCCATGATGAGGGTCGCCGCGCCGTGGCGGGTGCCGAGCGAGCCGCCCGTACCGTGGGCCAGGGCGATATCGCAGTTGGGGACCTGCACCTTGGGGTGGGCCTCGCCGCGCAGCTGACGGACCGCCTCGATCACCTTGGTGATGCCGCCGCGGTTGGTCGGGTGGTTGTTGCAGAGCCCGCCGCCATCGGTGTTGAAGGGCAGCTTGCCGACGCCGGAGATCAGGTTGCCGTCGGCGACGAACTTCCCGCCCTCGCCCTTCTTGCAGAAGCCAAGGTCTTCCAGCTGCATCAGCACGGTGATGGTGAAGCTGTCATAGATCGAGGCGTACTTGATGTCGGCCGGGGTGACGCCGGCTTCGCCGAAGGCGATCGGGCCGGACCAGACCGCGCCCGAATGGGTGAGGTCGAGGTTCCTGCCGCCCATCGGGCCCTTGGGGGACTCGCCCGCGCCCATCACCTTGACCTTCGGACGGTTCAGGCTCCGGGCGATTTCCGGCGTGGTGACGATCAGCGCGCCGCCGCCGTCGGTGACCACGCAGCAGTCCAGCAGGTGCAGCGGGTCGGAGATCATCCGTGAATTCACCACCTGCTCGACGGTCACCACGTCCTTCAGGAAGGCGTTGGGATTGTACTGGGCGTGGTGGCTGGCGGCGACCTTGATCCAGGCCAACTGCTCGCTGGTGGTGCCGTACTCATGCATGTGCCGCATGGCGCACATGCCGTAGGTGTTGTGGGTCGAGCCGCCGTAGATGTTCTCATACCCGGCCTCGGGCGGGCCGTCGGTCAGCTGGCCGGGCTTGCCCGCGCCGCCGCCCCAGCCGCCCTTGTTCTGGCGCGGACGGCCGGCCAGGGTGACCAGCGCCACCTTGCACTTGCCCTCGGCGATCGCCTGGGCCGCGTGGCCGACATGCAGCAGGTAGGACGAGCCGCCGGTCTCGGTGGAGTCCATGTGCCGCACATTGCGCAGGCCCATATAGTCGATCATCGACATGGCCCCGAAACCGGGCGCGTCGCCGGCGCAGAAATAGCCGTCGATGTCGTCCTTGCTGAGGCCCGCGTCCTCCAGCGCGCCCTTGGCGCATTCGGCGTGGAGCTGCGGCGTCGACTTGTCGGGCGCGTCGCGGAGCGGATGCTCGTACGCCCCCACGATGTAGGCCTTGCCTTTAATGCTCATGCGTTTCCCCGGAAATTATTTTTGAAGAATGGAATTGGCATATCGCGGTGCAGCATGGGCTTCAACTGTCCTCGCGCCGGGCTTCCAGATCCTCCCCGGCTGGGGGANGGAGGGGCTCTTCTCCTGCAGGAGTCAAAGTCCCCCTCAGTCAGCTTCGCTGACAGCTCCCCCAGCGGGGGAGCATCTCTACGCCGGCTGTTGCTGCTTCAGCTGCGCGATGCGTTCGTCGCGCAGGGCGCTGCGGCGCACCTTGCCGGCGTCGTCGCGCAGCGGTTCGTCCACGAACTCATAGGTCCGCGGCTGCTTGTAGGTCACCAGCCGGGTCGCCAGGTGGGCGCGCAGCGAGGCCTCGTCGCGCGATCCCTTGGTCTGGACGATGGCGTGGATCAGCGCGCCCAGATCGTCGTCGGGGATGCCGATCACCGCGCAGGACTGCACGTCGGGATGCTCCTCCAGCGCCGCCTCGATCTCGGCCGGATAGACGTTGGAGCCGCCGACCAGGATCATGTCGGTCCGCCGGTCGGCCAGGTAGAGATAGCCGTCCTCGTCGAACCAGCCGATGTCGCCCAGGCTCTCCCAGCCGCCGGGCATCACCTTGGCCGTGGCGCCGATGTATTGGTAGGTGGCCGGTGCGCCTTCCGGGCGGCGCATATAGATCTCGCCGACCTCGCGGGCCGCCAGGGGCTGGCCGTCCTCGCCGACCGCCATCATCTCGCCGACCGTGACCTTGCCGACCGAGCCGCGATGCTCCAGCCATTCGGCGCCGGAGATCGTGGTCACCGCCTGGGCCTCGGTGCCGGCGTAGAGCTCCATCACGGTTTCAGGGCCGACCCAGTGGATGAAGGCCTCCTTCAGCCAGGCCGGGCAGGGCGCGGCCAGGTGCCAGAGGGTCTGCAGCGACGACAGGTCGTACTTGGCGCGGGTTTCCTCCGGCAGGTGCCAGATGCGGTTCATCATGGTCGGCACCAGATAGACCCAGCTGGCCTTGTGCTTCTCGATGGCGGCCAGGGTCGCCTCGGCCTCGAAGCGCGGCAGCAGCACCATGTGCGCGCCCATGCCGAAGGCCGACATCATCATGCCGAAACCGGCGTTGTGATAGAGCGGGGCCGGCAGCAGGGCGATGGAATCGGCCTTCAGCCGCCAGCCGCCGACCTCGGGAATGTCCTTGGTGCTGACGCCCGGCTGGCCGGCCAGGATCAGCTTCGGCCGTCCGGTGGAGCCGCCGCTGGTCGGCGCCTTGGAGATCGGGGCGGTGACGTCGGGCAGGTCGCTGTCGTCGTCCGACAGCGCCAGCAGGTCGGCCACCGACAGCAGCGGCCGGTCGATCTGGTGTTCGAACTGCGCGATCACCACCGGCGTCTTGGCCAGCTCCATGATCGCTTCCAGTTCGGCCTTGGGCAGGCGGAAGGCCACCGGCTGCGGCGTCGCGCCGATCTTCCACATGGCCCAGCAGGCCACGGCGAAGTCCGTCGAGTTGGGCAGGCCCAGCGTCACCAGGTCGCCCAGCTTCACGCCGTGGGCCAGGAGGCCGCGCGCGGCGCGGTTGGAGAGCTTGTGGAATTCCAGATAGGTCAGGGTCGTATCGCCGCAGCTCACCGCGGGGGCGTCGGGCTTGAGGTCGGCCAGCAGCTTCAGCTTGGCCCCAAGCGAGATCATCTCGTCAGCCATAATGTGGTTTCGTCCCAGAAGAATGCGTGGGCTCTAACGGCCCCATGGGTCTTGAATGTCGGTGCGCCGCCGAAATGCGGGGGCGGGCCTCGATACTTTCCCTCGCGGAAGCGCCGCGCGGCAAGCGCCGATTGCGGGCCGGGCGGATTCGGGCTTTAGAACCCCGGCAGATTTCAAACAACCATTCGGGAGTAGGCATGTCCGCGGAACAGATTCTCACCCAGGACTTCGGGACGCTGGCCGATGTGATCCGCGAGCAGGCCAAGGAGCTGGGCGCCACGCCCGCCCTGATCGACGCCAACCGCACCATCTCCTACGCCGAACTCGATGAGCTGATGGACCGCATCGCGGTCGCCCTGCAGCGCGACGGCGTGAAGACCGCCGACGTCGCCGCGGCCTGCGCCACCACCTCGGCGGAGTATGGCGCGACCTTCTTCGGCATCCTGCGGGCCGGGGCGATCGTCGCGCCGCTGGCGCCGTCCTCGACGGCCGAGAGCCTGGTCATGATGCTGAACGACAGCGGCGCGAAGGTCTTCTTCCTCGACGCCGGAGTCGCCAAGCAGTTGGAAGGCGTGGCGGGCCAGATCACCGCCAAGCGCGTGGCCCTCGACGGCTCGGCCGCCGGCGTGGCCTTCGAGGACTGGCTGGCGCCCAAGGGCTCCAAGCCCGAGCCGGTGACCATCGACCCCGACCAGGGCTTCAACATCATCTATTCGTCGGGCACGACCGGCGCGCCCAAGGGCATCATCCAGCCGCACCGCATGCGCTGGGGCCAGATCCGTCGCGGCGCCTATCCGATGGGCGCGGTGACCATGGTCTCGACGCCGCTCTATTCGAACACCACCCTGGTCTCCTACCTGCCGACCATCTCCAACGGCGGGACCGCCGTGCTGATGCCGAAGTTCGACGCCGAGCAGTTCCTGAAGCTGTCGGAGAAGCACCGCGTCACCCACGCCATGCTGGTGCCGGTCCAATACCGCCGGATCATGGAGCGGGCTGATTTCGACAGCTACGACCTCTCCGCCTTCCAGATGAAGTTCTCGACCAGCGCGCCCTTCTCCCCGGAGATCAAGGCCGACGTGCTGAAGCGCTGGCCGGGCGGGCTGGTCGAATATTACGGCATGACCGAGGGCGGCGGCTCCTGCGGCCTGGTCGCCCACGAACACCCCGACAAGCTGCACACGGTCGGCAAGCCGCTGCCCGGCCACGATATCCGGCTGATCGACGAGGACGGCAAGGAAGTCGCCCAAGGCGAAATCGGCGAGGTCGTCGGCCGTTCGGGCGCGATGATGGTCGGCTACCACAACCAGCCGGGCAAGACCTCCGAGGCCGAATGGTACAACCCTGAGGGCCTGCGCTTCATCCGCACCGGCGACGTCGGCCGGTTCGACGAGGACGGCTTCCTGACGCTCATGGACCGCAAGAAGGACATGATCATCTCGGGCGGCTTCAACATCTATCCGTCCGATCTGGAAGCCGAGATCGTCGTCCATGAGACGGTGCTGGAAGCCGCCGTGGTCGGGGTGCTGTCCGACAAGTGGGGCGAGACGCCGGTGGCGTTCGTGGCCCTGCGGCCCGGCCAGACGATCGCGCCGGACGTGCTCAAGGACTGGGTCAACGCCAAGCTCGGCAAGACCCAACGCCTGGCCGACCTGCAACTGGTCGACCAACTGCCGCGCAGCCATATCGGCAAGGTGATGAAGCGCGAACTGCGCGACGCCTACAAGGGACCCGCCACCGCATGAACCAGATCTCCGTCGCCGACCTCTGCGATCAGCACGAACAGACCATGGCGGTCTGCGAGACCCAGTTCCGCGACCTGGGCGGCCGGATCGCCTTCTCCGGGCCGATCCGCACCGTGCGCTGCCATGAGGACAACTCGGTGGTGAAGGCCACGCTGGCGACCCCCGGCGCGGGCTGCGTGCTGGTGGTCGACGGCGGCGGCTCGCTGCACCGCGCCCTGGTCGGCGACATGCTGGCTGGCGACGGGGTCAAGAACGGCTGGGCCGGGATCGTGGTGTTCGGCGCTGTGCGCGACACCGCGGTGCTCGCCACCCTCGACATCGGGGTCAAGGCGCTGGGGACCAACCCCATGCGCAGCGTCAAGCGCGGCGAGGGCGTGCTCGATACGCCGGTGGCGTTCGGCGGGGTGATCTTCACGCCCGGCGACATCCTCTTCGCCGACCAGGACGGGATCGCGGTCCTGGCCGCCGACGCCTGATCTTTGAAGGAGCTCCCCATGGGCGACGTCTTCCCCACCCTGAGCGACGACCCGGTCGCCGACCTCAACGCCATGCAGGAGGGCTTCCTGCCGGGCGAGCTTGGCCTGCAGGTGCTGGAGGCGCGCCAGGGCTATCTGCGCAGTCAGATGAAGGTGGCCAAGAAGCACATGGCGCCGAACGGCTTCATGCACGCGGCCAGCGTCATCGCCCTGCTCGATTCGGCCGCCGGTTACGGCTGCCGGATCTCGCTGCCCGACGGCGGGAGCGGCTTCACCACTATCGAGCTGAAGAGCAATTTCCTGGGCACGGCGCGGGAAGGCGACACCGTCGTCTGCGAGGCCCGGATGGCGCACGGCGGCCGCATGACCCAGGTCTGGGACGCCGTGGCGACCCATCAGGAGAGCGGCAAGACCATCGCCCTGTTCCGCTGCACACAGATGGTTCTCTATCCCCGTTGAAAAACAACGAAACAGCCGCTTGATCTGGAGGGGCCGGATGAGTAGGTTCCGCGCCTCGCTCAGCGGGCCCTCTCTTCCGAGGCCCGGCGTCGTCTCTGGAGAGGTGGCTGAGTGGTCGAAAGCACCGCACTCGAAATGCGGCGTACCTTTACGGGTACCGTGGGTTCGAATCCCACCCTCTCCGCCATACCGCCCCGCGCGCTGCGCCGGGCGGTGACGAAATCCCTAAAGTCTTACCGCGCCATCCAGGGCTTGGACTTCGACGACGAGTGCGCCGCCGCGGCCTGCTCGCGCTGGAACTTGCCGCCGCGCGGGGGTTTCGCCTTGGCTTCGATGGCGGCCTTCTTCAGGCGCAGGGCGCGCTGGATCGGGGTTTCCGCGGGCGAGGCCGGGTCATCAGGGGTGTCGGCCATGTTCGTCGTCCTCCGTGAAGCCGAATCCTAGCGGCCTAAGGGCCGGCGCGCCCGTGAAATCTTCCGGTCGGGCGCCCGAATGGCCTTGCCGTCGTGGGCGGCGGGCGGGCATGGGATGGCCATGAAGCAAGTCATCGTCGTCAATCAGGCGCTGAACCTGCCGCCGGGCAAGCTGGCCGCGCAGGTGGCGCACGCCGCGGTGGGCGGGCTGCTGCGCGCGCCGCGCGAGCAGCAAATCGGCTGGCTCGACGTCGGCATGCCCAAGGTGGTGCTGCGCTGCGAGTCCGAGGCGGCCTTGTTCGACCTGGTCGCCCAGGCCGAGGCGGCGGGCCTGCCGGTCATGCTGGTCCGCGACGCCGGCCGCACGGTGGTGGAGGCCGGAACCCCGACCTGCGTCGGGATCGGGCCGGGCGAGATCTCCAAGGTCGACGCGATCACGGGCACGTTGAAGCTGGTGAGGTAGAGAGATGGTTCACACGACACGCCGCGGCACCGGCATCATCGGTACGGTCGAAAAGCCGCTGGAGGCGGTGAGCTTCGAGGCCTCGGTCGAGCATAGCGCCACGGCCCTGCTCAGCTTCATCGGCAAGATCCGCGCGCTCAGCGGCGCCAGCCTGGCCGACTATGTCGGGCAGAACATGGTGCTGGAGATCGACGGCGGCCCGGCCCTGGGGGTGGTCATCGTCCACATCGAGGGCGACGACGCGGTGATCAACCTCTCGCCGCGCTGAGGATCGTCCGCCTACGCCCGGTCCGCGCGAAAAACGCTTTTCCGCCGCCCCCTATTCGTGCCCCCTTGTCGGCAGTGAAGCGACGGGGGGAGTGATGACGGTTTCCAAGTTCCTGACGGCCATGTCGGTGGCCGGGCTGATGTGCGCGGCTGCGCCGGCGGCCCTGGCCCAGACCTATTCGGCCTCGACCATCGCGGGTTTGAAGACCCGCGCCGAGGCCGGCGTCGTCGCCCGCGCCAAGCTGGCCCAGCAGATGAACGACTCGATCTTCTCGTTCGGCGAGCTGGCGTTCCAGGAGGTCGAGACCTCGAACTACGTCACCGCCGTGCTGGAGAAGAACGGTTTTACGATCGTGCGCGGCGTGGCCGGCCTGCCGACCGGCTGGACCGCGACCTGGACCCACGGCAAGGGCGGCCCGCTGATCGCTCTGGGCAGCGACATCGACGGCATCCCCAAGGCCTCGCAGAAGCCGGGCGTGCCCTGGCACGAGCCGATCATCGAGGGCGCGCCGGGCCATGGCGAGGGGCACAATTCGGGCCAGGCGCTCAACGTCGTCGCCGCCCTGGCGGTCAAGGAGCTCATGGAGAAGGAGAACATCTCCGGCACCCTGATGCTCTGGCCCGGCGTGGCCGAGGAGCTGCTGAGCGCCAAGGCCTATATGGTTCGCGACGGGGTGTTCAAAGGCGCCGACGTGGCGATCTTCACCCATGTCGCCTCCAACCTCGCCACGGCCTGGGGCCAGCCCAGCGGCACCGGCCTGATTTCGGTGAAGTACACGTTCAAGGGGGCGTCGGCGCACTCGGCTGGGGCGCCGTGGCGCGGGCGCAGCGCGCTGGACGCCGTCGAACTGATGGACATGGGCTGGAACATGCGCCGCGAGCACCTGCGGCCCGAGCAGCGTTCGCACTACGTCATCACCGACGGCGGCGACCAGCCCAACGTCGTGCCGTCGTCGGCCACCGTCTGGTACTATTTCCGCGAACAGACCTTCGAAGGCATCAAGAAGAACTACGAGATCGGCAACACCATCGCCGAGGCCGCCGCCAAGATGACCGACACCTCGGTCAGCCGCCAGGTGGTCGGGTCGGCCGCGCCCCGGCACTTCAACCGTCCGCTGGCCGAGGCCGCCAAGGCCAATATCGACAAGGTCGGGCTGCCGAAATGGACGCCGGAAGAGCAGGCCTTCGCCAAGGCCGTGCAGAAGAACATGGGCGCGCCGGAGAAGGGGCTAGCCGTCGAGCTGGCCAAGACCGAGGCTCCGGTCGAAAAGCCGGAGAGCGGCGGATCGGACGATATCGGGGACATCTCCTGGACCCTGCCGACCATCACCATCCTCTACCCGGCCAATATTCCTGAGCTGCCGGGCCACCACTGGTCGAGCGCCATCTCCATGGCCACGCCGGTGGCGCACAAGGGCGTCGTCGCCGGATCCAAGGTTGTGGCCATGACCTTGGTGGACGTGTTGACCCGGCCCGACCTACGCGCCAAGGCCAAAGATTACTTCGTCAACGTACAGACGAAAGATCAGAAGTATCTGCCAATGTTGAGCGCAACCGATAAACCGCCGATTGAAATAAACACCGATGTAATGGCTCGGTATCGGCCGGAAATGCGGAAATACTACTACGATCAAGATCGTTATCCGACCTATCTCGATCAATTGGGGATCAAGTGGCCGCCGACCGAACTGACGCCGCCAAAGGGTAAGCAAGTCGACTGAGCGGTGGTCGGTTCAACTCAAAAACAAGCGCTGCAATAGAATATTATTGAGGCTCAACTTGGGGTGTGTGAGGCTGGCCGCGGATTAACCATTGTGCGGGGGGCGGCGGACGCGTTCGCAAGTCTCTCGGCGCGCCGCGGAGAGACTCGATGAGGAAGCTCCTGGTATCGGCGACGGCCGTCCTGGCCGTCGCCGCATTCTCGACCCCGGCCCTGGCGGCCAAGATCGTGCTCAACGATGTCGGCGGCGTTGAAAGCGGCAGTCAGGCCTATAAGGGCTTTAGCATCGCCTCGAAGTTCTGGGAGCAGCGGCTCACCAACGACGTGACGATCAATCTCGACGTCGGGTTCAGGCGACTCGGCGACCGGATCCTCGGCCAGACCCTCAGCAGCTCGACGGTCGCGCCGATCGAGGTGGTCCAGGGCCAGATCGCCGCGGTCGGAAATTCCCAGCTCGACGCCATCGCCGCCGCCAATCTCCAGGTCCTGAAGCCGGGCGTGGGCGGTTACGGCGCGCTTGACGTCATCACCTCCGGCTACAAGCTGCCGACCGGCCAGGGCGTGGACACGACCACCCGGGTGTTCGACAACGACCTCAGCGGCAACAACGCGTTCCTGGACGCCAACACCGCCAACCTGAAGGCGCTGGGCTTCTTCGGCTTCGGCGACGCGGCCGACGGCCGGATCGAGTTCAGCAACCAGTTCAAGTTCGACTTCAACCCGGGCGACGGGATCGCGTCGGACTCGATCGATTTCATCAGCGTCGCCATCCACGAGATCGGCCATGCCCTGGGCTTCGTCAGCGGGATCGACACCTACGACATCCTTGGCGCCCCCAACGGGCCGCTGGCCACCGATCCGAATTTCGCCCTGCTGAACCTCAACGACTACGCCATCGCCTCGGTGCTGGACCTTTATCGCTACAGCGACAATCTCGGCGGACTGGGCGACGGCGGGCCGGCGCTGGACTGGTCTGTGGGGGGAAGTCCCTACTTCTCGATCGACGGCAAGAGCGCCTACCAAGGCGGTTACTTCTCGACCGGAAACTACAACGGCGACGAGAACCAGGCGTCCCACTGGCGCGACAACATCCCCGGCCAGTCGTCGCTGGGCATGATGGACCCGACGGTCGCCTATGGTCAGATGGGCCGGGTGACGTCGCTCGACCTGGCCGCCTATGACGCCATCGGCTGGAACATCGACTACGACGTCTTCGGCTCCGACCGAGCGTTCTCCACGCGCGACATCTATCTCTCCGCCGTGCCGGAGCCGGCGACCTGGGCGATGTTGGTCGCGGGCTTCCTCATGACCGGCGGCGCGGTCCGTCGGCGTCGGCGTCCGACATTCGCCTGAAGCCGTAAGGTCGTGGCGGCGCATTTCCGCCACGACCCGCCGTCAGGCTGCGCGGGCTTCACGGAGGACCTTCATGCGTTTCACCAAGTTCTGCCTGGCCGCCGCCGTCGTTCTGGCCGGGTCGGCCACCGCGGCTCTCGCCGCCGAAGGCCGGTTCATCCATCCGGCCGACACCAGCAAGGACGACCGGATCAGCAAGGCCGAGTGGGTCGCCTACAAGCTGCCCGCCGACGACTTCGCCAAGGCCGACAAGAACAAGGACGGCCTGATCGACGGGCCCGAATTCGTGGCTTGGGACACCGCCCGCAAGGCCCACGCGGGGCACTAAATTCAGCGCTTGGATCTTGCCTTTCCTCCCCTGCGCAGCGGGGGAGGGGGCCCGCGCGGCGCGCGTGGTGGAGGGGGCGAGACTGGGCTCTGAGTTTGTGACCGCCCCCTCCACCGCTTCGCGGTCCCCCTCCCCCATCAATGGGGAAGGAAAGACGGCCGCAGCCTGTATACGCCGTCCCGGCTGACCGGAGGATGACGAGTGGTGGGTGGCGGGCGCTAGGCCAGCGCCTGCTCCAGGTCGGCGATCAGGTCGTCGGCGTCCTCGATGCCCACCGACAGGCGGATCAGGCCGTCGGCGATGCCGATCCGGGCGCGGGTCTCGGCCGGGATCGAGGCGTGGGTCATGATCGCTGGATGCTCGATCAGGCTCTCCACCCCGCCCAGGCTCTCGGCCAGGGTGAACAGCCGCGTGCGCTCCAGCATCCGCCGGGTTCCGGCCAGGTCGCGGTCCAGCACCGCCGAGATCATGCCGCCGAAGCCGCCGGTCATTTGCCGCCCCGCCAGGGCGTGCTGCGGATGGCTCTCCAGCCCCGGATAGATCACCTGGGCGACGTCGGGGCGGGTCTCCAGCCAACGGGCGATCTTCATCCCGCTCTCGCAGTGACGCTGCATGCGCAGGGCCAGGGTCTTTAAGCCCCGATGGGCCAGGAACGAGTCGAACGGCGAGGCCACCGCCCCGATGGCGTTCTGCAGGAAGCCCAGGGTCTCGGCCAGTTCGGCGTTCGCGCCCGCCACCAGGCAGCCGCCGACGATGTCGGAGTGGCCGGAAATGTATTTGGTGGTCGAGTGCATGACCACGTCGAACCCGAACTCCAGCGGCCGCTGGCAGTAGGGGCTGGCGAAGGTGTTGTCGGCCGCCGCGATCAGGCCGCGCGACTTGGCCAGCGCCGCGATCGCCGCCAGGTCGGCCAGCCGCAGCAGCGGGTTGGTCGGGGTCTCCACCCAGATGACCTTGGTGCTTGGCTTGATCGCCGCCTCGATGGCCGCGACGTCGCTCATGTCGACGAAGCTGAACTCCAGGCCGGCCGAGCGCCGGCGCACCTTGTCGAACAGTCGGAACGAACCGCCATAGAGGTCCTCGCTGGCGATCACGTGGTCGCCGGCGTCCAGCACCTCCAGGAAGGTCGAGATCGCCGCCAGGCCCGAGGCGAAGGCGTAGCCGCGCGTGCCGCTTTCCAGGTCGGCCAGGGCGCGCTCGAAGGCGAAGCGCGTCGGGTTCTGGCTGCGTGAATACTCGAATCCCTGGTGCTCGCCGGGGCTCGACTGGCCATAGGTCGAGGTGGCGTAGATCGGGGTGATCACCGCCCCGGTTGTCGGGTCCGGGAACTGTCCGCCGTGGATCGCGCGGGTGGCGAAATCGAGTCGGTTCTTGCCGTGGTCGGTCACGCTGCGCGCCTGAGATAGTTGATGAGGTCGATGCGGGTGATCAGGCCGACGAACTCGCGGCCGTCCAGGACGATGGCCACCTGATCCTTCTCGAACACCGGCAGCAGGGCGTCCAGCGGATCGCCGGCCTGCAGGGTGTCCAGCTTGGCGGTCATGGCCGCCGCGACGCTTTGGGCGAAGCGCTTGTCGGGCTTGGAGTCCTCGACGGCTTCCAGCAGGTCGCTCTCGTCGATCAGGCCGATCAGCCGCCCGCCGTCCAGCACCGGCAGCTGGCTGACATCGGCCTGGCGCATTCGGTTATAGGCGGTCAGCAGGGTGTCGTCGGGACCGACCGTCACCGCCCCGCCATCGGCTGGCGAGCGGGCGATCAGGTCGCGCAGGTCGCCATGCAGGCTGCGCTGGGTCAGACCCTGCTCGGCCAGCCAGCTGTCGTTATAGACCTTGGACAGGTACTTGGCGCCGGTGTCGCAGACCAGGGTCACCACCCGTTGCGGCTGCGTCTGCTCGCGGCAATAGCGCAGCGCGCCGGCCAGCAGGGTGCCCGAGGACGAGCCGCCCAGGATCCCGGCCCTGGTCAGCAGCTCGCGCGCCGCACCGATGCTCTCGGCGTCGGTGATCGTATAGGCCTTGGCGACCAGGGCGAGGTCGCAGTTGGTCGGCACGAAGTCCTCGCCGATGCCCTCGACCACCCAGGAGCCGGGTTCGATCAGCTCGCCGGTGTTGACCAGCGGGGCCAGGATCGATCCCAGCGGATCGGCCAGCACCATCCTGGTCTTGGGCGAGGCCTTGGCGAAGTAGCGGCCCAGCCCCGTCAGGGTGCCGCCGGAGCCGACCCCCACCACCACGGCGTCCAGGTCGCCCTCCATCTGCTCCAGGATCTCCGGGCCGGTGGTGGTCTCGTGGGCCTTCGGATTGGCCGGGTTGGCGAACTGGTTGATGAAGATCGCGCCGGGGATCGCCGCGGCCAGCCGCTCGGCCATGTCCTGGTAGTATTCGGGGTGGCCCTTGCCGACGTCGGAGCGGGTGATGCGGACGTCGACGCCCATGGCCCGCAGGTGCTGGATCTTCTCGCGGCTCATCTTGTCGGGGACGACCAGCAGGATCTTGTAGCCCTTCAGCACGCCGACCTGGGCCAGGCCCAGGCCTGTATTGCCGGCGGTGGCCTCGACGATGGTCCCGCCGGGCTTCAGCGAACCGTCGGCCTCGGCCGCCTCGATCATCGAGCGGGCGATGCGATCCTTGATCGAACCGCCGGGATTGGCGCTCTCCAGCTTCACGAACAGGCGGCAGGGGCCGGTGTCGAAACCGATCAACTCGACCATCGGGGTGCGCCCGATTAACTCCAGCGCCGAGGCGGCTGGGGGCGGCAGCGGGCTTGAATCTCGTGGCATCGGGTGGCGGCTCCATGCGGTCGCGTTACGGAAACGCTCAAGGTCGGTTTCCGCGCCAGCACCGCCAGCATATGGGCGATTTTTCTCAGTCGACCAGACACAACGGCGTTTTCCCGTCGCCGAAACCGGCATGACGCGCGAAATCGCGCCCGCTCCCCATTCGCGCGGGGGGCTCGGCGACTAGGCGCGAGCCGTGCGTCCGGCTAAAGCCGAGGCATGGCCAAGACGACTCCTGCGACGCTGGCCTTGGACAAGGCGGGCGTCGCCTATGAACTGCACACCTACGACTACGATCCCGATGCGCCGCGGGTCGGGCTGCAGGCCGCCGAGAGCCTCGGGGTGTCGCCTGACCAGGTGCTGAAGACCCTGATGGCCCAGGTCGACGGCAAGCCGGTCTGCGCGATCCTGGCCTCCGACCAGGAGGTGGCGATGAAGAAGCTGGCCGTGGCGACGGGCGGCAAGTCGGCCCAGATGATGAAGCCCGCCGACGCCGAACGGATCACCGGCTACCGAGTCGGCGGGGTCAGTCCGTTCGGTCAAAAGCGGGCCGCGCCCACCGTGATCGACGAGGCGGCGCTCGTTCACGCCAAGGTGTTCGTGAACGGGGGACAGCGTGGCCTGCAGGTGCGCCTCGACCCCGCCGATCTCGTGAGCGCCCTGGGCGCAAAGGTCGCCGGCCTGACCTAGGTCTCTTCGGCGTCGCCGGGCCGCCCTTTTCGACCTAGAGTCGCGAGGCGCTCACAAGCCGGGCGTGTAGCGGAACCGTTGATATCCATTGCGTGCGGCGCAATAAACGGCCTTAAGTTAGCGTTGATAACTTTGGCCGACGAGCAGGGGTGATCCCCAGGATGGACGGGGCGGCGTGGGCATCATCGAGCGGGCGAGCGTCATGACCCCGGCGACTGCGGAACGTCGTCGCACCTATCACGTGGGAAATGTTCGCGGACAACTTCTAGCTGCGGCGCGGGACATCCTGCACGAGAGCGGCCGAAGCGGGCTTTCGCTGCGGGCCATCGCCGATCGGGCCGGCGTCGCGCCCGGGACCGTCTACTACCACTACGCCGACAAGGCCGCCTTGCTGGCCGGCCTGGCCGTCGACGGCTTCCGCCAACTCGCCGAGACGATGCGCGCGGCCTACGAGACCGCCGGCCCGGGTGAGGGGCTGCGCACCACGGGCTCGGCCTATCTGACCTTCCTGCGCGAAAAGCCCGAGCTCTACGAACTGATGTACGAGGCCAGGGACGCCGGTCGCCGCGAGGACGTCGCCGCCGCCGAGGCCGAGGCCTTCGCGGTGTCGCGCGGCGCGATCATGGCCGACTTCGCCGACCAGCACGCGCCGGAGGTGGCCGACAAGATCGCCGAGGCGATCTGGGCCTGGGGGCGGGGCATCGCCGCCGTGGCGCTTTCCCGGGGCGAGCCGGGATGCGGACCCGAAGATGAGGCGGTCGTCTCGGCGGTCCGCGGATTGGAAGCCCTGATCTTCCGCCGCTAGGGTTGCGCGGTTTCGAGCCCAATCGTCCTGTCTTTTCCTTAGCTTAGCCATATGGCGCCCCGATGGGGTCGCGACCCTTACGCCACAAGGCGCGGGAAAGTGCCGGCCTGGGGCTTTTCCCTCTATTCGAACACTGTTCGAGACCTCCAGCCTGGGTACATTAAGCACACGCGACGGACGGCATAACGTCCGCGTCTGGCTGGGAGGTAACACATGATCCAATCACTGCCGTTGCGCAGATTCTTCATTATGGGCGCATCCGTCGCCGCCCTTACCGCCGTCGCGGCGCCCGCGATGGCTCAAGACGCCTTCACCATTGAAGAGCTGGTGGTCACCGCCGAAAAGCGGGAACAGAGCCTGCAGGACGTGGCGGTCGCCGTCACCGCCTACACCAGCGAAAAGCGCGACCTCATGGGCGTCGCCACGGTCGAGGACCTGGCCCGCGTCACGCCGAGCGTCGCCTACACCAACAATGACCGCCTCTCGATCCGGGGTTTCGGTCGTCTGACCAACGCCATCGGGACCGATCCCAGCGTGGCGCTCTATTCGGACGGCATCTTCTCCAACTCGATGGCCGACTCATCGACCCCGTCGCTGTTCATCGAGCGGACGGAAATCCTGCGTGGTCCGCAGGGCACCCTCTACGGTCGTAACTCGATCGGCGGCGCGCTGAACATCATCGGCAAGCGCCCGAGCTCGGAATTCCAGGCTGAGGTTCGCGCCGCGGTCGGCAACTACGGAACCTGGCGCACCGACGCCCTGGTCACCGGCCCGATCACCGAAGGCCTGCGCTTCCTGGTCGGCGGTTCGGTCGAGCGTCGCGACAAGGGCTTCATCGAGAACGTCGGCCCCGGCGGGGACACCAGCGCGGTCAAGCGCTACATCCTCGAAGGCCAGATCGAAGCCGACCTCGGCGAGAACATCACCGCGCGTCTGCGCTATACGAAGTTCGACTGGGACGACAGCTACGGCGTCGGCAACATCCACGAAGCGGCGATCAACCCGTACGACACGGTCTCCGCGACCGGCCTGGGCAACTCGGCGCTCTATTACAACCCGACCTTCGGCTACACCAAGGTCAACCCGTCCATCGCCGATCCGTACAAGATCGACATGGACCAGACGATGGAAGGCAAGCTCAGCAACCACAACCGCTTGCACTTCGACGTCACCTGGGACCTCGGCGGCATGACGCTGAAGTACCTCGCCGGGTACCAAGCCTATGTCTACAACACCAACGGCGACGAGGACCGCTCCTCGCGTCAGGGTCTGATCAGCGTCAACGCCTTGACGCCGTTCGGCGCCTACACCGCCACCAACGTCTCGCCCAACGAGCGCTTCTTCTATCAGGAGAAGCAAGAGTGGTACTCGAACGAGATCAACCTCTCGTCCAACTCCGACGGCCCGCTGCACTGGATCGTCGGCCTCTATCAGTACCACCAGTCCTATTCGCAGCCTCAGGGCCTGCGCGTGCTGGGCGATGCGGCCATGCTGCAACCGTTCAGCCTGGCGACCGGCGGCCTGGCGGCCCCGAACCCCAAGGGTAACTACCTGTTCGTCGACGGCACGCTGGAGGTCGACTCCTACGCCGGCTTCGGCCAGATCGACTACGAGTTCGCCGAGAATTGGACCCTGACCGCGGGCCTGCGCTACAGCAAGGACGAGAAGACCGGCACCGACTCCGCCCGTTACGTCTCGCGCAGCAACACCACCACCACCTTGCTGCGGCAGTTCGCCAATGTTCCGCTGGCCGTCGGCCAAGGCATGGCGCTGGACTTCACCACCTTCGTGGTCTGCGGCGGGGCGACCCTCGCGGCCTGCCATGCGCTGCCGCAATACGCTAATCTGCGTGAAAAGGCCGGCGGTGGTCTGACCCGTGATCTGTCGGCCGAATACGACGCCTGGACCGGTACGCTCGGCGTCCAGTGGCAGCCGGACGGCGACACCAACGCCTACGCCCGCTACAGCCGCGGCTACAAGTCGGGCGGTTGGCTGGCTTCGAACGGCCTGACCCCGGTGCCCTACGCCGACCCCGAGTACGTCAACAACTACGAACTCGGCCTGAAGAAGACCATCGGCGGCCGCTTCCAGCTGAACTCGGCGATCTTCTACGCCGACTATAAGGGCTTCCAGGCTCCGATCAGCGTGATCCTGAACCCGGCGACGGGCTCGACCGGCACGCAGTTCCTCAACCTGGATGCGCGCAACTGGGGTGTCGAACTCGAAGGCCAGTGGGCCCCGCTCGACAACCTGATGATCTTCGCGAGCTACGCCTACATCAACGCCGAGATCAAAGACGGTTGCTGCTTCGTCGACACCAACGACCCGACCGCGAGCCGTCCCGGCGCCAAGCCGGTCGGCGCGGCCGGCCCGGCTCGCCAACAGGATCTGGTCGGCAACCGCCTGCCGATGACGCCCGAGAACAAGTTCAACCTGGGCGCCAACTACACCTTCCACTTCGACGCCGGCAGCCTGACGCTCGGCGGGACCTACACCTACACCGACGACATGCAGACCGGCATCTTCAGCCAGGCCAACTACACGGCCCCGGCGAACGAGATCGTCGACTTCCGCGCCCTCTGGAAGGACGGCCAGGATCGCTTCACCGTCATCGGCTACGTGAAGAACGCCTTCGACGAGGTCGCCTATCAAAGCGCCACGCCGACCGCGGTTACGTCCAACGGCACCTATCGCGAGACCGTGAAGCTGAACTTCCCGCGCACCTACGGCGTGGAATTCCAGTACCGCTTCTAGGGCTTCGCAGCCTTCTGAACGAACGGAGCGCCGCGGGAAACCGCGGCGCTCTTGTCGTTTCGGCGCCAGATCATCAGCCGACAGATCGTCGGGAGGACGTCATGAGACTGCTCCGCTCCAACCTCGCCGTAATCGTCGCCGGTCTGCTGGCTGCGACCCCGGCGTTCGCCCAGCCCGCCGCCGCCGGACCCGAGCCGTTCGCGCCGGAGATCGAGGCCTTCGCGGCCCACGATCGCGCCGCGCCGCCGGCCTTCTGCCAGATCGTCTTCACCGGCTCGTCGTCGGTGCGCTTCTGGACCAGCTTGGCGCGCGACATGGCGCCGATCCCGGTGATCAACCGGGGTTTCGGCGGCTCGCAGATTTCCGATGTGAACGCCTATTTCGATCGTGTGGTCGGCGCCTACCATCCCCGCGCGGTGGTGTTCTACGCCGGCGAGAACGACATCCACGCCGGGGAGGGCGCCGCCGAGGCGGTCGCTGACTTCGAGCGGTTCATGGCCCTGAAGACCGCCAAGCTTGGCGCCACGCCGGTCTATTTCATCTCGCTGAAGCCCTCGAAGGCGCGGCTGGGCGAGAAGCCCCGGCAGGACGAGGTGAACGCCAAGATCCGCGCCCTCGCCGACGCCCGCGCCGACCTCGACTATATCGACGTGGTCCCGGCCATGCTCGAGGCCGACGGTCGCCCGAAGGACATCTTTATCGCCGACGGCCTGCACATGACGCCGGCCGGCTACGCGCTATGGACCGCCGTCGTCCGCCCGGTGGTGGAGACGGCGGCCAAGATCCCCTGCGGCTAGAGCGCCCCTATCCGAGCGAGGAGCGCAGCATCCAGACGTGCTTCTCATGGGCGGTGAGGCGGTCGGAGATCAGGCTCGCGCTGACCTCGTCGCCGGCCTCCTGCGCGCTCGGCAGGGCGGCGTAGAGGGTGGCGATCAGCATCTCGTGGCTCTCGATCAGGTCCTTCAGCATCGCCTCGGCGCTCTTGGCCGGGTCGCCGTCCTTGATGGCCGAGAGCGCGCCGAACGCGACGTAGCCCTGCGGGGCCAGTTCGCCCAGGGCGCGGATGCGTTCGGCGACTTCGTCGATCGCCGTCCACATCTCGGTGTACTGGGTCATGAACAGCGAATGGAGCTGGGAGAAGTTCGCGCCCCTGACGTTCCAGTGGTAGCCGTGGGTCTTCAGGTAAACCGCATAGCTGTCCGCCAGCAGTTTCGACAGGCCTTCGGCGACCGCCTTGCGGTCCTTCGCGCTGGGTCCGACGTTCACGCTCATCTTGCAGCTCCCTCATATGCTTCGACGCTCGCCGAACGAATGCCCGCTGACGAGGTTCCCTTGGCCGCAATCCGGGCCCAGACCCGTTCGTGCATGACGAAGGCCATGGTCTGGAAGATCGGCTCGATCATTCCGATCGCCAGCGCCGCCCGCCAGTCACGCGTCAGCGCGTAGGCCACGGTGATCGCCACCACGAGGTGCATCAAACTGTAGCTCAGGGTCTTCTTGGCCGTCTGCATCGTTCCGAACCTATTTGCGAGTAAGTCGCAATATAACATTCATCAGCCTGATGGGAAGCGGTCGGTCGATCAGATTTTCTTTGGATGGGCTTTGAGGGGCTTATCGCTTTGGGCAGGCCGCTCCGACCTCGCGTGACATCCATCGTCTCGCGTGATGCACTTGCCTGGAACACCATGACCTGGCGCGTTCAGATCGCCAGGTCGCCTTGCATATCAAGTAAGAGCGGGAAGCCCGCCTTGGGGGAGGACGTTTGAAACACCTAGTCTCGCTGGCCGCGGCCAGCTTGCTGCTTGTCGCCTGCGCGCCGAAGTCCGGCCCCCCCGCCGACCCGGCCAGCCTGGCGCCGGCCGATCCGCGTCTGGCCGAGCTCTATGCCGGCGCCTGCAAGGCCTGCCACGTGGTCGCCGATTCCGGGGCGCCGCTGGTGCATGACGCCAAGGCCTGGGCGCCGCGCTGGAAGCAGGGCGAGGCGGTGCTGCTCGATCACGTCGTTCAGGGTTACAAGGCCATGCCCGCCATGGGCCAATGCGCGTCCTGCACGCCCGATGATTTCAAGGCTCTGACCCGGTTCATGGCCAACCAGGAGGGCAGGTCGTGATCTCGCGTCGCACCGCTCTGATCGCCGGGGGCGCCGGCGTGGTCGCCGCGGCCGGCGGCGGGGTCTATCTGGCCTCCCGCGACAAGCCCGAGCCGCCGGCCCCGCCCAGCGTCGATGGCGAGAACCACCTGCTGTGGCGCAACTGGTCGGGCGTCGCCTACGCCTATCCCGCCGTTCGCAGCGCCCCGCGCGACGAGGCGCAGGTCGCCGAGGCGCTCAAGACCTCGGCCGCGCCGGTGCGGGTGGCCGGCGCCGGCCACTCCTTTACCGCCCTGGTCCCCACCGACGGCACGCTGATGACCCTGGACAACCTGTCCGGCGTCGCCGGCTGGCAGGGCGATGAGGCCGTGGTCTGGGCCGGCACGCGGCTCGGCGCGCTCGGCCCGGCCCTGGCCGAACGCGGCCGGGCGATGGCCAATCTGCCCGACATCAACAAGCAGTCGCTGGGCGGCTGCCTGGGCACGGCCACCCACGGGACGGGCGCGAAGATCCAGGCGATCCACGGCGATGTCGTCGCCCTGCGGCTGGCGACGGTCGCCGGCGAGGTCATCGACTGCGACGCCGTCCAGAACCCCGACATCTTCCAGGCCGCCAAGGTCTCGCTGGGCGCGCTCGGCGTCATCACCCAGGCGCGGCTAAAAACCATCGCCAACCGCAACCTGCATCGCCGCGTGTGGATCGAGCCGTTCGAGGAGACCCTGGCCAAGGCCGAGGAACGCTGGGCCAAGCATCGCAACTTCGAGTTCTACGCGGTTCCGTTCACCGACCTGGCCGCCAACATCTCGCACGATGAAACCGACGCCCCGGCCAAGGCCCGCGGCCCCGACACCGACTCGGCCTTCCTCGAGGTGCTGAAGCAGCTTCGCAACCTGACCAGGTTCTCCACCCCGCTGCGCAAGTCCGCCGCCAAGGCGCTGCTCGGATCGGCCGCCCCGGAAGAGGCCATCGATCAGGGCTGGAAGCTGCTCTCGACCGAGCGCCCGGTGCGCTTCAACGAGATGGAGTACCACCTGCCGGTCGAGAACCACCTGGCCGGGCTGAAGGAGGTGGTGGCGACCATCGAGGCCAATCGTCCCGACGTGTTCTTCCCCATCGAGGTTCGCCGCATCGCCGCCGACGACGCCTGGCTGTCACCGTTCCAGGACGGACCGCGCGGGTCGATCGCCGTGCACTGCCATTACAAGGACGACTACGACTTCCTGTTCAGCCTGATCCAGCCGGTGCTGTTGAAACACGGCGGCCGCCCGCACTGGGGCAAACTGCACAGCCTGAAGGCCCACGAACTGGCCGTGCTCTATCCCAACTGGAACGATTTCCTGGAGGTCCGCCGTCGCCTCGACCCGCAGGGCCGGCTGCTCAATCCGTACCTGAAGACGCTGTTCGGGGTCTGAGCGGGTCGCGGAGGAAACCGTGCTATGGTCCCCAATGACCGAAAAACCAGTCGAGAAGCCCGCCGCCGCCGCCATGTCCGCCCTGCGTCACCGTCCAGGCGGCTTCGCCAATGCGAACCTGAACAACAAGGGCGGCATTCACCGCAGCGAAAAGGCCGCCTCCGCGCGGTCGGCCGCGAAGTCCAAGCCGTGGTCGGGCGCTAAGCCCTGACCAGGGCCTGATCGCCCGACAACATCAGGGCGTGGAAGCGCTCGCCCATCAGTCGGTAGCCCTGCGTGTCGGGGTGCAGATCGTCCGGCAACAGATGGGCGTCGGCCTTGCCGAACAGCGAGAGGCCGTCGAGATACCGGATCGCGGTGTCGCCGGCGGCCGTCCGCGCCGCGACGACCTCCTGCAGCAACTGCCGCATCCGGACCAGGGACGGGCCGCCCAGCGACTCCTCGTCCTCACGACGCGGAGCGTAGATCGGCGAGGCGATGACCAGCGGAGTCGCCACGTGCCGTTCGCGGATGATCGAGATCATCGCGTGGGCTGAATCGGGGAAGGTGCGTTCGCGCAGCTGGCCGCCGCCATGGACATTGATCCCCAGCTTCAGGACGATGGCGTCGGCGCGGGCGTCGCGGATGATGCGCGCCGCCTGGCCCGACAGCAGGCATGATCCGGCCCAGCCGAGGTTGAGGTGGTCGAGGCCCGCCAGCCGCGCGGCCACGGCCGGCCAGCCGCTGCTGGCGCCTTCGGCCTCCATGCAGTGGGTGATCGAGCTGCCGTGGAACAGGATGCGCGGCCGAGGATCGACGGCCGGCTGGGCGCTGGCTCCGTCGTCCAGCTCCAGCCTCGTGATCGAGACGGTGGCCGATTGCGGCAGCCAAAGCTCGACGAGCTTCTTGCCCTCCGGCAGCCCGTCGAAGGCGACCGCGAAGGCTTCGTCGCCGTCGAGCGTCGCGGTCTCCAGGGCGATCTTGGCGCCGCCCTCGCCGTAGGATCGGGCGAAGAGCTCGCCGTCCACATAGAGATCGTAGGCGCCGCGCCGCTCGTTTCCAGCGGGCTGGGCCAGCAAGCGCTGGGCGCCGGTCATCCGCAGGCTGCGCGAGGTCGTGGACAGGCGGATGCGGCAGCCCGCGGCGCACGAGGCGACCCAGCGGTTGAACGGGTCGTAGAAGCCCAGTTCGGCGACCGGCAGGCGCAGGGGCTGCAGCGAGCCGCTGCGCCGCCGCACATCCACCTGACCGGCCAGCAACGGCTCGATCTCGTCCAAGGACAGGGATTTCATGTGCGTCTCCCGACTAGCGCCAAACCTTTCTAAGGACGACGGCGGAAGGCGCAAACCGAAAGCCGTGCTGAGCGTCAGTTCGGATGCAGCGCGATCGGGGCGTCGGGATCGACCGGCATGGCCGGACGCGGCGTGAAGGACGGCGCCGTGGTGGCGGGCGGCGGCGGGGCGACGGCGGGGACTGGAATGGGCTCGGGGGCGGGGACCTCCAGGCGCGGCGCGGCGACTGGTGCGGCGGCCCGCGGCGGCTCGGCGCGCCGTGCCGGCCGGGGGCTGGCGGCGGCCACGACGGTTCGAGCGGGGGGCGTGGCCACCGGCGCCGGGGCCGGTTCGGCCTCGACGGGCGGCGGCAAGGCTTGCGTCGTCTCGATCGGCGCTGCGGCGGTCGCCACGATGGCAGGCTGCTGCGGCGGCGCGGCGACCGGGGCCGGGGCGTCCTTGCTGGTCAGGATGAAGAAGGCCGCGAGCCCCGCCATGGCGGCGAGCCCGGCCCCCAGGCCGAGGATCAGCGGCGTGCGGGACTTGCGCGGCCGTGCGGCCGTGCGCGACGCGAAGACGACGGGGGCAGGCTCGGGCGCGACCACCGGCGGCGGCGGACGCGGCGCCTCCATGGCCGGAGCCGGAGCCGGAGCCGGAGCAGGCGTCGGCGCCTGGGGCGCTGGCCTCGGCGCGGCCTGCGGGATCAGCGAGCCGCTCAGAATCCCCGACGGCCGCGCCGCCGGGGTCGGCGAGAACGCCGCCGCGCGCGGCGCCGGGGCCTGGGCGGGCGCCGGTCGGGGCCGGATCTCCGGCGCCGTGCGGTCCGCCGCCTTGGGCAACGGACCGATGCTCATCGGCTTCTGGGACGGCATACGGCCCCAGGGGCTGGAGCGCGTGAAGGGATTGTCGTCCTGGTCGGGCGGCGGCATCGATGATCTCCAGCGCCGATCGGTTGGCGCGGGCCAAGTCTAGGCCAGACTTCGACGGTTGTTAGGCGCCGTCTATCTCTGCGCGGTCCGTATCGGCGCCCCGGCCGCCTTGGTCGCGCATCCGCTGGGCTCCAGCATGCCGTGCTGGGCCAGGCAGTAAATGTCCTCGTAATAGGGACCGGCCGCGGCCAGGCACTGATAGAGGTTCAGCTTGGCCACCCGCAGGCACATGCCGCTCTTGGGTTCGCTCATCAGGCCCCTGGCCTTGCCGTCCTCGCCCAGCACGGTGAGCGCGGCCACCGCCAGGCCGCGACTGACCACGGGACTGGCGCCGCCGCCACGCCGCCCGCCCTCGGAAACCGCCGCGTAGAGCCTGGCCTGGTCGCCGTCGACCGGCCGATAACCCGCGCCGGAGATCTGCTTCACCCGGGTCAGCCGGCCCTTGGCGTCGGGCACGAAGACCTTGGCCCAGGCCTGCCGCTGGATGCTGTAGGACGCCTTCTTCACCCGCGCGCCGCCGGCGGCCAGGGCCTCGCCCTGGCGATAGAGGGCGGCGTTGGCGCGGGCCGCGCCGGCGTCGGCGCCGGGCAGGCTGGCGGCCAGGTCCGGCCGGCTCGCCAGCTGCTTGGCCAGTTGTTTGTCGCGGCCGGCCTTGCGCACCCCGGCCACGAATTTCGGATCCTGCAGGGCGGCGATGGCGGCGTAGGCGATCATGCCGGCCTCCATCTGCTTGGGATCATAGGACGCCCCGACCCGCAGGCCCTCGGCGACCGAGGCCGGCCCTGAGAAGTCGGCGTCGATGGCGCGCGCATTGCGCATGAAGCTCTCGAAGGCGCTAGCCTGGGCCTCGACCTGACGATCGGCCCGGATCGCCTTGGCGTCCCGCAGCGGTGGTTTGGCCGCGCAACCGGCCAAGGCGACAACGGCGGCTGCGGCTGTGAGGCCGAGCCTGATCTTGAAGTCCATGACGGACCCCTCCCATACAAAAGGGCCCCCCCGTCAGGGACGAGACTTCACGCATTCATCATGAAAAAACGGTTGCCGAGCTTGGCCGTGGAGCGAGGTCGGCCGGGCCGCCTAGGACGCCAGGATGTCGGTCAGGGACGGTTCGTCGGGCAGCTTGGAGAACAGCAGCTTGTCGATCCGGCGGTCATCCATGTCGATCACTTCGACGCGGTAGCCGCCGATCTGGAAGACGTCGCCCTCGGCCGGCAGCCGTCCGACCTCGTGCAGGACCAGCCCCGCCACGGTGTGGAAATGGGAGCTCTCGGTGAAGTCGGCGCTCAGCGCCTTGGCCAGGTCGTCGACATCGGCGCGGCCGTCCACCAGGAAGCTGCCGTCCTCGCGGCGCAGGATGGTGGTGGGGTTTCCGGCGTCGTGGCCCTCGTCGAAGTCGCCGGCGATCATCTCCAGCAGGTCGGTCGGGGTGACCACGCCTTCCAGCGCGCCGAACTCGTCGACCACCAGGGCCATGTGCAGCGGCGTCTGCTTCAGCAGGTCGAAGGCGCGCAGCAGCGAGGTCGTCTCGACGATGTAGAGCGGCGTGGCCATCAGCTTGGCGACGTCCAACGGGACGCCGTCGAGCAGGGTGTCCAGCACGTCCTTCTTGTGGATCACGCCGACCGGCTCCTCCACGTCGGCGCCGCTGGTGACGACGATCCGCGAATAGGGGCAGGCGCGAATGTCTTCCTTCTGTTGCTCGGGGGTGTCGGCCAGCGAGATCCAGTAGACGTCGCGGCGCGGGGTCATGGCGACCCGCACCTGGCGGTCGCCCAGGCGCAGCACCTCGCCGATCATCGCCTGTTCCTCGGGCTCGATCAGGCCGGCGCTGGCGCCCTCGGCCAGGGCGCTCTCGACCTCTTCCTGGGTGATCTTCTCGCCGCGCTGGTCGCGGATGCCCAGCAGGCGCAGCACGCCGACCGTCGACGCCGTCAGCAGGGTGACGAACGGCCCCATCGCCTTGGCCATCACGGTCAGCGGGCGGGCCACCAGCGAAGCGATGGTCTCGGGGAAGGCCATGGCGAAGCGCTTGGGCACCAGCTCGCCGACGATCAGCGACAGATAGGTGATGATCACGACCACCACGGCCGTCGAGATCAGCTCCGAATAGTCGTGCAGGGCCGGGATGGTCTCCAGCATGTGGTCGAGTTCGGCGGCGATGGTCGCCTGGCCATAGGCGCCCGACAGGATGCCGATCAGGGTGATGCCGACCTGGACGGCGGCCAGGAAGCGGGTGGGGTTTTCAGACAGGCGCAGGGCGGCGGCGGCGCCCTTGTCGCCCCGCTCGGCCCGGCTTTGCAGCTTCGCGCGTCGAGAGGACACCACGGCCAGTTCGGACATGGCGAACAGGCCGTTGAGCACCAGAAGCAGGAGCACGACGACCGAGGCGAAGACGATCATTAAAGGTTGGACCCAGACGAGGCCCTCTGGGAACCCCGGCCAAAGCCTAACGGCAATGCCGCCGCCGCGCGAGAATTGATCTCGGCGGCTTGGGGCTGGTGGATCGCGATCTGGCTTTCCTCCTCCCCCGCTGCGCAGGGAAGGAAAGAGGGCTGGTCGACTTGGTTCTAACGCAGGGTGCAGGCCACCAGGTAGTCGCCCAGGCGATAGGTCATTGGGATGGCCTGGCCGCCGGCCGGCAGGCGGGCGGGCCTTCACAGCTCCTTACCGGCCTCGGCGGGGCTCCCAACGAAAAAGGGCCGCCCCGAGGGACGGCCCTTCGTCTCATGGATGTCGTTCGAGCTTAGAAGATCTCGAACAGGCCGGCCGCGCCCATACCGCCGCCGACGCACATGGTGACGACGCCGTACTTGGCGCCGCGACGCTTGCCTTCATGCAGGATGTGGCCGGTCGCGCGCGCGCCGGTCATGCCGTAGGGGTGGCCGATCGAGATGGCGCCGCCCGAGACATTGTACTTCGCTGGGTCGATGCCCAGGTGGTCGCGGCAGTACAGGACCTGCGAGGCGAAGGCCTCGTTCAGCTCCCACATGTCGATGTCGTCGATGGTCAGGCCGTTGCGGGCCAGCAGCTTGGGGATCGCGAACACCGGGCCGATGCCCATTTCTTCCGGGCCGCAGCCGGCCACGGCCATGCCGCGATAGGCGCCGAGCGGGGTCAGGCCGCGCTTTTCAGCTTCCTTGCGTTCCATCAGCACCACGGCGGCGGCGCCGTCGGACAGCTGCGAAGCGTTACCGGCGGTGACGAACTTGCCTTCCTTGACGAAGATGCCGCCCTTGAAGACCGGGGCCAGCTTCTGCAGGTCGGCCAGGGTGGTCGAGGGACGGTTGCCCTCGTCCTGGGTGAGGGTGACTTCCTTTTCGGAGAACTCGCCGGTCTCCTTGTTCTGCACCATCATGACCGAGGCCAGCGGCGCGAGTTCGGCGTTGAACACGCCGGCGGCCTGGGCCGCGGCGGTGCGCTGCTGCGATTGCAGGGCGTATTCGTCCTGGGCTTCGCGGCTGATGCCGTAGCGCTCGGCCACGATCTCGGCGGTCTCGATCATCGAGGTGTGGATTTCCGGCACGTGCTCGTTGAGCCACTTATCGCTGGTGCGATAGCGGTTCATCTTGTCGTTCTGCACCAGGCTGATCGACTCCAGGCCACCGCCGATGGCGACCGTGGCGCCGTCGTTGATGATGTACTTGGCGGCCGTGGCGATGCCCATCAGGCCCGAGGAGCACTGGCGGTCGAGCGTCATGCCCGAGACGGTGTTCGGCAGGCCGGCGCGCAGGGCGGCTTGCCGGGCGATGTTGTTGCCGGTCGAACCCTGTTGCAGGGCCGCGCCCATGACCACGTCGTCGATTTCGCCCGGATCGACGCCAGCGCGTTCGATCGCGGCGCGGATCACGTGGCCGCCGAGCTCGGCGCCGGAGGTGTTGTTGAACGCGCCGCGATAGGCCTTGCCGATCGGGGTGCGGGCGGTGGAGACGATAACGGCTTCACGCATGGGAGAGGGTCCTAGCTTGGGGAGGAAGATCGGCCCTGGGATCCGCATCCGGATCCCAGGGATAGGAAAGGGTCGCCTTACAGGTCGGCGAACTTCTTGTTTTCAGCGACAAGCTTTTCCAGGAGCGCGGCCGGCTTGAACTGGTCGCCCATGGTGGCTTGGAATTCCTTCATCTTGGCCAGCACCTTGGCCGGACCGACTTGATCGCCATAGTGCATCGGGCCGCCGCGATAGACCGGCCAGCCGTAGCCGTTCTGCCAGACCACATCGACGTCGGAGGCGCGGATGGCCTTGCCCTCTTCGAGGATCTTCACGCCCTCGTTGATCATCGGGAAGATGCAGCGCTCGAGGATTTCCTCGTCGCTGATCTTGCGCGGGTTGGCGCCCGACTTGACGATGAAGTCGTTGATGACCTGCTCGGTGAACGGGCTTGGCTTGGCGATACGGTTCTCGTCGTAGTCGTAGTAGCCGGCGCCGGTCTTCTGGCCGCGGCGGTCAGCTTCGCAGAGCACGTCGCGGATGGTCGCGCCGTTGGACTTTTCCTTCACCCAGCCGATATCCAGGCCGGCCAGGTCGCTCATGGCGAACGGACCCATGGGGAAGCCGAAGTCGTAGAGCACGCGGTCGACGTCCCACGGCATGGCGCCTTCCAGCACCAGCTTCTGGGCTTCGCGCTGGCGCGCGCCCAGGATGCGGTTGCCGACGAAACCGGGGCAGACCCCGACCAGCACGGCGATCTTGCCGATCTGCTTGGCCAGCTTCATCGAGGTGGCGATCACCTCGTTGGAGGTGTGGTCGGCGCGGACGATCTCCAGCAGCTTCATCACATTGGCTGGCGAGAAGAAGTGCAGGCCGATGACGCTTTCCGGACGCTTNTTGCAGATGGCGTCGAGCTTGGTGAAGATGTCCTTCTTGATGTCCATGCGCTCGAACACCGCCTCGATCACCAGATCGACATCGGCGAACGAGTCTTCCATCGACAGCGAGCCGGTGATCAGCGCGCAGCGCTCCTCGACCTGGGCCGCCGTGATGCCGCCGCGCGAGGCGGTGCGCTCATAGTTCTTGCGGATGGTGGCCAGGCCGCGGTCGAGCGGCTCTTGCTGCTGCTCGACGATCACCACCGGGATGCCGGCGTTGGCGAAGTTCATCGCGATGCCGCCGCCCATGGTGCCGGCGCCGATGATGCCAACTTTCTTGATCGGGATCAGCGCGGTGTCGTCCGGCACGCCGGGGATCTTCTGGGCGGTGCGCTCGGCGAAGAACGAATAGCGCTGGGCGGCCGACTGCGGGCCGCTCATCAGTTCGCCGAACAGCTTGCGCTCGACCGCCAGCCCCTCGTCGAAGGGCAGGTTCACCGCGGCCTCGATGGTCTGGATGTTGTATTCTGGGGCCAGGAAGCCGCGGAACTTGCGGGCGTTGGCCTTGCGGAACTCGGCGAAGATCTCGGGCTTGCCGCGGGCCGCCTCGACCTTTTCGTTCTGGTCGCGGATCTTGCGCAGCGGGCGGCCTTCGGCGGCCACCTTCTTGGCGAAGGCCAGCGCGCCGTCCTTCAGCTTGCCTTCTTCGACCAGCTCGTCGGCCAGGCCGCCGGCCAGGGCTTCCTTGGCGCCGACGTGACGGCCCGAGGTCATCATTTCCAGGGCGCGCTCGGGGCCGACCACGCGGGGCAGGCGCTGGGTGCCGCCGGCGCCCGGCAGCAGGCCGAGGTTCACTTCGGGCAGGCCGAACTTGGCCGACGGAACCGCGACGCGGTAGTGGGCGCACAGCGCCACTTCCAGGCCGCCGCCCAGCACGGTGCCGTGGATCGCGGCGATCACCGGCTTGGGCGAGTTTTCCATCATGTTCTGGACGTCGAACAGGCTGGGACCGGTCATGGCCCCGCCGAATTCGGTGATGTCGGCGCCGGCGATGAAGGTGCGGCCCTCGCAGATCAGCACGATGGACTTGGCGGCGTCATTGGCGATCGCGGCCTTGAAGCCTTCGTAGAGGCCTTCGCGGACCTTGGCCGACAGGGCGTTCACCGGGGGTGAATTGAGGGTGATGACAGCGACGTCGCCTTCGAGCGAGAGGTCGGTCACCGAATTGATCTCGGCCATTTGCGCATCCTCGACTGATTGGAGAGGGGCGGCTCGTGGACGCGGCCACCCTCGATTCAAACGGTTGTTTACAGGCCCCGCCAAATCGGCGCGAGTCAAAAATCCGTTGGGTTTCCGGACGCCGAACGCGGGTTCATAAGCGCTACCAACGATCACCTTAGGGGAAGCAAGACATGGCTCAGGGACTGTTTTCGCTGGAGGGCCGCGTGGCCCTCGTCACCGGCGGCTCGCGCGGCATCGGCAAGATGATCGCCAAGGGCTTCATCGACCAAGGCGCCAAGGTCTACATCTCCTCGCGCAAGCCGGGCGCCTGCGACGAGGCCGCCGCCGAACTGGGCGAAAACTGCATCTCGCTGCCGCAGGACGTCGCGACGGTGGAGGGCTGCAAGGCGCTGGCCAAGCGGCTGACCGACGTCGAGCCGAAACTCGACATCCTGGTCAACAACGCCGGCGCGGCCTGGGGCGCGCCCTTTGATGAGTTCCCGGAAAGCGGCTGGGACAAGGTCATGGACCTGAACCTGAAGTCGCCGTTCTTCCTGACCCAGGCGCTGCATGGCGCCCTGAAGGCCGCCGCCAGCCACGACCAACCGGCCAAGGTCATCAACATCTGCTCGATCGACGGCATCCGCCTCAATCCGCAGGAGACCTATTCCTACCACGCGTCCAAGTCGGGCCTGATCTATCTGACCCGCCGGATGGCCGCCGAGTTGATCAAGGATTCGATCAACGTCACCGGCATCGCGCCCGGCGCCTTCGCCTCGGAAATGAACCGCGTGGCCCGCGACCAGGGCGACGAAATCGCCAAGCGCATCCCCTCGCGCCGCATCGGCCGTGACGAGGACATGGCCGCGGCCGCCATCTACCTGGCCAGCCGGGCCGGCGACTACGTGGTCGGCGAGACCATCGCGGTCGATGGCGGCGTCGCCCTGGCCAGCCCCGGCGGACTTTAAAACTTCCGGACGGCCACGCTTTCGGCTGTTTTGCGTTATGACCTGACTCAGAGCAGCCGACGTCGTCCCGTTTGACCGAACCCGATACCTCTCCGCCGTCCCGGGCGACCCGACGCAGATGGCGGCGCGGGCGCACGGTGCTGGCTGTCGTGGTGCTGGTCGGGGCGGTCGCCGGCTCCACGGTCTATGTGACCCGCCGGGTGATCGCCCGCGAGATCCTGGTCGGCTGGTTGCAGTCGCGCGGCGTCCCGGCCGAGGTGCAGTTCCGCGATTTTGAGTTCGGCGGCTTCTCGGCCCGGGTGCGGGTCGGCCCTGAGCTGGCGCCCGACGTGACCGCCGATCTGGTCGAGATCCACTACGGCTTCACCGGCTTCTGGGCGGGCAAGCCGCTGGGCGTCGAGGTCTCCTCGGTGACCTTGCACCGGCCGATCGTGCGGGCCAGCCTGAAGGGCGGCAAGTTCAGCCTCGGCTCGCTGGACCCGCTGATCGAGGAATTCACCAAGCAGCCGCCGTCGCCCGGCGCCGTGAAGCCGCGGATCGAGGTGCGCGAAGGCGTGCTTCGCCTGGCCACCGACTACGGCCCGCTCGCCGCCCGCGCCAACGGACGGATGGAGAACGGCAAGCTGATGGCGCTCGACGCCCGCTTCGATCCGGCGGTGCTGAAAGGGCGGGGAGGCAGCCTGGCCACCGGCGCGGCGCAACTGCTGCTGATCACCAACCGCGACCGGGTCGACATCCTGCTGACCGCGCCGCTGACGGACCTGAAGTTCGGCGACATCGCCGCGCGCCAGGCCAAGCTGCGGTTCTCCGCCCAAGGTCCCTATCCCGACTTCGAGAAGCGGCGCGGCGAGGGCAAGGTCATCGCCCGGTTGGACCTGGACGGCGCGGCGCTGGACGCCCGCGCCGACCAACTGCGCGACTTCAAGCTCCTGGCCCGGTTCGAGGGCGCCTCGACCGGATGGTTCGAGACCTTGGCCCTGCGCGGCGACGGCTCGATCGAGGCCGGCGCCCAGGCAGTCAAGGCCGGAGGCGTGGAGGCCAAGGGTCTGCGCGCCGACGCCACCGTCAGCGACCTGCGCTGGACGCGCTCGGCCGGCGACGTGGTCTCCAGCGAGATCAGCACCCGGGTCACCGCCGCCTCGGCCTGGGCCGGCGACCTGACCCTGGCGGGCGCCAAGGCCGACTTCGGCGGCCTGGTCGCCTTCGACGACCGCCGGCTGGACCTGGCCCTGCGCGGCTCGCTGGCCTCGCGCGGCGCCTGGACCGGCCTGGGCGGCGCCCGTGCCGATGACAGCCCCGAGATCGCCGCCCTGAAGGCCGCCGCCGGCGGCTTCCAGCTCACCGCCAATTCGCTGTCGCTCAGCGCCTCGGAAGGCGACCTCTCGGTGCGCCTGGGCGTGCCGGCCAAGATCCGCACCGACAGCGGCGGGCAGGTGTCGCTGTCGCGCGCCGGCGGTCCGATCTACGCCAATGGCGCGGGCGCCTTCGACCTGGCGGTGTCGGGCGGCGGCCTGCCGGAGCTCAGCGTCAACGCCCAGAACTATCGCCTCACCAAGGACGGCCTCGTCGCCACCGGCCAGGCTAAGGTCGCGGGCAGCTTCGCGCCGGTCCGTGAGGGCGTGCTCGACACGGCCGGGACCCTGCGGCTCGCCGGCGGCGCGCTCGACTTCACCGCCAGCCGTTGCGCCGTCGTCACCGCCGGCCATGTCGAGCTGGGCGAAAACGATCTGGAGAAGGTCGACGCCCAGGTCTGCCCGACCCCCGGCGCGCCGCTCGTCACCCTCAAGGACGGAGCATGGCGGCTGCGCGGCGAGGCCAAGGCCGCCGCGACCCAGGTTCCGTTCCTGGAGGCCAAGCTCTCCGAGGCCTCAGGCCGCATCGATCTCTCCGGCCAGGGCCAGGCCCTGCGCGGCCAGGTCGCTGTCGCCACCGCCCGGATCGACGATCTGGCGGCGGCGACCCGGTTCCGGCCGGTGCGTGGCTTTGGCCTGGCCCGCGCGGCCGGCGGCGGCTGGACGGGGGCGTTCACGCTCACGGACCTTGCCGGGCGGCGTCTGGGCCAGGCCGATCTGCGCCACGGCGCCGATGGGCGCGGCGCGCTGGAGTTCGACAGCGGCCTGCTGACCTTCGAGGAGGGCGGCCTGCAGCCGATGAACCTCTCGCCGCTGGCCAGCGTCGTGGCCTCGCCGGCCAGCGGCCGGGCGCGGTTCGACGGTCATATCGGCTGGGGCCCCGACACCTCCGAGAGCCACGGAACCCTGAGCGTCGAGCGTCTGGACTTCGTCAGCCCCCTCGGTCCGGTGGTCGGCCTGTCGGGGCAGGTGGCGTTCACCAGCCTGATCCCGCTCACCGCCGCGCCGGGCCAGAGCCTAAAGGCCGAGGCGGTGAACACCCTGGTTCCGCTGACCGACGTCGACATCAAGTTCGGCCTGGAAGGCGAGGCCCTGATCGTCGAGGGCGCCGCGCTGGCGGTCGGCGGCGGCACGCTGGCCTTCGAGCCCTTCACCGTGCCGTTCAAGGCCGGCGCGCCATGGACCGGCGTGCTCAATTTCCAGGGCGTGCAGGTCAAGGACCTGATCGAGGCCTCGCCGTTCGGCGACCGGGTCGATCTCGAGGCGCGGCTGACCGGGCGGGTGCCGTTCGCGGTGACGCCGCAGGGCGTGCGGGTGTCGGGCGGAACCTTGGCGGCGATCGAGCCGGGACGACTGTCGATCCTGCGCGAGGCCCTGACCACGGTGGGCGCCGAGGGCGGTGCGGTCACCGCCCCGGTGCCGGGCTCTGCCCCGGCCGAGGTCGCGCCGGAGGCCACCAACACCTTCACCGAATTCGCCTATCAGGCCATGGAGGACCTGGCCTTCGAACAGCTCGACGCCGAGGTGAACAGCCTCGACAACGGCCGCCTGGGCGTCCTGCTGCACATCAAGGGCGAGCATAGCCCGCCGAAGAAGCAGGAGATCCGCCTGACCCTCCTGCAGCTGATCCGCCGGGACTTCCTGAACCAGAGCCTGCCGCTGCCGTCGGGCACCAAGGTCGACCTGACCTTGGACACCTCGCTGAACATGGATCAGCTTCTAAAGGACTTCGCCGACTATCAGGCGCTGCGCGGTTCACAAGCGGTTCAGCCGTGACGGACCACTGTGGCTGTGCTTCTTGAGGCCGTGATTTTGGAGAACCGTATGAACAGAGCTCTTCCCGCCGCGGCCGCCTTGGCCGGCGTGGCCTTCTTGAGCGCATGCGCGCCCACCGTGCGGGTGGAGGTTGCGCCGATCACGATCTACGCCAAGCTGGACGCCGACGTGCGCCTGCGCCTCGACGATGACGTCAAGGCGTTGATCCAGCAGAATCCGAACCTGTTCTAAGGGGTATGACCATGAGCTTCTTCAAACTGATGGCGCCCGTCGCCGCCGTGGTCGGCAGCCTCACCCTGGCTGGCGCGGCTCTCGCAGATCCCGCCTCGGCCAAGGCCGCCGTCGATTCCGCCAAGGCGGCCGGCGTGGTGGGCGAGCAGGCTGACGGCTTCCTGGGCTTCGTGAACGCCGGCGCCGCCAGCGGCGAGGTCAAGGCCGCCGTGGCCGAGATCAACGCCGGCCGTCGCCAGCTCTATTCTCAGGCCGCCGCCAAGAACGGCGTCACCCCCGCCGCCGCCGGCGCCTCGGCGTTCCGCTCGGTGGTGCAGGGCCTGCTGAAGTCCGGCGAATACTACCAAAACACCGCCGGCGCCTGGACCAAGAAGTAGGGTCAGGTTCCTCTCCCTTGGGAGAGGCTAGGTGAGGGGGCGCCGCGCAGCGGCGCTCCAGCGCTAGCCGGTGCTATGGCCGGCTGGACCCGCCCCCTCCACCACGCTGACGCGCGGTTCCCCTTCCCCGCTACGCAGGGGAGGAAAGGGTTTGGCTGATTGAGTTTTGGGGCGCCGCGAAATTCCCGCGAAGCGGTCGGGGTGGGACGGCGACCGAATTTAACCGTCCCACCCGTCGGCACCCTCCCGCGAACGGGAGGCGTCTTCGATGTTCAATTCAAAAAAAGCGAGCCCGTCCAGAACCAGAAGGCTTGGACGGGCTCGAGGAGAGACTGTTGGGCGCAGGCCCCGTGACGTCAGGCCGGCAGCACGAGCTGTTCCGAGGCGATGGCGAACCGTGTGGTGGCCTGNCCCAATACTTGGGGCGCGCCGTTCTTCAACTTGGTGAAGGCCAGGCAGCTATATTCGCCGCCGACAACCCAGAACCGTTCCTTCGTCATGGTCCCTTGCTCCCCCGGCCGCAGCCGGAACTGAGTCTTGCTTGAATTGAACCGTCTGCTGGTCTCCGGCGGGGGCTGGATGGGCGGCCCGTCGCCGATGACAATGTTGCTGCTGATCAGCCTGTATTTTTTACAAGCCGCTGAGTGCATCTAACGCTTGTGGGGATTGGGATGATAGGCCAATCGCGTGCAACAAAGCTCAGTTGTCACAGTGAGACCTTGTCACAATTGTAAATATGTGACAATCAGACTCCATGGCCGCCGCCTCCACCGACCGCAAACTGTTCCTGGGCGCGCGCATGAAGCGCATGCGCCGCGAGCTTGGCCTGACCCAGACGCGGATGGCCGAGGACCTGGGGGTTTCGCCCAGCTACCTGAACCTGTTGGAGCGCAATCAGCGGCCAGTCACCGCCCAGGTGCTGCTGCGGTTGGCCGAGGCCTATGACCTCGACCTGAAGACCCTGTCGTCCGACCCGGAATCGACCAGCGCCACCGGACTGTCGGAGGTGTTCTCCGACCAGATGTTCCGCGACCTCGGCGTCGCCCGCCATGAGATCGCCGAGGTGGCCGACAGCGCGCCGGCCGTCTCCGAGGCCATCGTGCGGCTCTACCGCGCCTATCTCGACCAGCGCCGCCTGACCGAGCTCGGCTCCATCGGTCGCCCGGAGGAGGGCGCCGGCGCGGGGTCGGCCGTGCTGCCGTCGGACTGGGTGCGCGACTTCATCCAGGCGCAGAAGAACTACTTCGCCGAACTGGAGGACGCCGCCGACGAGATGGTGGCGCAACTCGCCTACGAGCCGCAGGAATTCGCCGCCGCCGCCCGCGAGCGCTTGGCCAAGCGTCACAACATCACCGTGCGGGTCGTGCCGATCGACGTGCTGCCGGAATCGGTCCGCCGCTACGATCATCACCGCAAGCGGCTGTTCCTGTCGGAGGTGCTGACCGTGGCGGGACGCTCCTTCGCGGTCGCCTATCAGCTGGCCATCCAGGAATACGGCCCGCTGCTCGACGCCATGGCCGACCGGGCTGGTCCGCCCGACCGTCCGACCCGCAATCTGCTGAAGGTGTCGCTGGCCAACTACCTGGCCGCCGGCTTCCTGATGCCCTACGCCGCCTTCCACGAGGCCGCCGAGCGCGCCGCCTACGACATCGAGCTGATCCGCTCACGGTTCGGGGTATCGTTCGAGCAGGCCTGCCACCGGCTGACCACCCTGGTCCGGCCCGGCGCGCGCGGGGTGCCGTTCTTCATGCTGCGGGTCGACTCGGCGGGGAACATCTCCAAGCGGTTCGCCGGCGCGACCTTCCCGTTCTCGCGCTTTGGCGGCACCTGTCCGCGCTGGAACATCCACGCCAGCTTCCGCACGCCGGGCCGGATGGTCACCCAGATCGTCGAAACCCCGGACGGCCAGCGCTACTTCACCCTGTCGCGCACCGTCAGCCGGATCGCCACCTCCTACACCAGCGACGATTCCGAACTGGCCATCGGCATGGGCTGCGAGCTGAAGTTCGCCGAGCGCCTGGTCTATTCGCGCGGCATCGACCTGCGCGATCCGATCGCCACGGCCATCGGCCCGGCCTGCCGGATCTGCGAGCGCCCGGCCTGTAAGCAACGCGCGGCCGAACCGATCAACCGCACCCTGACGGTCGATGACTTCACCAAGTCGATCTCGCCCTATCCCTTCGCCTCCGGCTGAGGCGCGCTGTCGCCTTGCGCCGATAGGGGCTTCGGCTACTAAGGAGGTTAGGCGAAGGCTCCGGACCAGGGGCCGCGCGCGGGGCGGACCAGGATTGATGACGGAACGTAAGGGCGTGCGATCGACGGACCGCTTCCGAAAGAAGCGTGAAGCCATCCTCGACGCCTCCACGGTCATTCTGAACCAGCACGGCGTGAAGGGCCTGACCCTCGCCGTCGCCGCCGCCGCCGTGGATCTCTCCACGACCAGCGTGACCTACTACTTCAAGCGCAAGGACGACCTGGCCGCCGCCTGCATCATGCGCGGCCTGGACTGGCTGCTGGCCGCCGCCGACACCGCCGTCGCCGAGCCCTCGCCGCCCGAGCGCCTGCACAAGCTGCTGGAGCTTTACCTGGAGCGGCTGCGCCTGGCCGCCGTCGGCCTGGCCCCGCCGCTGCCGGCGCTCTCCGACATCCGCGCGCTGAACAATCCGCGCCGGACCGAGGTGGTCGAAGCCTTCGTGAAGCTGTTCCGCAAGGTTCGCGGCCTGTTCGAATCCCCGGACTTCGTCTGGCTGGGCCGGGGGCGGCGCTCGGCGCGGACCCACATGCTGCTCGAGCAGATGTTCTGGGCCGCGGCCTGGCTGCGCAAGTACGATCCCGAGGACTATGTCCGCATCCGCGAGCGGATGTACGACATCCTGGTCGGCGGTCTGGCCGTCGACGGCGCGGCGTGGGAGCCGACCGCCATCCCGCTGGCCGATCTCGCCGCCCACGAAGGCCCGGAGATGAGCCGCGAGACCTTCCTGCTGGCGGCCACCCGGCTGATCAACACCCGCGGCTATCGCGGCGCGTCGGTCGACAAGATCTCAGCCGAGCTGAACGTCACCAAGGGCTCGTTCTATCACCACAACGACGCCAAGGACGATCTGGTCGTGGCCTGCTTCGACCGCACCTTCGACGTCATGCGCCGGGTGCAGCGGCTGGCCATGGGCCTGGACGGCGATCAGTGGATGCGGATCTCCAGCGCCGCCGCCGCCTTGGCGGAATACCAGCTGTCGGACTATGGCCCGCTGCTACGCACCTCGGCGCTGTCGGCCCTGCCTAGCGAGATCCGCGAGGAGCAGGTCGCCCACTCTAACCGCGTCTCCGACCGCTTCGCCTCGATGATCTCCGACGGCATCGCCGAGGGCTCGATCCGGCCGGTCGACCCGTTCATCGCCGCCCAGATGCTGAACGCTACCCTGAACGCCGGCGCCGAGCTAGGCTTCTGGGTCAAGGGCGTGACCCAAAAAGCCGCCCCCGACGTCTTCGCCCGCCCGGCGCTGATGGGCATCTTCGTGCGCTAGATGGGTTCTTTTCCTCCCCCGCTGCGCAAGGGAGGAAAGGGCGAGCGGGGCGCAGATGNTCAGCAAGCCCCCTCCGTCGCGCGTGCCGCGCGCCACCTCCCCCAGCGGGGGAGGATCTGAGGCGCCAGGCTCAGGCCTGTAGGGCCACGACGTTGGGCGCCGCTCCGGCCGCCGCCAGCTTCTCTGACCAGACCATCTCGACCACGTGCAGCAACCGCTCGGCGGTGATCGGCTTGGTCACGTGGCCGTCGGCTCCGGCCCGAAGGGAGGCCTCGGCGTGTTCGGGCATGGCGTTGGCGGTGAGGGTGTAGATCGGCGTGCGGCGGCCTAGCCGCGCCTCGCGCCGGCGGATCGCGGCGATGGCGGTCAGCCCGTCCATCACCGGCATCTGCATGTCCATCAAGATCAGGTCGAAGTGTGAGCGCGCGGCCTCGTCCACCGCCTCGGCCCCGTTCTCGACCGCGATCAGGTCGACCCCCGCCGCGCCCAGGATCAGCTCGACCACCCGCCGGTTGGTGGGATGATCCTCGGCCAGCAGCACGCGCATGGCGTCCAACGCGGTCTCCTCGGCCTCGGCGGTCTCGTGCTCGCCCCACATCTCCACCGCGCCGTGACGACGCGGCAGCTCCAGCGACAGGACGAACGTCGCGCCCCGGCGCGGAACCGCTTGGGCGCTCAGGTCGCCGCCCATCGCCTCGGCCAGCGAGCGCGAGATGGCCAGGCCCAGGCCCGTGCCGCCGTACTGGCGGGTGATCGAGCCGTCGGCCTGCTGGAAGCGGCCGAACAGGCGCTGGCGGGTCTCGTCGTCGAACCCGATGCCGGTGTCGGCGACGGTGAAGGTCAGGTGCGTGGTGGTCTCGTCCCGCTGCGCGGCGACCAGCAGCTTGACCTCGCCCTGATCGGTGAACTTCACCGCATTGCCCAGCAGGTTGGTCAGGATCTGGCGGATGCGCGGCCCGTCGCCCTCGAACGAGCCCCGCGCATAGGGCTCGATCTCCACCGTCAGCTTCAGGTCCTTAGCCTGGGCGCTGGCCTCGAACAGCGCCGCGCAGGCGTTGACCGAGGTCGCCAGGTCGAAGGGCTCAGGCCGGATCTCCAAACGCCCGGCCTCGATACGCGCCAGGTCCAGGATGTCGGTGAGCAGCGCCTCCAGCGTCTGGGCCGAGGTCTCGATCAACTGGACCATCTCGGCCTGCGGCGGGGTCAGGCTGGTCCGGGCCAGGGCGCCGGCGATCCCCATCACCCCGTTCAGCGGCGTGCGGATCTCGTGGCTCATATTGGCCAGGAACTCGCTCTTGGCCTTGTTGGCGGCCTCGGCCTCGCCGGCGAACTTCACCAGGTCGCGCTGGGCGTGATGGCGCGAGCATTCGTTGGAGGCGATGGCCGCCAGGTCGATCAGGAAGTCGACCATGCCCCGGTCGTGGGCGCGGGGCTCGCCGCCGGCCACGCAGACCACGCCGATCGGCTGCCCGTCGGCCAGCCGGATGGGCGCCCCGGCATAGAACCGCACCCCCTCGGCGCCCGACACATGCGGGTGGTCGCAGAAGCGCGCGTCCTCCAGGGCGTTGGTCACCCACAGCACGCCGTCGTCGCGCACCACGATCTCGGAGAACGACTGGTCCTCGCAGACCTCCTTCGTCCATTCGGGTCCGACGCTGGCGTGCCAGCTGCGCTTGGCGCCGACCATCACCACGTCGCCCAGGTCGAGGTTCGCGAAGGCCCGGGCCAGGCGGCCGATCCGCTCGAAGGTCGGCTTCAACTCGTCCAGGTCCAGGGTGGCGATGGCGGCGAGGCGCGCGGCCTCGGCCTGCAGGGCCGATCCTTCCTTGGACATGTCTTCTCCCCGACCCGTATTTTGGCGGGAGCTTCGGTGTACGGAGTTAAATTTCCGTCTTTATCGGAACGGTGTTCGGCAACCGCTGGTCGTTTTGTTGTGGACCGAGGTCCAGCGCCGGCCACGAGCGCCCGCCGTCGTTCCAGCGCCATCCAAAAATACAAATTTCCCAGCGGGTTAAGGTCGCCCCTAGAGCAGCTTGATTTCCCGCAGGCGCTGCTTGAGGAACTCATCGGCGGTGATCGGCGGCAGGCCCCGGTCGGGATGCTCGGCGTCGACGCAACCTGGCAGCGTGCGGATCTCGTAGTCCGGATTGAAGTGCAGGAAGAACGGCGTCGAGTAGCGCGCAAAGCCCCGGCGTTCCGGCGCCGGATTGACCACCCGGTGCGTGGTGGAGGGCAGGACGTGGTTGGTCAACCGCTGCAGCATGTCGCCGATATTGCAGACCACCGAGCCGGCCGGCGGGTTGATCGCCAGCCACTGGCCGTCGCGGTCTAGAACCTCCAGCCCGGCCTCCTCGGCGCCCAGCAGCAGGGTGATGACGTTGATGTCCTCGTGCGCCCCGGCCCGGATATTGGGGCCGTCCTTGGGCACTGGCGGATAGTGCAGCAGGCGCAGGATCGAGTTGCCCTGATCCACCGTGGCGTCGAAGAAATCGCGGTCGAGCTTCAGATAGACCGCGATGGCCTCCAGCACTTGGCGGCCAAGGCCGTCCAGCGTGTTGAACAGCCAGGCGATCTCGGCGTGAAATTCCGGGACCTCGGCCGGCCACACATTGCTGGGCATATAGGCGGCGAACCGGTGGCCGGGGGGCAGGTCGCGCCCCATGTGCCAGAACTCCTTCAGGTCGAAGTGCTGGGCGTCCTTGGCGGTCTCGATGCCGAACGGGGTGTAGCCGCGCTGGCCGCCGACCCCGACCACATAGGCGCGCTTCATGGCCTCGGGCAGGGCGAAGAAGGCCTTGGTCGCGGCGATCGCCGCCTCGATGCGGGGCTGCGGCAGGTCGTGGTCGGAGATCACCGCGAAGCCGTAGCGCGCGAACGAGCCGCCCAGGTCCTGGGAGAAGCCCGCGAAGTCGCCCGCCAGGCGCTGGAACGAAACCGGTTTGATCGATGCTGTCGTCACGTCTGATCCTTCACCCCGATTGATCGGGAACCTTGACCGTAGCGACGGCGTTCGCAACGGATGTCCTTTAGCCCTCGAAGTTTCGAGCAGGAGATCAACGATGCGTAACTGGACCGCCCTTGCGGCATGTATATTGGGCGCCGGCGCCATGTCGGCCTGCACCACGGTGGACCCCTACACCGGACAGACGGTTCGCAACAACACCGGCACCGGGGTTCTGGCCGGCGCCCTGGGCGGCGCGGCGCTGGGCTACCTGACCAACACCAACCGCAGCGAACAGGGCCGCAAGAACGCCCTGATCGGCGCCGGGGTCGGCGCGCTCGCGGGCGCGGGGGTCGGCAACTACATGGACCGCCAACAGGCCGAGCTGCGCCGTGAACTGGCCGGCAGCGGCGTCGACGTCCAGCGCCAGGGCGACAACATCGTCCTGCAAATGCCCAGCGACGTGACGTTCGGCTTCGACCGGGCGGACATCCAGCCGCAGTTCTTCGACACCCTGGCCGACGTCTCGCGGACCCTGAACAACTATCCGCAGACCCTGGTCGACGTGGTCGGCCATGCCGATTCCACCGGCCGGGCCGAGTACAATCAGCAACTGTCGGAGCGCCGCGCCCTGGCCGTCGCCGACTTCCTGACCGGCCGCGGCGGCGTGCTGCGCGACCGCCTCTATGTGGAAGGCCGCGGCTCCAACCAGCCGATCGCCGACAACGCCACCGAGCAGGGCCGCGCCCAGAACCGCCGCGTCGAGATCGTGCTGCGGCCCTACACCGGCTGACGCGCGCCAGATGC
>NZ_LMHT01000034.1:240366-259446 GCF_001429025.1 Phenylobacterium sp. Root700 | reverse complement strand
GGGGGGGGGGGGGGGGGCTTTGACTCCTGCGGCGGAGCCCCCTCCGTCGCGCTGCGCGCGCCACCTCCCCCAGCGGGGGAGGATCTGGGCGGCGTCTGGCCGGCCGCGGTTGCGCGGCTGGGGGTTTTGACACCACATAGGCCCTAAGACCCCGGGCCTGCTGCGGCGGTCCCTTCAATACGGATAGGAGCAGCAATGGCGGCTGAGGCTGCGGGCATGAATCTGGGGCACGCCGTCGCCCTGCTGGCCGCCGCGGTGATCGCCGTGCCGGTGTTCCGCAAGCTTGGCCTGGGCTCGGTCCTCGGCTACCTGGCCGCCGGCCTGGTGATCGGCCCGTTCGGCCTGAAGCTGTTCGCCGACCCCGAGGCGATCCTCCACGTCGCCGAGCTTGGCGTGGTGATGTTCCTGTTCCTGATCGGGCTGGAGATGCGTCCGGCCAAGCTGTGGTCGCTGCGTCGCGAGATCTTCGGCCTGGGCGCCGCCCAGGTGCTGCTCTGCTGCGCCCTGTTGTCGGGCGTCGCCCTGCTGGCGGGGCTGCCGGCCCCCGCCGCGATCATCGGCGCCAGCGGCTTCGTGCTCTCCTCCACCGCCGTGATCATGAAGATGCTCGACGAGCGCGGCGAGACCTCGAGCGAGTCCGGCCAGCGCGCGGTCTCGATCCTGCTGCTGGAAGACCTGGCGGTGGTGCCGCTGCTGGCCCTGGTCGCGGTGCTGGCCTCGATGAGCGGCCCGGCTGTCGACACCGGACGCCCGGCCTGGGCCGCCGTGCTGATCGGCCTAGCCTGCATCGCCGCGGTGATCGCCGCCGGCCGCTGGCTGCTCAATCCCTTCTTCCAGATCCTGGCCCGCACCGGCGCGCGCGAGATCATGACCGCCGCGGCCCTGCTGGTCGTGCTGGGCACGGCGCTGTTCATGCAATGGGGCGGGCTGTCGATGGCCATGGGCGCGTTCCTGGCCGGGGTGCTGCTGTCTGAATCCACCTTCCGCCATCAGCTGGAGGCCGACGTCGAACCCTTCCGGGGCATCCTGCTCGGCCTGTTCTTCCTCAGCGTCGGAATGTCGCTGGACCTGTCGGTGGTGGTCGCCGAATGGGGCCTGATCCTGGCCGGGGTCGTGGCCTTCATGGTCGTCAAGGCGGCCGGCATCTACGGCGTAGCCCGGCTGTTCCGCGCCGATCACCGCGAGGCGATCCAGCGCGCGGCCCTGTTCGCCCAGGGCGGCGAATTCGCCTTCGTGCTCTATGGCGCGGCGGTCGCGGCCGGGGTGTTCGACGTCCGCACCAGCGCGGCCCTGACCGCCATCGTCATCCTCTCCATGGCGCTGACCCCGCTGGTGGTCATCGTGCTCAACCGCCTGCTGCCGGCCCCGAAGGAATCGATGGACGGCGTCGAGGCCGCCGCCGGGCTGGAAGGCCGCGTGCTGCTGGTCGGGTTCGGGCGCTTCGCCCAGGTGGTCAGCCAGCCGCTGCTGGCGCGCGGCATCGAGGTCTCGCTGATCGAGACCGACGTCGAGATGATCCGCGCCGCCAGCACCTTCGGCTTCAAGGTCTACTACGGCGACGGCACCCGGCTGGACGTGCTGCGCGCCTCGGGCGCGGGCACCGCCGAGGCGATCCTGGTCTGCGTGGAAAAGCCCGAGGTGGCCGACAAGATCGTCGAGCTGGTCAAGGCCGAGTTCCCGCTGGCCAAGCTGCTGGTCCGCGCCTTCGACCGGGGGCACTCGCTGCGGCTGATCAAGGCCGGCGTCGACTTCCAGATCCGCGAAACCTTCGAGTCGGCCCTGACCTTCGGCAAGCGCACCCTGATCGAGCTGGGCGTCGACGAGGTCGAGGCCGCCGACATCGTCCGCGACGTGCGCCGCGCCGACAACGAACGGCTGGAACTGCAGGTCGCCGGCGGAATCCAGGCTGGCCGCTGGCTGATGCGCGGCAACATGGCCACCCCGACGCCCGAGCCGTTCTCGGTCCCGCGCCATGGCGGCAAGGCGCTCAACTCCGAGGCCGCAGATTTGCTGGTCAAGTCGTCGAAACAGCTTGCGGAATGAACGTCATCAGGTGATGAATTTTTCCGCGTCACCCGGTTCGCTAACGCCGCAAAAAGGGCTGTCATGGCTGGAAAAACCCAAAAAGACGCCGCCGAAGCCCTGGCTGGGGTGCTCTTCGACGGCATGACCATCATGGCCGGAGGCTTTGGCCTCTGCGGCATTCCGGAAAACCTGATCGCGGCGATCCGCGAGACCGGGGTGAAGAACCTCACGGTGGTCTCCAACAATTGCGGGATCGACGGCTTTGGCCTCGGCGTCCTGCTGGAGAGCGGCCAGATCAAGAAGATGATCTCGTCCTATGTCGGCGAGAACAAGCTGTTCGAGAAGCTCTACCTCTCGGGCGAGCTGGAGCTGGAATTCAATCCGCAAGGCACCCTGGCCGAGCGCATCCGCGCCGGCGGCGCCGGGATCCCGGCCTTCTTCACCAAGACCGGGGTCGGCACCCTGGTCGCCGAGGGCAAGGAAGTCCGTGAGTTCGACGGCGAGCTCTATGTGATGGAGCGCGGCCTCACCGCGGACCTGGCCATCGTCAAGGCCTACACCGGCGACGCCGAGGGCAACCTCGTCTACCGAAAGACCGCGCGGAACTTCAATCCGATGATGGCCACGGCCGGCAAGGTCACCATCGCCGAGATCGAGCACCTGGTTCCGATCGGCGCGCTCGACAAGGACAACATCCATACGCCCGGCATCTATGTGGATCGCATCTTCGTCGGGGCGAGCTTCGAGAAGCGCATCGAGCGTGTGACCACCCGCCCGCGTGAAGAAAAGGCGAGCGCCTAAGATGGCCTGGACCCGTGACGAAATGGCCGCCCGCGCGGCGAGCGAACTGCGCGACGGCTTCTATGTGAACCTCGGCATCGGCATCCCGACCCTGGTCGCCAACTACATCCCGGCCGGCATGCACGTGACCCTGCAGTCGGAGAACGGCATGCTGGGCATGGGCCCCTTTCCCTATGAGGGGGAAGAGGACGCCGACCTGATCAACGCCGGCAAGCAGACCATCACCGAGCTCGATAGCTCGTCCTACTTCTCGTCGGCCGACTCGTTCGCGATGATCCGCGGCGGCCACATCGCGCTGTCGATCCTGGGCGGCATGCAGGTCTCCGAAAAGGGCGACCTGGCCAACTGGATGGTGCCGGGCAAGGTGGTCAAGGGCATGGGCGGGGCCATGGACTTGGTCGCGGGCGTCAAGCGCGTGGTCGTGGTCATGGACCATGTCGAGAAGTCCGGTGCGCCCAAGCTGCTCAAGGCCTGCACCCTGCCGCTGACCGGGGCCGGCGTCGTCGATCTGCTGATCACCGACCTGGGCGTCTTTGAAATCAACCGCGGCAAGTCGCCCTTGAAGCTGACGGCCCTGGCCGCCGGCGTCACCCTCGACGAGATCAAGGCCAAGACCGAGGCGGTGTTCGAAGTCGGGCTCTAGTCGCCGCCGGAATAGTATCCGGCCGCCCGCTTGGCGCTGATCTCCACCTCGGCGCGTGAGGGGATCAGCTCGCTCGGGATCGGGATCTGACGGACGATGTCGATCCCGGCCTGCGCGGCGGCGGCGGCCTTCATGTTGCTCATCGAGATCCAGCGATCGATTCGGCGCAGGCCCAGCCAGTGCAGGACGTCGACCGATAGCGCCGGCATGCGCTGGTCGCAGACCCCGGCCACCCGCTCGGTGTGGTCGAAATAGGCCTCGGCGCGGTCGCCGCCCGGCGCCCGGCTGCGAGCGTTATAGACCAGCAGCTTGACGACCTCGCCCAGGGCCCGGCCTTCCTTGCGGTTATAGACCACCACGCCCAGCCCGCCCGACTGGGCCATGGCGATCGCCTCCTCGACCCCAAGGGCGAGGTAGGGGCGGCAGGTGCAGAGGTCCGATCCGAAGACGTCGGAGCCGCCGCATTCGTCATGGATGCGGCAGGCCACCCGGGCGCCGGGATCGCCCAGTCGGCCGGCGTCGCCGAACAGATAGACGCTGGTTCCCCCGATCGGCGGCAGGAACACCTTGCGGTCCGGCCGCTCGCGCAGCGCTGGATACATGCCGTCGCTGTGGCGATGCAGCGCCTCGCGCAGCGCGCTCTCGCTGACGCCGATCCGCGCGGCCACGCCGGGCAGCCACCACACCGGTTCGATGGCGATCTTGGTGACGCAGATGTCGCCGGCCTGCGTCAGCACCTGCCCGTCGGGCCGCAGGCGGCCTTGGCCGATCGCTGCGTTGATCTCGGCCATCCGCAGCCGGCCCTCGCTGACCGCGATGCTGGGCCGAATGTCGAGGCCGCGCCGTCGCTCGGCCGCGAACACCTCCTTCACCCGGTGTCCCCAGGGGTCGAAGGTCACGATCTTGCCGGGGTCGAACCACTGCTCGAAGGGGCCGATGGCGATGCTGGGGTCCGTGCCGGTGAGGTCGGGGCGGTGGTGTTCGCTCAAGGCGCCCGTCGCCACCGCCATCGCCTGGTAGAGGCTGAAGGCGCCTGCATGCACTCCGATGGCGTTGCGCGCGCCGCCGGCGTCGAGACCCGCCACCACCGGCCCGCGCAGGGCCGGCGTGGCCGCGCCCCAGCAGATTTCAGGCGTCAGGGGGATCATCGAATATCCCTTCGGCTGGCGCTCGCCAGGCCATGAGGCGCGTCGAGGTCGCGACCGCCGCGAAAGATGAAGACCAGCTGCTCCAGCCGGCTCAAACCCACCACGGCGGCGGCGAGCGCGATCCAGCCCTCCCAGCCAGTGATCGCCACCAGCGGCCAGAGACAGAACAGCAGCACCGCCCCGGCCTTGGCCGACCAGAAGTGGAACATCATGAATTGGCGCCGCGCCAACCAGGACAGCGCCAGATAGGCGAGCGGCCCCCCGAACAGGATCGTCAGCGCCAACCCATGCCGTTCGCCAAGTTCCGGAAACGCCAGCAGCAGGAAGCCGAGGATGGCGACCGAGAACAGGTTGTCGACCACCGCGTCCAGCTGGGCGCCGAACGCCGAGGCCCGGCCGCTGCGCCGCGCCAGCCAGCCGTCGACAAGATCGGTGGCCGCCGCCAGGACATAGAGCCCGAGCGCCGCGAGCCCGTGGCCCAGGACCAGCAGCAGGAAGATCGGCGCGATCGCCGCGCCGCGGCTCAGGGTGACCAGGTTGGCGAGCTTCACCCCGCCGTCCTCGGCCAGCACGCGCCGCCAGATGGTCTGCGCGCGCGCCGTCATTCCACGGATCCCGCCGGGCCTTCGCGCAGCCGGATGGTGGAGGGGCGGGCGATGAGCTGGCTGATGGCGAACGCCCCGCCGTGCAGCGGGCAGACGATCTGGCCCGAGGCGTTCACGAACCCGAACTTCAGCGGGCCGCCGCGATGCGGGCAGCTGTTGGCCACGAGGTACAGCTCGTCCTCATGACTGAGCAGGAAGTAGTCCTGGCCGCCCCGGCGGATGGCGGGCAGGCCGCTTCCGATCCAGCTTGCGGACATGCTCAGGCCTCCCCGCCCACCAGGCGCCCGAGGGCGTCGGCCGGAAATCCGGCGAAGGTCCGCGCCCGGGTGACCAACCCCAGCCCGCCGACCTGGATACGCGCCGGCCGGTCGCCCAGGCGGGTTGCGGCGCCCGGGGTCAGGGCCTGGCCGGGCGCCGCCCGGTCGGGGGGCGAGGCGAGCGCCTCGCCGGCCTCCAGCGCCGCCTCGAAGGCGCGGCTGACCGCCAGCAGGTGGGCGCCGGCGCGCTCGAACGCCGCACGGGTCAGCTCGCCCCCGGCGACGATCTCGCGCCCGACCTCGGGGCCATAGGCCTGCGCCAGCGGCGCGGCGACCTCCTCGATGATCATCCTGGTGTGGTGCAGGTCGATATGGGCGTGCTCGCCGAAATAGCGGGCGTCGACGTGCGGGTGAAATTCACGCAGATAACGGAAGTGATCCTGCGTCGAGCGCTGATAGGCGGTCTCGGCGAACAGCAGGAAGCCCACCTGCAGGAACAGGTTCCGGGGGTTCTGGAACAGGTGGTGGATGGTGTTGTGCAGTTCCAGCGCCGCGGTGTCGAACCAGGGCCAGCAGGCGTTGTATTCGTCGCTCAGGCCGAAATCGGCCATCACCGCCCGGTAGAGCACGCTGTGCTTCTTGCCATACGCGCCATAGCCGAATTCGTCGATCAGGATGCGGAACAGCGCCGACTGCGGCGGGCCGAACTCCCCCACCACGCCCAGCGCCGAGGCCGAGGCCTCGGCCAGCAGGTCGGCCGCCGATTGCAGCAGGAAATTTCGATAATGGTGCTCGCGGCCGGGCGTGCCGCGCAGCCAGGCGGTGAAGGCGTTTTCCGGCGCGGCGCGGATCTCGCCGGGCAGGGCGGCGGCGTAGGCGGCCAGGTCGCGTCCCGCCACGGCGTCCCTGGCGGCGGCGACCTGCGGCGCGATCAGCTCGTCCTCCAATGCGGTCCGCAAGGCCTCCAGGCGGGCCATCTCGCCAGGGTCGTAGTGACGTTGCAGCCGCTGAAGGAACGAGCCGCCCGGCGCGGTCTGCGGCAACAGCATGTAGCGGGCCTGGTAGGCGCGCATCAGGGTCTGATGCTTGGCGTGACGCAGGCCGTCAGTGGCGCTCGCCAGGTCCTCGGCGTCGATGCGCAGGTCCCAGACCGCCGGCGGGTCCGGGCCCGATCGGTCGGCCAGGCGCCGGCCGATCGCCGCGATGTCCCCGCCGTCGATCATGCGGCCGCCTCGGTCAGGGGGCGATAGACCGAGACCCCGACGCCGCTCTTCACGAACCAGTCGTCCAGCCGCCAGCGCGACAGCGCCAGCGGCGCGCCGTCGTCGGAGCTCAGGAAGGTCGGGGCGCCCGGCGCGCCGCAGATGACCGGGATGTGCTTGATGACGATCTTGCCGACCAGGCCGGCCTCGAACAGGCCGTGCAGCAATCGCGATCCGCCCTCGGCCATCAGGCTGCGCAGGCCTCGGGCGTGCAGCAGCTCGGCCAGGGCCGAAAGGTCGACGCGGCTCTGCCCGCAGCGGACGACCTCCACCCCGGGCTTGGCGGCCAGCGCCCTGACCGCTGCGTCCGAGGCCTGGTTCGACACCGCGACCAGGGTCGGGAGGCCGTCATTGAGCAGCCGCGCGTCCGGCGGCAACAGTCCCCGCGACGCCGGCACCACCCTCAGCGGATTGGGGCCGGCCGCGTAGCGCACGGTCAGTTCGGGATCGTCGTTTCGCACGGTCCCGGCCCCCACCATGATGGCGTCGTGGCGGGCGCGCTCGCCGTGGAACCAGGCGCGTAGGTCCTCGCCGTAGAAGTCGAACAGATCCTTGCTGGACTTGCCCGGCCCCAGCGACAGCTTCCCGTCGATGGTCAGCTCCGACAGGGTGGTGATCTCGAGCATGAAGCCCTCTCGCGGGCGCTTGGGCCGACATGCCGGCTCTCACAAAAGCAACGCTTCGGTGGCGGATTTTGTTGCGCCGGCCGGGACGGCGGGCATCCGCCTTCGCCCCGACCACGTATCTGCTGACATCGGTGGCCGCTTGCGCGGCCGCGCCAAGGTGAGATGCTGCAAACCATGAAACCCACTCGGACCGCATTGGCCCTCACGGCCCTGTTCTGTCTTTCGGGCGCCGCGCCGCTCGGCTCCGCCGCCTGGGCGGCCGGACCCTTGAAGACCGCGGTGTTCGCCGGCGGCTGCTTCTGGTCGGCGGAGAAGGCGCTGGAGCATCTGCCCGGCGTCACCAACGCCGTGGTCGGTTACGCCGGCGGCGCCTTGCAGAACCCGACCTACGAGAACCACGAGGGCCATCTGGAGGCGGTGAAGGTCACCTATGACCCGGCCAAGACCAGCTACGCCAAGCTGGTCGACGGCTTCTTCCACAACATCGACCCGACCGACGCCGGCGGCCAGATCTGCGACCGTGGGCCGTCCTATGCGACCGCGGTCTTCGTCTCCGGCGAGGATGAGACCAAGGCCGCCCAGGCGGTGAAGGCGCAGATCGCCAAGACCCTAGGCAAGCCGGTGGCGACCCGGGTCCTGACCGGCGGCAAGTTCTGGATGGGCGAGGCCTATCACCAGGACTACGCCAAGCGGAATCCCGCCAGCTACAACGCCTATCGCATCGGCTGCGGCCGCGACCGCGCGCTCAAGGCTGTCTGGGGATCGGCGGCTTACCCGTAACCGGATCGCGCGGCTGGGGGGCGAAGCCTTCGGCGATGAACAGCTCGGCCTTGCGCTTGCGCTTCTTGTCCAGCCGCACGCTGATGATCTCGGTGGGCGAGACTGACCTGAAATCGGCGGCCATCTCCGCGCGATAGGCCGGCTCCAGGCTGACGGCCAGGACCCGCTTGCCCAGCGCCGCGGTCAGCGGCTCGGTGGTCTCGGCCTGGTTCTGCGGATGGGCTTCGCGCACCCACATCTTCAGCGGCGGCTCGCGGTCCTTGCCGAAATAGTCGCGCCCATAATAGGCCGCCGCGTTGAACATGAACCGGTCGTCGACAACCACCGCGCTCAGCGATCCGGGCGGTTCGCGCAGGGCGCGGCCGGCGATCTCCTCGGTCAGCTGCTCCCAGCCCTTGCCGCGCTTGAAGGCGTTAGACAGGCCGACGGTGTCGGCGAACGACGGGGTCAGCACGCAGGCCATGAACACCACGGCCACGGCCGCCTGCAGCACCAGCGCTCCGGTCAGCCACCAGCGCGCGCGCCAGCGGATCAGCCAGGCGGCGACCAGGATCGCGCCGGCCACGTAGCCGGCCCCCGACCAGTTGGCGTTGGCGCGGCTGATGAAGGACTGGACGGTGACGATCAGCAGCGGCGGAATGGCGAAGCACAGCAACAGCAGGTCGGCTGGCTGCAGCCTGCGGCGCACCGCCAGCAGCAGCGTCCCGCCGATCAGCACCGCGAACGGGATCGGCCCGAACACCCCGAACTGCGAGGCGATGAAGTCGCCCAGCTCGGCGAAGTTGAACAGCTTGCGTCCGCCCCAGGCGGCGTTGGCCGCGGTGTGCTGCACGGTGGCGAAACCGTGGGCGGCGTTCCAGGCCAGGTTCGGGGCCAGCACCAGCAGGAAGGCGCCGAGCGCCAGGGCGCCGGTCTTCAGGCTCCAGACCGTCCGCGCCTGGCGCGAGATCACCAGGTGCAGGGCCAGGCCGATCAGGGCGTAGACCGCGGCGTACTTGGCCAGGAAAGCCAGGCCCGTGGCCGCGCCGAACCCCGCCGCCAGCCACAGTCGCCTGCGCCCCTCGGCGGCCGGCAGTTCGACATAGGCCAGCAGCGACAGGGCCAGGAACAGCAGCAGCGACGAATCGGTGGCGGCCACCAGCGACGACAGCTGCACCGCCGGCATCAGGATGTAGAGCGCCGCGGCGGCGAACCCGGCGGCGGGTCCATAGAGCCGCCGTCCGATCCCGTAGACGCACAGGGTGGTCGCCGCATGCAGCAGCGGCGAGGCCAATCTCACCCACGGTTCGGCGTCGCCGCCGATCGCCGTGGTGGCCCAGATCTGCCAGGCCACCATCGGCGGTTTGGAGTAATAGCCCCAGTCCAGCGTGCGCGACCAAAGCCAGTACTGGGCCTCGTCCGGATAGAGTTCGAGCGGGGTGGCGAACAGCGCCACCAGGCGCACGAGCGTCAGGGCGGCCGTGATCAGCAACACGGCGCGCCAATGGCTATCGAATCCGTGAGCGGACAATGTGTTGCGGGCCAAAGGAGTCTCCGAAGTCGCGCGGAACCTCGCCCGACGCAGCGTGTCTGTAAAGCGACAGGCGCCAGCTTATTGATCTACTGTCACGTCAAGGGACCATCGCGTCACGAATCCGTCACCCACCGACGAATTTTCCGCGCTATAGGGCGAAGAAGAACGGGGGTGAGGGCTGGGGAGCCTGTCGCCCTCTGTCTCGATGGATGAGGGGATCTCAATGAACAAAATTCTCACCCGCGCCCTGTGCGCGAGCACAGCCTTGGCCAGCAGCCTGCTGATCAGCAGCGTCGCGATGGCGCAGTCGACCGGCACCGCGGTTGTCGAGGAGCTGGTCGTCACCGGCGCGTCCGAGCGCAGCCACAATGGCGCGATCGTCGCTGAAGATGCGCCGAAGTCGCGCTCCGCGGTGACCCAGGAGTTCCTTTCCACCCAGGCGCCGGGCGCCACGGTCCTTGACCAGATCAACCTGCTGCCGGGCGTGAACTTCACCGGCAACGACGCGTTCGGCTCGGCCGGCGGCGACGTCACCCTGCGCGGCTTCGACTCGCAGCGCCTCGCGGTGATCCAGGACGGCATCCCGCTGAACGACAGCGGCAACTATTCGGTCTATCCGAACCAACAACTCGAATCCGACCTGATCGAGCGCGTCGAGGTCAACCTCGGCACCACCGACGTCGACAGCCCGACCGCCGCGGCGGCTGGCGGCACCATCAACTACATCACCCGCAAGCCGCAGGACGAGATGGGCGGTCGCTTCGACCTCGGCTTCGGTAGCGAGAACTTCCAGCGCTACTACGGCACGTTCGAAACCGGCCGGGTCGGCCCCTGGGGCACCAAGGCCTGGATCAGCGGCCTCTACACGCGCAACGACATCTTCGACGCGCCGGGCAAGATCCAGAAGAAGGCGTTCAACGCCCGCATCTGGCAGGACATCGGCGACAACGGTGACTTTGTCAGCCTGACCGCCAACTACAACGAGAACCGCAACAGCTTCATTCGCCGTATCTCCCTGGCCCAGTTCAACCAGAACGGCGTGACCACCGGCAACCTGCCGGACCCGGCGCTGCACTATGATGCGACCTGCGTGCGCCCGACCCCGGTGAGCGGCACGGTCCAGAACGAAGCGAGCTCGCCGACCGGCTTCACCGCCAGCTGCGCGCAGTATGTCGGCAACAACATCAACCCGTCGAACACCGGCAACCTGCGCGGTCAGAGCCTGTTCCACCTGACCGACGACCTGATCTTCACCTTCGACCCGTCGTTCCAGTACACGATCGCCAATGGCGGTGGCCGGACGATCTTCTCGGAGACCGACCCGCAATTCGGCGGCGCCAAGGATCTCAACGGCGATGGCGACAGCCTCGACCGGGTGCTGATGTATTGGGCGAACACCACGAACACCCGCCGCTACGGCGTCAACTCGTCGGTGATTTGGAAGTTCGCCGACAATCAGAGCCTGCGCGCCGCCTACACCTACGACTACGCGCGTCACCGCCAGACCGGCCAAGCCACGCGGTTCGACGCCAACGGCGACCCGCTGGACGTGTTCGGCGGTAAGGACGGCTACGGCCCGGCCATCGACCTGCCGGACGGCAGCATCCTGCGTCGTCGCGACCGTCTGTCCTTCGCGACGCTAAACCAGGTCGCCATCGACTATCGTGGCCGGTTCGCCGACGACAGGCTGCTGATCAACGCCGGCCTGCGCATGCCCTTCTTCAAGCGTGAGCTGAACCAGTTCTGCTACATGCGCGACACCTTCAACGCCTATTGCACGACCCAGAAGGGCTTCGTGGTCACCGGCACCGACGACGGTTCGGGCACGCCGTTCGTGGTCTTCCCGACCAACAACGCCTCGCAGACCGGCGGCGCCTCCACTACGTCGCTGACCCCCGCTCAGCTCGCCCAGTTCCGAGCGATCTACGGCGCGACCGCGACGCCGAGCGCCTTCTTCGGTCAGCCGCGCAAGTTCGAGCGCAAGTACGACAAGGTCCTGCCGAACGTCGGCGTCAGCTACGATTTCGACAACAACATGTCGGTCTACGCCAGCTATGCCGAAACCATCTCGGTGCCGCGTACGGACGACCTCTACGACCGCAACCTGGTCGACCCGGACCCGGAGACCTCCAAGTCGATCGATATCGGCTGGCGCTACAGCACGCCGACCATCATCGCGTCGCTGGCGGCCTTCCATAACAACTTCGAAAACCGCATCGAGCGCCAGTTCGATGAAGCTGCGCAGATCTTCTACTCGGTCAACGTCGGCAAGGTGGTCCTACAGGGCTTCGATGGTCAGATCGGCTGGAAGCCGGAAAGCTATCTGAGCACCTACTTCTCGCTGTCCTACGTGGACTCCGAAATCCAGTCGGACTTCCCGAACGGCTCGGGCAAGACCCTGCCGACCAAGGGCAAGGAACTCTACGAGATCCCGAAACTGCAAGGCGCCGTGCGCGTCGACTGGGATGTCACCGACGCGCTCAAGCTCGGCGTCCAGGGCAAGTTCGTGGGCGAGCGTTGGTCGAACCTGACCAACACCGAAAAGGCTCCCGGCTACGCGCTCTGGGACCTGGACGTGCGCTACAAGTTCGACGTTCTGAAGAGCACCTATGTGCAGCTGAACCTCCGCAACCTGTTCGACGAGCGTTACCTCGGCGACATCTCCACCAACACCGATGGCAACGGCCAGTTCCAGCCGGGTTATCCCCGCGCCGTGGTGCTGACCCTGCACACCGAGTTCTAGGCCTCACGGCCCCGAACGGATGGAGGGCGGCCCAGCGATGGGCCGCCCTTTTTCGTGGTCGCGCTTGACGGGGGGGCCTGGTCCGCCCATCTGCGCGCGTCGACAGTTTAAGGTACGCCATGACCGTTATCGTTCCCGCCGAGTGGGCTCCGCACCGCGCCATGTGGCTCGGCTTCCCCAGCCACGCCGAGGGCGTGTGGGAGGACGAGCTCGCCCAGGCCCAGGTTGAGGTGGCCGCCCTGGCCCGCGCCCTGGCCGGTCCGGGTCGTGAAACCGTGCGCCTGATGACTGGAACCTCGGGCGGCGAGACCATGGCCCGCCGGCTGCTCGGCGACGTCGCGGGGATTGAGATCGTGCCCGGCCGCTTCGGCGACGTCTGGCTGCGCGACACCGGCCCGATCTTCGCGCGAGGCCCCGACGGCTGGAGCGCGCGCGGCTTCCGCTTCAACGGCTGGGGCGGCAAGTACGACATGGAGTTCGACGACGAGGTCGCCGTGCAGATCGCCGAAGCGTCGGGCGTCCTGCTCGCGGCCCACGACTTCATCCTCGAGGGCGGCGCCGTCGACCACGACGGGATCGGCACGATCCTGACCACCGGCCAGTGCGTGCTGAACCCCAATCGCAATCCCGGCTGGACGCAGGCCTTGGCTGAAGCCGCCTTCCAGGACGCGCTGGGCGCCCGCAAGGTCATCTGGCTGGGCGAGGGCCTGGCCAACGACCACACCGACGGCCACGTCGACAACCTGGCCCGCTTCGTCGCCCCCGGCGTCGTGGTCTGCCCCGTCGCCTTCGGGCGCGGCGACGTCAACGGCGCGGCCTATGACGACGCGGCCAAGCGGCTGGCGTCCTCGACCGACGCCGACGGCCGCCCGCTGAAGGTCGTGCGTATCCCGTCGCCCGGCTGGATCGAGGGCCATGACGGCCGCGCCTCGCCGGCCAGCCACATGAACTTCATCATCGCCAACGGCGCGGTGATCATGCCGACCTATGGCGAGGGTCAGGCCGCCGATCTGGCGCTGCAGGGCCTGCAGAGCGTCTTCCCCGACCACGCGGTGATCGGTCTGCCGTCGAGCGCGATCCTGACCGGCGGCGGGTCGTTCCACTGCATCACCCAGCAGGAGCCCGCCTGATGGCCCGCACGATCAACGTCGCCGCGATCCAGACCTCCTACGGCATGGACCTGGCGGCCAATATCGAGAAGACCAAGGCCTTCATCCGGCAGGCCGCCGCCAAGGGCGCCCAGGTGATCCTGCCGTCCGAGCTGTTCCAGGGGCCGTACTTCTGCGTCACCCAGGAAGAGCATTGGTTCGCCCACGCCTATCCTTGGAGCGAGCACCCGTGCGTCACCGCGCTGGCCCCGCTGGCGGCCGAGCTGGGCGTCGTGATCCCGGTCTCGATCTTCGAGCGCGAAGGTCCGCACTACTTCAACAGCCTGGTGATGATCGACGCCGACGGCTCGCTGATGGGCGTTTATCGCAAGAGCCACATCCCCGACGGCCCCGGCTATCAGGAGAAGTACTACTTCCGGCCCGGCGACACCGGCTTCAAGGTCTGGGACACCCGCTTTGGCCGTATCGGCGTCGGCATTTGCTGGGACCAGTGGTACCCGGAATGCGCCCGCGCCATGGCCCTGCTGGGCGCCGAGATCCTGCTCTATCCGACCGCGATCGGCTCAGAGCCGCACGACCCGACCCTGGACACCGCCCTGCCGTGGCGGCGCGCCATGCAGGGGCACGCGGTGTCGAACGTCATCCCGGTGGTCGGCGCCAATCGCATCGGCTTTGAGCCTTGGGAGAACTATCCCACCGGCGGCCAGGCCTTCTACGGTTCCTCCTTCATCGCCGACCATCGCGGCGACCTGGTCTCCGAACTGGGCGCGGAGGAGGGCATCGTCCAGGCCAGCTTCGACCTCGATTTCCTGGCCACGCACCGCGCCGCCTGGGGCTTCTTCCGCGACCGCCGCACCGACCTCTACGGCGCTTTGGCGAACCCGCGTCCGGTCTAGCTCTACCTGGCCTCGATCATGTAACGTCGTTGCATGATCGAGACCGAACGCCTGATCCTTCGCGCCTATCGCGAGGAAGACCGTGAGCCCTTCGCCGCGCTCAACGGTGATCCGCGCGTCGGCCAATGGCTGGGCGGGACCAGCGACCGCGCGGCCAGCGACGCGACGATGGACCGTATCAACCTGCACATTGCCGAGCACGGCTGGGGCCTCTGGGCGCTGGAGCGCAAGGCCGACAGCCGGCTGATCGGGTTCGCGGGGCTGGCCACGGTCAAGGCCGGCGCCCTGCCGGTCGGACCGGCCGTCGAGATGGGCTGGCGGTTGATCCCGGAGGCCTGGGGCGAGGGCTTCGCCACCGAGGGCGCGCTGGCCGCCCTGGCCTGGGGGCGGCGCAATATCGACGCCGAGGAGATCATCGCTTTCACCGCGCAGATCAATGCGAAGTCCCAGGCGGTGATGACCCGCATCGGCATGCTCGCTGATCCGGCACGCGACTTCGATCATCCCAAGCTGGCCGAGGATCATCCCCTGCGCCGCCACGTGGTCTACACGGCTCGCCGATGAGGCTGGAGACCGAGCGCCTGGTCATCCGCCTGTGGCGCGTGGAGGACTTCGAGCCGTTCGCGCAGATGAGCGTCGATCCGCAGGTCATGCAGTGGTTGGGCGGGGTGCTGACCGGCGAGCAGGCGCAGGCCTACAAGGTCCGCGCCGACGACAGCTTCGCGGCGCTGGGCATGTGCCGGATGGTGATCGAGCGCCGCGCCGACGGCGCCTTTCTCGGCAGCTGCGGCCTGATGCCGGGCCATGAGACCGTCCCGTTGCCGCCCTTCACCGACGTCGGGTGGCGGCTGGCGCGTCAGGCCTGGGGCCAGGGCTACGCCAGCGAGGCCGCCGCAGCCGTCATGGCTGACGGCTTTGCGCGCCTGGGCCTGGATGAGATCATCGCGATCACCGCGCAGATCAATGTCCGCTCGCGCGCGGTGATGGAGCGGCTGGGCATGGCCCGCGACGCCGCCAGCGACTTCGACCACCCGGCCTTCGAGCCGCAGGACCCGATGCGCCGGACGGTCGTCTACCGGATGGCGCGTTAGGAACAGCTCGCGGGCGCGGCCTTGGCGCGGGCCATCTCGCCGCGCGCCTTGGCCATGTCGCGTTGGAACTGCGGGTCGCCGTGCAGCTTGGCGACCATGGCGGCGGCCAGGGTGCGGCCGGCCTCGATGTCGCTGATGTAGTGCACCCCGCAGATCGCGCGGCTGTCGCCCACCGACTTGCCGATCGACAGCATGGCGTCGGCCTTGGCCGGGGCCAGTTCGGCCAGGATCAGCGCCCAGGCCCAGCCGGTCATCGAGTGGCCGGACGGATAGGAGGCGTTGGTCTTCATCCAGTCCTCGCGCGGGATGCAGACCGGCTTGTCGTCGCCGATCAGCGGGCGCGGGCGGTTGTAGAGGTTCTTCGGCGGCGTCCCGATGGTGCGCACGTCCAACTCGATCCGGTGCAGCACCCGCAGGGTGCTCGGGGTCTGCCGCTCGTCGATCGAGACGCCGAGCTTGCAGGAATACTGCTTCAGCGCGCCGCCGCCCCACAGGTCGTTGTCGGCGATCGCCTGGCTCCAGCGCGGCGTGCCTTGCAGGGCGCGGGTCTCTTCGTAATGGGCGCGGTCGGCCTGGCCGCGCAGGCTGTCGGGCGCCGGCGGCGGACCCAGCAGCGCCGCGCCGTCCAGGGCGCCGGGCGCCAGATAGCCGGTCAGCTTGGTGGGCGGCGGATTGAGCGGCGCGGGCTTGTCGGTGAGCGCCTGCTGCGGCGTGGTGGCGGCGCAGGCGGCCAGGCCGGCGGCGAACACCGCGCCGGCGATCAAGGTGAAGCTACGGGTCATGGGCTGTTTCTAGCCCAGGATACGGCCGGAAGGGAACGGGCCAACCCATTCGTCATCCCCCGGATCGTCTTGCAGACGACCGGAGGATGACGAGGTGGGGCGGACCCTACCGCAGGACGGTCAGGCCGTTCTTGATCACGGTGACGTTGCGGTCCTTCACGCGGGCCTCGAACGAGATGTTCTTGCCGTCCTTCCACAGGTCCACCGTGATGGTGTCGCCAGGGAAGACTGGGGCGGAGAACCGCGCCTGGTGCGAATAGATCTGGTCCGGATCAAAGTCGGTGATCGCCTGCAGCACCGCGCGGCAGGTGATGCCGTAGGTGCAGAGCCCGTGCAGGATCGGCCGCTGGAAACCGGCCTTGCGGGCGATGTCGGGGTCGGAGTGCAGCGGGTTACGGTCGCCGTTCAGGCGATAGAGCAGGGCCTGGTCCTCGCGGGTGGTGAAGTCCACCGAGAGGTCCGGCGCGCGGGTCGGGACCACGTGCGGTTCGGGCGCGCCTTCCGACGGGCCGCCAAAGCCGCCGTCGCCGCGCGCGAAGGTCGAGCCGGTCAGGGTGACGACCTTCTCGCCCTTCTCGTCGGTCCAGATGGTCTCGTTGATGATGACCGCGCCCTTGCCCTCGCCCTTGTCATAGGCGCCGGCCGTGCGGCCCTGGGCGGTGTAGGTGCCGCCCGCGGTGAGCGGCTTGTGCAACTCCACCTTCTGCTCGCCATGAACGACCATCAGGAAGTTGATCTGGCTGGGACGGTGGCCGGCGGGCATCTCCGGGGCCGGGCCGCTGGCGCCGCGGCCGCTGGGCGCCAGGACGGTGGCGGCGGTCGGGATGACCTTCAGGCCCTTTTCGTAGACGAACGGAAGCTCGGTCTCGTTCATCGGGTCTTGGCCCATGCCGACGCCCAGCGCGTACAGCATGACGTCTTTGTCCCCGTAGGTGAATGTGCGGGGCGCGGTCTTCTGATCAAGAATGTCGGGATAAAAGATAGCCAAAATATATCCTCCGGTATGTCGCCTTCGCGGCTTGCTAGTATGAGACCGATTGAAGCGGTTCGGCCTCCTGGAGGCAAGCGGCGCGCGAGTGTGTTTGCCGGTCCCGGCGTGATCAGGTAGAAGCGCGGACTTCGCCGGGACGGGCCCGAATTCAAAAACCGCCCGCTCGTGCAAACACATCAAGCGCCCAGGATCATCGAAGGTATTTCATGGCGACCGAAACACAGCCCGGTATGGGCCAGATCTCCGGCAACGTGCTGTTCTATTCCAAGCCCGAACCGCTCTCCGCCGACCTGCACAAGGGGCTGGGCGTCAAGCGCATGGACGGTCCCTTCAAGTTCGCGAAGGAAGGCCACGCCATTCCGCTGACGGTCACCGAGTTCGGCGTGACCGCGCTCTCCAGCCCGATCATCTTCGTTGGTGAAGACAAGATCCCGCTGGCGGTGATGGGCCTGAACGCTGGTGAGAACATGTTCCTCGCCAAGGAAGGCCTGTTCGAGGCCGGCGTCTATGTGCCGGCCTACATCCGTCGCTATCCGTTCGTGTTCGCCAACGACGCCGCCGCCGGCCAGATGATTCTCTGCATCGACCGCGCCGCCGAGTTCATCGTCGAGGGCGGCGACATGCCGTTCTTCGAAGCTGACGGCAAGCCGAGCGAGTACACCCAGAACTGCATCAACTTCTGCAACGAGTACGAAGGCGAGCGTCAGCGCACGCAGAGCTTCGTCGACCTGCTGAAGGAACTGGACCTGTTCGAAAGCAAGCGGGCCAACTTCACCCCGGCCAACCCGGACGGCACCGCTGGTGAGCCGCAACTGGTCGCCGAGTACTTCGGCGTCTCGGAAGAGAAGCTCAACGCCCTGCCGATCGAGAAGTACACTGAGCTGCGCGACAACGGCGCCCTGGCTCAGATCTACGCCCACCTGGTCTCGCTGGCCGGTTGGGATCGCCTGATCGCCCTGGCCATGTTCCGCGGCCCGCAGACGCCGCAGGCGGCCAACGGCTAAGCAGACCAGCTCTGCGAAGACAAAACGAAACGGCGGGCTCGTAAGGGCCCGCCGTTTTTTTTGTGCCTAGCGGGCGAAGACGCTCCGGGTCAGGCACGAGAAGACCAGCCGCCCGGCCTCGTCCAGCAGGTCGTGCTGGGCGATGACGATGCCCTTGCCCTCGCCGACCGGGTCCTTGCCCATCACCGTCATGCGGCCGCGCAGCACTTCGCCGGCCGGCGGGTTGCGGGCCCAGCGCAGGGCGTCGACGCCCAGGCGTTTGGTCTGCGGCCATTCCAGCGCGCTGGCCGCGTCGAGCCGGCACCACATGGCGTAGATCATCGCGTCGGGCGCGCCGCGCTCCAGCGGCCAGCCGGGCGCGAAGGCGGCGATGAAGGCCTCCAAGGCGGCGGGATCCACCGGCAGCTCGCCCAGCGAGACAACCTGACCCATTTCGATGTCATCGAACGACGCGGGCACTGAGACGTACTCCCCGGAGAAAACCGTGATTCGCCGATCATCACGTCTAAGCGTGACAAGTCGAGCTTTTGTGCTGTGTCGGCGGCGATCGAACGGTCTATGGAGCCTAGATGGCGAGCGGTTGGATGATCGGGGTGATGGTGGAGCTGGCCGGAGAGCCCAAGCCCCTGCGCCATTTCTTCGCCGTCGGTCACGAGGATCGCGCCAAGGCCGAATGGACCGCCATCGACCGCGCCATGCTGATCGGCGGCGTCGCGGTCAGCCCGGTCGGCGGCCTGGAGCCGGTCCACGCGATCAGCGAGCTCACGCCCCACATCATCAAGTCGCTGGCCCTGAAGCCCGGCG
>NZ_LMHT01000034.1:178887-240361 GCF_001429025.1 Phenylobacterium sp. Root700 | reverse complement strand
GGGCCCTGGGCTGGAAATGGCCCCGCCGCTGGATCGCGGTCGGCGGATAGGCCCCCTCCGTCTCGTCGCTTCGCGCCGATCCACCTCCCCCAGCGGGGGAGGATAGAAGCCCAAGATGCTCCCCCGCTGGGGGAGCTGTCAGCGCAGCTGACTGAGGGGGATCCGTCGCCGCGACGTCAGCGTCGCTTTGCGGAGCGCGCTCGGCGGGCCATATAGCGGGCGGACCTTGTCAGGATGACCGGATGACGCGCTTCTTCGCGAGATTGTTGGCCGCCTTCGCCGTGCTGGGCGCCGCCCCGGCCATGGCCCAGCCGGTCGACACCGGCCATCTGGTGGCCGAGCTCGTGGCCCGCGACCAGTCGATCGCGCCGGGCGCCACCACCTACGTCGCCCTGCGCCAGAAGATCGACAAGGGCTGGCACACCTACTGGCGCAATTCCGGCGACAGCGGCGAGGCGACCCGCATCGCCTGGACCCTGCCGGCCGGCTGGACCGCCGGCGACATCGTCTGGCCGGCCCCGACCCGCCAGCCGACCGGCCCGCTGATGAACTACGGCTATCAGGGCGAGGTGCTGCTGCCGGTGCCTGTCACCGCCCCGGCCGACGCCAAGCCGGGCCAGAGCGTGACCCTGAAGGCCGCCGCCACCTTCCTGGTCTGCGAGGAGATCTGCGTCCCCGAGGACGCGGTCCTGACCCTGTCGCTGCCGGTCGTCGAAGGCCTGGCCGAGCCCAATCCCGCCTGGAGCGGCCCGATCGCCAAGGCGCTGTCCGACGCCCCGACCCCGGCGGCCTTCACCAGCGTCTTCGCCAAGCAGGGAACCACCCTGGCCCTGGCGATCACCGGCCAGGCCCTGAAGGGCGCCGACGTCTCGCAGGCCTATTTCTTCCCGTTCGACTCCACCGTCATCGACCACGCCAAGCCGCAGGTCATCGAGCGCGGCCCGGACGGCCTGACCCTGACCCTGACGCCGGGCTACGCCTTCCAGGAGGGCGATGGCCCCAAGGCCATGGCCGGGGTGCTGTCGCTGGGCGACAAGGCCTATGAGATCAGCGCCGCAACAGGCGCCCCGCCGCCTGGGGCCTCCGGTCTCGGTGCGCCTCCCTCGAAGGCCGTAGGGGGAGGCGGCGGCGCGCTCGGCCTGCCGCTCGCCGCGGCCTTCGCCTTTCTCGGCGGTCTGATCCTCAACCTGATGCCCTGCGTCTTCCCGATCCTGGCGATGAAGGCCGCCTCGCTGGCCGGTCACGCCCATGAGCGGCGCGTCGCCCAGGGCCAGGGCCTGGCCTTCCTCGCCGGCGTGCTGGCGACCTTTCTGGCCTTGGCCGTCGCCCTGATCGCGGTGCGGGCCGGCGGCGCGGCCGTGGGCTGGGGCTTCCAGCTGCAATCGCCGCCGGTGGTCGCGGGCCTGGCCCTGCTGATGCTGGCCGTGGCGCTCAACCTTTCGGGCGTGTTCGAAGTCGGCTCGTCGCTGCAGGGCGTCGGGACCGGCCTGGCCGGCAAGCGCGGCATGGCCGGCGCCTTCTTCACCGGGGCGCTCGCCGTCGTGGTCGCCGCGCCCTGCACCGCGCCGTTCATGGCCCCGGCGCTCGGCTGGGCCCTGACCCAGAGCGCGCCGGCCGCCATCACCGTCTTCCTGGCCCTCGGCCTGGGCTTCGCCGCCCCCTTCGCCCTGGCCGCCTTCGTGCCCGGCCTGCTGACCCGTCTGCCCAAGCCCGGCCCGTGGATGGAGGGCTTCAAGAAGCTGATGGCCTTCCCGATGTACGGCGCCGCCGCCTGGCTGGTCTGGGTGCTGACCATCCAGGCCGGGAACACCGCCCTGGCCCGCATCTTCGCCGCCGCCGTCGTGCTGGCCCTGGCCGCCTGGCTGCTGGGCGTGGCCCAGCATCGGCGCGCCCAAGGCGGCAAGCCCTTGGCCCTGGCCGGGATCGGCGGGGCGCTCGCCGTCGTCGCCGCGCTGGCCGCCGTCTGGCCCAGCTACGGCGAACCGCAAGCCGCGTCCTCCGCCGCCGCCGAGGGCGGCAAGGCGAATGTCCCCTATGAAGCCTACAGCCCCGAGAAGCTCGCCGCCGCCCAGGCCGCCGGCAAGCCGGTGTTCGTCAACTTCACCGCCGCCTGGTGCGTGACCTGCCAGGTCAACGAGAAAGTCGCCCTGACCAGCCAGGGCGTCGCCGACGCCTTCAAGCAGACCGGCGCGGTCTATCTGAAGGCCGACTGGACCCTGAAGGACGCGGTGATCGAGGCCGAGCTCGCCAAGCACGGCCGGGCCGGGGTGCCGCTCTACCTGGTTTATGGCGCCAAGGGCGGCGAGGGCGTTATCCTGCCGCAGATCCTGACCGAGGGCCTGATCGTCCGCGCCTTGAAGGACGCCCAGGGCCGCTGACCCCTTAGAGGAGGCTTGGCCATGTCCATCCATCGCCCGTTCGCGCTCGCCGCCGCCCTGACGCTCATCGCCGCCGCGCCCGTCCTGGCCGCACCGGCCGTCGGCCAACTGGCCCCGGCCTTCACCGCCAAGGACGGCGAGGGCAAGACCCGCTCGCTGGCTGAGTTCAAGGGCAAGACCGTGGTGCTGGAATGGACCAACGCCGGCTGCCCCTATGTCCAGAAGCACTACGGCGCGGGAAACATGCAGGGCCTGCAGAAGGACGCGGTCAAGGACGGCGTGGTCTGGCTGACCCTGATCTCCTCGGCGCCCGGCAAGCAGGGCTATGTCTCGCCCGCCCAGGCCAAGACCTGGAAGGCGACCACCGGCGCGGGCTCCACCGCCCTGCTGCTCGATCCGGGCGGGCAGATCGGCCGCGCCTACGAGGCCAAGACCACCCCGCACATGTACATCGTCGATAAGACCGGCAAGCTCATCTACATGGGCGGCGTCGACGACAAGCCGACCGCCGACCACGCCAGCCTGAAGGGCGCCAAGAACCACGTCGCCGCCGCACTAGGCGACGTAAAGGCCGGCCGCCCCGTGGCGACGGCGGTCAGCCGCCCCTACGGCTGCACGATCAAGTACGCGGAGTAGGGGGCGGCCACATCTCCGCTCATCCCGGCGAAGGCCGGGACCCAGATGGAACAGCTCAGATGCGGGTTCTATAGGCTCAGAGTTGATCCCATCGACCGCCGGCCCATGAGATCTGGGTCCCGGCCTTCGCCGGGATGAGCGGTCTTGTGCTTAAACCGGCGCCTGCGGCGGAGCGGTGATCACCTCGACATTGTCGTTCAGCAGATAGCCCATGTCGGTCACGGCCAGGTCGCGGTCCGAGGCGGTCGCGGCCTCTTCCAGCGCCTTCAGCTTCAGCGGCAGGTCCTCGGAGATGCCGCGCAAGATGCACTTCAGGTCGCCGTCCAGATTGCGCTCGGCCAGGGTCCGGTGAGCCTGCATGTCCAGGGCGGCCAGTTCGCTCACCTGCTGCTTGAAGGTCGCCGGGATCGGCGCGGTCTTGCCCTTGAAGGCCTCGACCTCGGCCTTCAGCACCCCGGCGCGGCGGACGATGTCGGCGAACAGCGGCTCGATGGCCACGGCGGCGGCCGGCGGCGGGGCGGCGGTGGCCGGGCCGGCGGGCGCGGTGGCGAGCCAGAGGGTGGAGAGCAAGGCTGCGGCGCTGCACGACATGGGGTATCGCCCTATCCGAAACGGCCAAGACAGGCCGGGCGCCTTTTGCTAACCGCGATACGGTAAACGCGCCGCTACCAATTTCAGAGGGTTTTGCATGCGAGATCTCGCCACCGCCTGGACCAGGCTGGAAGCCGTCGCACAGGCCGCCCCCGAGCGTCGGATCGACAGTTTGTTCGACATCGAACCAGATCGCCTGGCCCGGCTGTCGCTGGAGGCCCCCGAACTCTTCCTCGACCTCTCCAAGCAGCCCTGGTCGCTGGCCGATCTCGACGTGGCCCTCGACCTCGCCCGGGCCGGCGGGATCGAGGCGGCCCGCGAGGCGCTGTTCGCCGGCGACGTCGTGAACCCCTCGGAAGATCGCGCCGCTCAACACGCGGCGCTGCGCGCGGCAAAGGGCGCGGACTTCAAGGCCAAGGGCGAGCCGGTCTCCGCCGAGATCGACGCCACCCGCGCGGCCATCGCCGCCCTGGCCGGCGCCGTGCGCTCGGGCGCCAAGCGCGGCGCGACCGGCAAGCCCTTCCGCGCCATCGTCCATATCGGCATTGGCGGCTCGGACTTCGGCCCGCGCCTGGTCTGGGAGGCCTTGCGTCCGCTGAGCCCGCAGATCGAGCTGCGCTTCGCCGCCAATGTCGATCCGGCCGACATGGCCCTGGCCCTGGACGGGCTGGACCCGGCGCAGACCCTGGTCGTGGTGGTCTCCAAGACCTTCACCACCCTGGAGACCATCACCAACGCCCAGGTCGCCCGCGATTGGCTGCGCGCCGCGCTGGGAACCGCCGGCGACACCCACCTGTTGGCGGTCTCCGCCGCGCCCGCCGTGGCCCAGGCCTTCGGGGTTCCGGCCGACCAGGTGTTCGGCTTCCGCGACTGGGTCGGCGGCCGCTATTCGGTGTGGTCGGCGGTGGGCCTGTCCTGCGCCATCGCGCTGGGCGCCGAGGCGTTCGAGGAGTTCCTGGCCGGCGGCCTGGCCATGGACGATCACTTCCGCTCCGCGCCGCTGGACCAGAACGCGCCGGTGTTGCTGGCGCTCGCCCACATCTACAATCGCAACGGTCTCTCCCGCCCGATCCGCGCGGTGGTGCCCTACGCCCAGCGCCTGCGGCTGCTGCCCAATTTCCTGCAGCAGTTGGAGATGGAATCGAACGGCAAGCAGACGACCGCCCACGGCGCCCCGGTGGCGCGCGCCACGGCGGCGGCGGTGTTCGGCGACGCCGGCACCAATGTGCAGCACGCCTTCTTCCAGCTGATGCACCAGGGGACCGACATCATCCCGGTCGACATCCTGGCCGTGGCCAAGGCCAGCGAGGGTGAAAGCGCCAACCAGCCCAAGCTGACCGCCAACGCCATCGCCCAGGCCGAGGCCCTGATGGTCGGCAAGACCGAGGCCGCCGTCCGCGCCGAACTGGCCGGCCAGCCCCAGGCGCTGATCGACGAACTGGCCCCGCAGAAGACCTTCCACGGCAACCGACCCTCCAGCTTCATCCTGCTGGACCGCCTGACGCCGCGCGCCCTGGGCGCGTTGATCGCGCTCTATGAGCACAAGACCTTCGTTGAGGGCGTGCTCTGGGAGATCAACAGTTTCGACCAGTGGGGCGTGGAGCTGGGCAAGACTCTGGCCGTGCGCATACTCGCAGAACTGGAAGGCGGCGCGCCTGGCGTGCATGATCCCTCCACGACGAGCCTGGTGACCCGCCTGAAGGTCTAGCCGTCCAAGAAAATAATAGGGGAGGACGGCCATGCGCGACCTGACGGGGAAGACTGCTTTCATCACCGGCGGGGCCAGCGGCCTTGGCCTGGCCATGGCCCACGCCTTCGGCGGCGCGGGCATGAACGTGATGCTGGCCGATATCGAGGAAGCCCCGCTGGCCGCCGCCCGCGCTGATCTGGAGGCCCGCCAGATCAAGACCGCCAGCGTGATCTGCGACGTCGCCGACCGCGCCGCCCTGAGCGCGGCGGCCGACGCCACCCTCGCGGCCTTCGGCAAGGTCCATGTGGTCTGCAACAACGCCGGCGTCGGGGCCGGCGGCCCCATCGACCAGGTGAAGCCCGGCGACTGGGACTGGATCTTGGCCGTCAACCTGATGGGCGTCGTCTACGGCATGGAGGTGTTCACGCCCCACGTCCGCGCGCACGGCGAGGGCGGCTGTTTCGTCAACACCGCCTCGATGGCCGGGATGATCTCGGTGCCCGGCATGGAGCCCTACACCGCCACGAAATACGCCGTGGTCGGCATGTCCGAGGGCTGGGCGGGCCAACTGGCGCCGGAGAACATCAATGTCGCCGTGCTCTGCCCCGGCTTCGTGAAGACCAAGATCAACCAGTCGGGCCGCACCCGCCAGTCGCAGTATGGCGGCCCGGTCCCGAACAATCCGACCGTCGGCCAGTCCAATGTCGACAACGGCATCGATCCCGAGTTCGTCGGCGCCCGCGTGCTGGAGGCCGTGCAGAACGACGAGCGCTACATCTTCACCCACCCGGGCATGCGGAACCTGGTCGAGCAGCGCTTCAGCCGCATCATGGCCGGCTTCGACGCCGCCGCGGCCAGTCCGGTGCTCGCGGGCGTAGAGTATGCGACGCCGGTGCTGCCGGCATGAGCGTCCTGATCACTGGCGGAACCAAGGGCATCGGCCTGGCCATCGCCCGCCGCCTGGCTCCCATCCACGGCGCGGTCGCGCTCGCCTATCACAGCGACGAAGACGCCGCGCAGGCCGCCAAGGCGCAGATCGCCGCCACCGGCGCGCAGGTCCAGCTGGTGCGCGGCGATGTTGGAACCATTGAGGGCGCCGCCGCCATGATCGCGGAGGTCGAGGTGCGGGGCCAGGGCCTGGCCCACATCGTCCACGCCGCGGCGATGATCTATCCGACCACCCTGCTCGGCGCCGATCTCCCGCGGTTCCGCCAGGCGATGGAGACCAACGGCCTGTCGCTGCTCTACTTGGTCCACGCCGCGCAACACCTGCTGGCCGAGGGCTCGAGCGTGGTCTTCATCACCAGCAGCGGCTCGCGCATGCCGTTGCCCAACTACGGCGCCCTGGGAATCGGCAAGGCGATGGCCGAGGCGACCATCCTCTATCTGGTCGCCGAACTGGCGCCGCGCGGCATACGGATCAACGCCGTCGCGCCGGGCCTGGTCCATACGACCTCGGTCGCGGCCATGGTCGGCAGCGAGGCGACCGCCGCCGCCGTGGTCGAACGCGCCGCCCGCGCCAGTCCCTCGGGCCGCGCCAGCCGCGACAGCGACTACGCCTCCCTGGTCGAGTACCTGCTGACGCCGGACGCCGCCTTCATCCAGGGCCAGGTGATCGCCGCCACCGGCGGGACGGGTTTGGTCGGCTGACTCGCCTTCTTCACATTTCCCCGCTATAGGCCGGCCGTCATGAACCGCGTCGCGCATCATCACGGCCATCACCATCCGACCTCGCTTGCGGGATCGGCCCAGGATCGCTTGGCCTAAAAGCGACCTCGCCCGAGCCCCCGCACCAGCGGATGGGGCTCGTGTTTTCTCAGCTCCATCCGTCGAACATTCCGCGCTTAAGGAACCCGACGATGGACTTCTGCACCCTCTCCCAAATGCGCCCGCGCCTTGCCGCGCGCGCCTTCTGCCTTTAGGCGAGCGGCATGACCGACGCTCCCCGCCCCGAGGCCCGCGCTCCGCGCGGTTTCAACGACCGCCGCGCCCGCGATCTGGCCGCCGAGCGCCAGATCCTGACCAAGGTCTCCGCCGTCTATGAACGCTACGGTTTCGAGGCCTTCGACACCGGCGCCTTCGAATATGCCGACGCGCTCGGCAAGTTCCTGCCCGACGCCGACCGTCCCAACGAGGGCGTCTTCGCCCTGCAGGACGACGACGAGCAGTGGATGGCCCTGCGTTACGACCTGACCGCGCCGCTGGCGAGGTTCGTGGCCGAGACCAAGGAGGGCCTGCCCAAGCCGTTCCGCCGCTACGCCTTCGGCACGGTCTGGCGCAACGAGAAGCCTGGCCCCGGCCGGTTCCGCGAATTCACCCAGTGCGACGCCGACACCGTCGGCTCGGCCCGGCCCGAGGCCGACGCCGAGATCATCGCCATGGCGGTCGAGGGCCTGGAGGCCGCCGGCCTGCCGACCGGCTCGGCGATCATCAAGATCAACAACCGCAAGCTCCTGAACGGCCTGCTGACCACGGCCGGCGTCAAGGACGACGGGCAGAAGCTGGCGGTGCTGCGCGCCGTCGACAAGCTGGACCGCCTGGGTCCGGAGGGCGTGCGCCTGCTGCTGGGTGAGGGGCGCAAGGACGAGTCCGGCGCCTTCACCAAGGGCGCGGGCCTGGCCGCCGCCGGCGCCGAGGCCGTGCTGGCCTTCACCGCCGCCGGCGCGGGCGGCCGCACCGAGACCCTGGATCAGATCGCGGGCATCATCGGCGGTTCGGCCGAGGGCGATGCTGGCCTGGCCGAACTGGCGGCGATCGACCAAGCTCTCAAGAGCCTGGGCGTCGGCGTCGAGCGCGCGGCCTTCGATCCGTCCATCGTGCGCGGCCTGGAATATTACACCGGCGCGGTCTTCGAGGCCGAGCTGCTGCTGAAGACCAAGGACGAGAAGGGCCGCGGCGTTCGCTTCGGCTCGATCGGCGGCGGCGGGCGCTATGACGATCTGGTCGCCCGCTTCACCGGCGAGCAGGTTCCGGCCACCGGCTTCTCCTTCGGCGTCTCGCGGCTGATCTCGGCCCTGCGCGCCGCCGGTCGCGACCTGGGCGACCAGGTCCGTGGCCCGGTGGTGGTCATCGCCTTCACCCCCGACGACATGACCCACTATTTCGAAGTGGTCACCGAGCTGCGCAACGCCGGGATCGCCGCCGAGGTCTATCTCGGCACGGCGGGCATGAAGGCACAGATGAAGTACGCCGACCGCCGGATGGCGCCGGCCGCCATCATGCTGGGCGGCGACGAGATCGCCGCCGGCAAGGTGACGATCAAGGATCTGGATCGCGGCCGCATGCTGGCGACCGACGTTGCCGATAACGCCGAGTGGCGCGAGCAGCGCCCGGGCCAGCAGATCGTCGACCGCGCCGACCTGGTCGCCACGGTCCGCAAGATCGTCGACGCTCAGAAGATCGAGGCGGGCAAATGAGGGCCGAGCCGAACCTTCCCCCCGAGGCGCTCGCCGCCATCCGCGCCCCGTTCCTGGCGACCGGCGCCGAGGCCGTCGACGCCCCGATCCTGCAGCCGCTCGCCCTGATCCTGGAACTGGCCGGCGAGGCGATGCGCGCGCGCTTGTTCGTGGTCCAGGCCGAGGGCGGGCAGGAAACCTGCCTGCGCCCCGACTTCACCGTGCCGGTGGTCCGCCAGCACCTGGACAGCGGCAAGCTGGCCGGGCGCTACGTCTATGAGGGCAAGGCGTTCCGCGCCTCGCCCGACGCCGACCGGCCCGAGGAGTTCCGCCAGATCGGCCTCGAGCGCTTCGACGACGCGGCCGCTCCCGTCGCTCCGGCCGACGCCGAAATCGCCGCCCTGGCCTGGACCGCCGCCCTGGCCGGCGGCCGGGACGACCTGTCGCTGTGGCTGGGCGACATCGCCCTGTTCGCCGCCTTCATCGACGCCCAAGGCCTGGCCCCGTCGCTGGCCGCTCGGCTGAAGCGGGTGGCGGCGCGTCCGCGCCTGCTGGCCGCCGAACTGGCACGCGCCGGCGCCGAACCGGAAACCCAGGCCGACAGCGGCAAGCTCGCCGGCCTGCTGTCGGGCCTGTCGGAGGCCGAGGCCGCGACGGTGCTGGAAGAGGTCTGGGCCCTGGCCGGGATCGACCCGGTCGGCGGTCGTGGCCCCGCCGCCATCGCCCAGCGCCTGATCCGCCGCGCCCAGGCCGCCAGCGCCCCGGCGCTGACCTTGGAGCAGGCCGACAGCATCACCCGCTTCCTGGCCGTGGACGACGCGCCGCAAGCCGCCTTCGCCGCCATCCGCGCCATCGCCGGGGCCAAGGCGTCCGCCCTGGACGGCGCGCTCAGCGACTGGACCCAGCGGCTGGACCTGCTGGCCCAGGCCGGCGTGCCGCTGGAGCGGACGCGGTTCGCGACCGCGCTCGGCCATGCCTTCGACTATTACGACGGCCTGACCTTCGAGGTCCGGTCCGCCGCGCTCCACCCCGACCGGGCGGTGGCGGTCGGCGGCCGTTATGACGGCTTGCCGGCGAGACTGGGTGGAGCGCCGGGCGCTCGCGCCGTCGGCTGCATGGTCCGGCCCTGGCGGGCCTGGACGGGAGGCGAGTCATGAGCAACCCCCTGATCCTGGCCGTCCCCTCCAAGGGGCGGCTGAAAGAACAGGTCGAGGCCTGGCTCTCCGATTGCGGACTGTCTCTGTCTGTCACCGGAGGATCGCGCGGCTACATGGCCGAGCTGAAGGGCGTTCCGGGCATCCAGGTGCGCCTGCTCTCGGCCGGCGACATCGCCGAGGCGCTGGACCTCGGCGAAGTGCACCTCGGCATCACCGGCGAGGACCTGCTGCGTGAACGCGCCGGCGACGTCGACGCCCGGATCCTGCTGCTGCGCGCGCTGGGCTTTGGCCGCGCCGACCTGGTGGTGGCGGTGCCGAAAAGCTGGATCGACGTCGAGAGCATGAGCGACCTGGAGGAGGTGGCCCACGACCTGCTGGCCCGCTCCGGCCGGCGCATGCGCGTCGCCACCAAGTACCTGGCCCAGACCCGGTCCTTCTTCGCCCGTCACGGCGTGGTCGACTACCGGATCACCGAGTCCGGCGGCGCCACCGAGGGGGCTCCGGCCGCCGGGTCGGCCGAACTGGTGGTCGATATCACCACCACCGGCGCGACCCTGGTCGCCAACGGCCTGAAGATCCTGGCCGACGGCGTGATCCTGAAGAGCCAGGCCCAGCTTACCGCCTCGCTGCGCGCCGACTGGAGCGGCGAGCGTCTGGCGGCGGCCGAACGGCTGCTGCGGGTGATCGAGGCCCGCGCCGCGGCCCATGACAGCGCCACCCTGGCCTGGCCCGCCGATCCTCGCGAGGCTCCGGTGGTCGAGGCCTTGATCGCCGACGGCGCCTCTCGGCGTCCGAACGGCCTGCTGGTGGCGGCCAGCCGCATCGGACAGGCCTCGCTGGCCCTGACCGCGGCGGGAATCGGTCCGGTCACCGCCTCGCGTCCGGACTTCGTCTACGAGACAGGTTGTGTTCCGTATAGCGAGCTACTCAAGCGGGTGCAGATTTGACGCTTGTGTCAAAAAGAATCCCTTTGTGGGCAAGAAGTGTGGCCCTCGCGCAAATCTGATCGAAATTTACCTGCGCCGATGGTTTGCGTGCATTGACTTGGGTCAGAAATTGCCGTTTTCTCAGTCCTGCGAGAGACATGGCGGCCAACAGATCCACCAGTCTCCGGCGTTTCGGGGAGGAAACGCCCGCTCTATATGAGCGACTGCTCAAAATAAGGCCCGTTGCGATTATCCCCCGCAACGGGCCAAATTTTTGCCTGACGTAAATTTTGACTCAACTGTCAAAAATGGCAGGTCGCTCGCCACTCGTCATCCTCCGGGCTCGCGAAGCGAGATCCGGGGGACCCAAAACGGGCTCACCACATTCTGCGAAATCAAGTTGGGTCCCCCCGGATCAGCCTTCGGCTGACCGGAGGATGACGAGGTGGGGTGGTGTCGGCCCCGTCGATGGCTCCATCAAGATAACGATGTTATATATATCCCGCGCGTAGGCGCTCAGGGAGCGAGCATCCATGGCTGAGGTAATCGTCGTCACCCCGACAAGCGCGCCGCGCCCGTTGAACATCGTGGGCGAGCAGCTCACCGTCCTGGCCTCGGGCGCTCAGACCGGCAGCTACGAGGTGTTCCATCAGGTTGGACCGGAGGGCAGCGGGCCGCCGCCGCACAATCATCCCTGGGACGAAGCCTTCTACGTCATCAAGGGCGAGATCGCCTTCGGCGTCGGCGACCGGGAACTGGTCGCCCAGGCCGGGACGTTCGTGCACCTGCCGGCCGGGACGACGCATTGGTTCCGGTTCGGCGCCGGCGGCGGTGAAATGGTGTCGATGACGTCCCGCGAAGGCGCGTCGCACATGTTCACGGACTTTGATCGCGAGATCTCACCGGCCCAGCCGGATCTGGGCAAGCTCATCGAGCTTGGCCGACCCTACGGTCTGGAAGTTCCGGCCTAGGCTTCGCCCGATGGCGGCGCGCTCGCGCCGCCATCGTCGCCCGCTACCAGATCCGAACCCGCTCGGCGGGCGCGATATACATGCCGTCGCCGGGCTTCACGCCGAACGCCTCGTAGAAGGCGTCGATGTTCTTGATCGGCGTCTGCACCCGGTACTTCGGCGGCGAGTGCGGGTCGGTGACCAACTGCTGGCGCATGCGGTCCTCGCGATACTTGCCCCGCCAGACCTGCGCCCAGCCGAGGAACACCCGTTGGTCGCCGGTCATGCCGTCGATCACCGGCGCCGGCTTGCCGCCCAGCGAGACGTGATAGGCGTCCAGCGCCAGCAGCAGCCCGCCCAGGTCGGCGATGTTCTCGCCCATGGTCAGTTCGCCGTTGATGTGGGCGCCGGGCAGCACCTCGACGGCCGCGTACTGCTTGCCGAACTTCGCCGCCTGGGCGTTGAACTTCGCCGCGTCCTCGGCGGTCCACCAATCGGTCAGCTTGCCGTCGCCGTCCGACTTGCGGCCCTGGTCGTCGAAGCCGTGGGTGATTTCATGGCCGATCACCCCGCCGATGCCGCCATAGTTCACGGCCGGGTCGCCTTGCGGATCGAAGAACGGCGGCTGCAGGATCGCGGCTGGGAAGACGATCTCGTTCTTCGTCGAGGAGTAGTAGGCGTTGATGGTCGGCGGGGTCATGCCCCACTCGTCGTCGTCCACCGGGCCGCCCAGTCGCGCGGCGCGGTAGTCCCACTCGAAGGCCGCGGCGCGCTCCATATTGCCGTAGAGGTCGCCGTCCTTGACGCTCAGGGCCGAGTAGTCGCGCCACTTGTCGGGATAGGCGATCTTCACCCGGAACTTGGCGAGCTTCTCCTGCGCCTTGACCTTGGTCGCCGGGCTCATCCAGTCGAGCTTGTCGATCCGCGCCTTCATCGCCGTGCGGATGTCGCTGACCAGGGCCTCCATCTTGGCCTTGCTGTCGGCCGGAAAGTAGGCCTCGACATAGAGCTTGCCCAGCGCCTCGCCGATGTTGTTGTCGGCGGCGCTGACGCCGCGCTTCCAGCGGGGCTGCTGCACCGGCTGGCCCGACAGGGTCTTGGAGCGGAATTCGTAGTTCGCCTGGTCGAAGTCTTTCGACAGATAGGGCGCGGCCTGGTCCACCACGTTGAAGGCCGACCAGGCCTTCAGGGTCTCGATCGGGGTCTTGGCGTAGATGGCGGCGATCTTCGGGAAGGCGGTGTTCTCGGCGACCACGACCCGCGTGGCTTTGGCGAGATTGGCGCCGGCCAGGTACTGCTTCCAGGCGAAGCCCGGCGCGTACTGCTCCAGCTGGGCGATCTCGAAGGGGTTGTAGGTCTTGTCGTCGTCGCGCTGCTCGGCGCGGGTCCACGAGACCTTGGCGATCTCGGTCTCCAGGGCGACGATGGCCTTGGCGTTCTCGGCGGGCTTCTCCCAGCCGGCCAGAGTCAGCATCTTGGCGACATAGGCCTCATAGGCGGCCTTCTGGGCCTTGAAGCGCTCTTCCAAATAGTAGTCGCGGTCGGGCAGGCCGAGCCCGCCCTGGGCCAGATAGGCCGTGTATTTCTCCGGGTCCTTGGCGTCGTCATGCACATAGGCGCCGAAGAACGAGCCGCCGAACTTGCGCATCGAGGCGCCCATCAGCCCGGCCATCTCCTCGCGGGTCTTCACTGCCCGCACGGCCGCCAGGTCGCTGGCTAACGGCTTGGCGCCCAGGGCGTTGACGGCCGCCTCGTCCATGAAGCTGCGATAGAAGGCGCCCAGCTTGGCCTCGTCGCCGGTCGCCGCCTTATTGGCCGCGGCCTTCTCGGACACGGCGCGCATCCGCGCCTGCGACAGTTCCTGCAGCGCGTCGAAGGCGCCGTAGCGCGACCGGTCGGCCGGGATCTCCAGCGTCTTCAGATAGGTCCCGTTGGCGTAGTCGAAGAAGTCCTGGGTCGGCGCGACGGCGGTGTCGCGCCCGGCCATGTCGAAGCCCCACGGTCCCATGCGCGGGGTCTGCGAGAGGTCCGGGAGGTCGGCGGCGAGCGCCGGGGCGGCCGTGGAGATCAGGACCGCCGCGGAGGCGGCGCCCAGCCAGAGGGTCTTCATGGAGTTGTGAGCCTTCGGAGCATCTTAGAAAGAAGGCGCGACCGTGGACCGGCCGCGCCCGTTCAGGCACGTTACTTTTTTGTTACGTTGGGCGTCCCGCTTCCCCTTTTCCTCCCCTGCGTAGCGGGGGAGGAAAGGCGGAGCCTACGCCGTCGCCGACAGCGCCTCGATCGCCTGGGCCTTGATGGCCTTGTAGTCGAGCTTGCCGTTGGGGGCGCGGACCACAGGGGCCAGCACCAGTTCGCGCGGCGCCTTGTAGTCGGCCAGCAGGCTCTTCACGTGGGCCGACAGTTCGGCCAGCGTCGGGGCCTTGTCGCCGATGAAGTCGACCACCGCGCAGATCCGCTCGCCGAAGCGCGGATCGGGCACCCCGACCACGGCGGCGTCACGGACGCCGTCGAAGCGCTTCAGGGCCTCTTCGACTTCCTCGGGGAAGACCTTCTCGCCGCCGGTGTTGATCACCTGCGAGCCGCGGCCCAGCAGGGTGATCGAGCCGTCGGCCTCGACCGTCGCCCAGTCGCCCGGCACGCTCCAGCGCGTGCCTTCGAAGACCCGGAAGGTCTTGGCCGACTTTTCCTCGTCCTTGTAGTAGCCGACCGGGGTGTGGCCGCCGACCGCCACCAGGCCGCGCACGCCCGAACCGGCTTGCACCCGCACGCCGTCCTCGGTGAACACCGCCGCGTTCGGGCCGGTGGCGAACTTCGCCGTGCCGGCCGCCGCCCCGCCGCCCGAGGTGGAGGCCGCCAGGCCCAGGGCCTCGGACGAGCCCAGGCTGTCCATCAGCATGATGTGCGGCAGGTGCTTCAACAACCCCTGCTTGTTCTCCAGGCCCCACATGGCGCCCGACGACACGATCCGGCGCAGCGAGGGCAGGGGCCAGCGGCCAGGATTGGCGTCCAGCACTTCCAGCATTGGGGCGGCGAAGGCCGGGCCGACGATGATCAGGCCCGAGACCCCCAGGCGATCGACCTCGTCGAACAGCTGGGCCGGGTCGAACCGGCGCGGAACCAGCGTCGCCACCGCGCCGCCGGAGATCAGCTGGCCGAACGAGATGAACTGGCCGGTGGCGTGCATCAGCGGCGCGACCGGAATGGTGATGGCCTGCGGCTCGCCGCTGGCGGCGTTGACGCTGGCGCGTTGTCCGGCCTCGTCGATGGTCTCCAGAGGCGCCAGGCCGAGCAGCAGGTTGGCGCCGCCGCCCAGGGCCTTGAACAGATCTTCCTGACGCCACATCACGCCCTTGGGCATGCCGGTCGTGCCGCCGGTGTACATGATCAGCAGGTCGTCGCCCGACCGGCCCCACGGCGCTTCGTAGTGATCGGCGGCGCGGGCGACGATGGCGTCATAGTCCAGCGCCCAGGCGGGAACCGGGTGGCCGGCCTCGGCGACCGCGATCCAGGCCTTCACCTTGGGCAGGCGGCCACGGACCTTCTCTACCATCTCGGCGAACGAGGCGTGGAACACCACCACCTCGGCGTCGGCGTTGTCGAACAGATAGGTCAGCTCGTCGCCGCCATAGCGGTAGTTCGTATTGAACGGGACCAGGCCGGCCTTGAAGGCGGCGAAATAGGTCTCGAGGTATTCGGGGCCGTTATAGAGATAGGCGGCGACCTTGGACTGCTTGGACAGGCCGGCCTCGACCATGGCCTGGGCCAGCGCGTCAGCCCGACGGTCGAAGTCTTTCCAGTTGATCGTCCGATCACCATGGATCAGGGCGGCGCGGTCGGGGGTGGCCTTGGCCACCGACTCCCACAGGTTGGCGTAATTCCAATCCATAGCGATCCTCCATTCTTAAAATATGGGGGGCATAGACGACAGCGCGGCCGGGGCTGTCAACGCTAGCCGAACGCCTGTTCGGACAACGGCTGCGGCGGGCTGGGCCAATCGACATTCGGCCGGAGGTGTTGCTTTTCTCCGCTCATCCCGGCGAAGGCCGGGACCCAGGTCGTAGGGCGCAAGATTTCAGGATTGTCCGCCAGCACGGCGGCTGCATCTGGGGCCCGGCCGTCGCCGGGATGAGCGGATGTGGTTGGGTGTTGCCCAAGGCCGCGGCCTTGGGGATGGCTGACCGCGGACTCAAGGGGCACCCGCTGCGCCCGCCCGCCATTTTTTCGCCCTCGACGGCCCCATTGGGCGGCCTAACGGCCTCTGCGTGGGTTACGCGAGCGACGTCCAGGCTTCATAGTGCCGCTCATCACATAAGGAGAGCGCATGGAAGGTCACGTTTCGCCCGGCGAATACAAGGACGTCATTCTGTTCCTGGCTACCGCAGGCGTGATCGTGCCCCTGTTCCGCCGCTGGCGGATCAGCCCTATCCTCGGCTTTCTTGGCGCTGGCGTCGTGCTGGGCCCCTTCGGCCTCGGCGCGCTCAGCGCGACCTTCCCCTGGCTCGGCTACCTGACCATCGGCAATCCGCAGGAGATCGCCCAGCTCGCTGAGTTCGGCGTGGTCTTCCTGTTGTTCATGATCGGGCTGGAGCTGTCCTGGGAGCGCCTGCGCCTGATGCGCAAATGGGTGTTCGGCATGGGCGCCCTGCAGGTCACGCTCTGCCTGCTGGCCATCGCCGTCGTGGCCATGATCTTCGGCCAGCCCCCGGCCTCGGCCGCCGCCATCGGCGCGGCGCTGGGGCTGTCGTCCACCGCGGTGGTCATGCAGATCCTGACCGAGCACAAGCGGCAGCACTCGCCGGCCGGCCGGGCGACCTTCTCGGTGCTGCTGTTCCAGGATCTGGCCGTCGCGCCGATCCTGGTGACCCTGGCCATCCTCGGACGCGGCGGCGACGGGGAGGGGTTCTCGCCCAAGCTGCTGCTGGCCTTCGCCCCGGCCGCGATCGGGGTGATGCTGATCGTCGCCTTTGGACGCCTGCTGCTGCGGCCGATGCTGAAGTCGGTGGCCCGCGCCAAGAGCGAAGAGCTGTTCATGGCCGCCTGCCTGCTGGTGGTGATCGGGGCCGGGCTGGTCAGCGCCCTGACCGGCCTGTCGATGGCCCTGGGGGCCTTCATCGCCGGCCTGCTGCTGGCCGAGACCGAGTATCGCCACGAGGTCGAGGTCACGATCGAGCCCTTCAAGGGACTGTTGCTCGGCCTGTTCTTCCTGTCGGTCGGCATCGGCCTGGACGTTTCGCTGCTGGCGGCCAAGCCGCTGCTGATCCTGGGCATCGCGCTCGGGCTGGTGACGCTGAACGCCACCGTCGTGTTCGGGCTCGGCCGGCTGTTCGGCCTCACCTCGCGCGGGGCGATAGAGGCCGGGCTGCTGCTCGCCGGCGGCGGCGAGTTCGCCTACGTCATCCTGGCCTCGGCCATGGGCGAGGGGATCGTGCCGCGAGGTCTGGGTCAGATGGTGCTGGTCTCCTCGACCATCTCGATGATGTGCATCCCGGTGCTGGCGGCGCTGGGGCTGAAGCTTGGCGGTCGCAAGGTCGGCGGCCAGGGCCTGTCGCCCGAACCCGTGATGCCTGAGGACGCCCTCGACGCCCCGAAGGTCCTGGTGGTCGGCTATGGTCGTGTTGGGCGGCTGGTCGGCGACATGCTGCATCGGCACGACATCGCCTGGGTCGCCGCCGAGCGCGACCCCCGGCTGGTCGAGGGCGCGCGTCACGCCGGCGAGGCGATCTTCTTCGGCGACGCCTCGCGGCCCGAGTTCCTGAAACGCTGCGGCCTGGAGAACGCCTCGGCCCTGGTGGTGACCATGGACGCGCCCGACGGGGTGGAGGCGATCGTCGCCACGGCGCGGGCCATGCGGCCCGACCTGACCATCGTCGCCCGGGCCCGCGACGCCCGCCAGGCGGCGCGGCTTTATGAGCTGGGCGCCACCGACGCCGTGCCCGAGACCGTCGAGGCCAGCCTGCAACTCTCGGAGGCGGTGCTGGTCGAGATCGGCGTGCCGATGGGGCTGATCATCGCCTCGATCCACGAGCGTCGCGACGAGTTCCGCAAGGCGCTGAACCGGCCCGAGGCGCTGGGAGGGCGCATGCGTCGTTATCGGCGAACGCAAGAAAGCTGAAGCTATTTGGGAACTAAGGTGCGGAGTCGACGTTGAGGCCTCGAGGGAAGCGAGGACTCGCGTCCTGGGCGAGGGGCTGAATGTCTTCTGAGGTGTGTGAAGATTTGACGGCGTACACTGGGCTTGGCTCGGTGACGGCGCCCGTGGTCGCCTCCCCTTTACAAGTTTTTACAAAGACTTCGATTGACCAGAGCGTTCACCTAGGGTTAGCGACTCAGGGTAAGATCAAAGTCTTGATAACGAGATTCGGCTCCGTCACGCGCCCCAGGCGTGTGGTTGGAAAGCCGGACGGGAGATGTGTCTCTCGCCCCGAAGTTGATCGCGGAGGGGAAGAATGTGTAACGTCCTGGGGTGCTTCGGGGGTTGTGGCGAATTGGCGACGGTGTTGCCTTGGCGACACTTTCGTAATGCTTCGGCCTTGATATAACAGCGCTGGGTCATTTGGCCGCAGCAGAGGGCAAGAGAGGGCTCTGAATATGAAATTCAAACTCCTAGCGGGGGCCGCCCTCGCTGCGGTGTTCGCCGCGTCTGGCGCGTCCGCGCAAGACGCCGGCTGGTACGGCGCGGTCGATCTTGGCTATCACCTGCCGGAAGGCATTGAAGCTGAATCGTCCAACAACGCCGCCAACGGCAATCCCTATCACTGGGACTTCGGTCAAGAAGACGACTGGGTTGGTTTTGCTCGTCTCGGCTATCAGCTGAACGAACATTGGCGCGTGGAACTCGAAGGCGGCTACCGTCCGGGCGACATCGAGTCGATCCGCGGCAACGCCAACAACTCCATCGTCGGTCTCTGCACGCCGGGCGTCATCCGCACCGCGGCTGCTCCGAACTGCGGCTCGCCCTCGGGTGAGATCGAAGCCTGGACCGTCCTCGGCAACGTGATCTATGACATCGCCCCCGGCGCGGTCATTAATCCGTTCATCGGCGCCGGTATCGGCATCAACCACGTCAAGGTGAAGTCGGTCGGCCAATTCTCGACCGTGACCTCCGGCGCGGCCCACCAGAACCTGACCATCGACGACGATGACACGGCTCTGGCTTGGCAAGTGCTGGCCGGTCTGGCCTGGCGCGCGACGGACCGTCTGAACGTCGACCTGACCTACCGTTACCTCGGTGGTTCGGATCTCGACTTCGCGTCGGTCGGTTCGGGCGCTCTGCAACCGGGCGTCTTCTCGGGCGAATATCGGGACCAATCGGTGACCGTCGGTCTCCGTTACTCCTTCGCGGCTCCGCCGCCCCCGCCGCCTCCGCCCCCGCCGCCCCCGCCGCCTCCTCCGCCCCCGCCTCCTCCCCCGCCGCCTCCGCCGGCGTATGAGGCCAAGCAATTCATCGTCTACTTCCCGTTCGATCAGTACGTGCTGACGCCGGAAGCCCAGACGGTGGTTCAGGAAGCTGCGAACTACGCGACGAGCGGCAACGCCACCCGCGTGATCGTGGTCGGCCACACCGACACCTCGGGCTCGAACGCCTACAACGTCCGCCTGTCGGAACGCCGCGCTAAGGCCACCGCCGACGCGCTGGTCGGTCTCGGCGTCGGTCAATCGGCGCTGCAAGTCGACTGGAAGGGCGAAACGCAACTCGCCGTTCCGACCGCTGACGGCGTGAAAGAACCGCTGAACCGCCGCTCGACGATCGACATCAACTTCTAAGATATCGATCTTCGGCGATCAGCCGATCTAGCGAAGAGCCCGGCCGAAAGGCCGGGCTCTTTTGCGTTCGGGCGCAGCCTTCCGCGCCCGCTTGCGTTCTTCAGGCTCGACCAGGCGAGGGGCGTGAATGACGTTGCAACAGGGGCTGGCCTTCGGGCTGATCGGCCTCACCATCGCGGCCTTCGTCTGGGGTCGGTTCCGCTACGACGTGATCGCGCTGTGTGCCCTGCTGGCCGGCGTGGTGATCGGCGTGGTTCCGGCCAAGAGCGCCTTTGACGGCCTCTCCAACGACATCACCATCATCATCGGCGCGGCCCTGGTGGTCAGCGCCGCCTTCGCCAAGTCCGGGATCGTCGAGGCCGCGCTCCGCCCGCTGATTCCGCATCTCAAGACCGAGCGCAGCCAGGTCCCGGTGCTGACCGCCGCCGTCACCCTGCTGTCGACGGCGACCAAGAACGTCGGGGCTCTGGCCATCCTGATGCCGGTCGCCCTGCAACTGTCGCGGCGCACCGGCTCCTCGCCCTCGCGCCTGCTGATGCCCATGGCCTTCGGGGCCATGCTGGGCGGCGTCGTCACCCTGGTCGGCACCGCACCGAACATCATCGTCTCCCAGGTGCGCGAGGAGATCCTCGGCAAGCCGTTCGGCATGTACGACTACACGCCCGTCGGCCTGGCCCTGGCGGTGATCGGCCTGGTGTTCCTCGCCTTCGCCTACCGCATTCTGCCCAAGGACCGCGAACCGGCCGCCAATATTGAGGCCGCGCTCGCCGCCAACGCCTATTTCACCGAGGTCGAGGTCCCCGAGGACTGGTCGGCGGCCAATTCGCGGGTCGCCGACCTGCACGCCCTGGCCCACGGCGAGGCCCAGGTGATGCTGCTGCTGCGCAAGGGCCGCCGCCGCGCCCGGCCGCACGCCAGCATCAAGGTGCTGCCCGGCGACGTGCTGTTGCTGCAGGGCGAGCCCCAGGCCTTGGACGAGTTGATCCGCCGCGCCAAGCTGCGCCTGATCCGATCCGACCGGCCGGTGGCCATGGAGCAGCCCAGCGACGAGGTGCGGGTGGTCGAGGCGGTGATCTCGGCTGAGTCGGCGCTGATCGGCCGCTCGGCCCAGCAGAGCGACCTCTACGGTCAGCACAGCATCAACCTGCTGGCGGTCAGCCGCGCGGGCTACAGCCTGAAACAGCACATCAGCCGCGTGCGCCTGCGGGCCGGCGACGTGATCGTCCTGCAGGGCGGCGAGCGCAGCCTGCCCGGCGCGCTCTCCACGCTCGGCCTGCTGCCGCTGGCCGAGCGTGAGGTCCGGCTGGGCGGCATCCGCCGCACCGTCGCGCCGGCCCTGATCCTCGCCGCCGCGATGGTGTTGGTCGCCTTCCAGATCGCGCCGGTGGCCATCGCCTTCTTCGGGGCCGCCGTGGTGATGATCATGATCGGCTCGATCCGCATGCGCGAGGTCTACGCCGCCATCGACGGGCCGTTGATCGTGCTGATCGCCGCCCTGATCCCGGTGTCCGAAGCCATCCAGACCACCGGCGGCGCCGACCTGATCGGCGCCTGGCTGTCGATGATCTTCAAGGACCAGTCGCCGATGATCGCGCTGGTCTCGATCATGGCCGTGGCCATGGCCGCCACGCCGTTCCTCAACAACGCCGCCACCGTGCTGATCGTGGCCCCGGTCGGGGCCAGCCTGGCGCAGAAGCTGGGGCTCAATCCCGACCCGTTCCTGATGGCGGTGGCGGTCGGCGCGGCCAGCGATTTCCTCACCCCCATCGGCCACCAGTGCAACACCCTGGTCATGGGGCCGGGCGGCTACCGGTTCGGCGACTACGCCAAGCTGGGCGCCCCGCTCACCGTCCTGGTCCTGGTCCTAGGCGCGCCCCTGATCGCCCATTTCTGGCCGCTGACGGCGCGCTAAAGCGGAAGGTCGAAGACCAGCAGTCCGGGCTGCTCCAGCGGCAGCTGCGCCGCCACCTCGCCGGCTGGGTCCAGCACCGCGGTCGGTCCCCAGGAAATCCGCCCGTCCCGCTCGCCAATCACGTCGGCCGAGATCAGCCACAGGCCGGTCTCGCGGCATCGCTCGCCGCGCGCGGGGTTGTGCAGCTGCTTCCACCGCTCCGCCGTCTGCCGCGCCATCATGTTGTTGGCCGGGCAGACGATCAGGGCCGCGCCGCCGCCTGCGACCTTCGCCGCCGCCTGCGGGAAGTTCATGTCGTAGCAAATGTTGATTCCGAACCGCAGGCCCCCGACCTCGAACACCGGGCTGTCGTCTCCGGCCGCGAACGCCGCCTCGCCGCCCAGCAGATGCGCCTTGCGATAGCGCCCGACCAGCACGCCGCGATCCACCACCACGGCGGTGTTGTAGAGCCGTCCGTCCGCCACCTCGATCAGTCCCATGACGATCATCGGCCCGGCCTTGGGCGCCTGGTCCAGCACCGCCGCGAAGGCGGGCGAGGCGAGGTCGAGCGCATGACGCCGCGCCGGTTCCTCCGTCGTCAGATAGCCCTGCAGAAAGCCCTCGGGAAACACCAGCAGCGCCGCGCCCTGCGCCTGCGCCCGCCCGGCGACCTCCACCGCATAGGCCAGCGCCGCGGGGACATCCTCCCGGAACTCAGGCGTCTGGGCGGCGGCGATCCTGATGGTCGGCATGGCGGCTTTCGCTCCCCGCCGGGGAGCCGGCCTTGCGGATGATCGCGCGCCGCCCGCCGTCTGGAAAGCCTCGAAGCTTGACGACAGGGGACATCCCGATAGAGCCACTATCGGGTTTGGCTCGAGCACGGACGCAATGATCAACTTCCCTGACGACATCTTCAGCGAGCCGGCGGACGTCGATCCGGACACCCTGGCCAATCTGGGTCCGCTGACGCGGCTGGCCGGCGTGTGGGAGGGACGCAAGGGCGTCGACCTGAACCCCAAGGCCGATGGGCCTGAGCAGCGCGACTATCTCGAGCGCATCGAGATGCAACCCATCGACCCCCAGGCGAACGGGCCGCAGCTCTTCTACGGGCTGCACTATCACGTCCACATCGTCGCCTCGGACGAGGACACCACCTTCCACGACCAGGTCGGCTACTGGCTGTGGGAACCGGCCACCGGGCTGATCATGCAGACCCTCGCCATCCCGCGCGGCCAGGTGGCCCTGGCCAGCGGCCGCGCCTCGCCGGACGGGTCCGGCCTGCTGGTCCGCGCCGACCGGGGTGGTCCAGGCTACGGGATCTGTTCGACCGACTTCCTCGAATGGGCGTTCCGCACCGACTCTTACGAACTCGACCTGCGCTTCAACGCCGACGGCGGCTGGTCCTACGTGTCGACGACCATGCTCCAGGTCCGCGGCCGCGACGAACCCTTCCGCCACGTGGACAAGAACACGCTCACCAAGGTCGCCGAGCCCCGGCCCAACCCCTCGGCGCGGATCGCGGCGGGCAAGGCGACCCTGGCCCAGGCGCACGGCTTCACCACCATCGGCGGCGGGGCGGGCAAGGGCGACTAGCCCCTGCGCATCATCGCCTCGCCCAGGCCCGGCGCCACCCGCATGAGCATGGGCAGCAGCTTGGCGCGCGCGACATAGACCTCGTCGCGGTCCGCCTTGATCCCCGTGATGATCTCGGCCGCGGCCTGGGCGGGGCTGATCTTGCCGGCGCCGCGTCCGGCGGTCATGTCGGTGTCGACCAGCGGCATGATCGCCTCGGTCACCTGCACATGGGGCGCGCCGTCCTCGCACTGATAGCGCAGCGCCTTGGTGAAGCTGCGCACCGCCGCCTTGGTGGCGCAGTAGACCGGCGAGGAGGTCTTGGGCGCCAGGGCCAGGCCGCTGGTCACATTGATGATCGCCGCCGAGGGCTGGCGGCGCAGGTGGGCGAGCAGGCCCGTCGAGACCGTGACGACGGCCTCGAAGTTCAGCGAGATCTCGGCGCGCAGGGCCGGCCGCATCGCCTCGCTGTCCTCGCGCGGGAAGTCGGTCAGGGTCTGGGCGCCGGCGTTGTTCACCACCACCGACAAGGTCGGATAGCGGGCCGGCAGGTCGCGGACGAAGGCGTCTGTCGCCAGGGGATCGGACAGGTCGACGGCCCAGCCGTGGATCTGGCTGGGATGGGAGATCTCCAGATGGGCGAGGCGGGCCTGGTCGCGGCCGGCGACCACGACCCGCGCGCCCTCGGCGACGAACTGCCGCGTCAGCTCCAGCCCGATGCCCCGGGCGCCGCCGGTGACCAGGATCGTCCTACCGTTCAGTTGCATCGTGATCCGGCCCGGGCTTTTCGCCGAACACCAGCCCGATCAGCGCCCGCGCCGCGCCGGGGTCGGGCGGGACTTGCCGCACCAGCAATTGGAAAAACGGCGCGCCCATCAGCAGGTCGAGCATCAGGCCGGTGTCGGCGCCGGCGGGCGCCAGGCCCTGGCGCTTGGCCTCCTCCACCAGTGGGCGCAGCGCGCTGTGCTCGCGCATCCCGGCGTTGACCGTCTCCATGGCGCCCGCCAGTTCCGGCTCGTGCGCGGCATGGGAGATCACCGCGGTGATCGCCCCGCCCAGCGGCCCCTGCGACAGCGCGGTCATCTTGGCTTCAAGGATGCGGGCCATGTCCTCGCGCACGTCTCCGGTCCGCGTCGAGGCGGCGTGCGCGTCGCGCAGGCCCTGCAGCACGGCCTGCGCGACCAGCGCCGCCTTGCTGGGCCAGCGGCGATAGACCGTGGCCTTGCTGGCGCGCGCCGCCGCCGCGACGTCGGCGGTGCTCATCCCGTCATAGCCGCGCTCGGCCAGCAGCCGCAGGGTCGCGGCCAGGATAGTCGCGGTCGCATCCTCGTCGCGCGGCCGGCCGGGAGATTTCATTTCGGTACTCATGAGTACCAAGCTGGGCGTGAAAATGAGTACCGTCAAGTACCCATCCTGGATTTGAGGGCGTCGGTGGACTTGTCCTGTCGCCGCGAGGGTTGGTTAGCGGGCCTTCCGCCAGAACCACGCTGCGATGAACACCAATCCGACCAACCACAGCCCGACCATGAGGGCGGCGACGTAGAGATTTTTGGGTCTGTCGGTCGAAACGGCTTCGGCTCGAAAATCCGCCATCAAGGCGGCCGGTATCATGCGGATTGCGAGGGCGATCCCGAGCGGCACGATGACGATGTCATCGAGATAGCCAAGGATCGGAATGAAATCGGGAATCAGGTCGATTGGGCTCAACGCATAGGCCGCGACCGCACCGGCGACTATTTTCGCGGCGACGGGTGTTCGCGGACTTCTGGCGGCTATCCAGAGGGCGACCACGTCACGTTTCAGGCTTTTGGCCCATGACTTCACTCGCTCCAGCATGGCTAGGATTGTGCCTCCACGGCTGAACGTCCGCAATGGTTCGGTGGAGCGCCTGGCGCCCGCTAGCGGACTTCGTGCCGCGTCCGCTTCCGGGGCCAGGCCCTGGACATCTCGAAGATGTGCCGAAAACGCCGCGCCGCTACAAAGTCGACAACATCTTCTGCTGCAAGGCTTGTCTGAGTCACGCAGGACCACGCCCTTCGGCAGGCCTTCGCGGGACGTGGAGGGGATTATGCGTAGGATTGTCTTGGTGCTGACGGTCGCCGGCATGGCGTTCGGGCTCGCGGCGTGCGGCCACAATGTGGAACAGCGGGCGGCGACCGGCGCGGCCACCGGCCTGGTGCTCGGCGGCCCCATCGGCGCGGCGGTCGGCGCGGGCGTCGGCGTGGTGGTCAGCAAAGCCCAGGACCGGTAGCCGCCGGCCAGGGTCCTAGGCGGCGCGCGGCAGCTCCGACGTCGCGCCGCATCGCCGGATGGTCAGGGTCAGGCCCGGCGCGGCGACAACCTCCAGGCTGGCGCCCAGTTGCTTGACCAGGGCCTCGACGATCACCGTACCCAGGCCGCCCTGGCCTCGCGGCGCCTGGCCGTCGCTCTTGCCGACGCCGTTGTCGGCGACGATCAGCGTCCAGTCTTCGGCGTCTTCCCCGGCCTGGAACGTGACCAGCACCTGGGCGTCCGGGCGGGCGTCGGGGAAGGCGTATTTGAGCGCGTTGATCACCAGTTCGGTGACGATGAGGCCAAGGCTGACGGCCTTGTCCGACCCGATCTGGCCGTCGTCGGCGACGACCTTCAGGTCGATCCGCCGATCCTCGCTGACGATCGAGGCGGCGAGGCTGGAGCAGAGCTTGGTCAGGTAGGATCTGACCTCGATCCGGTCGACGCCGCCGGCGGCGTGCAGGTGCGACTGCACCTCGGCCACCGACATCACCCGCTGGTGGGCGTCGCGCAGATGGTGGCGGGTCTCGTCCGAATCCACGGCCCGCGCCTTCAGCAGCAGGATGCTGGCGATGATCTGCAGGCTGTTGGCCACCCGATGCTGCATCTCCTGCAACAGCACCTGCTGGTGCGTCAGCAGCTCGTCGGTCCGGACCTGCAGTTCCGCTTTTTCCTGCTCGATCAACCGCCGGGCGGTGACGTCGGTGAAGGCCAGCAGGATGGTGGCGTCGGCGCTGGTCTCGTAGAGCACCTTGCGGGCGTTCAGCAGCATCTTGCGCCGGCCCAAGCCCGGGAAGTCGTGATCGACCTCGAAGCCGTCCATCGCCGTTCGCTCGGGAATGATCGTCTCGAGCAGCAGGCGCAGGGCCGGGATGTTCCACTGCCCGTCGCCCAGCGAATAGAGCAGGCGCCCGATGGTGTGCTCGGGAACGACCTGGAAGGTTTCGTAGAAGGCGCGGCCGGCGGCCAGGACGCGAAGCTGGGCGTCGAGCACCAGCAGCGGCTCATGAATGGTGTCGACGATCGCCTGCGCCAGGGTCTGGGCGTCTTCGATCGTCTTGAGCAGGCTCGTCATGGCTGGGATCCGGGGCGCGAGCACGGGACGTCGCGGTCGGCGTCCCGTTGGGCGCCCAGGCCAAGCTTACGCCTATTGCGGCGCGGAGTCGTGGCTGACGCGCTTTAGGAGAGCCGGTCGCGGAAGTCCGTATAGTCGAACTGGCGGACCAGCCGCAGGTCGTCGGTCTCGCTGTTCCACAGCGCGATCGCCGGCAGCGGCACGCCGTTGAAGGTGTTGGTCTTGACCATCGAATAGTGCGCCTGGTCCAGGAAGGCGATGCGCGTGCCCGGCGTGGGCGGCGCGGCGAAGACGTAGTCGCCGATGATGTCGCCGGCCAGGCAGGACGGCCCGCCGATCCGCACCGCGACGCCGCCTGTGCTCTCGTTCAGCATCGCCGGTCGATAGGGCGCCTCGATGACGTCGGGCATGTGGCAGGTGGCCGAGATGTCGGTGATGGCCACGCTCACCGAATTGTCGAAGGTGTCGAGGATCTCGCCGACCAGGATGCCGGCGTCCAGCGCGATGGCCTCGCCCGGTTCCAGATAGACCTCGACCCCGTGGCGCTCGGTGATCTGGCGCAGCAGGGCGACCAGGTCCTCGCGTTGGTAATCGGCGCGGGTGACGTGATGGCCCCCGCCCAGGTTCAGCCACTTCAGCTGCGGCAGCATCCCCGCGAGCTTGGGCTCCAGTCCGGCCCAGATCCGGGCCAGCGGCGCGAAGTTCTGTTCGCACAGGGCGTGGACGTGCAGGCCGTCGACGCCGTCCAGGTGCTCGGGGCGCAACTGCGACACCGGGAAGCCGAGCCGCGAGCCGGCCTGGCACGGATCGTACTTCTCGACCTCCGATTCGCTCTGCTCGGGGTTGAGGCGCAGGCCGATCTCGAACACCTGGCCGTCGGCGCGCGCCGCGGCGATCTCGTCCTTGAACCGCGCCAGCTGGGCCGGCGAGTTGAAGATCACCGTGTCGGACAGCGCCAGGATCTCGGCCATGTCCTCTCGCTTATAGGCCGGCGAATAGGTGGTCAGCTCGCCGGCATAGTGCTCGCGCGCGAGCCGCGCCTCCCACAGTCCCGAGGCGCAAACGCCGTCGAGATATTCGCCCACGACGCCGGCCAGCGACCACATGGAGAACGCCTTGAGCGCCAGCAGCACCTTGGCGCCGCCGCGCTCGCCGACATCCTTGAGGACGGCCAGATTGCGCCGCACCGCCGCCTCGTCGACGACGAAACAGGGCGAGGGCGTGCGGCCCAGGTCGAAACGAGCAAATGCGCCTGGGCCGGCGGCTTGGGTTTCCATGGTCGCGGGATCGATCAGAAGGCGAGGGGGGAGGGCAGTTCCTTGACCTGCCAGGGCAGACCGTGCCGGTTCAGCATGTCCATGAACGGATCGGGATCGAGCTGCTCCATGTTGAACACGCCCGCGCCCTTCCACTGGCCGGTTAGCATCAGCGCCGCGCCGATCATCGCCGGAACGCCGGTGGTGTAGCTGACCGCCTGGCTGCCGGTCTCGGCGTAGGCGCTCTCGTGGTCGCAGACATTGTTGACGTAGACCGTCTTCTGCTGGCCGTCCTTCTGGCCGGTCGCGATGGTCCCGATATTGGTCTTGCCCCGCGTCGTCGGCCCCAGCGAGGCCGGCTCGGGCAGCAGCGCCTTGAGGAACTGCAGCGGGATGATCTCGCGGCCTTCGAACATCACCGGATCGATCCGGGTCATGCCGACGTTCTGCAGCACTTCCAGGTGCTTGAGATAGGCGTCGCCGAACGTCATCCAGAAGCGGATGCGTTTGATCTCCGGGTAGAACTTGGCCAGGGACTCCAGCTCCTCATGGTACATGAGGTACATGTTGCGCGGGCCGACCTGATCGAAGTCGAAGCTCTGCTTCTGGGCCAGGGCCGGCCCCTCCACCCATTGGCCGTTCTCCCAGTGCCGCGACGGCGCGGTCACTTCGCGGATGTTGATCTCGGGATTGAAGTTGGTGGCGAACGGATGGCCGTGGTCGCCGCCGTTGCAGTCCAGGATGTCCAGGGTGTCGATCTGGTCCAGCAGGTGCTTGCGGGTGTAGGTCGTGAACACCGAGGTCACGCCCGGATCGAAACCGCAGCCGAGCAGGGCCATCAGCCCGGCGTCCTTGAAGCGGTCCTGATAGGCCCACTGCCAGCTGTATTCGAACTTGGCCTCGTCGCGCGGCTCGTAGTTCGCGGTGTCGAGATAGTTCACGCCGGCCTCCAGGCAGGCGTCCATGATCGCCAGGTCCTGATAGGGCAGGGCCAGATTGACCACCAACTGCGGCTGCACGGCCTTGATCAGCGCCACGGTCGCGCTGACGTCGTCGGCGTCGAGCGCGGCGGTGTCGATGGTCACGCCGGTGCGGTCCTTGACCGACGCGGCGATGGCGTCGCACTTGTGCCTTCGGCGGCTCGCCAGCGTGATATGCGAGAAGACGTCGTTGTGCATCGCCATCTTGTGAACGGCCACGGAACCAACGCCGCCTGCGCCGATAACCAGCACCCTACTCATCTCTGACATTCCTAACGCTGAATAAGCTTTCGCAGCATACCGCCGCTGAGCGGCGCCAGATATCACGAGGGCGGCCGGTTCGCTAACCACCCGATGCTGAACTTCGCGCCCTGCGCGTAACTAGCGCCCCGCGACTGGGACGCTCGCTCCTTTTACTACACCTCCATGACGAATTCTCCTCTCCCCCTCTGGAGAGGGCTATCGCATATGGGCGAGGAGCCGCTTTCCTCCCCATCTTGATGGGGGAGGGGAGGAACGAGGTGGCCGATCAGGTCCGCCGCTCCTCGGTTCAGAAGCGTTCCTGAACCAGCTCCTCGCTCTTGGCCCAGAGCGCCTTGGCGTTCTCGGCGTTGATCGCGTAGGCCCGCACGCCGCCGCGAGTCGGGTTGTCGCCATCAAGGGTCTCGGCCACGTGGCAGTCCTCGCAGTAGCGCCCGCCGACCTCGTCGGCCTTGGCGACCGCGGCGGCCCAGACCGAGGTCGCCGCGCCTTGCGGTATGGTCTTGAACTCGAACGCCGCCGCGCCGCTCAGGCGATTGGCCTCGTTGATCTGCTCGATCATCCGGGCGGTGTCGTCGGCGCTCATGTGCCGGCCCAGTTCGGTATGGATACCGCCGGGGTGGATGGCCGTCGCCCGCACGCCGCGATCCTTGTGGCGCCGGTCGAACTCGACGGCGAACAGGGCGTTGGCGGTCTTGGAGCGGCCATAGGCGCCGAACGGCGTGTAGTCGGTGGTCTCGAAATTGGGGTCGTCCAGGTTCACGTCGGAGAACCGGTGGCCCGACGAGGAGAGCGCCACCAGCCGCGAGCCGGACGTCAGCAGCGGGGCCAGCCGGTTCACCAGCACGAAGTGGCCCAGGTGGTTGGTGCCGAACTGGATTTCAAAGCCGTCGGCCGTGCGGCCCAGCGGCGTGGCCATCACCCCGGCGTTGGTGATGATGATGTCGAAGGCCTTGCCGTCCGCCAGCAGGGCGTCAGCGCATGCCCGCACGCTGGCCAGGTCGGCCAGGTCGAGCTCGACCAGCTCCAACGCGCCGCCGTGGGCGGCCTGGTCCCGCACCGCCTGCGTGGCGCGCTCGGCCTTGGCCAGGTCGCGGGCCGCGCCCACCACATGGGCGCCGCGCGCGGCCAAGGCGCGGGCGGTTTCGACGCCGAGGCCCGCCGAGGCGCCGGTCACCAGGATCCGCTTGCCGCTCAGGTCGACGCCGGCCAGCACGTCGTCGGTTGTCGAGGTCGCTCCGAAAGGTCCGCTCATGGACTTAACTCTCCGCAAGAAAGGGGTCGTTGTCAGGGGCCGTCCCGCCCATCTATAGGAAGTGGAGGCGACCTCCGATTATATGCGGAGGCAGCCTCCGTTTTCCAAGGAGCCATCGTGAGCGTCGGGCCGGAGAAAGAGCGCAAGCCGCGCGCCGACAGCCTGCGCAATCGCGAGCAACTGCTGGAAGCCGCCAAGATCGCGTTCGCTGAGGTCGGCGCCGACGTGCCGCTGGAAGAGATCGCCCGCCGGGCCGGCCTGGGCATCGGCACCCTCTACCGCCACTTCCCGACCCGCGACGCCCTGCTGACCGCCGTCTATCGGCGCGAGGTCGATCAACTGGCCACGTCGGCCGACGCCCTGCTGGCCGCGCGCCCGGCCCTGGAGGCGCTGGAGGCCTGGCTCCACATGCTGGTCGACTACATGGCGACCAAGCGGGTGATCGCGCCGGCCCTGCGCGCCTCGTCCGGCGAGGGCGCGCAGGTCTACGCCTCCTCCGGCGCGGCGATCACCGACGCCCTGGCCAAGCTGACCCGCGCCGCCGTCGCCAGCGGCGAGGTCCTGCCGGAGATCGGACCAGAGGACGTCTACCGCGCCATGGTCGGCCTCAGCCACGGCTACGACCAGCCCGGCTGGGAGCCCAGCGCCCGCCGCCTGATCGGCGTGTTCATGGCCGGGCTGAAGGCGCCCCGTTAAGGGCGCCCCGTTCCGCCGCTACCCCGTTCCGCCGCTACCCCGCTCCGCCGCTACCCCGCGACCAGGATCCACACGCCGATGGCGGCGAACGAGGCAGCGGCCGCCCAGCGGATGTATTTCAGCGGCAGGCGGGTGGCCGCGGCCTCGCCGATCAGCACGGCCGGGACGTTGGCGATCATCATGCCCAGCGTGGTGCCGGCCGCGACCAGCAGCACCTGATGGAACTTGGCGGCCAGGGCCACCGTCGCCACCTGGGTCTTGTCGCCCATCTCCACGAAGAAGAAGGCGATCATGGTGGTGATGAACACCGAGGCGCCGGCCCGCTCGCGCGGGGCGTCGCCGTCCTCGAACTTGTCGGGAATCAGCGCCCAGCCGGCGAAGGCGATGAAGGCCAGGCCCAGCACCCACTTCATCCACGGACCTTGCAGGAATTCGCCGGCCGCCACGCCGACCATCGCGGCCAGGGCGTGGTTGCCCATCGTCGCCACCAGGATGCCGAGGATGATCGGGACCGGTTTGCGGAATCGCGCGGCGAGCAGAATCGCCAGCAGTTGAGTCTTGTCGCCAATTTCGGCGACGGCCACGAGGCCGGTTGAGACGAGGAAAGCTTCCATCGAGCAGACGTCCAGGGCGGGGTCGAGACATACCAATGGCTTTCCGCGCCGCCGACCCCGCTATGGACCGACACACGAAAGCCAAAGGTCTCGCCAAGCACTTGCTGGATACGCCATGCATCGAGCCAAAAAGGCCGTCTGCAAGTTTGTTGACGCATCCCCCGTTGGAGCTACGGGCGGCTACTCCCCAGTGACGGGGTGTGGATAGGGTGGGGATGAATGGTGGGCAAGTGAGAACGACTCGCGACTTCGTCGGCTGCGGGCATTCACATGCGCGTGAGCAGACCCCTTCCGCGTCACGAGTCGGCCTGTGGAAAACTCAAGCGCAGCAACCAGTCAAGATCGGCGTTAACCTTTCGTTAAATAAAAACTCATGGGGACGAGTGCTCATCCCCGTTGACGAGTCATTAGCCTTCATGGCCCCATATGATGCGTATCGAGGGCGGGGCTGCCACTAGATATAGCGATGGAAGCGGCCGGGCGGTGTCCCGGAGAGAAACGTCTGATAGTTATGGGTTTTGGGTCATGAGCAGCGGCGAAGCGGTAATGCGGACGGTTTCGGAAGCGACCCAGGCGGCGTCTGATCGGTCCGATCGACCGCAGCTTCAGCTCGTCCGCAAGGTCGAGGTCGACCGCTCGCGCGACGCGCTGCTGACCGACTTCGGCAAGACCACCCTGGAAGACCGCTACCTGCTGGCCGGCGAGAGCTACCAGGACATGTTCGCCCGGGTCGCCACGGCCTATGCCGACGACGCCGACCACGCCCAACGGATCTACGACTACATCTCCAACCTCTGGTTCATGCCGGCCACCCCGGTGCTGTCGAACGGCGGCGCGGGCCGCGGCCTGCCGATCTCCTGCTTCCTGAACGCGGTCGGCGACAGCCTCGGCGGCATCCAGAGCGTCTGGAACGAGAACGTCGCCCTGGCCTCCAACGGCGGTGGCATCGGCACCTACTGGGGCGGCGTGCGCTCCATCGGCGAAAAGGTGAAGGGCGCGGGCCAGACCAGCGGCATCATCCCCTTCATCCGCGTGATGGACAGCCTGACCCTCGCCATCAGCCAGGGCTCGCTGCGCCGCGGTTCGGCCGCGGTCTATCTCGACATCCACCACCCGGAGATCGAGGAGTTCCTCGAGATCCGCAAACCCTCGGGCGACTTCAACCGCAAGTCGCTGAACCTGCACCACGGCATCTCGATCACCGACGAGTTCATGGAAGCGGTCCGCGCCGGCGAAATGTTCGGCCTGCGCTCGCCCAAGGACAACGAGGTCCTGCGTGAGGTCGACGCCCGCTCGCTCTGGCAGAAGATCCTCGAGATCCGCCTGCAGACCGGCGAGCCCTACCTGATCTTCTCCGACACCGTGAACCGCTCGATGCCGCAGCATCAGCGCGAGCTCGGCCTGTCGGTGCGCCAGTCGAACCTGTGCTCGGAGATCATGCTCCACACCGGCGTTGACCACCTGGGCCACGACCGCACCGCGGTCTGCTGCCTCTCCTCGGTCAACGCCGAGAAGTTCATGGAATGGCGCGACCACCCGACCTTCATCGAGGACGTCATGCGCTTCCTCGACAACGTGCTGCAGGACTTCATCTCGAACGCTCCGGCCGACATGAAGAACGCCGCCTATGCCGCCATGCGCGAGCGTTCGGTGGGCCTGGGCCTGATGGGCTTCCACTCGTTCTTGCAGATGCAGAACGTGCCGTTCGAGAGCGCCCTGGCCAAGTCCTGGAACATGCGCCTCTTCAAGCACCTGCGCCGTCAGTGCGACGCGGCCTCGCGCGTGCTGGCCGAAGAGCGCGGCCCGTGCCCGGACGCCGCCGACCGTGGTGTGATGGAGCGCTTCAGCCACAAGCTGGCCATCGCCCCCACCGCCTCGATCTCGATCATCTGCGGCGGCACCAGCGCCGGCATCGAGCCGATCCCGGCCAACATCTACACCCACAAGACCCTGTCGGGCTCCTTCGCCGTCAAGAACCCCTATCTGGAGCGCGTGCTCGACGGGAAGGGCAAGAACACCGCCGGCGTCTGGGACACGATCTTGGAGAACGAGGGCTCGGTCCAGCACCTCGACTTCCTCAGCCAGGATGAGAAGGACGTCTACAAGACCGCCTTCGAGCTGGATCAGCGCTGGGTGATCGAACTGGCCGCCGACCGCACGCCCGACATCTGCCAGTCGCAGTCGGTGAACATCTTCCTGCCGGGCGACGTCGATAAGTGGGACCTGCACATGCTGCACTGGCAGGCCTGGGAGCGGGGCTGCAAGTCGCTCTACTACCTGCGCTCCAAGTCGGTGCAGCGCGCCGCCCACGCCGGCGGCGAGGGTATCGTCATGATGGACACCGGCCCGACCGAGCGCGTCGACTACGACGAGTGCCTGGCCTGCCAATAGGCTTAAGGGCCGCCTCGGCGGCCCGACCAACCCCGCTCATCCCGGCGAAAGCCGGGACCCATAGCAAAACGGCTCCGAGGTCATCGGAGCCGTTGACGTATCTGGGCCAGGGCGCGGTTGCGCCAGGGCCTCAGTCGAAAATGTCGAAGATCGAGTGGCGCTTCTTGCGATAGCCGCCATGGCCGTATTCGCCGCGCTCCCCGTACTCGCCGCGCTCGCCATATTCCCCGCGCTCACCGCGTTCGCCGTATCCGGTGTTCCAGGGCGTCGCCGCCTGGGGCGGCGGAGCCATGGGAGCCGGCGCAGGCGCGCTCATCCCGGGCGCCGGCGCGGGGGCTTGAGCCCCGGCGGCCATAAGCTTCTCCAACTCCCCGCGATCGAGCCACACGCCCCGGCAGGTCGGGCACATGTCAAACTGAACGCCGGCGCGGTCCACGGTCTGCATGGAGGTGTCGTCGTTGGGGCATAGGAGCAGGGGCATCGAGGCTTCCTTCTGGGCGATGGAGGCGCGACAGCTTCAGGGCCGGCCTCACGTGGCGACGTGATACGTCCGACATCGCAACCACCGACCAGGTCGGCGATCACCAGAGGGGCCCGGTCCGCGCCCACCAGATGGGAGCCCGCCGCCCGCCTGGCAAGCCCCCTCGTGGCGTTGCGGCCTTGCCGCCGCGCCTTGCGAGGTGAAAAGAGGATCGGCGCCCGGCGAGACCGACGAGGAGACGTGGCTTGATCGTTCTAGACGTGCTGGATCCGGGGCAGCTGCTCGCCGTCCAGCAAGGCCTGGCCGGCGCCCCGTTCCGTGACGGCCGCGCCACCGCCGGCGCCGCCGCTGAACGCGTGAAGCTGAACGAACAGGCTCGCGGCGACGACCCTGGCGTGATCGACCTGGCGCGCAAGGTGCGGCTCGCGCTCGAAACCCATCCCACGTTCCGAAGCCTGGTGCGGCCCGCCCGCTGGTCCAGCCTGATGTTCTCGCGCTATGGCCCAGGCCAGCAGTACGGCCTGCACGCCGATAACGCTGCTATGTACGACGACGACGGCTGGCCGCTGCGGACCGACATCAGCTTCACCCTCTTCCTGTCCGATCCGCAGACCTATGAGGGCGGCGCCCTGCTGCTGCGCGACCTGGCGGGGGACCGCGAGTTCCGGCCGGCGGCCGGTTCGGCGGTGCTCTATCCGACCGGCCAGCTGCACCGGGTCACGCCGGTCACAAGCGGCGTGCGGCTCGCCTGCGTCGGCTGGGTGCAGAGCATGATCCGCCGCGCCGACCAGCGCGAACTGCTCTTCGACCTGGAGCGCGTCCGCCGCCGCCCGGACGCCGAGGACGCCGAACTCCTGCTGGATAAGACCATCGGCAACCTGCTGCGGATGTGGGGCGAGGACTGAGAGCGCCCCTCTCCTCTCCCCGTCGGGGAGTGGCCGGGTGAGGGGCTTGCTGCGTGGCCGTCTAGACATCGGCGCCGACCCGCTGCGCGGCCCCTCACCTAACCTCTCCCGAGGGAGAGGGACGCGTCCAGCTGTCCCGTGGCGATTCTAACACGGCGAAGCCCGGCTTGGTCGAACGGCGAGGGAAGGCCGCAACCTGGGCCGCTAAACGCCCCTTGAATGGCTGGCGCGGAGTCAGCGCTTAAGGGATGCTTCGATGACCAAGTTTCAAGGCCTGGCCTTCGCTGCGGCGACGGTGGCCCTCGCCCTGGCGGCGACGCCCGCCGGCGCGGCCACCACGACCGTAATCAACTTCGACGACCTGACCGGCGTTGGTCTGGTGCAGGAGGGATATGCCGGTCTCAAATGGAGCGGCGATTTCAGTCACTACGATCTGCCGACCCCGCAATTCCCGACCGCATCGGGCCAGACCGCGATCTATGCGAACTACGCCAAGTACCAACCGGGCGCGGTGTCGGCGCCGGGCTTTGAGTTCGGCGAAGCGGTCCAGTTCAACGGCGCCTACTTCTCGGGAAATCCGGTGGGCCTCAATTTCCGCCTCTATCTGGACGGCCAGTTGGTGCACGAGACCGGCAGCTTCGCAGCCTCCGACATCGCGACCTATCTGGCGAGCGGCTACAGCGGTCTGGTCAACCGGGTCGAGGTCTTCGGCTACAGCGGCTCCTGGGTGATGGACGACCTCACCTTTACGACCGGCCTGTCCAGCGCCGTGCCCGAACCCGCGACCTGGGCGATGATGATCGTCGGTTTCGGCGCCGCCGGAAGCATGGTGCGCAGCGCGCGCCGCCGCCGCGGCGCCATCTACGCCGCCTAGTCGCGCGCGCCGCCGGGGTTTTCCGGCGCCGCCGTGATCGGTCCCAGGCGCTGGAGACGCTTCAGATAGGCCTTCAGGATGCAGGCCTTCGCATCAGGCTGCGCGGCGCACATGCGGCTCGACCTGTACCATTCCGCATGGCCTGGCTTGAGGCCGGCGTCGGCGGCGGCTGGCCGCGCGAGGCGGGCGGCGAGGGCGGCGCGGGCAGATCGCGGCGTCCATCGCGGCCCTGGTCTTTGTGATGCTGGTCGCCGCCGTGGCCTCGGGCGTCCTGAACCAGAACCTCTTCAAGATGACCGTCTCCATCAGCAACACGGTGCGCGCCCTGCCGCTATATTATGCGGTCGCCAACAACTGGCTGCTGTTCGGCTGGGTCTATCTGGTGTTCGGCGGCGGCGTCGCCGCCATCCTCTCGGCCTTCGCGGCTCAGGAGCACGAGCGCAACCTGGCCCTGGCGCGCGAGGCCGCCCAGGCGGCGCAACTCGCCGCCCTGCGGCTGCAGATCAATCCGCACTTCCTGTTCAACGCCCTCAACGCCGTGTCCGAACTGATCACCGAGGACCGCAAGGCCGAGGCCGAACTGATCGTGGCGCGTCTCTCCGACCTGTTCCGAGCCGCCTTGACCGAAACCCCGGGCAAGCTGGCGCCTCTGCACGAGGAGCTGGACGTGGTGGGCTTCTATCTCGACATCGAGAAGACCCGTTTCGGAGAGCGGCTGACCTTCGACATCGACCTGCCGGCCGACCTTCGTGATGCGCTGGTTCCCCCGTTTCTGGTGCAGCCCCTCGTGGAGAACGCCTCCAAGCACGCCGTCGCCCCCTCGAAGGGGCCGGTCACCGTCGAGCTGCGGGCCCGCAGACAGGGCGACGCCCTGGTCCTCAGCGTGGCCGATCACGGCGCCGTCGTGGTCGGGACGCAGCCCGGTTTCGGCATCGGCCTGTCGAACATCGCCGCGCGGCTGGAGGCCCTCTATGGCGCTGAAGGGCGACTGGAGGCCGGACCTGAAGTCCATGGCTTCGTCGCGCGCATCAGCCTGCCCCTTCAGTTCGCGAATGATCGGCGGGGCGAGGCGGCGGAATGAGCCTGCGCGCCCTCATCGTCGACGACGAACCGCTTGCCCAGCGCCGCCTTCGCCTGGCGCTGGAGGAGATCGCCGATGTCGAGGTCGTCGGCGTGGCGGCCGATGGCGACGAGGCCGTGTGCGAGATCGAGAGGCTGCTCCCCGAGCTGGTTTTCCTCGACGTCCAGATGCCGGGGCGCAACGGCGTGGCGATCGCCCGGGCGCTGCGCAGCCGGCCCTCGGTGCAGGTCATATTCGTCTCGGCCTTCGCCGAGTTCGCGCCGGTCGCCTTCGAGCTGGACGCCGTGGACTACCTCTTGAAGCCGATCCGCTTCGACCGTGTCCGCTCGGCCGTGGAGCGCGCTCGGCGGCGCCTCGATCTGGCCCGGACGGCGGTCAGGCTCGACGAGCTGGAACGCCAGATCGAGGAGGGGCGCCAGGGCTACGACTCCGAAATCTGGGTCAGCCAACGCGACGGGCATATGCGGGTGGCGGTTGACGCCATCCTGCGGATCGAGGCGGCGAAGGACTACGCGCTGATCCACACCGCCAGCCGCACCCACATCCAGCGCACCACGATGGCGGCGCTCGAACGGCGGCTGGACCCGGGCAAGATCATGCGGGTTCATCGCTCGTCCTTCATCCGCCTGTCCAGCGTCCGGCAGGTCCAGTGGAGCGGCCGCAACCTGCTCAGGCTCCATGCCGAGGATGGCGCCATCGTCGAGGTCGGCGCGAGCTATAGCCGCTTGGTCGTGCTGGCCCTGGGACTCGAAACCGCCTCCTCGGCGAGCCGAGCCTAGCGATCCACCTGGGGTGCTTGGTCGAGCAGCCAGGCCGACAGCTCGGCGATCGGCTCGAAGCCGAGGCTGGCATAGAGCGGCCGGCCCGCCTCGCTGGCGCTCAGGTGGAAGCGCTCCACGCCGCGGCGTCGATAGTCCTCGATCACCTGGGTCAGCAGCGCGCGGCCCATGCCCTGGCGTTGGTGCTCCGGCGGCGTGGCCATGAGCGAGATCCCCGCCGTATTTCCCGTCGGCGTCACCGAGACCGCGCTCATCGGTCCGGCCTCGCCCCAGGCGATATAGGTCTCCACGCCGGCGGTCGGCGTGATCACCACATCGATGCACCGGGCGATGGCGTCGCGGGGCGAGTCGAAGGCGGCGGCGACCAGATCGCCGGCGATGGCGACCAGCTCAGGCCCCAGCGCGCGGGCGACCTTCACGGGGCGGCCCGGCGCAACCTCCGTCCCTGCGCGCAGCACCATCAGCGGCGCCGCGCCCACGGGCGTCAGGCCCAGCTCCGCCGCGACCGGCGCCAGGGCCGGCGCCACACGAGGGCTCATCATCGCCAGCAGCGGCAGCCCGCGCGCCCTGGCCCGCGCCACCGACCGGGTGAGGAAGCCCTCGGCGCCTGGATCGTCGCCCAGGGTCAGCATGTTGAAGTCGGCCAGCGGCTCGCCGGTCAGGCCCAGGATGCAGCTTCGCGTCATGGTCAGCTCGACTCCCGGCACGCCCGCCATCTGGGCGACCAGCGCGCGCACGCAGAGGCAGATCAGCTCTTCGGTCTCATCCATCGCTCTCGCCCCCGCGCTTGGCCCTGGTCCAGCTTGCCACAACGCCGCCAAAGCCGCCCCAACGAACGGCGTCGGACCACCCTCAGCGGCTCGAGGCGGCGGTGAAGACCGCCAACTGGTCGTCGAAGGCGCGCTGGTAGGCGGGCCGCGCCTCGCCCCGGGCGATGTAGGCGCAGAGGGTTGGATATTCCTCCAGCAAGCCCGATCCGTCCAACCGGCGCAGCACGCTCACCATCATCAGGTCGCCGGCGCTGAACGCGCCATCCAGCCAGTCGGCCTCGCCAAGGTGGCGGGACAGCTCGCCCAGCCGGTGGCGGACGCGATCCTCAAGCATGGGCAGGCGGGCCTCATGCCAGGGCTTGTCGCGCTCCAGCAGCACCGCGAACGAGCGATCGACGATCGGCGGCTCCACCGTACTGAGCGCGGCGAACATCCAGGTGATCGCGCGCGCGCGGGCGTTCGCGTCCTTCGGCAACAGGCCGCCATGGCGCTGGGCGATATGGAACACGATGGCGCCGGACTCGAACAGGGCCAGGTCGCCCTCCTCATAGGTCGGGATCTGGCCGAAGGGATGCAGCGCCAGATGGGCGGGCTCTTTCATCGCCTTGAACGACACCAGCCGCACCTCGTAGGGCTGGCCCACCTCCTCAAGCGCCCAGCGCACGCGCATGTCCCGCGCCAGGCCCCGGCCGCGGTCGGGTGAACTTTCAAAGGCGGTGATGGTGGGGCTCATAGCGCGGCTCCCGGCGACGGCATGACGCGGGTCAGCATGACACGGGCGATGGCGGTGATCTTGGGCATTGTCTTCCTCCAGGGGCTTCCTATCCCAAGGACGAACGACCAGGCGGCTCTCCGACATCCCGCGTCATATCGGCCGGCTGGATCTTGGCGACGTCCCCATCTGGCGCGGGCGAGTCGTAGCTCTGGATTTCCGCGTCATTGTGGCTGAGAAAGTAGGCCGCCTGACTTCTCCGTTCGCGCGTCGCCGCTGGTGGAGGCAGGCTGCCAGTTCTCTACTGATTTGAAACCGCGCTAATTTTCCCAAGGGCTATTCATGCAGTTTGATGACGTCATCCTCGGTCGCCGCAGCATCCGCGGTTACAAGCCGGACCCGGTGCCCAAGGCGCTGATCGAGGAAATCATCGGCCTGGCGATGCGTGCGCCGTCGTCGATGAACACCCAGCCCTGGAATTTCTACATCATCACCGGCGAGCCGCTGGACCGTATCCGCGCCGGCAACACCGAGCGGATGGTGGCGGGCGTGCCGCAATCGCGCGAGTTCCGCCAGGGCCAGGCCTTTGAAGGTCAGCACCGCGATCGGCAGGTCGGCGTCGCCAAGCAGCTGTTCTCCGCCATGGGCATCGCGCGCGACGACAAGGAGATGCGCCAGGATTGGGTGCTGCGCGGGTTCCGCCAGTTCGACGCCCCGGTCTGCGTGATCGTCACCTATGACCGCGTGCTGGACGGCAGCGACGACACCCCCTTCGACTGCGGCGCGGTGACCACCGCCCTGGTCAACGCCGCCTGGTCGCGCGGCCTGGGCGCAGTGATCAACAGCCAGGGCATCATGCAGTCGCCGGTGGTGCGCGAGCACGCCGGCATCGCCGCCGACCAGGTCATCATGAAGAGCATCGCGCTGGGCTGGCCCGACGACACCTTCCCGGCGAACGCGGTGGTGTCCGAACGCAAGGCCGTGGCCGAGGCGACGGTGTTCGTCGGCTTCGGCGACTAGGCTTCCCGCCGGATTCTCTGGACACCTGTGAAATAACGGATCACCGTCGAAGTGCCAGAATTGAAGGAACCCAGCCATGACCAGGATTATGGTTATTGCATTGGTCGCCGTCGTTTCGAGTATCTTCGCCAGCGCATCATTCGCTGAACAGAGAGGTTCAGCTCCGCCAATGACCCCTGGTCAGCGCTGTACTAACAGTTACGGCCTTTGCGTTAGGGATTGTTACGTTGTCCATGGGACTGGAACTGATCCCGAGGCCGCGAACTGCACCAAAATGTGCTCTGATCTCTACCGAACGTGCAAGGCGAGCCTCCCCAGGGCGGGCTCGCCGACGCCGATGAAGCCCAAGGACGCCGCTAAGACGCTCGCGCCCACGCGGTGACGTCGCCGGCCTTCCAGATTGCGAGCCTAGTTGCGGTGGTGGTCGCCTATCTCCTCGGGGCCACCCCCACCGGCTATCTGGCGGGCAGGCTGCTCAAGGGCGTCGACATCCGGCGGCTCGGCTCCAGCTCCACCGGGGCGACCAATGTGCTGCGCACCCTGGGGCCGTGGCCGTTCTGGGGCGTGCTGCTGATCGACGTGCTGAAGGGCGTAGCGGCGATCGTCTTCGCCCGCTGGTTCTGTCCCTGGTTCTCGGCCTGGGCGTCCGCCACGCCGCCGAGCGCGCTTGATCTGCAGGCCTGGACGCCTTGGGTGGTGTCCCTGGCCGGCCTCGCCGCCCTGCTGGGGCATAGCCGTTCGATCTGGCTGAACTTCACCGGCGGCAAGTCCGTCGCGACCGGGCTCGGCGTCTTGCTGGCGATGTCCTGGCCGGTGGGCCTGGGCGCCCTGGCGGTGTTCGGCGCGGCGCTGGCTGTCACTCGGATCATGTCCTTCAGCTCGATGCTGGCGGCCCTGACCGCGGTCGCCTTCATCTGCGCCCTGGATCAGCCAACACCCTATCGCCTGATGGTGATCGCTGGCGGCGTCTACGTGATTGTCCGCCACCGCGCCAACATCCAACGGCTGCTGGCCGGGACCGAGCCGCGCCTGGGGGCAGGCAAGGCCGAGCCGCAAACCTAGCGCGCTTCAGCGCCGCCCAGGTCGGGCAAATTCAACACCTCTCCCACCCCGCTCGTCCCGGCGAAGGCGGCGATCCAGATGGGATGGCTCAGACGCGGATTCTACAGACTCGGAACTGATCCAGACAGCCGCCGGCCTTCGCCGAGATGAGCGGTATTGAGTACGGACCCGAAGCGCGGAGAGGGGCTCTATCTGCACCTTCGCGCTATGTCCGCTTCGACCCTTGGCGGACCTTCATGATAGCGGCTTTGTTTAGTCGCCTCTCGACACTAGGCTCTAACCGGGAGGGCTCAACATGAGGCAAATACGGGTTGCGCGACCAGAGGATGGTGACGCGCTCGCCGCGATCTATCGGCCTTACGTCTTAGACACGGCGATATCGTTCGAGGACGTTCCGCCGACCCCCGCGGAAATGAGCGAACGAATTGCGGCGACTCTAACGACCTGTCCGTTTCTGGTCTTCGAGGATGATACCGGGGTGCTTGCATACGCATATGCGGGACCACACCGTGCTCGCCCGGCGTACCGCTGGTCAGTTGATGTGACGGTCTATGCCGCCCCACGCGCTCATCGCCGTGGTATAGGCCGGGCGCTCTACACTGAGCTCTTGGATCGGCTCACCCGCCAAGGCTTTCACGCGGCCTTTGCTGGCATTGCATTGCCGAACGACAAAAGCGTGGGCCTGCACGAAGCTCTGGGATTTCATCACTTAGGCACATACCGCGAAGTCGGCTTCAAATTCGGCAGATGGCACGACGTCGGTTGGTGGCGACGGCCTTTGAATGACGGCTTGCCGACGAGTGATCCACTCTCGCCACTTTCCTAAAGTCCGCTCGCCACCCTGCTAAGACACTAGGAGCGTCCGCATCCGGCGCGGGGGGCTGACGTTCCCCGGATGCCCGCGCCGCCTAACCCGCCATCCTCGGCAGCCCGTCCATGATCGCGGTCAGGGCCAGCACCGTCTCGCGCTCCATGGCGCTGTGGCCGGCGTTGGTCATCACGAAGGTCGCGGGCGGCGCGCCCAGCGCCTCCAGGCTGGCGACCAGGCGCGAGGCCTGCGGCAGCGGGCAGACCTGGTCGAAGCGGCCATGGACGATATGGGTCGGGACCTTCGCCATCTTGGCCAGGTTGGCGATGATGTAGTCCGGCGTCAGGAACAGGTCGTTGGCGAAGAAATGCGCCTCGATCTGCGCGAAGCACAGCGCGAAGGCCTCCTCGCCGAACTTGCCGGCGTCGTCGCTGGCCGGGATCATGTTGGAGATGGTCCCCTCCCAGACCGACCAGGCCATCGCCGCGCGCAGCTGCCGCTCGCGCTGCGCCTCATCGCTCGGCGTCATGTCGAAGATCGCCTTGTAGGCGCCCATCATGTCGGCGCGGCCGTCCGGCGCGATCACCTCCACGAACGTCTTCCATTCGTCCGGATAGGTCACGTAGGAGCCGGGCTCGCTCAGCGCGAAGGGCGCGTTCTCGAACGTCGCGGCGTTGCCCTGGTACATGTAGAGCAGGTCTTCTTGGGTCCCGAGGAAGATGCCGCGCAGGATCAGCGACTGGACGTTTTGCGGGTGGCGGATGGCGTAGACCATCGCCAGGGTGCTGCCCCAGCTGCCGCCGAACACATGCATCTTGCCGTCGATCCCCAGCGTCTCGCGCAGGGCGTTGATGTCGGCGACCAGGTGATCGGTGGTGTTGTGCGTCAGGGCGATCTTCGGCCCGGCCACCGCCACCGACGGCTCGCTCTTCCCGCAGCCGCGCTGGTCGAACAGGATCACCCGGTAGCGGGCCGGATCGAAGAACCGCGACATCACTGGGGCGCAGGCGCCGCCCGGCCCGCCGTGCAGGAACATCACCGGCTCGCCGTCGGGGTTCCCGTATTCCTCCCAGTAGAGCCGGTGGCCCGCCGCGTCATCGACCTGCAGCAGGCCCGTGCGGTTGGCCAGCCCTTGCGGATAGGCCCACTCGCCCACGACCTTGCTCGTCGTCTGCAGCTTCGAAAAATCCACGGCGCAACCTCTCCTGCCAACGGGGAGAGTTTTGCTACAGTTCATACGGCTTTCGCAAACAACTTGGCGGTGAAGCGCGGGGCAGGGGCCCAGCCGTGCGTCAGTCGGTGATCGTCCGCCGTCCTGGCCCGACCATCAGGCCCTCGATGCGCGAGCCCTCGGCCTTCAGCACCGGGCGGAGCCGGCGGAACAGCCGGGCGTAGTTGTAGAACGGCACGCTGGGCCACAGGTGGTGCACCAGGTGCAGGTTCTGCTGCAGCAACAGGAACGTGCCGCCGGGCCACAGGCTGGCGCGGGTGTTCAGGTAGCGCTCGGTCTGGTCGAACGGATGGTGCGGCAGCCACTGGAAGAAGATGTTCAGGGCCAGCATGCCCAGCCGCGTCGGCAGGAACCACAGCATCAGCCATTGGGCGACATGGCCCGTCGCGACCGCCGCGATCAGCAGCGCCAGGGTGAACAGCGTGACGGCCGAGACCTGGGCGATCTCGGCCGGGCTGAGGATCGTCCCCAGTCGCTTGTAGCGCTCGGCGTTGATGAACCGCAGCGTGAACATCGGCATCAGCGACATCGACGCCGAGATCAGCCACTTGCGCAGCAACTGGACGAAGGTGCCCTTCACGAAGATGTCCGGGTCGCGCTCGGTGTTGGTGTGGGAGTGGTGCAGCACGTGGGTGCGTTGCAGGGCGGGCCAGCCCATCCCCATGCCCAGCGCGCCGATCCAGCCGACAACGGTGTTGATCCAGGCGGCACCCTTGGGCTTGGCGACCACGTTGCCGTGGATGGACTCATGGACCAGCGTGTAGTGGGCGTAGGAGACGATCGCCAGCACCGGCGTGCAGAGCCACAAAGGCAGGGCGCCGGTGAAGCCGAGCGCGATGACGCTGAGCAAGGTGATCGGCAAGGCCAGCGCCAGGATCAGCGTCGGCCAGGCCACCGCCGGCGACAGCTCCACCGCGATCCGCCGCTCGTCGGCGTGAGAGATCCCGATCGCCGCGCGCAGCGCTTTCGGGTCGTGCGAGCCGTCCGCCATGGCCTGTCCTCCCTATCCGTTTCCTCAAGATTTCGCCGGACGATAGCTACTTTGAAAATCAAAGCGACTCAAAAGTGACGAGGGCGTCATTTTTGTGATTGGGGCTGGACAGCGAAGATATGAAATTCATAGTGTCGAGCAACTTCGAAAATCATACCGAACCGGAACCAGGCGAATGGGCGCTTCTGAGCACGACATCGGCGACGACACCCTGTGCCCGATCGCCCACTCCACCGGCCTGGTCGGGGACCGCTGGTCGATCCTGATCGTGCGCGAACTGCTGCTGGGCCAGAGCCGTTTCCAGGACCTGCAGGCCCAGACCGGGGCCACCAGCCAGATGCTCGCCGCGCGCCTGAAACGCCTCGAAGCCGACGGCCTGGTCGAGCGGCACGCCTATCTGGAGCGCCCGCCGCGACACGAATATCGCCTGACGCCCAAGGGGCGCCACCTGATGCCGGTCATCCTGGCGCTGCGGACCTGGGGCGAACAGTGGTGCAAGCCGCAGGGCCAGCAGCCGGCCACCCGGATGTTCCACCGCGCCTGCGGCTCGGAGCTCGAACTCGACGGCAAATGCCCCGCCTGCGGCGGCCTGGTCGCCTGGACCGAGATGAGCGGCCAGCCGAGCCAGGCCTGGGCCGAGGAGCGCGCGCGCCGCGCCGCCGAATTCACCGATCACCGACGGGCCGCGACCAGCCCCTCAGCGGAGCCGGAGCAATGACCACGCCCGGAATCCTGATCGAGGCCGAGGACTTCGACAGCTACGGCGGCTGGCTCCTCGACTCGCAGTTCGAGACGCAGATGGGCTCGCCCTACCTGCTGGCCCACGGCCTCGGGCGGCCGGTCGAGGATGCGACCACGCTGATCGAGGTCGCTGATCCGGGCGAGTACGAGGTTTTCGTCCGCGCCAAGGACTGGGCGCCCCCGCACCATCCGGGCCGCTTCACCCTGTCGATCAACGGCGTGACGCTGGACACCGAGTTCGGCGCCGACGGCCAGGACTGGGCCTGGCGATCGGCCGGCAAGATCGCGCTTGCGAAGGGCGAGGCCAGCCTGGCGCTGCACGACCTGACCGGCTTCGACGGCCGCTGCGACGCCATCTTCCTCAGCCAGGACGGAACCGTCCCGCCGAACGCGGTCGACGAAGCCAGCCGCGCCTGGCGCAAGGCGCTGCGCGGCCTGCCGGACCAGCCGCTGGACGCTGGCGACTTCGACCTGGTGGTGGTCGGCGGCGGGGTCTCCGGCTGCGCCGCGGCCCTGACCGCCGCGCGCCTGGGCCAGACCGTGGCGCTGATCCACGACCGTCCCGTGCTCGGCGGCAACGCCAGCAAGGAGATCGGCCTGATGCCGCGCGGCACGCAAGGCGCGCTGCTGCTGGAGCTGTCGCAGCGCACGCCGGACGGCGACCTGGCGGCCCTGTCGCTGCTGCAGGCCGAACCGACCGCGAGCGTCTTCCTCGAACACCGGATCATCGCCGCCGCCCGCGAAGGCGACGCCATCGTCTCGGTCGACGCCGTCCAGGCCAAGGGCGGGGTGGAGCGTCGCTTCAAGGGGGCCATGTTCATCGACACCAGCGGCGTGGCGATGCTCGGCGTGCTGGCCGGCGCCGAAACCCTGTTCGGCCGCGAGGCGCGCTCGGAATACGACGAGCCCTACGCCCCCGAAGTCGCCGACGACATGCACCACGGCAACACGCTATTCTTCCGTACACGGATGGCCGACCAGCCAGCGCCGTTCCCCGAGGTGCCCTGGGCGACCGAGATCTCGAAGGACTACGCCAATCTCAGCGGCCAGCTGACCAAGCCCGGCGCCGAGAACGGCCCCGGCCCGGCCGCCAGCCCCAACCCCGACAACGCCACCTTCCAGTTCAGCGCCGATCCCAGCCAGGCCTGGATGATGCAGTTCCCAGCCACCCACTACTGGGAGTACGGCCAGTGGCTGGACCCCTACACCTCCGGCGAGCTGGTCCGCGACTACCTGATGCGGGCGCTGTACGGCACCTTCTCGAACGTCAAGAACCTAGAGCCGGAGACCTACGCCAACCTCGAATTCGACTGGATGGCCTTCGTCGCCGCCCAGGGCGAGTTCCGCCGCTACAAGGGCGACCACGTCCTCACCGAAAACGATATCCGCGACCACACCCGTTACAACGACATGCTGGTCGCCAATGACGGGTTCTTCTGCATCCACTGCGCCTGGAACCCGGGCGAGGGGAAGTACGATTTCCGCCTCAAGGACTGGATCATGGACGTTCGTGACCAGCAGCCCTACGGCATCCCGTTCCGCTGCCTGTACTCGGCCAATATCGACAACCTGATGATGGCCGGCAAACACATCAGCGTCACCCACGTGGCCGGCTCGTCGGTCAAGCTGATGGGCAACGGCGCCCAGCACGGCGTCGCCACCGCCGCCGCCGCCTTCCTGTGCAACCAATACGGCACGACCCCGCGCGGCCTCTACGACGAGCACCTGGACGAGCTCATCGCCCTCGTCGACAAACTCAGCGGCCACGACCACCAAGGCGCCGGCCCAGGCGGGCGAAAGTTCGTGGCGACGCCAGGGTAGGGGGCGGAGAGCGGCTTTGGGCCGCCACGCGTCGGCGTTCTTGCCCAAGCGGACATTGGCGTCCCTCGAACGCGCGGCGCGACCTGGTCATGGCCCGGAAAGGCGACTAGATCCTCGGCGGTGAGCACCGCCTCAAGCATCCCTCCGCCGCCTACTCGCCCTCACGAGGACGAGTGCTGCCGACGCGGCTGCGACCCTTGCATCTTCGACTACTATGAGCGCGCCCTAGACCGATGGTGTGATCGGGTTCGCAAGATGGGAGCCGATCCCGACGCCATTCTCGGCCAGCACTCGCCGCCCGCCCGCTAGCGTCGACGCCGGGCGATAGGTCAGCTACGCGCCGCCAGAAGCGGAAGTTGGCGTCTGTGCGGAGAGCAGGGCGTTTGGGATGAGACATCGGCGGCCTTCCCGGCGGTAGTCGTGCTAACTAGCCAAGGCCACCGACTAAATACTCAAGCCGTGGATCACCATCCCTACCCCGCAGGGGACGTCTGCGCCTTCCGTCCGAGTTCTCCAAATTTCCACTAGAGCGACCGCGAGTCACCAATCGCTATGGATAAAGTGCCTATGACGTCTCAAGGCTATCGCGCCCTGGACGAAGACTTGAAGCGGCTTACGACGATCGAGCGGCCCGCCGTAACCGTCGCTATCGGGGAGGCGCGCCTCCACGGCGACCTGAAGGAGAACGCCGAGTACCATGCCGCAAAGGATCGGCAGGGGTGGATCGAAGGACAAATTGTTCAGATTGGCGACATGATCGCGCGCGCGCAGGTCATTGACGTCACGAAGCTGTCCGGAAGCCAGATCAAGTTCGGGGCCACCGTCTCCATGATCGACCAAGATACAGAGGAGCCGGCTCGCTACCAGATCGTGGGTGAGCATGAGGCGGATGTGAAGGCGGGCCGCGTTTCGATCACCTCCCCCATCGCCCGCGCGATGATCGGCAAGGAGAGCGGCGACCTCGTCGAGGTGACAAGTCCCGGTGGCTTGAAAGCGTACGAGATCACGAAGGTGGAGTGGATTTGATTCACTAAGGAGGACACTCCGAACCCTAGATGAATCACAGGCGGTCGAGCCGGCTCTCGATAGGTCTCGCAGGCGACCTATGACCAAATTTTCCGGTCGGCGCTGCTTCCCCTTAGGCCGCTAACCTGACAACGGTGCCGCGAAATGACCGAGCACCACCTGCCTGTATGTGTCGCCGCCCTTTACCGGTTCTCGCCGTTCAGCGATTGCGAGCAGCTGCGCGATGGATTGGCGGGCGTCTGCGCCGAGCACGGGATCAAGGGCACGCTGCTGCTGGCGCCGGAGGGCGTCAACGGCACCATCGCGGGAACGCCAGACGGGATCGATGCGGCGCTGGCCTATATCCGCACGCTGCCCGGTTGCGAGCGCCTATCGGTGAAGATCTCCCGCGCTGCGGTCATGCCGTTCTACAGAATGAAGGTCCGCATCAAGCGCGAGATCGTCACCATGGGGCAGCCGCACATCGATCCCCTGGAGGCCGGACACTATTTGTCGGCCGACGACTGGAACACCCTGATCAGCGAGCCGGACACGCTCGTCATCGATACGCGCAATGACTACGAGGTCAGGATCGGCACCTTCGCCGGCGCCGTGAACCCAGGGACGCGTAGTTTTCGGGAGTTTCCAGGCTGGTTCCGCGCCAACCGCGAGGCCCTGCTGGATGGGCGGACGTCGCCGAAGATCGCCATGTTCTGCACCGGTGGAATCCGCTGCGAGAAGGCGACCGCCTTCCTGAAGTCGGAAGGGTTGGACGCCGTCTATCACCTCGACGGCGGCGTCTTGAAATACCTGGAGACGGCGAGCGAGCCGACCAGCCTTTGGCAGGGCGAATGCTTCGTCTTCGACCAGCGCGTGGCGCTCGGCCCTGGTCTTGCGCCGGGAACCCATGTGCTGTGCCGCGCCTGCCGCATGCCCGTAACGCCGCAGGAGCGCGCCTCGCCGCTCTTTGAAGACGGCGTCAGCTGCCCAGCCTGCCATGGCGAGCGGGACGCGCAACAACGGACGGGCTACGCCGAGCGTCAGCGCCAGGTCGCCCTGGCCGCTTCACGTGGCGTCGACCACTTCGCCAGCGGGCCACCGGCCAAGCCAGATCGCTAGCCTCCGCCTGGCGCCAGGAGCGGAAGTTGGCATCGTCCCCAGAAGCGGACCCAGCAAGGCCAGGACATTGCCCGCTGCGGACCCTGAGTGAAGACTTGGGGACATCCGTGGTAGCATTAGTTGACTTGATCAAGGCGAGGGTGCGGGCGTGAACCTTAGATTAGTCGGCCATCTTGCATTCGCTGGACTACTGGCCTTGCACGCCGTGGCCTTCTTCTTTTTGCCCGCGGCGGCGTCGTTTGGGCAAAGCGAGCTCGCACTACACATGCTCCTCGTATTGCTGGCTTCCGCAGTTACATCGATCGGCTGCTATGTGATCAGTCGTCCGCTTGTGGGACTGCTTCTCGCGTCCCTGGGAGTGGCCGCTGCGGTCACGATGTGGGGATGGCAGAGCTGGGAGGATCGCCCGCGACCTGCCGAACGCATCGAGGCGACGTTTCCAGATTTCAAGCTCATCATTCCCGCGGGTGAAGCCTGCTTCCCGAGCTTCGGCGGCAATGGCGTTGCGTTTGTGACCCTCCCCCCCAAGGACGGCGAGTGTCCCCGGTTGGGCGAAGGTACGAGGGTTCGGATGGCAGCATCGCACCAGCCCGCTGCCGCGATTGGAGAATTTTCCGTCGCGTCGAATTTGCTACCGCCAATTTCAATAACCCGGCAGCAAGTTCCTGAACTCAAGTCGGAAGAGCGCCTTGCGATGTCAGATATCGCCTATGGAGGCGCAATCGTTCTACTCGGCGGCAAGTTGCCTTCTCCTCTCTATTCGTGTCGATCAGGCTACTGCAATGGCGCGGCGCGCTACAGGACTGCGCTGGTGGCAATGAACTGGTGGGAGGAACCGCACCGCCCAGGTGATCAAACAATGATGGATGTCGCTCAAAAATTGGAACGCTGGACGCAATGACCTACGCGCGGTCCGGTCCGTCCAGCGCAACAGCGGACATTGGCGTCAGGCGACTAGGCGGACAGCCGACGTCGAGCCGAAGGTGGAAGAGCAGGGTGAACAAGCTCGCGCGAAGTAGGCGGTGTTAACTTCCGCTACGATCCCAGCTCTGTCGTGGCGCCGCATGACCGCAAGTGTTCCGGATGCGCGGAGGGCCGCTGAGGCGCGCCTCACCCGGCGATCCGACGGGCTCCGCGCCCCAAACCGGCGCTCTGTGCCGAACTGGCACGGAAGTCCGCCGCCGGGTCGATCAACTTAGATGTGAACTCGTCTAAACCCACATTTGTGAACGGATTTTCCATTGCGTCATCGCACCATCATGGAAGGATGCTTGTAGAGCCGCACGCGTAATGATGCGGCATGGGAGGTTCATCATGAGGCTGTTGGCTGGGCTGGCCATCGCCTTTGGTTGTTGCGCCGCGACGGGTGTCGCCGCGCAGGATATGTCGCCGGCGACCGGCGCCTCGCGGCTGAGAGACGCCGCCTTCGCACCCGATTTCGCGCCCCGCGCGCCGGCGGGCGACGACTTCTCGAAACTGATCGATCGCGAGCAGGCCCGGCCCGATGGCGGCCTCGTCCGTTGGCGGACCAATGAGCTGAAACTCGGCCAGACCAAGACCGGCGCGGTCGACTCGCTGCGGCTCAGCGTCGGCGGCTCCCTGCGCTCTCCCAGCGGCCTGCCGCAGAACCTCGACAACCGCGCCGCCCAGTTCGACGCCGACGCCTATGAGATCGCCGTCACCCGCGATTGGGCGCCCGTGCGCTTCGAGGCCGGCGCCTATGACGTCAATCTGACGCCCCACACCGGGATCGGCGTCGCCAACGGCGGCGGCCAGGCCGAGGCCGGGGCCATGCTGACCGTCGGCCAGAAGCGCGACGACGCGGCGGTCGACCGGCTGAACGATCTGGGCGTGCGCGACGGCGCGGCCTATGGCGACCAGGGCCGCTGGTATCTGTTCGCCGCGGCCAGCGGCCGGGCGGTGGGCATGAACCTGCTGCACGGCGACAACGGCTGGGACCGCGACGGCTGGACCACCGACAAGGCCAGCGCCCTGATCGGCGACGCCCATGTCGGGGTCGGCTGGCGCAAGGGCGCGATGCAGACCTCGCTCGGCTACATCCACCGCGAGGTGAAGGGCGAGCACATGGTCTTCGGCCAGCAGACCAAGGAAGACTCGATGCTGGCCTTCTCCCTGTCGATCAAGCCGCAGAAGTAAGGTCCCTCCGCCGCCTCGCAACTCCGCCAACAGCTGTCATCCCGGCTGGAGCGCAGCGGAAGGCCGGGACCCATGAACACCGGATGGGCGTGATCTAACTGTCGTTTCCAAGAAGGTTGTTCACACGCTGCCAGGGTGTGAGACCGTTGATGCCGGCGTGAGGTCGGGCGGTGTTGTAGTTGTCAGTCCACGGGCCGATGGCGGCGGCTCGCTGGTCTGATGAGGCGTACGGCCTAGCGTAGGCCCATTCCCGCAGGCTGGTCTGGATGAAGCGCTCGGCCTTGCCGTTGGTGCGAGGCGTGTAGGGCCGGGTGCGGACGTGCCTGGCCCCGGCCTGCCGGAGGGCGGCGGCGAAGAGCTTGCTGCGATAGGCCGAGCCGTTGTCGGTCATCACCCGCTCGACGTTGACGCCATGGCGGCCCAGCCAGGCCAGCGCCCGCTCGAGGAAGGCGGTGGTGTCGTGCTGGCCCTCGCTGGGCAGGATCTCGGTGTAGGCCAGGCGCGAGGCGTCATCGACGCAGACGTGCAGGAAGTCCCAGCCGGCCTTGCGCGAGCGGCCCGCCTGGCGATCACCGGTGATCCGATGGCCTTCGACGGCGAAACGGCCCAGCTTCTTGATGTCGAGGTGGATCATCTCGCCCGGCGCCGAGCGCTCGTAGCGGACCACCGGCGCTCTGGGCTCCAGCGCCTTCAGCTTGCCCAGCCCCAGCCGCCGCAGGATCACCCCCACCGTCGAGCGGGCCATGCCCAGCCGCGTGGCGATCACCGGTCCGGTCAGATGCTCACGCCTCAGGGCCTCGATCCGCGCCACCTGCTCCGCCGGCGTCCGGCGCGGACATCGTCCCGGCGCCGAGCTGCGGTCGTGATGCCTTCGCTCGCCGCCCAGCCGATGCCGACCCAGCCACTTTTGCGCTGTTCTTCTGGAAACGCCGGCCGCTCCCGCAGCCGCCTTCACCGTCCAGCCACGCTCAACGCGACCGGCCAGCAAGGCTCGACCAACGGGCGTCAGGCGCGCATTCTTGTGCATGTTCATCCGGGGGCTCCCGGTTCAGAGGTTGGAGTGTCGCAACACCACTCTCTCAACCCGCCCCCGGGTGAACAACCTTCATAGTTTCGACATCTAGCACGGTCCGCGCCTCGACCTCCCAGGCGGCGCTAACGGGTCCCGGTCTTCGGCCTGCGGCCGAAACCGGGATGACATCCTAGCAAAAGTCAGCCGCCCATCCGCTCCACCCACAGCGCCGCCAGCCGCGGGTCCGCGTCGACGCGCCGGACCACCTCGCCCATTCTCGGCGCGACCGCGTAGAACCGCTCGCGCCGGGGTCGGAACCGCGAGACCACCGCGACATAGAGATCGAGCACGCTGAGCTCCTCGCCCAGGATGTAGCGGCCCGGCGCCGCCTGCCGCTCCATCATCCCCCAGCACTCGGCGATGCGGTCCATCACTCGCTCTTCCAGCGCCCTATGGCCGGCGGGATCGGGGACCAGCCGGGACGGATCGTCCTTCACCCAATAGAGCGAATAGATCGCGCTGGAGACAAAGCTCATCCAGCGCAGGAACTGCGCGCGGCCAGGCGCGCCGGGCAGGGGGCAGAGCCTGGCCTGCGGATGCTGCTCGGCCAGCCAGGTCAGGATCGCGGCGCTTTCGGTGACCACCTCGCCGCCGGCCAGCACCAGTGCGGGAACTTGCCGCATGGGATTGGCCGCCAACACCTTGTCGCCGCTCTCGCGGTCATCGGGGTCGAAGGTGTAGGATTCGATCAGATCGTAGTCCTGGCCGATCAGCCGCAAGGCGGCCTCGACCGCGACCGCGCCAGAACCTTTTGCGCCATAAAGGGTTAGCTTCGACATCCGGTTTTCTCCCCAGGCCGTTCACAACATCTTGGGTCTAGGGGGCAAGTCGGCACTAGATGTTGGTGAATGGTGCGTTAAGCTAGCATCGCTCTCGTCCGAATCCGTCCAGTTGGAAAGCCCGCCGTGACCGCCAAATCCACCCTGCCAGGCCTGCTCACGCCGTCGTTCGCCTACAAGCCGTTCCGCTATCCGTGGGCCTACGACTTCTGGAAGAAGCAACAGCAGGTCCACTGGATGCCCGAAGAGGTGCCGCTGGGCGAGGACCTCAAGGATTGGGCCGCCAAGCTCAACGACAAGGAGCGCAATCTCCTCACCCAGATCTTCCGGTTCTTCACCCAATCGGACGTTGAGGTGAACGACAACTACATGGAACGCTACAGCCGCGTCTTCAAACCCACCGAGGTGAAGATGATGCTGGCCTCGTTCTCCAACATGGAGACGATCCACATCGCGGCCTACGCCCTGCTGCTCGAAACCATCGGCATGCCCGACAGCGAGTTCACGGCCTTCCTGGATTACCAGGAGATGCGCGACAAGCACGACTACATGCAGAAGTTCGGCGTCGATTCGAACGCCGACATCGCCCGCACGCTGGCCATGTTCGGCGGCTTCACCGAGGGCCTGCAGCTGTTCGCCAGCTTCGCGATGCTGCTGAACTTCCCGCGCCACAACAAGATGAAGGGCATGGGCCAGATCGTCTCGTGGTCGGTGCGCGACGAGAGCCTGCACTGCGAAGGCATCATCAAGCTCTACCATGCCTTCAACGCCGAGACCGGCGCGGTGACCAAGTCGGTGGCCGACGACATCATCGACTGCTGCAAGACGGTGGTGGGCCTGGAAGACGCCTTCATCGACCTGGCGTTCAACGCTGGCGAGGTCCAGGGCATGACCCCCGACGACATCAAGAACTACATCCGCTTCATCGCCGACTGGCGCCTGCGCCAGCTGGGCCTGCCGGAGGTCTACGGCGGCGTCCGCGAGAACCCGCTGCCCTGGCTGCAATCGATGCTGTCGGGCGTCGAGCACGCCAACTTCTTCGAGGCCCGTTCGACCGAATACTCCAAGGCCGCGACCAAGGGCCAATGGCACGGCGACGCCGGCGTCTGGGCCGCCTTCGACAAGACCCTCGCCAAGCGCAGCGACGTCCCGGCGGAGTAGAGCGGCTCTCAACCCTATCTGCTCGTCATCCCCGGGCTTGTCCCGGGGACCCATAAACACAAACCCCTCGGGGAAAACTCCGACCTCGGAGTCTATGGATGGCCAGCGCAAGCGGCCGGCCATGACGAAGCATTGAGGGGAGGATCTAGGCCCCCTTCACCGCCAGCACGTGCAGCCAGGTCCGCGGCACGCCGTCGAAGCCGCCGCCCTGGCCGGTGGTGACGTCCAGCGGCGCCCAGGCTCCCGCCGCGCCATAGGCCGCCCGCAGCCGCTCCTCGCTCGGGAAATTGTAGTACCGGCCCAGGCTGTCGCGATCCCCGCCGTCGCCGGACTTGAACCCCGCATAGAACCGCCCGCCCGGCTTCAGCGCCCGGTGGATGCGCGTGAGCACGTCGGCCAGGCCCTCCTCGGGCACATGCAGCAGGCAGGCGTTGGCCCAGACGCCGTCATAGGCGGCGACCTCCTCCAGCTCCTCGAACCGCATCACCCGTACCGGCTGGCCCAGCCGGGCCTCCGCCTGCGCGGCCAGCCCGCTCGAGCCGTCGGTCGGGGTGACCTCGAAGCCGGCCGCCAGCATGAACTCGGCGTCGCGCCCGCCGCCGCAGCCCAGCTCCAGGATCTTGGCGCGCGGCCGCAGGGTCATCAGGAAGTCGCGCAGCCGCGTCGGCTCGGCCTGGGTTCGCGCCGCATAGGCGCTCGCCTCGCGGTCGTAGAAGGCCAGGGTGTCGGCGTCGTGCAAGGGCGGCTGGGCGGTCATGTCGGCTCCTTCGGGCTGGCCTCCACCTCCCACCCCGTCCATTCTGTCGTCAACGCCGATCACGACAACAGGGGGAATACGCCATGACCAATCTCGTCGAGGTTTCCGACGCCGGCCACGTGCGGACCATCCGCCTGAACCGTCCGGAGAAGAAGAACGCGCTGAGCCAGCAGCTGGCCTGGGGGATCGTCGCGGCCATCGACGAGGCCGCGCGCGACGACAATGTCTGGGTGGTGGCGGTGACCGGCTCGGGCGACGCCTTCTGCGCGGGCCTGGACCTCTCGGGCGCCGAGCCCTTCCATCCCGCCCCGCCGATGACCGCCCAACTGGACGACATCAGCTGGGTCGGCCAGTTCGTGCTCGCCACCCGCAAGCGTTGCGACAAGCCGGTGGTCGGCGGCATCAACGGCGTGGCGGTCGGCGCGGGCCTCGGCCTAGCCATGGCCACCGACGTGCGGCTGATCGCCTCCAGCGCGCGGCTGATGGCCGGCTACACCCGCATCGGCGGCTCGCCGGACGCCGGCCTCACCATCACCCTCCCGCAGGCCATGGGCTATGAGCGCGCCATGCGCTTCATGATGGAGAACCGCACCCTGACCGGCCAGCAGGCCGTCGACTGGGGCATGGCCGGCGAGGTCGTCTCCGACGATCAGTTCACCGAGCGCCTGGCCGAGTATTGCGCCCAGCTCTGCGAGTGGTCGCCGATCACCCTGCGCCTGCTCAAGCGCGGCATCGTGAAGTCCTACGAGTCCCACGATATGGAGCAGCAGCTCCGCTACGAGGTCTCCAACATCGGCCGCGCCTTCGGCAGCCAGGACGGCAAGGAGGCCCGCAGGGCCTTCCTCGAAAAGCGCAAGCCGGTCTTCATCGGCCGCTAGCCCAGATCCCGCGCCGCCGGCCCTTGCGACCGGCGGCGCGGAAGACTTGGCCCTAGGCGGGCATGCGGTGCATGGCGCACAGCTTGTTGCCGTCCGGGTCGCGCAGATAGGCCAGGTACATCTTGCCCATGCCGCCGGCGCGCACGCCGGGCGGATCCTCGCAGGTGGTGCCGCCATTGGCCACGCCGGCCGCGTGCCAGGCGTCGGCCTGTTCGCTCGACTCGCAGGCGAAGCCGATGGTGGCGCCGTTGGCGTGGCAGGCCGGCTCGCCGTTGATCGGCTCAGACACGCCGAACACGCCGCTCTTGGTCATGTAGAACATCCGGTGCCCGTCGATGAACGACGGCGGCACGTTCAGCGTGCCCAGCACCGCGTCATAAAAACCCTTGGCCTTGGCCAGGTCGTTGGTCCCGACCATCACGTGTGAAAACATCTGGCTTTCCTCTTACTTGTTCTTGATCGACGCGGCCGGCGCGCGGCCTGTCCCAGACGCCATAGCACTCCAGCCTGACCCCTGTGCAAGCTCAACGCTGGGTGATCTTGGTCAGCAACGACACCAGCTCGCGCTCGCGGGTCACGCTCAGCTTGGCGAAGATGCTCTTGATCTGGCTGCGGACGGTCTGCAGCGAGGCGCCGCGCGCCGCCGCGATCATCTCGCGCGGTTCGCCCAGGGTCAGCAGGGCGCCGACCTGCGCCTCGGCCGGGGTCAATCCGAAGGCGCGGATCAATATGGCCTCCAGCTCGACCTGATTGCGCTCCCCGCCGCGCAACACCACCACCGCCCGCGGCTCGAAGCTGAGCGGCGAGGCCTGGCGCGGCAGGGTGATCACGTCGATGACCTGCACGCGGGCGAGCTCACGCAGGTCGCGGTTCACGACGGTCCGCGTCGTCGGTTCAGGTCCGGCCAGGTCGGACGAGGCGGCCGCCGCGATGGCGGCCTCCATCTCGGCGCAGTCGTAATGCGCCGGCGCCGAGAGGTGGCCGTTCACCAGCCGGATACGCCCGGCCTCCAGGGCCGACTGCGCCACCGGCGTCAGCACACGGACCAGCGCCAAGCCGTCGCAGATGAAGGCGGCCAGGCCCAGCGCCCCAAACGCCGCCCCGATCAGCAGCGCCCCTTGTTTGGCCAGGGCCGGTTGGCCGACGACGGCGGCGGGGTTGTCAGGGGCGGGGTTGTCGAACGTCCGCGGCTCGGGCGCACGCCAAGTTCGATCGGGCGCCCCGCGCGCAGGCGTCTTCGCAATCGTGGCGCGCCGGCCCTCTGCGTTGATCATGGGCCGCGACCCCGCTCAGGTGAAAACAACGTCTGACGCTGGTTACACTGGCGGCGAGGTTACTGCAGCGCCGGGGCCAGGCAAGTTTTCGCACGGTCAAATAGAGCCGTATCATCCCTCAATTGCGGGATGACGGGCCTGCGTAAACGGGCGCCTGCTGGTCGCTTGGCGGGATCGCCGCCGGTTGTCGAGCAACGGTGATTGAGATGATGAGAACTGCTCCGTTCGTCACGATGGCGGCCTGCGCCGCCGCGGCCGCCTTGAGCGCCGCGCCGGCCTTCGCCGGTGAAGTCACGGGAACCGGCAAGGACACCGCCGGCCCCGCGCACGCCAACTCGATCTGCGCGTTTTCAGGGCTGAACGACATCCCCGAAGGGGCTCCGGGCAACCCGGCGGGAAAGACTCAGAACTACGGGCATACGATGCAGCTCTTCGACATCGTGGCGCGCTACTTCAACCCCGGGGACGCCTGTAATCCGCACGCGGAGCCAGAGCCCGAATAAGGTTCCAACACCAGGCGCCGACGTCAGGGCGAACGCCCGGCCCGGTCCCCACCGGGCTGAGCCGGGCGTCCCCTGATCCCGGCGCCGCAGCCACCATTCATCGAAAGGGGCTGAACATGACCAGACTGACCCTGTTGATCCAGACCGCCGCCTGCGTGGCGGCGATCGCCGCCGCCGGCGCCGCGCGCGCGGCCGATGGCGAACTGTCGGCGCCGGGCCAGGATCTCGGCGCCCAACCTGCTCCCTCTTGCCAGGCCTCGGGCGTGAGCGGCGCGCCCTTCGGCTTGGTCGGGCATGCGCCGGCCCTGTCGACGCGCTCGCACACGGCCGGCGGCTACACCGATCCAAAGGACTTCAAGCTGGTCTTCTTCTGCCCCAGCCGGTCGCTCCCCGCCGTTTAGCCGCCGATCACGATCTCGACCCGCCGGTTGCGCTGGCGCCCCGCCGGGTCGTCGGACCCGTCGGCCTTGACGTTCGCCGCCACCGGCCGCTGGGCGCCAAAGCCCCGCGCGGTCAGCGCCCCGGCTGCGCCGCCCAGCCGCGCCTTCAACGCCGCCTCCACCGCCTTGGCCCGGCGTTCCGACAGGCCCTGATTATAGGCGTCCGAGCCCTTGGCGTCGGTATGGCCCTCCACCGCGATCGGCTTCCCCAGCTTCCCCAGCTTCCCCGCCCCGGCCGCGATGGCGTCCAGCACCGGCAGGGCGTCCTGGCGGATATCGGCCTTGTCGAAGTCGAACAGCACGTCGCTCTGCAGGTTCAGCCGCAGCTGCTCGCCCTCGACCCTGGCGCCCAGCCCCGGGAACCGGCTGCTGAGATCGGAGGCCAGGTTCGCCAACGGCTCGGAGCGGCCGCTCGTCGCCTGCTGCAAGCCGGTCAGCGGATCGACCCGCGCCTTCAGCACATCGACCCGTCCCCTGGCCAGAGCCGCCCGCGCCGCCGCATCAGCCCGCGGACTGCTCCCATCCAGCGGCCCCCACGGCTCGGCGGCGGCCGGCAAGGCGACGAAAAGGCCCGCGACGGCCAGGGCGCAGATGCGCGTCATCACAGGCCTCAGCGGTCGCTTAAGGGGATGTTCTCGATCGCCTCGACCTCGGGAAGGGTCAGGCTGACGGTCTTGATCTCGGCCGGCGGGGCCGGGAACTTGCCCCACCAGGTGCCGGCCAGCGGCGCGTCCTTGGTCACCTTGACCATCATGTCCGGCGGCGTCAGCGGCATGCCGTCGGCGTCGGTCAGCAGGAAGTATTTCCGATCCCCCGCCACCACGGCGATCTCTTCCTGGGCCTTCTTGGGATTGCCGTAGAGCGTGTGGAAATCGGTCCCGCCGCCCGGCGCCCGCACGGGCCCAAAGCGGATCTTCAGCGTCAGGATGCCGTTCTGCCGCACGGCCTCCACCACCTGGGCCTCGGCCGTCCCGTGCGAGGTCATGCCCCGCGCAATCACGCTCTCCTTGGCCGCCGCCCGCACGTCTTCGGCCTGGGCCTTCGCCTCAGGACCAGCCCCCGCCGCCGCGACCGCCCCCGGCGCCCCGCCCTCGGCGGATTTCTCCCCGCAGGCGGCCAAAGCCAGCGCCGAGCCCAGGCTCAACACCACCCAAACAGAACGCGACGCCATACTGATAACCCCAACAACAACGCCCAGCCGGAACAAGGCCACAGGTCCGAAAAACGCCCCTAGGTGGTAACTGGTTGCCAAAAAACCGGCGGTTTTTATGCTGTGGTGCAATGCTGAGTGGCGAAAATTGACGCTGTCCACGAGGCAGAAGCTCTAAGAGCCTCAGATGGTTGGTTAGCGGACTTCGCGTCCAGCGGCGATTTTCGCCGTGAATTCTGCAAACGCCCGACGCACCGCTACGGGATTCTCGATCCAGGGAAAGTGACCGCCGCCGGGAATGGTTTGCTCAATAACGTTGGCGGTCTGGAAGCGTGGCGCCTTCCAACCGCCTTGCCAGACAATGCGATCGTTTTCTCCCGCGATGCGAAGCACCGGGAAGGTTTCGGGCCACCAGCGCGCCTCATAGACGTCGTCGAAGTGGGCCTCTGACCAATCTACCGCCGCGCTGTTATACGGCATCCTCGCGAGCAGTTCTCGCCCAGCGGCCACGCCCGCCGCGGTGAAATTCCAGGGCGCCGCGGCTACCGTGACGGCGGCGATGTTTGAGTCGCATCGGTCGGCTTCGTAGACCGCGCTCGCGGCCTCGACGTCGGGCAGTGGAAACGCCTGCGTCATCGCCACAAAGTGCGGATGCCATTTGGCGTCAGGAGCGGTGTCAACCAACGCCAAGCCTCTCAGCAGCGGCGCCAGCTCGGGCGTATCGAGCAGGTACATCCCCCCGGTCGAATGGCCGACGAACACGACGTCAGGCAAAGCCTGGGCTGCTTCAAGCACAGCTCGTGGCCACACTGAGAAGATGTCGTCCGGCGCGCCTGGGGGCGTGCGATTCGAGCCGTCACCTGGGAGATCAACCATCCAGACGGAACCCGGTACGTTCATCGTATCTGCAAGCTCGTGAAGGCTCTCCGAGCCAATTCCCGGTCCCCCCGGCAAGAGGAGCCAGTTGAGTGGTCCCGGTCCCGAAACGCGCCGGCGAAGACGAACCCCGGAAGGCGTGTAAAGAATGTCGTTCATCCACGTAGCTTAGCAGTGACGTGTTTGAGGCGCGAAATTTCGACCGGGCCCTACCAGGAGCAGACGTTTTCGCTGTCCACAACGGCGACGAAAATCGGACATCCCGCCGCATCCCAAGAGCCGAGCTGCTCGACATCCTGCGGTGCGGCCCGAGATAAATGTTCTCCAAATGTTCCGGCCAACCCCCGACCGTGCTACGCTCGCCCAATGCCCGCGCGCGCCTACCGGCACACCGACCCCCACGCCCGCCAAGACCTTCTGACCCGACTCGCCGCCGGCGAAACCCTCGCTAACATTTGCGCCGAGCCGGGCATGCCATCCTACGCCAGCGTCCATGCCTGGGAGCGGGCCGAGCCGGGCTTCGCCGCCGAGCTCGCCGCCGCCCGGCGTCGCGGCGCGTTCATCCGCCACGGCGCGTTCAATGAGGCCAAAGGCCAGGCCCTGCTGACGCGGTTGCGGGCCGGCGAGCCGATCACCCAGATCCTGCGCGACCGCGCCATGCCCAGCCGCCGCCTCTACGCCTATTGGCGCGCCACGCAGGCGCCGTTCGCCGAGGAGATCCATCGCCTGAAGCAGATCGGCGCGGCGGCCCGCGACCAGGGGCGGCGGGGTCGCTGGCGGGCTTTCGACCTCGCCCTGGCCGACGCCATCGTGGTGCGCGTCTCGGGGCGAGCCGTTGGCGACCATGCTCAAGTCCGCCGCCGGCCTGCCGTCGCGCGGCGTGGTCGCCCGCTGGCGGCGGACGGAGCCGCAGTTCGACCAGGCGCTGGTCATCGCCCTGCGGATCGGCCGCCGCCGACGCCGCGCGCTCGGCGCCTGCACACCAGACTTGACCCAGTTCATCGCCGACGAAATCCGCCAGGGCGCGTCCTTGGCCAGCCTCGCGCGGCGCCCGGACATGCCGTGCGCCACGACCCTCTACGCCTGGGTCGGCAAGCAGCCGGTCTTCGCCGCCGAGATCGCCCAGGCCTGCGAGGACCGCGAGGACTGGTTCACCGACCAGGTGATGATGCTGGCCGAGGGCTCGGGCGCCCTGACCAACCGCGCCAGGATCACCGAACTGAAGCGCCGCCTTGGCCGCCTGCAACACCGCCCTGGGGCCCGCCGCTCACCAGATGC
>NZ_LMHT01000034.1:82915-178880 GCF_001429025.1 Phenylobacterium sp. Root700 | reverse complement strand
GGGGGGGGGGGGACTTTGACTCGCTCAGCAAGCCCCCTCCGTCGCGCTGACGCGCGCCACCTCCCCCAGCGGGGGAGGATCTGAGGAATGAGCCGTCGTCTTTCCTCCCCCATCAGGATGGGGGAGGAAAGGGGAGATGTTCCACGGCCGCGCGAACCAGCGCCGACCATCCCTCTCCCTCGGGAGAGGCTAGGTGAGGGGGCGCCGCGCAGCGGCGCTCTACGGACCATCGATCATCAAAAGCGGCGAGGGTCGAAGGACCCCTCACCCGACCTCTCCCCAGGGGAGCGGAGATCAGCTGTTCCACGGCCCGCGCTTGGGCGCCGCCGAGGTGGTCGGCACCGCCGTGGCCGAGCGACGTCCGCCCGTCACGATCGGCGAACTGGGCGGCGGCGCGGCGCGGCCGGTCAGCTTCATCAGCGCCGCGACCCGGTTGGCGGTCGCCGGGTGGGTCGAGAACAGGTTGTCGGCGCCATGGCCGTTCAGCGGGTTGATGATGAACATCTGCCCGGTGGCCGGATTGCGCTCGGCGGTCACATTGGTGATGCCGTGGGCGTAGGCCTCGATCTTCTGCAGGGCGCTGGCCAGGGCCTGGGGATCGCCGCTGATCTCGGCCCCGCCCTTGTCGGCCTCGTATTCGCGGCCACGGCTGATCGCCATCTGCACCAGGGCCGCGGCCATCGGGGCCAGCACCATCAGGGCGATGGTCCCGATGATCCCGCCCGGCCGCTCGCGGTCGTTGCCGCCGAAGAACAGCGCGAAATTGGCCAGCGACGAGATCGCCCCGGCCAGGGTCGCGGTGATGGTCATGGTCAGGGTGTCGTGGTTCTTCACGTGCGCCAGCTCGTGGGCCATCACCCCGCGGATCTCGCGCCGGTCCAGCATCCGCAGCAGGCCCATGGTGGCGGCCACGGCGGCGTTCTCCGGGTTGCGGCCGGTGGCGAAGGCGTTCGGCTGCTCGGTCTCCATCACATAGACCTTCGGGCGCGGCATCCCGGCGCGGTCCGACATCTCGAAGACGTCGCTGACATAGTTGCGCAGGACCGGGTCGGTGGTTCCCGGATCGACCTCGCGCGCGCCGTACATGCGCAGCACGATCTTGTCGGAGTTCCAGTAGCTGAAGAAGTTCATCCCCACGCCGAGCGCCAGCGCGATGGCCATGCCGGTCGGCCCGCCGATCAGATAGCCGATGCCGACGAACAGGGCGGTCAGGCCCGCCAGCAACATGAAGGTGCGAAGATGATTGTGCATGGCGCTCGATATGGGGGCGAGGAGGGGCCTTGCGCAAGCCGGAGACCCCCTCCTCTCTAGATGCTNTCAGCAAGCCCCCTCCGTCGCGCGTGCCGCGCGCCACCTCCCCCAGCGGGGGAGGATCTGAGGAGAGGAGAACCCCTACCGCCCGACCCGCAGCGTCGCCGCCGCGGCCATGATCCGGTCGGTGGGCGCTTCGGCGCCGGCCGCCTGGCTGCGCATCAGCGCCTCGACGTCGTCGGCGGGCATCGGGCGGGCGAACAGATAGCCCTGCATGCGGTCGCAGCCGGCTGCGCGCAGGAAGATCGCCTGCGCCTCGTCCTCGACGCCTTCGGCGACGATGCGGGCGTCCAGCGACTTGGCGGCGCCCAGCATGGCGCGGACCAGCTTGGAGACGCGCGGGTCGCGCCCCACCCCGCCGATCAGCGACTGGTCCAGCTTCACCGTATGGATCGGCAGTTGCAGCAGGGCGCGCAGGTTCGAATAGCCGGTGCCGAAGTCGTCGAGCGCGATCCGCACCCCGCGTGAGGCCAGGCGCTCGATGTGCCGGCGCGCCATCGACAGGTCGTGCACCAGGAAGGTCTCGGTGATCTCGACGGTCAGGGCGGTGGCCGGCAGGTCGGTGTCGGCCAGCCGGCGCATCAGGTTGCGCGAGAACGACGGGTCCAGCAGTTCGCGCTGCGAGACGTTGCACGAGACGGTGTCGATCAGCCCCTCGGCCACCCACGGCGCGGCGCGCTGGCAGGCGGTCTGGAACAGCGCGCCGTCCAGCTCGGCGATCAGGTCCAGCTCCTCGGCCAGCGGCACGAACACCCCCGGCGGGATCATGCCGCGCTCGGCGTGGTTCCAGCGGGCCAGCACCTCGACGGCGGTGATCCGCCCGTCGCTGGCGTCCACCACCGGCTGGAACCAGGGGACGATGTCGCCGGCCGGGATGGCGCGGCGCAGTTCGGTCTCCAGGCTGTGGCGGGCGGCGCTGGCCTGGCGCAGTTCGTCGTCGAAGGCCGACCAGCGGCTGCCGCCGGCCGCCTTGGCCCGGTACAGCGCCATGTCGGCGAAGCGTTGCAGGTCGGTGGCGTCGGTGGCGTCGGTGGGGAACACCGCCACCCCGATCGAGGCGCCCGGCGCGATGGCCCGGCCATAGATGGTGTGGGTCTGGGTCAGCAGCTGGGTTAGGGCCTGGGCGCGCTTGCGCAAGCCCTCGCCGCTGGCGATCACCGCGAACTCGTCGCCGCCGAGGCGCGAGACCACGTCGCCGTCCAGGGCGCCGGCCCGCAGGCGGCGGCCGATCTCGTTCAGCAGCTGGTCGCCGGCGTGGTGGCCCAGGCTGTCGTTCAGGTGCTTGAAGCGGTCCAGGTCGATGACGAACAGGGCCACGGCCTCGCCGGACCGCTCGGCCGCTTCCAGTCGGTTGATCAGGGCGGCGGTGAAGGCGCCTCGGTTCAGCAGTCCCGTCAGGCCGTCGGTGCGGGCCAGGTGCAGGGTCAGGGCCCGTTCGGCCTCCAGCTCGTCGACCCGTCCGGCCAGCGCCTCGGAGACCTGGCGTAGGTCCTGGCTGGCCTGGAACAGCTCCAGGGCCTTGGATTCGAGCAGCGCCTCGGCCTCGCGCCGGGCGCGCCGTTCGCGTTCGATCCGCCGCGCCGCGACGGCGGCGTCGATATGTTCAGCAGGCTGGTCCACGGGCGGCTTAGGCCGCCTTGCGGTCGATGGTGAAGCGCACGAACTCGCCGTCGGCGTCGCTCATCTGGGTTGTCGAGACGGTGACCGGCTCGCGGTAATAGTTCGAGGTGGCTTCGATCAGGCCCTCGGCCAGGGCTTCGAGCCCGCGCTCGGAGCGATAGTCGAGCAGCATTTGGTCGGACGAGCGGCCGGCGATCCGCATCGAGGGCAGCTCGGCGTCGGGATAGAGTTTGCGCACTTCCACATGGATGTGGTCGTCGATCGAGGCCAGCAGCTGGAACAGCGATCCGGCCGAGTCGAAATACTGGCCATAGCCCGAGGCGAAGGTGCTGCAGAGCTTGTGGCCGAAGGCGCGGAGCAGGTCGCCGGGCTCGGCGCCCGAGCGCTTCACCACCGCCAGCAGCAGGTCGCGCAGTTCGGAGAACGGATAGGTGCCGACGGCGGTGTAGGCCCCGCCGGTCGACAGCTCGCAGTCGTCGATGATGGCGTCGACCATGTCGGCGCCCATCTGGGTTTCGACGAACTCAAGGAACTCCGTAAAGACTAGGCCCTTCATCGTCGTCTGCTCCCGCGCTGCTCTGTGCTGCGCGGGGATATGCCGCATGAGGCCGGAATCGTCCGTTAACGCGGTTACGTAAAATACGTCAGGCGGGCTTGGGGCTCGCCCCGTCCTCGGTGGGCTCCTCGATCTGGCCCTCCCACTTGGCGACCACCGCGGCGGCCACCGAGTTGCCGAGCACGTTGGTGGCCGAGCGGCCCATGTCCAGCAGGTGGTCGACGCCGAGGATCAGCAGCAGGCCCGCTTCCGGCAGGTCGAAATAGGCCAGGGTGGCGGCGATGACGACCAGCGAGGCGCGCGGCACGCCGGCCATGCCCTTGGAGGTGACCATCAGCAGCAGCAGCATGGTGATCTGCTGGCCGATCGACATCTCGATGCCGTAGGCCTGGGCGATGAACAGCACCGCGAAGGTGCAGTACATCATCGAGCCGTCGAGGTTGAACGAGTAGCCCAGCGGCAGGACGAAGCTGGAGATCCGGCGCGACAGGCCAAACTTCTGCAGCTCTTCCAGGGTGCGCGGGTAGGCGGCTTCCGACGAGGCGGTGGCGAAGGCCAGCAGGGCGGGCTGGCGCACCGCGCGCAGCAGGTTGATCGCCCGCTTGCCGACGATCAGGATCAGCAGGGCCGACAGCAGCGCCCAGAGCACGCCCAGCGAGGCGTAGAAGCCCAGCACAAATTTCGCATAATCCGCCAGGACGCTCAGCCCCTGCGTCGCCACCGTCGCGGCCAGCGCGGCGAAGATAGCCAGCGGCGCCGTCTTCATGACGTAGCCGGTCACCTTGAGCATGATGGAGGCGATCTGGTCGACCAGGGCCGTGACGGCCGGGGCCTTGTCGTCGAGCGATGAAACCGCGGTGCCGACGAAGATCGAGAAGACCACGATCTGCAGGATCTCGTTGTTGGCCATCGCCTCAACGATGGATTTCGGCACCAGGTGGGTGACGAACTCCTTGAGGGTCAGCTTGGTCGCGTCGACCGCGCCGGCGATGGTGGAGGGGTCCTGCACCAGGCCCATCCCGGCGCCGGGATGGATCAGGTGGACCATGAACAGGCCGATCAGCAGCGAGACGATCGAGGCGCTGATGAACCAGCCCATCGTCTTGATCCCGACCCGGCCGATGGAGGCGGCGTCCTCCATGTGGGCGATGCCGGCCACCAGGGTGGAGAACACCAGCGGGGCGATAATCATCTTAATCAGTCGCAGGAAGACGTCGGTGACGATGGTGAGGTTTTCGGCGACCCCCTTGGCCTGCTCGGGCGTGAGGAAGTGGTTCACCCCCCATCCGACCAGCACCCCGAGCACCATGGCGCCCACGATGAAGGCGGTGAAAATCTTATTCATGGTGTGACCCCCGAGGCTTAGAGGCGACCTTGTGGCCGAGAATGGGGCCTTTCGTCCATAGCGGAGCGAAAGTGAGGCAGAGGTGTCTCGCAACCTGCACAAGAGCAGGCTAAACTGACCCATGTTCAACGAAAACAACGCCACCGCCATCGTAGAGCGGCTCAACACCGAATATCAAAACACCGTCGAAGCGCTGCGCGGCGCGCTGAAGACCTTCCTGGCGGGCGGCGCGCCGCCTGACCCCGCCCAGCGGGCCGAGGGAATCTTCGCCTATCCGGAGCTGCGCCTGACCTGGCCGCCCGGCCACGATTTCCCCAGGCTGAGCCGGGCCTATGCCCGTCTGTCGCAGCCCGGCCACTACGCCGTCACGGTGACCAGGCCCGATCTCTACCGCGACTATTTGACCGAGCAGATCAGCCTGCTGGCGGCCGATTTCGACGTCACCATCGAGGTCGGGCGCTCGCGCCAGGAGATGCCGTTCCCCTACGTGCTGGACGGCGCGGTGGATCTGGCCATGGCCGACATCAGCTCGGCCGAGATCGCCCGGCATTTCCCGACCACCGAGCTCGCACATATTGGTGATGAGATCGCCGACGGGTTCTGGAACGCCAGCCTGGAGCCGTCGCGGCCGCTCGCCCTGTTCGACGGCCTGCGCACCGACTTCTCCCTGGCGCGGCTGACCCACTACACCGGCGCCCCCGCCGAGCACGTCCAGCAGTACATCCTGTTCACCAACTACCACCGCTATGTGGACGAGTTCGTGCGCTGGGGCTGCGAGCAGCTGAAGGCCGGCGGGCCCTATACGGCGCTGTCGGCCGCCGGCCGGGTGGTCGTGACCGCCGAGACCGAAAACCCCGAGCAGGTGATCGCCGACGGAGCCTGGCGGCGCCACCAGATGCCGGCCTACCACCTGATGGCCGAAGGCCGCCGCGGCATCACCCTGGTCAATATCGGGGTCGGGCCGTCGAACGCCAAGACCATCACCGACCACCTGGCGGTGCTGCGTCCGCAGGCCTGGCTGATGATCGGTCACTGCGGGGGCCTGCGCGGCTCGCAGACCATCGGCGACTATGTGCTGGCCCACGCCTATCTGCGCGACGACCACGTGCTGGACGACGTCCTGCCGCCGGAGATCCCGATCCCGCCGATCGCCGAGATCCAGGTCGCCATGGGCCGCGCCGCCGAGGCGGTGACCGGCGAGACGGGCGAGATGCTCAAGCGCCGCCTGCGGACCGGCACGGTGGTCACCACCGACGACCGCAACTGGGAGCTTCGCTTCTCGTCCAGCTCGCTGCGGTTCAACCAGTCCCGCGCCGTGGCCATCGACATGGAGAGCGCCACCATCGCCGCCCAGGGTTATCGGTTCCGGGTGCCGTACGGGACGCTGCTCTGCGTGTCGGACAAGCCCCTGCACGGCGAGATCAAGCTGCCGGGCCAGGCCAACGCCTTCTATGAGCGGGCGATCGGCCAGCACCTGCAGATCGGCATCGCCACCATGGACCTGCTGCGGAACGAAGGCCCCAGGCTGCACTCGCGCAAGCTGCGCAGCTTCGACGAGCCGCCGTTCCGCTAAGGCGGCGGCGCGTCAGCAGGTCGCGGAAATTTCGAGGGCTGGAACGGCGGTGGCGGCTCGCCATCGGCCGCCGGAATCGTTAAATCGGCGGTCATGAGCGCACGGCATATCGAACTCGAAGGCATCGAGAACTTCCGCGACTTCGGCGGTTACGGCACCCAATGCGGGCGTGGCCTGAAGGCGGGGCGGTTGTTCCGCTCGGCCAACCACGCCTATGCGACCGAGCGGGACCTGCAGACCCTGCGCGACCTGGACGTCCAGGTCATCGTCGACCTGCGCCGCCGTCGCGAGCGTGATCGCGAGCCGTCGAAGCGGTGGGAAGGTTTCGCGGGCCAGGTCATCGAGAACGATATCGACGGTCCAGAACTCGACTGGGCCGACGCCCTGAAGGCGGCCGGCGACATCAACGCCGACTGGTTCTTCCGCGACAGCCTGGAATTCTACCGCAACGCGCCGCACGCCGAGCGGATCGTCGATCTGTTCAGCCGCTACCTCCACGCCCTGGGCGAGACCGACGGGGCGGTGGTGGTCCACTGCGCGGCGGGCAAGGACCGCACGGGCATGATCTGCGCCATCACTCACCATATCGCCGGGGTCCACCGCGACGACACCCTGGCCGACTATCTGGCGACCAACGACGAGACCAAGCTGGAGAAGAAGACCGCCTTCCTCGGCCCGTGGATTCGCGACCTGACCGGGATCACGGTGAACGACGCGGCGCTGCGCCAGGCGGTCAGCGTCAACGAAGCCTTCCTGGCCGAAGCCTTCGCCGCCATCGACGAAAGCCACGGCTCGGTCGATCGCTATCTGGAGGAGGTCCTGGGGGTCGATTCCAAGCTGCGCAGCCGGATCGAGGCGCGCATCCTCGGCTGACATCAGCCGCGCCATACCCTAATCGTCCCCCGCCAAGATCTGAGTAGGGGACGACCATGCAGAGCTTCCAACCGCCGCGGCGCATCCTGATGGGGCCTGGCCCCTCCGACGTCAGCCCCCGCGTGCTGGCGGCTCTCGCCCGCCCGACCATCGGCCACCTGGACCCTGAGTTCCAGAACCTGATGGAAGAGATCAAGGGCGCGCTGGCCCGGCTGTTCAACGCTCCCGACCATGCCTGTGTGCCGCTGCCGGCGCCCGGAACGGCCGGCATGGAAGCGGCGATCATGAACCTGCTGGAGCCGGGCGACCGGGCGGTGATCGCCATCAACGGCGCGTTCGGCGGCCGCATGGCCGACATGGCCGACCGGGCCGGCGCCGAGGTCGTGACCCTGGACTTCGAATGGGGCAAGCCGGTCGACCCGGCGGTGGTCGAGGAGGCTTTGAAGGCCGCGCCCGCCAAGGTCTTCGCCTTCGTCCACGCCGAGACCTCGACCGGCGTGCGCAGCGACGCCGCTACGCTCTGCGGCCTGGCCCGCAAGTACGGCGCGCTCTCCATCGTCGACTGCGTCACCTCGCTGGGCGGCATCACCGTGGACGTGGCGGCCTGGGACGCCGACGCCGTCTATTCCGGCACCCAGAAGTGTCTATCGGCGCCTCCGGGCCTGTCGCCCATCGCGCTGTCGAAGCGCGCGCAGGCGGCGATCAGCGGCCGTAAGACCAAGGTCCGCAACTGGCTCTGCGATTTCAATCTGCTGATGAGCTACTGGGGCGGCGACGGCGGCCGGACCTATCACCACACCGCGCCGATCAACGCGCTCTACGGCCTGCACGAAAGCCTGGTGGCGCTGTTCGAAGAAGGTCAGCAGGCGGTGCAGGTGCGCCACGCCCGCACCCACGAGGCGCTGGCCGCCGGGGTCGAGGCGATGGGCCTGTCGTTCCTGGTCGCCGAGAAGGACCGCCTGCCGCAGCTCAACACGGTGATGGTGCCAGATGGCGTCGACGAGGCGGCGGTGCGCAGCTTCGTGCTGGCCAAGTGGGACCTGGAAATCGGCGCGGGCCTTGGGCCGCTGAAGGGCAAGGTTTGGCGCATCGGGCTGATGGGCGCCTCGGCCACCCCCTGGCACGTGCGCCTGTGCCTGAACGCCCTGGCCGAGGCCCTCGAAGCGCAGGGCTTCAAGGCCGACGGCAAGGCCGCCCAGGCGGCGGCGGAAGCCAAGCTGGCCTAACTTTTTCCTCCCCCGCTTCGCAGGGGAGGAAAGAACTTAGATGCTGGCCTGCATCCGGTAGAGCCGTTCATAGGCCCCGCCGGCGGCGATCAGCTCCTCGTGGCTGCCCTGCTCGGCCACGCCCTGGTCGGTCAGCACCAGGATGCGGTCGGCGTTCCGGACCGTCGACAGCCGGTGGGCGATGACCAGGGTCGTGCGGTTCCGGGCCAGGGCGCCCAGCGCCAGTTGCACGGCCTTCTCGCTCTCGTTGTCGAGGGCGCTGGTCGCTTCGTCGAAGATCAGGATCGGCGCGTCCTTCAGGAACGCGCGGGCGATGGTCAGGCGCTGTTTCTGACCGCCCGAGAGCTTCACCCCGCGCTGCCCGATGTCGGTGTCGTAGCCGTTCGGCAGCGCCATGATGAAGTCATGGGCGTTGGCCCGCTTGGCGGCTTCGACGATCTCATCGTCGCTGGCGTCAGGCCGCCCGTAGCGCAGGTTCTCGGCGACGCTGCCGGCGAACAGGTAGACGTCCTGCTGCACGACCGCGACGTTGCGCCGAAGCGAGCTTAGCGTCAGGTCGCGCACGTCGATCCCGTCGATGAGGATCGCCCCGGCGCTCGGCTCGTAGAACCGCGGGATCAGCGAGCACAGCGTCGTCTTGCCGACCCCCGAGGTCCCGACCAGGGCCACGAACTCCCCGGGGCGGACGTCGAGCGAGACGTTGCGCAGCACGTGCGGGCCGTCCTCCTCGTAGCGGAAGCTGACCTCCCGGAACGCGATGGCGCCGCGCGGCCGGACCAGGGCGATGGCGCCTTGCCGGTCGGCGACCTCCGGCGCGGTCTCCATGATCTCCACCATCCGCGTGAACCCAGTATAGCCCTGCTGCCAGAGCCGCACGAAGTTCGCCAGCCGCTGGACAGGGTCGATCAGCACCGCCACGCAGAGCAGGAAGGTCAGCATGTCAGCGACGCTGAGTTGGGCCTGCTGCACCCGGATCGCGCCGGCGACGATGACCACCACGGTGATCAACTGGGCGAAGGTCGTGGTCCCGACCGAGAAGTAGGCCTCGCTCTTGTAACCGGCCCGCCGGGTGTCGAGGAACTTCAGGTTCTCGGCCTCGAAGCGCCGGTTCTCGACGTTCTCGTTGGCGAAGGACTTCACCACCCGGATGCCGGCCAGCGAGTCCTCGACCCGTTCGTTGATCGCCCCGATCTGCTGCTTGGAGCGTTTCAGGGCCAGGTTCATCCGGCCGTTGAAGTGCAGGGCGTGCATGACCGCGAACGGCACGACGGCGAGGATCATCAGGGTCAGCGGCACGTCCAGATAGGCCAGGATGGCGATCGCCCCGGCGAACTTGAGCACCGCGATCGCGAGGTCTTCGGGGCCGTGGTGATAGAGCTCGCCCAACGCGAACAGGTCGTTGGTGATCCGGCTCATCAACTGCCCGACCCGGTGCTGGTCGTAGAACCGGAAGGGCAGGGTCTGACAGTGCTCGAACAGCTCCTGGCGCAGGGCGCTTTCCATCTTCGCGCCCATCACATGGCCTTGATAGTCGACGAACAGCGTGGCCAGCACCTGCACCGCCAGCAGGCCCAGCATGACCCCGCCAATGGCGTAGATCTGGTTCAGCGCCGCGGGCGCGCCATCCACCGCGCCGAGCTGTCTGGTCACGTAGTTGGCGCACAGCGGCAGGAACAGCGCCGTCGCCGAGACGAGCACTGCACAGGCCAAGTCCGCCAGGAGCAGCGGAATGTGCGGTCGATAGTAGGATAGGAACTTCAGCGCCCGGGCGCGGGCCTGGGCGTCGAGACGGGCCGTACGCGACGGCCGTTGGGTGAGGGGGTTATGCGGCGCGTCTGCTTGCGCCAGCGCCCCCGGAGTTCGTGATTGCATGAACCTTCATGTCCTGTTGCGAGGATTTTCCTTTCTGGCTGGACACGAACGTTCTCATTTCACTCTCCTTGCGTCGGCCGATGCCGATGGCGCGACTATGCGGCCAGGGACTCGGTTCGACAACGTCGTTATGCCGACGCTGGCGCCTTTTCGATTTCTAATCCCCCGGCGAGGCGTAACCTGCGCTCAAGTCCGCCGGCGTGAGCGGTCATCTGGGAGACCGCCTTGAGTACAGTTGAAGCCAGCGGATCGGGCGCCGGCCTGCCGGTCGCCGCCGATCTCATCGGCGATGGCCGCTTGTCGCGCGGCGCGGTCGCCTGGGCGGTCTTCGAGGGGGCTCGGATCCCCTATGTGATCCTGATCACCATCTACATCTTCATGCCCTACGTGGCCGCCACCATGGTCGGCGACCCGGTGAAGGGGCAGGAGATCATCTCCCGGTGGAGCCAGTATTCCGGCTGGGTGATCATGGCCACGGCGCCCTTCCTCGGCGCGTCCATCGACCGGCTGGGGCGGCGCAAGACCTGGCTGGCGCTGGCCACCATGCTGATGATCCCGATGATGTGGTCGCTGTGGTGGGCCAAGCCCGACGGCTCGGGGATGTCGGTGGGCATGGTCATGCTGCTGACCACCCTGATCGGCATCCTGTTCACCTATTCCGAGGTGCTGCACAATTCGCTGCTGGTGCGCGCGGCGGGCCTGGCGGCGGCGCACAAGGCCTCGGGCCTGGCCTTGGCGCTGGGCAACGCCTTCGCCCTGCTGACGCTTGGCTTCACGGCCTGGGCCTTCGCCCTGGCGGGCAGCGGCCTGCCGTTCACGCCCGACGCGCCGCTGTTCGGGCTCGACCGCATCCAGCACGAGCCCGAGCGCATCGTGGCGCCGATGGCGGCGATCACCTTCGCGCTGGGCGCCATTCCGCTGTTCCTGTTCACGCCGGACGCCAAGCCGACCGGAGTCCCGATCCACCGCGCCCTGGCCGAGGGCGCGCGCGACCTCTGGCGCATGATCTGGGGGATGAAAGCCTACAAGGACGCCGCGACCTTCCTGATCAGCCGGATGTTCTATGTCGACGGCATGACCGCCATCCTGATCTACGGCGGGATCTACGCCAGCGGGGTGATGAAGTGGGGCGCGCTGGAGATGCTGATGTACGGCATCATCCTGACCGTGCTGGCGGTGCTGGGCGGGTTTGTCGGGCGCTGGCTGGACGCCGGGCTTGGTCCGCGCCGCGCGGTCCAGGTGGAGATCTTCATGTCGCTGATTGGCGTCATCGCCATCATCGGCATGGGGCCGGAGCAGATCCTCTACTTCTGGGCCTATGACCCCAGCGCGCACGCGCCGCTGTGGAACGGGCCGTTCTTCACGACCCTGCCGGAGTGGATCTATCTGCTGATCGGGTTCTCCAACGCGGTCTTCATCACCGCCCACTATGCGTCCAGCCGCACCCTGCTGGTGCGCCTGACCCCGCCCGAGCAGACCGGCGCCTTCTTCGGAGTCTATGCGCTGTCGGGCACGGCGACGATCTGGCTGGGCTCGTTCCTGGTCAATCTGGGCACCAATATCTTCAAGAGCCAGCAGGGAGGGTTTGCGATGATCATCGTCCTGCTGGCCATCGGCTTCGTCGGTCTGTTGTTCGTGCGCGGCGGCGACCGCCGAGTCTGACTTCCCCTGAAGGCCCCCCGGAGCTAAGGCCAAGGCCATGCGATGCGTGGCGCAGCTTACGGCCGAATGGCGCGAGCCGGCGGAGGTCCTATCGGCCTATGCCGAGGAGCCCTGGGCCCTGGGCCTGGTGTCCGGCGCGCCGGGCGAGCCGGGCCGCTGGTCCTATCTGGCCCGCGATCCCGACGCGACGCTCATGGTTCGGGCGGGCGCGCGGCGCGATCCCTTCGCCGCCCTGAGCGAGCTGCTGGGTCCGTCCTCGCCGGGCCTGGCCGGCGGGCCGCCGTTCCAGGGCGGTGTGGTCGGCCTGGCCAGCTATGAATTCGCCGATTGGGTCGAGCCGCTGGGCCTGGCGCGGCAGGCGGCTTGGCCGGACCTGGCCGCCGCCCGCTATCTCTCGGTGCTGGCCTTCGACCGGGAGGCGCAGGCGATCGTCGCCATCGGCCGGGGAGCCGACGAGGGCGCGGCGTTGGCCCGCGCCCGCGCCGCGCTGTCCTGGCTGGACGCGATCCCGCAGGCCCCGCGACGCGGCGCGCTGACCGATGGGCTGATCAACAGCGACGCGGCCGCCTACGAGGCGGCGGTCGCCCAGGTGGTCGAGCGGATCCATGCCGGCGAGATCTTCCAGGCCAATATCGCCCGCGCCTGGACCGGGCGGCTGGCCGGCGACGCGCGCCCGTTCGACGTCTTCGCGCGGCTGGTCGGCCAGAGCGCCGCGCCGTTCGCGGCCTATCTGCGCCTGCCGGGCCTGGCGCTGGTGTCCAATTCGCCCGAGCGGTTCGTCGCGGTGCGCGGCGGCGCCGTGGAGACCCGGCCGATCAAGGGCACGCGTCCTCGGGGGCGTACGCCAGGCGAGGACGTGGCCCTGGCGGCCGAACTGCTGGCCAGCGACAAGGATCGGGCCGAGAACCTGATGATCGTCGACCTGATGCGCAACGACCTGGCGCGGGTCTGCGCGCCGGGCAGCGTGCGGGCGCCGGAGCTGTTCGCGGTCGAGAGCTTCGCCAACGTCCATCATCTGGTGTCGACGGTGGTCGGGCGACTGGCGCCGGGGAAGGGCGCGGTCGACCTACTGCGCGCGGCGTTTCCGCCGGGCTCGATCACCGGCGCGCCGAAGGTCCAGGCCATGAAGACCATCGCCAGCCTCGAGACGCCGCGCGGCCCCTATTGCGGTTCGTTGTTCTGGGCGGGTTTCGACGGTGATCTCGACTCCAGCGTCTTGATCCGCACGGCGGCCTTCGCCCTGGACGAGGGCGGTTGGTCGCTGGAGGCCCGCGCCGGGGCCGGCATCGTCGCCGACAGCGACCCCCACGCCGAGCGGCTGGAGACCGAGGCCAAGATCTCGGCCCTGGCCCGCGCCCTGGAAGGAGCCTGCGCATGACCTTAGGTGAGAGCGTTCCGCTGGACGACCGGGGCCTGCTGCTGGGCGATGGCCTGTTCGAAACCGTGCTGGCGGTGGAGGGCGAGCTGGTCGGGCTGGCGGCGCACCTTGATCGGATGGCGGGGGGCTGCGCGGTGCTGGGCTTGCCGCCGCTGGACGCCGATCTCGCCGGGAGGCTGATGCGGAGCGCCTTGGCGAGGATCGCCGCGCCGCGCGCCGCCGTGCGGCTGACCCTGACGGCGGGGTCTGGGGGCCGGGGGCTGGACCGGCCCGAGGCGCCGGCTGTTCGCCTGCTGGCCACCGCCGCGCCGTCGGCGAAGCCGGTCGGCCCGGCTTGCCTGATCACCAGCAGCGTGCGGCGCAACGAGGGATCGCCGGCCGCGCGGCTGAAGACCCTGTCCTATCTAGACAGCGTGCTGGCGCGGGCGGAGGCCCGTGGGCAGGGCGCCGACGAGGCCTTGATGCTGAACTCGCGGGGGCAGGCGGCCTGCGCGGCGGCGGCCAACCTCTTTTGGGTGCGCGAGGGGCGGCTGTTCACGCCGGCGCTGGACTGCGGGGTGCTGGCCGGCACGATGCGGGCGCGGGTGCTGGCCGTGGCGGCCGGGGCCGGTGTCGAGGCGGTGGAGGTCCGCGAGACGCCGACGGGCGCCGAGGCGATGTTCATCACCAACAGCCTGATAGGCGTGCGGGCGGTCTCAACCCTGGACGGGACGATGTTTGGCCCCAACGCCCTGGTCGAGCGGCTGGCCGAGGCGGTCGGCTAGTTGTCGAGCCGGACCACGGGGACGCCGGCGCGGGGCTTCAGGTCCATCTTGTGCCTGAAGACCAGGGCGTTCGGCATGATCTTCTTGAGCGGGGAGACGAAAGTATAGGCGGTCTCGGCCCGGATGATCGCGGTGTTGGGTTCCTTGGTGACCGTGGTCAGGTCCACCGGATAGGGGAAGGCCTTGCTGACCTCTTGCCACTTTTCGGTCGGAACGCCTTGGGCGTCGGTCTCGATGCTGACCACGCGGATGGCGAGGGTGTCGGTCGGAAACGGCTTCATGACCGCGGTGCTGATCTTGAAGATATCCTGGAGCTGGGTCTTGCTCAGCTGCGCGGCCTGGGTCGTCAGGTCGCCGACGCCGGTGGCGATGAAGCTCACCCGGCGATTGACCAGCAGGGCCTGGGTGGCCTCGACCATGCCGTAGTAGAGCACCAGCATGATGGGGACCACGAGGGCGAACTCGACGGCGGCCGAGCCACGGCGGTCGCGGAGGAAGCGCGCTATGTGCATTTGGCGCCTACGGGTTGCAGCGTGGCGTTGAAGGGTTCGTTGCGGAAGATCCGAGCCGAACTCAGCAGGCGGCTATGGGCGCCGTCGTTCGCCAGGAACGGCTGCATCAGCGGCGTGAAGATCGGCCATTTGAAATAGGTGCGCACCAGGACGATGTCCTCGGGGTTGCCCACGCTCCAGCAGTTCGTTGTCGGGTTGGGGGACTGCGGGTTGGCCGGTGGGGCCGAGCCCGCATTGGCGAAGGTGCTGAAGGTCTCGGACTCGACGATCATGCTGCCGATGCAGTCGTCCTTGAGCCAGGACATGTTTCGGCAGACCAGTTTCGCGAAATCGTCCTTGGTTCCGCCGGTGTTTTCCTGGAATTCGCCGGTCCGGACGTTGCGGGCCGCGAAGTCGGTGGCGGTGTCCAGGGTGGCGGTGACCAACAGGATCAGCCCCAGTTCCAGGATGCCGAACATCAGCAGCATCAGGGGAATGCTGATCAACGCGAACTCGACCGCCGTCGCGCCGCGGCTGGCGCGGGCGAACTGACGGATGAATGCGATGGTCGTTGCGACAAGGCGCGGCATGACGTCCCCGAGCTTCAAGCCCGGCGGACGATACCAAGGTCTGGCTAACCGGAGGTTTAAGGCTTTGCTGAATCCGGCGTCTTGCTGTCGGCGCCGCCCGCGCGCTCGCAGCTGTTGGCGCAGGCGTAGTTGTCGACCCGTGCGCCGCGGATGACCGACACTCGCCCGGCCGGGGCCGACACCACGATCTGGCGCTCCATCACCGTGCGGCCGAGCTGGTCGACGACGACGAGGTTGGTGACGCCGTAGCTCTTGCCCAGGATGACCGCCTTGCCGCCGTCCAGCACGTTGACGTCGGCGATATCGGGATTGCCGATCAGCACGTCGCGGGTTCCGCGCGGCAGATTGACCGGCGCGCTCTGGTCGATCGGCACGGTCATGGTCGGGGCGGCGGCGGCCTGGGAGGCGCCGGCCAGGACCGTCGCGGCGGCTGTCAGGCCGAAAATGAGGCGTCGCATGTGATGCCGATCTGAAAAACGTCGTCGCCTGAACTTGAGCTGGAATGGTCAACAAACGCTGAATTCTCAGCGACTCACGCGCGCGCGAGAATCATTCAGTTGGGAGCGGGGTTTGGCGCGCTTTTGGCGCTCGTGGTTAATCGATATTTACAGTAAACGAAAGTAAACCATAGAAATGTGTCGGCGAATACATGGGTGTTTACTTGGAATTAAGCTCGACCATGCAAATCTGTCCCTGCATTTCGGGGCGGGCAGACCAACAAGGTTTGAAGCCGCAACAGTCTGCTCGCAAATAAAGGAGCTCTAGCATGTCCAAGTTCGTCACGCGTTTTNCCTGATCGCCGCCCTCATCGCCGTCGTGCTGGTCACCGCGGTCACCGCCCTCGGCACCAAGCTCAGCGGTGTCTTCACGGGCATCAGCGGCAAGATCCCGACGATCACCTAAATCTGACGATCGGCGCCCAATGGGCCGTGGCGACGGAGCCCGTCGCCGCGGCCTTGATTTTCGAAAAATCCGAACAGAGAGATAGCTCGATGACGAGTTTGATGACGCGCTTCNCCTGATCGCCGCCCTCATCGCCGTCGTGCTGGTCACCGCGGTCACCGCCCTCGGCACCAAGCTTGACGGGCTCTTCACGAGCATCGGCGGCAAGATCCCGACGATCACCTAAATCTGACGATCGGCGACCAACGGGCCGCGGCGACGAAGTCCGTCGCCGCGGCTTCGATTTTCGGAAATGCCGAAAAGGGAGATGGCTCGATGACGAGTTTGATGAGGCGCTTCCTGCGGGATGAGTCCGGCTCCACCGCCATCGAGTATGGTCTGATCGCAGCCTTGATCGCCGTGGCCATGGCTGGCGCGATGACAACCCTCTCGGGCAAGCTCACGGCGGTCTTCGCCAAGCTCGCCAGCGCCGCGCCGGTGGATTGAGGCGGGATCCAGATTATCGAAGGGCCGCGTCGCACCAGCGTCGCGGCCCTTTTCGTTTTCAATCCTCTGTTCACCTGATCGAGCGATGATCACGCCTCGCTCCGAGACACTGACGGTTCCCGCAAGATGACGCCCTTTCTCCAGGCCGCGCTTCTACTGATCTTCCCGGTGCTGGTGATCGTCGGCGCTCTGCGGGACCTGACCAGCTACACGATCCCCAACTGGGTCTCGGGCCTCCTGATCCTTGGATTCTTTCCGGCCGCCTTGGTGCTTGGCCTGCCGCTTTCGACCATCGGCTTCAATCTCGGGGTCGGCGCGATCGCCCTGGTCCTCGGCGTGGCGATGTTCGCGCTTCGCTGGATCGGCGGGGGCGACGCCAAGCTGTTCGCGGCCGCCGGACTATGGCTGGGCTGGCCGGCCTCGGCGGAGTACCTGCTGATCACCGGCCTGGCCGGCGGCGTCCTGACCTTCGCCCTGCTGGGCCTGCGCTCGGTTGTGGTCCGGCCGTACGTGCTGTCGGCCCCTGCCTGGGTCAACCGGCTGGCGACCCCGGACGGAGACCTTCCTTATGGGGTGGCCATCGCGGTCGGCGCGCTGGCGGCCTTTCCGAATTCGGCGCTGATGGCGGCCTGGGGCGGCTTCTAAGCTACGCCTTTAGTCCGCGTTAACTATGCGGGCTGCAAACAGGGCAGGCTTGCAAAACGCTGGCATTTCGAATCGCGCGCGCCAGCGGACAGCCGGCCCGCCCGCCAGGACGCCCGCTTGCGGGAGGCTCGAGTAAACGACCATGAGCGCCGTGCGCATCGCCATACTCGCCGTCGCGGCGATCGCCGCCATCGGGTTGGCCTTCATCGTGCGGGGCATGGTGACCCCTAAGCGCCCGCCCGCCGTCGTCGCCGAGGCCCCGCCGCCAAGACCCGTCGCCCAAGTCCTGGTGGCCAAGCGCGACCTGGCCATCGGGGTGAGGCTCACGCCCGCCGACCTGACCTGGCAGCCCTGGCCCGTGGAAGCCCTGAACGCGGCCTTCGTAACCGACGGCGCCGCGCCGGCGCTGCCGGCGGCGATGCCCGACAAGGCGGTCCAGAAAGCCGCGCGCGCCGCCAACGACCTGGTCAGCCCGACCGGCCCGATGCAGGCCTTCGAAGGCGCCATCGTCAAAGAAGCCATGGTCACCGGCGAACCCGTCGTGGCGCGTAAGGTGGTCCGCGCCGGCCAGAGCGGCTTCATGGCTGTGGTCGTGCAGCCCGGCATGCGGGCGATGGCCGTGCCGATCAACGCCGAGACGGCGGCCGGCGGCTTCATCCTGCCGGGCGACCGGGTGGACGTGTTGCAGAGCCTGCAGAACACCGAAACCAAGACCTTCAACACCGAAGTCCTGATGCGCAACGTCCGGGTCCTGGCCATCGACCAGAAGATCGATCCCGAGAAGGACGCTCGCTCCATCGTCGGCGCCGTCGCCACCCTGGAGATCCCGGCCGCTGACGCCGAGGTCATGGCGCTGGGACGGGCCAAGGGCGAAATGCAGCTCGCGCTGCGCTCCTATGCCGATATCGGCGGCCCGCCGGGTCGCGGCGGCCCGACCCGCGTCGTCGGGGAGACCGTCCGTGTCTTCCGCGCCGGCAAAATCAACGAGGTCGCCAGACCATGAACCCGCGCCGCATCCTGATCGCGCTGGCCGCCCTCGGCGCCGCGCTCCTGCCGCCCGCCGCGGCGTCGGCCCAGAGCCAGACCTCCTCGCCGGCCATGGCGGCCGGCCTGGCCGCCCAATCGGCGGTGGTTCGTGTCGACCTCAGCGGCGGCGCCGCGTCGCAGTCCCTGACCCTGCCCAACGGCAAGTCGGCGATCATCGAGCTGCCGGTGGACGTGCGCGACGTGCTGGTGACCAATCCGGGCGTCGCCGACGCCATGCTGCGCTCGCCGCGCCGCATCTTCATCCTCGGGCTCAAGAACGGCTCCACCGACGCGGTGTTCTTCGACACCGCCGGTCGCCGGATCCTGACCCTCGACATCCGCGTCGACCAGGACCCGTCCTCGGTCGCCCAGACCATCAACCGCATCGTGCCCGGTTCGAAGGTGCGGGTGGACGCCATGAACGAGAGCCTGATCCTCTCCGGTCAGGTCGCCAATCTCGCCGACGCCGACAAGGCCGTGCAGATCGCGCGCGCCGCGGTGGCCAAGCCGGAGATGGTGCTCAACATGCTGAGCATCGCCGGCAAGGACCAGGTGATGCTGAAGGTCCGCATCGTCGAGATGCAGCGCAACGTGATCAAGCAGCTTGGTTTCAACCTCAACGCCGTGCTCGGCCAGCTGGGCGAGCCCCAATATCTGCTCGGCACCGCCGCCAGCTTCGGCGTCAACGGCTCGCTGCTCGGCGGGATCACCAGCGGCTATCAGGCCAACACCACCAAGCAGCCGGTCCTGCAATTCCCTTGCGACGACAATTTTCCCCAGGGGCGGCTCTGCGACAAGGTCGTGCGGGACATAACGGCGGCCGAGAACTGGGACACCGCGACGATCAAGGACACCGCCGGCAGCCCGGGCCTGAACAAGGCCGAGGCGACCATCAAGGCGTTCGAGCGCGTCGGCCTTGTGCGCACCCTGGCCGAGCCGAACCTGACCGCGGTGTCGGGCGAGTCGGCCAAGTTCCTGGCCGGCGGCGAGTTCCCCATTCCGGTCGCCCAGGACAAGGACGGCGCCGTCACCATCGAATTCAAGCCGTTCGGCGTCGGGCTGGGCTTCACGCCGGTCGTGCTGTCGTCGGGCCGGATCGCGATCAAGGTCTCGACCGAGGTGTCCGAACTGACCAGCCAAGGCGCCTTCTCACTGGCGACGCCTGGCGCCAGCGCGGCCCTGACCATTCCAGCCCTGACCGTTCGGCGCGCCGAGACCTCGGTCGAGCTGCCCTCCGGCGGCGCCATGATGATCGCGGGCCTATTGCAGGAGAAGACCAAGCAGAACATCGACGCCTTGCCGGGGATGACCACCCTGCCGGTGCTGGGCACGCTGTTCCGGTCGCGCGACTACCTGGCCGGCGAGACCGAGCTGGTCATCATCGTGACCCCGTACATCGTCGGGCCCACCACGCCCGATCGCCTGCAGACCCCGGTCGACGGCTTGCGCATCGCCGACGACGCCTCGACCCTGCTGATGGGCGCGCTCACCAAGGCCTACAACGCTAATCCCCAGGCCCCGTCGGGCCGCAGTTATCAGGGGCCTTACGGCTACGTGATCGAATGAGCGCACCTCGTTTCATCGCCCTGGCGCTCGCCGCCACGCTGTCGGCCTGCGCCTCGCAGCCGCCGGCTCCCGGCAGTCAGGCTGAGCTGGCCCGCACGCCGACCGAGCTCTGGCGCGCCAATGTCGAATCGCGCCCCGAGGAGATCCACCTCGCCGTCCGCGCCCAGGGCCTGTCGCCGGCCCAGGTCGACGCGCTGTCGACCCTGGTCGAAACCTGGCGGAGCGCCGAGGGCGGCGCGGTCACCGTGCAGGCGCCTGTCGGCGGCCCCGATCCGCGCGCCGTCTCCTATTCCGGCGAGAGCGCGCGGGCGTTCCTGGTCGATAAGGGCGTGCCGGCGAGCAGTATCCGCGTGGTCGGCTACGAGGCGAAGGGCGATCCTCGCGCGCCGCTCATCGTCGGTTTCCTGCGCCATACGGTGAACGTCCCGACCTGCGGGCGCACCTGGACCAATATCGCCCACTCGGCGACCAACGAGGTGCAGCCGAACTTTGGATGCGCGGTCACGGCCAATATGGCCGCCCAGATCGCCAATCCCGGCGACCTCGCGGGGCCGCGTCCGCTGACCCCGGCCGACGCCCAGCGGCGCGACGTCGTGCTCGACAAGTACCGCAAGGGCGAACTGACCTCTTCGGCGAAGGACATTCAGGCGGCGGGCGACGTTTCCAGGGTGGTGAAGTGATGCGAGGCGCGACCCTATGAAGCCGCAGCAGGGCCAGGACCCGTTCGATCTCGACTTCGACGCCGACGACGACTTCTCCGCGCCTCAGTCGGAGATCTGGCGTGAACCGCCGCCGCCGGCCGCGGCGGCTGAGGACCCGTTCGCCGATCTGCCGCCGCTGCCCGAACCCGCGCGGCCGGCGATCCGTCCGGAAGATCTGCTGATCGAGCTGGGCGAAGCCTCGCCGCGAGTTCCGCCCCCGGCCGCGGCGCATCCGGTGCACGACATGATGGCCGGCGCCGAGGCGGCGTTCGGCGAAAGCGCCCTGCCGCGCATCACGATCCACATCTTCTGCGTCAGCTCCGAAACCGCCGAACTCGCCGAACGCGCCACCGTCGACCGGCGGATGGAGCGGGTCACGGTCGTCACCCGCATGGGCGGCTTGCCCGCGGCGGTGGAGACCTATCAGAACCAGGCCACGCCTTCGTTGGTGATGGTGGAGAGCGCCGATTCCGGCCCCGAGCTTCTCACCCTGCTCGACCGGCTGGCCGAGGTCTGCGATCCCGGCACCAAGGTCATGGTGATCGGCGCCGCCAACGATATCGCCCTCTACCGCGAGCTGATGCGCCGCGGGGTGTCGGAGTATCTGGTCCCGCCGCTCAATCCGCTGCTCCTGGTGCGGGCGGTGACCGGCCTCTACGCCGATCCTTCCGCGCCCTTCGTCGGCCGGCAGATCGCGTTCTGCGGCGCCAAGGGCGGATCGGGCTCCTCGACCATCGCCCACAACATCGCGCACTCGATCACCGAGCGCCTGCAGACCGGCGCGGTGCTGGTGGATCTCGACCTGCCGTTCGGAACCGCCGGCCTCGATTTCAACCAGGACCCGCTGCAAGGCGTCGCCGACGCCCTGTCGCAACCCGACCGCCTGGACCCGGTGTTGATGGACCGGATGATGGCGCGCTGCACCGACCGCCTGTCGCTGTTCACCGCCCCGGCCAATCTGGACGGCGACTACGACATTTCCGCCGAGGCCTTCGAGGAGGTCACCCAGAAGATCCGCTCGGCGGCGCCGTTCGTGGTGCTGGACCTGCCGCACGTCTGGACGGCGTGGAAGCGCAAGATCCTGCTGACGTCGGACGATCTGGTGATCGTGGCGACCCCGGACCTGGCGTCGCTGCGCAACGCCAAGAACATGATCGACCTGGTGCGCCGCGCGCGTCCGAACGACGCCCCGCCCAGGCTGGTGATCAACCAGGTCGGCGTCCCCGGGCGGCCGGAGATCCCGGTGAAGGACTTCGGCGAGGCGCTGGGCGTCACGCCGGCGCTTTGCCTGCCCTTCGATCCCAAGCTGTTTGGCCAGGCGGCCAACAACGGCCAGATGATCAGCGAGGTCGGCCCGAAGTCGCGCTCGGCCGAGGGGATCGACCACCTGGCCCAACAGATCGCCCGTCGCGAGCCGCCGGTCGTCCAGAAGTCCTCACTGCTCTCCGGCCTCTTCAAGAAGAAGTAGCATGTTCGGCAAGCGTCCCTCGGCCAACGAGACCTTGGCGCCACGCCAGGCTCCGCCCCCCGTCGGGGATGGCGCGGCCATTGCGACGCGTCCGCAGCGGGTCGAGCCGACGCCTGGGCCCGCGCCCGGGCCGGCCGCGCCGATCCAGATCCAGCCGAAAGCCGAACGCAACCAAGCCAAGCCCACCGGCGGCCCCAAGCCGACCCCGGCGTTCGAGCAACTGCGCGCCGCCCAGGGACCGGCCCCGGCGACCCAGGTCGTGCGCGAGCAGAGCGACTACTACCACGCCACCAAGACCATTATCTTCAACGCCCTGATCAACACGATCGACCTGGCTCAGCTCGCGCAGCTGGACGCCAAGCAGGCGGCCGAGGAGATCCGGGACATCGTCGCCGAACTGGTGGCGATCAAGAACGTGTCGATGTCGGTGGCCGAGCAGGACACCCTGGTCCAGGACATCATCAACGATGTTCTCGGCTATGGGCCGCTGGAACCGCTGCTGGCCCGCGACGACATCGCCGACATCATGGTCAACGGCGCCGGCCGGGTGTTCATCGAGGTGAGCGGCAAGGTCCAGCTGACCAATGTCCGGTTCCGCGACAACGCCCAGCTGATGAACATCTGCCAGCGGATCGTCAGCCAGGTCGGCCGCCGGGTCGACGAAAGCTCGCCGATCTGCGACGCGCGCCTGCCGGACGGTTCGCGGGTCAACGTCATCGCCCCGCCGCTGGCGCTGGATGGCCCGACCCTCACGATCCGGAAGTTCAAAAAAGACAAGCTGACCATGAAGAACCTGGTGGAGTACGCCTCCATCAGCCCGGAAGGGGCGCGGGTTCTCGGCGTCATCGGCGCCTGCCGATGCAACCTGGTCATCTCCGGCGGGACCGGCTCGGGCAAGACCACCTTGCTCAACACCCTGACCGCCTTCATCGACCCGGCCGAGCGCGTCATCACCTGCGAGGACGCCGCCGAGCTGCAACTGCAACAGCCGCACGTGGTGCGCCTAGAGACCCGGCCCCCGAACCTGGAAGGCCAGGGCCAGATCACCATGCGCGATCTGGTGAAGAACTGCCTGCGGATGCGTCCCGAGCGGATCATCGTCGGCGAAGTCCGCGGCCCGGAAGCCTTCGATCTGCTGCAGGCGATGAACACCGGCCACGACGGCTCGATGGGCACGCTGCACGCCAACAGCCCGCGTGAAGCCATCAGCCGTCTGGAATCGATGATCACCATGGGCGGCTACGGCCTGCCCTCGCGGACCATCCGCGAGATGATCGTGGGGTCGGTGGATGTGATCATCCAGGCCGCGCGCCTGCGCGACGGTTCGCGCCGCATCACCCACATCACCGAGGTCGTGGGTCTGGAAGGCGACGTGATCATCACCCAGGACCTGTTCGTCTACGAGATCACCGGCGACGACGCCGACGGCAACGTCCTGGGGCGGCATCGCTCGACCGGCATCGCCCGTCCGCGCTTCTGGGACCGCGCCCGCTATTACGGCCTTGAGCGCGAGCTCGCCGAAGCCCTCGACTCGGCGGAATAGCGGATGCTCCTCACCCTGCTGATCGCGTTCCTTGGCTTCATCACCATCGCCGGGGTGGGCCTGGCCCTGACCGGGGCCGGCTCTGGGACCGCCGACGCCAAGACGCTGAAGCGCGCCCAGACCATCGTCGGCGGCAAGGAGACGCAGGAGGCCGGTCGTCGGCGTCCGGGGGCGGTCCAGGATCAACGCCGCAAGCAGATCCTGAAGACCCTTCGCGACCAGGACCGCCAGCAGAAAAAGGCCACGCTCAGCATCTCGGCCAAGCTGCTGCAGGCGGGCCTGAAGCTCAGCGTCCGGGCGTTCTGGATCATCAGCGGCGTGCTCGGTGTGGTGGTTTTCCTGTTGGTCCTGCTGCTGGGTCAGTCGCCGCTGATCGCGCTCGGCCTTAGCTTCGCCGCCGGGCTTGGCCTGCCGCGATGGGTGGTCGGGATCCTGGCCGGCATGCGGATCAAGAAGTTCACCCAGGCCTTCCCCGACGCCATGGACATCATCGTCCGCGGCATCCGCTCGGGGCTGCCGGTCCACGACAGTCTGCGGGTCATCGCCCAGGAAACCTCCGAGCCGATGGCCGGCGAGTTCAACCTGCTGGTCGAAAGCATCGGGATGGGCGTGTCGATCAACCAGGCGCTCGACAAGATGCACGAGCACATGCCGACCGCCGAGGTCCGGTTCTTCTCCATCGTGCTGGCGATTCAGCAGAAGACCGGCGGCAACCTGGCCGAGGCCCTCTCCAACCTCTCGACCGTCATCCGTGCCCGCAAGCTGATGCGGGAAAAGGTCAAGGCGCTGTCGGGTGAAGCTGTCGCCTCGGCCTTCATCATCGGGTCGCTGCCGCCGGCGGTGGCCGGGCTGATCAGCATCACCGCGCCGGACTACATGCGGCCGCTGTTCACCGATCCGCGCGGCCACATGATGCTGCTGGTCGGGGCGGTCTGGATGACGCTCGGGGTGCTCTCGATGCGCAAGATGATCAACTTCAAGCTCTAGGGCGGCGCGAACATGATTTCCGCCCTCACCAATCCCGATAACATCCTGGCGGCGTTCGTGGCGCTGGTCGTGTTCGCGACCATCGTCTCCATCGCCACGCCGATGTTCAGCCGCAGCAGCCTGGAGACGCGCCTGAAGTCGGTGTCGACGCGGCGTGAGGAGCTGCGCCGCAAGTCTCGCGAGGCGCTGGCCGTCAAGGGCGGTCAGAGCAGCTTGCGGCACACCGACGAGGGGATGTACAAGAACGTCGTCGAGCGGCTGCAGCTCTCCAAGCTGCTGGAGGATCCGAAGGTCGTGGAGAAGTTGGCCCAGGCGGGTTTCCGCGGGCCGCGGCCGGTCTCGACCTTCTACTTCTTCCGTTTCGTGCTGCCGTTCGCGTTTGCGGCGCTGACCGCGCTCTACCTGTTCTTCATCAACGATTTCGGCCTGGCGGCCATGCAGCGGGTGGCCTTGACGGTCGGTGGTCTGACGCTCGGCTACTACGCCCCCAACATCTTCATCAGCAATGTCGCCCACAAGCGCCGAGAGTCGGTGGTCGGCGCCTTTCCCGACGCGCTGGACCTGCTGCTGATCTGCGTCGAGAGCGGCATGTCCATCGAGGCGGCGATCCAGAAGGTCAGCCAGGAGATCGGCGGATCGTCGATCGAACTGGCCGAGGAGCTCACCCTGCTGACGGCCGAGATCTCCTACCTGCCGGAGCGGCGTCAGGCCTATGAGGGCCTGGCCAGGCGCACCAACCATCCGGGGATCAAGTCGGTGACCACCGCCATGATCCAGGCCGAACGCTACGGCACGCCGCTGGGCGCGGCGCTGCGGGTCATGGCCAAGGAGAATCGCGACATGCGCTTGGCGGCCGCCGAGAAGAAGGCGGCTCAGCTGCCGGCCAAGCTGACCGTGCCGATGATCCTGTTCTTCCTGCCGGTGCTGTTCATCGTCATCCTCGGCCCGGCCGTGATGAAGGTGAAGGACATGATGGCCGCCGGCGGCGGCGGCTAGTGCAGGGGACCGCCGGCGATGGTGATGCGGTGCATCAGCCGACGCTGGCCCTGATAGTCGTTCATCGCGCAGTGCCAGGTGGCGCGGTTGTCCCAGATCGCCATCGACCCCGGCCGCCATTGGAAGCGGTGCACGAACTGCGGCTTGATCGCATGCTGGTAGAGATAGCCGAGCAGGGCGGCGCTCTCCTCGCGGTTCCAGCCCTCGAACCCCAGGGTGAAGCCAGGGTTCACATAGAGCGCCTTGCGGCCGCTGCCCGGGTGGGTGATCACCACCGGATGCACGGCTGAGGGGTTCTCGGCATGGCCGGCCAGATGGGCCTGGTCGGTCTTCCCGTAGACCCCTTCCATTCCATAGATGTGCTCGGACGCGTGGCGCGCCTTCAGGCCTGACAACGTCTCCTTGAGGCCGTCGGACAGGGCCTCATAGGCGGCGTACATGTCGGCGAACAGGGTGTCGCCGCCGCTGGGCGGGGTCTCGATGGCCAGCAGGACCGAACCCATGGCCGGGGCCTGGTCGTAGCTGTGATCAGTGTGCCAGCCGCCGCCGATATTGGTCTTCTGCTCCGGCGTCTTTTCGACCTTGGCGATCTGCGGATAGCGCTCGGTCTTCGGGAAGTAGCGGTTGAGGACGATCGGGCCGATGCGCTCGGCGAAGGCGATCTGCTCCTCGGGGCTCATCTGCTGATCGTGCAGGAAGGCGACGCCGCGATTGTAGACGGTGTCGCGGATCAGGTTGATCTCGGCGTCGGTGGCCTGGGGCACGGCGATGTTGGCGATTTCCGCGCCGCAGCCTTCGGTTTCGCGGACGATGGCGGTCATGGTCGCCTCCCTGGCGTTATGATTTTGCGGCAGTCTAGGCGGGCGGTCGCGCAAGACTGTCACTTGCGTTACAATCGAGCCATGAGCGAGGATCGCGACAAAGCCCTGGCCCTGCTGCACGCCGCCCGCTGGCTGGGGACCTATCCCGTCGGCCTGGCCGAGGCGTTGGTGGCCGAGGGCGCCTTGGCCCATCTGCGCGCCGGTCAATGGGCTCAGGCCGAGGGCGACGAGGAGACCGGCCTGATGGTGGTGATCGAAGGGGCGGTCGACCTGTTCTGCCAGGCGCCGGGCGACCGCGAGGTGCGGATCAGCCATGCCGGCGCCGGCGCGGCGCTGGGCCAGGCCATGCGGTTTGGCGGCGGCCCGCGACTGGTGACGGCGGTCTGCGCCGAGCCGAGCCTGCTGCTTCGGGTGTCAGACGCCGGCCTGGAGCGGATCGCCCGGCTTCGGCCGGATATCTGGCGCGCGGTGGCGACCCTGGTCTATTTCCAGCTGCGCAACGCCCTGCAGATGGCCGCCGAGGTCGCGGCCTTGCCCCCGCGCCAGCGGCTGGCCTCGCGGCTGTTGATGCTGGCGCGCGGCCGTGAGCCGCCGACGGCGCTCAATATCAGCCAGCAGGGGTTGGCCGAGATGATCGGCCTGACCCGCAAGACCGTGAACGGCCATCTGGCCAGGTTGCAGCGTGAGGGCGCGGTGCGGCTCGACTATGGGCGCATCTGGCTCGAGGACTTTCGCCGGCTGCAGGCCATCGCCGACAGTTGAGGCTACTGCGCCTTGCGCACGCCTTCCCAAGACCGGGTCGTCGCCGCCGAGGCGGTGGTGGTCGCGCTGCGCAGCCAGGCCATGTTGTTGGCCACGGCCTCCGGCGGCAGGTCCTGGCGGGCCAGGCGTTCGGCCTCGTCCAATCGGCCCTGAAGACCCAGCACCAGGGCCAGGTTCTGGCGCACCACCATCGGGGCGCCCGGCTTGGCGGCGGCCTGGCGCAACATCGCCTCGGCCTGGCCGGCCTCTCCGTGCGCGGCGTAGTAGAGGGCCAGGTTGCTGATCGCCGAGGGGTTCTCGGGCGCCAGGCTTACGGCGAGGCGGTGGGCCGCGAGCGCCTCTTCAGAGCGCTGGGCCTGTTCGTAGGCGACGCCCAGCAGCGAGGGGATGCGCCAGTCGCGGGGGGCCAGCGCCTGGGCCTCGCGGGCCGGCTCGATGGCGTAGAAGCCCTGGCCGCGGCCGATGTGGGAGCGGGCGATCTCGAGCTTCGCCTCGATGTTCCGGGGTTGGACCACGGCGACCTGCTGGGCCGCGATGATAGCGTCGGCGTAGTTGCCCATCTGGCGCAGCGCCTGGGAGAGCTGCAGTCCGGCCTCGACGTCGGTGGGGTCGGCGCCGGCCTCGCGGGCCCAGAAGGCCGCGCGCGCCAGGGGATCAAGCCCGGCGACCTGCTGGCGTTCCTGGGGCGAGGCCTTGCGCGGGGCTGGCGCGGCCTCGGCGGCGGGCGCAGCCTTGTCAGGCTTCGCGGCGAGCGCGGGCGACGTCGCCAGGGATAGGGCGAGGGCGGTTGCGGCGAGGGCCGACATGCGACACATGAAAGTCACGGGCTCCGGATGACTGCCCGCCAGCATCCATGGCCCGCTTAAAGGAAGCGTTAAGCATAATTCCGCCGGTCGAGGCGGACTGGAGAGCGCCATGAGCGAAGTCGTCGTCGATCATGCCGAGGACGCCGTCCCGGTCCACGCGCTTTATGAGAAGGACGTGCCGGGCTTCCTCGACGGGCGTCAGGCCTTCGTGAAGGCCTTCGCCGAGCTGTCGGACTTCAAGGGCAAGGCCGGTCAGGTCCTGGTCGCGCCGAACACCGAAGGCGGGATCGACCGGGTGCTGTTCGGCCTCGGAACGGCCGGCGACGCCATGACTTTCCGCGCGCTTGCCGCCAAGCTGCCGGCTGGGGACTACCGCATCGCCTCGGCTCCGCCGGAGATCGCTCATGAGCAGATCGCACTGGCCTTCGCGCTCGGGAGCTACCGGTTCGACCGCTACAAGAAAAAGAAGGATGAGCGCCCGCGGCTGGTGGCGGCCGACGATGTCGATGTCGCCGAGGTGCGTAGCATCGCCCACGCCTGCGCCCTGGCCCGCGACATGGTCAACACCCCGCCCAACGACATGGGCCCGCTGCAGATCGAGACCATCGCCCGCGAGATCGCCGAGCAGTACGGCGCCTCGATCACCGTCGTCACCGGCGAGGGGCTGCTGGAGGCCAATTATCCCGCCGTCCACGCGGTCGGCCGCGCCGCGGTCCCGCACCGCGCGCCCCGGATGATCGAGATTTCGTGGGGGCAGGCCGGCCAGCCGCTGGTCGCCCTGGTCGGCAAGGGCGTGGTGTTCGACACCGGCGGCCTGGACATCAAGCCCTCGGCCGGCATGCGCAACATGAAGAAGGACATGGGCGGGGCGGCCCACGTCCTGGCGCTCGGCCGCATGATCATGGCCGCCAAGCTGCCGGTGCGCCTGGCGATCCTGATCCCGGTGGTGGAGAACGCCATTTCCGGCGACGCCATGCGACCGGGCGACGTGCTGAACAGCCGCAAGGGCCTGACCATCGAGGTCGGCAACACCGACGCCGAGGGCCGGCTGATCCTGGCCGACGCCCTGACGCGGGCCGAGGAGCTGGAGCCGGCCCTGACGCTGGATCTGGCGACCCTGACCGGCGCCGCGCGCGCCGCCCTGGGGCCGCAGTTGCCGCCGTTCTACACCGACGACGAGGAACTGGCCGGTCAGATCGAGGCGGCGATGGCCGCGGTTTCCGATCCCATGTGGCGGATGCCGCTGTGGAAGGGCTATGTCGATGCCCTGGATTCCGATGTCGCCGACATCAAGAACGACTCCGACGCCTGGGCCCAGGCGGGCTCGGTGACCGCCGCCCTGTTCCTGCAGAAGTTCGCGCCCAAGGGCGCCTGGGCGCACTTTGACATCTTCGCCTGGAACCCGCGCGGCCGGCCGGGCTGGCCGTCGGGCGGCGAGGTGCAGGCCGTGCGCGCGCTTTACCGGATGCTGCAGGACCGCTTCGCGTGAGCCGCGATGCTCGGGTGACGCCGGCGCGCGGCGATCTGGCCGCCCGTCTCCTGGAGGGCGTGGTCCCTGCGCTCGCCTACGGCGATCCGCAAGCCCGGGTCGCCGTGGTTCCGGCCGCGCCGCTGCGCCGGTCGCCCGATCTCGAGGCCGAGCAGTTGGACCAGCTGCTGTTCGGCGAGATTTTCGAGGTGCTGGACGAGCAGGACGGTTTCGCCTGGGGACAGGCGCGCGGCGACGGCTATGTCGGGTTCGTGGAAAGCGCGGCCCTGACGCCTGCGCACGGCCTGCCGACCCACCGGGTCGCGGCGATCCGCACCTACGCCTTCGCGCAGCCCAGCATCAAGACCCGAGCCTCCGGCCCCTATTCGATCAACGCCCTGGTCCGGATCGAGGCGCGGGAGGGCCGGTTCGCCAAGGCGGCGGGGACGGGCTGGTTCGTCGAGGAGCATCTGGCCCCGGTCGGCCGGTTCCAGAGCGATCCGGCGGCGGTGGCCGAACAATTCCTGGGCGCGCCCTATCTGTGGGGCGGGCGTGAGAGCCTGGGACTGGATTGCTCAGGCCTGACCCAGCAGGCGCTGCTGGCCTGCGGCCAGGCCTATCCGCGCGACACCGACCAGCAGGAGAAGCTGGGACAGGCCGTGGAGCCCGGCGACCTGCGGCGCGGCGATCTGGTGTTCTGGAAGGGGCATGTGGCGATGATGCTGGACGCCGAGCGGATCATCCACGCCAACGCGCACCATATGGCTACAGCAATCGAGCCCTTGTCGCAGACAAGGGCCCGTTACGTCGCGGCGGGGGTGGGCGAACCCACCGCCTATCGCCGCCCTTAGATGATTAGTGCTTAGCCGCCGGAGCCGCGGCGGCGGGAGCCGCAGCAGCAGCAGCAGGAGCCGCGCCAGCCGCCGGAGCAGCAGCGCCTTCAGCCGCGGCGGCCGGAGCCGCTGCGCCGTCGGCGGGAGCCGCCGGGGCCGCAGCCGCGGCCGGGTTCGGCGCCGGGAAGGGCAGGGTGGAGCCTTCGCTGTGCAGATAGGCGATCACGGCGATGCGATCTTCCGGCTTCTTCAGACCGACGAAGGTCATCTTGGTGCCGGAGACGTGCTTCTGCGGAGCCTTGATGAACTCCGAGATCTCCTCGTAGCCCCAGACGCCGACCTTGTTGCCGTGCTCGACCATGGCGGGCGAGTAGGCGAAGCCGGGATGGGTGCCGGGCTTCTTGCCGAGCGTGCCATGCAGGTTCGGGCCGGTCCCGTTCGGGCCGCCGGCGTCGATCGTGTGGCAGGATTTGCACTTTGCGAAGACGGCTTCGCCGGCCTTCACATCAGCCACCGGCAGCACCGTGCCCCAATCGATCGGGGCTTCGACAACCGCGCCGCCCGCGCTCGCCTCTTCGGCGACCTCGATGGCGTAGCCAGGCTTTTCGACCTCATGAGGCGCGAAAACGCCCGTCGAAATTTCACGAAGGCCGACGATGGCCAGACCGGTCGCCAGCACAGCGCCAGCGACTTTGTTGAACGTAAGGTCGCTCATAGTCCTTAAATCGGCCCTCTCAACGGTCAGCCACTTGGGCTGACGGAAGCGCGGGAATCCCCGCCCCTTATTGCGCCCGGCTCTCTTACACGCTACCGCCGCCCGCGCAACCGGCCAGTTGGTCGCTCCGGGGTCTCATGAAACCGATCGTCCTTATCCCGGCCCGAATGGCCGCCACCCGTCTGCCCGGCAAGCCCTTGGCGGACATCAATGGCGTACCGATGATCGTCCGTGTGCTGCGCCAAGCGCAAGCGGCGAATATCGGCCCGGTGGCCGTCGCGGCCGGCGATATCGAGATCGTCGAGGCGGTCCGCGCCGCGGGCGGCGTGGCGGTGCTCACCGATCCTGATCTGCCGTCGGGCTCGGACCGCATCGTCGCGGCCCTGAACGAGCTCGATCCGGCCGGCGATCACGACGTGGTCATCAACCTGCAAGGCGACATTCCCTTTCTGGCGCCCAGCGTGGTCGCGGCGACCGCCCGGCTGCTGGCCGACCAGCCCACCTGCGATATCTCCACGGTGATGGTGGCCGAGGCCGACCCCGCTGAGCGCACCAATCCCGACATTCCCAAGGTCGTGGCCGCGATGGCGCCGGACGGCCGCAGCGCGCGGGCGCTCTATTTCACCCGCTCGGTGCTCTATGGCGACGCGCCGGTCTGGCTGCACCATGGCGTCTATGGCTATCGCCGCGAGGCGCTATTGCGCTTCACCGCCGCCCAGCCCTCGCCGCTGGAGCTGCGCGAGCGGCTGGAGCAGTTGCGCGCGCTGGAGCTTGGCATGTCCATTTGGGCGAGCGTCATCGACGAAGCGCCCATCTCCGTCGATAACCCCGCAGATCTCGAACGGGCCCGGGCCCACGCAAGGAAGACTTCATGACCAAGGGACGGATCGCCTTCCAGGGCGAGCTCGGCGCCAATAGCCATGAGGCTTGCGTCGCGGCCTTTCCAGACATGGAGCCCGTGCCCCACGCCGCCTTCGAGGAAGCGTTCGACGCGGTGAAGAACGGCGACTGCCAGCTCGGCATGATTCCGGTGGAAAACTCGATCGCCGGCCGGGTCGCCGACGTGCACCACCTGCTGCCGTCCTCGGGGCTGAAGATCATCGGCGAGCGATTCAAGCCGATCCACTTCCAGCTGATGGTCAATCCCGGCGTGAAACTGGAGGACGTGAAGACCGTCGCCTCCATGCCGATCGCGCTGGGCCAATGCCGCAAGTCGCTGCGCCGCATGGGACTGAAGACCGTGCCGGTGGGCGACACCGCGCTCGCCGCCAAGCTGCTGTCGGAAAATCCCGACCCGACGCGCGGCGCCGTCTCGCCGGCCCTGGCCGCCGAGCTCTACGGCCTGGAGATCGTCGCCCGCGACATCGAGGACGAGCACAACAACACCACCCGCTTCCTGGTGATGACGGCCGACAAGGAACCGCCGCCGCCGCCGTTCACCACCCCGTGCGTGACCAGCTTCATCTTCCGGGTCCGCAACCTGCCGGCCGCGCTCTATAAGGCGCTGGGCGGGTTCGCGACCAATGGCGTGAACATGACCAAGCTGGAGAGCTATATGGAGAACGGCGCCTTCACCGCGACCTTCTTCTACGCCGAGGTCGACGGCCGGCCAGAGGATCGCGATCTGGCGCTGGCGCTGGAGGAGCTGCGGTTCTTCTCCGAGCGCTTTGAGATTCTCGGCGTCTATCCAGCCGATCCCTTCAGGTCGCGTGGCTAAGATGAAACGTATCGAGATCGACGTCGCGGCCTGCCGCAATCCCAAGGAATTCGGCAGGGTGTTGCAGGAGGCGATCCTGGCCCTGCCGGGTCACGGCTCGTCCATCGAGGCCTTCGTGGACTCGATGGTGTTCGGGACGATGAGCGAGCTGTCGCCGCCCTACATGATCACGGTCAACGGCGCGACGAACCCCGAGGTCCGGGCGTTCGCCGAGCGGCTGTCCAACGCGATCGGCCAGGCGCGCCTGGAGCGCCGCACCCGTCGCGGGGATGATTCCGAGGTCGTGCTGAAGGTGGCCTAGGGGGATCTCCCCGCCTTTCTTCTCCTCTCCCCGCCGGGGAGAGGCAGGGTGACGGGTCTTGAGGCCTTACCGACGCGCTGAACGGTCGTCAGTAGAGCGCCGCTTGCGCGGCCCCCTCACCTAACCTCTCCCGAGGGAGAGGGATTTTCGGTGATCCTCCCTAGCGGGGGGATCTTGAGATCTAGTCGGCGCTTTCCGCCCAGGCTTTCAGCAGCTGGTGGGCGATGGCCATGGCGCCGGGGGCGAAGGTGCCCTCGATCTTGCCGGCCAGCAGGTCGCGGGCCTCGGGCTTGGTGAACCAGCGGACCTCCGACAGCTCGGTCTGGTCGGGTGTCGCCTCGTCGTTTTCGACCTGGGCGATCAGGCCGATCATCAGCGACGACGGATAGGGCCAGGGCTGGGTCGAGTGATAGGCGACCGAGACGGTCTTCAGGCCAGCCTCTTCCTCCAGCTCGCGGGCGCAGGCCTCCTCGATGCTCTCGCCGGGCTCCAGGAAGCCGGCCAGGGCCGAGAACATGCCCGCCGGCCAGATCTCCTGGCGGCCCAGCATGCAGCGGTCCTCATGCACGGCCAGCATGATCACCACTGGGTCGGTGCGCGGGAAATGCTCGACGTTGCAGGCCGGGCAGGCGCGTTTCCAGCCGCCGTCCACAACATTTGTCTGTTCGCCGCAGGAGGCGCAGTGGCGATGGCGGCGGCGCCATTCGAACATCTGCTTGGCGGTGGACATGATCGCCGCGTCGGTGGCCGGCAGCCGTAGGGCCATGGCCCGCAGATCCTCGAAACGGCCGAGCCCGGCGAGTGGGCCGTCGGCGGGGTCGGCCCCGCCCTCCAGGTCGACCGCGAACACCGCGGTTTCCTGCCATAGCCCCAGGAACAGCAGCCTTTCGGGGCCGCCGGAGAGCTCCTCGGCCATCCTGGCCGGCAGATAGGCGATCTGCACCCCGCCGTCCTTGGCGTTCTCCACGAACGGCTTCCCGTTCCAGACCGCGACGGCCAGCGATTCGGACGAGGCGAGCTTTTCGGCCAGCCAAGAGGCGTCGCCGCGTCTTTCGCTGGCGCGGTTCAAAGGGTTGCCGGCGAAGGTGTTCTGGAAGGCGGAAAGAGGCATGTGCGGAGTTGTAGCTCTGCTGCCGCTTGCGCGCGAGCCTCAAGGCCGCGATATAGGGGGCGGAGATCGGGCGATGGGCGGACGCCTCGCCAAACCGGTCAGGTCCGGAAGGAAGCAGCCGCAACGAGTTTTGCTCCGGGTCGTTGTCCGGTCTCCACCCAGAACCCCCTAGGGTTCCAGCCTCAATCCTCGGGCGCCAATGGCTGACGAAGAAGAACCCGAGACCCTCGAGCGCGATCCCAATACGAGCGACATGTTCGGGGCGCCCGTAGCCGCGCCCGCCGCCGCAGCAGCGCCGGCCGAACAATCCGCCGCCTACACCGTCATCGCGCGGAAGTACCGCCCGCGAACCTTCGACGACCTGTTCGGTCAGGAGGCGATGGTGCGCACGCTGCGCAACGCCTTCTCCAGCGGGCGGATCGCCCATGCCTTCATGCTCACTGGCGTCCGCGGGGTCGGCAAGACCACGACCGCGCGCCTGCTGGCCCGGGCACTGAACTACGAAACCGACGCGATCCACGAGCCGACCCTCGATCTCAACGAGGAAGGCCGCCATTGCCGCTCGATCATTGAGGGCCGGCACATGGACGTGCTGGAGCTCGACGCCGCCAGCCGCACCGGCGTCAACGACATGCGCGAGCTGCTCGACGGGGTTCGTTATGCGCCGGTGGAGGCCCGCTACAAGGTCTACATCATCGATGAGGTGCACATGCTCTCGACAGGGGCGTTCAACGCGCTCCTGAAGACCCTCGAAGAGCCGCCGTCCCACGCCAAGTTCATCTTCGCCACCACCGAGATCCGCAAGGTGCCGGTGACGATCCTCTCGCGCTGCCAGCGCTTCGACCTGCGCCGGGTCGAACCGGACGTGATCGTCAAGAACCTGGAGATGATCGCCGGCAAGGAAGGCGCGCTGGTCGAGAACGAAGGCATGCTGCTGATCGCGCGCGCCGCCGAAGGCTCGGTCCGCGACGCCCAGTCGATGCTGGACCAGGCGATCGTCCAGGCCGAGGCCGGCCAGACGGTCACAGCCGCCTCGATCCGCGACATGCTGGGCCTGGCCGACCGCGCCCAGACCATCAGCCTGTTCGAGCAGATCATGCGCGGCGAGAGCGGTTCGGCGATCTCGACCTTCCGCACGCTCTACAATTTCGGCGCTGAGCCGGGCCAGGTGATGCTCGACCTGCTGGACCACACCCACGGCGCCTCGGTCGCCAAGGCGATCGGCCCGCAGGCCCTGACCTTGCCCAAGGAACAGGCCGCACGGCTGGCCGCGGTCGGGGCGGCGGTCTCGGCCGGCAATCTGTCGCGGATCTGGCAGATGCTGCTGAAGGCCCACGAGGAGGTTCGCCGCGCGCCGGACGCCGCGGCGGCCTGCGACATGGCGATCATCCGGCTGGCCTACGCCGCCGACCTGCCTGGCCCGGAAGAAGCGCTGAAGCGCCTGCAATCGGGCGAACCCCTGACTGGCGGCTCGCCGTCGGGCGGCGGCGGCGGCGGCGGGGTCTCGGCCTCGATGGGCGGGGGCGGGGTCACCGCCCAGGCTCGCGCCATGCCGCAGCCGGCGGTGAGCGACGCCGCGCCGGTGCTGAAGTCCTTCGCCGACGTCATCGCCCTGATGGAGAAGAAGCGCGAGATCGCGCTGCGGCTGGACGTGGAGCGCTATGTGCGCCCGATCAGCTTCCGGCCGGGCGTGCTGGAATACGAACCCGCGCCCGGCGCGCCGAACAACCTGGCCCAGCGGCTGGTGGCGCGACTGAAGGAGTGGACCGGCCAGCCGTGGCTGGTCGCCGCCCAGGGCGGCGGCGGGGCCGAGAGCCGCTGGGAGCAGGAAAAGCGCGAGGAGCGCGAGGTGCGGGCGGAGGTCGAGGTCGACCCCTTCGTGCTGGCGGTGCGTGAAGTGTTCCCGGGCGCTGAGGTCATCAGCATCCGCAATCTGCCCCTACCTGAGGCGTCGTCCATCTCGGACGCGCCTGAAGAAGACGAAGACGACGAGTGAGGCTGTCATGAAAGATCTCGGCTCCATCATGAAGCAGGCCCAGGCCATGCAGCAGAAGCTGGCCGACGCCCAGGCGCGCATCGCCGAGATCGTGGTCGAGGGCACCTCCGGCGGCGGCATGGTCAAGCTCACCCTTAAGGGCACCGGCGAGTTGTCCGGCGTCGAGCTGGACGAGAGCCTGCTGGCGCCCGGCGAGGGCGAGGTGATCTCCGACCTGCTGGTCGCCGCCCACGCCGACGCCAAGCGCAAGCTCGACGCCCAGCAATCCGAACTGATGCGCGAAGCCGCCGGCCCGCTGGCCGGGATGAACCTTCCGGGCATGCCGAAGTTCTAACCATCAGGCGGGCGTCCCGCCGACCAAGAGAGCGCGTGATGAGAACTGCGACTGTGATGTTGGTCAGCGCCTTGGCTCTTAGCCTGGCGGCCTGCAATGGGCCGGCCCAGCCCGCCGCTGCGCCTAAGGACGCTTCAGCAGAGGCGCCGCCGGCCGCCGAGGCACCGGCTCCGGCCCCAGCGGCTGTGACCTTGCCGACGGTCGACACCGCGGCCGTCCAGGCCCGCCTGACGCCCGACAACACCCTGGAGGCCCTGACCTTCGAGGCCGCAGGCTCCACGACCGCCTCTGGCGCGATCAAGGGCTACAAGGCGCCGGTCTACGCCGTGCCGGTGGCGGCGGGCCAAACCCTGACCGTGGCCTTCAAGCCGTCGAACACCAGCCAGTACATGAACGTGACCGACGCCGCCGACACGACCGGCGCGGCCGTGCATCGCGGCGAAGTCGACGGCGCCGACGCTTCGCTGACGGCGGCCAAGGACACCATCTACCTGCTCCAGCCCTTCATGGTCCGGGCGGCGGCGCGGCGCGGCGAGAGCGGAACCTTCGAGATCAGCGTCACCCGCAAGTAGGGCCTTGGGCCCTCAATCGCGGGGCCTCTTGTTCTCTCGCGGCGTCATCTCCATCCTCGCGTCGGTCGCCTGCGTCGCTACATATGCGCAAGCGATCGGGACGCCGCTTCGGCGACTCTGCGCCTACGCCTGACGGAGATACCTTGGCAGCTTCCGCCGGACCTGAAATCGAGCGGCTGATCGCGCTGCTGTCGAAGCTGCCGGGGCTTGGCCCCAGGTCGGCCCGCCGTGCGACGCTGGCGCTGCTGAAGCGTCGCGACCAGCTTCTGCTGCCGCTCGCCGAGGCGCTGTCGACCGCCGCCCAGCGAGTGAAGACCTGCGGCGTCTGCGGTTCGCTGGACACCCAGGACCCCTGCGCCATCTGCGCCGACCCGCACCGCGACAGCTCGCTGATCTGCGTGGTCGAGGAGGTCGGCGCCCTATGGGCCATGGAGCGCGCGGTCGCCTTCCGGGGGCGCTACCACGTGCTGGGCGGCCTGTTGTCGGCCCTGGACGGCGTGGGGCCCGAAGCGCTGCGCATCGGGCCGCTGGTGTCGCGCGCTTCGGAAGGCGAGGTGCGCGAGGTGGTCCTGGCCCTGCCGGCCACGGTCGATGGCCAGACCACGGCCCACTATCTGGCCGAGCGGCTTTCGAACGCCGACGTCTCGGTGACCATGCTGGCGCGCGGCGTGCCGGTCGGCGGCGAGCTCGACTGGCTTGACGACGGCACGATCAACCAGGCCATGCGGGCGCGACGTCCAGCCTAACGTCGCTTGATAATTCATATCTCGTCGGTTATGGGTTTAATCCATAGCCAATGAGTTATGTATCGCGATGACCAACGCCCACGACCTGCTCTTCAAGACGCTCGCCGATCCGACCCGGCGGGGTCTCTTCGAGCGGCTGTGCCGCGAGGGAGAGCTGACGGTCGGGGCTCTGACGTCGCAAGCCGGGGTTTCGCAGCCGGCGGTCTCAAAACACCTGGGCGTCCTGAAGCAGGCCGGGCTGGTGCGCGACCGCCATGAAGGCCGCCAGGCGCACTATAGCGCGCAACTCGGCGCCTTGGCCCCGTTGACCGACTGGACAAACCAGATGGCCGGGTTCTGGGAAAACCGGTTCGACGACCTCGAAGATTTGCTCAAAAGGATGGACCAATGAGCCACACCGTGACCGAAGCGCGCTCCGTCGTCGTTGAACGGGAGATCCCGTTCCCGGCGGAAAAGATCTGGCGCGCGCTCACCCAACCGCACCTGATGGAGGAGTGGTTGATGAAGAACGACTTCAAACCGGTCGTGGGTCACCGCTTCAACCTTACGGGCGAGTGGGGCGGCGTCCTGGGCTGCGAAGTCCTCGTCGTCGAGCCGAACAAGACCTTGTCCTACACCTGGGATTTCGCTCACGACGATCCGGCCTACGCCCTGAAGAGCGTGGTGACCTTTACGCTCACCCCGACAAGCGCCGGAACCCACCTGCGCATGGAGCAGGCGGGCTTCCGACCCGATCAGAAGCAGGCCTACGGGGGCGCCACGGCTGGCTGGCAAGGGTTCTTCGCCGCCCTGGAACAGGTGTTGGCGCGGGCGGACTGACGTCCGCCAAGTCGCCGGGGCGGGCTTGCGATCCGCCTCGGCTCATCTTCCGAGGAGGTTTCAGTGAACCTGACCGCATGGATCCGGCAAATTCACCGCTGGCTGTCGATCGCCTTTACGGCGGTCGTGACGAGCATCTTCATGCTCCTGGGCGCGGGGAAGGAGCCCGCGTCCTGGATCTACTACCTGCCGCTGCTTCCGCTCGCCTTGCTCACCCTGTCTGGCCTGTACATGTTCGTGCTGCCCTACGCCGCTTCCTGGCGGCGCGGGCGAGGCGCCTACGGACGGGAGTGAAGGGCGATGGTCGGCAAGACGCCTAGGACGTCAGCGGAGCCCAAGCTCCTCTCCGGCGGCAATCCCCAGATCGCGAAGGGCGCGGGCGACGCCCCCGTGCAGGCCTATATCGCGGCCCTGCCGGGTTGGAAAAGCGACGTCGGCCGCCGCCTCGACGCCTTGATCGAAGCCGCTGTCCCCGGCGTGCGCAAGGCGGTCAAATGGAACTCGCCGCTGTACGGGGGCGAAGGCGAGGGCTGGTTCCTCGGCGTCCACGTCTTCGCGAAATACATCAAGGTCGCCTTCTTCCGTGGCGCGTCGTTGAACCCCGTCCCGCCGGTCACCTCCAAGCAAAAGGACGTGCGCTATTTTCATATTCACGAGGGCGACCAGCTCGACGAAGCTCAGTTCGCCGACTGGGTGAAGCAAGCCAGCCAACTGCCTGGCGAGAAGATGTGAGCAGGGGCGCCTAACGCAGGCCCGACCAGTCGGCGGCGACCAGGGCGCGGGTCAGGGTTTCCAGGTCGGCCTGCAGCTTGGCGAAGCCCTGGGTGGGCTCAAGCGTGGCCTCGTCCAGATAGATGCCGCGGTTGATCTCGATCTGCAGGGCGTGGGTGCGCCGGGCCGGACGTCCGTAGTGCTCGGTGGTGTAGCCGCCGGCATAGGGGGCGTTGCGCGCCACCCGGTAGCCCATGGCCTCAAGCTCGCGTTCGACCCTCTGGGTCACGCCGCTGGCGCAGGAGGCTCCGAAGCGGTCGCCCAGCACCATGTCGCATGGCCCGTCGCGGCCCCCGGTGCGGGCGGCGGCGGCCGGCATGGAGTGCCAGTCGATCAGGATGGCGTAGCCGTGGGCGGAATGGGCCTCGCCCAGCAGCCGCGCCAGGGTGGCGTGATAGGGCGTGTGCGCGCGCTCGATCCGCCCCCGGGCCTCGGCGAAGGTCAGCTTGCGGGCGTAGATCTCCTGGCCCTCCGACACCACGCGGGCGATAGCCCCCAGGCCCGCGGCGACCCGCGCGGTCCGCGCCCGGGCGAAGTCGGGCAGCTCGTCGGCGAACATCGCCTGGTCGAGCTCGAAGGCCTCGCGGTTCAGGTCGATATAGGCCCGCGCCAGATTGGCCGAGATCAGCGCCGCGCCCAGCGACGGAGCCGCGCCCACCAGTTCGTCGACAAAGGCGTCTTCGGAACGGCGGATGGCGTGGGCGTCCAGCGCCGCGGCGGCCATCATGTCGTCGGGATAGAGCCGCCCGGAGTGTGGCGAGGCGAACACCAGCGCCGTTGGCGCAGGCATGCCGACAGGGGCCGCACGGCGCACCTCGAAAGGCGGGGCCTTCGGCGCGGGCTCGTTTGCGGCGATGGGCTCCCAGGCGTTCATCGGCGCCATAAGACGATGCGTCTCCCCCCGGGTCAAACAGATCACGGATGCAGGACGGTTCATCGCGGATTTACATCTGCGGGCGTAGGGTCAGTCTTTACGATTACCGCCTTGCGGAGCGCACATGCCCCGAATTCTCCTCGCCGAAGATGATGACTCCCTGCGTAACTTCCTGAGCCGAGCGCTGGAGCGCGCCGGCTATGAGGTGACGTCCTGCGCCGATGGCGACGAGGCCGCCGCGGTCCTCGACCAGGACTGGGACCTCCTGCTGACCGATATCGTCATGCCCGGCATGGACGGCATCGAGGTCGCGCGCCTGGCCGCCGCCCGCCATCCGGGGCTGCGCATCATGTTCATCACCGGGTTCGCCGCCGTGGCGCTGGCCGCGGGGGAATCGGCTCCTCCCGGCGCCAAGGTGCTTTCAAAGCCCATCCACCTGCGGGAAATCGTCACCGAGGTGGAGCGGATGATGGCCGCGGCCTAGGCTGCGGCAAGTCATTCACAGGCGGTGCGTCACAAATTGCTTTGCGACGCTTGCGCGAGGCGGCCCTCGCCGTTATACCGCCGCCTCCCGTCCCCGAAAGGGGGCCCGACTGGTTCGGACGTGTAGCTCAGCGGGAGAGCACCTCGTTGACATCGAGGGGGTCACAGGTTCAATCCCTGTCACGTCCACCATCTCTCTCCTTCCCAAAATCAGGCGCTTGAGCGCCCCGGCCTAGCGGCGTCCTGGCCTTCAGCGCGCGCATGCGCGGAGCGGGGCGCCGGGTCACGACAAAGCCCGCCGCTCTCTTCGGAGCGACGGGCCTGATCTGGCGGTCTGGTCGAGCGTCAGGCGGCGAGGAAGAGCATCTTGCGCTGACGGCCGGTGCGGATCGCGGTTCCGGCGAGGCCGAAGCCCAGGATCATCGTCGCCCAGGCGCCGGGTTCCGGCACCGCCGAGCTGGTCATCCAGAAACGGTCCTGCGTCGAATCCACCGACGACGCGGCGTGATAGATTTTCACCCCGTCCGTGGGCGCCCAGGCGCCGGTGTTGATCTGGTTCGCCCAGGTCTTGATGTAGCCCGTTGCGACCGGGTCGCCGGCGCCGTCGTCGGCGATGCCGAAGGGCGTGGTTGGGTCGGTCGGGGCGATCAGCGGGTTCTGGTTCTCGATGATGACCCAGGTCAGGGTCTGCAGCGCGACGGAGTACTGGCCGATGGCCGTCCACTCGTTCGCCAGGCTGGTCAGGGCCCCGTTGGCGGCGACGTAGGGTTCAGCAGCGGGAACGCGTTGGGGAACAGCGCGGTGAGCTGCGTGTCGCGGAAATCACCAAAGGCCGTGAGGCCCTCCGTCACAGTGTAGAACGGGGCCACGCCGTCGTGGTCGAACAGCTCCGCGCAAAGCTGGAAGAGCGCGCCCTGGCCCGAAACGTCCCAGTAGGAGCCGCCATAGGATCCGATGCTGCTGGCGGTGTTCCCGAAGCGGTAGTGCACATCCGTCCCGAGGATCTGATTGGCCGTGATGTCCGACCCGAGGACGGTGGACGCGACGGCTGGCGACGAGGCGGCGGTCAGGACGACCGCGCATGCGATAGCGCTGAGCAGTTTCATGGTGATGCTCCCCACAGGGCAATTGTAAAATTGTGATGCGGTTCGGATGTACTATTCGCCAAATTGGCGAGTGTATGATCTCCGAAAATCTCAGGTTTACTGGGAACTGTTAGAGGGAACTAAGCCAATAGATCTGAGATTGGCTTGTATTTATGCTTAATCAATATCTAATGATGCGGAGTCAATTGGCTAAGACAATTGTTTACATTCAAAATATCGTCTAGTTTGCACGCCGCCGGTGCGCTGTGGGGAGCTGAAGATAGCCGCCTTCACATCATCGGCGGCCAGGCGATGACGGGCGGAGAACATTATGAGGTTCGCGCCGCGCCCGCGCTGTTTCGATGGCGTGCGCCTAGGCGAGGGCGAAAGTAGGAGGGGGCGGAGCGGCCGGCTCCACCGCGTTGTTCCTATTCGACTTTTGTTTTGATCGGAGGCGTCAAAAAACGTGTTCCGCGTAACGGTGTTGCGATTTGAACGCAGTTCGGATTCATTGTTGCAGAGCTGCAAAATTTACGTAGCGCCTCGTCTCCGAACGAGCGTTTGATCCTCTCACCCACGGGCGACCATCGCGTCAGATCGAACTCGGCGCCCGCGAGGGGGAGGAAAAAAATGTTGAAAAGCAGATATTTCTGCGGCGGCTCCGCTATGGCCGTCGCCCTGGCCCTCAGCGGCCAGGCCTTGGCCCAGTCGGCCAGCACCGTCGAAGAAGTAGTGGTCACCGGGTCGTTCATTCGCGGCACGCCCGAGGATGCGGCCCTACCGGTCGACGTGATCAGTTCGGAAGATCTTGAGAAGCAGGGGTCGCCCTCGACGGTCGAGCTCCTGAAGGCTCTGCCGGTCTCCAGCGGCGTGCTCGGCGACACCAACCAGTTCGACCCCCGCGCCCAAGGTTCGGAAGGCTCCGGTTCGGTCAACCTGCGCGGCCTGGGCGCTCAGCGCACCCTGGTGCTGATCAACGGCCGGCGTATGGCGCACAACCCCTTCGGCCAGGCCGGAGCTGGGATCGTCGACACCAACATCATCCCCTCGGCGGCTGTCGGCCGGGTCGAGGTGCTGAAGGACGGCGCCGCCGCCATCTACGGTTCGGACGCCATCGCCGGCGTGGTGAACTTCATCACCCGTACCGATTTCGACGGCCTGGAGCTCAACGCCGGCTACCAGTATGTCGATGGATCGGACGGCAACTATACCGGCAGCGCGCTGTGGGGGCACACCTGGGAGAACGGCAACGTCCTCTTGAGCGCGGGCTACCAGCACCGCTCGGAAATGCCGACCACGGAACGCGATTGGGCCACCCAGCCGTTCTTCAACAACCCGGAAGGCGGCTGGTCCGCGGGCAACGCCATCGCGCCCTTCCTGCCGGTCACCAACACCCCCACAGGGGCCTTCGTCCCGGCCGCCGGGTTCCAGCTTGACGCCGGTTGCGTGCCCTTGGGCGGCGTGGCGCAGCCCGGCGCCCTGCCGGCCTGTCTCTTCGCCTACATCCCTTACGACAACCTGATCGAGAAGGAAGACCGCTTCCAGCTCTACGGGGAGGCCAACGCCGACCTCGGCGACAAGGCCACGCTGCACATCGAGGCCTTCTATTCCGAGACCGATGTGCCGGAGTGGAAGACCTCGCCGTCCTACCTAGCGCTGCAAACCCCCACGGCGACCACCAATCCGGCGACGGGCCTGCCGGCCTCGGTCCTGGCGGGCTACTTCGTTCCGGCCTCGAACCCGGGCTTCATCGCCTATCGCAACGCCAATCCTAGCCAGATTCCGGCCTTCGCCACCGGCGCCCATATCCCCGGGGTCCGCTATCGGCCGCTGTCGGTGGGCGGCAATCCGGCCTTCGACTACGGGCCGTCCGAAGGCCGCCGTCACTACGACGCATTCCGAGTGTCCGGCGGCATTCGCGGCCAGTTCACCGACACCATCGGCTACGACTTCGCCCTGACCTATGGTCAGGAGACCGGGGTGCGGACGGGTTACGACACCATCGTCTCGCGCTTCCAACTGGCGCTGCGCGGCTTTGGCGCGCTCAACAACGACAAGGGCGGCGGCTGCACCGCGGCCGAGACCAATAATTTCACCACCAACGCCGGCAACGCTGCGGTCGGCTGCCACTACTTCAACCCGTTCTCGAACGGCGTGCAGTCGAACTCGATCACCGGCGCGACCAATCCGGGCTTCAACTCGGCGCTCGCCAACAATCCCGAGTTGGTGCGGTGGTTCTTCCAGGAGGTCTCCACCAAGCAGACCCAGAAACTGTTCGTGGCCGACGCCGTGTTCAATGGCGAGTTCAACTGGGAACTCCCCGGCGGCAAGATCGGCTGGGCGGCCGGCGGGCAGTTCCGGCGTAACTTCTTCACCTCGATCTACAACGACCTCAGCAATATCGACGCGAACCCCTGCATCGACACCCCGGTCACCGGTTCGACCAGTTGCGCGGTGCGCAACGGCCCGCTGATGTTCCTGGGCACCGGCGAGCAGGCCGACCTGGAATCAGACGTCTACGCCGGGTTCGCCGAGCTGGCGGTGCCATTGACCGACGACATCCAGATCCAGCTCGCCGCGCGCTATGAGGACTATGGCGGGGAGACTGGCTCGACCTTCAATCCGAAGGCCTCGGTCCGTTGGCAGGCCACCGACTGGCTGGCGTTCCGCGGCTCGGCCAGCTCGACCTTCCGCGGCCCGCCGCTGACCCAGTTGACGACCAGCAGCGTGACCGCGCTCTCCTTCATCGCGGGCTCGTTCCGGGCCATCGACATCTTCGGCAACCCGGGCCTCGAACCCGAAACCGCCAAGACCTACAGCGCCGGCGCCATCGTCGACATCGGCGACTTCAAGGCTACGGTCGACTACTGGCGGTTCGATTTCGAGAACCCGATCGTCGCCGAGCCGTCTGGCTCGATGGTCAACACCATGTTCCCGGGCAACTCGTCGGTGAACTGCGGCAACCCGGCCTTCGCTGGGCTGCAAGAGCGCTTCGCCTTCCAGGGCGCCTGCGGGGTCAGCACGATCGCGCGGGTCCGCACCAGCTACGTCAACGGCCCTGCGGTGAAGACCTCGGGGATCGACGTGCTCGCCAACTACGACTTCGGCGATGTGTGGGGCGGTGATCTGCGGGTCGGCGGCTCGGTCACCTACACCTTGGAATACAAGGTCGACCCGTTCACGGTCGGCGGGGTCAAGGTCGAAAAGGCCTTCGATGCGGCCGGCTTCCTGAACTACCAGCTCTCGGCCACCTCGCTGCCCCAGCTGAAGGGCCAAGTGTTCGCCGAATACACCCACGGCGCGCACAACTTCCGTTGGACGGTGAACTACGTCGACTCCTACATCGACCAGCGGGCCTCGCTCTTCGCTCCGAACGCCGTGAACGGCGCGATCCAGCCCAAGGGCGCCAAGATCGACGAGAGCTGGATGCACGAGGTCGATTACCGGGTGTTCCTGCCCTGGGACGTCACGGTCAACGTGTCGATCGACAACGTCTTCGACACCGAGCCGTCCTTCGCGCGGCTTGACCTGAACTACGACCCCTTCACCGGCAACGCGCTGGGCCGGACCTACAAGCTGGGGGTCAAGAAGAAGTTCTAGACCATCGCCTAGGCTCGAAAGGGCCGGGGTTTCGCCTTCGGGGCGTCGCAGGGTTTCCCTTGCGGCGCCCTTTTTCATGGGCGTGGCCTGGGCGCCACACCGGGTCGGCCGGCGCTGCATTAGGCGACATGGCGCGCGCGGCGACTTTTCGAATGTGGGGCACGATCCGAACCATGTTTGGTTGAGTGTATCGGCGCGAAATTGCATCAAAACCAATAGCTTAAAATTCGTTCTGACAGTCCGGGCGATTTATCCTTGTGGCGGTATGCGGACTCTTTGAATATTGTTCATGAGCGTCAAAATTGTCCCGCGCGTACCCATGTATTTCAAGAATGCAACTCATAAAACATCGCTCTAGCGCGTCCGGCGAACTCCACGGATGATCGCCATACTCGAACACAGACAAGCGCCACATTTCAATCGTGACGCGGGTTCGAGGGGGAAAGGAAACACCTATGTTGAAGAGCAGATATTTCTGCGGCGGGTCAATTTTGGCCGTCGCCCTGGCGCTGGGCGTGTCCAGCGTTGCGGCCGCCCAGGACAATACGGTCGAGGAGGTGGTTATCACCGGCTCGTTCATCGCCGGAACACCTGAAGACGCGGCCCTGCCCGTGGACGTGATCAGCTCCAAGGAACTGGAGGCCCGCGGGTCGCCGACCATGGTGCAGTTCATCAAGACCATCCCCTCGTCGGGCGCGGTCATCGGTGAAAACAACCGCTTCGGCTCCGGCTCCGGCGCGGCCACGATCAACCTGCGCAATCTGAACTCGCCCTCGACGGGCTCGCGGACCCTGGTCCTGTTCAACGGCCGGCGGGTGCCTGTGTCGCCCCAGAGCCTGAACTCGGTGGACATCAACCTGCTGCCGACCGGCGCGATCGGCCGGGTCGAGGTGCTGAAGGACGGCGCGGCGGCCACCTACGGGTCGGACGCCATCGGCGGGGTGGTCAACTTCATCACCCGCACCGACCTCGACGGCTTCGAGGTCAGCGGCCAGTACCAGGCGATTCCGGGCTCGGACGGCGACTACGAGACCAACCTGGCCTGGGGCAAGAAGTGGGACAACGCCGACGCCTTGGTGGCGATCGGCTATCGCCATCGCTCGAAGCTGCCGATCCAGGAACGTGACTGGGCGCTGCGCACCAGCGACGCCGGCTTCAAGGAAAACCCGCTCGGCGGCTGGGCCAGCACCGGCAACCCGGGGCAGTACAACTACTTCGTGCCCGGCTCCTTGGTGCCCAGCCCGAACGGGGGCTATAGCGCCGCGACCATCGGCGGCGGCCTGCCGGATATCGGCTGCGCGGCCAATGGCGGCGCGCCCTACAACATCAGCGCCGTCATCGGCCTGAGGACGATCAATCCCGATCCGAACTCCTGCCAGTTCCAATACACGGTCTTCGACAATCTCATCGAGGACGAGGAGCACTTCCAGGCCTACGGCAAGTTCAACTTCGACATTTCCGACAAGCTCTCGGCGAACATCGAAGTGCTGTACGCCATGCACGACACGCCGGCCCAGAGCTGGGCGGTCACTGGGCCCAACCAGTTCCCGACCCCGATGTCGGCGGGCGGCGTCTCGCCGCTGCCGGCCGTGGCGCCGTCCGACCAGAGCCGCTTCTACATCCCGGCCAGCAACCCGGGCCTGCAGGCGCTGATCAGCCAGATCAACAGCGCCAACTGCAACGGCACGATCCTGCCCTACGGCGTCGACGCGGCGTCCTGCGCCACGGGCCTGGCCCAGGCGCGCGCGGGCCTGGCCAGCGCGGCGGTCAACGGGGTGGCGACCAGCCAGACCTCGTGGCGGCCGATCGGCTTCGGCGGCAATCCCTATACGGACGATAAGCACGCCCACTACAGCTACAAGGTCGACACTTTCCGCGTCGCCGGCGGCTTCAAGGGCGAGTTCGAGAACGGGATCGGCTGGGACGCGTCCCTGACCTATCAGCAGCAGGACTACACCCGCGTTCAGGAAGACCTCTCGGTCAACCGCCTGCAGCTCGGGATGCGGGGCTTCGGCAGCCGCGCTGGGGTTTCCGACCAGTGCACCGCGGCCGAAACCGCCAACTTCACGACCAACGCCGGCAATGCGGCCCTGGGGTGCTTCTACTTCAACCCCTTCACCAACGGGTTCTCGCAGAGCCTGTCGAATGTCGGGGCCAACCCCTACTACGTCGCCAACAGCGCCATTCCGGGCTTCAACGACGCGGTCGCCAACCGCGCCGCCTTGGTCGACTGGATGGACGAGCGCCTGGTCAACAAGACCTCGACCCGTCTGTTCGTCGCCGACCTAGTGGTGAACGGGGAACTGCCCTTCGAGCTGGGCGGCGGCGCGATCCGCTGGGCGGCCGGCGGCCAGTACCGCTACGACCAAGTCCGGCAGAACCCGCAGATCCTGCACGACGTCAACGCGACGCCTTGCGTGGACTCCGCGCCGTTCGGCGACGGCCAGCCCTACTGCCTGGTTCCGACCGGGCCGTACCTGTTCAACGCCAACCTGGCTCAGTACGACGTCTCGCGTGAGATCGGCTCGCTGTTCGCCGAAACCCTGCTGCCGATCACCGACGATCTGGAGCTGACCCTGGCGGCTCGCTACGAGTACTCCAAGGACTCCGGCGAGACCTTTAATCCGAAGGCTTCGGTCCGCTGGCAGGCTTTGGATTGGCTGGCGCTCCGCGGCTCGGTGGGCACCACCTACCGCGCTCCCTCGCCGGTCATCACCACGGACAACTTCACCCGCGGCCTGACCAACGCGAACGGCACCTGGCGCGCCAACGACCAGTACGGCAACCCCGACCTGGAACCGGAAACCGCCTTCACCTACAGCGTCGGCGCGATGGCCAAGATGGGCCGCTTCCGCGCCACGGTCGATTATTGGAGCTTCGACTTCGAGGATCAGCTGATCCTGGAATCGGCGACCGAGATGCTGGCCGCCTTCTTCCCGGCCAACTCACCGACCGGTTTCTGCGCCAGCACCGATCCGAAGTACGTGGCGCTGCGTGACCGCTTCACCTTCAGCGGCGCTTGCGGCCGGGCGAATGTGCAGTCCTATAGGACCCAGTACATCAACGGCGGCAAGGTGAAGACCTCGGGCCTCGACTTCCAGGCTAACCTGGACGTCGGCGACCTGTTCGGCGGCGCCCTGACCACGGGCTTCGACGGCACCTACCTGCTGCAGTACGACGAAGATCCCTACATGATCGAGGGTGTCGCGGCTCCGGCGGCGGGAACCCAGAAGCGGGCCGGTACGTACCGCGCCTCGATCTTCACGGGCTACAACCGCCTGCGGGCCAACGTCTATCTGAACTGGTCCGGCGGTCCGCATAACATCCGCTGGCAGGTTCGCCACACCAGTTCGGTCAACCAGACTGAGAGCAACTCGATCGGTCTGGCCCTGGCCACCAAGGGCACGACCAAGATCCCCGAGTACTGGCAGCATGACCTGACCTACCGGGTCGAACTGCCGTGGGACACGGTGGTGACGGCGAGCGTGCAGAACATCTTCGACGCCGATCCGCCCTTCGCCATCGGCACCCAGTACAACTACGACCCTTCGAGCGCCAACCCGCTCGGCCGGGTCTATGCGCTGGCCGTGAAGAAGCGCTTCTAGCTTCCGAGCACCGGCCGGAGCGGCTTGCCGTTCCGGCCGGACGTCGATCGGGCGTCGTCCTTCGGGGCGACGCCCTTTTCGATTCTAGGGCTTGGTCTTGGGCTTGAGCGCGGCGACCTCTTCAGGCGTCAGCTTGGTCACCATCCGCACCGGGCAGCGCTGCGGACCGATGGGGCCCTTGGTTATGATGGTCGCGTCCAGGCCCGAGCAGATCGACGAACCGCCGCGCGAAACCAGGGCGATCGACTGGTTCCAGTCGATGTCGGGGCAGCGGCCCATCAGGTCCAGGCGATAGATGTCCTTCACGCCGACGCGGATGTTGACGGTCTCCTCGTCGACGGCGGTGAAGCTGTTGACGCTGTTGGTGAAGAAGCAGTGGCGCTTGGGCGAGGCGACCTTCGCGGTCGTCGCCTCCGGGCCGGCGGCGCTCGGTGGATTGGCGCAGGCCGTTGTCAGGAGGATCGCGGTGGCGGCTGCGGCCCAAAGCGAAATCCGGATCATGGAAAAACTCCTTTGACGAGCTACGCAGTATGGCTCTCGTCATGGACGAAATTGCGGCCACGGCGTTCGGCGCGCAAGCGGAACCGGTCGGGGTCGACCAGGCTGGCCAATGCGGCGGGCAAGGGCGAGGGCGCACTCAGCGCCAGGGCCGCGACGTGCTCGGCCAGCAGCGGCGCCTGCGAGAAGCCGCGCGATCCGAAGCCGGTCAGCAGGAACAGTCCAGGCGCCTCATGGGCGGCCCCCGCGATGGGCAGGCGGTCGGGCGTGGTGGCGCGCACCGAGGCGCGGCCGGCCAGGGGCGCGGTCTCCAATTCGCTCGCCAGGCGGGGGAGGACGGCGGCCAGGGTGGCGCGGTTGCGCAGGTGATCGGCCTCGCGCAGGTCGGTTCCGACATCGCCGCGATCATGGGTGGCGCCGAACAGGGTCCCGTCGCGGGTGGGGAGAATGTAGCCGCCCCAGGCGAGCGCCTGGACGGCCGGGGGGCCTTGGGTCCAGCTCGCCTGGCCGCGGACCGGCGTAAGCGGCAGGGCCGGCCACAGGGCGGCGCTGGCCTGCCCTGCGGCGAGGATGACGGCGTCGACGACAAGGATCGGCTCGCCGGTCGCGTCTGACAGTCTCCAGCCGCCCGGCTCGCGGGTGATCGCGGCGACGGCGGCGCGGGCGACCTCGCCGCTCCAGGCGGCCAGGACAGGCGCGGGTTCGATCACCAGGGCTGTGGCGAGGTCGAGGGCGACGGGCGCGGTTTCGCCGAGGCGGGCGGTGGCGCTGCGCGCATCCAGCACCTCCACGGCGCCTGGTTCGAAGATGTCGGCGGCGGCGATCTTGGCGAACCGTTCAGGGTCCCGCTCGCCGGCGGCGAGTTGCAGGACGCCCCGGCTGAGGATCGCGGCCGGCAGGGCCTCGTAGAGCTGGACGGCCCGGTTGAAGGCCTGGGCGGCGAACTGGGCGACAGGCCCCAGTCCTGCGTCGAGCCTGGGCGTGACCAGCGCCGCGGGGTTTCCGGAGGCGCCTGCCCCGGCGCCCTCGGCGTCCAGCACCACCGGCTCGCAGCCGAGCGCGCGCAGGGCGCGGGCGGCCGAGGCGCCGGCGATCCCGGCCCCGATCACCGCGACCTTGATCGGGGCGGCAGGGGCTGGACGCTCGCCGGGCAGCTTCGCCTCCAGCCGTTCGCGCTTGCGGCCAAAGCCCGGCTGCTTCTCGACCTCGAAACCGGCGGCGGCGAGCCCGCGCCGCACGGCCCCGGCGACGGTGAAGGTCGCGGCTCGCGCGCCGGGCGCGGAGCGGGCGGCGACCAGGGCCATGATCTCCTCGCGCCACATGTCGGGATTGAGCGCCGGCGAGAAGCCGTCGAGGAACCAGGCGTCGGCCTGGCCGCTCCAGGCCTCGAGCGCGCTCTGCACGTCCATCACCGCCAGGTCGAGGGTGGCGCGGGCTTCGGGCAGGTCGACCCGGTGGAATCCGCGCGCCTGGCCGGGCCAGCGTTCGGCCAGCAGGCCTGCGAGGTCGGCCAATTCAGGCCAATGAGCCAGGGCGCGTCCAGCCTCGGCCGCGGTGATCGGGTGGGCCTCGATGCTGAAGATGTGGAGGTGGGCGCCGGGCTGGGAGGTGCGGCGCCAGAGGTCCAGCAGGGCCAGGATGTTGAGGCCGGTGCCGAAGCCGAGTTCGCCGACGGTGAAGCGCGAGCGGCCGTTCCAGGCGTCTGGCAGGCCGCAGCCTTGCAGGAAGACGGCGCGGGTCTCGGCCAGGCCGTCCTGCGCCGAGAAATAGACATCGCCATAGAGGCGCGAACGGGGCTGGCCGTCGTCGGTCCAGGTGAGGGGCGATTCAGCGCTCATCGGGGCCTTATAGCGCGCAAACGAAAAGGGCCGCCCCGAGGGACGGCCCTTCGCTCACGAACGCAAGAATGCGTTCGAAAGACTTACTTCGTGGCCGGAGCAGCGGCGGCAGCGTCGGCGGCCGGAGCAGCAGCGGCGGCAGCGGCGTCGGCGGCAGCGGCCGGAGCAGCGGCAGCGGCGTCGCCAGCGGCCTTCGAGGCGTCGGCGGCGGCGTCAGCGGCGGTGGCCGCAGCGTCGGTCGCGGTGTCGGCCGCGGCGGCCGCGGTCGTGGCTTCGGTGGTGGCTTCGGCGGCGGCGGCGTCGGCCTTTTCAGCCGGCTTGCCGCAGGCGGCGACGGAGAGGGCGGCGACGGCGGCGCCGGCGACGAGCAGCTTGCGGAGGATTTCGGTGGTCATGTTTCTGGGTCCCCTGGAAACGGAGTTAGAAGCCACATACGAGGACGACCCTGATGGCCAACTTCGCGTGCGCAAGTCAGGAATATGCCTCGGTTTGCTCCGAGGGCAAGGCTTTAATTCACGCCCTCGTGATCACTTTTCGGCCCCGGGCCTGCATCACCTGAAAAACCAAGGCCTTCGTGGGGGTTGGCTAACTGTGGGTGAATGTGATTTCGAGGGTTCGGGCCGTCATTTTGGGCGGGTCGACGGAGGATTTTGCATGGACTCGGCGTTAACGAATGCGCCCCGGGCGCGGCTGATCGAGCTTGAAGGTCGGGGCGGCGCGATGGCGGCGCTCGAGTTCGGCGACGCCGCGCGGCCGATCGACGTCGTTTTCGTCCATGCGAACGGCTTCAACGCCCGCACCTATCGCTCGATCCTGGCGCCCTTGGCCGAGGATTTCCGCATCCTGGCGGTCGATCAGCGCGGTCACGGCCGTTCAACCCTGCCAGCTGACACGGCGGGGCGGACCTCGTGGGACGGCCTGCGCGATGACCTTCTGGCGCTGCTGACGACCCTGGATCTTAGGGACGTGGTGCTGTCGGGCCACTCGATGGGCGGGACCGCCTGCGTGCTGGCTCAAGCCGAGGCCCCGGAGCGGGTGCGCAGCCTGGTGCTGTTCGACCCGGTCGTGGTCCCCTCGCCGTCCGACCACGGGATCGACCCGGAGGCCTTCACCAATTCGCCGCTGGTGCAGGGCGCCTTGCGCCGCCGCGCGGTGTTCGACAGCGAGGCCGCCGTGATCGGCGCCTATACCGGCCGTGGAGCCTTCAAGACCTGGACGGCGGAGATGCTGGCCGACTACGTCGCCGACGGCTTCCGCGAGCGTCCCGACGGTCAGGTCGAGCTGTCCTGCGCCCCGGAGTGGGAGGCGTCAAACTTCAGCTCCCACGCCCACGACACCTGGGGCGCCTTCGAGCGGGCCCAGGTCCCGATCCGCATCCTGAAGGCCGAGATTGCGTCCACCTGCCGCGAGGATCCGCGGTTCGACGCCCTGGTCGCCGCCGGCCGCATCGAGGCCGAGACGATCCCCGGAACCAGCCACTTCCTGCCGATGGAGCGCCCGGACCTGGTTCAGGCCGAATTGCGCAAGGCGCTGGCGTAGAGACTCTTCTCCGCTCCGCCTCCTTTTCCTCCCCCGCTGCGCAGGGGAGGAAAGCGAGGCTGAGGGAGAGGGACCTACAGCGTCAGGCCGGGGGCGCTCTTGGCCATGTAGGCGGCCTGGGCCTCTGGCGAGATGTCGATCACCTTGCGCTTGTCGAGGTCGAAGGAGACGACCACCGCCTCGGCGCTGCCCCAGGCGGCGCCGGTCTGCGGGTCGAGCATCCAGTGGAAGACCCGGCGGGTGCGGGCGTCGCAGCCGCCGAAGCCGGAGCGAAGTTCGACGCTGTCGCCGGCCCGCGGCCACCCCAGGTGCAGCACCCGGTATTCCAGCACCGCGCCGCCGATGCGCGCCGGCGTCTCGCCCGCCGCGGGCTCGGGGCGGGTGTCGCCGAACAACCGGCCGACCCCGTCGGAAACCCGGCCGATGAAGATCTCCGGCGCCATCCGCCCGAACACGTCGCATTCCGCCGGGCCGATCACGCCCAGGCCGATGCGGGTCAGGCCCAGCTCCAGCGCGCGGGGCAGGCTGGCGGTCGGCGCGACGGGGCCAAGGTCGATGCTGCGGGCGGCGGCGAACGGCGGGACCTCGATGCGCAGGGCCTCGGCCTTTTCCTGGATCCGCTGCGGCCAGGGGAAGGGGCGCATGTCACCGGTCGTGGCGTGCTCGACCACAAGCTGGAAGGTGGCGGCCGGTTCGCCGTGCAGGTGGCGGATCACCAGCAGCAGGCGCGCGTCGCTCTCGCCCATCCAGACCACGCCGCCGGTCATGTAGAGCGCCGCGCCGGGCTTGGCCTCGCGCAGGAAGCGGATGTGCGTTTCGCGAACGATCAGGGTGGATTCGCCATCGGCGGCGAAGGCTCTGGGCATGCCCAGTTGCGCCGCCAGCCCGGCCAGCCCCTCGTGCGCCTTGGCCACCCAGAACCTGACGTTCATGTGGCCCATCTCGTCGCATTCCCAGGTGTTGACGCCGCCGCTCCAGACCTCGACGTCAACATCAGACACGGCAATGCTCTCCCGAATTGAGCGGGGGACCTTAAGGACCCCCGCCCTCGGGCGCTAGGGCTCGTCGCGCTTGCCCTCGGCCGGGTCGCCGGCCGGTCCCAGCCGGCCCTCGGGCGGCGCCGGTTCAGTCGAGGTCGCAGGCGCGAAACTGCGCGGCTCGCTGGCGCGTTCGCGCTGTCCCGGTGTCTGACGACGAACGGGCTTTGTCCTGGGTTCGGTTTGGTCTTGGTGATGGGCGCTCATCGCTTGTCTCCTTTCCGACCCCCGACAATGAAAATCACTGAGCGTCGTGGCCGTTCCGACATCCGTCGGGCGATGGCCGCCGTATCCTGTTCGTGGCAAGCTCGCGCCGCGCGGCAAGGAACCCAGATGCCCCAAGTCCCCTCGGCTAGTGTGCTCGTCCAACGGCACAGCCTGGTCACCCGGCTGACGCACTGGATCAATGTTCTGGCGCTGCTGGTGCTGCTGACCAGCGGGCTGCAGATCTTCAACGCCCACCCGGCGCTCTATTGGGGGAACACCTCGACCTTCGCCAAGCCCTGGGTGGCGATGGTCGCCATGGAGCGCGGCGGCCAGCCGGTAGGGATCACCAAGATCGGCCCGGCGATGTTCGAGACCACCGGCGTGCTCGGCTTTTCCGGCGACCAGGTTCGCGGCTTTCCCGCCTGGACCACCCTGCCAACCTATCGCAGCCTGGCCGACGGGCGGCGCTGGCACTTCTTCTTCGCCTGGCTCTTCGTCCTGAACGGGCTGGTCTATCTCAGCGCCAATATCGCCGGCGGCCACGTGCGGCGCGACTTGCTGCCGGGCCGCGACCAGCTCAAGCCCAGCCACCTGCTGGCCGAGATCGCCGACCATGCGCGGCTGAAATTCGCCAAGGGCGAGGCCGCGCGGCGCTACAACGCCCTGCAGAAGCTGACCTATCTGGCGGTGATCTTCGTGCTGCTGCCGATGATGGTGGCGACCGGCCTCTCGATGTCGCCGGGCATGAACGCGGCCTGGCCTTGGTTGCCGGAGCTGTTCGGCGGCCGGCAGTCGGCGCGGACCTTCCACTTCCTGTCGGCCAGTCTGATCGTGCTGTTTGTGGTGGTGCATGTGCTGATGGTGCTGGTCTCCAGCCCGCTGAACAGCCTGCGCTCGATGATCACCGGCCGCTTCGCCATTCGTCAGGGAGAGGTCTGATGCCCGCCACCCGCCGCCGCTGGCTCTCGGGCCTGGCCGCCGCCACGGCCGGCGCGATGCTCTCGGCCTGCGACAAGCTCACCATGAACTCGGGCGTGCAGATGACGCTGGCCCGCGCCGAGGGGCTGACGCGCCGCGCCCAGCGGCTGGTCGCCAACCGCACAGCCCTGGCGACCGAGTTCGCCGAGCATCAGATCTCGCCCGACTTCCGCGCCAACGGCTCGACGGCGCCGGGCGACCTGGAATATCGGGCCCTGGTGGAGAGCGGCTTCGCCGACTGGCGGCTGGTGATCGACGGGCTGGTGGACCGGCCGCTGTCGCTCAGCCTGGCGGAACTGCGCGCCCAGCCGGCCCGCACCCAGATCACTCGCCACGACTGCGTCGAGGGCTGGTCGGCGATCGGCAAGTGGACCGGCGCGCGCCTGGGGCCGTTGCTGGACAAGGCCGGGCTGAAGGACGAGGCGCGCTACCTGGTCTTCCACTGCGCCGACACCCTGGACCCCAACGCGCCGGAGGGGCTGGCCCGTTACTATGAGAGCATCGATCTGATCGACGCCTTCCACCCGCAGACCATCCTGGCCTACGACATGAACGGCGCGCCGCTGGCCGTGAAGCACGGCGCCCCGACGCGGCTGCGGGTCGAGCGCCAGCTGGGCTACAAGCACGCCAAGTATGTGATGCGCATCGAGGCGGTGGCCGACTTCGCCCATCTCGGCGGCGGCAAGGGCGGGTTCTGGGAAGACCGCGGCTATGAGTGGTACGCTGGAATCTAATCCAGCGCAGAGGGACGGCGGACATGACAGTCGAGAGCGGCGCCAACGCCGACCAGATCGCCTATTGGAACAACAGCGCCGGGGCGACCTGGGCGGAGCTGCAGGACCGCCTGGACCGCCAGATCGAGCCGCTGGGCCTGCGGGCCATGGACGCGGCCGCGCCCATGGCCGGCGAGCGGGTGCTGGATATCGGCTGCGGCTGCGGCCAGACCAGTCTCGAACTGGCCCAGCGGGTCGGTCCCGCCGGCCAGGTGTCGGGTGTCGACATCTCCGAGCCGATGCTGGAGGTCGCGCGTCGTCGCGGCGGCGCGGCGGCGGCGAATGTTAGTTTCCTGGCGGCTGACGCCCAGACCCATGCCTTTGCGCCGGGTGGTCTCGACCTCGCCTTCTCGCGCTTTGGGGTGATGTTCTTCGATGATCCGACCGCGGCCTTCCGCAACATCGCCGCGGCGCTGACGCCGGGTGGACGCCTGGCCTTCGTCTGCTGGCGGCCGATGCTGGAGAACCCGTGGATGGGCGTGCCGATGTTCGCCGCCCTGCCGTTGCTGCCGCCGATGCCGCCGCCGGCCGATCCGACCGCGCCCGGCCCCTTCGCCTTCGCCGATCCGCAGCGCCTGCGCGCCATCCTGGCGGCGGCGGGCTTTGCGGATATCGACATCCAGCCGCATGACCAGCTGATCGGCGGCAACGACCTGGAACAGACCGTCGCCATGTCCCTACGGGTCGGGCCGTTGGGCGCGGTGCTGCGCGAGAAGCCCGAGCTTAAGGACGGCGTCGTGGGCGCCATCCGCGAAGCGTTGGCGCAGTACGTGACGCCTCAAGGCGTGATGCTCGCCTCGGCCACCTGGATCGTCACCGCCAAGCGGCCCTGAGGCGCCGGCCTAGTCGTAGGGCGACTTGGCGATCAGCGCGGCCTCGGCCGCGCAGGCCTTGGCGTCCAACGGCTTGGCGGTCTTGCGCAGCGTGGCGATCTCTTGGCGGGCGGCGTCCATGTCGGCGCGGAAGTCCGCCGAGCCGTGCAGGCCCGCGACCAGGGCCGAGGCGTTGGTGCGCCCCGATTCCACGGCGCTCATATTGTGCACGCCGCAGACCAGCCGGCTTTCGCCGAACGAGCGCGCGCGCGTCAGGATCTGGGTGGAGCGGTCGGGGACCAGTTCGGCCAGGATCAGGCCGACGCTCCAGCCCCAGGTGGTGTGGCCCGAGGGGTAGTCGGGGCTGGCGGCCAGGCTGTCGGTCTTGGCCACGCAGATCTCGCCCTGGTCGATCAGATAGGGGCGCTGGCGCTTGTAGATGTCCTTGGGGCGGTTCACCGCCCGGCGCACGTCGAAGCGCATCTTCATCAGCACGCTGGTCAGCTTGGGCGCAGCCTGGGGCGTCAGCTCCATGCCGATGGCGCAGCTCATGTCCTTGACGATGGCGGCCTCGTTGGCGTCGGCGACGGCCAGCGTCCAGCGCGGGCCGTCCTTGGCCAAGCGGGTCGCCAGGAAGGTCGCGCGGTCCGCCTCATAGCGGATCGAGCCGGGGACCGGGGCCGGGGGCAGGATCTTGTAGGTGTCGGGTCCGGCGTCGCCGAGATAGCCGGTGATGGTTGGCGCGGCGGGCGGAACGGGTTCCTTGGCGATGGCGATCGCCACCACGCTGGCGGCGATCGCGCCGCCCAGGGTCAAACTCATCAGCGCGCGGTTCATGGTCGCCTCCCACCTGCTCGGCGCGATCATGCGTGGGAGCCGGCGCGCCTCCAACCCCGGAAACGAAAACGGCCGGGGCGAACCCCGGCCGTCTGAAGTGCTTTAAGCCTTCTTGTCGAAGAGCTTGGCCCAGCGGGGCTTGGTGCGGTTCTTCCACGACCCGCGATGCCAGGCGTCGGAAGCGATCAGCGGAACCACGGTGGTGGCTTCGGCGAAGACCATCTGTTCCCAGGTCACGTCGACCTTGCCCCAGGAGCAGGCTTCCTTGAGCGTTGAGGACGAGCAGGCGCCGTCGCGCACGTCGGCCACGGTGATCTGGACGGCGTACTTATGCATCTCGGCTTCGTGGCCGAGGATCTCGGCGCAGACCACGGTGTCCTGGGCGAAGTTCTTCGGAACGCCGCCGCCGACCATGAACAGGCCGGTGGTGCCCGCGGCCAGCTTGATGTCGGTCAGTTCGCGGAAGTCGGCGACCGCGTCGATGGTCAGGTAGGGCTTGCCCTCCTTCATCTTCTCGACCTGGTGCTTCACCAGGCCAAAGCCGGCCGACGAGTCCACGAAGGCCGGGCAGAAGATCGGCACGCCTTCGCGATAGGCGACCTCGATCAGCGAGTCGGGCTTCTTGGCGTTGCCGGCCGCCAGCCACTTGCCCATCTCATAGATGAATTCGCGCGACGAATAGGGGCGGGGCTCCAGCAGATTGCAGATCTCGTAGATCGTGCCGTCGCAGTTCTGGAGTTCTTCCTCGTCGATATAGGTGTCGTAGATGCGGTCGATATAGAGATCGCGCAGGTCGCGGTCGTCGACGTTCGACTGGGCTTGGTAGTGCTTGAAGCCAAGCGCTTCGAAGAAGTCCATGTCGACGATCGAGGCGCCGGTCGCGACGATCGTGTCGATCATCCCGTACTTCACCATGTCGCGGTAGATGTGCATGCAGCCGCCGGCGCTGGTCGAACCGGCCAGGGTCAGCCAGGTCGAGCAGTCCTTGTCTTCCAGGGACATCGACAGGATGTCGGCGGCGCGCGCGGTGTCGCGGCTGGTGAAGCTCATCTTGCGCATGGCGTCGATGATCGGACGGGCGTCGTACTGGTCGATCGCCACGTGTTCGACAGTGTTGGCCAACAGTTCGGCCTTGCGGTTCGTCTTTTGAACGTCAGCGTTCATTCTCTGAGACCCTTAGAGTTTGAGCGCCCGTCCAAATGGAAGAAGCGCGGCCGGGACGGAGCGACCGGCCGCGCTTTAATAGCAGAGCAGTCGGCTTATTTCCGCCGACGCTTCTTCCCGCGCGCACGCGACAGCTTCACGACATTCTGGTTCTCCTGCCGAGGCAGGGGAATGGAACGTCGGGCCAGGCCGAACATCGAGGCCATGGGCGGGTCGCTCGCCACCACGGTCTCGGCGTCGCCGAAACCGTTGAAGCGGGTGTTCATCGCCACGCCATAGGCGCCGAGCATGCCGATCTCGACATAGTCGCCTTCGCGCACATCTTCCGGCAGCCAGAACGGGCCGGGCATGTGGTCGAGCGAATCGCAGGTCGGCCCCCAGAAGCGGTAGGGCTTCAGCGGCCCTTCGACTTCAAAGGCCTCGCCGCCTTCGCTGCGCAGCAGCTTCACCGGGAACGGCCACTTGGTGTGGGCCGCGTCGAACAGCGAGCCGTAGGACCCGTCGTTCAGGTAAAGCGCGTCGTTCTTGCGAAGTTCGACCTTGGTGAGGATCGACGAGCCTTCGGCCACCAGCGCCCGGCCGGGTTCGCACCACAGCTCGGTCGTCTCGTGAACCATCATCTCGGCGAAGCCGCGGTCGATGGAGTCGATGTAGTCGGCCAGGTCGGGCGGGATCATGCCCGGATAGACCGAGGGGAAGCCGCCGCCCACATCGACCACGTCGGCGAACACGCCGGCGCGGACCAGGGCGCGCGAAGCCTGCGTCATCGCCGCCTGATAGGCGGTCGGACGCATGCACTGGCTGCCCACGTGGAAGGAGACGCCCATCAGGTCCTGGGTCGCACGGCGCGCGGCGAGCAGCAGGCCGGGGGCCTGGTGCTGGTCGACGCCGAACTTGCCCGACAGCGAATAGGCCGCGCCCTCCGCCTCGACGCCGAGGCGGACGATCAGGTTCAGGTCCTTGGCGTCGCCCGTGGCGGCCAGGATCTTGGCCAGCTCTTCGTGCGTATCCAGCGCGAAGGTGCGAACCCCATGATCGAAGTAAGCCGACGCGATCGCCACGCGGCTCTTGACCGGGTGCATGAAAGCCATGCGCGAGCCGGGCGCGAACTGCGAGACAAGCTCGATCTCGGGGATCGAGGCCACATCGAAGGACGTCACGCCATTGGCGGCCAAAGCCTCAATGACCCATGGCGAAGGATTGGCCTTCACCGCGTAGAAGACGTCGCCCTTAAAATTTTCCTGGAACCAGCGCGCCGCCGTGGCCACCGCGTCCGGTCGCGCTATTGCGACAGGACGTTCCGGAGGCCGCTGACGGACCAGGTCCAGGGGCTTATGGTACGTGTGCAATTCACGTAACCCCCATTGGCAGTTGAACCTAGCCGGCGTTAGCAGCGCTTTTGAGGACATCGGGTCCGCCGGAGCGCTGCGAAATAGGGTCGATGGACCGCGATGTAAAGAGGTTTGTAAAAACATCGCCAAACCCTGGGCCCGTCAGGGGTTGCGTGGGGGCAATTGTGACATGGTTTCGAAGAGGTTTCAGGGGGCTTTGACCCCTTGATTTGCAAGCGGTCGGACCGCCCGCGAAAACCGGTCTTCCTGTCGGCTTGACCGTTGGTCTTTCACACCGCAATTCTAGGGTCATGGTTCTCCAGCGCGCCTTGCCCGCCCGACGCCGACGCCTTCTGGCGTTCGCCGCGGCGTGCGTGGAGATCCGACGAGGCTGATCGCCGGAGCCCTTGGGCTCAAGTCGTCCCGCAAACCGCTCGAACGCCAGCCCGCCCTCATCGGCGGGCTCTTTTGTCTGCGCCCTGATCCAAGGACATCCTCGTGACCGTCACGCCGAAACTCATCTTCCTGCCCGGTGCAGGCGCCGATCCCGATTTCTGGCGGCCGGTGGGCGAGCGTCTGCCTGCGTCCTGGGGCAAGGTCTATCTGGGATGGCCGGGCCTGGGACATCAGCCGAGCCACCCCGACGTGAACGGCCTGGAGGATCTGCTCGGACTGGTCGAGGCGCAGATGGGCGAGGGGCCGGTGGATCTGCTGGCCCAGTCGATGGGCGGGCTGGTCGCCATGCTGACCGCCCTGCGCCACCCGCGGAAGGTCCGGCGGCTGGTGCTGTCGGTCACCAGCGCCGGCCTGGACATGAAGCAGCTGGGCGCCGCCGACTGGCAGGCGACCTATCACCGCAACCATCCGAACGCCGCGCGGTGGCTCAGCGACGTGCATGTCGATCTTTCCGCGCAGCTGCCGGGGATCGCCCTGCCGGTGCTGCTGCTCTGGGGCGACGCCGATCCGATCAGCCCCGTCACGGTCGGCGAGCGTTTGGCCGACCTGCTGCCGAACGCGCGGCTGCATGTGCTCCCAGGCGGTGACCACGATCTCGTGCATCAACGCGCCGATGAGGTCGCGCCGCTGATCGCCGCCCACCTGGGCCGGGCCGATGACTGACATCCATCTGCGGGCGGCGACCTTGGCCGACGCGCCCGCCATCGCCCGGCTGCATGTGGCCTCGTGGCGGCGGGCCTATCGCGACCTGGCGCCGCCGGACGTGTTCGACGCGATGGACGAACCGCTTCGTCTGGCGCGATGGAGCGCGATGCTCGCCGAGCCCCAGGCGGAGCAGGCGGTGGTGCTGGCGCAGGTGGGTGGCCAACTGGCCGGTCTGGGCATGGCCGCCTCGCCCTCGCAGGCGGCGTTTGGGGCGCGGGGCGAGGTCCGCTCGCTCTATCTGGACCCGCAGTTTAAGCGGATGGGGCTGGGCCGGCGGCTGATGGGCGCCCTGGCCGAACAGATCGGGGCCTGGGGTTATGACGGCGCGGCGCTAGGCGTCGTGGTGGGCAACGATCCGGCGCTCGCCTTCTATGACGCGCTCGGGGGGCGAGCCGCCGGGCGCTACACCGACCCTGGACCCATGTGGCGTTCGCAGAACGTGATCCTTATCTGGGATCGGCTTTCGGACCTGATCGAACCCCGGTCTTCCTGACTTTCTGAGCACATTCGACGGCTTGTCGGCGCGGGCGTCGTCATCCGACGCTAGACCGCACGCAGCGCGACATGTCATGAAGCCGTGGCAGGGGTGGTCGATTACAGGTTGTTTCGCCCCGTGCGCGCACTGATCCGAGGAAGCCTCGCCATCTATGTCTGACGCCGCCGTTCTGTCCGTGCGGAACGCCTCGAAGAGCTTCGGTTCTCGGCGCGCCCTCGATTCCGTTTCCTTGAATGTGAGCAAGGGCGAGATGATCGCCCTGATCGGGCCGTCCGGCTCGGGCAAATCGACGCTGCTGCGATCGATCAGCGGCCTGCAGACCATTGACAACGGCCCGGGCCGTATCGACGCGTTTGGCGGGGTCGTGCAGTCCGACGGCAAGATCAACAGCAAGGTGCGCGACGCGCGCATCCGCATCGGCTTCATCTTCCAGCAGTTCAATCTGGTCGGCCGCCTCAGCCTGTTCTCGAACGTGGCGCTGGGGTCGCTCGGCCGCATCAACAAGACGCGCGGGCTGTTTGGCCTGTGGCCGGCTGAGACCAAGGCCGCGGTCATGGCGGCCCTGGCCCGGGTGGGCGTGGCCGACTACGCCGCTCAGCGCGCCAATACCCTGTCCGGCGGCCAGCAGCAGCGCGGCGCGATCGCCCGCGCCCTGGTGCAGCGGGCCAAGATCATCCTGGCCGACGAACCGGTCGCCTCGCTCGATCCGGTCTCGGCGCGCCGGGTGATGGACATCCTGCGCGACCTGAACAAGGACGACGGCCTGACGGTCGTGGTCACCCTGCATCAGGTCGACTACGCTCTTCGCTACTGCGACCGGGTGGTGGCCTTGAAGGCCGGCAAGGTCGTCTACGACGGACCCGCGAGCGGGCTCGAACGCAAGCAGCTCATCGACATCTACGGCCCGGAATTCGAAGACGTGTTCTGGGAAGGAGCCCCGAAATGATCCGTCGACACCTGCTGAGCGCGCTGGGCCTCGCCCTGGCCATGACGCTGTCGGCCTGCGGCGGGGAGCCCGAACAGAAGGCCGCCGGGGCGCCGAAGGAGATCACCTTCTCGATCCTGTCGGCCGAGAGCCAGCAATCGATGGCGCCGCTCTGGCAGCCGCTGCTGGACGACATGTCGGAATATACCGGCGTGAAGGTGAAGCCCTATTTCGCCTCCAACTACACCTCGCTGATCGAGGCGATGCGCTTCAACCAGGTGCAGGTGGGCTGGTTCTCGGCCCTGCCGGCGCTGGAGGCGACGCGCCGCGCCCAGGGCCAGGTGCTGGGCCGCGTGGTCGATTCCGGGGGCATCGCCTCCTATGAGTCGGTGCTGATCGTCCGCAAGGGCAGCGGCATCACGCTCGATGACGTGATGAAGTGCGACAAGCGCTACTCCTTCGGCCTGGGCGACGCCAAGTCGACCTCGGGCACGCTGGCGCCGATGGCCTATCTGTTCACGCCCAAGGACATCGAACCGGCCAAGTGCTTCAAGGCCGTCCGCTCGGCCAGCCACCAGGCCAACGTCTTCTCCGTGGCCAACGGCGTGCTGGACGTCGCCACCAACAACACCGTCGGCCTGGTCTTCGCCGCTCGCGAGAACCCGTCGGTCGCCGGCAAGATCGAAGTGATCTGGCGCTCGCCACCGCTGCCGGAATCCTCGATCGTCGCGCGCAAGGATCTCGATCCCGCGGTCCGCGAAAAGATCCGCCAGTTCTTCCTGACCTACGGCGTCGGCGACACCCCGCGCGCCGCCAAGCAGCGTGAAGTGCTCAAGGGCCTGGCCTATGGCGGCTTCAGGGCCGCCGACGACAGCTATCTCGACCCGATCCGCGAGATGGAGGCCGCCGAGGTCCTGGCCGACGCCAAGCGCGCCGGCGACGCCACCAAGATCGCGGCCGCGCAGAAGGCCTTTGACGACATCCGCGCGCAGGCCGCTCAGCGCCGCGCCATGAACCCGGACGCCTGATGCTCTCCAAGGAAGCCTCGCTGGCGGCGGTTCCGCCCGCCCCGACCCGGACGCTGACCCAGCGCCTGCCCGACCTGCTGGTCTGGGGCGCGGTGATTGCGCTGCTGATGCTCAGTTTCGGGCCGGTTGAGATCAAGCGCCTGCCGCTGCTGTTCGCCAATTCGGAGAACATGCGCGCCTTCGGCAAGGAGTTCCTCAATCCGGACTTCGGGCACTGGAAACTCTATGTCGCCCAGATGTGGCTCACCGTGCAGATCGCGCTGTGGGGCACGGGGCTGGCGGTGATCCTGGCCGTTCCGTTCGGCCTGGCCTGCGCCCGCAACATCTCGCCGCCCTGGATCCAGCAGCCGATGCGGATGCTGATGAACCTGCTGCGCTCGGTGCCCGACCTGGTCATCGGCACGCTGTTCATCGTCGCCGTCGGCCTTGGTCCGTTCGCCGGCGTCATGGCGCTGGCGCTGAACACCGGCGGCGTGCTGGCCAAGCTGTTCTCCGAGGCCGTCGAGGCCATCGACAAGGGTCCGGTCGAGGGCGTTCGCGCCACCGGCGCCACGCCGCTGCAGGAAGTGGTCTGGGGGGTGATCCCGCAGGTCGCGCCGCTGTGGACCTCGTATGCGCTCTACCGCTTCGAATCTAACGCCCGCTCGGCCACGGTGCTTGGCCTGATCGGCGCGGGCGGCATCGGCCAGCTGCTGTTCGACGCTCTGAACGGTTTCAACTACGCCCAGGTCTCGGCCATCGCGGTGGTGATCGTCGTCGCCGTCTCGCTGATCGACTTCCTGTCGCAGGCGATGCGCGCCCGGCTGCTGTAGAGCGCGCAGGGCGACCGCCTTCGCTAGAATTCGTCATCCCCGGGCTCTTGTCCCGGGGATCCATACGCGCGGCCCGTCCAGGCAAGTCTCCGACCGCGGAGTCCATGGATGGCCGGCTCAAGCGGCCGGCCATGACGAGCGTCGGAAGGGCGGGCGCCCAGGCCCAGGATGAAGGCTAATTCATCCGTATACAGACCATCAGTCACAAATCTGAATCCGAGGCGTCACGAAACGGACGGCGCACTGTCGTGAAAGATTGGCTGAAGCGTCACGGGACCTCGTTAAGCCGCCCCTAGCCTGAGAGGGCCAAGGGGATAGCTCTACAAGGATCCAAATAATGAAGATCAGAACCTCGCTCTGCGCCGGGGCGGCGTTGAGCGTTTTCGTGCTCGCCGCGGGCGCCGCGCAAGCTCAAGACACCACCGCCGCCTGGAAGGGCGCGCCGCAGTGGACCAATGACGACGTCCAATTCAAGGTTCGCGGCCGGGTGCTGCTGGACGCGGTGTTCGAAGACGTCGACCGCGAAACCGGCGCCGACCAGAACTTCCGCGCCTTCCGCGGCCGCCAAGTGTTCATCGGCGTCGAAGGCAAGCTGAACAACTACCTCGCCTACAAGGTCGAAGGCGGCTGGGTGAACGGCGGCACGCCGTCGTGGGATGACGTGGTCATCGAGGTGAAGCCGAACGACAGCACGTCGATCATGTTCGGTAACATCAAGGCCGCCGGCCTGGAGAACCTAACCTCGACCCGCTTCACCACCTTCATGGACCGCGGGCCGTACGGCGACTTCGGCGTCGACAGCTACCTGGTCAGCGCCGTGGCCAAGATGAACGGCATGAACTGGACCGTGACCGGGGCCGTGCAGGGCGACTCGCTCAACAGCGCCGACGTCACCACCGGCGAAGAGCGTCTCGGCTTCACCGGCCGCGCCTCCTATGCGCCGATCCTGACCGACAGCACCAAGGTCCACCTGGCGGCCTCGGCCCGCTGGCGCGACCATGGCGATGAAACCGCCTTCAACTACCAGAGCCGCCCGAACACCAACTTCGGCTCGCGCTACATCAACTCCGGCGCCATCGCCGACAAGGACACCACCTTCGCTGTCGAAGGCGCGGTGGTGCACAACCAGTTCTCGGTGCAGGCCGAGTACGCCAACATCAAGGTCGACCGTCTGAACGCCGGCGCCTCGGCGGGCGGCGATCCGGACCTCAATGTCGGCTACGTCTTCGCCAGCTTCTGGCCCACCGGCGAGATGCGCAACTACGACGCCACCAAGGGTGAGTTCGGTCGTCCGAAGATCCTCAACCCGATCACCGCCGGCGGCTTCGGCGGTGTGGAATTGGCGGTTCGTTACGACTGGGCCGACCTGAGCGACGCCTACTCGACGGCCAGCACCGCGGCCGCGCGCACACTCTCGCAGGACGCCGGCGAGTACAAGGCCTGGACGGTGGGCGTGAACTACTACCCGACCGCCTATGTCCGGTTCCAAGCCAACTACACCAAGGGCGAGAACGACAATCCGGTTCTCGGCCGCGACGTCGACGTCGACGTCTTCCAGATGCGCGCCCAGCTCGACTTCTAGGAACAAAGCCGGCCCCGCCATCTGCGCGGGGCCGACAGGAGACATCACATGAAAAAGCTTCTGCTCTGCGCCGCGGCTGCGGCCACCACCCTGGCGGCCGCCGCGCCGGCCTACGCCGCCCGCGACTACGTCTGGGCCGCCGGTTCGTCGACCGTCTTCCCGTTCGCCACCCGCGTGGCTGAAAACTACGCCAAGAAGACCGGCAAGAAGGCTCCGAAGATCGAGAGCCTGGGCACCGGCGGCGGCATCAAGCTGTTCTGCGGCGGCGTCGGCGACGCCTTCCCGGACATCGCCAACGCCTCGCGCCCGATGAAGAAGTCGGAGTTCGACGCCTGCGCCGCCAAGGGCGTGAAGGACATCGTCGCGATCAAGATCGGCTTCGACGGCATCGTCGTCGCCACCGACAAGGACGGCGCCGACTACAACTTCAAGACCGAGCACCTCTATCTCGGCCTGGCCGCCAACGTGCTGCGCCAGGGCAAGTTCGTGGCCAACCCCTACACGACCTGGGACGAGATCGGCTCGGGCCTGCCGGGCAACCGCATCAACGTCTACGGCCCGCCGCCCACCTCGGGCACGCGCGACGCCTTCGTGGAACTGGCCATCGAGGCCGGCGCCCGGAAGTACCCGACCGCCGACGAACTGCGCTCCAACAACGAAGCCAAGTTCAAGCAGATCGTCGATCCGCTGCGTAAGGACGGCTGGGTCGACGCCGGCGAAAACGACAACGCCATCGTCGGCACCCTGACCAAGACCCCGGGCTCGCTCGGCGTCTTCGGCTGGTCCTACCTCGAAGAGAACATGGACAAGATCAAGGGCGCCTCGGTCAACGGCGTGAAGCCCTCGGCCGGCTCGATCGCCGACGGCTCCTACCCGCTGGCCCGCAGCCTCTACATCTATGTGAAGAAGGCCAATATCGGGGTGACCCAGGGCCTGCAGGATTACCTGAACGAGTTCGTCTCCGACGCGGCGACGGGTCGGGGCGGCTACCTGCAAGGTCGCGGCCTGATCCCGCTGCCGGCCGGCCAGCACGCCGGTCAGCAAGGCGCGGCGCAGAAGCTGGCGCCGATGGCGCGTCCGGCGGCCTAAAACCTACACGGACTGGAGAGCGTTGCGCCGCGGGCCGAAAGGTCCGCGGCGTTTTCGTGTCAGCTCACCGCGTTGGCGCGCAGGGCCTCCATCGGATTGGCCCGCCCCTGGGCCTTTCGCTCGCTGTAGCGGTCGACCAGGTAGTCGGCCCGGTCGCGGGTCAGCAGGGTGAACTTCACCAGTTCCTCCATCACATCGACCACGCGGTCGTAATAGGCCGAGGGCTTCATCCGGTCGTCTTCGCCGAACTCCTTCCAGGCCATGGCCACCGACGACTGGTTGGGGATGGTGATCATCCGCATCCAGCGGCCCAGCAGGCGCAGCGTGTTCACCGCGTTGAACGACTGCGATCCGCCGCTCACCTGCATCACCGCCAGGGTCCGGCCCTGGGTCGGCCGCACGCTGCCGATCTCCAGAGGGATCCAGTCGATCTGGCTCTTCATGACGCCGGTGATCGCCCCGTGCCGTTCGGGGCTGCACCAGACCTGGCCCTCCGACCACAGCGACAGCTCGCGCAGTTCCTGGACCTTCGGATGGTCCGCGCTCGCGCTGTCGGGCAGGGGCAGGTCGCGCGGATCGAAGATGCGGGTCTCGGCGCCCAGCTCACGCAGGATGCGCGCGGCCTCCTCGGTCAGCAGGCGCGAGAACGAGCGTTCCCGCAGCGAGCCGTAGAGCAGCAGGATGCGCGGCGGATGGGCGGCGCGCTCGCCTGGCTCCAGGCTTCCGGGCGCGGGCTGTCGAAGGAACTGGGGCTGTAGGGCGGGCAGGTCGGTCACGGCGTTCTCACGGGATGGGTGTCTTTCAAACGTCTCATATTTCGAATATACTGGAAATATGGAAGTAAAATCCGCCGTCACAAGTCTCGCCGCCCTGGCTCACGAAGGCCGCCTGGCCGCGTTCCGGTTGCTGGTCCAGGCCGGCGGCGAGGGATTGGCCGCCGGCGAACTCGCCCGTCGGCTGGAGATGCTGCCCAATACGCTGTCGGCGAACCTGAACATCCTGGCCAACGCCGGGCTGGTGGTCTCGCAGCGCGACGGCCGCTCCATCGTCTACCGCGCCCAATACGACGCCATGCGCGATCTGCTGGGCTTCCTGGTCGAGGACTGCTGCGGCGGCTCCCCGGAGATCTGCGCGCCGCTTTTCAAGACCGTCAACGACTGCTGCTAGGGAGCGCCTTCGTGCCCAAGACCTACAACCTGCTGTTTCTCTGCACCGGCAATTCCGCCCGCTCGATCATCGCCGAAGCCGTGCTGAACAAGGAGGGCGGCGGCCGGTTCAGGGCCTATTCCGCAGGCTCCATGCCCAAGGGCCAGGTTAATCCGCACGCGCTCTCGCTGGTCGAGGCGCTCGGCTTCAGCGCCGCCGATTTTCGCTCCAAGTCGTGGGACGAGTTCGCCCGCCCCGGCGCGCCGCCCTTGGATTTCGTGATCACCGTCTGCGACAACGCCGCCGGCGAGGTCTGCCCGATCTGGCCCGGCCAGCCAATGAGCGCGCACTGGGGAATCCCCGATCCGGCCGCCGCCGAAGGCTCGGAGGCGGAGATCGCCGCGGCCTTCGCCGAAGCCGCCCGACAGCTGGGAACCCGCATCCGCCTGTTCCTGAGCCTGCCGCTGGCGACCATCGACCAACTGTCGCTGCAGACCCGGCTGCGGGAAATCCACGAGACGGCCGACGCGCCGGAACGCGCCTCGTGAGCGACGCCGCCCACGAGCCGCCGCCCATGTCGCGGTTCGAGCGCTACCTGACGCTCTGGGTGGCGCTCTGCATCGTGGTCGGGGTCGGCCTTGGTCAGCTGTTTCCCGCCGCCTTCCAGGTCATCGGGGCGGCGGAGGTCGCCCAGGTCAACCTGCCGATGGCGGTGCTGATCTGGCTGATGATCATCCCCATGCTGCTCAAGGTTGACTTCAGCGCCCTGCGCGCGGTCGGCCGTCACTGGCGCGGCATCGGCGTCACCCTGTTCATCAACTGGGCGGTGAAGCCGTTCTCGATGGCCGCGCTGGGCGCGGTCTTCATCGGCTATCTGTTCCGGCCCTACCTGCCGGCCGGCGAGATCGACGGCTACATCGCCGGCTTGATCATCCTGGCCGCCGCGCCCTGCACGGCCATGGTCTTCGTCTGGAGCAACCTGACGCGCGGCGAGCCGAACTTCACCCTCAGCCAGGTGGCGCTCAACGACGCGATCATGGTGGTGGCCTTCGCCCCGATCGTCGGCCTGCTGCTGGGGCTCTCGGCGATCACCGTGCCCTGGGAGACGCTGCTGCTCTCGGTTGGGCTCTACATCCTGGTCCCTGTGATCGTGGCCCAGGGCTTGCGCGCCCTGATCATCCGGCGCGGCGGCGAGGCGGGGTTGCAGCGGGTGCTGGACGCGGTCTCGCCGCTGGCCCTGGCGGCGCTGCTGGCCACCCTGGTCTTGCTGTTCGGTTTCCAGGGCGAGCAGATCGTCGGCCAGCCGGCGATCATCGCCATGCTGGCGGTCCCGATCCTGATCCAGGTCTATTTCAACTCGGGCCTGGCCTATCTGTTGAACCGCATGACCGGCGAAGCCCACTGTGTGGCCGGACCCTCGGCGCTGATCGGGGCCAGCAATTTCTTCGAGCTGGCCGTGGCCGCCGCCATCAGCCTGTTCGGCCTCAAGTCCGGCGCGGCCCTGGCCACCGTGGTCGGGGTGCTGATCGAGGTGCCGGTGATGCTGTCGGTGGTGGCGATCGTGAACCGCAGCAAGGCCTGGTACGAGCAAGGTCCGGCGGTGCGAAGGGCGCGCGGCTAGGCCGGGTCGAACGACCGGACCTGCGTCTCGACCTTTGAGCGGGCTTCCAGCGTGCGGTGCACCGGGCACTTGCCGGCGATCTCGACAAGCTTGGCGCGCATCTCCTGCGGCATGTCCGCGTCCACCGAGATCACCCGGTTGAAGCAGTCGATTTTGCCGTCCTCGCCGCCCGCGGCGCCGTCCTGCACGTGCAGCTTCTTGTGCGAGACCTCGACCTGGATGCGGCCCAGGTCCAGCTGCTTGCGCTCGGCGTAGAGCCGCAGGGTCATCGAGGTGCAGGCCCCCAGCGCGATCGACAGGAAGTCGTAGGGCGAGGGGCCGGTGTCCGAGCCGCCGACGCTTTCGGGTTCGTCGGCGAACAGCCGGTGGCGGCCGGCCTGGACCATGTTCTGGAACCGGCCGACCCCGGTCTCCATCACCCGCACATGCTCGACCGGCTCTTCGCCCTGCGGCGCGTCGGCCGTCAGGTAGCGCGGCAGCCATCCGGCGATGACCTGGGCGGCGAAGGCGGCATCCTTGGGATCGCTCAGGAAGTGGTCGGCGTGGTCGAGCGAGACGAAGCTCTTCGGATGCTTGGCGGCCAGGAAGATCCGGGTGGCGTTGTCGACGCCCACTAGCTGGTCGAGCGGCGAATGCAGGATCAGCAGCGGCTTCTTCATGCTCGCCACCGCCTCGCGCAGCGAACGGCGGCGGACATCCTCGACGAACTGGCGCCGGATCGTGAAGGTCTTGAGCCCGAGCACGACCTGGGCCTGTCCCTTCTCCTCGATCTCCTGCAGGCTGGAGCCGAGGTTGTGCAGGACGTGGCTGGGGTCGAACGGCGCGCCGATGGTCACCACCGCGCGGACCTCGGCGATGTCCTTGGCGACGGCCAGCACCGCCGCGCCGCCCAGCGAATGGCCGATCAGCACGCTGGGCGCCTGATAGTGGCCCCGCAGATAGTCGGCGGCGGCGATCAGGTCGGCGACATTGGAGGTGAAGTTCGTCGAGGCGAACTCCCCCTCGCTCGATCCCAGGCCGGTGAAGTCGAAGCGCAGGACGGCGACCCCCTCGCGCGCCAGGTCGGCGGCGATGCGCCGCGCCGCCATCAGGTCCTTGGAACAGGTGAAACAGTGGGCGAACAGGGCGAAGGCCCGCACCGGCCCGTTTGGCAGATCTAGCCGCGCGGCCAGGGTCGCGCCGGAGTGGCCGGGAAATTCAACGCGTAGAGCGCCTGCGGACATCATCGTCCTCCGCCGTGTCCAGGCGCCGAAGCGCCGTTGGTCAGGCCGCCTCCGGCCTGCGTCGCCGCACCCGGGCCAGCCGGCGCAGCTTACGCCAGAAGCGGGTCTTCTCCGGCTCCGGATAGGGCTGGAGGTTTTTCACGAAGTCCTCGGCGCAGGCGCGCCAGGAGAAACCCTCGGCGAAGGCGCGCACGACCTTGCGGTCCAGCTTCAGGCACTCCAGGCAGGCCTCGCGCAGGCCCTCGGTGGCGCTGTGGGCCAGGACCCCGGCGCCGGAGCCCGGCAGGATGTCGATAGGGCCGGGGGCGGGATAGGCGGCCACCGGGATCCCCGCGGCCATAGCCTCCAGGATCACCAGGCCGAAGGTGTCGGTGAGCGAGGGGAAGACGAAGACGTCGGCGCAGGAGAAGTGCGCGGCCAGGTCGTCGCCGAACTTAGCGCCGGTGAAGACCACATTCGGATAGCGCTCCTTCAGCTCGTCTCGCTGCGGACCGTCCCCGACCACGACCTTGGTGCCGGGCAGGTCGAGGCCCAGGAACGCCTCGATGTTCTTCTCCACCGCCACCCGGCCGACCGACAGGAAGATCGGCCGGGCCAGGCCCTCGAAGATGTCCGGTTCGTCGTCGCGCTTGGGGTGGAACATCACGGTGTCGACGCCGCGCGACCAGACCGAGATGTTGCCAAAGCCGTGGTGTTCCAGCTCGGTGCGCATGGTCGGCGTGGTGACCATCATTCGGCCCGACGGCTTGTGGAACCACTTCATGTAGGCGTAGCCGGCGGCTAGCGGCAAAGGCAGTCGGGCCGAGACGTATTCCGGGAAGCGCGTGTGATAGCTGGTGGTGAAGGGCAGCTTCCACTCCACGCAGATGCGCCGGGCCGCCAGACCCAGCGGTCCCTCGGTGGCGATGTGGATGGCTTCGGGCTCGAAGGCCTTGAAGCGTTCCTGCACCGGTTCGTGGGCGGCGAGCGCCACTTTGATTTCCGGGTATGTCGGTAGGGGGAAGGTCTTGAACTGATCGGGGCTGATCACCTCGACCGAATGACCCAGTTCCCGCAGCTCGGCGACCACGCGGGTCAGGGTGCGGACCACGCCGTTGACCTGCGGCTCCCAGGCGTCGGTGACCAGCAGGATGCGCATCGGCCGATGGCCGTTCTCGCGCGGGGCGGTGATGGCGTCGCGGATGCGGCTGGCCGGGCGGGCGGGGCTGAGGGCCTGGGCCTGCAGCCAGGCCCAGAAGGCGCCCAGCAAGGCTTCCTTGGTTGGGAAGTGGCGATAGACGGTGCGCTCGCCGACCTCGGCCTCGGCGGCGATCTCGGCGAAGCTGAGATCCTCCAGCGGTCCGGATTCCAGCTTGCGGGCCACCGCATGCATGATCTGGTCCTGGGTCGCCTGCTTCTGGCGGTCCCGCAGGCTCGAGGTGTAGCGTGTCGGTGGGATCATGACAGTGGAGCTGTCAGCAAATCAGTTCGACTGTCAATGAGATCGATCCGGAGGCGCTCAGGCCGCGACCGGCCGGGCCACCACGTCGATCGGCAGCTCCAGCAGCGGTTCGGGCGCGCCGATCGTCCGGTCGATGGCCGACCAGGACCGCAGCTTGGCCCACTCCAGGATCTCCAGCCGGCCGTCGTCGTGCTCGACCAGGGCCGAGCAGCTCTCCACCCAGTCACCATCGTTGATATAGGCGATGCCGTCGATGTCGCGCATCTCAGCCTTGTGGATATGTCCGCAGATCACCCCGTCCACGCCGCGCCGGCGGGCCTCGTCGGCGACCGCGGCCTCGAAGTTCTCGACGAACTGCAGGGCGTTCTTCACCCGGGTCTTCATGAAGGCCGAGAGGCTCCAGTAGCCGAAGCCCATCCGCCGGCGAACGCGATTGAACAAGGTGTTGGCGGCGATCAGCGCCCGGTAGGCGTAGTCGCCGACGAAGGCCAGCCACTTGGCGTGCTGCACCACCCCGTCGAACTCGTCGCCGTGCAGGACCAGGAAGCGGCGGCCGTCGGCGGTCTCGTGGATGGCGTCGCGCGCCACCACCACGCCGCCGAAGTGGACGCCGATGAAGTCGCGGATCCGGTCGTCGTGATTGCCGGGCACATAGACGACCCGCACGCCCTTGCGGGCCATGCGCAGGATCTTCTGCACCACGTCGTTGTGGGCCTGAGGCCAATGCCAGCCCGAGCGCAGCTTCCACCCGTCGACGATGTCGCCGACCAAATACAGCGTATCGCACTCAATATGCCGGATGAAATCCAGCAGCAGCTCCGCCTGACATCCCTTCGTGCCCAGATGCACGTCGGAGATGAACACCGTCCGGTACTTGCGAACGTTCAGATCAGTCATTCCGTGCCCCCTCGGCTGCGGAGAACTGCTCATCGGTTAGGCTGTTTGCATGTCATTCTCATGAAAGCGCATGCAGCCCTTTTGTCGCCCCACCTTTTGACTTAAGGGTTTGGACAGGCCGACCCTCCCCAGGTCTCCTGAAAACAAGGTCCAATGGACGCCCGAACCTATCCCGCCAAGGAGACGCCGAAGTCTCGGCGCACCCGTGCGCGAATTCTCGACGCCGCCATGCGGCTGTTCGCCGAGGTCGGCTATCACGCCGCCACCAACGCCATGATCGCGGACGCCGCGAACCTGACGCGCGGCGCCATGCTCTATCACTTCTCCAGCCGCGAGGAGTTGGTTGAGGCCGCCGTGACCCATATCGAGGTCGAGCGCGCACGCCTGTTCGAGCAGGCCGCCTCCGGTCCGGTGGCGCCTGGCGTCGACGCGTCCGAGCAGGCGATCGACGCCTATTGGGCTCTGCTGCACGAAATCCCGTTCATCGCCTTCGCCGAGCTGGAGGCCGCCGCCCGCACCGACGCCATGCTGCGCAACCGGCTGGCCAACGCCCAGAGCGCCTTTGACCGCAATCAGGTTGGCGACCGCTTCCTAGCGCTCGCCCAGGCCGGCGAGGACCCCCGCTTCCAGACCAGCCGCGATCTCGGCCGTTTCCTGCTTGAGGGGCTGGCGCGCGGCGCCATGACCTTCGAGGAGCAGGCCCGCAAGGAGCGTCTGCTGACCGTGGTCAAGCGCGCCGTCCGGGTGTTGAACCGCAAGGGCGACGTCCAGGAACTCTGGCCGGACTAGGCCCTTTAGATCCTCCCCCGCTGGGGGAGGTGGCGCGCGGAGCGCGACGGAGGGGGCTTGCGGCGGCAGTTAAAGTCCCCCTCAGTCAGCTTTGCTGACAGCTCCCCCAGAGGGGGGCATCTACCTTTCAGGTGCGGGCCTTCTCCGCGGCGATCCAGGCGTCGATGCGGCGCTCCAGCATGTCCAGCGGCATCGGGCCCTCTAGCAGCATGGCGTCGTGGAAGCGGCGGATGTCGAACCGCTCGCCCAACTCGGTCTTGGCCTTCTCCCGCAGCGCCACGATCCGCATCTCGCCGGTCTTGTAGGCCAGGGCCTGGCCCGGCCATGAGACGTAGCGGGCCAGTTCGATCTCGATGTTCAGCGGCGACAGCGCGGTGTTTTGCGTGAAGCAGGCGCGGGCCTGGTCCAGGCTCCAGCCCTTCCAGTGCAGGCCGGTGTCGGCGACCAGGCGGCAGGCGCGCCACATCTCGTAGCTCAACCGCCCGAACCGCTCATAGGCGTTGCGATAGATGCCCATCTCGCCGCCGAGCTTCTCGGCGTAGAGGCCCCAGCCTTCGATGAAGGCGGTGACGTCGGCGTCGCGGCGGAACTGCGGCACGCCGTCGGCCTCCTGGCTGAGCGCGATCTGCAGGTGATGGCCCGGGACCGCCTCGTGCAGGGTCAAGGCCGGCAGTTCGTAAAGCCCGCGCTGGTCGAGCTTGTAGGTGTTGACCATGTAGCCGCCGGCGATCCCCAGCTTGGGGTTGCCGCTGAAATAGCGCCCGGTGGTGTAGTTGGCCTCGATGTCGGCTGGCACCGGCCGCACGCCGTAGGTCAGGCGCGGCAGGGTGGCGAACCAGGCCGGCAGCTGGTCGTCGATCCGCTTGGCGATCTCCGAGGCCTTCTCCAGCAGGTCCTCGCGCGAGGTCGCGTAGAACTGCGGATCGGTGCGCAGGAAGGTCTGGAAGGCGGCGAAGTCGCCCTTGAACCCGGTCTCGCCCATCACCGCGTCCATCTCGCGGCGGATGCGAGCGACCTCGCTGAGGCCGTTCTGATGGATCTGGTCGGGCGTCAGCTTGGTGGTCGTGTGGTCCTGAACCAGCCAGGCGTAGTAGCGCTCGCCGCCCGGCAGGCTCCGCGCGCCCAGGCTCTTGCGGCTGGCGGGCAGGTATTCGCGCTCCAGGAAGGTCACGAACTGCGCCTGGACCGGCCGGACCTGGCCGGCCAGCGCGGCGAGGGCCTGGCCTCGCAGCGCGTCGCGCTCGGCCGCTGGGATCGCGGCGGGCAGTCTACCGAGCGGCGCCAGCAGCGGATCGGTGTCGAGCGGCGCGGCGGCCTGGACCCTGGCGCGGGCCAGCACCTGCTCGGTGGTGGAGCGCGGCTGGGTGAAGCCGTTCCTGGCCCCGCGCCGGGCGTTGGCGATCTCGGCGCGGTAATAGGCCGGCATGGCGTTCAGGCGATCGATCCAGGCCTGCGCTTCGGCCGTTGTCCGCATGGGGATCGAGGCGGCGAGATAGCTCATCGTCCAGTCAAAGCCGCCGTCCGAACTGAACGGCATGCGCGCCTCGTCGAAGGCCAGACTCTGGAGCTGGCGATCGATGGTCCAGGCCAGGAATTCGCGGTTCAGCCGCGCCTCGTCGGACAGCTCGGCGGCGCTGATCGCGGCCAGCCGACCTTGGAAGGCTGTCAGCGACTTGGCGCGGGCGGCGTCGGCCTGGGGGCTCGGATCGGGCAGCCGCGACAGGGCCGCGCGATCGCCCTGGTTTCCGGCCTCGATCGGGTCCTGGGCGAGGCGATAGTCCTGGTACTCGGCCACCAGCCGGTTCACCGCCGCGTCGTCGGCCAGCGCGGGCGTGGCGCCCAGGGCGAGGATGAGGGCGAGGGGCGCCAGCCGCATGATCGGTCCGTCTTTCTGAGGTCGCGGCCAAGCTGGCGCCCCATCACTTGGGCGCCAAGGGCATTTTCAGCTCCTCACCTGGGCGTCTGCGAAGAATTACTCCACTTCCAGTCCAGCGCGGGACGCGCCATGGTTCCGCAAAATCATCCGGGGGGTCCCATGAGCTTCATGACGCGCCGCAAGCCGGTCGAGCCGCCGCCCAGCCACGGCGATCACCAGCTGATCCGAACCCTCGGATGGCCGCATCTGATGGCGCTGGGCGTCGGCGCGATCATCGGCACGGGCATCTACACCCTGACCGGCGTGGCCGCGGGCCTGGCCGGACCCGGCGTGATCCTGTCCTTCGCCCTGGCCGGCGCGGTCTGCGCCTTCGCCGCGCTCTGCTACGCCGAGATGTCGACGATGATGCCGCAGGCCGGCAGCGCCTACGCCTATTCCTATGTCGGCATGGGCGAGATGATCGCCTGGGTGGTCGGTTGGAGCCTGATCCTGGAATACACCGTGGTCTGCTCCACCGTCGCGGTCGGCTGGTCGGGCTACGCCGGCGGGCTGATGCAGCAGGCGGGCTGGCATATTCCGCCGCAGTTGCTGGCTGGGCCGCACGCCGAGGGGATCATCAACCTGCCGGCCGTCTTCATCACCCTGGTGGTCACCGGCATGCTGCTGGTCGGCACCCGCGAGAGCGCGACGGTCAACTTCATCCTGGTGCTGGTGAAACTGGTCGCCCTGACCGCCTTCGTCGCCTTGACCTTGCCGAGCTTTGATCCTGCGCACTTCCATCCGTTCGCGCCCTTCGGGTTCGGGGCCCAGATCAGCCCGGACGGGGTCAAGCGTGGGGTCGCCGCCGCGGCGGGCATCATCTTCTTCGCCTTCTACGGTTTCGACGCCATCTCCACGGCGGCGGAAGAGGCCAAGGACCCCGGCAAGGACCTGACCATCGGCATCATCGGGTCGATGTTCGTCTGCACGGCCATCTACATGATCGTCGCCACCGCCGCGCTCGGCGCCTCGCCCTTCAAGGTGTTCTCGGCCAGCCCCGAGCCGCTGGCCTTTATCCTGCGCAGCCTGGGCCATCCGCAGGTGGCGGCCGTCGTCGCCGGCGCCGCGGTCGTGGCCCTGCCGACCGTGATCATGGTCTTCATGTTCGGCCAGAGCCGGATCTTCTTCGCCATGGCGCGCGACGGCCTGCTGCCGCGCCGGCTGTCGGCGGTCGGCGCGCGCGGGGTCCCGGCTCCGGTCGTCATCCTCACCGGCGTCGTCGCCTCGGTGATCGCGGGCCTGCTGCCGCTGGACGAGATCGCGGCCCTGGCCAACGCCGGGACCCTGCTGGCCTTCATCGCCACGGCTGTCGCCATGATGGTGATGCGCCGCCGCTCGCCCAACCTCGCGCGCCCGTTCCGCACGCCGCTCTGGTGGTTCGTCGGGCCGATGGCGGTGCTGGGCTGCCTCTACCTGTTCTCGACCCTGCCGGTTTCGACCATCGTCAACTTCCTGATCTGGAACACGATCGGGGTCGTGGTCTACCTGCTCTACGGCCGGGTGAAGAGCCGGCTGGCGAGCGCCTAGGCGCCGGTTCCCGAGAGGACGGATGACAGCCATCGGCGCCGCGCCTAGAGTCGGCCTCGCCTACTCCCCTGGCGATCCTGCCAAGTAAGAGCCTCGCCCGTATTCAAGGGCGACGCCGGGCGTGGGGCGGCGCGCATTCATCGCGCTTGGGGAGCGATTGTGAGTTTGAAGGCGAAAGCGGCTGCGGGCGGCCCCTCGGGTATGCAGGACCTGACGACCGGCCCGATCGCCAAGACCCTGATCCTGTTCGCCCTGCCGGTGATGGGCTCGAACATCCTGCAGTCGCTGAACGGCTCGGCCAACGCCATCTGGGTCAGCCATGTGCTGGGCGAGGCGGCCCTGACCGCCACCGTCAACGCCAACAACATCTTCTTCCTGATGTTGGGCACGGTGTTCGGCATCAGCATGGCGGCGAACCTGCTGATCTCCCAGTCGGTGGGCGGCGGCGACCTGGCGATGGTCAAGCGGGTGGTCGGCTCGGCGACCAGCTTCTTCCTGGTGCTGTCGCTGGCGGTCGGCGTCGCGGGCTATCTGCTGACGCCCTCGATCCTGCGGATCATGCAGACCCCGCCTGACGCCACGCGCGATGCGATCATCTATCTGCGGGTGATCTTCGTCGCCATGCCGTTCATGTACTTCTTCTCGTTCGTCATGATGGCGCAGCGCGGGGCCGGCGATTCCAAGACTCCGTTCTGGTTCTCGGTCTTCGCCGTCGGCCTGGACGTGATCCTCAATCCGCTGCTGATCATCGGGGTGGGACCGTTCCCCAAGCTGGGGATCGCGGGGTCGGCGACCGCCACCCTGATCAGCCAGACGCTCACCCTGGCGGCGATGGTCGTCTATCTCTACCGCACCGACAGCGTCCTGATCCTCAAGCGCCAGGAGTGGCGGCTGCTGCTGCCCGAACTGACGATCATCAAGACCCTGGTGATGAAGGGGTTTCCGATGGCCCTTCAGATGCTGGTCATCTCCGGCGCGGCGGTGGTGATGATCCGCTTCGTCAACGCCTATGGCTCGGCGACGGCGGCCGGCTACGGCGCGGCGATCCAGCTTTGGACCTATATCCAGATGCCGGCCATGGCGCTGGGGGCGGCGGTGTCGTCGATGGCGGCCCAGAACGTCGGCGCGGGCAAGATGGACCGGGTGGGCGCGGTGGCCAGGCAAGGCGTGCTGATCGCCGCGGTGATGACCGCCACGCCGGTGCTGCTGATCTACCTGGTCGAGCCGTGGGTGCTGTTGCTGTTCCTGCCGGCTTCCAGCCCGTCCACCGCCATCGCCATGCACATCAACAGCTTCGTGCTGTGGGGCTTCATTCCGTTCGGCATGGCCTTCGTGCTGAACGGCATCATCCGGGCGACCGGGGCGGTCTGGCCGCCGTTGCTGGGCCTGCTGGTCTCCATGTGGATCGTGCGGATCCCGTTCGCCCAGTTCATGGAGCCCTATCTGGGCCAGGACGCCATCTGGTGGAGCTTCCCGCTGGGGTCGATGATCTCACTGGTGCTGGCGGCGGCCTATTACCGCTGGGGCGGCTGGCGCAAGGCGCGGCTGATGGAAGGCTTGCCGCGCGGTTCGGCTCCCGACACCGGCCTTGGCACGCCGATGCTGGCCGAGGAGACCGAGGCCGTCGAGGAAGCCGCGCGCGCCCAGGACCGGGCGAGCCCCGCCAAGGCGCCCGCCGAGTAGAGCGGGCCGTAGAAAAAGCGCCGGCGCCCCTCAGGGCGACGTTGCGTCGCGCGAACAAGCGTTTGATAATGGCCGGGAGACCGGAGGCCTAAGCGGCTGTCTGGACGCCATATTTTCTTCAGGCGGCGCTATCCGCCATACCGTTTTTTGGAAAAAGTACCCGCGCGCGGCGGGGTTGTGGGAGATGCTAGATGGCTTGGGATTTCGAAACCGATCCGGAATTTCAGAAGAAGCTCGACTGGATCGAGGACTTCATGCGCGAGGAGGTCGAGCCGCTTTCGCACCTCGGCATGGCGGTCCACGGCTCGCTCGGCCGCGAGAAGTTCATCAAGCCGCTGCAGCAGAAGGTGAAGGACCAGGGCCTCTGGGCCTGCCACCTTGGTCCGGAGCTCGGCGGCCAGGGGTTCGGCCAGCTCAAGCTCGGCCTGATGAACGAGAAGCTGGGCCGCAACGGCCTGGCCCCGACGGTCTTCGGCTGCCAGGCGCCTGACACCGGCAACGCCGAGATCATCGCCCACTACGGCACCGACAAGCAGAAGGAGCAGTACCTCTGGCCGCTGCTGAACGGCGACATCCGCTCGGCCTTCTCGATGTCCGAGCCGACCGGGGGCTCCGACCCGCTGACCTTCAAGACCCGCGCCGTGCTGGACGGGAACGAGTGGGTGATCAACGGCGAGAAGTGGTTCTCGACCAACGCCCGCTATTCCAAGGTGCTGGTGCTCTATGCGGTCACCGATCCGGACGCCAAGGACCAGTACCGCCGCACCTCGATCTTCCTGGTGCCCACCGACACCCCCGGCGTCGAGATCGTCCGCAATGTCGGCGTCGGCAGCGGTGAGATCGGCGCGGGCAGCGAAGGCTATGTCCGCTACACCAATGTCCGCGTCCCCTATGACGCCCTGCTGGGCGAGCGCGGCGCGGCCTTCGTCATCGCCCAGGTCCGCCTGGGCGGCGGCCGGGTCCACCACGCCATGCGCACGGTCGGCGCCTGCAAGCACGCGCTCGACCTGATGTGCCGCCGCGCGGTCTCGCGCACCACCCGCGACGGCAAGCTGGCCGACCTGCAGATGGTGCAGGAGCAGATCGCCGATAGCTGGATCGCGTTGGAACAGTTCCGCCTGCTGGTGCTGCGCACCGCCTGGCTGATCGACAAGCACAAGGACTACAACCTGGTGCGCAAGGACATCGCGGCCATCAAGGTCGCCATGCCCAAGGTCTATAACGACATCGCCACCAAGGCCGCCCACCTGCACGGCGCGCTCGGCGTCTCCAACGAGATGCCGTTCATGCACATGGTGACCTCGTCGCTGGTCATGGGCATCGCCGACGGTCCGACCGAGGTCCACAAGGTGACGGTCGCCAAGCAGGTGCTGAAGGACTACCGGCCCGACAACGACCTCTTCCCCAGCTACCACATCCCGCGCCTGCGCGAGGCTTCGGAGGAGAAGTACGCCAAGGAGCTGGGTGAACTGAAGGAAGCCTACAAGGCCGCCGGCCGGGGCAAGGCGCCGGCCTAGCCAGCTGGTCCCGAGGCGCGTCTCAGGGCGCGCCTCGGACGGCCAGATCATCCAGCCTTCCTTGCAGGAACCGGCGCTCGGCCGGCTGGCGCGCCAGATCCAGGGCGCGTCTGTAGGAGGCCTGCGCCGCTTCGGTCAGGCCCAGCCTGCGCTGCATGTCGGCGCGGGCGGCGTGCGCCAGGTGGTAGCCGCCCAGCCCGCCCTCTCCGATCACCGCCTCGATGGCGACGAGCCCGGCCTGCGGTCCGTCGCGCATGCCCAGCGCGACGGCGCGGTTCAGGCCGATCACCGGCGAGGGCGCGATGCGCAGCAGCACGTCATAGAGCCCGGTGATCTGGGCCCAATCGGTTTCATCGGTGCTCGGCGCCTGGGCGTGGACCGCGGCGATGGCGGCTTGCAGGCCGTAGGGTCCGATGCGCCGCGATCCCATGGACTGTCCGATCAGGGCGCGGGCCTCGGCGATCCGCGCGCGATCCCATAGCAATCGGTCCTGGTTCTCCAGCAGGACCAGATCACCCGCCGCGTCGACGCGGGTGGCGCGCCGCGCCTCGTGCAGCAGCATCAGGGCCAGCAGGCCAAGCGCCTCGGGTTCGTCCAGCAGATCGACCAGCAACCGGCCCAGCCGGACCGCCTCGGCGCAGAGGTCGCCGCGCGTCAGGCTCGGCCCCTGCGTCGCGGCGTAGCCCTCGTTGAAGATCAGATAGACTACGCGCAGCGCGCTATCGATCCGGTCCGGCAGGTCGGCGCGGCCGGGGATTTCGTAGGGGATCGCCTCGTCGCGGATCTTCGCCTTGGCCCGCACGATGCGCTGGGCGATGGTCGGGGCGGGCGACAGATAGGCGCGGGCGATCTCCTCGGTGGTCAATCCGCCCACCTCGCGCAGGGTCAGGGCGATGCGGGCGTCCGGCGCCAGGGCCGGGTGGCAGCAGGTGAAGATCAGTCGCAGTTCGTCGTCCTGGACAGCCTCGGGCATGGCGGGTTCCGGCGCCGGCTCGGCCAGGACCGCCAGCTGCGGCAAGGCGCCGGCCAGCCGGGCCTGACGACGCCAGCGATCGATGGTTCTGAAGCGCCCGGCGGAGACCAGCCAGGCATAGGGATTGGTGGGGACGCCCTCGCGCGGCCACTGCTCGGCCGCGGCGGCGAAGGCCTCGTGAAGGGCCTCCTCCGCCGCGTCGAAACCGCCTAGCAGCCGGATCAGCGTCGCCAGCACGCGCCGCGCCTCGGTGCGGTAGACCGCCTCCAGGCTGACGCGTGCGCCGGCCTGGCTCACAGTTCCGGGCGAGGCTGGCTGAAGTCCACGATGGGCCGGACCTCGATCGTGCCGATCCTGGCCTGCGGGATCCCGGCGGCGACCTGAACGGCTTCATTGAGGTCGCGCGCCTCGATGATGATGAAGCCGCCCAGCATCTCCTTGGTCTCCATGAACGGGCCGTCGACGGCCGACATCTTCCCGTCGCGCATCCGCACGGTCATGGCCTCGTCGGGCATGGTCAGCGCTTCGCCGGCGACGAAGTGGCCGCTGGCCTTGAGGACCTCGTCATGCGTCTCGCACTGGGCGAGGACGCCGTTGGCCTCCGGGCTTCCACCGAACAGGACGCTGGGGTCGTAATAGATGATGCAGGCGTAGCGCATATCGACTCCTTGCTTCAGGCGTCGAGGATGGGGGCGAAACCGCCGTGGACCCAGCGTTGGGCGTCATAGGGGGTGTCGGAATGCATGCGCGGGTCGGCGAACACCTTGCCCCAGGCCTGGTCGCGGACCGCCTTCGAGGGCCATTCGATCCAGCTGAACACGACGGTCTCGTCGCTCGTGGCCTTCACGGCGCCCTTGAAGTCGGTGACCTTGCCGTCGGGGACGTCATCGCCCCAGCCGTCGACGACGCGGGTCGCGCCGTATTCCATCAGGATCGCGGCCTGCCGGATGGTGAGGTCGCGATAGGCGTCCTTGTTGGCCTCCGGGACCGCGAGCAGCGAGCCGTCGAGATAGCCCATCGCTCCAACCGCGCCCGCCTCGATGATCGGGACGAAGCCGCCATAGATCATGCGCTGGGCGTCGAAGGGCATGTTCGTCCCCATGTCCTCCATGCGCGGGTCGCTCATCATTTTCTCAAAGGCCGCCAGCGCCGCCGCCTTGCTGGCGTATTCGTGCCAGGCGAAGACGATGACCTCTCCGGGCTGGGCTTTCACCGCGCCCTTAAAGTCGGTGACCTTGCCGTCGGGCACGTCGTCGCCCCAGGCCTCGACCATCCGGATCACGCCGAACTCTCTGAACAGCGCCGTGGCGCCGGCGGCGTGCTGGCGATAGGCTTCCTTATTCGCGGCGGGAACCGCGGCGACGAACCCCTGCACATAGGCCATGGCTTCTTCCTTTCGGTCTGAGCTGTCTCGGCGAGTGTTTCGCCGTGAATGCGCCTAGTCGTTCGGCGTCGCCGGAATTCGACATCGCCCCGAAACTTTTTCTAATCCTCGAAACGGCGCGCCAGTTGCTCCAGCGACAGTCGCGATCCGATCTCGTTGTCCTGCGGCCGGGCCCCTGGGCGCCTCACGATGTAACCGGCGCAATCTGAATCCAAGGGTGTACCGCCCGCGAAGCCTGGCGCTAGTGTGCGGGGGCTCCGTTTTTGGATGCCCCCTCTCTGCATTTTTAGCCGTTTCATTCTCGAGGACATTGCGTGACCGACGTGCAGACCCAGACTCCATCCCCCTCGGCGCCCACCTGGCCGGTCATGACGCTGGCCGAAGCTCACGCGCGGCTGACCGCGCCGGGCCAGCGTTTCGAGATCGAGGAAATGGACATCCGCGGGGTCACGACCCGGACCTGGAAGAACGCCCCGCCGACCCTGCGCGACATCTTCCTGAACGGCCGCACCTTCAAGGACCGCGAGTTCCTGGTCTACGAGAACGACCGCGCCACCTTCGAGGCCTTCGCCCGCGCGACCATCACCCTGGCGCGTCAGCTGCAGGCCGATGGCGTGAAGAAGGGCGACCGTGTCGCCGTCGTCATGCGCAACATCCCCGAATGGCCGGTGGCGTTCTGGGCCGGCATCCTGGCCGGGGCCATCGTCACCCCGCTGAACGCCTGGTGGACCGGGCCGGAGCTGGAATACGGCCTGGCCGATTCTGGAACCAAGATCGCCATCGTCGACGATGAACGGCTGGAGCGCATCGCCGCCTCGTTCGGCGCTCTACCGAACCTGGAGAAGGTCTATGCGCCGCGCTTGGCGACCGATCCGACCGATCCGAAGGTGCGACGCCTGGAGGACGTGATCGGCAAGGTGGCTGATTGGGGCCTGCTGGCCGACCAACCCTTGCCGGACGTGCCGCTCGGCCCCGAGGACGACGCCACCATTCTCTATACGTCGGGAACCACCGGTAAGCCGAAGGGCGCGCTGGGCACCCACCGCAACATGACCTCGAACATCATGGCCAGCGGCATCTCGGCGACGCGTAATTTCCTGCGCGCCGGCCAGCCGCTGCCGGAGTCCGATCCGCATAAGCTGCCCCAGCGGGTCAATCTGCTGGTGGTGCCGATGTTCCACGCCACCGGGCTCAGCGCCAACCTGGCGCCGGCCATGAACGCGGGCGGCAAGATCGTGCTGATGCGCCGTTGGGAGACCGAGCCGGCCATGGCCTTGATCGAGCGCGAGAAGGTCAACTCCACCGGCGGGGTGCCGACCATCGCCTGGCAGCTGATCGAGCATCCGGCCCGCGACAAGTACGACCTCTCCAGCCTGATGTCGGTGGCCTATGGCGGCGCGCCCTCGGCGCCGGAACTGGTGCGCAAGATCATCGAGGTGTTCCCGGCCTCCCAGCCCGGCAACGGCTGGGGCATGACCGAGACTACGGCCACCTTCACCTCGCACCTGGGCAAGGATTACGAGAACCGTCCCGACAGCGCCGGCCCGGCCGCGCCGGTCGGCGAGATGCAGATCCGCGACCCGGCCGACGGCAAGACGCTGCTGGGGGCGAACGTGGTCGGCGAGCTGTGGGTCAAGGGACCGCAGGTCGTGAAGGGCTATTGGAACAAGCCGGAGGCCACGGCCGAAACCTTCGTCGACGGCTGGCTGCGGACGGGCGATCTGGCGCGGCTGGACGACGAGGGTTTCCTGTTCATCGTCGATCGGGCCAAGGACATGCTGATCCGCGGCGGTGAAAACATCTACTGCGTTGAGGTGGAGAATGTGCTGTACGACCACCCCGACGTGATGGACGCCGCCCTGGTGGGCGTCCCGCACAAGACGCTGGGCGAGGAACCGGCCGCCGTGGTTCACCTGAAACCAGGCGGCAAGGCCGACGAGGCGGAGCTGAAGGCCTTCGTTCGCGAGCGGCTGGCGGCGTTCAAGGTTCCGGTGAAGGTCGTGTTCTGGCCCGAAACCCTGCCGCGCAACGCCAACGGCAAGATCGTGAAGACGGAGCTGAAGAAGGTGTTCGAGGGTGAGGCATGAGTTCGCGTAAGCCGCTGATCGTCGGCATCGGCGGCACGACCCGGCCGGGGTCCTCCAGCGAATGCGCGTTGCAATGTGCCTTGCGAGCCGTGGAAGCCGCGGGCGGGGAGACCCGCCTGCTGGGCGGCGAGTTCCTGTCGCACCTGCCGATCTTCAATCCGGCCAACGCCGACCAGACCGACGAGCAGAAGCTGCTGGCCGACACCGTGCGGCAGGCCGACGGCGTGATCGTCGCCAGCCCGGGCTATCACGGCTCGATCTCCGGGGTGATCAAGAACGCGCTCGACACGCTGGAGGTGCTGCGCACCGACGCGCGGCCCTATCTGACCGACCGCGCGGTCGGCTGCATCATCACCGCAGACGGCTGGCAGGCCGCCGGCACCACTTTGACAACGCTGCGCTCGATCATACATGCGCTGCGAGGCTGGCCGACTCCGTTCGGCGCAGCCCTCAACTCGACGTCCCCCCTGTTCGACGCCGCCGGCGCCTGCAACGAGGCCAAGGACGCCTGGCAACTTACCACCGTCGGCGAGCAGGTCCTGGACTTCGCCAAGATGAAGGCCCGCACATGACCGCCCACACTGTTTCCGATGCGCCGCATGAATCGGCGATCTCGCCGATCGAGGACATCATCGAGGACGCCCGCAACGGGCGGCCCTACATCCTGGTCGACGCCGAGGACCGCGAGAACGAGGGCGATGTCATCATCCCCGCCCAGTTCGCCACCCCCGACCAGATCAACTTCATGGCCAAGCACGCGCGCGGCCTGATCTGCCTGTCGATCACCGCCGAGCGCGCCCGGGCCCTGCGCCTGCCGCCGATGGCGATCGACAACCAGTCGGGCCACGGCACCGCCTTCACGGTTTCGGTCGAGGCCCGCGAGGGCGTGACCACCGGCATCTCGGCCCATGACCGCGCCCACACCATCGCTGTGGCCGTCGACCCCACCAAGGGCGCCGACGAGATCGTCTCGCCCGGCCACGTCTTCCCGCTGGTCGCCAAGGACGGCGGCGTGCTGGTCCGCGCCGGCCACACCGAGGCCGCCGTCGACATCAGCCGCATGGCCGGCCTCAACCCGGCCGGGGTGATCTGCGAGATCATGAAGGACGACGGGTCGATGGCCCGTCTGCCGGACCTGATTTCCTTCGCCCAGCTGCACGGCCTCAAGATCGGCACCATCGCCGACCTGATCGCCTATCGCCGCCGCACCGAGCGGCAGGTGGAGCGGGTGCTGGAGACGCCGTTCGACAGCACCTATGGCGGCCGCTTCCGGATGGTCATCTACCGCAACATCCTCGACAAGACCGAGCATGTGGTCCTGACCAAGGGCAAGATCGACGCCGACAAGCCGACCCTGGTGCGCATGCACCGCGTCGACTTCGCCGCCGACATGCTGGGCCACAAGGAGAGCCGCCGGGACTATGTGCCCAAGGCGCTGCAGGCCATCGCCGACTACGACGGCGCGGGCGTGGCGGTGTTCATCCGCGACTCCAACCCGGCCTGGCTGTCGGAGCGTTACGGCGCGGATCCGGGAACCGATCACGGCGCCAACGTGCTGCGCGACTACGGCGTCGGCGCCCAGATTCTGCTGGATCTCGGGGTGCGTGACATGGAGCTGCTCTCCAACAGCGCCACGGTGCTGCCGGGGTCGGGCGGTTACGGCCTGCGGATCGTCGGCCGCCGTCCGCTGGACGCGTAGGGGCCGCTTCCCCCTCCGTCGCGCTACGCGCGCCACCTCCCCCAGCGGGGGAGGATTTGGTTGTCTGAGATGCTCCCCCTCTGGGGGAGCTGTCGCCGCAGGCGACTGAGGGGGCCTAAAGCCCCGCCCGGAACACCCAGTGCGGCCAGACCTGCTCTGAGTGCAGCCGGCGTTCCATGACCAGTTGCTCGACCGCCTCGGTGGCGCCAATGCAGGAGGGGGCGTCGGCGTCGTCATAGACCACGTAGCCGCCGCTCGCCATGAACGGCCAGACCTCGTCCTGGGCGTACTTCACCCCGGAATAGATATCGCAGTCGATGTGGGCCAAGCCGAACTTCGGCTTCTTGCGGGCGATGGCGGGGAAGGTGTCCTGGAACAGGCCCTTCACGATCTCCAGGTTCTTCAGCTTGAGCTTGTCGCGTCGCTTGACCAGCGCCTCATAGGACGCCTCGGCGAAGTCGCCGGCCCCGTGCAGGTCGCGCGAGGCGTCGGTGACCGGCATGCCGGCATAGGTGTCGCAGGCGTAGACCTTGGCCTTGGGCCGCAGCGCCTTCATCACATGGGCCATGAACAGCGCATTGCCGCCCCGGAACGAGCCGAACTCGATGACGTCACGGCCGTCGAGTTGGTCGGAGAAGAGGGTCAGGATGAGGAACAGGTTCATCCGCTTGGCCTCGACCATCAGCGACCAGCCGCCACTCGCCTCGACCGCGGCCTGATAGAGCGGGTCGGCGGCGACCTTTTCCGCCAGGCCGGCATGCATCAGCCCCCAGCCGCGCTGGTAGCCGTCGCGGGCCGAGCGGCCGCCGATGATGGTGTCGGGTGTGCCGATCGCCGGCAGTTCGATGCGCGCCATGGATGAGTTGCTATGGCCGCTCGCGCCATCTGACAACCCCGTTCGGAGAGCTTGGTTACGCTGTGGCGGTCCGAAGGATGACGCTGGTGCAGCGTTTGGCCCGCGAGGCGCGCCGCAGGTCGTCCAGGCGGGCCAGCAGTTTGGTGCTGGCGGCCGGAGGCGCGGCGCCCAGCGAGGCCGGGAAGAGGAAGGCCTGGGCGGTCTGTCCCGTTTGCGGCTGGCGTTCGCGTTTGCTGGCGGACGCATAGGCCCGCTGGGTCAGGGCCAGTTCGGCGGCCAGTTGACGGCAGGACAGGTTGCTGTAGTCGACCTGCTGCGTCTGGATCGAGGTCAGCGGCCTGGGTGTTGTCGCACACGCCGTCAGCATCGCGGCGGCGGCGATCGGAAGGATCACGCCCTTCATTCCTGGAGCCCTCCCAAGGGGTCGTTGTTGGGAATGAGTTTGGCACGTCCGCGGCGATTGTCTTGCGCGAACACGCGGCGCATGGACTTTGCCGCGGAGGTCGCCCGAGGATTGTCGTTTTCTTGGGCGCTGAACCCGCCTATATGACAGGCTGCTTCATTGCACCGCCCGGCCGAAAGGCCGGGCGCCGTCATTTTGGGGAAGACCGTCATGACCGACATCCTGATGCCGAAGGCGACCGCAGTCTGGTTGGTCGACAACACTTCGCTGACCTTCGATCAGGTCGCTGACTTCTGCGGGCTGCATCCGTTGGAAGTGAAGGGCATCGCCGACGGCGAAGTGGCGCGCGACATCCGCGGCGCCGATCCGATCGCCAACGGCCAGCTCTCGCGTGAAGAACTGGATCGGGCGCAAGCCAATGCGAAGTACCGGATGACGGCTCAGAAGAGCCGCCACGCCGAACTGCTGAAGCCGGTGAAGAAGGCTCCGCGCTACACCCCGGTGTCGCGCCGCCAGGACCGTCCGGACGCCATCGCCTGGTTCATCCGCAACCACCCGGAAGTGGCCGACAGCCAGATCGCCCGCCTGTTGGGCACCACCAAGGCCACCATCGACCAGGTGCGCACCCGCAGCCACTGGAACTCGGCTCAGATCAAGCCGGTCGACCCGGTGACGCTGGGTCTCTCGACCCAGATGGAGCTGGACGCGGTGGTGAAGAAGGCGGCCGAGAAGAAGGCCAAGGACGACGCCAAGCGCGGCATCGTCGACGGCCCGACGCTGGAGCCGGCCTCCGAAACTGGCGTGGCCAAGGCCGCACCGGAAGTTCACGAAGCCGAGCAGCCGCATTACGACGACGAGGACGGCGACGAAGACTAGGCGGGTCGCCTGGGGAAGGGCGCGGCCCTTCCCTGACGCACACGCTCAGACGACCCTGCCGACCGTCTCCGGGGACCGGGGAGGCGGTCAATCAGAGTCGTCTGGCGTCCGGCCCCTCCCGCGGACAAGGAAGACGCCTTGGCTCTAGTGCGCTTGCGCGCCGAGGGCCTCGATCTCTTCCTTGAGCTTGAGCTTCTGTAACTTCAGCTCCTTCAACTTGATGGCGTCTGAGGCCGGCCTCTTCGTCTCCTCCTGGATCGCCGTGTCCAGCTTTTGATGGCGGGACCCAAGTTCGCGAATACGGGCTTCAACGGCCATGACGTGTCATCTCCTTGTTGAACCTAACATCGAGAGTGAACACCCGCTGGTCTGGCCTGTCAGATCACATATGTTTGCAGTTGGGCGTCGGGCGTCGACGCCTTGAAACCTGCGGTGGAGACCCAAAGGCATGACCAAACCTGAGCGGCCACGCCTGGTTGTCGGCGTCTCCGGCGCGAGCGGCGTAGCCTATGGCCTGCGGGTGTTGGACGCTTGCCGCGAGCTCTCCGTCGAGAGCCACCTGATCTTCTCCAAGGCCGCGGCCCTGACGCTGGCCCAGGAGACCGATCTGTCGATCGCGCAGGCGCAGGCTCGCGCCGATGTGATCCACAAGGTCGGCGATGTCGGCGCCTCGGTGGCCTCGGGATCGTTTCCCACGCTTGGCATGATCATCGCGCCGTGCTCGGTCCGCACCATGAGCGAGATCGCCACCGGCGTGACCTCGTCCCTGCTGACCCGCGCCGCCGACGTCACCTTGAAGGAGCGCCGGCCGCTGGTGCTGATGGTGCGCGAGACGCCGCTGCACCTGGGCCATCTGCGCACCATGGTCCGGCTGGCCGAGATGGGCGCGATCATCGCCCCGCCGCTGCCGGCCTTCTACGCCAAGCCCGCGACCCTTGAGGAGATGGTCGACCAGTCGGTCGGCCGCGCCCTCGATCTGTTCGGTCTTTCCTGGCGGCCGGTGAAGCGCTGGGGCCAGGACGTCGGCCCGCTGACGGGAGACGCCTGAGATGTCGCTATGGGATTGGACGCTGGAGGCCTATTCGCGGCCCGGCGTGCCGGAGGCCTGCCTGACGCTGCAGGACGACCACGGCCTGAACACCTCGTTCCTGCTCTGGGCGGTGTGGGCCGAGGGGCCGGACGCCGCCGTGCTGGCCGCCGCGGCCAATGCGGGCAAGGTCTGGGACGCCCGGGTCCTGGCGCCGGTCCGCGAGATCCGCCGTACCCTGAAGCCGCCGTTCGCGGCGATCGACGACGGGGCCCGCGAAAGCTTGCGCGAGGATGTGAAAGCCGTCGAGCTGCGCGCCGAACGGGTGCTGATGGAAACCTTCGAGGCGCTCACCGAGCAGCGTCGCGGTGGGACCCCGGCGCTCGCCGCGCTACAAGCGGCTTCGCGCGCCTGGGGAGTTCGCGCGCCGGACGACGCCCTGGCTCGCCTGGCGAGCGCACTGAGCTAGACCATGGCCCGGGCCATGGCATCATCGCAGTTGGAGCTTGAGCTCGTCAGCCGAAAGTGGAATCCGGTTTCGGCGGTCGGCAAGCTTGGTTTCTTTGGGTTTGAGCCCTCTTCGCGGGCTCCGGGGCGGTAAGCGTATGAACGACGACGAGAGGGACGATCCCGAGGCGACGCTTGGCGCGCGCCTGCGGGTCCTGGTGCAGGAACACTCCGATCTGGACGTCGCGGTCCAGGCCATCGCCGTGGCCCCGGTCCCCGACATGATGGTCATCGCGCGGCTGAAGCGGAAGAAGCTCGCCCTGAAGGACGAGATCGAGCGCCTGAAAGATCAGCAGACCCCCGACATCATCGCCTGAAGCGCCTGATCCCCAGATGCTCCCCCGCTGGGGGAGCCGTCAGCCGAAGGCTGACTGAGGGGGACTTACGACTATTCCCCCCGTCGCGCGTGCCGCGCGCCACCTCCCCCAGCGGGGGAGGATCTAGGTTCATCGCGCCAGCTTAGCGGGGATCGAAGCCGCGCTGCTCGCGCTTGCGGATGAACATCGCCGCGTCGGCCTCGGCGACCAGGGCCTCGGGATCGATCTCCGAGGAGATCTCCCGCACCCCGAACGAGATGTGCAGCGGGGCGCTCCATTCGCCGAAGCGGATCGGCGTGCGCTCGATGGCCTCGGCCAGCACCTGGGCCTTGGCCTCGGCGGTCGGGCGGTCGGCCTGGACCAGGATCACCGCGAACTCGTCGCCGCCCATGCGCCCGACGATATCGCTCTCGCGGATGTTGGAGACCAAGCGCTCGGCCACCGCGCAGAGGCAGGCGTCGCCGGCGGCGTGGCCATAGCGGTCGTTGACGCTCTTGAAGCCGTCGACGTCGAAATAGACCAGGCTGGCGGGCGAGCCGTAGCGCTGGGAGAAGGTGCGGATGCGTCCCAGCTCACGGACGAAGGCGCGGCGGTTGAGCAGCGGGGTGAGCGGATCGCGGTCGGCCAGGCTCTCGACCTCGGTCAGCTTGGCCTTCAGGCGCGACACCTCGCCGCGCAGTTCATCGATCTCGGTCAGCAGGGTCTTCACCGCGCCTTGAACGGCCGGGGTCAGATCGGTCTCGTCGAGGCCTAGAAAGGCGGTCTTGTCGACCGAGGTCGCGATATGGGCGGTGGCTTGAGCGCCCGCCTGGACCAGCGCGCGCTTGCGGATCGCCGAGAAGGCTTCGGAGCGGGCGCTGGTGATTTTCATGGAGCCATTCTTCCGTTGGGAATCACAGATTTCCAAGTCAGTTAAGAATCCTGAACGTCCTTGGTTGCGGGCGCAAGGCCGGCGCCTATACTCCGCGCCTTTCCGAAGAAGGGGCACGTCGGAATGAGCGCAACGAAAGCGTTGGTCGCCATCATCATGGGCAGTCGGTCAGACTGGCCCACAATGAAGGCTGCGGCGGACAGTCTGGACGCGCTCGGCGTGGCCTACGAAGCCAAGGTCGTTTCGGCGCACCGTACGCCTGATCGCATGTACGCCTTCGCCAAGGGCGCCAAGGCGGCCGGCTTCAAGGTGATCATCGCCGGGGCCGGCGGCGCGGCGCACCTGCCGGGCATGACCGCCTCGCTCACCGAGCTGCCCGTGCTGGGCGTGCCGGTGGAGTCCAAGGCCCTGAAGGGCATGGACAGTCTGCTCTCCATCGTCCAGATGCCCGGCGGCATTCCGGTCGCGACCCTGGCCATCGGCGAGGCGGGCGCGAAGAACGCCGGCCTTCTCGCCGCCCAAATCCTGGCGCTTTCAGATGAAGCGCTTGCCGAACGCCTGGCGCAGTACCGGGCTCGCCATACCGACAGCGTCGCCGAGACGGTCGAGGACTGAGAGACTTTAATGCCTAAACTGCCTCTGCCCCCCGGCTCCACGATCGGGATTCTCGGCGGGGGGCAGCTTGGCCGGATGCTGGCGCTCGCCGCCGGCCGGCTGGGCTTCGACGTGGCCATCCTCGAGCCGGAACCCGGCGCGCCGGCCACTCGCGTAGCCGCCCACACCGTGGTCGGGGCCTATGACGATCCCAAGGCGCTGGAGGCGCTTTCCAAGCTCGCCCGCGTGGTCACGTTCGAGTTCGAGAACGTGCCGGCCGCCTCGGTCGAACACCTGACCTCGCTCGGTGTGGCGGTCGCGCCCGGGGCGCGCGCCTTGGCGGTCGCCCAGGACCGGGTCGAGGAGAAGACCTTCCTGAACGACGCCGGGGTCGCCACGGTGGCCTTCGCCGCCGCCGACAGCGCCCAGGCCGCTCAGGCGGCGATGGTGGGTCTCGGCGCGCCGGCCCTGATGAAGACTCGCCGCGAGGGCTATGACGGCAAGGGCCAGCGCTGGGTCGAGCACGCCGCCGACGCGGCGGCCGCCTTCGAGGCCGTCGGCGCCAAGCCGGTGATCCTGGAAGCGCCCGCCAATTTCGTGCGCGAACTGTCGGTGATCGCCGCGCGCGGCCGCAATGGCGAGATCGCGGTCTATCCGCTGGCCGAGAACCACCACGAGAAGGGCGTCCTGCGCCGCACCTATGCGCCGGCCAAGGTGTCGGCGGACACCGCGGACCAGGCCGAGCGGATCGCCGCCAAGATCCTTAGCGCCCTGGACTATGTCGGGGTGATCGGCATCGAGCTGTTCGAACTCGCCGACGGCAAGCTGCTGGTCAATGAGATCGCGCCGCGGGTTCACAACACCGGCCACTGGACGATGGACGGCTGCGAGGTCGATCAGTTCGAACAGCATATCCGTGCGGTGGCCGGTTGGCCGCTGGGGCCCACCCACGCCCATTCCCAGGTCGAGATGCTGAATCTGCTGGGCAAGGAAGCCGACGCCTGGGCCAAGCTGGCCGGCGAGCCGGAGACCCGCGTGCACCTTTATGGCAAGCGCGACGCCAAGCCGGGCCGCAAGATGGGCCACGTGAACCGGCTGCGGCCGCTGTAGGTTTTAGAGACACTAGATCCTCCCCCGCTGGGGGAGATGGATCGCCGAAGGCGAGGCGGAGGGGCAGGACTTGAAGTCCCCCTCAGTCAGCCAAGCGGCTGACAGCTCCCCCAGCGGGGGAGCATCTGGGTCGTACTACGCCTCGGCCGGGATGGCCGACAGCGCTTCTTCCAGTTCCAGGAAGCTCGGTTGCGCGCCCGAAGGCACGCTGCCGCGGCCGATCTCGACCGAGATCTGAGCGGCGTTGCCATGCAGGTGGGCGACCAGCACCGACTGGATGATCTTGTAGAAGGAGCCTTCCTCCTCGACCACTTCCTTCAGGCGCGTGGCCATCGGCCCGACCAGGCCATAGGCCAGNTCGGTGATCGCGCCCATGGTCTTGATGATCCCGAGCACGGCCGCGACGATGCCGAGCGCGGGCAGGGCGTCGGCGAGGTTCTGCAACGCGCCGGCGGGCGCCAGCGCCTCGTGGTGGTGCTTCTCCAGCTGGGTTTCCATGGCGTCCTCGACCTGGTGCGGGTCTTCGAGGTTCATGGTCATCATCCGCAGCGTGTCGCAGATGAAGTCGACGGCGAAGTGGTCCTTCATCACCCGCGGGAAGCGCGAGAAGATCGTGCTCTCCTTCGGGTTCTCGATGTGGCTTTCCAGGGCGATCACGCCCTTGGACTTCATGGTCTTGGTCAGCAGGAACAGCAGCGACAGCAGGTCACGGTAGTCCGAAGCCTTCCACTTGGGGCCGGCGAACACCTTGCCAAAGCCGCTCAGCGTGCCCTTGATGACCGGGACGGAGTTGCCGATCAGGAAGGCCGCGACGCCCGCGCCCAGGATCGCCATCAACTCGTGCGGGGCGGCGTGCATGATCACGCCCAGATTGCCGCCGGAGATCAGGAAGCTGCCGAACACCAGGGCGAACAGCAGCACGATGCCGATAATCTGAAACATTGGAAAAGGCTGCCCCCGCGACGTCCAGCCCCAACCATCGCGATTAATGCTTAATTCCACGTGTGCATTTCCGTGTTTGCACAAGGGTTCGGTGCGGCTTAACAGCGATCACATGCCCAAGCCCGCATCTGCGCCGGAAGGCCTCCCCAAGAAGACGTTCGCCATCATCTTCGGCGTATCCCTGGTGACCGCCATGGGAAACACCGGGATGATCTCGGTGCTCCCGGCCATCGGCCGGTCGATCGGCATTCCCGATCCGATGGTGGCGGCGATCTTTTCGCTCTCGGCTCTGCTGTGGGCGTTTTCGTCGCCCTGGTGGGCCCGAGCCTCCGACCGTCATGGCCGCAAGCCTTTGATGCTGATCGGGCTCTCGGGCTTCATGTTCTCGATGATCGCCTGCGCCCTGGTGGTGATGGCCGGCCTGCATCACATGGCCACGCCGATGATCATCTTCATCTGCTTCCTGTTCGCGCGGGCGCTGTTTGGCCTGTTCGGCTCGGCCTCCAACCCCGCGACCCAGGCCTATGTGGCCGAGCACACCCCGCCGGAACTGCGGACCCAGTCGATGTCGAGCCTGGCCGGCGCCTTTGGTCTGGGTACGGTCATCGGGCCGTTCCTGGCGCCGCTGTTCGTCCTGCCGTTCGTCGGCCTGGCCGGGCCGATGCTCGGCTTCGCGGCCATGGCCGGGGTGATGCTGTTCATTGTCTGGAAGCTGCTGCCGGAAAGTCAGCAAATGCCGGTCGCGCCGGTTCGCGCCGAGATCGCCAAGGATGCCGCCGGCGGCGACGCGATCAAGGAAAAGCCCATGTGGCGCGATCCGCGCGTCACGCCGTTCCTGGTCTACGGCTTCATCGTCGCGGTCTGCCAGACCGCCCAGGCCCAGACCCTGGGCTTCCTGATCATCGACAAGCTCGGCCTCGATCCGATGAAGGCCCAGGGCTTCATCGCCATCGCCATGATGTTCGGCGCCATGGCCGGCCTGCTGGCCCAGTGGGGCATCATCCGGATGTTCGAGATGACCCCGCGCCAGCTCCTGCGCTGGGGCGTGGGCGTGGCGGCGCTGGGCAATGTCATCGTCGCCCTGCAGCCGACCTACGCCGCGGTGGTGGCGGGTTTTGCGATCTCCAGCCTGGGGTTCGGCCTGGCCCGTCCCGGCTTCACGGCCGGCGCGTCGCTGGCCGTGGGCATGCATGAGCAGGCGCGCGTCGCTGGCGCCATCGCCGCCGTGAACGGCGTCAACGTGGTGCTCGCTCCGTTCTTCGTCTGGCTCTACGAGCGCGTCGCGCCGGCGCCCTTCGTGCTGTGCGGCCTGCTGATGGTCGCCATGCTGATCTACGCCCTGCGCAATTCGCAGCTGAAGAACGCCGACCCGCAGCCGGCCACCCGGGCCGACGCCGCGATGGCGACGCTGGAGAAGAGCGACGAGGGCGGGCTGTAGGAACTCATAGATCC
>NZ_LMHT01000034.1:33900-82904 GCF_001429025.1 Phenylobacterium sp. Root700 | reverse complement strand
GCGGCCTAAGTCAAAGTCCCCCCTCACCCGGCCAATGGGCCGGGAGCTCCCCCAGCGGGGGAGCATCTCTGCCGTGTCCCTACGCCGCCGGCAGGGCGCCGGCCTCGACGTTCAGGCGCCGCACCATCTCCATGGAGAGATAGCCGTCGGCGGTCAGGCCGCGGGCCTTCTGCCAGTTGCGCAGGGCCGTGCGGGTGTTGACGCCCACCACCCCGTCCGGCTCGCCCGGATTGAAGCCGAGCCGCAGCAGGGCGGTCTGGGCGCTGATCCGGTCACCGATGGCCAGCGGCGTCTCGTAGGGCCAGGCGGTGACCAGCGGCGCGCCGCCGGCGAACCGGTCGGCCAGCAGCCCCACGCCCAGCGCATAGGCCGTCGAGTTGTTGTAGGTGCGGATCGCGAAGTGGTTCGGCAGCAGCAGGAAGACCGGCCCGCTCGCGCCTGCAGGCGCCGCCAGCTGGGCCTTGGCCAAGAGGTCGGCGGCGGACCACGGGCGGCCGTCGGCGGGGCGCACGCCGATCTGGGCCCACCAGTCCGGCGTCTCGCGTGGACCCTCGGTCAGGCTGTAGTCGAAATCGGCGGGCAGGGTGACTTCGCGCGCCCAGCTCTGGCCGCGCACCCAGCCGCCCTTGGCCAGCAGGTTGGCCGCCGAGGCCAGGGCGTCGTTGCTGGAGCCCCAGATGTCGCGCTTGCCGTCCCTGTCGCCGTCCACGGCGGTGGCGAGGTAGTTGGACGGCAGGAACTGGGTCTGGCCCATGGCGCCGGCCCAGGAGCCCTTGAGCTGGGCGCGGGAGGCCTCGCCCGAATCGATGATCCGCAAGGCCGCGATCAGCTCGCCCTCGGCGAAGTTCCGGCGGCGGCCGTGATAGGCGAGGCTGGCCATGCAGCGGATGACGTCGAAGTCGCCCTGGACGGCCCCGAAGGCGCTCTCCATGGCCCAGACCGCGATCAGGATGTCGCGCGGCACGCCGTACTGCTGCTCTATACCCGGCCAGAACGGCAGCTCGCTCCGATAGCGCTGGCCGCGCGCGATGCGTTCATCGCTGACCGTGCCCTTTATATAGTCGCCGACCGGCTTGGAGAATTCCGGCTGGGCCGAATCCAGGCTGATCACCCGGGGATTGGGCGTAACCCCTGTCAGTTCCCGGTCGATCAGGCCTGCGGACAGCCCTGCGCCCATGGCGCGGGTGCGAAACTGGCCGCGCCATTCGTCGAACCCGGCGTCGCCTGACGAGGGCGGCGCGGCGGGTCCGGCCGGCGGCGTCGTGGGGGCCGGCGCGGGCGTGGCCTGCGCCAGGTTGGGCGAGGAGGGGCTGCTGCAGCCGGCGAGAAGCAAGACAAGGAATATGCGACGGTCCATAAGGCAGCCTAGCGGTGCGTCGCGCAGGCCTCAATCACAAGGCCGCGATGGACATCAATCGCGCCGGGCGTTGACTCAAAAGCCTCAGCCCCGTATACGCGCCCGCTCTGTAGATAACCCCCTGGGTGAAAACCCGGCGCCCGAGAATTAGGTCCATGAAGGTCAGAAGCTCGCTTAAGTCGCTCAAGACTCGCCACCGCGACTGCAAGCTCGTGCGTCGCAAAGGCGTCGTCTACGTCATCAACAAGACCAACCCCCGCTTCAAAGCCAAGCAAGGCTGAGATGCCTGAGGCGGCCGTCAAAGCCGTCTTGTGGGACATTGGTAATGTCATCGTGCGCTGGAACCCGCGCACGCTCTACGACAAGTTCTTCAAGGAACCGGCCGAAGCCGACCGGTTCCTTTCCCATGTCTGCACCATGGACTGGCACGTCGCCCACGACCTGGGCGTGACGTTCGCGGACAACCGCGCGCCGCTGCTGGCGCGCTTCCCGGAATATTCCGATGCGATCCACGCCTGGGAGACCAGGTGGTGGGAGATGTTCTCCGGTCCGATCCCGGAGACCGAGGCCGCCATCGAGGCGCTGCACGCCGCTGGCGTGCCCCAGTTCGGCGTGACCAACATGTCCCACGAGACCTTCCCGGGGACGATCGCCATGAGCCCGGCGTTCAAGCGGCTGCGGAACTATGTGGTTTCAGCCCACGACGGGGTGATGAAGCCCGATCCGGCCTTCTACGCCCTGGCCTGCGAGCGGTTCGGCCTGACGCCGGCCGAGGTGCTGTTCGTCGACGATTCGGCGTGGAACATCCGCGCCGCCGAGACCTTCGGCTTCGACGTGCATCACTTCACCGATCCGGCGGCGCTGCGCCCCGCGCTGGAAGCGCGTCGCCTCCTCTGACTGTGAACGGGCCTAAGCCGCCGCCGCCCTATGGGCAGCGCCGCCTCAGCCGTTCCTGACGAACTCCAGGAACTCCTGGCGGGTGCGCGGATCGTCGCGGACCACGCCCAGCAGATGGCTGGTGGTCAGGCGCGAGCCGGGCGTGTTGACCCCGCGCATGGTCATGCAGCTGTGCTCGGAGACGATCACCACCCCGACGCCCTTGGGCTGCAGGATGTCCTGGATCGCGCCGGCAATCTCGGCGGTGAGCTTCTCCTGGATCTGCAGCCGCCGGGCGAAGCCGTGGACGACGCGGGCCAGCTTGGAGATGCCCACCACGCGGTTGGACGGCAGGTAGCCGACATGGGCCTTGCCCAGGAACGGCAGCATGTGGTGCTCGCAGAAGCTCACCACCCGGATGTCGCGCAGCACCACCAGTTCGTCATAGCCCCCGACCTCGTCGAAGGTGCGCTCAAGATAGTCGCGCGGGTCGGTCTCGTAGCCGGAGAACAGCTCCTTATAGGCCTTGGCGACCCGCGTCGGGGTCTCCAGCAGGCCCTCGCGGTCGGGATCATCGCCCGCCCATTCGATCAGGGTGCGCACGGCGGCCTCGGCCTCGCTCTGGGTCGGACGGTTCTTGGAATGGGGCATGGGAAACTCCGCGTCGTTCCGTCTCAACGACTTGGCTGCAGCTAAGGTTCAGCGCGCGGATGACAGAGCCCGGTCTCGCCGCTAGGTTCGCGCGCCTTTCCGCCACCCCAGACCTGTGAGACCTTGATCCCATGTCCGACGACTCCGCCCACGGCGATATCCTGAACCAGGCCGCCCAGGGCCAGCTTAAGAGCATCATCGAGCGCATCGAGCGCCTCGAGCAGGAGAAGTCGGAGATCGCCGAGCAGATCAAGGAAGTCTTCGCCGAGGCCAAGGGCAACGGTTTCGACGTCAAGATCCTGCGCAAGGTGGTCCGCATCCGTAAGCAGGACCGCGCCAAGCGGCTCGAGGAAGAAGCTATCCTCGACCTCTACCTCTCGGCGATGGGAGAGATTTGAAGCGAGCCCCGCCAGACCGGAAGGAGCAGGCCAAGCGGGCCGCGCTCAACGCACTGAAGCGGGTCCGTCGCCAGGCGGACCGCGCTGATGTGAAACTTTCGGACTGGGAGGGGGAGTTCCTCGGCTCGGTCGAGGAACGCGTGAAGACCTTCGGTCGCGCCTTCGGGGATCCCGAGAAGGGCGCGGCCGGCGAGGCGCTCTCGGCGCTGCAGACGGTGAAGCTCAAGGAGATCGCCGCCAAGGCCAAGGGCGAGAAGAAGGAGCTGCAGAGGCGGCCCTTCAAGCGGCGAGCCAAGCCGTATTCCGAAGATTGACCAGCATAGGTCGCTCACCCCGCGCAGTCGGGGAACCCAAGGCTCGTCATCCTAGGCCTTGTGCCTAGGACCCCTCGAGCCGTCACTCGAACAGTGAAAGCCGGTAGCTCGACCTCGTCGCTCCGCCCCCTCAGTTCAGTTGAAGCCGCGGGAGGGGTCCTAGGCACAAGGCCTAGGATGACGAGGTGTGTGGGTTTGCCCCTAGGCCGCCGCCGTGGCGTCGTCGGCCTCGCCCTCGGAGGCGCCCTTGATGTTGTCTTCCAGCCCCTGCTCGCGAACCTTGCGATAGAGGGTGGAGCGGCCGATGCCGAGGCGGCGGGCCACCTCGCTCATGTGGCCGGCATAGATCTCGATGGCTAGGGCGATCAGGTCGCGCTCGATCTCCTCCAGCGTCCGCAGATGGCCGCGCTGGTCCAGGATGCGGACCGGCGCGTCGGCGGGCATTTCGGCGACCAGCTGCTCGGCGGTCGGCAGGCTGATCGGGCGTTGGTGGGCGACGGCCTCGTAGGCTTCCGGCGGCGGCGCCGCGACGCCCGAGATCGCCGGGAAGTCGAAGGGCTGCAGATAGGGCGCGTCGGCCAGGACGATGGCGCGATAGACCGCGTTCTCCAGCTGGCGGACATTGCCCGGCCAGTCATAGGCGGTCAGGAAGGCCAGGGTCTCGGCCGAGGCCCCGACCACGCTCTTGCCCTCTTCGATATTGAAGCGGCGGACGAAGTGCTCGACCAGGGCCGGAATGTCCTCGCGGCGATTGCGCAGGGCCGGGGCCTCGATCGGGAAGACGTTCAGGCGATAGAACAGGTCCTCGCGGAACAGGCCGTCCTTGACCGCCTGGGCGGGGTCTCGATTGGTCGCCGAGACGATGCGGACATCGACCTTGATCGAGCGCTTGGAGCCGACCGGGTCGATCTCGCTCTCTTGCAGGGCGCGCAGCAGCTTGACCTGAGTGTCCAGCGGCAGTTCGCCGACCTCGTCGAGGAACAGGGTGCCGCCGTTGGCTTCCTGGAACTTGCCGACGTGCTTGTCGGTGGCGCCGGTGAAGCTGCCCTTCTCGTGACCGAACAGGATGGATTCCACCAGGTTCTCGGGCAGGGCGCCGCAGTTCACCGCGATGAACGGCTTGCCGGCGCGATCCGACGAGCCGTGCACGGCGCGCGCGATCACTTCCTTGCCGACCCCGCTCTCGCCGGTGATCAGGATGGGGATCGAGGACTTCGCCGCCCGCTCGCCCATCCGCTTGACCATGGTCATGGCGGGCGAATTGCCGACCATGTCGGCGAAGCTGGCGCGGCCGGTGGCGTGCTTCTTCAGGCGGTCGACCTCGCCCTTCAGCGCACCCATCGACAGGGCGTTGCGGATCGAGACCAGGATGCGTTCAGGGCTCGCCGGCTTGATGAAGAAGTCGCTGGCCCCGGCCTGCATGGCCTGGACCACGGTGTCGATGCCGCCGGTGGCGGTGACCACGATCACCGGCTGGGGGAAGTTGCGCGCACGCATCTCCGTCAGCGTCTCCTGGCCGGTCATGCCGGGCATGACTAGGTCCAGCAGGATGACGTCGATCGGCGAGCCGGACTGCAGGCGCGCGATAGCCGTGTCGCCGTTCTCGGCGTGGATCACGGCGAAGCCTTCACGCTCCAGGACGGCCTGGATCAGTCTGCGCTGCGTCGGGTCGTCATCGACGACGAGGACCGTCTTGGTCATTTGAAACACCCACACCTGGAACGGACGCTCGTTTCGCCGATGGACTGGTCGAACGAGGCTCTTGTTGGCTCGAATTGATACAGGAGGGGGGTAAAGGCGGGGTTTCGGAGTCCTGAGTCGGGCGTTAACGGGCATGGTTAGGTTCGGTAAACCATGCCTGCGTCGATCAGGTTTGAATCCGCTCCAGCAGGGACTTGAGGGTCTCCACCTCGGCGGCGGAGAAACCTCGCACCAGTTCGCGGTCATGTGCGCGGACCAGGTCCACGATCTGCGGCAGCTTCACCTCGCCGAACGGCGAAAGGAACAGCGCCTGGGCCCGCGCGTCGCCGGGGGCCGGATGCTGCTTAATCAGACCATGCGCGATCAGGGCCCGGGTGATGGCGAGCGCGCCGGAGCGGGCGATGCCCATGAGGCTGGCCAGTTCGGTCTGCTTCAGGCCTGGGTTCGACGCGATCAGCACCAGGGCCGAGAAGCGCTGGGTGGTGACGCCGAGCCCGCCCAGTTGGGCGTCGAAGGCCTCGGTCATCCGGATCTGCGCCCGGCGCAGGCCATAGCCGATCAACTCGTCCAGGACCCCGTAGTCGACGCCCGGCCGATGCGGATCAAACCGCCGCTTTTCATCCTGGCTCATCGCGTCCTCGCCCTCGCATCGCCCTGCGGTCACTAGGCTGATCGCAACGGAGCGTTGAAGTCCAAACCCATATTGTTATGGTGCATAACAAATAGCGTTCGAGAGGACGACGGATATGCGCGTGATCATCGCCGGCGCCGGCATAGGCGGCCTGGCCACCGCCCTGGCCCTGCATGCGGCGGGGCACGAGGTGAGCGTCTTCGAGGCCGCTCGCGAGATCCTGCCGCTGGGCGTCGGCATCAACCTGTTGCCGCATGCGGCGCAGATCCTGGCCGAGCTTGGGCTGCTGGACGATCTGGTCGCGCAAGGCGTGGCGACCCGCGAACTTGTCTATTTTAACCGGCTGGGCCAGCGGGTCTGGGGCGAGCCGCGCGGTGTCCTGGCCGGTCACGCCGCGCCGCAGATTTCGCTGCCGCGCGGCGTGCTGCAATCGGTGCTGCTGGAGGCGGCCATCGCGCGGCTTGGCCCTGAGCATGTGGTCTGCGACCGGCGGCTGGCGGGGTTCGACCAGGACCAGCGCCAGGTGACAGGGCGGTTCGTGAGCGCCGGGGGCGAGGCCTTCACGCTGCCGGCCGACATTCTCGTCGCCGCCGACGGCATTCACTCGTTCGCCCGTTCGGCCTTCTATCCGGGCGAGGACCCGCCAATCTATTCGGGGCGGATCCTGTGGCGCGCCACGACCCTGGCGGCGCCCTTCCTGACCGGCGCCAGCATGATCATGGCCGGTCACCAGGATCAGAAATTCGTCGCCTATCCGATCAGTGCGCCGCGCGCCGACGGCCGCCAGCAGATCAACTGGATCGCCGAACTGCGCATCGCCCAGAGCTTGCGGCGCGAGGACTGGAACCGGCGCGGCGCGCTGGAGGATTTCCTGCCCCGGTTCGAGGACTGGCGGTTCGACTGGCTGGACGTGCCGGGCCTGATCGAAGGCGCCGAGGCGGTCTACGAATACCCGATGGTGGACCGCGATCCGTTGCCGCGATGGAGCCATGGCCGGGTCACGCTGCTGGGAGACGCCGCCCACCCGATGTATCCGATCGGCTCGAACGGGGCGAGCCAGGCGATCCTCGACGCGCGGGCCTTGGCTCAGGCCCTGGCGGCGAACGCCGAGCCGGCGGCCGGTCTCGCGGCCTACGAACAGGCGCGGCTCTCGGCCACCGCGGCCATCGTCCTGGCCAATCGCGGCAATGGTCCCGAGCAGTGCATGCAGCTGGCGCAGGAGCGTGCGCCAGGCGGCTTCGAGCGCATCGAGGACGTGTTCGCGCCTGGTGAGCTGGAAGCCATGGCCGCCCGCTACAAGGTGCTGACGGGCCTGCGCCCCAAGGAGGTTTCTCGATGACGCCCGCCCTCACGCCGCTGATGACCTTGGAGGTGCTGGTCGCCCCACCCGTCCAGATCGACGCCGGCAGGCGGTTCATTCCCATTGTCGGCGGCACGGTGGGCGGCGGCCTGACCGGCAAGGTCCTGGCCGGCGGCGGCGACTGGCAGAGCATCTGGCCGGACGGCCGGATGGATATCGCCGCCCACTACGTCCTGCAGATCGACGGCCACGGGACGGTGGAGGTGGCCTCCGACGGCTTGCGCCATGGCCCGCCGGCGGTCCTGGAGGCCCTGGCGCGTGGCGAGTCTGTTGATCCGGCCAGCTACTATTTCCGGACCGCCGTGCGCCTGCGCACCGCCGCGCCCGGCCTGTCGCGCCTCAACGCCCTGATGGCGGTCGCTGTCGGCGAGCGCGCGCCGGACTGCGTGCGGCTGCGCGTATTTGAACTTAGCTAAGGCAAGCGCCTTGGCGTCGCCGCCCTGGGGTGCAGGGCGGCGAGAGCCTTAGCCCAGGGCGCGCTTATAGAGCGCCAGCAGTTCGGCCCAGGCCTTTTCGGCGGCGGGCTCGTTGTAGACCTGGCTGCCTTTGACGGTCCAACCGTGGGCGGCGCCGGCATAGACCTCGACCTTGTTCGGACGCTTGGCGGCGTCCAGGGCGGTCTTGATCTTTTCCTTGGCGGTCGGGTCCTGCTTGTCGTCGTTGTCGGCGACCAGGACCAGATATTCCGCGTGGCTCCCCGGCAGGGTCAGGTGCGGGCTGTTGGGCTGGTCGGTGTAAAGACCCCCGCCATGGAAGCTGGCCACCGCGCCCACGCGGGCCGGGACCGCGCCGGCGGTGAAGAAGGCCAGCGGGCCGCCCATGCAATAGCCCTGGGTCCCGACCTTCTTCTTGCGGTTGGTCTGCGGCTGGGCGTCCAGGAAGGCGATATAGGCGGCTGCGTCGCGGGCGGTCCCCTCCGGGGTGACGGTGGCGCGCATCGGCGCCAGCTTGGCGCGATCGTCGGGATTGGCGAAGTTGAAGCCGCCCTCCACGACCGGCGCGCGCTTGACCCGGTAATAGAGGTTGGGAACCAGCACGACATAGCCCTCGGCGGCGAGCCGACGGCCCATCTCGCGGAACACCGGGCGCAGGCTGACCACGTCGGGCCAGATCACCACGGCGGGCCAGGAGCCCTTGCCCTGCGGATAGAACAGGGCGGCGTCGGCCATGCCGTCCGGCGTCTTCACCTCGACGTCCTTTTCGACCACCGGGGCCGCGGCGCGGGCCGAGCCGGCGATCCCGGCGGCGGCCACGGTCATCAGGCCGAAGGCGCGGCGCGAGACGGTCGGATCGTCGATCAGGCCCTGATGGATATCGTCGTCACACATGGCGTCTGCTCCCTTGGTTCTATGGCTGCGCAGTCTTGACGGTATATTGTGTGCTGGAAAAGGTCCCGCCTGTGCGTTTGCGCATGGCGGCGGTTCACAAACCAGTGGTTGCGCATTGTCGCAGCAAGCTGGACCTTGGCGTCCTGATCAACAGGAATATGACGCCATGTTCGTCGGCCACTACGCCGCTGCGCTCGCCGCCAAGGCCGTGGCGCCGCGCGCGCCGCTCTGGACCTATGTCATCGCCGCCCAGGCGATCGACATCGGCTGGGCCGGGCTGGTCATGGCCGGCGTCGAGAAGGTGCGGATCGACCCCAGCCTGCCGGGCAGCGCGCTCGACCTCTACCACATGCCCTTCACCCACAGCCTGCCGGCGGTGGTGCTGTGGTCGCTGGCGGCGCTGGGGCTGGCGCGGGCCTTCCGCTTGCCTTGGGGCGCGGCGATCGCCATCGCCCTGACGGTGTTCTCGCACTGGCTGCTCGACCTGCTGGTCCACCGTCCGGACCTGGAGCTGTGGTTCGGCGGGGCCAAGGTGGGTCTTGGTCTCTGGAACTATCCGGTCCCCGAACAGGCCGTCGAGATCGGGCTGCTGGGGCTGGGCGCCGCGGCCTGGGCTTGGACGCGCAGCAAGGGCGGACAGTCGCTGTGGCCGGTGCTGGTGTTCGCCACCATCCTGGTCGCCGTCCAGGTCATAGAGATGGTCATGCCGTCCAGCGGCGGGACCGAGAGCCTGGGGCCGAGCGCCCTGGCGGTCTATCTTGTGATGGGCGCGATCGCCTGGGCGCTGGACCGTAGGCGCGCCTGACCTCGCGGCACGCTTGCCCAGCCCGAACTTCCGCGCATAGTTCCCTAAAGGCCGCGATTGAACGGCCGCCTGGGAGGCGCACGGATGAAGACCCTGAAGTTGGCGGCGGTTCTCGCCGCGACCGCGTTGCTCGCCGCTTGCAGTCAGGCCGGCGGCGGAGGCGGCAAGGGCGCGGGTAATGTCGACGGCGCCCGCATCACGGCGGCCAACGCCAATGGCGAATGGCTGACGGCGGGCCGGACCTATGACGAGCAGCGGCACAGCCCGCTCGACAAGATCAACGCCGGCAATGTCGGCCAGCTCGGCCTGGCCTGGATGCACGAGTTCGACACCGACCGCGGCCAGGAGGCGACGCCGGTCATGGTCGACGGGGTGCTCTACACCACCACCGCCTGGTCCAAGGTCTACGCCTTCGACGCCAAGACCGGGGCGTTGAAGTGGTCCTACGATCCCAAGGTCGAGGGCAAGAAGGGCTTCGACGCCTGCTGCGACGTGGTCAATCGCGGCGTCGCGGTCTGGAAGGGCCGGGTCTATGTCGGCGCGCTCGATGGGCGCCTGATCGCCCTGGACGCGGCCACCGGCAAGGAGGCCTGGAGCGTCCAGACCACCGACACCGGCCGTCCCTACACGATCACCGGCGCGCCGCGGGTCGTGAAGGACAAGGTGCTGATCGGCAACGGCGGCGGCGAGTACGGCGTGCGCGGCTACCTGTCGGCCTATGACTCGGCCACCGGCAAGCTGGTCTGGCGCTTCTACACCACGCCCAACCCCAAGGGGCTGCCGGACAACGCCGCCTCCGACAAGATCATGAAGGAGAAGGGCGCGGCCACCTGGTTCGGCGAAGGCTGGAAGGACAGCGGCGGCGGCGGCACGGTCTGGGACTCGATGGCCTATGACCCGGACCTCGACATCCTCTACGCCGGGGTCGGCAACGGCTCGCCCTGGAACCATGTGAAGCGCTCGGACGGCAAGGGCGACAACCTCTTCCTGTCCTCGATCCTGGCGCTCAAGCCCGACACCGGCGAGTACGTCTGGCACTATCAGACCACGCCCGGCGAGAGCTGGGACTACACCGCCACCCAGCACATCATCCTGGCCGACCTGAAACTGAACGGTCAGGACCGCAAGGTGCTGATGCAGGCGCCGAAGAACGGCTTCTTCTATGTGCTCGACCGCGCCAACGGGCAGCTGATCTCGGCCAAGCCCTATGTGCCGATCACCTGGGCCTCGGGCGTCGATCCGGCCACCGGCCGACCGATCGAGAACCCCGGCGTGCGCTATGAGAACGCGCCGTCGCTGCAGATCCCGGCGCCGTTCGGGGCGCACAACTGGCACCCGATGGCGTTCAACCCGAAGGAGGGCCTGGTCTATATCCCGGCCCAGGTCGTGCCCTTCGCCTATACGCCGGACAAGAACTACAGCTTCCGACTGGGCGCCTGGAACGTCGGCACCGACTTCCTGGCCAACGCCCTGCCGAGCGACAAGGCCCAGATCGCCGCCGTCAAGGCGATGGTGAAGGGCGAGCTGATCGCCTGGGACCCGGTGGCCCAGAAGGCGCGCTTCACCATCCAGCATCCGTATTTCTGGAACGCCGGCGTGCTGTCGACCGCCGGCGGCCTGATCTTCCAGGGCGCGGCGGAAGGCGAGTTCGCCGCCTATAGCGCCAGCGACGGCAAGAAGCTGTGGTCCTACAAGACCGACAACGGCGTCATCGCCGCGCCGATGACCTACGAGTTGGGCGGCGAGCAGTATGTGGCCCAGATGGTCGGCTATGGCGGCGCCGGCGCGCTCTCGGCGCCGACCTTCCTGCCCGATCGTCCGCGCCTGCCGGGCCGGCTGATGGTCTTCAAGATCGGCGGAACGGCCACGGCCCCGGCCTATGTGCGGCCCGAACAGGTCGCCCTCGACCTGACTGGCGTGACCTCGACCGGCGACGCCAAGCACGGCTTCGCCCTGTTCCACCAGAACTGCCAGGTCTGCCACGGGCCGAACGCCGGCGGCGCCTTCCTGCCGAACCTGCGCCAGTCGCAGATGCTGCTGTCGGCCGACAGCTGGAAGTCGGTGCTGATCGACGGGGCCCTGGCCGAACGCGGCATGGCGAGCTTCAGCCGCTTCATCAACGCCAAGGACGCCGAGGACCTGCGCGCCTACGTGCTCAGCGAAGCCCGCGCCGCCCAGGCGCCGGCGCCGGCGGCGGCGTCGGCCAAGGGAGGGGCTACGCCGAAGAGCTAATCCCACTCGTCATCCTCCGGTCGTCTGAAAGACGATCCCGGGGGACCCAAGCTGAGTTGCAGAACTTGATAGGCCGCCGCCAACGTCCCCCGGATCTCGCTTCGCGAGCCCGGAGGATGACGAGGTGAGTGGGGGATAGGGCGACGCGAACTCCCCCACGCCACCTCAGCCCTAGGAGTGACACGGCCGAAGGTCTATCTGTCCCCCCATGAATGCACCCGTGAAACTCGACGCCCTTCCTGAGTGGAACCTCGCCGACCTCTATGACGGCCGGGACGACCCCAGGATCGAGACCGATCTGGCCGCCGCCAAGGCCGCCAACGACGAACTGATCAAGATGAAGGGGCGCTTCACTTCGCTGCGTTCCGACGCGCTGCACCTGGGCGAGTTGCTCGATCACGGGATCAATCTCTACGAGACCGCCACCAACGGCCTTTGGGGCGTAGGCGCCTACGCCTCGCTGGCGGCGTCGACCGCCCGCGACGACTCGGCCTGGGCCAAGTTCGAGGCCGACCTGCGGGCGCGGTCCTCGCAGATCGCCGCCGACAGCCTGTTCTTCACGCTGGAACTGAACCAGCTCGAGGACAACGAGATCGAGATGGCCTTCAAGGCCCATCCGCCCGCCGCCCGCTGGCGGCCCTGGATGCGCCGCGTGCGGCTGTCGCGGCCGCACGAGCTGTCGCCTGACCTGGAGCGCATGCTGATCGACCGCGGCCCGGCGGTCGCCAACTGGACGCGGCTCTATGACGAGACGCTGGCGCGCCTGACCGCCAAGGTCGGCCGCGAGACCCTGACCCTGCCCGAAACGCTGAACCGGATGTCGGACCCCGACGCCACGCGCCGCAAGCAGGCGGCGCAGGGCTTGGCCAAGGCGCTGGAAGAGCGCACCCCGACCCTGGCGCTGTCGATGAACACCCTGGCCTTCGAAAAGCAGGTCGAGGACCGCTGGCGCAAGTACCCCGAGCCGGCCGCCTCGCGTCACCTGGCCAACGAGGTCGACGCCGACGCCGTCGAGGCGCTGGAAGCCGCGGTGGTCGAGGCCTATCCCTCGGTCAGCCATCGCTACTACGCGCTGAAGGCCAAGGTCATGGGCCGCAAGACCCTGGACTATTGGGACCGCAACGCCCCGCTCGATACCGCCCAGCCCCGCACCTATAATTGGGACGAGGCCAAGGGCATGGTGCTGGAGAGCTTCTCCGACCTGGCGCCGAAGTTCGCCGACACCGCGCGGACCTTCTTCAACGAGCCCTGGATCGACGCACGTCCGCGGGCCGGCAAGCAGTCGGGCGCCTATTCGCACCCGGTGACCGCCAACCGGCACCCCTATGTGTTCATGAACTATATGGGCGAGCGCCGCGACGTCCTGACCCTGGCCCACGAGCTGGGTCACGCGGTCCACCAGACCCTGTGCAGCCCGCTCGGCACCCTGCTGGCCGACACGCCGCTGACGCTCGCCGAGACCGCTTCGATCTTCGGCGAGGGCCTGGTGTTCGAACGCCTGCTGGCCGGCGCCTCCAAGCCGGAGCGCATGGGCCTGCTGGCCGGCAAGATCGAGGACGGCCTCAACACTGTCGTGCGCCAGATCGCCTTCCACCGCTTCGAGACCCAGTTCCACGCCGCGCGCCAGGAGGGCGAGCTTTCGCCCGACCACATCAGCGGCATCTGGCTCGACGTCATGGCCGAGAGCCTTGGCCCGGCGGTGAAGCTGAACCCCGGCTACGAGCACTACTGGGCCTATGTCAGCCACTTCGTGCACGCGCCCTTCTACGTCTACGCCTACGCCTTCGGCGATCTGCTGGTGCGCGGGCTGATGGAGAAGCGTCGCGAGGATCCGGTCGCCTTTGCCCCGCTCTATGAGGACTTGCTCGCCGCCGGCGGCACCCGAACCTATGTCGAGGCGTTGAAGCCATTCGGACTGAACCCGCGCGAGAAGGCCTTCTGGGCCGCGGGGGTGTCGCAACTGGAACGCCTGGTCGACGAGTTCGACGACCTGGTCTGAGGAAGACGCAGATGACCTCGAATGTCTCCAATCCCTGGCCGGAACTCGATTTCACCAAGGACAGGGAGACCTTCGAGGCTCTGCACCTCTGGAGCCAGATCGTCGGCAAGGCCCGCACCGCCTGCGCGCCCTGGCTCAATCACGGCTGGCAGGTGGCGCTCTATGTCAGCCCACGCGGCCTGACGACCTCGTCGGTTCCCAATGGGGCGGCGATCTTCGACATCGAGTTCGACTTCATCGACCACCTGCTGCGGGTGCGGACCAGCACCGGCTATGGCGGCGCCTTGCCGCTGGCCGGGCAGACAGTGGCCAGCCTCTATCGCGAGTTGGAGGGCATGCTGGCCGAGGCCGGCGTCCCGACGCAGATCAACGGCGCGCCGAACGAGATCGCCGACCCGACGCCCTTCGCCGCCGACGACCGGCCGCGCCGCTACGACCCTGACGCCGCCTCGCGGCTATGGCGGGCGCTGATCCAGATCGACCGGGTGCTCCAGGTTTTCCGCACCGGCTTCCTCGGCAAATCGAGCCCGGTGCATTTCTTCTGGGGCAGCTTCGACATGGCGGTGACGCGGTTCTCGGGCCGGCCCGCGCCGCCGCATCCGGGCGGCGTGCCGCACCTGCCCGACGCCGTGGCCCGCGAGGCCTATTCGCACGAGGTCTCCAGCGCCGGCTTCTGGCCGGGCGGCGGGCTGATCGACTATCCGGCCTTCTATTCCTACGCCTATCCAGAGCCGGCGGGGTTCAGGACCGCGCCGGTCGCGCCGCAGGCGGCGCTGTTCCACGAGGGGCTGGGCGAGTTCATCCTGCCCTATGAAGCGGTGCGCACGGCGCCAGATCCAGACGCCGCCCTGCTGGCCTTCCTGCGCAGCACCTATGCGGCGGCGGCCGACGCCGGGGCCTGGGATCGCGCGGCGCTCGAATGCGACTTGGGAACGCCGGGCGTGCCGCGGCCGTGCTGAGGCCGCTCCCTGCGGTTGCTGCAGCGCCGATCAGCCCCTAAGCCTCGCGGGTCTAAAAGGGTCTGATTTCCATGAGTAAGCACTGGTCTCGCGTCGAGTATCTGCATCTCGCCGTCACCAATCCGAACATCCACCTTCGCGGTACGCACAGCTATTACAGCGACGCCTGGACGGGCGGGTTCGAGGACAGCGTGGTCCGCTATCACTACGGCGACGCCTACAGCCGCGAGGCCTGGACCCCGCAGTGGCCGATCGATCAACTCCACATCGGCGACTATGTCTGCATCGGCGCCGAGGCGGTCATCCTGATGGGCGGCAATCACACCCATCGTACCGACTGGTTCAGCCTCTATCCCTTCGAGGACGTGATCCTCGAGGCCTATCAGGGCAAGGGCGACACGGTGATCGCCGACGGCGCCTGGATCGGCATGCGCGCCATGCTGATGCCCGGCGTGACCATCGGCGAGGGCGCCATTGTCGCGTCCGGCGCAATCGTCACCAAGGACGTTGCGCCCTACATGATCGTCGCCGGAAATCCCGCCACGCCGGTGCGCTCTCGCTTTGAGGCGCGCACTGTCGAGCGACTGCTCGAGCTCAAGATCTACGAGTGGCCGCAGGCCAAGTTCGACGCGTTGCGGCCGATGGTCTGCGCCGCCGACATCGAGGCGCTCGCCGCTGAATCAGCCCGTTGGGACGAGGCGCAGGCGCGCGCCTAGCGCCCCGCCTTCGCCCGCACGAACGCGGCGAAGCCTTCGAGATAGCCCTTCAGCATTTCCTCGATGGCCGGGTCGGCGAAGCCCTCGTCAGGGGCCAACGCCTTGTGGGCGCGTGAGACCATCAGCCGGCCGCCGAAATAGGGCTCGGTGCCCAGGGTCCGCAGCACCGGCAGCCAGGCGTTCTGGCTGAGGATGGTGCCGAACCCGCCCGGCGAGGCGCCGATCAGGCCGACCGGCTTGGCGCCGAACACGCGGGCGATGTCGCCCGCGGGCCGGGTCAGCCAGTCGACGGCGTTCTTGAACACGCCGGGGATGGAGTTGTTGTACTCGGGCGTCACCAGCAGCAGGCCGTCGGCGTCGGCGATATCGTCCTTCAGCGCGGCGACCAGCGGCGGAACGCCCTCGGCGGCCTCGACGTCGCCGTCATAGAGCGGGATGCCGCGGATCGTGCCGGCGGTGATCGTGACGCCCTCCGGCGCCAGGGCGACGGCGGCGCGTAGCAGTTGGGTGTTGAACGAGCCGCTGCGCAGGCTCCCGGACAGGCCGACGATGCGGATGGGGGAGGCGGTCATGGGGGATCCTCAGGGAGGTGAGCATCCATTGGTAAACGCAGAAAGCCCCCTCCGTCTCGGCGCTTCGCACCGATCCACCTACCCCAGAGGGGGAGGATCTGATCGGGTTAGATGCTCCCCCTCTGGGGGAGCTGTCAGCCCCCGGGACCGACTGCAGGTCGGCCCGAGGATAAACTCCGCTGACTGAGGGGGCTCTTTCGCGCCCTAGATCAGATCACCCCCCGCCGCCGAGGCGGTGGTGCCGTGCTGCTGGTAGGCCTTGATCACGTTGCGGCCGACCGTCCAGCGGTGGACCTCGTCGGGTCCATCGACCAGCCGTTGCGAGCGGATGTGGGTGTACCAGCTGGCCAGCGGCGTATCCTGGCTATAGCCGAGCGCGCCGTGCAGCTGGATCGCGGTGTCGACCACCTTGTGGACCATGTGGGCCAGGAACACCTTGGCGATGGAGTTCTCCTGCCGCAGGTCCAGGCCCTTCTCGGCCTTGTAGGCGATGTGCAGCAGCATCAAGCGGGCCATGTAGAGTTCGCTGGCGCACTCGGCCAACATGAACTGGACGCCTTGGCGCTCGTGCAGCGGCTTGCCGAAGGTCTCGCGCTGGGTGACGTGGGCGGCGGCCATGTCCAGCGCCCGCTGGGCCATGGCGACATTGTGCATGCCGTGGCGCAGGCGGCCGTAGGCCAGGCGATGCTGGCCCATGTTGAAGCCCTGTCCCTCGCCGCCCAGCAGGTTCTCGGCCGGGACCACCAGGTCCTTGATTTCGATCTCGGAGTGACCGCCGCCCATGATGTGGCTGAGCGGGCTCTCGACCGCCATGGTCTTGATGTCGCGCTTGATGTTGTAGCCGGGGTTCGGCAGCTCGACGATGAAGGTCGAGAACTGCTGATGGCGCGGGGCGTCAGGATCGGTGCGGGCCATCACCACGGCGATGTCGGCGGCGCTGGCGGCCGACGAGAACCACTTCTCGCCGTTCAGCACATAGTTCTCGTTGCCATCCTTGACCGCGGTGGTGCGCATGCCGGTGGCGTCGGCCCCGGCCGCCTTCTCGGTCATCGAGTAGCAAACCCGCTTTTCACCGGCCAGTAGCGGCTTGAGGTACTTCTCCTTCTGGAACTCGGTGCCGTGCGCCAGCAGGGTCAGCATGGTGGCGTCGTCGGGGCCCTGGCTGTTCATCGACAGCGCGCCAAGGTGGCTCTGGCCTAGCTCCATCTGCACCAGGGCGTTGGCGAGCGGCCCCAGGCCCATGCCGCCGTACTCGGTCGGGATGAAGGGCAGCCACAGACCCCGGGCGCGGGCCTTGGTCCGTAGCTTGGCCAGCAGCTCCTTGTAGTCGGCGCCGGCGTGCAGTTCCTTTTCGGCGGGGATGCACTCGTCCTGCACCCATTGGCGCACCTTGGCGCGGACGGCCTTGGCCTCTTCCGGAATCTCGAAATCGATCGCCATGGCGGGTCTCTCCCTATTTGAACTCTTGATTTGTGGCCGAGAGCGTCGGTCCATGTGAACCTCTCCAGCAAGCTTGATTAGCTGGGCTGCCGCCGGGGCAGGCCAGATATCGTGGTTTTCGAACGTCCTTCCGCGAGTGAAGGCGAACGGCCCGGCCGCCTTGACGCCGCCGGCCGAAAAACAAGGGGGAAGCGATGCACTACAAGGAGCTGAAGCAGGCCTGGTCGGAACTGATCGCGCCGGGGTCGCCCTTCGAAATCGCCGAGGTCGAGGTCCGGGGCCAGGCCTTGCGGATGTTCCGCCACGCCCCGCCCTCGGTGCGGGAGGTCTGGCTGTCGACCGCCCAATATGGCGACCGCGACTATCTGGTCTACGAGAACGACCGTCTGACCTACGCCCAGGCCCACGCCCAGGTGAACGCCATCGCCGCCTGGCTGGCCGCGCAGGGCGTGAAGTCCGGCGACCGGGTGGCCATCGCCATGCGCAACTACCCCGAATGGATGCTGCTCTACTGGGCCTGCGTCTCGACCGGGATCGTGGTCGTGGGCATGAACGCCTGGTGGGTCACCGACGAGATTGAATTTGGGATCAAGGATTCCGCGCCCAAGGTGATCTTCGCCGACGCCGAGCGGCTGGCCCGCATCCTGGAGCGTCCTGACGCCGTCAAAGGCGTCCCGCTGGTGGCCGTGCGCACCGATCCGGTTCCTCCCGGTGTCATCGCCTTCAGCGACGTGATCGCCGGCGGCGGCGAGATGCCGGTGGTGAGCGTCGATCCCGACGCCGACGCCTGCATCTTCTACACCTCGGGCACCACCGGCTTCCCGAAGGGCGCCCAGCTCACCCATCGCGGCTGCGTCGCCAACCTGATGAACATGGGCTTCTCGGCCCAGGTGCAGGGCCTGGCCACCGCGCGCGCCACCGGCGTCGCGCCCGATCCCAACGCGCCGGTTCCGGTTCCCGTGGGCCTGGTCGTCACCCCGCTGTTCCATGTCACGGCCAACAATTGCGCCGCCTACGCCGTCACCGCCGCTGGCGGCAAGATGGTCCTGATGTACCGTTGGGACGCGGGCGAGGCCCTGAAGCTGATCGCGGCCGAGAAGGTCACCGCCATGAGCGGCGTGCCGACCATGGCGCGCGAACTGATCACCCACCCGGACTTCCCGACGACCGACACCTCCAGCCTGGTGACCCTGGGCGGCGGCGGCGCGCAGCTCCAGCCGGACCTGGTCGGCAAGATCGACGAGCAGGTGAAGACCGCCCGGCCGAACACCGGCTACGGCATGACCGAAACCTGCGGGATCATCACCTCGGTCTCGGCCGACTTCTTCGTCGACAAGCCGGCCAGTTGCGGCCCGGCCATGCCGGCCTTCGAGGTCAAGTGCGTCGACGACGACGGCAAGACCGTCCCGGTCGGCGAACTGGGCGAGCTGTGGGTCAAGGGCGCGCCGGTCATCAAGGGCTACATCAACCGCCCCGACGCGACGGCCGAGTCGATCACCGACGGCTGGCTGCACACCGGCGACGTCGCCCGCATCGACGAGGACGGCTTCATCTTCATCGTCGACCGCAAGAAGGACATGGTCCTGCGCGGCGGCGAGAACGTCTATTGCGCCGAGGTGGAGGCCAATATCTTCCGCCATCCGTCTGTGGCCGAGGCCTGCGTGTTCGGGGTGCCGGACCCGCGCCTGGGCGAGGAGGTCGGGGCCGCCGTGGTTCTGCGTCCGGGCGAGAGCCTGTCGCCGGAAGCGCTGCGGGCGCACCTGGCAGGCATCAGCGCCAAGCATAAGATCCCGCGCTATGTCTGGTTCCTGGACGAGGCCATTCCGCGCAACGCCAGCGGCAAGTTCCTGAAGCGGCAGCTTCGCGAAACGCTGAAGCCGGAGGCGGCGGTTTAGACCAGTACGATGGTGTCATCCCGGAAGCCGCGCAGCGGCTGTCCGGGATGACAGTCTTAGGCAAGCTCGCCGCCGCTAGAGCCCCAGCACCGCCTTGGCCATGATGTTGCGCTGGATCTCGTTGGTGCCGGCGTAGATCGAGGCGGCGCGGTCGTTCAGGTATTTGGCGGCGGCCGTCAGGCTGTGGTCGGGGCCGACATGGCCCTGGTCGGCCGGCGGGCGATAGTTCGGGGTCGGTCCGCCGGGCCGCGTGGCGTGCGGTTGATACGGCTGCGCATAGACGCCGGCGGCCTCGACGGCGAGTTCGGTCAGCCGCTGGCTGATCTCGGTGCCGACGGTCTTCATCATTGAGGACTTGGCGCCGGGCGCGTCACCCTGGCTAAGGTTCGACAGAATCTGCAGCTCGACGGCCGCCAGGGCGTCGATCTCGATGGCCAGGGCGCTCAGGCGCGCCATGAAGCCGTGGTCGCCGGTCAGGCCCTCGGCCGTCGCCATCGCGCCGATGCGGCCTAGCCGCGCCTTCAGCCCCGGCGTGGCGACGCCGCCGCCGCGCTCGAACTCCATCAGGTACTTGGCCACGGTCCAGCCCTCGCCGATCTTGCCGACCACATTGGCCTTGGGCACGCGGACCTCGCTGAAGAACACGTCGTTCTGGATGTGCTCGCCCGACAGCATCAGGATCGGGCTGACGCTGACGCCCGGCGTGGTCATGTCGATCAGCAGGAAGGTGATGCCCTGCTGGGGGATACGCTCCTGCGAGGTGCGGACCAGGCAGAAGATCCAGTTGGCGGCGTCGGCGTGGGTGGTCCACAGCTTGTGGCCGCTGCAGATGAAGTCCTCGCCATCCTCCACCGCGCTCATCCGCAGGGAGGCGAGGTCCGAGCCGGAGCCTGGCTCGGAATAGCCCTGGCACCACAGGTGTTCGCCCGACAACATCCGCGGCAGGAAGTGGGCCTTCTGCTCCGCCGTGCCGTGGCCGATCAGCACCGGGCCGCACATGCCGATCCCCATCGGCGACAGGGGCGGCGCGCCGGCGGCGGCCAGTTCGCTGGCGTAGATGTAGCGCTGGGCCGCGCTCCAGCCGCAGCCGCCGTATTCGACCGGCCAGGCCGGGGCCGCCCAGCCGCGCGCATGCAGGATCTTCTGCCAGGCCGTGGCCAGGTCGTGCGGGGCGTAGACGCTGGTCATCAGCGCCGTGGCGCGCCGCATCTCCGGGGTCAGCTCGGCGTCCAGAAAGGCGCGGACCTCATCGCGAAACTTCAGTTCCGCCTCGCTCCAGCGAACGTGCATCGCGCGCCTCCCATGGCCTTTTGAGACATGTTGAGCAGATGCCGCCCCGGCAGGCTACTCCCGCAGGAACAGCGCGATCAGCGCGTCGGCGTGCGCCTCGATCTCTGCGTCGGTGGCGGTGTCGACGCCGTAGGCGTGGCGCACCTCGCCGGCCAGGGTGAAGGGGGCCTGGGCGGCGGCGGCGATCATGTAGATCAGGTGGCGCGGCTCCATCCGTGGCAGGCGGCCCTCGTCCATCAGCATGGTCAGGGTCTTGCGCCCGGCCCGGTGCTGGGGCCGCACGATCTCCTCGGCGATCCAGGCGGTGCGGTCGGAATCGCCGACCGTCTCATGGACCATGATCCGCGCATGCTCGGGGTGGTGGGCGCAGTAACGGACATAGTCGCGTAGATATTGCTTGAAGCGGTCGACCAGCGGCTGGCCCCGCGTGGCGCGCCAGCTGATGGCGCGCTCAGTGTTCATCCTGTCGATCAGATCGCGCAGGGCCGCCCGCCAGAGCGTCGCCTTGTCGGTGAAGTGGTAGCGGACCAGGCTGTGCTCGACCCCGGCCTTGGCGGCGATGTCGCGCAGCGCCACGCCTTCGAAGCCGCGCTCGGAAAACAGCGTCAGGGCCGACTGCAGGATAGCCTCCCGCGTCTCCTCGACCGACCGCGCGTTGCGGGCCGGCCGGCCTCGCTGTTTCGCCGCCAACATCGTCATGCGCTGATTATTGCCCGCTTGGGTAAAAATAGATAGCCTTGGGCCGTCGCCTCTGAGGAAACGCCAAGATGACCGCCCAGCCCTGGATGGATACGAGCCGCTCGCCCGACGAACGGGCCGCCCTGTTGATCGAGCAGCTGACGCTGGACGAGATGATCTCGCTGGTCCACGGGCCGATGCCGTCCATGCTCGACACCCCGCCGGCCGACGCGGCGATGGGCGCGGGCTATATCCCCGGCGTCGCGCGACTGGGCATCCCGCCGCTGAACGAAACCGACGCCAGCCTGGGCGTCGCCAATCCGCGCAAGATCCGTAAGGGCGACGGCGCCACCGGCCTGCCGTCGGGCCTGTCGCTGGCCTCGACCTGGGACCCGCAGCTGGCCTATGCGGCCGGTGCGATGGTGGGATCCGAAGCGCGCGACAAGGGCTTCAACGTGCTGCTGGGCGGCGGCGCGAACCTGACCCGCGAACCGCGCAACGGCCGTAACTTCGAATATCTGGGCGAGGACCCGCTGCTGGCCGGCGTGCTGGTCGGCGAGGCCATCAAGGGCGCGCAGTCCAACCAGATCGTCTGCACCCTGAAGCACTTCGCCCTGAACGATCAGGAGACCTGCCGCCACGTGGTCGACGCCCGTATCGACGAGGGCGCGCTGCGTGAAAGCGACCTGCTGGCCTTCCAGATCGCCATTGAGATCGGCGCGCCCGGCTCGGTCATGTGCGCCTACAACCGCGTGAACGGCGAGTGGGCGGGCGAGAACGACTTCCTGCTGAACCAGGTGCTGAAGACCGACTGGGGCTACCCCGGCTGGGTGATGAGCGACTGGGGCGCGGTGCACACCACGGTCAAGGCGGCCTTGGCCGGCATGGACCAGGAGAGCGGCGAACAGCTCGACCGCGAAGTCTATTTCGGCGAACTGCTGAAGGCGGCGGTGCAGCAGGGCGAGGTGCCGTTCGAGCGCCTGTCCAACATGGTCCACCGCATCCTGCGCAGCCTGATCGACAAGGGCGTGTTCGATAAACCCGCCGAGAAGCGGCCGACCGACTACGAGGCCAACGCCAAGGTCGCCCAGGCCGCCGCCGAGGCCGGCGTGGTGATGCTGAAGAACGACGGCGTGCTGCCGCTCAAGGGGACCTTGCGCAAGATCGCGGTGATCGGCGCCCATGCCGATGTCGGCGTGCTGTCGGGCGGCGGGTCGTCCCAGGTGCTGCCGGTCGGCGGCGCGGGTCTGGAGATCCCGGTGACCATGGGGATGTCCTCGGCTTTCTCGCAGGTCACCTATCATCCCTCGGCGCCGCTGGCGGCGATCCGCGGCCTGACCCGCAACACGCAGGTCGTCTATGCGAGCGGCGAGGACCACGCCGCCGCCGCCGCCCTGGCCAAGGACGCCGACGTCGCCATCGTCTTCGCCGATCAGTGGGCGACTGAGGCCGAGGACCTGCCGACCCTGTCGCTGCCGAACAACCAGGACGCCCTGATCGAGGCCGTCGCCGCGGCCAACGCCAAGACGGTGGTGGTGCTGGAAACCGGCACGCCGGTCCTGACGCCCTGGCTGGATAAGGTCAGCGCCCTGCTGCAGGCCTGGTATCCGGGCACGCGCGGCGGCGAGGCCATCGCCCGCATCCTGTTCGGCGAGGTGAACCCCTCGGGCCGCCTGCCGATCAGCTTCCCGCGCGATGTCGCCGATCTGGTGCGGCCGGAAATCCCCGGCATGATCTTCGGCCCGCCGGTCGAGGGTAAGACCCTGCCGACCTCGTTCCCCGGCGTGCAGCAGCACAAGGGCCGGTTCTCAGTCGAGCACCCGGAGGGCGCCGACGTCGGTTATCGCTGGTTCGCCAAGACCGGGAAGCCGACGCTGTTCCCGTTCGGCTTCGGGCTCTCCTACACGGCTTTCGCCTATGCCGGCCTGGCGGTGGAGGGCGGTGAGACCCTGACCGTGAACCTGGACGTCACCAACACCGGCGCGGTCGCGGGTATCGACACCCCGCAGGTCTACGCCCTGGTGACCGGCTCGGACGGCAAGGAGAGCCAGCGCCTGATCGGCTGGTCGCGCGTGACGCTGGCGCCGGGCGAGACCAGGCGCGTGACGGTCGTCGCCGACCCGCGCCTGCTGGCCAACTACGACGCTGCCCTGCCGGGCTGGCGGATCGCGGAAGGCAAGGTCGGCGTGGTGGTCGGGACCTCAGCCGAGGCCCTGACCCTGCGCGGTGAAGCGACGCTCACAGCGCGGACGATGAAGCCGTAGCATCATCGATCGTCATCCTCCGGGCTCGCGAAGCGAGATCCGGGGGACCCAAGCTGAGTTGCAGAATTTGATAGGCCGCTTGGGTCCCCCGGATCGTCTTTCAGACGACCGGAGGATGACGAGGTCTGGGGATTACCGCGAGTACCCCTCCGGATACGCGCCGCCGAGGGTCTTGTAGCGGTCGCGCAGCTCGAGTTGGCGCGAGGTCATCGGCTGGCTTTCGCCGCGGATGAAGACAGCGGTGGCCTGCGACAGCGGCTCGAAGGGGTCTGCGGTCCAGATCACCAGGTCGGCGTCATTGCCGGGCTCCAGCGAGCCGATCTTGTCGGCCACGCCGAAGATGCGTGCTGGGTTGAGGGTCACCGCCGCCAGCGCCGCGTGATAGGGCATGCCATAAGCCACGGCGTTGCCGGCGTTGTAGCGCAGCTCGCGAACCCGGTGGGCGCCGCCTTGCCCCTCGATGGCCAAGGTCACCCCGGCGGCGTGCAGCTTGGCGGCGTTCTCGAGCGAGGACCCCAGCATCTGGAAGCTCTCGGGTCGGTCGCTCAGCGGATTGACTAGCACCGGCACGCCGGCGGCGGCGATCTCGGCGGCCGCCATCCAGCCTTCCTCGGCGCCGTTCAGGATCACCTTAACCCGCTCTTCGCGGGCGAACTTCAGCACGGCGCGGATATCGGCGACCTTGTGCACGCTGGCGATGATCGGCATCCGGCCCTCGACCACCGGGATCAGCGCCTCCAGGTCGTTCTTCGACAGCGCCAGGTCGCGGACCCCGGCCCGGTCGTAGGCGGCCCTGTTGCGCATGTAGTCGCGCACGTCGCGGAACGCGGCCTTCAGGGCGACGATCTCGGCCCCCCGCGCGCCGCCGGCCACATGGGCGCCGCCGTCGCCGAACGGCACCACCATGCCGACCTTGGGCTTCATCAGAATGTCGGCGCCTTCGCCAAGATGGATCACCGCCGCCTGGCCGGCGAACAGGGCGTGTGACGGCGATCCGCCGCCGCTCCCGGCCGTATACTGGTCGGCGCTCTCGCCGTCGTCGGCGTGGAAGTCATTTTCGCCGGCGCCCGCCGAGGAGGGGGTGACGATGGCGCGGGTGATGCCTGACAATCGCGCCACCGGGATCAAGGTCGAGGCCGGGTTCAGCGCGTACTGAACGTCGAAGGCCGCGCCGATGTCGGGATTGTTGACGCTCAGATCATCGCCCAGCGAGCGGACCTCGACGGCGCCCAGAAGGGTGTTGGCGGCCACGAAGCCTGGCGTCACCGTCCCGCCCTTGGCGTCGATGATGCGGGCGCCCGCCGGGATCGAAACATTGGCGCCGACCGAGGCGATCTTGCCGCCCTGCAGGACGATCGTTCCCTGCGGAATGTCGCCAGCCGGGCCGACGGTCAGGATGCGGGCGTTGGTGATGGCCACGGTTTGCGCGAGCACCGGGGTGGCGATGGCGGCGAGCAGCGCGGCCAGGCTGATCGAAATCTTGCGCATCAGCGGTTGGCTCCCTGGCCAAGTTCGAAGTCCGACCGCGCCTGGTAGCGCGGGTCATGCCGGTCGTAGGCGATCGCCCCGTCCAGATAGACCCGCTCGGCGCGGGCGTAGATCGAGAAGGGGTTCTTGTCCCAGATCACCACGTCGGCCCGCTTGCCGACCTCCAGCGCCCCGGTGTCTTTCAGGCCCAGCGCCTTGGCCGGATTGGCGGTGATCCAGGCCATGGCCTGGCCCTCGGTGATGTTCAGCCCCGCCGCGCGGCCGGCGGCCAGGGCCTCGGCGGCTTCCTGGTTCAGGCGCTGGATGACGTCGGGGTCGTCGGACTTGATGATCGCGCAGCCGCCGGCGGCGTGGACCAGGGCGGCGTTGGCCTCGATGCCGTCCCAGGCCTCCAGCTTGTTGCCCCACCAGTTGGCCCAGGTGGCCGTGCAGATGTCGTTCTTCGCCAGGATGTCGGCGATCTTGTAGGCCTCCGAGGCGTGGTGGAAGGCGGTGATCTTGTAGCCGAACTCGTTGGCGATCCCGATCATCTGGACCATCTCGTCGGCCCGGTAGCAGTGGTTCTCGACCAGGATCTCGCCGCTCAGCACCCCGGCCAGGGTTTCGAGCTGCAGGTCGCGCTTAGGCGGGTCGGCCTTTTCGCCGCGGCCGGTCTTGGCGCGGTAGTCGTCCCATTTGCGGGTGTAGTCGGCGGCGTTGATCCAGGCGTTCCGATAGCCGGCGACATTGCCCATCCGGGTCGACGGCGCGCGGCCCTTTGCGCCATAGACCCGCTTGGGGTTCTCGCCGCAGGCCATCTTCAGGCCGTAGGGCGCGCCTGGATATTTCATGTCCTGGACCGTGCGGGCCGGGATGTTGCGCAGGGTGACCGAACGGCCGCCGATCAGGTTGCCGGAGCCGGGCAGCACCATCAGCGTGGTCACCCCGCCGGCGCGGGCCAGGTTGAAGCCCGGATCCTGCGGCCAGACCGAATGCTCGGCCCAGACCCCGGCGGTGTTGGGGTCGGTCAGCTCGTTGCCGTCGGAATGGGCCGCTACGGCGGGCGAGGGATAGACGCCGAGGTGCGAGTGGGCGTCGATCAGGCCAGGCGTGATGTACTTGCCCGAGGCGTCCACGAAATCGTAGCTGGCCGGGGGCACGATGCCGGCGCGGACCGCCTCGATCTTGCCGTCGCGGATCAGCACGGTTCCTCCGTCGATCCGCTCCCCGGTCCCGGTGAACACCGTGGCGCCGAACAGGGCGGTCGGGCGGCTGGGCAGGGGGCGATAGGTCGAGGCGAAGGGGTCGCCGTTGTGGGCGGAATCCAGGCCCTTGGGCAGGGGGCGGGCCTTGGCGGTTTCGCCGCCCGCAGGCGTCTTGGCGGGCGCCGTCGTCGTGGCGCATCCGCCCAAGGCCGCAGCCGCGATCATCGCGACCGCCGTCTCGAACACTCTCATGCCTAGCCACCCATCCCCGTCGAACTGCGCGCGACGATAGGACGAACCAACCCCGGCGGCAAAGGCGGGCGGCAGGTTTTCCCGCCGCCCGCCCGTCAAGCCGGTGAAACCGTGCGCGGTCTCTAAATCAGCAGTCGCCGAGGCGTTCGGCGGTGATCTTCATGGTCATCTCGCGCATGGCCGGGGTCGGCGCGGGGTCCATCACGGTCTTGCTTTCCGTCGTGTAGCGGGTCGAGAAATCGCCCGAGAAGCGGCTGTCGACGGTCATCTTCCCACCCGAGTGCGTGCAGACCGCATGACCGACATAGTCGGCGCCCTGACGGGTCATCGTCTGTTCGGTGCAGGTCACGCCGGCCTGCTGCTGGGCGGTCTGCATCTCCTTGAAGCTGGTCTTGGGCAGGCAGACCTCCATGGTGATGGGCTTGGGCATCGAAGCCATCTCGGTGGTCATGCGCCACTTGCCGGGCTTCGGGCCCTCGGCCAGTTCCGCCGGCATGGTCGTCGTGGCCGGGGCGGCCGTCGCCGGTTCACCGCTCTTGGCGGTTTCTTCCTTCTTGGAACAGGCGCTCGCCAACAGCGCCACCATCAGCATGCTCATCGCAATCCGCATCGTCTTCTCCCTGTCGTTTTCAAGTCGCGCCGGGCCGGCCGCGGGCGGCGGGGGCGGATCGGCGCTTGCCATTTTTCAAACGCCCGTTCATCAGCTTTGGCGATGTCCGATGATCTCACCGAAGTTCAAACCGCTGTCGTCCCTGACGGCTACGTCATCAATCTGTGGCAGCGCGGGTTTGGCCGCACCGTGGGGCCGTTCTATTCGCGACGCGACAGCGCCACGAATGGCGAAACCATGGCCTTTCGCGTGGAGGAACACCACGCCAACGGGATGAATAATTGTCACGGCGGCATGCTGATGAGCTTCGCCGACATGGCCTGGGGCCGGGTGATCTCCAACCAGCGTGAGATCGGCTGGGTGACGGTCAGGCTCACCACCGACTTCCTCTCGGGCGCCCACATGGGCGACTGGGTCGAGGGGACCAGCGAGATCATCGCCGAGCAGGACGACGTGTTCACCGTTCGCGGCAAGATCTGGTGCGCGGACCGCACCCTGATCACCGGCACCGGCGTCTACAAGGGTATCCGTTCGATCGTGCGTAAGGCCGGCGAACGGGAAGCACGAGGAGTGGCGTAATGGCTTTGGACCCCGCGATCAAAGAAGGCGCGCCTGTCGGCTACGAGGATCAGCCGATTCACTCCCCGCCCGGCGCGCTGCCGCCCGAGGTTCAGGCCCCGTTGGCGCCGTTCTCGGGGCGCGAGCCTGACGCGCCGCAGTGGTTCACCGACGCCATCGCCCAGGAGCCGGAGCGCCGCTTCGTCACCTCCATGGGTTCGCAGATCGAGCTGCTGACCTGGGGCGAGGTGGGCAAGCCCGGCCTGCTGCTGGTGCACGGCAACTCGGCCCACGCCGACTGGTGGAGTTTCATCGCCCCGTTCCTGGCGGCCGACTACCGCGTGGCCTCGATGTCGCTGGCCGGCATGGGCGCTTCCGACTGGCGCGAGACCTACGCTTTCCAGGACTTCGCCGAGGACGCCGAGGTCTGCGCCCAGGCGGCGGGCCTCTACGAAGGCGGGCGTAAGCCGGTCTATATCGGCCACTCGTTCGGGGGCTCGCAGGTGTTCTACGCCGCCGTGCAGCACCCCGAACGGATGCATGCGGCGATCCTGGTGGATGTCGGCTTCGGCGGTCCGCCGGCGGACTCGCCCGAAGGCAAGCGCTTGCTGGAGGAGCAGCGCCAGCGGGTCGCCAACATCCCGACCGCCGACCGCGCCCAGCGGGTCTATCCGACCATCGCCGCGGCCCTGGCCCGGTTCCGGTTCATGCCGCCCCAGGCGGCCGGCAACCTGTTCGTGGCCGACTTCATCGCCCGCCGCTCCTTGAAGCGCGCGCCGATGGAGGATGGTTCGGGGGAGGGGTGGTCGTGGCGCTTCGATCCCAACATGTGGAACAAGCTCGACCGTTCGGCGATGATGGCCTTGACGACCCAAGGGCGGCCTGCGGTCGCCACGCCGCTGGCCCACATCTACGGCGAGCGTTCGGTGGTGATGGCGCGCCGTGACAGGGGGGAGGTCACGCCCCTGCCGGAAGACATCATCGAGATCGCCATCCCCGACTCCGCCCACCACATCATGGTCGATCAGCCGCTGGCCCTGGTGGCGGCGCTGCGTTCCATGCTGGCGGTCTGGCCGGCCTGACGCCAGCCCTTGAGGCCGGGCTGCTGTTCGTGTAGTCCGGCTCCAACTGAATTCTTCGAAGAGAGAGACGGGCCCGCCATGGCTTCCGAATACCACCGCGGCGACATGGAAATTCAAGAACAGGCCTCGACCTATCGCCTGTTCGTCAGCCTCGCGAAGTGGGGCTCGCTGGCGATCGCCGCCTTCCTGATCTTCATCACCCTGTGGTTCTGCACCGCGACCGGCTTCCTGGGTTCGGCCGCTGTCGGCCTGGTCCTGGCGGTCGGTGGTTTCATCGTCATGCGCGAGCACGGCGAACCCGCCCACTAAGGCGAACATCGTCTGAAGCTGTTTGAAGGGCGGGCGCGAAAGCCCCGCCCTTTATGCTGTCTGGCGTTCGGCGCGCCGCGAGCGCCGGCTGGCCGGCGCCAAGCGCAGTTCTTTTCACAGGCCGCCGATTTTTTCTGGATTGAGCCGCGGGGTGACGTAGCGGAAGAGGGCGCGCGTCAGCAAGCGTGCGACCGATCCGGGTCAACAAACAACCAGAGGCGGCTGGGCGCCGCCAAACCCCGAAGCCTAAAGGGGTTCAGGATCAAACATTTGTTTGAAGCCCGGCGTTCGATTGCTGGACAATAGCCAACGGCGGCTTCTATGTTCGCCGCAAGTTCGAAGACTGACATGGGGGGAACAGGGCGCATGACGACCATCGCCGTCACCAAGGAACGCCGCGCCGGAGAGACGCGTGTGGCCGCGACTCCAGAGACGGTGAAGAAATTCATCGGCGCCGGATTCTCGGTGGTGATCGAGGCGGGCGCCGGCGCTGCGGCGTCCTATCCCGACGCCGACTATGAAGCCGCGGGCGCGACCCTGGCCAAGACCATCAAGGATGCGATCGGCAAGGCCGATATCCTGCTGAAGGTCCGCAGCCCCGTCGACGAAGAGATCGCGCTCTTGAAGGCCGGGACCATCGTTGTCGCCACCCTCAATCCGCACATCGAGAAAGACGCCCTGAAGGCGCTGGCCGCCAAGGGCGCCACCGCCTTCGCCATGGAGTTCGTGCCGCGAATCACGCGGGCCCAGGTGATGGACGTGCTGTCCTCCCAGGCCAACCTCGCCGGCTATCGCGCCGTGATCGAGGGCGCCGAGGCCTATGGCAAGGCCCTGCCGATGATGATGACGGCGGCCGGCACCATCGCCGCGGCCAAGGTGTTCGTCATGGGGGTCGGCGTCGCCGGCCTGCAGGCCATCGCCACCGCCCGCCGCCTGGGCGCGGTGGTCACCGCCACCGACGTGCGGCCCGCCACCAAGGAGCAGGTCGAAAGCCTGGGCGCCAAGTTCCTCGCCGTCGAGGACGAGGAGTTCAAGAACGCCCAGACCGCCGGCGGCTACGCCAAGGAAATGAGCGCCGAGTACCAGGCCAAGCAGGCCGAGCTGCTCTCCACCCACATCGCCAAGCAGGACATCGTCATCACCACGGCGCTGATCCCCGGTCGTCCGGCCCCCAAGCTGGTCAGCGCCGAGCAGGTCGCCTCGATGAAGGCCGGCTCGATCCTGGTCGACCTGGCCATCGAGCAGGGCGGCAACGTCGTCGGCGCCAAGCTGGGCGAGACGGTTGTCACCGCCAACGGCGCCAAGATCCTTGGCGCGCCCAACCTGCCCGGCCGCATCGCGACCGACGCCTCGGCGCTCTATGCGCGCAATCTCTTCGCCTTCGCCGGCCTGTTCCTCGACAAGGAGGGCAAGTTCGCCCCCGACTACGAGGACGAAATCCTGAAGGCTGCTCTCGTCACCCAAGGCGGGGCGATCATTCATCCCGCCCTGACTGCTTAAGAGGACCCTCATGGAAGCCGTCGACCCTACAGTCTTCCGACTGGCGATCTTCGTGCTCGCGATCTTCGTGGGCTACTACGTCGTCTGGAGCGTCACCCCCGCCCTGCACACGCCGCTGATGGCGGTGACCAACGCCATCTCCTCGGTGATCATCGTCGGGGCCCTGCTGGCAGCCGCCGCTCACGGAGTGGACGGCGAGCTGACCAAGAACGTCATGATCTCGAAGGGCGCCGGCGCCGTCGCCGCGGCCTTCGCCGCCGTGAACATCTTCGGCGGCTTCCTGGTCACCCAGCGCATGCTGGCCATGTACAAGAAGAAGGCGAAATAGGCTCATGAACGCCAATCTCGCGGCCATCGCCTACATCGTTTCAGGCGTCCTCTTCATCCTGGCCCTACGCGGCCTTTCCAGCCCCACGACCAGCCAGGCGGGCAACCGCAACGGCATGATCGGCATGGCTATCGCCGTCGGCACCGCGCTGCTCACCCTCTGGGGCCAGGGCAAGCTCGATCCGCTGACGCTGGGCCTGATCCTCGGCGGCGTCGCCATCGGCGGCGCGGTCGGGGCGGTCATCGCCCGCAAGGTCGCCATGACCTCGATGCCGCAGCTGGTCGCCGCCTTCCACAGCCTGGTCGGCATGGCCGCCTGTCTGGTCGCGGTCGCCGCTATCCATACCCCGGCCGCCTACGGCATCGTCGGCGCGGACGGCATGGTGCACCTCAACTCGCTGATCGAGCTGTCGCTGGGCCTGGCCATCGGCGCCATCACCTTCACCGGCTCGGTGATCGCCTTCGCCAAGCTGAACGGCAACATGAGCGGCGCGCCGATCATGCTGCCGGCCCGCCACCTGCTGAACATCGCCATCGCGGTGGGCATCGTCGCCCTGATCGTGGTGCTGGTGATGAGCGGCGGCCAGGCGATCTGGGCCTTCTGGGGCATCTTCGCCCTGGCCCTGCTGATCGGCGTCACCCTGATCATCCCGATCGGCGGCGCGGACATGCCGGTCGTGGTGTCGATGCTGAACAGCTATTCCGGCTGGGCGGCGGCGGCGCTGGGCTTCACGCTCGAGAACGTCACCCTGATCATCACCGGGGCCCTGGTCGGCTCGTCCGGCGCGATCCTCTCCTACATCATGTGCAAGGCGATGAACCGCAGCTTCATCTCCGTGATCCTGGGCGGCTTCGGCGCCGAGGACGTGGTGGCTGGCGCCGGCGGCAAGGTCGAGACCCGGCCGGTCAAGAAGGGTTCGGCCGAAGACGCCGCCTTCATCATGAAGAACGCCTCCAAGGTCATCATCGTCCCGGGCTACGGCATGGCCGTCTCCCAGGCCCAGCACGCGCTGCGCGAAATGGGCGACATACTGAAGGCGGAAGGCGTGGAGGTGAAGTACGCCATTCACCCGGTCGCCGGCCGGATGCCGGGCCACATGAACGTCCTGCTGGCCGAGGCCAACGTGTCCTACGACGAGGTGTTCGAGCTGGAGGACATCAACTCCGAGTTCTCCACCGCCGACGTCGCCTTCGTCATCGGGGCCAACGACGTCACCAACCCGGCGGCCAAGACCGACCCGACCTCGGCGATCTACGGCATGCCGATCCTCGACGTCGAAAAGGCCCGCACCGTGCTGTTCGTGAAGCGCGGCATGTCCTCCGGCTACGCCGGGGTCGAGAACGAACTCTTCTTCCGCGACAACACCATGATGTTGTTCGGGGACGCCAAGAANGCCCAGGCCCTGGGCGCGCCGTTTTTCGTTTGGGCGACGGTCCCTCAGAGTCTGCGTCGGTATAGTTTCGTGTAACCGCTTCTTCAGAAACTTACGGCAAAGGCTGTTCCGGAGCGCGACAATACGCGCTGCGGCCACAGGTTTACCCCGCCACGTTTTCGTCTAGAAGGTCGGTCAATAACCGCTCGCGTGATAACGAGAAACCGTCGCAGCTCGGCCGCCTAACCTCTAGCGGACTCCAGTAAAGCTCGACTGTACTGGAAGAGGTCTATTCTTGAGTTCAGTGAATTTGGCCGTGGCTGGCCGCTTGCGCCATTTCTGGGTCGAGGGCGTCCTGGCGACAGCTCTGACCCTCAGCGTGGTCACCGCCGCCTACGCCACCACCGTGCTCGCGCCGATCGAGCGCGCGCCTGAGCCGACCTACGCCCAGATCGTCGCGCCGGTTCCGGTGGAACCCCCGCCGCCGGAGTTCGCCTTCGGCGAGCCGGTGCCCGGACAGCAGGTGAACTCGCCCTTCGGCCTGCGCCGCATGCCTTGGGAGCGTCACGGCCGTCTGCATGAGGGCGTCGACATCGCCGCCCCCTCGGGCAAGCCCGTCGTGGCGGTGGCTGACGGGGTGATCACCAAGGCCGGCTCCAGCGCCTCCTATGGCCGCTATGTCGAGGTTCGCCACGACGAGGACCTAGTCAGCTTCTACGCCCATCTGGGCCGCATCGACCCGCGCGCCAAGGCCGGCGTGACGGTGAAGGCCGGCACGATGATCGGCAAGATCGGCTCCAGCGGGACCTCGACCGGCCCGCACCTGCATTTCGAGATCCGCCAGAACGGCCGGCCGCTGAACCCCGTGTCCTTCATCGACCGCGAGTTCGCCACCGCCGAAGATCTGCCCCTGAAAGCCGCCGCCTACTATTCCAAGCGCGTACGCGTCGCCCAGGTCTCGACGATCCCGGCGAGCAAGCGCGGCGCGATGCCGGAGGCGCGCAAGACCAAGGACGGCCGGGTCGCGGCCACCCTCCTTGCGGCGGCGGAATAGCAGTAATCTAGAGCCGCACGCGCCCGAAGGCGCGGTCGGCGACGAAGGCCGCGAACAGGATCGCCCCGCAGGCGGAGGCCACGAACCAGGCCGGGTGCGGAATGCTGGTCATGGTCCAGGCCGCGAAGCAGAAGATCAGCAGGCTGGTGATGCGGCCGGCCAGGGCGCGGCGCCCGGCGATCAGGTTGGCGCTGGAGGCGCCGGCCAGAACGCCCAGGAACCAGGCCAGCAGCACGGCGAACTTGGCCTCGAGCGGCACCTTCGACATCACGGTCTGCAACTGTGCCGGATCGGTCAGGTCGACGCCGGGTGGCGGCGGGAAGATGGTGTGGCCCATGCCCTCCACCACCCCGGTGACGACAGCGCCGACGATTATGCCCAACACCACGCTCAGGATCAGCCGCAACATCGTCTTCGTCTCCAGGATCGACCTGGGCGCAACCTCGGCTAGATTGGCGCGATGCTCAAGGTTCTGCGATGACGGCCCAGCGTTTCCACCCCACTCGAGGCCAGTTGGTCGACATCGGCGGGCGTCGTTTGCGGGCGGTTCGCGCGGGGCCGAAGTCTGATCGCCCGCTGATCGTCCTGGAATGCGGCGCCTTCGGCTGCGCCGCCGACTGGGCGGTGGTGCAGGAACGCCTCGCGGCCAAGGGCCTGGCCAGCGTCGCCTATGATCGCGCCGGACTTGGTTTTTCCGACCCCGGTCCCGAACCGCGCGACGGCCGCGCCATCGCCGCCGACCTGACGGCCATGCTGGCGAAACTCGGAGAGCCGGGTCCGTTCGTGATGGCCGGCCACTCGATGGCCGGGCTGATGTTGCGGGTCTTCGTCCCGCATCACCGCGACCAGATGCTGGGGGTGGTCCTGGTCGACGCCGTGACGCCGGAGATGATGGACGTCCGGGCTGCGGCGCTGGGCGTGCACGCCTATCGCGGCGCGATGAAGCTGGTCGGGCTGTGGTCGGGGGCGGGCTTCATGCGGCCGGTGTCGCTGGTGATCGGCGACCTGATCGGCCTGGAAGGCGAGGCCTCGACTGAGAAGCGGCGGATCTACGGATCGGCGACCCACACCCGGTGGGCGGCCGAGGAGGTGCTGAACTGGCCGCGCACCGCAGGCCAAGGGCGCGAAGCTGGGACCTTCGAGCCCGATCTGCCCGTGGCCGTGGTGACGGCCGGCGCGGCGCGGATGTCGGCGGCGCTGAAGGCCCTGCAGGTCGTGCCGGCCCAGGCCTCGCGGCACGGCTATGTCGATCACGTGCGCGGCGCCAACCACGCCAGCCTGCTCGGCAAGACCTTCGCCGATCCCATCGTGAAGGGCGTCGAGCACGTCCTGGCCGTCGTCGGCCGCTAGCTCTTCCATCCAGATCGTCATCACCGGGCTTGTCCCGGTGACCCATATCCGCCGGCCTAGGAGATAGACCCCGAGCGCCGCGTCTATGGATGGCCGATCCGAGAGGTCGGCCATGACGAGCCGGTGGGGGGTGTCTAAGGCTCGCGCGTGACCACGCCGCAGGCGGACAGCAGGCGGCTTTGGACCAGCGAGCGGATGAAGACGCCCGGCGCATCTCCGAGCACGGGCGATGTCGCTCCCCCATCGCCGTCGATGATCGCCGGCAGCGCGCCCCGCGCCCGCGCCGGTACGCCGCGCAGGGCGTCCCGCTGGCTCGGCGGCAGATGGGCGATGTGGCCGGCGAGCGCCTCGATCCGCACCGGCCGCGCCGCGCGGATCTCGAACCGCCCGTCCCAGACGCCGGCGCCGTGCAGGTCCAGCGGCGGCGCGCCGCCCCGAGCCAGTTCGCCGACTTCACGCATGAAGCGCGCCTCCGCCGCGTCGGCCTCGATCCGCGCGCCGCACAGGGTGGCGGCGACGGGCTCGCGCCCGTTCAGCAATGCGGTCAGGCGCGCCAGGCGGTCGCGACGCGGGGGTCGGTCGGTTCCGGCCGCGCAGAGACTGGCGACGGCGATCAGCCGCGCGGCCCCGGGCGCCGACAGGGCCGCGCGAGGGATGGTGATCACGCCGGCCTGATCGACGAAGACCGCGCGCGCTAGGTCCGCCAAATCGTCCATCGGCGCGGCGCCGGCCGTGACGGTCTTGGGCGTCATCGCCGCTCTGGCACGGGCGCGGGCGAAGCGCAGATCCTCGTTGCTGGGGTCTTCGATCCAAGTTTCCCCCCGCGTCGTCAACCAGTCGCGGATCTCCGCCCGGCCAAGCGCGAGCATGGGACGCAGCAGGAAGACCTCCCGGCCCTCCGGCCAGACCGGCGAGGGCGCCCATTCACGCGGCGACGGGGTGGTTGAGCCGCTGGCGCGCATCAGGGCGGCTTCATCGAGGTCGCTGGCGGTGTGGCCCAGCAGGATCACCCGCGCGCCAAGTTCTCGCGCGGCGTCGGCCAGCAACCGGTGTCGCGCCGTCCGCGCGGCCGCGGGCAGGCCCTGGCTGGGCTTTTCGCCCATCCAGTGCAGGGCGCGGAACTCCAGGCCCAGGCGCGCGACCAGGGCGGCGCAGCTATGCGTCCAGCCGAGGCTCTCCGGGCGCAGGCCATGATCGACGGTGAGCACGACCAGCCGCCGCTGATGTGTCCGCGCCCAGTCGGCGGCGATCAAGGTCAGGGCGTGGGAATCGCCGCCGCCCGACAGCCCGACCACGAGCGGCGCGGTGGCCTCGGGGCGCAGCCGTCGGTGCAAGACGGCTTGGACGCCGTCCATCAGGTCAGGCGCGTGCGCGCCTAGGCGGCGCACTTGGCCTGGGTGCGCGCGGCGGCGGCGCGGCTTTGCACCGCCGGCGGGGCCTTGGGATAGCGGCGGGTGAGCTCGGCCAGGGTCTGGCAGGCGTCGGCGGGTTTCTTCAGGGCGATCAGGGCGCGGGACAGTTCAACCACGGCGTCGGGCGCCCAGCTGGTGGTCGGCCATCCGCGGATCGCGCCGATATAGGCGCCGGCGGCGTCGGCATGGGCGCCGCGCGCGGTGAGGGTCTTGCCCAGCCAGTAGCGGGCCTCGGGGCCCTTGGCGGTGTCGCCGTGCTCGGCGACATAGTCGCGGAAGCCGTTCTCGGCGACGGCGTAGTCGCCGGCCAGCATCGCCTGGCGCGACTGGCTGAAGATCTCGGCGGCGCTGAGGCCGGCGGTGGGCGAGGGACCGCCCGCCAGGCCGCCGGACAGGTTCGCGGGCGCCGCCTCAGAGGCGGCGCGGCTCTCCAGCGCAGTCAGCCGGTCGCTCAGGGCCTTGTTCTCGGCGCGCAGGGTCTCGGTGTCGCGTTTGGCGAGCTCGGCCTGGCGGGTGGCGTTCTCGATGTCGCCGGTCATCCGGGTCAGGCTCTGTTCCAGCTCGGCCATGCGGCGCGAGACTTCCTGCAGCTGGTAGTCGGTCTCGGCCGGTTGCACGACCACCGGCTTTCCGGAGTCGCGGCCCTGGAAGACGATGGAGCGCAGCTCGCGCATCACCTGTTCCATGCGGTCGAGACGGCGGGCGTCACGGGCGTCCAGCGGGTCCATCGGGACCTGGGCGAGCGCGGTCGTGGCGATCAGGCTGAGCGCCAGGGGCAGGGCGAGGCGTCGGAACATCATGGGCGGCATCATCTACAAAAACGGACGGCCAAATTGGGGCTGTTTGGCCCCGGCGGCGATATGGCGTTCAAACGCAAAGAGGGGACCCGCTGGGCCCCCTCTCGCATTCGTTCGCAGGGGCAGGTCTTACTGCGCGCCGCCGACGATCGCCGTGTGGGCGTTCCGGTTGCGCTGGTAGGACTCTTCACCCGTGCCCGGATCGATCGGACGTTCCTTGCCGAACGACACCGTCGCGATGCGCGACGGGGCGACCCCGCGCGAGACCAGGTGCTCGCGCACCGAGTTTGCGCGGCGCGAGCCGAGGGCGAGGTTGTATTCGCGGGTGCCGCGTTCGTCGGCGTTGCCTTCGATACGGATCTGCACGTTCGGATAACGCACCAGCCAGGCGGCTTGGGCGTCCAGCAGCGGGGCCGCATCGGCGCGGACTGAATAGCTGTCGAGGTCGAAATAGACGCGGTCGCCGACATTGACGACGAAGTCTTGGGTCGAACCCGGGATCACCGAGCTGGTCGGCGGCGGCGCGGTCGGGGCGGGCTCAGGGGCCGGCATTGGGGCCGGAGCGGGCGTCGGCTCCGGGGCAGGGGTCGGCTTGGGACGCGAGGCGCAGGCTGTCACGGACAGGGCGGCGGCCGCGACCAGGGCCAGTCGAAGGGCGTGCTTGGTATTGAAGCTCTGCACGTTGGCTTCTCCTATTTAAAGTTTCGACGATGGCGGGTCCCCACAGCCATTTCTTGTTTCTATCTGGCTTTTAGGGGACCGGACATTTGAAAAGACCGTCAGGCGGGAAAATTACACCTGACAGGACTGGTTAATTCTGCAGGGGCGACCAGGCGGGATCGGACCCCGACCCCGGATAGGGAGCGGCGCGGAGGATCCGCCCCGTGACGTCGACCGTCCACAAACGCGGACCCGAGCCGGGCGTTTCGCGGCTGAACATCAGCACCCGGCCGTTGGGGGCCCAGGTCGGGCCCTCGTCCATGTAACTGCTGGTCAGCAGCCGCTCGTCGGAGCCGTCGGGGCGCATGATGCCGATGTGGAACTCGCCGCCCGATTGCTTGGTGAAGGCGATGAAGTCCCCAGTCGGGCTCCAGACCGGCGTGGTGTAGCGGCCCGAGCCGAAGGAGATCCGCCGGCTGCCGCCGCCGCTGGAGTCCATCACATAGAGCTGGGCGGTCCCGCCGCGGTCGGAGTTGTAGACGATCCGCGCGCCGTCCGGAGAGAACGACGGCGAGGTCTCGATGGAGGGATCGGAGGTCAGTTTGGCGCTGGTCCGGCTGCGCAGGTTCATCACGTAGATGTCGCTGTTACCGTTGCGCTCGACCGAGAAGGCGACCCGGCCGCCGTCGGGCGAGAACCTTGGCGCGAACACCATGCCGGGGAAGTTGCCCAGGGTCTCGCGGCGCGCGGTCTCCAGGTTGAACAGGTAGATCGAAGACCCCTCGGGCCGCAGGGCCATGTAGGTGATCTCCTGGCTGGTCGAGGAGAACCTGGGCGTCATGACGATGTAGGAGCCGTCGGTCAGGTAGCTGGGATTGGCCCCGTCCTGGTCCATGATCGCCAGCTGCTTCTTGCGGTCGAGACGGCTGCCACTTTCCGACACGAAGACGATGCGGGTGTCGAAATAGCCCTTCTCGCCGGTCAGCCGCTCATAGACGGCGTCGGAGATCTTGTGCGCCAGCTTGCGCCAGTTCTCGGGCGTGGTGGTGAACTGCAGGCCGAGCAGCGGCTGCTCCGAATAGACGTCCCACAGCCGGAAGTTCACGGTCAGGCGTCCGCCCTCGACCGTGGCCTGGCCGTTGACCAGCGCCTGGGCGTTGATGGTTTTCCAGTCGGCGAACCGCGGCTGGACGTTCACGTCCGGGTTCTTGTCGAGATAGGCCGCCTGGTTGATCGGCGCGAACAGGCCCGAGCGTTCCAGGTCGCCGGTGATCACCTGGGCGATCTCCGCGCCCTGGGCGCCGCCGAACACCGGGATGGCGATGGGCAGCGGCTTGACGTCGCCGCGGTTCACGTCGACCTCGATCTGCGCCTGGGCGGGAACCGTGATCGCCACGGTGGAGAGCAGTGCGGCCGCGAGCGCGAGCGCCAGAGTCTTCAGTCGCATGGGACAGATCTCCTTCTAGGAACAGGCTTCGCGGGCGTTGAAATTGACCGCGATGCGGTCGCCGTAGAATTGACGCGGCAGATCGCGGAACGGGGCGGCGGCGTAGACGGCGCGGATGGCGCGCTCGGCGGCGGCTTTCTCCACGGGATTGGCGGATCGCTCTTTGCCGCCGGCGTCGACCTGGCCGACCACCTGCCCGCCGGAGCCGAGCGTGAAGAGCACGCGCAGGCGCACGTCGCGCCCGCCATCCACTTCGCAATTCGGATTCCAGCGGCGCTGCAGTTCGTCGGTCATGCCCGCGACAGCCGCCGCGGCCTGGGCGGCGCCCAGGTCGGGCCGCGCCTCGCGGGCGGTTTCCGGGCGGCTCGCGCCCTTGGCGGCCGATGAGCGTTGCGAGCCGGCCGACTTGGCGACGCTGGCGGCCAGGGCGTCGAGATCCAGGCCCGGCGACTTCGGCGCGGGCTTGGCCGGGGCCGCCTTGGGCGGCGGCTTGGCCGGCGCGGGCTTCGGGGTCAGGGCTGGGGCGGGCTTGGGCGTCGGAACCGGGGTCGGCGCGGGCTTTGGGGCCGGGGCGGGCGGAACCGGCGTTGGGCCTGGCTCGGGCGCGGCCGGCGTCGCGGGCGCGTCGGGAACCGGGGCCTCGGTCTGGGCTGGCGCCTCTTCAGGCGCCTGGACGGCCGGGGCCAGGTTGGTGGTCGGCGCGTTGGCGACGATGTTGATCGGCACGGCGGTCCCGGCCGGCAGCTCCCGGTTCCAGGGCCAGGCGATCAGGGCGGACGCGATCACCCCTGCGTGCAGCAGGGCTGAAGCCGCCATCGCTCCGGAGAATTCGGACTTCTGCCGCGCCATCTTGGCCTCAGCGCTGTTCACCGCCCGACGATGGGCCGCCGGTGTCGGTGATCAGGTTGATCGTGGTGAAGCCCGAGGTCGACAGCGCGGCCATGACCTGGGCGACCACGGCGTAGGACGAGCGGCCGTCGGCGCGGACATAGATCGGCTTGGTCGACTGCTCGCCGACCATGGCGCGCAGGCGTGGGGCCATGCTGGAAAAGGCCACGGCCTCCTCCTGGATATAGATCGCGCCGTCGGCGCGGATCGACACGGTCAGCGGCTCGGACTGGTCCTCCATCGCGCCGGCCTCGGTCTTCGGCAGCTCGACGGGCACGCCGACGGTCAGCATCGGGGCCGAGACCATGAAGATGATCAGCAGCACCAGCATCACGTCGACCAGCGGGGTGACGTTGATCTCCGACAGCGCGCCGCGCGAGCGGCGGCCGCGACGACGGCGTGAGCCGCCGGTGGCGGAAAAGGCGTCGTGGGTCGAGAGCGCCATCGCCTAGCCCCGCTCGGCCAGGCGGCGCTGGATGGCGGTGGACAGGTCGTCGGCGAAGCCCTCCAGCCGCCCGCCGTACTTGCCGGCGTCGGTCGAGAACTTGTTGTACGCGATGTAGGCAGGGATGGCGGCGATCAGTCCGACGGCGGTGGCGAACAGCGCCTCGGCGATCGAGGGGGCGACGACCGCCAGGTTGGTCGACTTCTCCACGGCGATCGCCTGGAAGGCCTTCATGATACCCCAGACCGTGCCAAACAGCCCTACGAAAGGTGACGCCGTGGCGACGATGGCCAGCGAGCCCAGGCCGTTCTCGACCCGGGCGCTTTCGCGGGCGATCAGGGTGTCGAGGGTGCGGTCGATGCGCTGGATCAGGAAGGCGGTCTGGCTCTCGGAGACCAGGCCGCGGCCGCGGGCGTCGCGCCATTCCTTCAGCGCGCCTTGCAGCATCCGGGGCAGGGCCTGGGTCGGGCGCTCGCCGGCCTCGGCGGCGATGTCCTCCAGCGGCCGGCCGGTGGCGACCTGATCCTCGAAGTCGCGGGCTTCCTTGTTCAGCTTGGTCAGCCGCACGCTCTTGTCGAGAATGACGGTCCAGGACCACAGCGAAGCCAGGATCAGCCCCACCATCACCGACTTCACGACCCAGTCGGCGCGGATGAACAGATTGATGAAGCTGAAGCTCTCGGCGGTGATCGGGGCGGCGTCCATGCTCTCCAGGGGCTCCGTTTGGAATGAGGCGCACGAGTTCAAGCCTCGCGCGGTGGCGAACTTAAGGCCGCCAAGTCTGGTTAACCGGCTTCTAACGCGGAAATGGTGAAGGCGGTTTTACGGAAACCTTACGCGAACAGCGGGCGCAGGGTGTCCAGCATGCCCGGCGGCGGCTTTCGCGGGCGCCCATTGAGGTCGATGCAGGCCGCCTCGACCACCGCCTGGCAGACCAGTTCCTCGCCGCGGGTGATTCGCTGGCTGATGAACAGCCGCGGGCCGCGGGCCGAATCGTAGGTGGTGCGGACGGCCAGGGCGTCGTCGATCCGCGCCACCCGCTTGAAATCGATCTCCATACGGACGATCGCGAAGGCCGCCGGATCGGGCCGGTCCAGCAGGTCGGCGTGCCGCACCCCCGCCACCCGCAGGAAGTCGGACCGGCCGCGCTCGAAATAGCGGACATAGTTGCCGTGATAGACGACGCCGGTGAAATCGGTGTCCTCGTAATAGACCCGCACCGGCAGGACATGCTCGCGGCCCTCAAGGACGCCGGCGGAGGGTTCGATGCTCATCGGGGCAGGGTAGGGCGGGGCGGCGTTCGCCTCAAGTCAAAGTCCCCCTCAGTCAGCTGCGCTGACAGCTCCCCCAGCGGGGGAGCATCTGGGGCGGAGCTATTCGTCGAACAACGTCGGTTGGCCCGGCGTGGGGACCTGCGGCGGGGGCGTGAGGCCGAGGTGGGCGTAGGCCTTGGCGCAGGCCATGCGGCCTCGGGGGGTGCGTTGGATGAAGCCTTGCTGGAGGAGGAAGGGTTCGATCACGTCCTCGACGGCGTCGCGGGCCTCGGCGATGGCGTAGGCCAGGGTCTCGACCCCGGCCGGGCCGCCGCCATAGTTGTCGATCAGGGCCTGGAGATAGCGGCGGTCGAGGGCGTCGAGGCCGGCCTGGTCGACGTCGAGCCTGGCCAAGGCGCGGGCCGCGGCCTTGCCGTCGATGACGTCGGAGCCGTCGGCGGCGGCGAAGTCGCGCACCCGGCGCAGCAGCCGGCCGGCGACGCGCGGCGTGCCGCGCGAGCGGGCAGCGATCTCGGCCGCGCCGTCCAGGGCCAGGGACAGGCCCATCTTGGCCGCCGCCCCGGTCAGCACCTTGGTCAGTTCGGCCTGGGTGTAGAACTCCAGCCGCAGCGGAATGCCGAACCGGTCGCGGAGCGGCGTGGCCAACAGGCCGGCCCGCGTGGTCGCCGCGACCAGGGTGAAGGGCGCCAGGTCGATGCGGATCGAGCGGGCGGACGGCCCCTCGCCGATGATCAGGTCCAGGACGTGGTCCTCCATGGCCGGGTAGAGGATCTCCTCCACATTGGCGGCCAGGCGGTGGATCTCGTCGATGAACAGGACGTCGCGCGGTTCGAGATTGGTCAGGATGGCGGCCAGGTCGCCGGCCTTGGCCAGCACCGGGCCGGAGGTGGCGCGGAAGTTCACCCCCAGCTCGCGGGCGACGATCTGGGCGAGCGTGGTCTTGCCCAGGCCCGGCGGGCCGAACAGCAGCACATGGTCCAGCGCCTCGGACCGCGCCTTGGCCGCCTCGATGAAGACCTTGAGGTTGCCCTTGGCCTGCTCCTGGCCGACGAATTCTGCGAGCGTCTGCGGGCGCAGGGCTTTGTCGTGCACGACGCCGGCCTCGAACGGCTGGGCGTCGGGGGAGATGATGCGGGTCATGAGCGGGGCTGGCCCTTGGACTTAGATCCTCCCCCGCTGGGGGAGGTGGCCCGCGCAGCGGGGCGGAGGGGGCTTGCTGAAGGAATCATGGTCCCCCTCACCCGGCCAAGCGGCCGGGAGCTCCCCCAGCGGGGGAGCATCTGACGCGGAGCAGCGCAACTCATCGCCCAAGCTCCTGCAGCCCGGCCTTGATCAAGCCCGAGACCTCGGCGTCCTCGCCCAGGCGCAGGGCGGCTTGCTCGACCACGCGGCGGGCGTTTACCTCGGCGACGCCCAGGCCCATCAGGGCCGCGACCGCTTCGCCCACGGCCGACGGCGGCGGCGGGACGGCGGGGGCCAGGGCCCCGGCGTGGAAGGCGGCGACATGGCCGTCGGTCAGCGGCTTGTCCTTCAGTTCGGTGACGATCCGCAGGGCCAGTTTCGGCCCCACGCCGTTGGCGCGGCCGACCGCGGCCTTGTCCTCGCGCGCCACCGCCCCAGCTAGCTCGGCCGGCGGCAGCACGTCCAGCACCGAGAGCGCGGCCTTGGGCCCCACGCCCTGGATCGCCTGGAGCAGCACGAAGGCGCGGCGCTCGTCGCGGCCGAGGAAGCCGTAGAGCTTCATGCCCATCGATTCCGACCACTGGCTCTCGACGTGCAGCACCGTCTCCTCGCCCATGGCGGGCAGGTGACCGAGCGTGCGCGAGCCGCAGCGCACCACATAGCCGACCCCGGCCACGTCGATCAGAGCCTCTTCTTCGCCGACCTCGGCGACCAGGCCGCGCAGCCGCCCGATCATGCCGCCGCTCCCAGATTGCGCGCCTTGCGATGGTGGGCGTGGGCGATGGCGACGGCCAGGGCGTCGGCGGCGTCCGACGTGGTCTTGCCGGCGGTGGGCAGCAGGCGGGCGATCATGAACCCGACCTGGTCCTTGTCGGCCGCGCCGGTGCCGACCACCGATTTCTTGACCACGGTGGCGGCGTATTCGGCCACGGTCAGGCCGGCGCGGGCCGGCACGATCATCGCCATGGCGCGCGCGTGGCCCAGCTTCAGGGCCGAGGCGGCGTTGTTGTTCATGAAGGTCTCCTCGACGGCCGCCTCGTGCGGGGCGTGCAGGGCGACGACCTCGCTGATCGCCTCGAACAGCACCAGCAGCCGCTCGGCGAAGGGCAGGCTGTCCTTGGGCGCGATCACCCCGTGCGCCACATGGACCAGCCGCGAGCCCTCGACGGAGATCACTCCCCAGCCGGTTTTGCGAAGGCCCGGATCAAGGCCGAGGATGCGGAGAGGGGCGTGCATGGGAATCGGCGCGTTCGTCATCTGTTCCAATGAGGGATACAGGACGTCGGCAGGGTTAAGCAAACGTTGAGGGGCGGGACGGCGGCGGCGTTGGATTTGCCCGCCGCCTGGCCCGCTGGCGGCGTTCCGGCGCCCGGCCGGGCGGCCTGTCCTTGACTTCAAGTCTCCTTCGATATATCTAGATGCTGTCGATCGAGGAGATGCGCTTTCGCATCCCGGTCACGGCCGCAGCTTGGGACAGATCCCAGGCGCCCATCGCCGGCCCCCCTTCGACTTTCAACCACACCACACAACACAGCCGCGCAGCCTGACAGACGTCAGGTCTCGCCTGCGGCGTAGGAAAGCTAAATTTGACCAACCTTTTGACAGCTGACGGCCACCCCCTGGCGTCCGACCTCAGATACCTCGTGGCGCCGATAGAATTGCTCAGAACGACCCTGAGGCCGCCCCTGGCCCGCGTGGCGCCGGCCGCCCCCGACAGCCAGTTCGAATTTCTCCCGCGCCGGGACGCTGGGGCCAATCCCTCGGCGTCGTAGTTCGCGCGGGGGCGCGGTCCCGAGATGCTCGCAGAGCTATTGCTCGGAGATCTGCTGGGACGAGGCGATGGTCAGCGTCGGCACGGTCTATAGCTGGCTGCATCACCATCCGCAGCTCGCGCGCGATTACGGCGAGGCGCGGCGGGTCCAGGCCTTCATGTTGCGGGAGCGGTCGGTGGAGCTGGTGCTGGCGACCGGGCCGGGCGGACAGCGCGCCGCCGACAAGGTGCTGGCGCGGATGCGCCAGCGGATGGCGGTGTTGACGGCGAAGGCCTGGGATTTGAAGGCGCGGCCGGGGGGCTCTGGTTGGTGAGGCGGGCGGGACGTAGAGCGGCGTGCGCCGCCCCCTCACCTGACCTCTCCCGAGGGAGAGGGATTTTTCTCTCTTCTCCTCTCCCCGTTGTTGGGGAGAGGTTGGGTGAGGGGTCTTTGGGCTGTCGGCCTAGATGCNCTTTGACGTCTTCAGCAAGCCCCCTCCGTCGCGCTGCGCGCGCCACCTCCCCCAGCGGGGGAGGATCTGAACGTTCGCGGACTGTCCCTCTCCCGAAGGAGAGGGACCTCGGGACTAGTTGGCTTCCTCGGCCATGCTTTCGCGGAAGTCGTCGGCGGGGACGAAGGCGGCGCCTTCTTCGTCGAGGATCCAGATGCCGACGAAGGCGGCATGGGTTGGGTCGAGGTCTTCCTCCAGCAGGTCGCCGTCATAGAGGCCGACATTGCTGTAGTCGAAGTCCAGGGTGAGCTGGTGGGCCATGCCGACCATCTCTTCGGCCATGCGCCGCGAATAGCCGATGGCTTCGCTCTGGTCGCCGAAATCGTCGGTGAGGGTGTTCACCTCGGCGGCGTCGCTGCCTTGGGTCGCACTGGTGGTGACGATGGTGTAGGCGGGCATGATCATCTCTCGCAGGGCTGATAGTCCCCCACACCTAACCCGTTCCTGGGCGGAAGCGGGCGACATTCTGCAAGAGCTTCGCCGTGGCCGGTGATCAGGCGCCGCCGCGGGCGTCCTTCTTGGTGGTGCGATAGGCCTTTTGAAGCGCGGCGCTGCGGCGGCGTTCGACGTTCTTGGCCGTCCGCTCGGCCTTTTCTTCCAGCGCCGCCAGTTCAAGCCCGAGCTTCTGGAAGTGCGCCCAGCGGTCGGGGGCCAGGGCGCCGCTCTCCAGCGCCGCGCGCACGGCGCAGCCCGGTTCGCCGGCATGGGCGCAGTCGTTGAACCGGCAGTCCTGGGTCAGCCGCTCGATGTCGTCGAACACCACGCTGGCGCCCTCCTCGGCGTCGATCAGGCCGACCTCGCGGATGCCGGGGGTGTCGAGGATCAAGGCGCCGCTGGGCAACAGGACCAGCTCGCGGTGGCTGGTGGTGTGGCGGCCCTGGTCGTCGGACTCGCGGATCGCCTGCATCGCCATCTTGTCCTGGCCCAGGAAGGCGTTGACCAGGGTGGACTTGCCGACTCCGGACGAGCCGATCAGCACGCAGGTCTCGCGCGGGGCGACCTGGGCGAGGAGGGCGTCCAGGCCCAGGCCCTGGCGCACCGAGACCATCAGCACCGGGCAGTCGCCGGCCAGGGCGGCGATCTGCGCGGCCTCGCCTTGCGGATCGGGGCAGAGGTCGGACTTGGTCAGCACCACCACGGGGCGGGCGCCGCTCTGCCAGGCCGCGGCGAGATAGCGCTCGATCCGGCGCGGGTTGAGGTCGGCGTTCATCGAGGTGACGACGAAGGCGACGTCGATATTGGCGGCGAGGACCTGGGGCCGGCGCAGGTGGGCGGCGCGGCGGACGAACGCGGTGTGGCGCGGCAGGATGGCGTGGATGGTGGCGGTGCGCTGGGTCATGTCCAGCGACAGCGCCACCCAGTCGCCGACCGCCGGATGGCCCATCTCTCCGGCCTCGTGACGCAGGCGGCCCGAGGCCTTGGCCTCGATCTCACCTTCATCGGTGAGGACCAGGTAGCCGCCGCGTTGCTGGACGACGATGCGGCCAGGGGTGTGGCCGTCGGCCGCGTGCGGCGCGAAGGCCAGCGCCAGGGGATCGGACCATCCGTATTGCTGGAGGAGGTTCGCCGGCACGTCCCTAGCGCCGGTCGCGGCGGAAGCGGGCGGCGTCCATGGCCAGGGACGACTTCATCGGGTCGGGCTCGACCTCGGCCTGGAACGGCAATTCGCCGGCGACGCCGCGCAGGGCCAGCCAGAGCTGGGGGGCGAAGTGGTCGAGCATCCGCAGCGGGCGGCGCTTGTCGTCGGTGACGTCCCAGCCCTCGGCCTCGAAGGCCTCGACCTGCTCGCGCAGCGGGCGGCGGTCGATCTTGTCCCAGCCCTCGGGGCGCGGGACGTCGTCGGCCTCGTCCTGGGTCAGGCCGAAGACGGCGCGGGAACAGTCGTCGATCTCGGGGAACTGCGCGCGGGCGTCGGCGTCGGCGTAGCGCGGCTGCATCAGCGCTTTTTGCTCGAGCTCCTTGAGGCCGGGCAGGTCGATGAGGCGGCGCAGGGGGGCGGGATCAGGCATGCCGGACGGAACGTCAGCCGCCGCGCCGCGTCAAGGTCGCAGGCGGCTACTTCGTCCCGATCACCATGGAATCGGGGCCGGCCAGGGGCTGGACGTGGGCGCCCGTGAAGCCGGCGTCCCTCATCCAGCCGATGCAGTCGGCGCCGGTGTAGTCGAAGCCGCCCAGGGTCTCGATCAGCATGTTGAGGCTCATCAGCAGGCCAAAGGCGTTCTGGCGCCGGTCGTCGTCGATGATGGCGTCATAGACGATCAGGCGCCCGCCGGTCGGCAGGGCGGCGTGGGCCTTGGCCAGCAGGACGCGCTTCTGCTCCAGGTCCCAGTCGTGGAGGATGTGGCCCATGATGATGACGTCGGCGCTGGGCATCGGTCCGGTGAAGAAGTCGCCGGGCTGGAAGCTGACCCGGCCGGCCAGGCCGTTCTGCGCGATATAGGCGTCGAACACCGGTTGGACGACCGGCAGGTCGAAGCCGGTGGCGCTCAGGTGGGGATGGGCCATGGCGATCGTCGCCGTCGCCCCGCCCTGGGCGCAGCCGACGTCGACGAATGACGTAACCTCGCTCCAGGGGAAGAGGACGGCCATGGCCTGGGCGGCCGGCAGGCTGACCCCGGTCATGCCGCGCAGGAAGCTCTCCAGCACCGCGGGGTCGGCGTAGATGGTGGCGAACAGGTCCTGGCCGCCGTGCTTGGCCTCGTTCTGCGGCGCACCAGTGCGCAGCCCCTCGGTCAGGCCGTCCCAGAAGCGGTAGAGGCGCAGATTGGCCATCTCCAGGATGCCGCCGACATAGGTCGGCTTGGCGCGGTCGAGATAGAGCGCGGTCTCCGGGGTGTTGGCGTAGAGGCCGTTCTCGCGGGCCAGGACGCCCAGCGCCACCAGGGCGTCGAAGAAGTCGCGGGCCGAGCGGGGATGCAGGTTCAGCCGCGCGGTGAGCGCCTCCAGCGGCTGGGCGCCGGCGGCCAGTTCGGTGAAGACCCCAAGCTCGACGGCGCTGAGCAGGGCTTTCGAGCCCCAGAACCCCCAGCCCAGCTCCATGATCGCCTGGGGCGTGATCGTGCGCGCGTCCATGCCGTGCCTCCCTCGCAGAAGCGCCCCGGCTGGACGGTCGATCCAACGCACGCGACAGTCAAGCCGCGTTCGCTGAACGATGTTCGGTGTTGTTATCCCGCCGCCAGCTGGGCCGCCTCGGCCGCGCAGTCGCGGTCGGGTTTCAGGCCCTTGGCGCGGGCGGCGGCGACCTCGGCCTTGGCGGCCTCGACGTCGGCGCGGAAATCGGGATCCGACTGTAGCTTGGCGACGGTGGCCGCGCCCATCATGCGGCCTTCCTCGGTGTCGCTGAGCCAGTGGACGTTGCAGACCACCCGGCTCTGGGTGAAGGCGCGGCCCCTGGCCAGGATCTCGTTGGCGCGGTCGGGTGCGACCTGGGTCAGGACCAGCGCCCAGCCCCAGCCGACGGCGCTGTGGCCCGAGGGATAGGAGCCGTCGTTGCGCAGCACCTTCTCCTCATGCGGCGTGCAGATCGGCGCGCCGTTGAGCGTGAACGGCCGGGCCCGCTTGTACTTGTTCTTGGTTGGATAGGTGGACAGGCCGTTGTCAGCCAGGGTGCGGCGCAGCAGCTGGTAGAGATAGGGGGTGTCGGCCTGGCTGATCTTCACGTCCATGGCGCAGGCGAAGGTCTCGGCGGCCTTGGGGAATTTCAGCTCGGCGTCCTCCGTCGCCAGGCTCCAGCGTGGGGTTCCGTGGAGGGCGAGCGCGGCCTTGGAGGCCTCGTCGTCGCGGGCCTGGGCGGCCGAGCCCGGCGCTGGGGGCGGCGGCAGCAGCGAGAGGCTGGAGGGCGCGGTTCCGGGCAGCAGGTAGCCGGGGAGGTAGCCGGGCAGCAGCTCCTTCAGCGGCTTGGGGCCTTGCGCCAGGGTCTGGGGTCCGGCGCTGGTGGTGGCGCAGCCCGCCATCAGGGCCGAAGCCGCCAAAGTCATCAGCCATGCGCGCATCTGGTGTTCCCCGTGTCCTGTGATTCCGCGCGACATTAAGCGGTTTTCCCTGCGGCAACCTAGGCTGGCGGCGCCGCTAGGTTTCGTCAGAT
>NZ_LMHT01000034.1:401-33888 GCF_001429025.1 Phenylobacterium sp. Root700 | reverse complement strand
TTGGGGCCGGAGTAAAGTCCCCCTCAGTCAGCTTCGCTGACAGCTCCCCCAGCGGGGGAGCATCTTTGCGCCTGGGAACCTGCCCGGGGCTGCGGGGGTTCGTTCGGGGCAAGGAGGACGCATCATGGATTACCGACTCTATCTGCTCGATTCCGTCGGCCGGTTCGCCGATGTGGAGGAGTGGAGCTGCCCATCCGATGTCGTGGCCCTGGAGCAGGCCTCGCGGCACGTGCACGCCTATGGCGCGGAGCTGTGGCAGGGCGCGCGGCACCTGAGCACCTTCGCCGGGCCGCTGGAGCCTCGGGCGCAGGTGGCGCGGGGGTAGCGCCTCAGCTCCAGAACCTGAAGGCTTTGTAGCCGGCCTGGACCGCTTCCAGCGGCACGCCGACCGCGTGGGCGACCAGGAAGGCTATGCCGAAGAACAGGTTGGCGGCGGGGGGCACGAAGAACAGCAGCGCCAGCAGGGCCATCATCGCCAGGCCTTCGTACTTGGCGGTCGCTTGGCGCACCTGGCGGGGCAGCCATGGGCGGATGATCCCGTAACCGTCGAGGCCGGGCACCGGCAGCAGGTTGAGGATCAGGGCGGTGGCCTGGAGGAAGGCCAGGAAGGCCAGCGCCGGGATTAGCGGGCTGTCCATGCCGCCGGCCAGGCGTGGGAGCGCCAAGCCGATGGCGAGGCTGAGCAGCAACAGCACGACGAAGGTGCCAAGCGGGCCGGCCAGGCTGGCGGCCGAGCGCCAGGTGCGGTTGCGCATCAGGTCTTCGCGCAGATAGACCGCGCCGCCCGGAAAACCGATGCCGCCCAGCACCACGGCGATCACCGGGATGACCAGGGAGACGCCGAGGTCGGCGTATTTCAGCGGGTCGAGGTTGAGATAGCCCTTCTCGGCGATGGTCGGGTCGCCGGCATGGTGGGCCACCAGGGCGTGGCCGAACTCGTGGGCGACCACGGCCAGCACCCAGCCCAGAATCACGAAGACGAAGGTGAGGACGCCGGCGGCCTGCGGGACCATGACCAGGCCGGCGCCGCTGGCGATCCAGGCGGCCAGCAGGATGTAGGCGTTGGGGCTGATCGGCGGCTGGCCAGCGTCGGTCGCGGGGAGGTTGGTCAAGTCGGCTCCGGCGTGTTGGGCGTGATGGCGACGATGGCGTGGTTCGCGCCCTTGCGCACGATCAGGTCGGCGCGGGGGCGGGCGAAGGCGATGTGGTCGTGCAGGTTCTTCAGGTTGACGTTGCGCCAGACCACCTGGGCCAGGCCCTCCGTCTGGGTGCGGTCGAGGCCGCGGAAGCGGGCGTAGAACGAGGTCGGATCATGTTCGGCCGCCTCCCACAGCTCCAGGAAACGGGCGACGTACCAGCGCTCCAGGTCGGCTTCATCGGCCTCCAGATAGATCAGGGCGTCGAGCAGGCTGGCCGGGCCGGTGGCGGGATCGCGCAGGGTCAGGCCCTCGATGATCAGCACCGGGGGCGGGGCGAGCTTGCGGGTCAGGGCCGGGTCGATGTCGTAGGTGACGTGGGAATAGGCCGGGAAGTCGGCGGGGCCGGTGCGGATGGCGGTGAGCGCCGCGGCCAGGGCGGCGTGATCGTAGCTGGCCGGCACACCCTTGACCGACAGCAGACCGAGCGCCTCGAGCTGGGCGTTGGTGTGCAGGAAGCCGTCGGTGCAGACCAGCTCGGCGCCGCCAAACTGGCCCTGGAGCTCGCGGGCGAAGGTGCTCTTGCCGACCGCGACCGAGCCGGTGACGCCGATGATGAACGGCGCGCGCGCCGGGCGCAGGGGCGCAATGGCGGCGGCGACGCCGGCGACGTTCACAGCCCGGCGACCTTGGCCAGGTTGGGCTTGGGGATCGCCGAGGAGAAGACGCCCTTGGCGTTGGCCTTGTCGCGGGCGAGGTCGGCCCAGGCGCCGGCGAAGGCGTTCGGGGTCTTCGGATCGGGGCCGGAGCGGGCGAAGGTCGCCGGGCGGCCGGGCAGGGCGGCGGCCAGTTGCGCCCAGAGGTCGAGGTCGTCTTCCGGCGCCTCGTCGCCTTGCGGCTGCAGGCCCTTGGCCAGCATGGCGCCGACCCGAACCACCTCGGCGTTGTCGGTGTGGATGGCGACCGCGCCCTTGGGGGCTTCCTTCAGCGCCGTGATCAGGCCGGTGAGGGCCATGCGGACCGGGGTGGTGTAGCGATCGCCGCCGGCCTGGCCCGAAACCCCGGACGCGTCGTCGCGCACATAGGCCCAGCCGCCGCACTTGAAGGCGGGGTGATAGCTGGACTGGGTCCAGATGCGGGTGGTTTTGCTCATGTCAGCTTGGCTGTAGCACTTTGCGGAAATCGCGGCATGATCCGCGCAAAATAGGGGACAGGAACATGGCCGCCACCACCAATCACACCAGCGTCGAAAAGCTGAACCAGGCCAACGAGGGCAAGCTGCCCGGGCATCTGGGCCTGGTCATCACCGAGGTGGCGGACGGCAAGGTGGTTGGGCGGTTGAAGGTGCGCCAGGACCTGGTGGCCCACACCGGCTATCTGCTGGCCGGGGCGGTGCTGTCGGTGGCCGACATCCTCTGCGCCTACGGGGTCTCGACCTCCTGGCCGGAGGGGGCGAACGGCTTCACCACCGCCGAGGTGAAGGCCAACTTCGTCGGCACCCTGCGCGAGGGCGAGGCGCTCTGCACCGCCACCCTGCTGCATGGCGGCCGCACCACCCAGGTCTGGGACGCGAGAATCGAGGACGCGGCCACGGGCAAGCTGATGGCCGCGTTCCGGTGCACGCAGATCATCCTCTATCCGAGGTAACTTCCTCTCCCTCGGGAGAGGCTAGGTGAGGGGGCGACGCGCAGCGGCGCTCGAAGGCCGGCGGCGATTGATGTTGCAGGGGTCGTTCCCCTCACCCGAAGGGCGGGCACCGTGGCTCCTGCCATAGGAGTCAAAGTCCCCCTCACACGGCCGAAGAGGCCGGGAGCTCCCCCAGAGGGGGAGCATCTGATGGCGTGTCGATGAAACTAGATCCTCCCCCGCTGGGGGAGGTGGCGCGCGTAGCGCGACGGAGGGGGCCTGCGGCGGGAGCCGAAGTTCCCCTTCAGTCAGCCGTTCGGCTGACTAGGCCGCGGCGGCGAGTTCGCGGCGGCGGTTGGCGCGGACCATCAGGCCGACGCCGCCGAAGCCGGCGATCATCAGGGCCCAGGTGTCGGGCTCGGGCACGCCCGAGGCGAACTTGAAGTTGTCCATCACGAACTGACGGCCCTTGTCGGTGCACTCGTCGATGTAGGTGGTGAAGGTCAGCTTATCGATGCCGGCCCAGTTGGCCTCGAACAGCAGCGGCTTCTTGTTCGTGAGGGTCAGGGTCTTGGTGTATTTCTGCACGCCGTCGTTGAGGCCGACGATGGTCAGCTTCAGGCCCTTCAGCCAGGCGGCCGTGAAATAGGCGCTCTCGAAGGTGAAGGTTCCGCTGGCCAGCGACATCGAGCCGGTGACGTCGCCGTGGTCGTTGAAGGCGATGTTCTTCTGGGAGACGGTGCCGTTGCCGTAGCCGTTGTACGGATTGCCCCAGGTGCTGTTGCTGAAGGTGCTCATGTTGTTCCAGTCGAAGCCCTCGTAGGAGGTCAAGGACTGCACTTCGGGGCCACGGTCGTCGAACGTGATGACGTCGGCGCAGGCCGGACCGGCCAGAACCGCCATGCCCAGGGCCAGAGCCCCCAAAATCGCTTTCATGTCAGCTCCCTCATCTTGCCCGGCGGCGCGCGTAGGACGCAGCGACGCCACCCTTCTGAACGTGGCGACTTGGCCCATAGCTTATGCTTAAGGCCAAGTTAATTCACTCGGAGCGCGGGTGATCTGGCGCGTTATTCGCCTTAGGAGGGAATTGCGGAAGTTCAGCCCATGGCGGCGATCGCCTGCAGGGCGAAGGCGACGTCCTCGGGCGTGTTGCGGATGCTGGGGGTCAGCCGCGTGTGCGGCTGGGCGTAGGGGGCGGCCGAGCCGATGATCCGCCAGCGGCGCAGGTGCGAGACGGTGTCGCGCGACGACTGGCCGGCGACGTCGAAACTGACGATCCCGGCCGACATCTCCGGGCTCATCGGGGTCCGCACCCGCACATGGGGCATGGCGGCCAGGCCGGTCTTCAGCAAGCTGGCCAGTTCGTGGGTGCGGCTCGCGACATGGGTCTTGCCCACCATCTGGTGGAAGCCGAAGGCCTCGCTCAGCGACCAGACCTGCTCGAAGGCCTTGAACCCGCCGGGCGTCATCCGCGCGGCGGTGGTGGGGCCCGGATCGTAGCCACCGATCCAGGCCGAATAGGCGTCGGGCGCCAGGAAGCTCGGGATGATCGGTGATAGCCGGGCCAGGGCCTGGGGGCTGAAGAAGATCACCCCGGTTCCGCGCGGGCCGAACAGCCACTTGTGGCAGCCGGCGATCAGGACGTCGCAGCCGAGCTCCGGCAGGGTGGTGTTCTCGACCCCGAAGCCGTGCACGCCGTCGACGCAGAACAGGATCTGGTCAGGCGGCTGGCGCTGGGCGTTGATCGGCTTCAGGGCGTCGGCGATGGCCCGGATCGGCAGCTTCAGCCCGGTGGAGGAGTGCACCCAGGTCAGGGCCAGGACCCGCGTCGCCGGGGTGATCCCGGCCAGGATCCGGCGCACCATTTCCGGCGTCGAGGCGCTCTCGGCGCCGTCGTGCAGGGTGATCTTGCGAACGGTGGCGCCGGTTCGCCGCGCCGCCAGCCGCAGGGATTCGTGGGTGACGTAGTAGTCGTGGACGGTGGTCAGGGCCTCCTGGCCATAGCGCAGGCCCAGCCCGGCATAGATCAGGCCCACGCCGGAGGTGGTGCTGTCGCACAGCGCCACCTGCTCGAGGGGGACGCCGAAATAGGCGCCGGCGGCGGCGCGGGCGGCGTTCTGCAGCCGCTTGTTGTTGTGCTCCAGATAGGTGATCGGATTGCGGTCCAGCGCCTGGCGGTGGCGGGTGATCGCCTCGCGCACCGGCCTCGGATTGGAGGCGAACAGCATGGCCGAAAGGTCGACCTCGCCCCAGTCCAGGTCCCATTGGCCGCGCAGCCGGTTCCAGTCCGGCGGCTTGGTGTCCGGCGTGGGCGGCGGCTGCGGTGCGACCTGCGCGGCGTCCGGCTGATCGTCCTGCTCCAGCTCCTGGGCCATGGCGACGGCGGGTGCGGCGGCGAGGCCGAGCGCCAGGAGGTGGCGCCGGCTCAGTTTCGGCGCGTCGGCTGGTTCTTCAGCCCGCATGGGAAGCCCTCCAATCCACAGCCCCGCTCAACACAATGCGGAGCTTGTTCATCGGGTTTCGTCGGCGGGACGAGGGCTTTGCGACGAAGGCGGCTCTATTCGTGCCGAGGGGCGAGGTCGAAGGCCGCGACGCGGGCGTCGGCCAGCAGCCTGGCGGCGATGGCCTGGCTCGGCGCGCGGCCCACGCCGCTGAAGGTCGCGGCCAGTTCGACGACGTCCTCGGCGGCCAGCAGTCGGTGGGACACGACGTCGGGCTTCAGCTTGAACTCCGCGAACAGTGCGCGGAACTCATCCTCCGACACCAAGTCCCTGCCACGGTAGCGAACGGCGACGTCGAGGTGATGCAGCTGCGGCAACCGCCCGTCGAGAAACCGCAGGCCCGAGAGCACGATCAAGGTCACGACCGTGCCGCTGATCGCCACCCCGTAGAAGCCGATCCCGTAGAGGACGCCCAGCGCCGCGGTGATCCACAGCGAGGCCGCCGTGGTCAGGCCCCGCACCGAGAAGCCCTCGCGGAAGATCACCCCGCCGCAGAGAAAGCCGATCCCGGTCAGGACGCCGTGGGCCATCCGCACCGGATCGATGCGGATCACGTCATGGGGGGTGTCCGTCATCCAGCGGACTTGATGGACCGCCGCCAGCATCAGCAGGGCCGAGGTCAGGCTGACTAGGATGTGGGTGCGCAGGCCCGCCGCGCGGCCTCGGTACTCGCGGTCGAAGCCGATCAAGGCGCCGGCGACGACGGCGCCGAGGATCGGGAATGCGTATTCCGGCCGCCACCAGTCCATGGGCTCCTCCTGGGGGCGTAACGCGCGAGTTGCGGTTAAGCTTCGTGGGGCAGGTCAGCGCGCCGACCCAAGTCGGGTCGGTGAAGATCCTGCCGCAGGCCTCGCCGCCCTCGCTTCGCTCGCCCTCACCCCAACCCTCTCCCCGAGGAAGAGGGAGTCGTTCTTCTCCCGCTTGCGGGAGAGGATGTCCGAAGGACAGGTGAGGGCGAGCGCAGCGAGGCCGCCGGAGGTGGTCCGGTCCTAGCCGAACTTTTCCATGTCTTCGTCGGAGATGTCGTAGTCGCCGTAGACGCTCTGGACGTCGTCGTCGTCTTCGAGGGCGTCGACCAGCTTCATCAGGGTGGCGACGGGATCGCCGCTGATCGGGGTCAGGTTCTTGGCGCGCCAGATGATCTTGGTGGACTTGGCCTCGCCGAGCACGCCTTCCAGCGCCGAGGCGACTTCGGCGAAGTCCTCATAGGCGGTGTAGATGGTGTGGCTGTCCTCGTCGGATTCCACGTCCTGGGCGCCGGCCTCGATGGCCGCTTCCATGACCTTGTCTTCCGAACCGACCTTGGCCGGGTAGGTGATCTCGCCCAGGCGATCGAACTGGAACGACACCGAGCCGGTGGCGCCGAGGTTGCCGCCGTTCTTGGAGAAGATCGTGCGGATATTGGCCGCTGCGCGATTGCGGTTGTCGGTCAGGCCTTCGACGATGATGGCCACGCCGCCGGGACCAAAGCCCTCGTAGCGGACCTCGTCATAGCTTTCGCCGTCGCCGCCGGCGCCCTTCTTGATGGCGCGGTCGATATTGTCCTTGGGCATGGACTCGGCCTTGGCGTTGGCCACGGCCAAGCGCAGGCGCGCGTTCATGGTGGGATCGGGCAGGCCCGCCTTGGCGGCTACAGTGATCTCGCGCGACAGTTTGGAGAACAGCTTGGACCTGACCGCGTCGGCGCGGCCTTTGCGGTGCATGATGTTCTTGAACTTGGAATGTCCGGCCATGGGTCTCTCTGAACGTTCAGTGTTCGGCTTCTAACCTTGCCCGCGCCCGAGCGCCAGTCGGCCGGAACCTTGAGCGGTCGCATGGGTTAGCCCAGCGCACAACGGAGCCAAGGTCATGAGCGACTACTTCGAAGACATCCTGGGCGAGGAGCCGGACGCCGCGGTGGTGCGTTGGATGGATCGTCCGCCTCTGAACGTGGGAGCCGCGGCGCTCTCGACCGTGGTGGCGGGCGCTTTCCTGCTCGGCGCGGTGGCGGCCTTCGGGCTGGTGGCGCTGTCGGGTCGGTTTACGACTGCGCCGACAGTTCGCAATCGAATCTCTCGATTGCTCCATTAGCCAGGCGGTAGATCGCGTCCTGCGGCACGGGCTGAGCCCAGGTTTGCGCGCGCGGCAGGCCCAGATAGGCGCCGCGCACCACGCGGCCCGAGCCGCCGTGGCAGACGACGATGATCTTGCGCTGCGGTTCCGGCGGCAGGTCGGCCAGCCAACCCGCGACCCGGCCCTCGACGGACTCGTAGCTCTCGCCGCCTGGGGCGGCGAACTGCCAGTCGCCGCGGCCGAAGGTGTCTGGAAACTCGGCGGACAGCTCGTCGCGTAGGCGGCCGTCCCACTGGCCGAACGAGACCTCGATCACCCGCCGGTCGGTCTCGACGGGCAGGGCCAGGGCCTCGCCGATGATCTGGGCGGTGTGCTGGGCGCGGCCGAGCGGACTGGCGACGATGCGCCAGCCGCTGTCGCCGCCGATCTGGCCGACCAACAGACGGGCGATCGCCTGGGCCTGGGCCTTGCCGGTCGCGGTCAGGGCGGAATCCAGGTGGCCCTGCATCCGGCGCTCGGCGTTGAACTCGGTTTCGCCGTGCCGGACGAGATAGATCATGCCGCGACCTTTGCGCAGGAGAGCCGGTGGACCGCCCCCTCCGCCAGCTGGAAGATCGCGTCCTGGGGCATATCCTGGGCCAAGGTCTCCTCGCGCGAAAGCCCCAGATAGGCGCCGCGCAACAGGCTGCCGGAGACGCCGTGAGCCACCGCGATCAGCTTGCGCGGCTCTGGCGCTTGGGCCGCCAACCAGGGGCGGACCCGGCCGTCGACATCCTCGAACCGCTCGCCCTCAGGAGCGCGGAAGAACCAGTCGCGGCCGGCGAAGGCGTCCGGGTGTTCCTTGGCGAGGTCGGCGTAGAGCCGGTTCTCCCAGGCGCCGCAGCCGACCTCGATCAGGGCCGGCTCGATCTCGACCTCGAGGCCCAGCGTCGCGCCGACGATGGCGGCCGACTGACGGGTCCGCTTGAGCGGGCTGGCCAGCAGCCGCCAGCCGGCGACGTCGTCGATCTGCTCTTTCAGCAGGTCCGCCATGGCCTGGGCCTGGGCCATGCCGAGCTCGGTCAGCTGGGACTCCAGCTGACCCTGCATCCGGCCCTCGTGGTTGTAGTTCGTCTGACCGTGGCGCAGCAGGTAGATCATCGCTTGCGACGCACCACCGGGTGGGACGAGGACAGGCCGCCGTCGACCACGATGGCCTGGCCGTTGACGTAGGAGCTTTCGTCCGAGGCCAGGAACAGGGCGGCGTTGGCGATCTCGATGGGCACGCCGCCGCGCAGCAGCGGGTTCAGCTGGCCGATCTTGTCCTCGTTGCCGCGGGCGCGAGCGCCGTCGAAGATCGGCTGGGTCATGCCGGTTTCGATCAGGCCGGGGCAGATGGCGTTGACGCGCACGCCGGTGCCGTAGAACTCGTTGGCCGAGGTCTGGGCCAGGTTGATGACCCCGGCCTTGGAGGCCGAATAGGGCGAGCCGCCCGCGCCCGAGCGGATGCCGGCGACCGAGGCGGTGCAGATGATCGAGCCCTTGCCCTTGGGGATCATGATCCGCGAGGCGTGCTTCACAGCCAGGAAGGCGCCGATCAGATTGACGCGCAGGATCTCGGCCCAGAAGGCGGCGTCCTGTTCATCGAAGGCGGTCCAGCCGCCGGAGATGCCGGCGTTGGCCCAGACCACGTCGAGGCCGCCATATTCGGAGACCGCGCGGCCGATCAGGCTCTCGACAAAGGCTTCCTCGCCGGCGTCGCCGGTCAGGGCCACGGCCTTGCCGCCGGCCTGCGCCACCAGCTTGGCGGTCTCGTTCACGGTGTCCATCTTGTCGGCGATGACGAGGCTCGCGCCCTCGGCGGCGAACAGCAGCGAGCTGGCGCGGCCGATGCCCGAGCCGGCGCCGGTGATGACGGCGGTCTTGCCGGAAAGACGTCCCATGGGAATTCCTCTTCTTTAAAGCTTCAGGCGCGCGCGGCGGCGGCCAGGATGGCGTCGATGACGATGTCGTAGAGGGCCGGCGGCAGATCGTGACCCATGCCGGGGATCACGCGCAGCTCGGCGCCTGGAATGGCCTTGGCGGTGGCCTCGCCGCCCAGCGGCTTGATCAGCGGGTCGTCGGCCCCGTGCAGCACGACGGTTGGGACGTTGAGCTTGGAGAGCCGCTCGGTGCGGTCGCCGTCGACGCGGATCGCGCCCATCTGGCGGGCCGAGCCGGTGGGGTTGAAGCCCCGGGCGTGTTCGGCGATGGCGCGTTCGCGTAGGGCGCCCTCCGGCCAGGGATAGCTTGGGCTGCCGATGGTCAGCGAGTTGTTCACGCCGTGGGCGAGGAAGGCCTCGTAGTCGGCTTTCGGGTCCGGCGGGGCGATGGAGAGGACGAGGCCGGCCTCCGGGGTCGGGTTCATGGTGCCGGGCGCGCCGCTGGCCGACATGATCGAGGTCAGCGACAGCACGCGATCAGGGTGCTCGATGGCGATGGCCTGGCTGATCATCCCGCCCATGGAGACGCCGGCCACGTGGGCCTTGGCCGCGCCGGCGGCGTCCAGCACCGCCACGCCGTCGGCGGCCATGTCTGAGAGGCTGTAGCTGTCGCCCTCGTTGAACCAGGTCGAGAGGCCGGTGTCGCGATTGTCGAAGCGGATGACGCGGAAGCCGTGGGCGGCCAGCTGGTCGCAAAAGGCGGGCGGCCAGCGGGTCATCTGCGAGCCGAGGCCGCTGATCAGCAGCACCGCCGGAGCGGTCTGCGCGCCGAAGGTTTCGTACTCGATCTGCGCGTTTGCGGACGGGGCTTTGGGCATGGCGGTCCTCTTCAGATCCTCCCCCCGCGGGGGGAGGTNCCGCGGCCTTGGAGTTTAAGTCCCCCTCAGTCACCTTTGGTGACAGCTCCCCCAGAGGGGGAGCATCTTGTCGGCGGCTGGTCCTTACGGAACCAGGACCACGCGGCCGACGGCGGCGCGGCTTTCGATATAGGCGTGGGCGGCGGCGGCGTCGGACAGGGAGAAGACCTTGTCGACCAGCACTTCCAGCTCGCCCTTGGCGGCGTCTTCGATCAGTTGCTGGATGTTGTTGTGGACCCGATCGGTGCCGATCTCGGCGCCGAGGAACACGCCCGACAGGCTGCGGTTGCCGCCCATCATCGAGCCGACATCCACGACCATCGGCTCACGGCCGGCGGCGCCGACCATCGAGACACGGCCGCGATAGGCCAGGGCGTTGATCGAGCCCTGCAGGGTCGGACCGCCGACGGAGTCGACGATCACGTCCACGCCCTTGTTGTCGGTCAGGCGCTTGGCTTCGGTCACCACGTCGTCGCGGCTGTAGTTGATGCCGTGGTCGAGACCCAGCGGCTTCAGGCGCTCCAGCCGTTCGTCGGACGAGGCGGTGGCCAGGATCAGGCCCGCGCCCGCGCGCTTGGCGAGCTGGATGGCGGCGACGCCGACGCCCGACGCGCCGGCCTGGATCAGGACGGTCTCGCCGGCCTTCATGCGGCCGAACTCGAACAGGCAGTCATGGGCGGTGCCGAAGGTCACCGGAATGGCGGCGGCCTTCTTCATGTCGTAGCCGTCCGGCACGATCCAGCAGTTGCGGGCGGGAACGGCGCGCAGGGCGGCGTGGCTGCCCCAGCTGTTCAGGGTGGCGACCTTCTGGCCGACCTTCAGATGGGTGACTTCCGACCCGATCTCGATGATCTCGCCCGAGGCCTGGTAGCCGACCACGTGCGGGTTGGTCATCAGCGGGCCGCGCCAACGGTTCAAGGTGTCGCCGCCTTCGATGGCGATGGCCTCGACCTTGATGATCACGCCCTTGGGGTGGCATTGCGGGTCCGGGATTTCCTCGTATTTCAGGACTTCCGGGCCGCCGTTCTCGTAATAGACCGCCGCCTTCATGTGCTCGCTCCTAATGAATTAAACAATTGTTTGATCCACGCTATCCAAGACCTGGGGGGCGAGGCAAGGGAAAGCGCATTGCGCGGCGTGGACGCCCATCCGATCATCTGGTTGGCGGCCTGAGTCCAGGCGCGTCGGCCGCTTCCTGCACAGGCGGCTTTCATCGGAAACACCGAGGCGGGCCGCATCCTTGCACCGCGCCGGTTCGTAAGAGCTCAGTGTCCCAGAACGGGAAGTTCCGCTCACGGCCGCTGTCGTTAATCCTAATTCGTCAGGACCTCTCGCCGCCAATGCCTGCTCCCCAGGACGCCAGTCTGGTCATTGAGACCATGTACCAGGTCGCCGCCGACCCGGAGGCGTGGGAGCAACTGATCGACGTTCTGGAGGAAGGCGGCCCGTTCGAGGAGCCGACCCCGGAGATCATCCGCGACCTGGCGCGCAGCGAGGACATCGCCCGCCTGGTCGGCCGTTCCGACGACGAGGGGGCCGGCTCCCTGCGGCGGGCGCGGAGCCATATCGGCTGGGTGCTGCTGTCAGAGCGGGGCAAGATCACCGCCGCCAACGCCGCCGCTCACGCCGTGATGGGCGAGGGGCTTGGGCGGCTGGAGATCGGCCGCACGCCTTTGTTCCTCGATCCCGACAACACCGACGCCCTGAACCGGGCGCTGCATCAGATCTGCGGCCAGCCGTTCGGCCAGGTCATTCTCAAGCTGGAACGCGACGGGGAGGAGGGGCCAAGGTTCGCCTATCTGATCCCATCGCGGGCCCTGCCGGGCGTCGCCGACGTCGCTTTGATCGAGCTGGCCGGCGGCGACGAGGGCTACGCCCTGGTGTTTCCCGCCGTGGCGGAGACCGGGAGGCTGTGGACCTCGGTCACCGAGAGCTTCGGCCTGACCCCGGCCGAGGTACGGCTGGCCAAGAAGCTGCGGGACGGACGGTCCCTGCAGGAGGCGGCCGACGACCTGTCGGTCAGCATCAATACGGTGCGCAATCAACTGCGCGCGGTGTTCGACAAGATGGGGCTGAAGCGGCAGAGCGACCTGGTGCGGGCGCTGACCGAACTGTCGTCGCTGTCGAACCTGATCAGCAGCCACGATCCGGTCTTCGAGCCGGCGCAGCGGATCCTCGACGCGCCGAAGATCCGTCAGGTGGTGCTCAGCGACGGGCGCCGGCTGGCCTATCGCGAATATGGCGATCCCAAGGGGCGGGCGGTGCTGTCGTTCCACGAGGGGCTGGGGTCCAGCCTGCTGCCGCCGGGCACCGAGCGCACGGCGTGGAAGCTGGGCCTGCGCATCGTCTGCGCCGAGCGGCCGGGCTTTGGGCAATCGGACCCGCATCCGGACTACAGTTTCGACGGCGTCGCGGGCGACATGGTCGAGCTATGCGACCAGCTGGGCTTTGATCAGGTGCGGATCGGGGCGCTGCTGTCGGGCGCGCCCTCTGCGATCCAGACCGCGATCCGGCTGGGTTCGCGCGCGGTGCATGTCCACATCTATTCCGGCCGTCCGCCGCGGGCGTTGGAGGAGACGGGCCGCAACGTCCTGACCCAGTTCCGTCGGCGGTTGGAGGACAATCCCTGGGTCCTGGAGACCTTCTTCGCCATCCTGCGCCTGCGGCTCTCGCCGGTGATGGTGGAGCGCATCCTGCGTCGGTCGAGCACCCATTCCCCCGCCGACATGGCCTATCTGGAGAGCCACCCGGAGACGGTGTCGTTCATCGCCGCCTATATCGGCGAGGCGCTGGCGCGCTCCAGCCGCGGCCCGGCCGACGAGGTGCGCGCCTTTCGACGCGGCCGCAACATGGCCCTGGCCGACCTGCGGACGCCGCTGACCGTCTGGCACGGGGAACAGGACCGGCTGGCGCCGCTGCCGCACCTGCTGGCCTTCCTCGGCGACAAGGCCCAGGCGGTGCACGTGGTGCCCGCCATCGGCCATTTCCTGGCGCTGAAGCACTGGGACGACATCCTGAAAGAAGCCGCGGCGTAATCGCCATAGTGCATTTGCGTCATGCGGCGGCGCCACATGACGTGCTCCACTGGCGGTAGAAACTGCGGCGTCGGCGAGGCTGTCACCCCAATGCGCATGGCCCTTTCCACGGACCGAGCCTCGGCTGGGCTCGCCGATGTCGACTGCATTGGAGCAACGATCGCGACCATCAGGGCGGCTTCGTCCTGGCCGGCGAGATCCAGGACCCGCCGCCGCACATCGTCTCCACCCCGACGGGTGGCGGGTCCGTCCCCTACTGGAGGCTATGGCCTGCGGCATGGCCTTTCCCCGCGCGGGACACCGGGCTGCTAGGAGGCAGGGCGGTGCTCGGCCGCCTCGCAGGGTCGATCTCGGGGGAGTTTAGGCCCACTTCTAGGAGACGGACGCGGCCCTAGATGGACCGCGTCCGTGACTTTTCGCGAGATGCAAACCGCCAAGAGCGAATGTCAGCTTCTGCCGCGCAGCAGACCTGGTTGTCCTGGGGGAGTTGGCCAAGGGGGGCGGACGCTCACGCCGGGCCCAATCGTCGCGCTCGGGATTGGTATGGCTCTAAGGCTGGCGTTCCCGGTCTGCCCGAGCTAGCAGACCGCCCCATGATCCGCCTCGACAATATCTCCAAGCAGAACGGCCACCAGATCCTGTTCATCGAAGCCTCGATGGGCATCCAGAAGGGTGAAAAGGTCGGGCTTGTCGGCCCGAACGGCGCCGGCAAGACGACGCTGTTCCGCATGGTCACCGGTCAAGAGCAGCCCGACGACGGGCTGGTCGCGATCGATCCCGGCATGACGATCGGCTATTTCAGCCAGGATGTCGGCGAGATGTCGGGCCAGAGTGCTGTCGCCGCGGTGATGGACGGCGTTGGCCCCGTCAGCGCGCTGGCCGCCGAAATGGCCAAGCTCGAGGCGGCGATGGTCGATCCCGACCAGGCCGACGCACTGGACGCCGTCATGGAGCGCTATGGCGAGGTGCTGGAGCGCTTTCAGGAATTGGACGGCTATGCGCTGGAAGCCCGCGCGCGCGAGGTGCTGGCCGGCCTGAGCTTCAGCCAGGAACGCATGGATGGCGATGTCGGCCTGCTGTCCGGCGGCTGGAAGATGCGCGTGGCGCTGGCCCGTATCCTGCTGATGCGCCCCGACGGCATGCTGCTGGACGAACCCAGCAACCACCTCGACCTGGAAAGCCTGATCTGGCTTGAGGCCTTCCTCAAGACCTACAGCGGCGCCCTGTTGATGACCTCGCACGACCGCGCCTTCATGAACCGCATCATCGGCAAGGTGGTGGAGATCGACGGCGGCGACCTCGTCACCTATTCGGGCGATCTCGACTTCTACGACCAGCAGCGCGCGCTCGGCGAGCAGCAACGCCAGGCGCAATACGAGCGCCAGCAGGCCATGCTGGCCAAGGAAATCAAGTTCATCGAGAAGTTCAAGGCGCGCGCCTCGCACGCCGCGCAGGTCCAGAGCCGGGTGAAGAAGCTCGATAAGATCGAACGTGTCGAGGCGCCGCGCCGTCGCCAGACGGTCCAATTCGAGTTCAGGAACCCGCCGCGGTCGGGTGACGACGTGATTAGCCTGCGCAACGTTCATAAGGGCTACGGCGACCAGCCGATCTATGCAGATCTCGATCTGCTGGTGCGCCGCAAGGAACGCTGGTGCGTCCTTGGCGCCAACGGGGCCGGCAAATCGACGCTGTTGAAACTGGTGGCCGGCGCCACCGCGCCAGACCAGGGCACGGTCAACATCGGCGCCAGCGTCAGGATGGGCTATTTCGCGCAGCATTCCATGGACCTGTTGGACGGCGAAGAGACGATCTTCGAGTCTCTGGACGGCTCGTTCCCGCAGGCGGGCCAGGGCGCGCTGCGCACCCTGGCGGGGTGCTTCGGCTTCTCCGGCGATGATGTCGAAAAGCCCTGCCGTGTACTGTCCGGCGGCGAGAAAGCGCGCCTGGTCATGGCCAAGATGTTGTTCGATCCGCCGAACCTTCTGGTGCTCGACGAGCCGACCAACCACCTCGACATGGCGACCAAGGAGATGCTGGTCGCGGCCCTGGCGGACTTTGAGGGCACCATGCTCTTCGTCTCGCACGACCGCCACTTCCTGGGGGCTCTGTCGAACCGCGTGCTCGAACTGACGCCGGAGGGAGTCCACCAGTACGGCGGCGGTTATGCGGAATATGTCGCCCGCACGGGTCAGGAAGCGCCGGGGCTGCACCCGGGAGGGTGACGGCTTGCCGCGCGCCGTCTCGAAAAGAGCTCTGGCGCGTCGATGACGGCGCATGGCGCGGTCATCGATTGTGGCGAGGGCGCCCTACAGGTGACAGGTGCGGCGAAATCCGAAGCTGGCGCGCGCCGGGTTCGTGACAATTTGATTGCAGTACGACACCGTCCGCCGCGAACCGACAGCGGTTCGGCTTGGGGTGTGAATGGGCGATCTTCTGACGTCGCGCGCGGATGTCCGGGACATCTACAGCGGGTTCGCCGGCGAAGCCGACGACGGGCCGCGCGCGTTGCGTCCGGGGCCGGCGGCCTCCGCGCGCCTGCCGGTGCAGGACGGCGCGGGATACTGGGACGTCATGCGTCTCTACGACTACCTGCTCGTTTGCGTGGCCGACAGCAGCTACAACGACCACTACACCCTGCCGATCCGTTCCCCGGAAGACTTGGTCTCGCTGCGGTTCGTGGCGGCCGGGGGCATCGGCCTGCATGACGCGGGGCCCAACGCGGTGCGGGTCGAAAAGGGCTACGCCTCGGTGCTGACCCTGCCGGCCGGCGGCGACTACGACCTCCATATCCACGGCCGCGAGCGGCTGGCCTCGCTGACCCTGCACCTGCACGCCGGCCACCTGGCCCGGGTGATGGGCATGGAGCCCGACGAGCTGCCCCGCGCGCTGCGCGATATCGACCGGCCCGGCCAAGGGTTCCATCACCTGGGCATGCGGCTGACCCACGGCATGCAGGCGGCGGTGCGCGACATCGTCAACGCCTCGTTCCAGGGCAGCCTGCGCCAGCGGTACCTGGAGGCTAAGGTCATGGAGATGCTCTGCCTGCTGGTGGATTCGGTGGAGACCAGCGAGCAGGGCGAGCGGCTGGCGCCGGCCCTGCGCCGCAGCGAGCGCGACAGCCTCTATGAGGCCCGGGACATCCTGATCGCCGAGTTCGCCGAGCCGCCGACCATCGACACCCTGGCGCGGCGGGTGGGGCTGAACCGCACCAAGCTGCAGCGGGGCTTCAAGGAAGTGTTCGGCACCACAATCTTCGACTTCTGCCTGGCGCGGCGCATGGACCTGGCGCGCGAGCTGTTGGCCGGCGGCGGCTTGACCATTTCGGAGATCGCCGAGACAGTGGGCTACGAGCACGCCACGAACTTCACGGCGGCGTTCCGGCGGCGGTTCAATTCGCTGCCCAAGGACTACCGACGCGGGTAGTGGGCGTCTTTGCGCGCGGTAATCGCCGCATTCATTGCATCTCGCATCGAAAATGCTGCTGGGCGGATCATTTCATCGCGCGCGACCCGCCTATGGTCCCGCCTCGAATTTACGCGATTCCTTCGCGCACGCCGTTCGGGCGCGCGTAGCGGGGCGCTTCGTTCCGGGAGGGGATTCCCACATGATCATGAGCAAAAAGACGCGGTTGCTGACCGCATCGATCCTGGTGTCGGCGGCGGCGCTGTCGGCGGCTCCGGCCTTCGCCCAGTCGGCGATCGTCGACGAGCTGGTCGTCACCGCGCGCAAGCGCACCGAGTCGGTGCTGGACGTGCCGATGAGCATCAACGTGGTCGGCGAGCAGACCATGCAGAAGATGGGCGCCGAGAACTACACCGCCCTGCTGGGCTCGGTCCCCAGCCTGACCGCCTATCAGAACGGCCCAGGCCGTACGCGCCTGTCGATCCGCGGGATCAACAACGGCGGCGGCAACGACAACGACACCCAGAACCAGGAAACCGTCGGCATCTATATCGACGAAATCCCGATCTCGATGGGCGCGCTGAACCCGGAGCTGGCGCTGTTCGACCTGGAACGCGTCGAAGTCCTGCGCGGCCCGCAAGGCACGCTGTACGGCGCCGGTTCGATGACCGGTACGGTGCGGATGATCACCCACCGCCCGGACCTGACCGAGTTCGGAGGCAAGGTCGATGTCGGCCTGTCGAGCGTCAGCCACGGCGACGTGGGCTACTCGATGAAGGGCCTGGTGAACGTTCCGATCATCACCGATCGCATCGCGATCCGCGCCTCGGCCTACTACACCCAGACCCCGGGCTACATCGACAACGTGAAGACCGGCGAGAAGGACGTGAATGACGGCCTGGCCCGCGGCGGCCGCGTCGAGGCTCGCTTCAAGGTCACCGACGACTTCACCGCCGACCTCTCGTTCTTCAAGCACAACTACCAGGACGGCGGACGTCCTGAGGATCTGGTCCGCGTGCCGGGCCTGGGCCGCGACTACCCCTCGCCGGACGGCTACAAGGACGACCTGAGCGTCTACAACCTGACCCTCAACTACGACCTGGGCTTTGCGAACCTGGTCTCCTCGACCTCGTACTTCGACCGCACCGTCGTCAACATGCGCTCGCTGGACGGCCTGCTGGCCCTGTTCCCGGTCAAGCCGAGCCCGCTGGTCGACACCACCGACTCGACCTTCTTCGCCCAGGAAATCCGCCTCGCCTCGCAGGGCGACGGACCGTTCAGCTGGGTGGTCGGCGCCTATGCCGACAAGAAGGAAATCTACTACCTGAACACCATCCCGGTGCCGGGCTTCGACGCGGCCATGGGTATCAACTCGAACAACTTCGGCGCGCCGAAGGACAACCCGTATTGGGGCTTCGACGATCTGACGGTGAAGACCTACGCCTTCTTCGGCGAGCTGACCTATGAGTGGAACAAGATCAGCGTCACCGGCGGCCTGCGCTACTTCAACTGGGATCAGGACTACAAGCTCTACGCCTCGGGCTTCCTGAACGGCGCGACGCCCAGCGATCCGCCGCGCCGCACGACGAAGGAAGACGGCTTCAACCCGAAGCTCAACGTCTCCTATGACGTGACCGACGACGTGCTGGTCTACGCCCAAGCCGCGCGCGGCTTCCGCTACGGCGGCACCAACACCCCGGTGCCGAAGGACGTCTGCGCCGCTGAACTGGCCGACTTCCAACGCAACGGCGAAGACCCGAACGTGTTCGAGGCCGACAAGCTCTGGAACTACGAAATCGGCGGCAAGGGCACGTTCGCCGGCGGCCGGGTGATGGTGTCGGGCGCTTACTTCCACCTGGTGTGGGACGACATGCAGACCCAGCGCGCGCTGAACTGCGGCTTCGGCTTCCGTGAAAACGTCGGCGGGGCCGTCAGCGACGGCGTCGAGCTGGAACTGACCGCCAATCCGATCGAGGGCCTGACCCTGACGGCCGGCGGCGCCTACATCAACTCGCGTCTGTCGAACGACGTGGCGAACCTGAAGGCGAAGAAGGGCGACAAGGCCCCGTTCGTGCCGGAGCTGAGCTTCAACACCTCGGCCGACTATCGCTTCCCGCTGGGCAGCGAGGCCGAAGGCTTCGTCTATGGCGGCTATCAGTACATCGGCGAGCGCTTCACCCAGTTCAGCCCCAAGCAGGCGAACTATCGCCGGATGGCGGCCTATGGCGTGGTGAACGTGCGCACTGGCGTGACCTTCGACAACATCGAGTTCTCGCTCTACGCCAACAACCTGCTCGACGACCGTGGCGTGATCCGCGCCCTGGCCGAAACCCCGTTCGACCCCGAGGCGCGCATCCGCACGACGCCGCGGACGATCGGCGCCAATGTGCGTATGAACTTCTAGGACTAAGCGAGGCGGGGGCGCTGGCCGCCCCCGCCTCGATCCTGAGATTTTAGAAAGACCAAAGCCGATGAAGCTGGTTCGCCGCACCGCGCTCGCCGCGGTTCTTGGTCTGATGATACCGGGCGCGGCCTGGGCGGCGGCTCCCGCCCCCGTCGCGGTGGTGATGACCACCGACGCCGGCGTGGTGGAGCTGGAGCTCTATCCGGACAAGGCGCCGATCACGGCGGCCAACTTCCTGCGGTATGTCGACGAAGGCCGCTATGCCGGCGCGCAGTTCTATCGCGTGGTGCGGGCCGGGACCGACCCCAACCCTAACGCGCCGATCCAGGTGATCCAGGGCGGCATCGACAGCGACGCCCATCGCGGCCAGATGCTGGCGCCCATCGCCCACGAGACCACGGCCATGACCGGGATCAGCCACACCGACGGGGTGATCTCGATGGCCCGCGACGGCCCGGGCACCGCGACCTCGGAATTCTTCATCACGCTCGGCGACAACGCCAGCCTGGACGCCGGCGGCAAGCGCAATCCCGATGGCGCGGGCTACGCCGCCTTCGGCCGCGTGACCAAGGGCATGGACGTGGTGCGGGCTATCCAGGCCTCTCCGTCGAACGCCCCGACCCCCGAACCCATCGTGCGCGGCCAGATCCTGGAAAAGCCGGTGGCGATCCTTTCCGTGAAGCGCAAGTGAGCCTCGACATGACCCTTCGTTCCTTCGCCGTCGGCGCGGCGTTCAGCCTGATGGCCACGGCCGCCTTCGCAGGCCCCGCCGAAGACCAGGCCGCTGTCGCCAAGGTGCTGGGCGAGGCCAGCGCCGGCTGGTCGCGCGGCGACCTCGACGCCTTCATGGCCAGCTACGAGAAGGCCCCGCAGATCAACTATGTCAGCGGCGGCAAGGTCACCCAGGGCTATGACGCGATCCGCGAGATCTATGCGCCGCGCTTCACCGAGCCGACGAAGATGCCGAAGCTGACCACCGAGATCGTCGACTTCGATCCGCTGGGCGCCGACTACGCCGCCGTGGTCGGGCGTTTCCACCTGACGCTGCCGGACGGCAAGGACGCCACCGGGCTGTTCAGCCTGGTGTTCCACAAGACCGCGCAAGGCTGGCGCATCGTGTCGGACCACTCGTCCTAAGGGTGGGCCTTCACCGACACGCTGATCGATCGTCAGTAGAGCGCCGCTGCGCGCCGCCCCCTCACCTAACCTCTCCCGAGGGAGAGGGATTTAGCCGTTGCGCTTCACGTAGGCGCGGATGGCGGCGATGACCTGGTCTTGGTGGTCGGGGGTCAGGTAGGGGTGCATGGGCAGGCTCATGACCACATTGGCCTTGGCCTCGGTGACCGGCAGGCCGCCTGGGGTCGGATAGACCGAATAGACGTCCTGCTTGTGGATCGGGATCGGGTAGTAGACCGCGCTCGGCACGTCCTGGCTTTTCAGGTGGGCGACCAGGCCGTCGCGGTCGGGGGTCTCGATGGTGTATTGCGCCCAGACCGACACCCCGCCCTCGATCACCTTCGGCACGGTGACGACGTCGCCGAGCCCCTGGGCGTAGCGGTCGGCGACCTTGTTCCGGGCGGCGATCTCGTCGGCGAAGATGCTCAGCTTTTGCAGCAGGACGGCGGCCTGGATGGTGTCCATCCGGCTGTTCATGCCGATGCGCAGGTTCAGGTACTTGGGGTCGTGGTCGAAGGTCTTGCCGACCAGGTCCGACTTCACCGCCTGGCCGTGGACGCGCAAGCTGACCAGGATGTCGTGGAGCCGCTCGTCCTTGCACAGCACCGCGCCGCCGTCGCCGTAGCAGCCGAGCGGCTTGGCCGGGAAGAAGCTGGTGGTGGTGACGTCGGCCCAATGGATCGGGTGTTGGCCGTTCAAGGTGCAGCCAAAGCCCTGGGCGCTGTCGGCGATCAGCTTCAGGCCGTGCTTCCTGGCCACCGCCGAGATCGCCGGATAGTCGGCGGGTTGGCCGAACAGGTCGACGGCGATGATCGCCTTGGGCGTCAGCTTGCCGTCGGCCGTCACCGCTTCGATAGCGGCGTCGAGCTTGGCCGGGTCGAGGTTGTAGGTGTCAGGCAGAACGTCGACGAACACTGGGCTCGCGCCCACCAGCGGCATGACCTCGGCGGTCGCGGCGAAGGTGAAGGAGGGGCAGAACACCGCATCGCCCGGGCCGACGCCCCAGGCCATCAGCGGCAGTTGCAACGCCTCGGTCCCCGACCCGCAGGACAGCACGAACGGCGCCTGGCCGAATTCACCGAGCGCCTGTTCGAACTGGCCGATCTCCGGACCCATGATGTAGGCGCCCGAGCGCACCACCTTGAGGATCGCATCTTCCAACGGCTGGCCGAGGCGGGCGCGTTGGGTTTGCAGGTCGATGAACGGGATCGGCATGGGAATTTCCGCGAAGTGAAGCGGCGCGCTTCATGACATGCGGAGTCTAGCGAAGCCACACACGCTTGTTTTCGGAAAATTTCGAACCGCGCCGGGAAATCAGGCCGCCAGCGGTGCGACCAGCGGCAGCAGGGCGGCGACCACCAGGCGGCTGAGCATCCGGCCTTCCAGGGGAATGATGGCGTCGATGAAGCGGGCGTCGTTGGTGGCGTCCATGGCCGGCGGGTCTTGCAGCAGCGCCTCGTCGATCACGAAGGTCTCCTGCACGGCGTCGACCAGCAGGCCCGCCAACCGCTCGCCATGCTGGACCACCACGATCACGTGGCGGGTTGAGGCCTGCGTCTGGCCAAGATCCAGGCGGTTGCGCAGGTCGATCACCGGCATGATCGTGCCGCGCAGGTTGATCACGCCCAGCATGTAGGGCGGGGTGTGCGGTATCGGCGTGGCGGCGGTCCAGCCGCGGATTTCGCGGACCGCCCGGATGTCGATGCAGAACTCCTGGCCGGCGATCTCGAACGAGATGAGTTCGAGCTTGCCGTCGGTGCGCTCCTCCATGGTCAGAGATCTTCCCACTTCTCGGCGGCCGCGGACAGCTGGGCCTGCGCCTGGCGCACCGGGTTGCGGGCCGGCAGGTGGCGTCCCGACTGGGCGGGCTCCGGCCGTCGAGCGGCCGCCTGGCCTGCCGCGCCGGTCTTGAACCGGGTGACCATCCGCGCCAGCTCTCCGCCCTCGTTCTTCAGGCTGCTGGCCGCGGCGGTGACCTCCTCCACCATGGCGGCGTTCTGCTGGGTCACCTGATCCATCTGGTTGACGGCGCTGTTGACCTCGTTGAGCCCGGTCGCCTGCTCGTTCGCCGAGTTGGCGATATCGGAGATCAGGCCGTCGATCTCGGTGACCTTGGAGACGATGCCGCTCAGGGCCTCGCCGGTGTCGCCGACCAGCTTCACCCCGCGCGCCACCTGGGCGCTGGAGTTGGAGATCAGGGTCTTGATCTCCTTGGCGGCCTCGGCCGAGCGCTGGGCCAGGGCCCGGACCTCCTGGGCCACGACCGCAAAGCCCTTTCCGGCGTCGCCGGCCCGGGCGGCCTCGACCCCGGCGTTCAGCGCCAGCAGGTTGGTCTGGAAGGCGATCTCGTCGATCACTCCGATGATCTGGGTGATCTGGCCCGAGCTCTGTTCGATCTCGCCCATCGCCGAGACAGCGTCGCGCACCACGTCGCCGGACTGGGCGGCGTCGGACTTGGCGGCCGAGGCGGCGGCGGAGGCCTGGCGGGCGCCCTCGGCGCTGCGCTTCACCGCCGCGGTGATCTCGTCGAGGGCGGCGGCGGTCTGCTCCAGACTGGCGGCCTGTTGCTCGGTGCGGTGCGACAGGTCGTTGGAGGCCGAGGCGATTTCGTCGGACCCGTTGCGGACCGCGCCGGTGGCGTCGGTGATCGCGCCGATCGCCGTGCGCAGGCTGTCGAGCGCGGCGTTGAAGTCGTTCTTGATCTGCTCGTGCGCCCCGGTGAAGGACGCGTCGATGTGGGTGGTCAGGTCGCCGTCGGCCAGCCGGCGCAGGCTGTCGGCGAGGATCTCGACGACCTTGTTCTGCTCGTCCTCGACCTTGCGGCGCTGGGCGTCGGCCTCGAGACGGGCGCTCTCAAGCGAGTCCAGATAGACCGAGATCGCGAAGTCCATGTCGAGCAGGGTGGCCTTGGTCAGCGCGCCGAGCTCGCGAGCGGTCTGCTTTGACGAGGTCTTGCGCGAGGCGAAGCCGCCCTTGGGCCAGCGCGCCTCCAGCACCTTTTCGATCAGGGTCTCGAGCACCAGGGCGTAGCCGCCGATGTACCAGCGCGGCTCCAGCCCGATCCTGGCGTGAACCTCGCCGACCGTCGTGACAGCCTGGACGTAGCGTTCATCCAGCTTGCCGCTGGAGATGACGTCCCAGTGGTCGACCTGCTTGTTCTTCGCACCGGTGATGCTGCTCTCGCTGGCGAAGAACTTCTTGGTCTGCGGGGTCGCCCGGACCTGCTCGTAGAAGCCGTCCAGCGCGGCGGGCAGCTCCTGCATGATGATGGTCTTGACGCCCCTGATGTCCTGCAGCGCGGACGGGCTGAGTTTGATGAAGTCCAGGCGCTCGTTCAGGGCGTTGGAAGACGTCATATGTATTCACCCAGGCGTAGTTGTTCCCGTTATGCGGGAATGGCGCGTGGATTCTGGTTAAAAACTCGATAACGCGAAGCATTCGACAGTCTAGAATAGCGAGTGCGCGCCGTGCTCTGGCGGCGGTGCATCCGTAAAATCCGCACTTTCCATCTTTTGCGGATTTTGACGCCGTGGTTGCAGTATTCCGAGGGGCGTCCGTGCGCGCCGAGCTCGGTGATTTTGCCTGGCGGCCGACGTCCATGGATCCCCGGGACAAGCGCCCGGGGATGAGGACACGGAGCGGGCGCGGGTCTTAGATCTGCCGGGTGCGGCCTTCCCAATAGGGGGCGCGGACCTTGTTGCGTTGGATCTTGCCGGCTTCCGAGCGTGGCAGTTCGCTCACGAAGTCGAGGCCGCGGGGGACCTTGTAGGCGGCCAGGGTCTGACGTCCGAAGGCCAGGATCTCCTGGGCCAGGTCGTCGGACGGTTGGTAGCCCGGCTTCAGCAGGATCACCGCCCGGACCTGTTCGCCCCACTCGTCGTGCGGGATGCCGACGGTCGAGCTATCGGCCACGGCCTCGTGCTTGATCAGTTCGTTGTCGACTTCCTGCGGGTAGATGTTCACCCCGCCGGAAATGATCGTCTCGGCGTTGCGGCCGGTGAGGAACAGGTAGTCGTCCTCATCGAAATAGCCGACGTCGCCCATGGTGAAGAAGCCGTCGACGCGGTTGGCGGCGGTCTTGGCCTCGTCCTTGAAATAGGTGAAGCCGCCGCCGGGCGGGAGCTGATGATAGATGCCGCCGGGCGTGCCCGCCGGCAGGTCGGCGCCGGCCTCGTCGAGGATGCGGACCTGCAGCAGGGCCGGGCGCTTGCCGACGCTGCCGGGCTTCTTCAGCCATTCCTCGGAGGTGATGGTGAAGCCCGCGCCGCCTTCGGAGCCGGCGTAGTATTCCGACAGGATCGGGCCGAACCACTCGATCATCGCCTGCTTGACCTCGGGCGGGCAGGGCGCCGCGCCGTGGACGATGTATTTGACGTGGTCGATCGGGTACTTGCCCTTCACCTCGGGCGGCAGGGCCAGCAGACGCTGGAACATGATCGGCACCATGTGCAGGTGCGTGACCTTCTGTTCGGAGATGGTGCGCAGGACCAGTTCGGAATCCCACTTGTCGATGAAGTGCAGCGGCACGCCCGCGCCCATGGCGGCGCGGATGTCAAAGGCCAGCGGCGCGGCGTGATAGGCTGGGCCGGCGCAGAGCTGGATGGAGGTTTCCGGATCGTAGCCGCGCAGGACGTACATCGCCTGCGGGGTGATCACCGGGGCCGGGCGGAAGACGCCCTTTGGCCGGCCGGTGGTGCCGGAGGTGTACATCATCTGGTTGCCGAGCACCGGGTCGGTGATGTCGGCGCCGTCCAGCGGGGCGATGGCGGCCTCATAGTCCTGGAAGTCCGCGATGGGCCCGCCGACGGCGAGCTTCAGCACCAGGCCCGGGCATTCGGCGGCGGCGGCCGGCAGGGTGGCCACGCGGGCCTCGCCGACCAGGACCTTGGCCTCGCAATCCTTGATGATGTAGGCGATTTCGTCGGCGGTCAGGTGCCAGTTCACCGGGGTGATCCGCAGGCCCGAGCGCAGGGTGGCGGCCTGGACGGCCACGAACTCGGCGCGGTTGGAGCAGACCAGGGCCAGGCTGTCGCCGGCGACCAGGCCGTGTTGACGGAAGAGGCGGGTGAGCTTGTTCGCCGTCGCGTTGATCTGGGCGAAGGTCGTGATCTTGCCGTCCGGGTCGACGACCGCCGCCTTGTCGGGGTGGACCTTGGCCCATACCGCAGTAGTCATGCCGGTGGCGGCCGCTGCTTCCAGGGCCTCGTCCAGGCTTACGCGCTCTTTCAAATCTTCCATCAAATCCTCCCGTCGCCGGTGACCGGAGGAACGGAACACGCGGCTCTTTTTTTCTATGGTCCGAGACGGCGTTTCGTCGGCGATCGCGGCGCGAAATATGCGCGGCGAGGGTGACCGTTTCCGCTTCGGAACCCCACCATGACAGGCGACGGCGCGCCCGACAACGCCGCGCGCGATCCGAACGCAGGCCGGATATGGACGCGATCTCGCGGTTGGGCGGGCAGGCCCGCCATCCGCCGACCCTTGGCTAGAAAGCGCCGGCGGTCACTCGCCGATATTCTCCGCACGCGTCAAAACAAGTCTGGCGCGCGTCCGGGCGGCGCCTCAGAATGGATTCCATACTTGAAGATGGAATTTGTGATGAGTGAGTCACACCCCTCACCGCGGGGTGCGCGACCCTCTGACTCCGCCTCGATCAAGGTCGATGTCAGCGAGATGCCGCGTGTGCTGCAGCGGATCACCGCGCTCTCGCTGCGTTATCCCGGGCGGATGGCGATCGCGATCGGCTGCTCGCTGGGCGCGGCGGTCGCCAGCCTGACCCTGCCGCGCCTGTTCGGCTCGGCGGTCGACCAGGCCCAGGTGCTGCTGAAGGTCGGGGCGGCCCATGCCGGCGAGGCGCAGACGGCGTTGTGGATGACCGCCCTGCTGGTCATCGCCGCAACCGTGGTGCGCGGCGTGCTGACCATGATGTCGGGCTATATGGGCGAATATGTCAGCCAGCGGGTCGGCTACGATCTGCGGCTGCAGTTCTTCCAGCAACTCCAGCGGCTGTCCTTCGGCTTTCATGACCGCATCCATTCGGGCGACCTGATCACCCGCGGCATGCTCGACCTGGAGGGCGCGCGGGTCTTCATCCAGGGCGGGGTGATGCAGGCGGTCAGCCTGGTCCTGCTGCTGGGCTTCGGCGCCTATATGATGCTGTCGAACGACGTGGTCATGGGCCTGATCGGCTTGGCCTTCGTGCCGATCGCCGGCTGGGCGCTGGCGCGGATGGGGTTCCTGCTGCGGGTCACCTGGCTGCGGGTGCAGGAACTGATGTCGATCCTGACCCTGACCATGGAGGAGAACCTCCAGGGCATTCGCGTGGTCCGCGCCTTCGCCGGCAAGCGCTTCGAGATGGCCAAGTTCGACGCCGCCTCGCTCGACGCGCTGAACTTCTCCTACAAGCGCATCACCCTGCGGTTCCGGGCGGTCTCGGTGATGACCGTCTCGTTCTACAGCTCGATGGGCGTGCTGCTCTGGTACGGCGGGCACAAGGTGGCGGCCGGGACCATGAGCGTCGGCAAGCTCACCGAGTTCCTGACCTACATGACCCTGCTTCAGACCCCGATCCGGCAGATCGCGATGATCTTCAACGCCGCGGCGCGGGCCACCTCCTCGGGCGCGCGGCTATTCGAGGTGCTGGACCTGGAGCCGGAGATCGCCGATGCGCCGGGCGCCAAGCCCCTGGCCCCGACCAAGGGCACGCTGCGCTTCGAGAATGTCGACTTCAGCTACGACCAGGGGGGCAAGCAGATCCTGCACGGGGTCAGTTTCGAGGTCGGCGCCGGTCAGACGCTGGGGATTGTCGGTCCGCCCGGCAGCGGCAAGTCGACCATCGCCAACCTAGTCCCGCGCTTCTACGACGTCACCGGCGGGGCGATCACCCTCGACGGCCAGGACATCCGCGACGTCACCCTGGCCTCCTTGCGCGAATATGTCGGGCTGGTGCAGCAGGAGGCGTTCCTGTTCGATAGCTCCATCGGCCACAACGTCGCCTATGCCGATCCCTGGGCGGAGGAAGAGCGCATCGTCGGCGCGGCGCGGACCGCGCAGATCCACGACCACATCGCCGGCCTGCCGGGCGGCTATGAGACGAGGGTCGGCGAGCGCGGCGTGGCGCTGTCGGGTGGTCAGCGCCAGCGGATGAGCATCGCGCGCGGCGTGGTGCCGGGACCTGGCGTGATGATCTTCGACGATAGCACCGCCGCCATCGATGCGGTGACCGAGCGGCGGGTGCGCGACGCGTTGGCGGAAGCCACGGCGACCAAGGCCACGATCATCATCGCCCACCGGCTGTCGTCACTGATGCACGCCGACCACATTGTGGTGCTGGACGAGGGCGCGGTGGTCGAGCGCGGAACCCACGGCGAGCTGGTCGCGCAGGGCGGGATCTACGCCGACCTCTACGAATTGCAGACCAGGTCCGACGCCGAGGCGACCCTGGACGAGGACGCCATCCTCCAGCCTCAGGAGGTCCCGGCGTGAGCGAGACCGTGCAAGCTCCCCCCGCCCGCCAGCGGCGCGCGTCCCTGGGATCGTCCGAGGGCGAGGACATCTTCGGAACCTTCGACAAGGGCGTGGCGACCCGGTTCCTGGAGATCATGCAGCCGCATAAGCGCTCGTTCTTCCTGGCGGTGATCGCGGTGCTGGTCTCGGCCGCCTCGGTGGTGACGATCCCGGCGCTGATCGGGCGGGCGGTCAACGCCGCCGTGGCCCGCGACGGCGATCTACTGGACCAGACCCTGATCGCCTTCGCCGGGCTGATCGTGGTCTACGCCACCGCCTTCTTCACCGAGCAATGGCTGTCGGCGCGGCTGGCCCAGCGGGTGATTTTCGACGTCCGCCGCAAGATGTTTGATCACTTCCAGGACGTGTCGCTGTCGTTCATGGACAAGACCCACGTCGGGCGGATCATGTCGCGCCTGCAGGGCGACGTGAACGCGCTTCAGGAGTTCCTGGAGAGCTCCACCGGCGCGGTCGGCGACATCGCCATGCTGATCGGCATCACCGGCGTGCTGATCAGCATGGACTGGAAGCTGGGGCTGCTGACCCTGACCGTACTGCCGCTGCTGATCATCGTGCGGGCGATCTGGCTGCCGTTCTCCAAGAAGAGCTTCCGAGACGCGCGCGACGCCTCCTCGACCGCCAACTCGGCCCTGGCCGAGAACATCAACGGCGTGCGCACCGTGCAGGAGAGCCGCCGCGAGGCGGTGAACTTCGAGCTCTACAAGGAGAAGACCTACGAGAATTTCGCCGCCCAGGCCCATGCCTCGTGGATGACCCAGATCATGGTGCCGACGGTCGACGTCCTGACCGGCTTCGCCATGGCCATCGTCATCGTGGTCGGCGGCAATGCGGTGCTGGGCGGGCGGCTGGAGGTCGGGGTGATGGTCGCCTTCATCTTCTATGTGCAGCGGTTCTTCGATCCGGTGCGGATGCTGTCGATGCAGTACACGATCATGCAGCGGGCCATGGCCGCCGGGCACCGGATCTTCGAGGTGCTGGACGTCAAGGTGGCGATCACCGACGCGCCGGACGCCCAGCCGCTGGCCGACGTTCCGGCGACGGTGGAGTTCAAGAACGTCACCTTCGGCTACGATCCGGCGCGGCCGGTGCTGCACGACATCAGCCTGAAGGTGAACCCGCGCGAGGTGGTGGCCCTGGTCGGGCCGACCGGCTCGGGCAAGACCTCGATCATCGCGCTCACCCACCGGTTCTACGAGGTCGACCAGGGCCAGATCCTGGTCGGCGGCCACGACGTGCGCGACGTGACCCTGGACTCGCTGGGCAAGACCATCGGCATGGTGTTGCAGGAGCCGTTCCTGTTCACCGGCACCATCGAGGAGAACATCCGCTACAACACCGCCGGCGCCAGCTTCGACGACGTGGTCGACGCCGCCAAGGCGGTGAGCGCGCACGAGTTCATCATGCGCCTGCCGGACGGCTATCAGACCAAGCTGGGGCAGCGCGGCCGCAACATCTCGATGGGCCAACGGCAGCTGATCTCGTTCGCCAGGGCCCTGGTGGCCGATCCCCAGATCCTGATCCTCGACGAGGCGACGGCCAATATCGACAGCTTCACCGAGCAGGCGATCCAGAAGGCGCTGAAGGTGCTGTTCTCGGGCCGCACCTGCATCGTCATCGCCCACCGGCTGGCGACCATCCGGGACGCCGACCGCATCGTGGTGCTGCAACAGGGGCGCATCCTGGAGCAGGGGAACCACGACGAGCTGATGGCGACCGGCGGGCTATACTCCCACCTCTACACCTCGGCCCACGCCTCGTTCGACGACCAGGTGGTGGCGACGACCGGCGACGCGGAGTTCGCGACGCGGACTTAGGGGCGGCGGCGGCCGCCCCACTCCACTCGTCATCCTCCGGGCTCGCGAAGCGAGATCGGGGGACCCAAGCTGAGTTGCAGAACTTGATAGGCCGCTTGGGTCCCCCGGATCAGCCTTCGGCCGCCCGGAGGATGACGAACGTGGGTGAGGGCGTATGGCGCGGTTCCCCGGAGGTGAGCGCGTCCTGTAGGGTGCCCAGGCTATCCGCTTCCGAAAGTCATCCCATGTTCCGCACAACCGCCACCTCCCTCGCCCTGGCTCTGCTGGCCACCACGGCCCAGGCCCAAAGCTCGGGCCCGATCGATCCGGCGCGGTTGTCGGACATCGTCAAGACCATGGCCTCGGACGCGTTCGAGGGCCGCTCGCCTGGATCGCCGGGCGAGGCCAAGACGGTCGAGTATCTGACGGCGCAGTTCAAGGCGCTGGGCCTGGAGCCGGCCGGCGACAAGGGCGGCTATACGCAGGACGTGCCGCTGGCGCGGTTCCAGGTGAAGGACGGCGGCGTCTACGGCCTGACCCTGAAAGGCCAGGCCCGTTCGCTGGAGCGCAATAAGGACATCTCGGCCTCGACCCTGCGTCCGGTTGACCAGGTGAGCATCGCCAACGCCCCGCTGGTGTTCGTGGGCTATGGCGTCTCGGCCCCCGAGCGCGGCTGGGACGATTTCAAGGGCGTGGACCTGAAGGGCAAGATCGCCGTCTTTCTGATCAACGATCCCGACTTCGAGGCCCAGGCCGGCGAGGCCGTGGCCGGCAAGTTCGGCGGTCTGGCCGCCACCTATTACGCGCGCTGGACCTACAAGTACGAGGAGGCCGCGCGGCGCGGCGCGCTGGGCGCGCTGATCGTCCACGAGACGCCCGGCGCCGGCTACGGCTGGTCGACGGTGATCGCCTCGAACGGCGAGGCCTTCGACATCGTCCGCGCCGATCCGGCCAAGGAGAAGGTGTTGCTGCAGGGCTGGCTGAGCGGCGAGGTCTCCAAAGAGCTGTTCGCCTCGGCGGGATTGGATTTCGCGACCCTGAAAGCCCAGGCGCGGCGGGCGGATTTCAAGCCGGTGGCGCTGAACGGCGCGGCGTTTTCCGCCGACTACGGCATGAGCCACGGCCGGGTGATCAGCCGCAACGTGCTGGGCAAGATCACCGGCGCCTCGCGACCCAATGAGAGCGTGATGTTCGCGGCCCACTGGGACGCCTTTGGCGTCGGCGCGCCGGACGCGGAAGGCCGCACCGTGCGGCCGGGCGCTCTGGACGACGCCATCGGCGTGGCCGGGACCATGGAGATCGCGCGGGCTTTCAGGGCGGGGCCAAGGCCGGCCCGGACCCTGGTGTTCGCGGCCTGGACGGCGGAGGAGCGCGGGTTGCTGGGTTCGGAATATTACGGCGTCCATCCGACCGTGCCGCTGGAGACCATGGCGGCGAACCTGACCATGGACGTGCTGCAGCCCAACGGGCCGGCGCGCGACGTGGTGCTGATCGGCTCGGGCCAGAACAGTCTGGAGGACATGCTGGTCAAGGCCGCCAAGATCCAGGACCGGACGGTGACGCCCGACGCGCGACCCGAGCGGGCGCTGTTCTACCGCGCCGACCACTTCTCGCTGGCCCGGCGCGGCGTGCCGGTGCTGCTGATGATGGGGCTGGGCGGCGGGGCGGACCTGATCGAGGGCGGCCGCGCGGCCGGCGACAAGTGGGTCAGCGACTACACCGCCAAGTGTTACCACCAGACCTGCGACGCCTGGTCGGCCGACTGGGACCTGCGCGGCGCGGCCCAGGACGTGGCCCTGCTCTACGACATGGGCCAGGAGCTGGCGAACCCGGGCGTCTGGCCAAGCTGGAAGCCGGACTCCGAGTTTGGGCCTGTGCGTGATGCGAGCGCCGCGAAGCGCGCAAAATAGTCGTCATCCTCCAGTCGTCTGAAAGACGATCCGGGGGACCCAAGCGGCCTATCAAGTTCGGCAACTCAGCTTGGGTCCCCCGGTTCTCGCTTCGCGAGCCCGGAGGATGACGAGCTTTAGGACCTTATCCCGCCCACTTCTTGAACAGCACGCAGGCGTTGACGCCGCCAAAGCCGAAGCCGTTGGAGAGCGCGTAGCCGAGGTCGGCCTTGCGGGCGGTGAGCGCCACGAGGTCGAGGCCGGCGGCGGCTTCGTCGGGGTTCTCAAGGTTGAGGGTCGGGGGGATCACGCCGTCGCGCAGGGCGAGCACCGTGAAGATCGCCTCCAGACCGCCGGCCGCGCCGAGCAGGTGGCCGGTGGCGGACTTGGTCGAGCTGATCGCCGGACCCTTGCCCCCGCCGAACACCGCCTTGATCGCCGCCAGTTCGCCCTTGTCGCCGACCGGGGTCGAGGTGGCGTGGGCGTTCAGGTGGTCGATGGCGGCCGGTTCGACGGCGGCTTGGGCGAGCGCGATGCGCATGGCGCGGGCCGCGCCCTCGCCGTCCTCGGGACCGGCGGTCAGGTGGAAGGCGTCGGCGCTGGTGCCATAGCCGACCAGTTCGGCGATCGGCGTGGCGCCGCGGGCCAGGGCGTGCTCCAGCTCCTCGATCACCATGATGCCGGCGCCCTCGCCCATGACGAAGCCGTCGCGGGCGGCGTCGAACGGACGCGAGGCCTTGGTGGGTTCGTCATTGAAGGCCGAGCCGAGGGCGCGGGCGGCGGCGAAGGAGCCGAGACTGACGCGGTCGATGGTGGATTCGGCCCCGCCGCAGATGGCGATGTCGGCCTCGCCCGAACGGATCAGCCGCGCGGCGTCGCCGATGGCCTGGACGCCGGCGGCGCAGGCGGTGACGGGCGCGCCGAGCGGACCCTTGAAGCCGTGGCGGATCGAGACCCAGCCGGCCGCCAGGTTGGCCAGGAACGAGGGCACGGTGAACGGCGACAGGCGACGCACGCCGCGCGAGTCGGTGATCCGCACCGCCTCGGCGATGGCCGGGAAGCCGCCGATGCCGGTGGCGATGATGGTCGCGGTGCGATCCTTCTGGGCGTCGCTCTCGGGCGCCCACTTGGCCTGGGCGATGGCTTCGTCCGCCGCGGCCAGCGCGAACTGGATGAAGCGGTCCATCTTCTTCTGGTCCTTGCCCGGGACCGCGGCGTCGAGGTCAAAGCCGGCCTCGGCGTCCTCGGCCTTGGACTGGACCGTGCCAGCCACCTGGGCCGGAACATCGGGGGCGAGATCGGCGGGCAGGCGCCGCAGACCCGATTGGCCGGCGATCAGTCGCGCCCAGGCGGCCTCTGTTCCTGTCCCGAGCGGCGACACCACGCCCAACCCGGTCACCACGATCCTACGCATAGACGTCACCTTTCAGCATTTTCCAGGGCCAACGCCGCCTGTTCCAGGTCGACGAGGGCGGCTCGGGTCGTATCGGCGGAACCGCCGAGCGCCCGGGCGAGATCAGATTGGGCCTTCACCCAGATGGGGACGCCCGATGTTATCAGGTTCAGCCCCGCCTGGGTGATCGCGATGCGTCGCCCCCGGCGGCCGCGGCCGCCGGTGATGGCGATCAGGCCGCGTTCTTCCAGCAATTTCAGGTTTCGCAGCAGGGCGGAAGGCTCAACGTCGACCTCGTCGGCGACGGCGGCCACGGAACGGTCCTCGCCGCGGGCGACGACGCCCAGCAGGATGAACTGCGCGATGTTCAGGTTCAGAGGGCGGAGGCGCAGATTGAAGGCGCGGGTCACGGCGCGCGCGGCCTTGCGGCTGCGATGGCCGAAGCAGAAGGCGTCCATCTCCGTCAGCGATGCCATAATCAGGCATATACCGCTTTTCTAATTCGGTATCTACCGCTTTTAGATGCTCCCTCTCTGGGGGAGCTGTCAGCGACAGCTGACTGAGAGGGACTACGACTCCTGCCGCTACCCCTCCGTCGCGCTGCGCGCGCCACCTCCCCCAGCGGGCCTATTGCGAAATTCGCTGATCGTGATTCCCTGTTGCTGAGCCAGGGAGTGGTCGATGTCGGTGAAGGGTACGGGCCAGTTCAGTTTTGTGGATGCGCTGTTGCCGGAA
>NZ_LMHT01000034.1:0-217 GCF_001429025.1 Phenylobacterium sp. Root700 | reverse complement strand
GGGCCTGATCCGCACGGTGATCACCACCCCGGCCAACGTCAACGACACCACCCCGGCCGACGATCTGATCCTCGGTGACGAGCAGGTGGTCTGGGCCGACGCCGCCTACCACACCCACGCCCGCCAAGCCGCGCTCAAGGCCCGGGGGATCAAGCCCCGGCTGGCCCGCCGGCCCAACAAGCACCATCCCAAGCTGCCGCCCAGCCAGGCGCGCTAC
>NZ_LMHT01000033.1:117515-117659 GCF_001429025.1 Phenylobacterium sp. Root700 | reverse complement strand
CCGCGGCTTCCTGGTCGATCGCGGCTCCGAAGGGCTCACCACGCCGAAGATCTTGAACAAGCTTTCCCTGCGCGCCTCGGTCACCGGCGAGATCGCCCTGAACGACGTGTTCGTCGCCGACGACCAGATGTTGCCGGACGTCAG
>NZ_LMHT01000033.1:15437-117375 GCF_001429025.1 Phenylobacterium sp. Root700 | reverse complement strand
GCGACACGCCGCGAACCTGGAGACCGTCAACACCTACGAAGGCGCCCACGACGTCCACGCCCTCATCCTCGGACGCGCCATCACCGGACAGAACGCGTTCTAGACGCAGGGCCGCCATCCATGTTCAGTTCGCCGCCGCGACCTAAGACAGCCTGCCAAGGGGACCTATGACCTACAAGACCCTGACCTGGGAGGTGTCCGACCGCGTCCTCACCCTGACCCTGAACCGGCCCGATCAGCTCAACGCCTTCACCGTCGAGATGGCGCACGACCTGATCGCCGCGTTCGAGCGCGCCAGCGAAGACGACGGTGTCGGCGCCGTGGTGGTGACCGGCGCGGGCCGGGCGTTCTGCGCCGGCATGGACCTGTCCTCCAGCGGCAACGTCTTCGGTCTGGACGAGAGCCTCCGCCCGACCCTGACCGACATGCGCGAGCGGCTGGACGACCCGGCGATCCGCGACGGCGTGCGCGACACCGGCGGGCGGGTGACGCTGGCGATCTACAATTGCAAGAAGCCGGTGATCGCGGCGATCAACGGCGCGGCCGTCGGCATCGGCGCGACCATGATGCTCGCCATGGACATCCGCATGGCCTCGGAGAAGGCGCGGATCGGCTTCGTGTTCGGCAAGCTTGGCATAGTGCCGGAGGCCTGCTCAAGCTGGTTCCTGCCCCGCCTGGTCGGGCCGCAGCAGGCGCTGGAGTGGGTGCTGTCGGCCGAGATTTTCGATGCGGCCGAGGGACTGCGCGGCGGCCTGCTGCGTTCGGTCCACGCGCCTGAGGAGCTGCTCGGCGCGGCCCAGGCCTTGGCGCGCAAGTTCATCGCCGGCCGCTCGCCCGTCGCGGTCGCGCTGGCTCGTCAGATGCTGCTGCGCAACAGCGCACAGTCCCATCCGCTGGCAGCCCATCGGGTGGACTCCCTGGCGATGTTCTACACCAGCCTCGAGGACGGCAAGGAGGGGGTGGCGGCCTTCCTGGAGAAGCGCGAGCCGGAGTTCACGGCCAGCGCCTCGAAGATGCCGAGCTTCTATCCTTGGGATGAACGCTAGCGGTAGGTCGCACTGATTTTACGTTTGAGTGTTCGCAGGGCGGTTGACGTCAAGCTGGACGCGTGATGAAGCCGGGGAGTGAAATTGTCCCAAGCCGATGATCGTTCGACCCGTGGCGCCAAGCGCGCGCGTTTGCTGGAGGAGGCCGCCAAGGCCCTGAACAGCCGCGGCATCTCCCAGACCTCCCTGGCCGAGATCGCCAAGTCGGTCGGGGTCTCGCGCGCCGCGCTCTACTACTATTTCGAGGATCAGGAAGACCTGGTCTTCCAAAGTTATCGCCGGTCCTGCGAGATGATGGCGCGCCGCCTGAGCGAGGCTTCGCATGGCGGCGGCGACGCCATGACCGTGCTGCTGGCCTTCGTCGACGGCATGCTGGCCGAGGATGAACCGGAGTTCGCCTCGCTCAGCGAGGCGGCCTATCTGCGCCCCGAGCAGCGCAGCACGATCCTGGGGCTCTACGAGGCCCTACTGGCCAGCATCGCCGAGATTCTCAACGCCGGCGCGCGGCGGGGGGAGTTGCGCGCCTGTTCGGCCGGCATCGTCGCCCAGGCGATCATCGGCCTGGTCTCCTGGATCCCGATGGCGCGGCGTTGGCGCTCAAGCCAGGCCCTGTCGCAGCGCGACATGGTCGAGGCGATCAAGACCCTGCTCGATCACGGGGTGGCCGTCGAACGACGCCTGCCGATCAAGATCCCGCCATTCGACTTCTCGTTCGCGGACGTGCGGCTGGACCGGGTGTTCGACGCCGAAGCCCTGGCCGCCGCCAAGCAGCAGGCGCTGCTGGCCTCGGCCTCCTGGCTGTTCAACCTCAAGGGCGTGGACGCCACGTCGCTCGAGGAAATCGCCACCCGCGTGGGGGTCACCAAGAAGGTGATCTACCACAATGTCGGCGACAAGGAGACGCTGGTGGTCGAGTGCTATCGGCGCTCCTTCCGGATGTGGGAGGAGATCGCCGGGGCCGCCCGCGCCTATGACGGCTCGCGCCTCGAAGCGTTTTGCCTGTCGATGAACGCTGGGGCCGCGGCCAGCCTGCGCGAGGATCTGGCGACCCTCTCGCCATTGGCCGGGTTCGAGGCCCTGCCGGCCGCCGCCCAGGACGAGATCAACGCCTCGGCCGTGCGGCTGATGGACATCCACCTGGAAATCTTCGCCGTCGGCCAGGCCCAAGGCTCGATGTCGGCTGCCAACCCGCGCGCGATCGTGGCGATCGTTCCGGGCGTCTACCAATGGCTGCCGAAGTGGTTCGACACCTTCTCGCTTGAGGAGCGTCAGATGGCGGCCCGTGAGGTCGCCGAACTGATCGCCCTGGGTCTGCGCCCGCTCTAGCTGGGCGCCCGGTCAAGCGGGACCTGCTCGACAGCCGCCCTCACCAGACGCGCCAACGGCGTTCGTCCGTCGCGCCCTTGCATCCCTATTTCCAACAATCGAATGCATAACGAAACTTGTTTGTCAAAACTCTTGACTCGGGCTGATGTGGCCGGGATGGTGTGCACCATAACGTCAAATTCGGGCCGATTGAACGAAGCCCGGAGCGGAGGAAACAATGGGCAGGCACGATCCCGACATCGCGGGTTTCAAGCAGCAACTCGTCGAACTGACCAAGATGCGCGAAAGCGCTCCGCCCAGCGTCGAGGCTGAGCGCGCGGCGTTCGACGGCCAGCACGGCGCCGTGCCGCCGGCCGAAGGCTGTGAGGTCACGCCGGTCGTCGCCGGCTCGGTTCGCGGCGAGCGCATCACGCCCAAGGGCGCGGACACCTCCAAGGCGCTGATCTATTTCCACGGCGGCGGCCACATGTTCGGCAGCCCGCTGAGTCACCGACACCTGGTGTNCCCCTATCCCGCCGGCCTCGACGACGCCGAGCAAGCCTATCGCTTCGTGCTGGGTGAGGGGTTCAAGCCTGAGGACATCGTCCTGGGTGGGGAGTCCGCCGGCGGCAATCTGACGGCGGCCCTGCTGCTGAAGCTGCGCGATCTTGGCTTGGCGCAGCCGGCCGGCGCCTATCTGCTCAGCCCCTGGCTCGACATGACCCAGAGCGGCGCGTCCTTTGCGGCGCGCGGCCCGCACGATCCGATGATCACACACGCCGCCCTGACCGCCTGTTCGGCGGCCTATCGGGCCGGCGCCTCGGCCGAAGACCCGCTGATCTCGCCGGCGATGGCCGACCTCGCCGGCCTGCCGCCGCTGTTCATCCAGGTTGGGGCCGACGAAGTCCTGCTCAGCGACTCCGTCGAGTTCACGCGCCGCGCCGCCCTGGCCGGCATCGACGTACGCCTGCACGTCTGGGCCGAGATGGTTCACGCCTGGCCGCTGTTCCACTTCGCCCTGCCGGTCTCAGGGCTGGCCGCCATCCACGAGGCCGGCGCCTGGATGGCGCGCCAGCTTCGTCATTGATGCGCCTGCGCCGCTCCGCCCACCAAGGTGCCGTGAAAATGAAAATCATCCCAATCGGGCGCAACCGCGTGATGGCTGCTGTTGTCGTCTCGGCGCTGTTCGCCGCGACGTCCGCCGTGGCCGAAGCCCCTGCCGGCGCGATGACCGCTTCGGACCATAAACCGCCAAAGAACGAGTCTCCCATGCGATTGAATGCACCGAGGATTGCGCCGCTTCAGGACGTCGAACTGACCGACGAGCAACTTGCGATCCTTGCGCCGCTGATCGCGCGGGACCAGCTCTACAATATCTTCCGGACCTTCGCGCGGACGCCCAAGGCCCTGCAAACCTTCTTGGCCTGGGGCGGCTACATCATGTCGGCGGACAACAGTCTGACGCCACGCCAACGTGAGATCGTCATCCTGCGAGTCGGCTACCTCTGCAGGTCGGGCTACGAGTTTGCCCAGCACGTGCTGATCGGCCTGCAGTCGGGCCTCACCGAGGCCGAGATCGCCAGGATCAAGCAAGGCGCCGAAGCCGGCTGGACACCAGATGAGGCCGCCCTGATCCGAATGGCGGATGAACTGGTCACCGACCATTTCGTGAGCGATCCGACCTGGGCGCAACTTCGGGCGCATTTCAGTGAGAAGAACGTCATGGACGCGGTCTACACCGCCGGCCAGTACACCCAGGTTTCGATGTTCCTGAACACCTTCGGCGTGCAACTGGATCAGGGCCTGGCGCTCGATCCTGATCTACGACGGTAGGACGATGGGCAGGCTGGAGGGCAAGACCGCCATCGTCGTCGGCGCCGGCCAGACGGCGGGCGAGACGGTCGGCAACGGCAGGGCCATGGCCCTGTTGTTCGCCCGCGAAGGCGCGCAGGTGCTCTGCGTCGACCGTGACCTGGCCAGCGCCGACGAGACGGTGGCGTTGATCGCGGCGGAGGGCGGCCGGGCGAGCAGCGTCCAGGCCGACATCGTCAAGGCCGACGATGTGGCCGGCATCTTCGACGCCGCCTTGGCGCGCATGGGGCGCGTGGACATTCTGGTGAACAATGTCGGCGTCGGCCTGGTCGGCGACGGACCAGCCCACCTGGCCACGGAGGCCGGGTTCGACGCCACCTTGGACGTCAACCTCAAGGGGATGTGGCTGACGATCAGGGCGGCGATCCCGATCATGCGCGAAGCCGGGGCCGGAGCCATCGTCAACATCTCGTCTCTGGCCTCCGTCGCGGGCGACAGCGCGATCGCCTACATGGTCTCGAAGGCGGCGGTGAACCGTTTGACGCTCGCGGTCGCCAGCGCCAACGCCGAGCATGGCGTTCGCTGCAACGCCGTGCTGCCGGGCCTGATGGACACGCCGATGGCGATCGTCGCCAACGCCGACATGACGAACCAGGCCCAGGACGCGGTGCGCGCGGCGCGCAACGCCCGGGTTCCGCTGAAGGGCGGCATGGGAACGGCCTGGGACACCGCCCATGCGGCGCTGTTCCTGGCTTCCGACGACGCGAAATACGTCACTGGCGCGCTGCTGCCCGTCGACGGCGGCTTCACCACACGGGTCGGCGCGGTGGACCGCTAGGCCTAGACCCGGCGCGATCGAGCGTCGGCAAAGAACAAGAAAATTGGGAGGACAGACATGGCGCTATTTCTAAGAAGCTCCGTTTTGCTCGCGACCGCCTCGGCGCTGGCGATGCTGTGCGCCTTGCCGGCCGCCGCGCAGGCGCCGGCCGCACGGGCGACCGCCCCGGGCTACGCGCCCTCGCCGCGCGCGCCGCAAGGCGCGCCGAACGTCCTGATCATCATGACCGACGATGTCGGGTTCGCCGCGAGCAGCACCTTCGGCGGTCCGATCCCGACCCTGACCTTCGACGCCCTGGCCGCCCAGGGCCTGCGCTACAACCGCTTCCACACGACCGCGCTATGCTCGCCGACCCGCGCGGCCTTGCTGACCGGACGCAACCACCACGCGGTGAACGCCGGGGTGGTCAGCGAGATCGCCACCGGGCGCCCGGGCTACAACGGCATCCTACCCAATGACGCGGTGACCTTCGGCCGGGTGCTGAAGGACAACGGCTACAGCACCGCCTTCATCGGCAAGAACCACTCGACGCCGGACTGGGAAACCGGCCCGGAGGGTCCGTTCGAGCGCTGGCCCAACGGGCTGGGCTTTGACTACTTCTTCGGCTTCAACGGCGGGGAGACCGACCAGTGGGCGCCGGCCCTGGTCGAGAACCGCAACCTGATCGAGCCGCCGACCAACGACCCCAAATACATCCTCGACCACGACCTCGCCGACCGGACGGTCAGCTGGCTGCGCACGCAAAGCTCGGCGGCGCCGGACAAGCCGTTCCTCGTCTACTACGCGCCGGGGACCGCCCACGGCCCTCACCATGCGCCGCGCGAATGGATCGACCGCTTCAAGGGCCAGTTCGACCAGGGCTGGGACAAGATGCGCGAGGAAAGCTTCGCGCGGCAGAAGAAGCTGGGCGTGGTTCCGGCGAACGCCAAGCTGACCCCGCGGCCCAGCCAGATCCCGGCCTGGAGCTCGCTCAGCCCCGATCAGAAGAAACTCTATGCCCGGATGATGGAGGTCTATGCCGGGGCGCTGGCCTATTCCGACAACCAGATGAGCCGGGTGATCGACGAGATCCGCCAGGAAGGCAAACTGGACAACACCCTGATCATCTACATCCAGGGCGACAACGGCGCGAGCGCCGAGGGCGGACTGGGCGGCACCACCAACGAGATGGCCGGCCTGGGCGGCATCTACGAGCCTACGGATTTCACCCTCTCCAAGATCGACACCCTGGGCGGTCCGATGGCCTTCGGCCACTATCCGGTGGGCTGGGCGTGGGCGATGGACACGCCGTTCCAATGGTCCAAGCAGGTGGCCTCACACCTCGGCGGCGTGCGCAACGGCATGGTGATGTCGTGGCCGGCGCGGATCAAGGATGTCGGCCAGGTGCGCTCGCAGTTCTCTCACGTCGTCGACATCGCCCCGACCCTCTATGACGTGATCGGAATCAAGGTTCCGGCCAGCGTCGACGGCGCGCCGATCAAGCCGCTGGACGGCAAGAGCCTGGCCGCGTCCTTCACCTCGAAGACGGCCCCAGGCCGCGATGTCCAGTACTTCGAGATGTTCGGAAACCGGGCGATCTACGATCATGGCTGGATGGCCTCGACCACGCCCGAGCGGTTGCCCTGGACGCCCGGCAAGGACGTCGACGCCGCCAAGTTCAAGTGGGAGCTCTACAACCTCGACAAGGACTTCACCCAGGCCGACGACCTGGCCGCCAAGCTCCCCAAGAAGCTGGCCGAGCTGCAGGCGACCTTCGAGAAGGAGGCCCAGCGCAACAACGTCCTGCCGGTTCAGGCTTCGATCTTCGATCGGCTGGGCGGCGGCATTCGGCCAAGTCCCCTTCAGGGCAGATCGCAATTGCGCTTCTATCCGAGCGAGACCCGCTATCCGAACGGGGTCTTCCCCGACATTCGCAACAGGTCGTGGAAACTCTCCGCGGCGGTGAAGCTTGGGGCCGGCGGTGAGAGCGGAACGGTGGTGACCCAGGGCGGCCGGTTCGGGGGCTGGGGCCTAGTCATGCTGTCGGGCAAACCGACCTTCGCCTACAAGCGCTCCAGCTTGCCGCAAGACCAATACCGGCTGGAAAGCCCGACGGCGCTGGGGCCAGGCGCGCACCGCATCGACCTCGATTTTGTCTATGACGGCGGCGGGATGGGCCAGGGCGGTGTCGTGACCATGAGCGTCGACGGCGTGGAGGTCGGCGCCACCCGGCTCGACAAGACCGTCGCCGGGGCCTGGTCGCTGGAGGGCGCGGCGGTCGGCTGGGACAGCGGCACGCCGGTGATCGAGGACTATCGCGTCCCGTTCCCGCTGGCGAGCGTCGAGCACGTCGACTTCACGCTCAAATAGCGGCCTCAGCGACCTGCCGTCCGTGCCCTTGCCCCCGCAAGCCGGCGCGGACGCGCAGCCGCCAGCATCCGGGACGGGACTCTTGTTCGTTCCTAGGAAGCCATCCGGCTGCGGATTGCGTCTTCCATCGTCGCGGCCGTGGTCGAGGGCGCTGCGAGCGTGATCACCGGCGCGAACCCGCCGCCCGGGGTTCGGAAGTTCGTCGTCTGACCTTGGTAGAGTCTCGCCGCCGCCAGGATCGTCGCTCCAGCATAGGTGTAGAGCCGCACATCCATTTTCCGGGCCTGGGGATCGCCATCGACCTGGACCCGACGCTCGCTTGGCGCGGCGAAGGCCTGGGCGATGTAGCCGCCCTCGCAGATCATCGACCAGACGCCTCGGGTCAGTTTGTCACCGCGGTAGACGGCCTTGCCGGCATGGCCGCCGGCCGGCTTGAAGAAGAGTGATCTCCGCTGCGCCCAGAGCTCGTCGGCGTTGTCGGTCGTCACCAGCCTGGTGTGCGGGAGCGTGCTTAAGGCGCGGCGCAACTCGGCGCTCGCCCCGAACGTCGCCAGGGCGCCTGGGTCCGACAGCAGGGCCAGGTTTCGTTTGTCGGCCAAGATCGCGTGGTTACGCGGACTGGGCGTCACGACGGCGGCGCCGGCCAGATAGGCCGCCCGAAGCGCTGCGGACGCAGGCGTGTCGAAGGCGAAATCGACCAGCCGATTATAGACAAGGTCGACTGTGAGGTCGCCCAAGATCAGGCGGCCCGCCTCGAAACGCAGCGCACTTGGATCGGCGATCACGGCCTGCACGCCGTGGCGCGCGAAGAAGGCCTGGGCCAGGACGAACTCCGGATAGAGGTACTGATCCTCCGGGGCGGTGTCGATGATCGCGACGACGCTGGGGTGGCCGAGCCGCCCCTGGAGGCGCCACTCGCCGATGAACATGCGCCAGACGGCGTCCTCGAACTCCGCCAGGGGCGCGGCCGCCGGGACCATCGCCCGGACCTCGGGGCAGCAGGCGGTCTGCGCCTGGGCCAGCAGCGCGTTCAGGAACCCGCCCCCGGCGTTGGTGTTGACCTCGATCAGCTTGGGACCGTCGGGCGTCAGATGGAAGTCGTAGCCCATGAAGGCGCCGCGTGGCCCGTGATCGCGCCTGGCGATGTCCGGCGCCCAGGCGAGTGCGGCCGTCTGGAACGCGGGGAGCTGAGCGGTCGCTTCAATGGCCGCTACGATTTGGCTCATCGCATCCAGGTCGGAGGCGGACAGGAAGACCGCGGAGTTGGAAAAGAGGTGGGCCCGATGTTGCTTGAGCAACGCGATCGGCACGGCGCCGGCCGAGGCTTGCTCTACGGCGGACCAGACCTGGGCCGGGTCGACGTCGATGCAGAAGCAGTCCCGATTGAGATGCTCTTCCAAGGGGGCGCAGGTCGTCATCCGATTTTCCGCTCGTGCAGCATGGCGATGGTCCCAATATGGTCGCCGGCCATGACGCGATCTCGCTCACTGTAGCGGTCGACAAGGCGGTCGTCGCGGGCGCTTCCATGCGATCGTGGCGGTGGGTTCCAGGAGATGTTTGTGCAGCTTGGCGCGATAATTCTAAGCGGCGGCGCCTCCAGTCGCATGGGGGCGGACAAGGCGCTCATGGACTGGCTTGGCCGCCGCGCCGTGGACCGGGTGGCTGACCTTGCCCTGGAGGTCGGCGCGAAGATCGTCGTGACCGTGGGGACCGCCGACTACGGCCTGCCGCTCGTCATCGAGGAGACACCGCTGGGCGGACCGGTGGGCGGGGTGCTGGCCGGGGCGGCGGCCTTGCGCGGCGCCGGGTGCCTGCGCGCCTTGGTGCTGGCGGTCGATGCGCCCAGCCTGACGGCGGAGGATCTGGCGCCCTTGCTGGCCGCCGGCGCCGCCGGCGCCGCCTATGAAGGTCTGCATTTTCCGCTAGTGGTGGCGCTGGACGCCCTGCCGTCCGACGCGCGGGCTGATTGGCCGATGGCGCGACTGATCGAGCGGGCGGGTGTCGTGCGGCTTGTCCCGCCCTTGGAAGCCCAGGCCAGGCTGAGAGGGGCCAACACCCCGCAGGAGCGCCAGGCCCTGTTGGCGGAACTGGCCGCCAGGGCGAACGCCTAAAAACTCGGCGCCGACTGACTGCGAATTGTGCGTTTCATCGTCGCCGGGCTGGAAACATGTCGAAGCGTTCCGCTTCAGCGCGTCCACCCCCACTAGTCCAACGCTATGCGCGTCTTGGTGATCGATCCTGATTTCGCTCGAGCGGCGCTCGTGGCTGAAGGCCTGGCGGGCGTCGATCCGCTCGAGGTGCGCCATCGGCCGGTCTATGACGAGGCCGAGGCCGCGGCCTTCGCCCCCGACGTTGTCGTGGTGGCGACCGAAAGCCCTGACCGGGACACCATCGACAGCCTGCGTGACGCGAGCCTGGCCAATCCGCGACCGGTGGTGATGTTCGTCGACCGCTCCGAGCCGGGACTGGCGGAAGCCGCCGTTCGGGCCGGGGTGGCGGCCTATGTCGTCGACGGCCTGGCGCCTGGCCGGGTGCGCGGCGTCCTGGAGGTCGCGATGAGCCGCTTCCAGTTGATGAACCAGCTGCGCAAGGACCTGGACAAGGCCAAGGCCGATCTGGTCTCGCGCAAGACCATCGAGCGCGCCAAGGCCTTGTTGATGAAGGAGCGGGGGCTGGAGGAGGCGCAGGCCTACAACCTGCTGCGCAAGCTCTCGATGGACACCGGCCGGCCGCTGGGGGCCGTCGCGGCCGATCTGCTGGCGTTCGCCGGGGTGCTGAAGGGAGACGCCTCATGAGCGGGCCGTTGAAGCTGGGCTTCATGCCCTTGGACGACGCGGCGGGCCTGATCGTCGCCAAGGCGCTCGGCTTCTTCGCCGACGAGGGGCTGGACGTCGAGCTATCGCGCGAGGCGTCCTGGGCGACGATCCGCGACAAGGTGGCGGTGGGCGCGCTGGACGGCGCCCATATGCTGGCGCCGATGGTGCTTGCCCAGAGCCTGGGGATCGGCAGCGAGGCGACGGCGATGATCGCGCCGCTGGCCTTGGCCACCGACGGCGCGGCGATCACGCTCTCCGCGCGGCTGGGACTTGGCCCGAGTCCGACCGGGGTCGGCCTGGCGGACCTGGTCGCCCAGCGGCGGGACATGGACGCCAGCCTGCTGACCTTCGGCGTGGTGTTCCCGTTCTCCACCCACAACTACCTCCTGCGCCTGTGGGTGGCGCAGGCGGGCTTGGATCCTGACCGCGACGTCCGCATCGTGGTGGCGCCGCCGCCGCGCATGGCCGGGCTGTTGGCCGGGGGGGTTATCGAAGGGTTCTGCGTGGGCGAACCGTGGAACGCCGTGGCCGTGAACGCCGGGGCCGGCGTTGTCGCCGCGCGCGGCGCCGCGATCGCGCCGGGCGCTCCAGACAAGGTGTTCGGCGTCACCCGCGCCTGGGCGCAGGCGAACCCGGTGGTCCTCCAGGCGCTGTTGCGTGCGCTGCTGCGTGCGCTCGCCTGGGCCGACAGTCCTGAAAACCGCGAGGCCTTGGCGACGCTGCTGGCTGAGCCCCAGCATGTGGGCGTGGCCAGCGACGCCATCGCGGCCGGCCTGAAGCACGTCGTCTTCCATCGCGGCGGCGTCACCCGGCCCGATCCGGCCCAGGCGATGTGGCTGCTGGACCAGATGCGGCGCTGGGGACAGATCGCGCCGGGCGCCGACGTCGAGGCGGCGCTGAGCGTCTATGCCCCGCAGATGCACGACCAGGCGGCGGTTCTCGCCTGAAAAGCAGTCAACGGGCGATATCCGGCGCCTAGATTTTGCACTGCAGCATAAATGGCGGGTCCCTACCGGCCAGGATGGGTGACGGCGAGGCGGGGCGGTGGCCTCCTGACTTCAGGCCCAGGACAACGGCGTTCGCGGCTTCTTGGATCGGCTCGATGAAGAGCCCTCCCAAAACCCTCGGCGACGCCGCCTCTTCCGTCCAATCCGTACGGGGCTCATCCAATGCTGAATCGCTCGTTCCTCAAGGCGGGGCACACGCCGACCCTGCTGTCCGCGTTCCTCTATTTCGACCTTAGCTTCATGGTCTGGGTGATCCTCGGCCCGCTGGGCGTGGCGATCGCCAAGGACTTCAATCTCGATCCCGCCCAGAAGGGCTTCATGGTCGCCTTGCCGGTGCTCGCCGGGGCGCTGCTGCGGCTGGTCGCCGGCGTGCTGGTGGATCACATCGGTCCCAGGAAGACCGGCATCCTCGCCCAGCTCACCGTGCTCGCCGGCCTGGGCGCGGCCTGGCTGATCGGCATCGACAGCTACCACAAGGTCCTGGCGCTGGGTCTGGTGCTCGGCGTGGCCGGCGCCTCGTTCGCCATCGCCCTGCCGCTGGCCTCGCGCTGGTATCCGCCGGAGTATCAGGGGCTGGCCCTGGGCATCGCCGGCGCCGGCAACTCCGGCACCGCCCTGGCGGCCCTATTCGCGCCGAGCCTGGCCCAGGCCTATGGCTGGAGCAACGTGATCGGCCTGGCCTGCCTGCCGCTGGCCGTCGCCTTCGTCACCTTCCTGATCTTCGCCAAGGACGCCCCGAACCCGCCGCCGCCCAAGGCGCTGACCGAGTATCTCGACGTCCTCAAGACCCCGGACGCCTGGTGGTTGATGCTGCTCTACAGCGTGACCTTCGGCGGCTTCGTCGGCCTCTCGTCCTCGCTGACCATCTACTTCAACGCCGAGTACGGGCTCAGCCCGGTGACGGCGGGTTTCTTCACCGCCGCCTGCGTGTTCGGCGGCTCGTTCCTGCGGCCGGTGGGCGGCGCCTTGGCCGACCGGTTCGGCGGGATCCGGACCCTGAGCGTCGTCTATATCCTGGCGGCGCTGGGCCTCGCCCTGGCCAGCTTCCACGCCCCCAGCATCTGGTTCGCCTTCGCCGTCCTGCTCTTCAGCATGATGGCGCTCGGCGCGGGCAACGGGGCGGTGTTCCAACTGGCGCCCCAGCGGTTCGGCAAGGAGATCGGCGTCGTCACCGGCCTGGTCGGCATGACCGGCGGGGTCGGCGGCTTCTACCTCGCCGCCAGCCTCGGCTGGGCCAAGCAGGCGACCGGTTCGTACCAGGCCGGCCTGCTGGCCTTCGCCGCCCTGGCCCTCGTCGCCCTGACCTGCCTGACCGGGGTCAAGGCGCGGTGGCGCAAGACCTGGCCCGCCACGGCTGACGCCGCCGGCTCCCCCTCGCGCGTTTGATCGGAGAGACCCTGATGGCCAAGGAACGACTGATCGTCGTTGGCAACGGCATGGCCGGTTGCCGGGCGGTGCAAGAGGTCTTGAAGCGCGATCCAGGTCGCTACGAGATCACCATCTTCGGCGCCGAGCCGCGGGTGAACTACGACCGCATCATGCTCTCGCCGGTGCTGGCCGGAGAGAAGACCTTCGCCGACATCGTAATCAACGACGAGGCCTGGTACCGCGACAACGCCATCACCCTGCATGCCGGCCGCGCGGTCCAGGCCATCGACCGCCAGGCCCGTATCGTCAGCGCCGAGGGCGGGCTGGAGGTCGGCTATGACCGGCTGATCATGGCGACCGGCTCCGATCCGATCCGCCTGCCGCTGCCCGGCGGCGACTTGCAAGGCGTCGTCACCTTCCGCGACCTGGACGACGTCGAGGCGATGGTCGCCGCCTCGGCCCAGACCGGCGCGCGGGCTGTGGTGATCGGCGGCGGCCTGCTGGGCATCGAGGCCGCCTACGGCCTGGTGCGCCGGGGCATGGCCGCCACGGTCGTCCATCTGGTCGACGTGCTGATGGAGCGCCAGCTCGACGCCTCGGCGGGCTTCCTGCTGGCCGACGCGCTGGCCGGCAAAGGCGTCGCCACCGAGCTCGGCGCGGTCTCCGAGGAGATCGTCGGCGTCGACGGCCGGGTCGCGGGCCTGAAGCTCAAGGACGGCCGCACCCTGCCGTGCGACCTGCTGGTCATGGCGGTCGGCATCCGCCCCAACACCAGCCTCGCCAAGGCGGCGGGGCTGGAGGTCGGGCGCGGCCTGATCGTCGATGACCAGATGCGAACCTCCGACCCCCGGATCTCGGCGGTCGGCGAATGCGTCGAGCATCGCGGCCAGTGCTACGGCCTAGTCGCCCCGATCTGGGAGATGTGCAAGGCGCTGGCCGCCGGCCTGACCGACACCGCCGGGGCCTATGAGGGCTCGGTGCTCTCGACGCGCCTGAAGGTGTCGGGCGTCGACGTCTTCTCCGCCGGTAAGTTCGCGGGCGGGGAGGGGTGCGAGGACATCGTGTTTCGCGACGCCGGACGCGGGGTCTACAAGCGCGTGGTGATCGAGGACGGCAAGGTCGCCGGCGCCGTGCTGTTCGGCGATGCGGCGGACGGCGCCTGGTACTTCGACCTGATGCGCCAAAGCGCCGAGGTCGCCGACATTCGCGAGACCCTGATCTTCGGTCAAACCGCCACGGAGGGCCTTCGAGGCCTGGACCCTAGCGCGGCCGTTGCAGCCCTGGCCGACGACGCCGAGGTCTGTGGCTGCAACGGCGTGTGCAAGGGCGCGATCACCGGGGCCATTGTCGCGCAAGGCCTCAGCACCCTGGACGAGGTGAAGGCGGTGACCAAGGCCTCGGCCTCCTGCGGCTCCTGCACGCCGCTGGTCGAGAAGCTGCTGATGCTGACCTTGGGCGACGGCTTCAAGGCCCAGACGGGGCCAAAGCCGGTCTGCGGCTGCACCCGTCACGGCCATGCCGAGGCCCGTCGCCGGATTGTCGCCGAGAGCCTGAAGTCCATGCCGGCCGTCATGCAGGCCCTGGAATGGAGCACCCCCGACGGCTGCGCCAGCTGCCGCCCGGCCCTGAACTACTACCTAATCTGCGCCTGGCCCGGCGAATACCGCGACGACAAGCAGTCCCGGTTCATCAACGAGCGGGTCCACGCCAACATCCAGAAAGACGGCACCTATTCCGTCGTGCCGCGCATGTGGGGCGGCATGACCAATTCCGACGAACTGCGCGCCATCGCCGACGTGGTCGACAAGTTCAAGATCCCCAGCGTGAAGGTCACCGGCGGCCAGCGGATCGACCTGCTGGGCGTCCAGAAGGACGACCTGCCGGCGGTCTGGGCTGACCTCAACGCGGCGGGCATGGTCTCCGGCCACGCCTACGCCAAGGGCCTGCGCACCGTGAAAACCTGCGTCGGCACCGACTGGTGCCGGTTCGGGACCCAGGACTCCACCGGGCTCGGCGTGCGGCTCGAGAAGTTCATGTGGGGCTCCTGGACCCCGGCCAAGGTCAAGCTCGGCGTCTCCGGCTGCCCCCGCAATTGCGCCGAGGCGACCTGCAAGGACATCGGCGTGATCTGCGTCGACAGCGGCTACGAGATCCATGTCGGCGGCGCGGCCGGCCTGCACATCCAGGGCACCGAACTGCTGACCAAGGTCGCCACCGAAGAGGAGGCGATCTGGACCATCTGCGCCGTCACCCAGGCCTACCGAGAGGAGGGCTGGTATCTGGAGCGGATCTACAAATGGATGGCCCGCGTGGGCCTGGACAGCATCCGCGCCCAGGTCGAGGACCCGCAGGTGCGCCGCGCCCTCTACGACCGCTTCGCCTATTCGCAGCGTTTCTTCCGCATCGACCCCTGGGCCGAGCGGGTGGCCGGCCGCCACTCCGACGAGTTCACCCCCCTCAGCCGTCGCATGGAGTTCGAACCCGCATGAACGCTCTGGTGAAAGACCCGATCGCCTGGACCGACGTCGGCGCGGTCACCGACATTCCGCTGCGCGGCGCGCGGCGGGTGCCGACGCCGGGCGGCAACGTGGCGATCTTCCGTACCGGGGATGGCCTGGTGTTCGCGTTGAAGGACGCCTGCCCGCACAAGGGCGGCCCGCTCAGCCAGGGGATCATCCACGGTCACGCGGTGACCTGCCCGCTGCACGCCTGGTCCATCGACCTGGCCACGGGGGAGCCGATGGGGGCCGATCGCGGCAAGGGCTGCGCGCCGGTCGTGCCGCTGGAGGTCCGCGAGGGCCGCCTGTTCCTGGGACGGACCTGAACCATGGCGGGCGGCGCTGAAGCCCGGAAGAGCACCTGCCCCTATTGCGGGGTCGGCTGCGGGGTGTCCGGCCGCGCCGAGGGCCGGGCCCTGACCTTGGCAGGGGATGAGGCCCATCCCGCCAACCACGGCCGGCTCTGCTCCAAGGGCGCGGCCTTGGCCGACACCGTGGGGATGGACGGCCGGCTGCTGTTCCCGATGATCCGCGATCGCCGCGCGACCTGGGACGAAGCCACGGCGCTGGTCGCGCGCCGGTTCTCCGAGACCATCGCCAGGCATGGCCCGGACTCGGTGGCGTTCTACGTCTCGGGCCAACTTCTCACCGAGGACTACTACGCCGCCAACAAGCTGATGAAGGGCTTCATCGGGTCGGGGAACATCGACACCAACTCTCGGCTTTGCATGGCCTCGGCGGTGGTGGCCCACAAGCTGGCCTTCGGCGCCGATCTGGTGCCGGGCTGCTACGAGGATCTGGATCTCGCCGACCTGGTGGTGTTCGCCGGCCACAATGCGGCCTGGACCCATCCGGTGCTGTTCCGGCGGATGGAGGCGGCGCGCGCGCGCGGCCAGCGCCATGTGGTGATCGACCCTCGCCGCACCGACACCGCGCAGGTGGCGGACCTGCATCTGCCGCTGGCGCCCCAGACCGACGTGCGGCTCTGGAACGGCCTGCTTGCCGATCTCATCCGTCGCGGGGCGGTGGATCGCAGCTACATCGCCGCCCACGTGTCCGGCTTCGCGCAGGTCGAGGCGGCCTTGGCGGCCGACGACCAGTCGCCCTCGGCGGTCGCCGCCGACTGCGGCCTGGCGCTCGCCGACCTCGAACGCTTCTTCCAGATGTTCGCGCAGACGCCGCGGACCGTCAGCCTGTTCTCGATGGGCTCGAACCAGTCGGCCCAGGGCGTGACCAAGGGGCTGGCGATCCTCAACGCCCATCTGGCCACCGGCCGGATCGGCAAGCCCGGGGCCTGCCCGTTCTCGATCACCGGCCAGCCCAACGCCATGGGCGGACGCGAGACCGGCGGCATGGCCACGACCTTGGCCGCGCACATGGATTTCGACGAGGCGTCCCGCGCGCGGGTCGCCCGCTTCTGGGGCGCGTCGCGGGTCGCCGAGCGTCCGGGCCTGAAGGCCGTCGACATGTTCGACGCTGTCGCCAGCGGCAAGATCAAGGCGCTGTGGGTCATGGCCACCAACCCGGCGGTCAGCATGCCGGACGCCAGCGCAGTCCGCGGCGCCCTGGCCGCCTGTCCGTTCGTCGTGGTCTCCGACTGCATGGCCCAGACCGACACCACGGCCTTCGCCCATGTGAAGCTGCCGGCCCTGGCCTGGGGCGAGAAGGATGGAACCGTCACCAATTCCGAGCGCCGGATCTCGCGGCAGCGCGCGCTGTTCGCGCCGCCCGGCGAGGCGCGGGCCGATTGGCGGATCATCGCCGATGTCGGCCGCGCCATGGGCCACGCGGACGCCTTCTCGTGGCGCTCGCCCGTCCAGGTGTTCCGGGAATGGGCCCGGATGAGCGCCTATGAGAACGACGACCGGTTGCTGAATCTCTCCGGCCTAGTCGGCCTCACGCCTGACGACTACGACGCCCTGCAGCCGGTCCAGTGGCCGGTGACCGGGCAGGGCGGTACGGCGCGGCTGTTTGTCGATGGGCGGTTCCAGACCCCGGACGGCCGGGCGCAGATGCTGCCGACGCCGGCGGCCGGTCCTGCCCAGGCGACCGATCCGGCCTTTCCGCTGGCGCTCAACACCGGGCGGATCCGTGATCAGTGGCACACCCTGACCCGCACCGGTCTGGCCCCGAGTCTATGGCGTCACGCCCCCGAGCCGTTCGTCGAAATTCACCCGGCCGACGCCGAGGCCGTGGGGATCACCGACGGCGCGCTGACCCGGGTGAGGACCGCGCAAGGCGAGGCCGTCGTGCTCGCCTGCGTCACCGACCGTCAGCGCCCCGGCTCGATCTTCATGCCGATGCACTGGACGCAAGGCTTCGCGCCGTCCGGCCGGGCCAACCCCCTGGTGGCCGCGCAGGTCGATCCGCGTTCCGGCCAGCCGGAGTTCAAACATACGCCGGCCCGCGTGCGGCCCTATCGCGAGACCTGGCGGGGCTTTCACATCTCGCGTGACGCCTTCGCTCCGCCGGCCCATCTGGATCTCGTCTGGCGGCGGATTCCCCAGGACGGATGCCACCTCCACGAGTTCGCCGGGCGCGGCGATGATGGGGAGCGCGAGGCCCTGGCCAAGCTGCTGCTGCACGGGGCGGCGGGCGGCGCGCTCCGCTACGAGGACCCGGCCGCCGGCTCTCTACGCGAGGCGTTCATGGATGGCGAGCGCCTGGACCGGGTGCTGTTCACCACCACCTCCGGCGCCCTGCCACCCCGCGCCTGGCTGGCCGAGCTGTTCACCGCAGACAGCCTGACGGCCCAGGACCGCGCCGCGCTGCTGATCGGTCGCGCGCCGGGCCGGGCGACGGAAACCTCTCCCGTGGTCTGCGCCTGCCGCAATGTTCGCGCCGGCGTCATCGCCCGGGCGATCGAGGCCGGCGCCCACGATGTCGACGCGGTTAGCGACGCCACTGGGGCCGGCTCGAGCTGTGGTTCCTGCCGGCCGGAGATCGCCCGCATCCTGTCTGCAACACCCCGAACGGAGATCCTCGATGCAGCCTGAAGCTCGCCTCGGAACCGTGAAACTGGTCGGCGCAGGTCCTGGCGCCGCCGACCTGCTGACCCTGCGTGCGGCCCGCGCCATCGGATCGGCCCAGGCCCTGCTCTACGACGCCCTGATCTCCGAGGAGGTCCTGGCCCTGGCGCCCGCCGCCTGCCTGAAAATCCAGACCGGCAAACGGGCCGGGCGGACCAGCATGAAGCAGGAGACCATCAATCGCCTGATGCTGCGCCTGGCCCGGCGCGGGATCGATGTCGTGCGGCTGAAAGGCGGCGATCCCTCGATCTTCGGCCGGGTCGGCGAGGAGCAGGCCTTCCTCAACAGCCACGGCGTCAGCACCGAGATCGTGCCGGGCGTCACGGCGGCCAGCGCGGCGGCGGCTCAGTTCGGCTTCCCGCTCACCCATCGCGGGGAGAGCCGGCGCCTGCTGATCTGCACGGCGACCGCGGCGGGCGGCGGGCTGGTCGAGGTGGGCCGCAAGAGCCTGGGCGCCGACACCACCCTGGCGCTCTACATGGCCCGTGATCAGGTGCGGGATGCCGCCGACCAGCTGATGAGCGAAGGCTGGCTGGGCTGCACGCCGGCCATCGCCGTCGAGAACGCCGGCCACAGCGCGGCGCGCGGCGTCGCGGGCACGCTCGAAACCTTGGCGCAGGCGCTCGACGTGGCGAAGCCGACCGGACCCGTGGTCATCCTGATCGGCGACGTCACCGCGCGGGCGTCGATCGCCAGCTTCGCCGACGTCTCGCCGGTCCGAGCCCTGTCATGAACGACGCCCAGCTGTTCGCCTTCGAGAGCGATTTCGTCGCCACCCTGCGCTGCGTTCCGATGGCCGTGCGCTTCAAGCTGGATGCGTGCGCGATCAAGTTGTCCCTGCGCCAATGGAGCCGCTTTACGCGAGCTGACCGGCAGGACCTGTTGATGGCGCCCTGCGAGGGCGCGGCGCAGGTCGAAGCTTACCGTGCCGAGTTGGTGGCCCTGATCGCGCTGCGGGCCGGCGAGCCCGCCAAGGCCTTGGTCGAGCCTCCCTGCGAGCAATGGACCGACGCCGACAACGTGCCGGCCAGCGTCGCCCATCAGGCGCGCTCGGTCGGCCTGGCGCCGCCCAGTCGGTCCCAGTGGGCGCGGCTTAGCGAGTTGCAGCGGTTCGTTCTTCTCAAGCTGACGCGGGATAAGCACGACAACCTGAACTTCGCCCCGGCCATGATCGAATTTGGGATCGCCGAGGCCCCGATATGCGCCGCGCAAGGCGGACGAGCGGCGGCGGCCGCCAACTGGACCGACGTGCGATCGTTGACGTCGAACTGACCCATCAGATTGACCAGCACATCGGCCGGCTGACCAACGGCTTCGCTCACCCCCGTGCCAGGGTTCACCGCCGTCTGCGGCGGCCGGCTTTCCCAACGTAGCGACCCGCCCACGCTGAACCGCTCCAAGGCGCCTGGCAGCTCATACTTGGTGGACAGCCGGAAGACCCGCTGTGGGTGGTGGGCTTGAACGTTCACGCCGTCGACACCCTGGCGCGCGGGACCGTCAAGAGGTGACGCAATCGATTCGCAATTGCATATGTCTGTCGGGGTGGGGCGGCCCCGGCGCATTGTCGACGCCTGACGCTTCTGGCGGTTGGCGCGCGCTACTGGTCCTGCCAGCCGCGATAATAATTTTGGATCTAATGATATAGGATGCGTGCACAGACCTGGCTTTCTGTCGTGAATTTCGGCTGGACACTCGGTCTATCGAAATCTAAATCATTAGATATCGAATGAAATTGAGGGCCGGCATCCGGTCGGCCCCGTGAAGGAGTTCGCATGAGACCGGCCGACAACGAGTTGCTCTGTCGCGTGGAAGGCGAGGCGCCGATGGGTCAGATGATGCGGCGCCATTGGCTGCCGGTCTGCATGAGCGAAGAGGTGGCCGAGCCCGATGGAGCGCCCGTCAAGGCCCGCCTCCTGGGCGTGGACCTCGTTGTCTTCCGCGACACCAAGGGCCAAGTCGGCGTGATGGACGAGCGTTGTCCGCACCGCGGCGCTTCATTGGTCTTCGGGCGCAATGAAGACTGCGGCCTGCGGTGCCTCTATCACGGCTGGAAGTTCGACGTGGCTGGCAACGTCATGGACATGGCCTCCGAGCAGCCAGACTCGCGCCTGCGGGCCAACCTGAAGCACCGCGCATATCCGGTGCATGAGGCCGGTGGTTTTGTCTGGGCGTGGCTCGGGCCGGTCGACGACGTCGCCGAGTTCCAAGCGCCGGCCTGGGCGCCCACGGCCACGACAAAGACCAGCATCGTCAAGATGCACGCGGCCTGCAATTGGGCGCAGGTGCTCGAGGGCTCTATCGATTCAGCCCACTCCTCCAGCCTGCATTCCAGCAACATGCCGACCGCTGAAGTCGAGGGCTCGACGGCGACGGCCGAGTCCTGGCTCCGCCCCTCGAACGACAAGGCGCCGCGCATGGTGGCCGAGGCGACCGATTTCGGTTTCCACTACGCCGCGATCCGCAAGCCGGTCAGCAAGCCGGAGTCTCAGGACTATGTCCGAACGACCCTGTTCATCGCGCCGTTCACGGTGCTGATCCCGCCTAATGATCAGTACAATCTGGCCCAGATGCTGGTGCCGATCGATGACGTCAACTGCATGTTCTATTGGATCGCCTGGCATCCGACGAAGGGCATCGGGCAGGCTGAGTGGCGACGGTTCTGCGCCGCCGAGGTCGGGGTCGATCTCGACGAGAACTTCTACAAGCTGCGCAACGCCGACAACCGCTACCGCCAGGACCGCGCCAAGATGAAGGCCGGCGACTTCACCGGCATCGACGGCATTCCGACCCAGGACATGGCCATGTGGGAATCCATGGGGCCGATCGCCGACCGCAGCGAGGATCACCTCGGTGGAAGCGACCTGGCGGTTCTGCAGTTCCGCAAACAGATGGTCGCCGCGGTGAAGGCCTTCCAGGACGGCGCGCCCGCGTTTGGCGCCGCCGAGCCGCGCCCGCGACACCTCGACCTGGCGTCCTTCGAGGGCATGCTGCCCAAGGGCGCCGACTGGCGGTCGCTGTCCTATCGCAAGGTGGACGCCTGATCCCGATGATCAGGCGGAACGCCGACATCAGCGCCTACGCCAAGCCTGTCAATTTCATTGGCAAGGCGAACGACGAATTATTAGAGTTCGAACGACTTTTGATCTAGGCGGAACATCCAGAGGCGTCGTGAGCGCCCAAACACAAACCGGCTGCTGTGCACGGCCGGATCAGGAGGAAACCCATGGCGGCGAACACCGAATTTGACATTCGCGGGGTCCATCACCTTGCGCTGGTCTGCAAGGACATGGCCAAGACAGTGGCCTTCTATCGCGACGTGCTGGGCATGCCGCTGACCAAGACGATCAACCTGTCCAACGGCGGGCAGCACTTCTTTTTCGATATCGGCAACGGCGACTGCATCGCCTTTTTCTGGCTCCCCAATGCGCCCCCTGCGGCCCCGGGCCTGGCCGCTCCGCTCAACTTGCCGACCCGCGGCGACATCACCAGCGTCCACGGGTCGATGAACCACATCGCCTTCAACGTGCCGGCCGAGAAGTTCGAAGAATATCATCGGCGGCTGATCGAGAAGGGCATCGACGTCACCCGCATCCTCGAACACGACAATTCTCCCAGCGGCGTGGCCGCGGAGTTCAATGACGACGTCTATGTGCGCTCGATGTACTTCTTCGACCCGGACGGCGCCTGTCTCGAGTTCGCCGCCTGGACGCGCCCGTTGCGGGACGACGAAGCGCGCGACGCGCCGATGACCGCAGCCGGCGTCCCCGACCACAGCATGATCCCCGCCTGACCACGAACGCCCGCGGCGCCGCGCCCTTCGAGAGGATCGAGATGTCCGAGTACGACAAGACCAGGGCGCTGGCCGCGCGCCTCTTCGACGCCATCGAGCGCGGCGACGTCGACGGGGTCGCCGACTGCTATGCTCCCGATCTGGTCGTCTGGCACAATTTCGACAACCTTGATCAGTCCCGCGAGGACAACCTGAAGACCCTCGCGGGCATGATCGAGCGGATCAGCGAGCGGCGCTACGAGCAGCGGCGCGTAGACGTGTTCGACGGCGGCTTCGTCCAGCAGCACGTCCTGACGGGCCGCCGCAAGGATGGCGTCTATGTCAGCATGCCAGGCGTGCTGGTCGGCACGCTCAAGGACGGCAAGATTTCGCGGCTGAACGAGTACCTGGATTCCGCCCATGTGGCGGCGTTCCGCGCCCAGGTTGGATCCCCCGCATGACCCAGCCGAAATTGCTAGCCATCGCCGGCAGCACCCGCAGGGATTCCTTCAATCAACGCCTTCTGAACATCGCCGCGGAGGCGGCCGGCGACGCCGGCGCCGCGGTGACGATGATCAATCTGCGCGACTTCAACCTGCCCCTCTACGACGAGGATCTTGAAGCCTCGGCCTTTCCGGCCGAAGCCGACGCGCTGCGCGCCCAGTTCATCGCGCACGACGGCTTTCTGATCGCCTCGCCGGAATACAACGGTTCGGTCAGCGGCGTGCTGAAGAACGCCATCGACTGGGCGTCCCGTCCGCGCCCTGGCGAAACCATGGTCGCGCTACCGGCCTTCCGCGGAAAGGTTGCAGGCATCATGTCGGCCTCGCTCAGCCCGTTCGGCGGGCTGCGCGGCCTGGCTCACCTTCGCCAGATCCTTGGAACGATCCAGACCGTGGTCGCCACCGAGCAGGTGGCGGTGCCCTTCGCAAACAAGGCCTTTGATGGGCCTAGCCTGGTGGATCCCATGCCAAAGCAGTTGATCCCGGTCATGGTCGCCCGCGTAGCGTTCTTGGCGCAGGCGTTGCGGCCAGACGGATTGGCCGCCGCCTAGGCCGGCAGGTCGATCTCGCGCCCCTCGGCGCTGGAGCGGAGGATGGCGAGGCAGACCTCGAGATTGGCCAGGCCCCACTCACCGGTGTGCAGCGGCGCTCGCCCTTCAATGACCGCGCCCCAGGCCTGATCGATGACCTCCTTGCGCGGCACGGTCGGCGCGGCCAGTTTGTGGAGTTGAGGCTTCTCATCGCCATAGACCAGCACTCCGTCGGCGAGGGGGCGCAGGTCGGCGCGTTCGCAACTGACGATAATCGGGCCGAAGTGTTCGTGGTGCTCGGCCGGCGGCAGGTCGGCGCCGGCGCCGCCATAGGCCCGCTCGGCCTTCAGGGTCCCTTCCGCGCCCGACGACAGCCGCCGCCGCGCGGCGCCGTAGGCGGCGGGGTTTTTGGGGCGGCCGGTTTCGCCGATCCAGCCCATCAGCTCATCGGTGTCGTATCGGCCATAGCCGCTATAGGTGAGCGAGGCCGCGGCGCCGTTGGCGAAGCTCAGGAAGGCGGTATAGGCGCCGTCCGCCGGCCGGGCGGGGTCCCAGGCTCCGACCTGGGCGCGCACCCGTGTCACCGGCGAGCCCACCAGCCTGCGGATGACGTCGATCTGATGCGCCCCCTGGCTGAAGACAACGCCGCCGCCCTGCGCGGTGTCCAGTTCCTCCGGCCGGCGCGGGCGGTAGAGAAAGTCCGTGTAGTTCAGCGCCTGGGCCATGCGCACCGCGCCGTAGTCGCCAGTGGCGATCAGTTCGGCCGCCTTGGCGATCGAGGCGTCGAAGCCGTGGCTTGGCCCGACGATCAGGTGGACGCCCGCCTCGCGCGCGGCGGCGATCATGGCCCGGCATGCGCTGGGCTCCAGCGCCATGGGCTTTTCGACCAGGACGTGCTTGCCAGCGCGCGCCGCCGCTATGGCCTGGGCGGCATGGTGTTGGTGCGGGCTGGCGATATAGACGAGATTGACGGTTGGGTCGGCGCACAGGGCTTCGGCGTCGTCATAGGCCCGGCCGCTGAATTCGGCTTCGAAGCGGGTCCGCGCCTCCGGCCTTGGGTCCGCCGCCGCGACCAATCGGCAGCGCGGGTCGGCGCGGAAGGTCGGGGCCATGAGCGCGAAACCGCGACCCAGGCCGATCACCCCGATATTCAACAAGCCGTCAGCGGTGTGGGCCATACGCGTTCCTTGGTGGGCGGTCTGGAAATTACTTCGCTATCTAACAATTTTCAACAGCTCGGCGACTCGCCGAGACATCAACAAAATAAGGCGTCGATCGACTGGACAGGCGAGAAATCGGATCATAATAATTAGATATTGAAGTGATAGCGCCATCCAGCTTTGACATGGTTGGGCATCGACAGGGGAGTGGGCGATGTCCGAAGCCGATTTGCTGAACCAAGTAGAGCGTCAATTCCTGGGTTTCGCATCCCCCACGGCGCCCCGCATCCAGGCGGGCGGGCATCCCTGCCAGGGGCTTTATTGGACCCCGAAGGGCAAGCGCCCCAAGGTCGCGTTCATCGCCACCCATTACAATGTCGATTTCAGCGAGCACTACATCGCCGAATACATGGCTTCGCGGGGCTACGGCTTCCTGGGCTGGAACACGCGCTATCGCGGCGCGGAGGATCAGTTCCTGCTCGAGCACGCCCTGATCGATATCTCCGTCGGCGTGAAATGGCTGCGCGAAGTCGCCGGCGTCGAACAGGTGGTGATCCTCGGCAATTCCGGCGGCGGTTCATTGATGGCGGCCTATCAGGCCGAGGCCATCGCCCCGACGCTTGCGGCCAATTTGCAGGGGGCCGGCCATGACGCCTTGGCCTCGCTGCCGAGGGCTGATCTCTACATCTCGCTCAACGCCCACCAGGGCCGGCCCGAAGTGCTGACCTCCTGGCTCGACCCGTCGGTGCTCGACGAAAACGATCCGGTCGCGACCGATGAGTCGCTGAACCCCTTCAATCCCGACAATGGCCCGCCATATTCGCCGGAGTTCATCGCGCGCTATCGGGCCGCGCAGCTAGCGCGCAACCAGAAGATCACCGACTGGGCGAAGCTGGAGCTGGCCCGCCTGAACGCCGCCGGCGTCGCCGACCGGGTCTTCCCGCTTTACCGCGCCTGGGGCGACCTGCGCTTCATGGACGGGACGATCGATCCGTCCGATCGCAAGACGCCCTGGTGCTATCGCGGCGATCCGGCCAAGACCAACCGGGGACCGGGGCTGGGCCGCACCAACAACCTGACCACATGGCTCTCCATGTGGAGCCTTGAAACCTCCAAGTGCCAGGGCGGGGCGCAACTCGCCAAGTTCGACACGCCCGCGCTGGTGCTGCTCGGGACTTCGGACGCCGGCGTGTTCCCGAGCGACGCCCAGCAGATCTTCAGCAGCATCGGCTCGCGCGACAAGCAGATCGAACTCGTTCCCGGCGCGCACTATTTCGAGGATTCCCCAGAGGATCGTCACCGGGTCGCGTCGCTGATGTCCGACTGGGTGGCCAAGCGCATCTAGGATCGGACGGCTCGTCAGCGGAAGGGCCTGCGCCAGACGCTTAGAACGTGAATCTGATCCCGGATCGACGGCCAGGTCGCTTGGCGGCATGCAGGCGGCGCCGAATGTCGCCCCGGGCAAGGTGGGCGTTGATCGGTTCCACTTCGGATGCGACAGATTGCTTATGGATACCGCCAACGACCTCGATCTGCACCTCGATCCCAACTACAGCCTCGGCTACCTGACCCGCATCGCCTTCCGCAATTTTTCGCGGGCGCTGGAGAAGCGCACGATGCTTCACGGCGTCACCAGCGGTCAGTGGAGATTCCTGCGGGTTCTATGGATCGAGGACGGCATCACCCAGCGGGAGCTGAGCCACCGCGTCGGGCTGCAGCAGCCGACGACCGTCAGCGCCTTGAAAGGTCTGGAAAAGGCGGGCCTCGTCCATCGGTGGCAAAGCCCCGATGACCGCCGCAAGCTCCACGTCTACCTCACGCCGCGGGCGCGCCAGTTGCGGCCGCTGCTGGCCCCCTTCGTCGCCGAGGTGAACGAGATGGCGACGCGCGGCATGACGCCGGAGGAGGCGCGCATCCTGCGTAGCCTTCTTCGAAAGACCATCGACAATCTTTCCGAAGATATCGACGTCGACGTCGCCCCCGACAGTTCGGTCTGAGCCCGGCCTAACCGCCCTTCTTTTCCAGAGATCTTGGACTAAAGCGGCGCTCTTTTCCGCCTGAGCATCTGTGCGCCTGCAGGGCGGGCGACGTCATGCGGCTCGAGCCGGTGGGCGCTGACGCGCCTGGCTGAACGCGAAAGCGCTCAACGCCCCGGAAGGGCTTAGACAATTCGATATCAAATTACATTTTTCCTTTTCCCAGCAACAAGTTTGACATTTGTCATTCGAACTCTAATGATTTGACTCGCTAGATTTGGCGCGATCGAGACGCCATTCAGGCGCCAGGCGCGAACGGCTCGGATCAGTTTCAGGCTCAGTCTCCCCGGAGGCCGCCCGAGGCCGGTGTGGCCTTACCTGCATGCCGCCCGTCGTCTCCGCTGATGCGCCGTCAATTCAAGCCCGACGCCACACAAGTCGGGCAGTTGAGAGGGGGAGACCATGGGTAGGATTCAACGTCTTTTTGCCGCGACCGCCGTCGCCGCGCTGGCCACAGGGGGCGCGGGACTTCCTGCGTACGCCGCGGGCGCCGACCAGGTGGCCGAAGTGATCGTCACCGCTCAGAAGCGGTCCGAGAACGTTCAGAACGTTCCAATCTCGATCGAGGTGGTGTCCGCGCAGAAGATCGAGGCGTTTCACACCGGCGATCTGCGGGCCCTGAGCGTGCCGAACATGAACGTGCAGTCGTCCGGCGGCAACGACGTCATCTATATGCGCGGCTTCGGCTCGCCGTCGCAGAACTACGCCTTCGACCAGTCGGTCAGCCTGTACGTCGACGGCGTCTATGCCGGCCGCTCGCGGCAGTTCAGCGCCCCGTTCTTCGACCTGCAGCGCATCGAAGTGCTGCGCGGTCCGCAAGGAGCGCTGTTTGGCAAGAACACCGCGGCCGGCGCCATCAGCATCGTCACTGCCCAGCCGACATCGGACTTCGAAGGCGCGGCGACCGGCATCTACAGTTTCGACCGCAAGGGCTATGAGCTCAGCGGCTATGTCTCTGGGCCGCTCACCAGCACGCTGAGCGCGCGCCTGGCCGTCAAGGTCCGCGACCAGGACGGCTACATTGACAACCTCGCCCCCGGCGGCGGCGAAGAGCCGACGGATAAGGCGCAGTTGGCGCGCCTGACGCTGAAATACGCGCCCACCGACAGCTTCGACTATCTCGCCAAGATCGAGTACGGCCACGCCGAAAGCCTGGGGAGCGTGAGCGTCTCTGGCCCGTTGAACGGGACGCAGCAGCCCAAGCTTACCCGCTACGCCGTTGAAAGCGGCCGGCTGGGGCCGGCCGGTTTCGAAACCACCTCATGGAACTTCGCCGGCACGGGCAACCTGCAGCTCGGCGAATTTACCCTGACGGCGATCAGCGGCTACTCGTTCTTCAAAGCCAGCCACGTCAACAATTTCGACCAGACCATTCCCGGTGGCGGCGGCGCCGTGGCCCCGCCTTCGGTCTTCAACAGCTTCCCGGAACACTTCCAGCAGTGGTCGCAGGAAGTTCGGCTGCAGTCGCCCACCGGCGGCAAGTTCGACTACATCGTCGGCGCCTACTACGACAACTCCCAGTACAACGCCCAGTCATACACCAACTACATTCTGGCCTTCGGCAACTTCTTCCTGGGCAGCCAGTTCAAGCAGCAGGCGGAGTCCTATTCCATATTCGGGCAGGGGACCTACCACCTCTCCGACCGCTTCCGCGCCCTGGGCAGCCTGCGCTATTCCCGCACCAACAAGCGTGGCTTCTACCAAGGCGTACAGCTCCAGGGGCCGTTCCCGTTCCGCCCGAACAGCGTGGCTAGGGGCGATATCGACGAGGGCCGGCTCGATCCGTCGGTCACGCTGCAGTACGACGTGGCGCCGCGCACCATGGTCTACGCGGTCTATGGTCAGGGCTCGAAATCGGGCGGCTTCGTCTCCAACACCGCCGGGACGACCAGCGCGACCTTCACCTACCAGCCCGAGCATTCGGAAAACTTCGAACTGGGCGTGAAGTCCACGCTGCCCGATAGCGGCCTGGTGTTCAGCGCCGCGATCTACAAGACCAAGTTCGATAAGCTGCAGGTGTCGACCTACAATCCGAACACCCAGGGCTTCGTGGTCGGCAACGCGGCCAAGGCCAGCAGCACCGGCATCGAGGCCGGGGCGTCCTGGTATCCGGCGCCCAATTTCGACGTCACCGCCAGCGCCGCCTATCAGGACGTGAAGTACGACGACTATCCAGGCGCGAGCTGCCTGGCGAGCCAGACGATCAGCCAATGCAATCCGCTGGTCCCGGCCAGCGTGGCGGCGAACAACCTGGCCGGTTCACCGCTGCCGAACATCTCGAAGTTCAGCGGTAATGTTCAGGTCCACTATGTCGCCGACCTGCCGGGCGACCTGAGGCTGGGGACCACGGTGGCGATGTCGGGTCGCTCGAAGTTCTTCAACTCCGACGACCAGAGCCCGCTCTACGGCCAGCAGAAGGCCTACACCAAGATCGACGCGCGCATCGAGCTTCTGCCGTCGGACAACCGCTGGCACGTGGCCCTGGTCGGCACCAACCTGACCAACGAGCTGACAACCGCCGGCGCGTTCCGTCTGCCGGTGCCGATCACGACGGTCTCCCGTGCGCTCTACTGGGTCGAACCGGCCCGCAACATCTCCATCGAAGCGGGCGTGAAGTTCTAAAAACCCGTTCGCCAGCCTGGGGCCTCGCCGACGCCCCGGGCTGGCGTCTTTTCGGACGGCGGGAAGCCAAAATGTACAAGATCTTCGCCGTCGCGAGCGCGCTCTTCCTGGGCGCTACGGGGACAGCTGCGGCTGAAGGTCAGGCCCTGCGGCCTGACCAGCTTCAGTTCCGGGCGCTGTACAAGGAACTGGTCGAGACCAACACCACGGCCTCATCGGGCAGTTGCACCCTGGCGGCGGAGCGCATGGCCGCCCATCTGCGGGCGGCCGGCCTGCCGGCGTCCGACATCCATGCGTTCGCCGCGCCCGACCGCCCCAAGGAGGGCGGCCTCGTCGCGATCTATCCGGGCCGCGATCCCAAGGCCAAGGCGGTGCTGATGCTGGCCCACCTGGACGTGGTGGAGGCCAAGCGCGAGGACTGGACGCGCGATCCGTTCACCCTGGTCGAGGAGAACGGCTACTTCTACGGACGCGGCGTGATCGACGACAAGGCCATGGCCTCGATCTTCGTCGACACCCTGGTTCGCTTCAAAAAGGAGGGCTACCGCCCGAGCCGCACCCTCAAGCTGGCGCTGACCTGCGGTGAGGAGGGCGGCAGCCCGTTCAACGGGGCCGACTATCTCGCCAAGAACCGACGCGACCTGATCGACGCGGCCTTCGCGCTGAACGAAGGGGGCTATGGTCTCCTGGACGCCAGCGGAAAGCCGGCCTTCCTGGCGGTCCAGGTCGGCGAGAAGCTCGCCCAGAACTACGTGCTGGAAGCGACCAACCCGGGTGGCCACAGCTCCCGGCCAATGCCGGACAACGCCATCTACCGCCTGGCCAACGCCCTGGTGCGGGTCGAGGGCCACCGTTTCCCGGTCGTGTTCAACGACACCACCCGCGACTTCTTCGGCCGCATGGTCCACGTGGCTCCGCCCGAGCAGGCAAGCGCCATTGTGGCGCTGCTGAAGGATCCCGCCGACAACGCGGCGCGGGCCCTGGTCGAGCGTAATCCCGACTACAATTCGGTCCTGCACACGACCTGCGTCGCGACCACGCTCGAGGCGGGGCACGCCAGCAACGCCCTGCCGCAGCGCGCGCGGGGCAACGTGAACTGTCGCATCTTCCCGGGCACGTCGGTTGAAGACGTGCGTCAGACGTTGGAGCAGGTGATCGCCGATCCGCAGGTCAAGGTCACCATGGGCGAGATCCGCGCTGCCGCGTCGCCCGCTCCGCCGCTGGACTTGAATGTGCTTGGTCCCGCCGAAAAGCTGGCCTCCGAGATGTTCCCCGGCGTGCCGCAGGCGCGGATGATGCTGGCCGGCGCCACCGACGGCGCGTTCCTCACGCCTGTGGGTATTCCGACCTATGGCGTCTCCGGATTGTTCGCCGATCCGGACGGCAGCGGCGTGCACGGCCTGAATGAACGCATGCGCACCAAGGTGCTCTACGACGGCCGCGACTACCTCTATCGCCTCATGAAAATCTACGGCGACACGCCGGGCTAACTGGGGCGGCCGGGAGCGCGAATTCGCCGCCCGGCCGATGATCCGCCTAGATGCGGAAAGCCTCGAAGGTCTCCGGCGCGAAGAGCTCTTCCGGCGTGAGCTGCCGAGCCGACAGGCCCTGCTCGTGGTGGTGCCGCAGGAAGGTGTCGAGCACGGCGCGGTTCGGCTCGAAGCCATAGGACCACCAGTTGGGGCCCATCTCGCGGATGGTGTCCTCCACCGAGGCGATCTGCCAGGGCAGCATGGTCTTGAGCGCCGCGGTGATCATCAGGTCGTCATAGGTCACGCGCTGAGAGGCTTCGAACGCCTTCAGCAGCGAGCGAGCGATCCAGCGGTTGGCCTCGTACACCTCCCGGCGAATGGCGATGACGTGCATGATCGGGAAGATGTTGGTCTTGCGGAAATAGGCGCGCTCCTCCTCGACAAAGTTCGGGAACAGGCGGCGAACGTCGTCTGGCCGGCTGTAGAAGGTGCTCGGCGCGCGCGCCGTATAGAGGGCGTCGATTTCGCCGTCGGCCAGCATCTTCGACAGCGTCTGATCAGGGCCGATGGGGCGCAGCTTGATCCGGGGCGGCAGGTCGAGCTTGAGCTTCTCCTCACGTCCCGGCTCCTCCTCGCCGCCGCTCAGATACTCGACGCTGCTGGGATCGACGCCGTACTCATCCTGCAAGATGCCGCGGATCCAGACCGGCGCCGTCATCTGGTACTCGGGCACGCCGATGCGCTTGCCGACCAGGTCCTTCGGTTCGCGGATCCCGCTCTTGGCCGAGACGAAGATGCAGGAGTGACGGAAGAAGCGGGACGGGAACACCGGGATCGCCACGAAGGGCGAGTCGCCCCGCGCCACCGACACCGAGTAGGACGACAGGGACAGTTCGGCGACGTCGAACTCGCGGTGCCGCAGCATGCGGAAGAACGTCTCCTCCACGGGCAGGCTGAGATAGTTCAGGTCGATCCCGTCCGGCTGCACCCGGCCGTCGGCCAGCGCGCGGGTGCGGTCATAGTCCCAGCAGGCGAGGCTCAGGCGTAGCTTGCTCATCGGTGTAACTCCTTGGGCGGGGTGGTCGCGGCGACCTGGGCCCGCCGTGCGTCTTGGCGAAATGATCTGGGATCGGGTGTTTCTGGGCGCGGCCGCGGCCTTACCGGTTTGGCGCTGACGCATCCGGCAGGACGTACCCGGCCATCCGCTGGCGGATCAGCTTCTTGTCGATCTTGCCCGTGGCTCCCAGGGGGATCTCGTCGACGAAGACCACGTCGTCGGGCGTCCACCACCGGGCGATCTTGCCTTGCAGGAAGTCGAGGAACTCCTGCTTTTCGGCGACTTCTCCGGGCTTCAGCATCACCAGCAGGACCGGCCGCTCGTCCCATTTGGGGTGGGCGACGCCGATCACCGCGCAAAGCTCGGCCTTGGGGTGGCCGACGGCGATGTTCTCCACGTCCATCGAGCTGATCCATTCGCCGCCGGACTTGATCACGTCCTTGGCGCGGTCGGTGATCTGCATGTAGCCGGCGGTGTCGATCGTGGAGACGTCGCCGGTGTCGAAGAAGCCCTCCTCGTCCAGCACATCGCCACCCTCACCGCCGAAATAGGCCGCCGCGATGGTCGGGCCTTTGATCATCAACCGGCCGAAGGTCTTGCCGTCATGCGGCAACCGCTGGCCTGCGTCATCGGTGATCTTGAGGTCCAGGTTGCACAGCAGTCGGCCCTGCTTGAGCTTGTAGGGGACCTGCTCGTCGAACGAGAGGGCGGCGATCTGCGGCGTCGAGACCGAGACGGTGGCGAGCGGCGAGGTTTCGGTCATGCCCCAGCCCTGGACGACATCGACGCCGTGATCGTCGTGGAGGGCGCGGATCAGAGATTCCGGACAGGCCGCGCCGCCGACCGTCACGCGCTGGAGGGTCGTCAGCTTGCCGCCGGTTTCCTTCAGGTGGGTCAGCAGCATCTGCCAGACGGTCGGCACGGCGCTGGAATAGGTGACGCCCTCGGTCTCGATCAGTTCGTGGATGGACGCCCCGTCCATGCGCTGGCCGGGCAGCACCAGCTTGGCGCCGACCATGGGGGCCGAGTAGACCACGCCCCAGGCGTTGGCGTGATACATCGGCACGCACAGCAGCACCGTGTCCCTGGCCGACAAGGCGAGCGCGTCGGCCTGCAGGGTCATCATCGCGTGCAGATAGTTCGAGCGATGCGAATAGAGGATCCCTTTCGGGTTCCCCGTCGTGCCGGAGGTGTAGCAAAGCCCGGCCGCCGTGTTTTCGTCGAAGCCGCCCCACGCGCACTCGGTCGAGTGCGGCGCGATCCAGTCCTCGTCGCCCAGGAAGATCACCTGCTCGACCGACGGGCACTGGGGCAGGATCTCGCCGAGCAGGTCAGCGCAGGCGGGGTCGGCCAGGATGATGCGGTCGCTGGCGTGATTGATGATGTAGACGATCTGCTCGGGGAACAGGCGCGGATTGAGCGTGTGCAGCACCGCCCCGATACCGATCGCGCCGTACCAGATCTCCAGGTGCCGGGCGCTGTTCCAGCCGAGGGTGGCGACCCGGTCTCCGGGACGGATTCCAGCCGCGATCAGGGCGTTGGACGCCTGCTTGGCGCGGCCGTGGAGTTGAGCATAGGTGGTGCGATCGACGATCCCGTCGGCGGATCGGCTGACGATCTCGCGCTCGCCATGCCAGCGCGCGGCGTGATCCAGCATGCGGTCGAGCGTCATCGACCAGTTCTGCATCAATCCGTCCATAAGCTACTCCTCGCCGACACGTGGTCGGGCGTCATGGTCAAGTTGTCGGGGTTGCGGCCAGGTCGGCGATCACCTCGGAGGCGATATGGAGCGCCGTGCATTGGCCGCCCTCACGCTCAACGACGATCCTTAGAATCATTCGACACCTTAGTAATAAATGTCTCGAGAGTTTCGCTCGCCAAATTGGACAAAACTCATTGCAATTCAAGCTAAATGGCTTGTGGCGCGTTGGGGTAGAGGCCGTCTTGCCAGGACTTATAATTAGATATCTTATGATATTGACGGCATCAACGCTCATGACGCGATCGCCGGTCACACCCTCGTCTCCCCGGACCGCATCACGGCTCCCGTCGCAGGCGTTGGGCGGCCGCCAGAGGGGCGTCGGCGCGCTCGTTTATGGAAACGAGCTGGCGTGTCTTTTTACGCTCGCCAATCGAGCCCCGCCTCGAAGTCGGCCGGGTCAATCACAAGAGGCGCTGAGTACGGTCTTGGCTAGACACCAACCGTCAGATTCAATCGACTCGAGCCAGCTCCCGTTGGATCGCCTCGAATTCGGTTGCTGAAATTGCGTCGGTTAATGCGTCGGCGCGGAGGCGGCGAACCAGGGCGAGGATACGCATCTCGCCAGCGGCGGGGCGGCCGCCCCGGGCGCCGCGGAGGGCGGCCGAGCGGAGTTTGCGGATGTCGGCCAGACGGACGACGCTGACCTTGGCGACCAGGTCATGCAGCAGGTCGACAGGGCGGGCGGAGGGCGCCGCCGCCGGCGGGCCGCCGTCCCAGCCGAACTGCAGGATCGCGCGGGCCTCGGAGCGATTTTTCTTGATGCTGCCGGGTGTGAGGGCGCCCAAGCGGGCCACTTCCAGAACGGCGACCGCCAGCGCTTCGTTTCGCGGAACGCCGAGCCGGTGCTCCATGAAGAGGGTCACCGTAGCGATTTGGCGAGCCCAGGACCGGGGCCGCGCCGGCGTAAATTCGTGGGCGTGGCCGACCGACAGGGCGGCGCAGGCCCACCGCGCCATTTCGGTCATCGGGGAGCCGGCGTCGCACGTATCGAGAGCCGCTTCGGGCAGCAGCGCCAAATGGGCGTTCGTCATGCGGCGCCCGTCATGGAGCGAGCCCGCGGCTGCGCAGGCGCGGCCGCGGGAGGGACTTGGAAGCGAACATCGGCAGGGCTTGGCCTAGGGCTTGGCGGCGGCGAGCTGGGTGGGCCTGGCCGGCGTGTTCAGCGCGGTGATGAGCGGGCTGTTCGCTGTGGCGACAGCGCGATCGGTGGTGCTCTTCACGCAGCTGCGATAGGCGGCGCTGGCGCCCAGGTCGCGCTCGTTCGGCCGAACGCCGCAGATCTTGGCGGCGGCCGCCTGGACGCGGGTAAGGGCGATCTTCGCGCCTTGGTGGGTGCCGATGTCCAGTCCGGCGGTCGGCACCAGGACGGTTTCGGTGTTTCCATTGAGGTCTTGGACGGGACCGGCGTAAGCGCTGGTGGCGCAGCCCAGGGCGATGGCGGCGAGGGCGGCGAGCTTGATCTTGGCGAGCATGGCGACTTCCTCTCTTTTCTGATGCGACGCAGAGAGCGCCAAGCGCGGGCGCTCCGACAGGATCGGCAGCCGATCAATCGCCGATCATTTTCCGATTTCTGCGGGTCGACAGGCCGTCGGGCCCTAGCTGAGCTGGTCGAGGAGCGCCTTGGCGGTCTTCAGGTCGGCGGTGTCGAAGCCTTCGGTGAAGGCGCGATAGACCGGCTCGAGCAGGGCGCGGGCCTCGGCCTTCTGGCCCTGGACGGCCAATGACTGTGCGAGCGGCAAGGTCGCGCGCAGCTCCAGAGACACGGTCTGGAGCGGCCGGGCGACGTCGATGGCCGCGCGCAGGTCAGCCGCGGCGGCGTCGTCTTGACCAAGGGACAGCCGCAGCGCGCCGCGGGCGATCAGATGGGCCGCCCTGACCGTCGGGTTATCGGCGGCCATGACGCAGACCTCGTCCAGGCCCGCCATCGCGCCATTGACGTCGCCGTCCAGCGCCCGGATCTGGGCGAGCAGGCGGCGGGCCTCGGGCAAGCGGGGGAAACCGCCCCCGCTCCAACCTTCGAAGCAACTTTCGGCCAAGATGACCGCCCGGCGCGTGTCGCCGAGGCGGGCCGTGGTCCAGGCCAGGATGCAGGTGATCTGGTTGGCCGTGTGGAAGCTGTTGTCCCTGGCGATGGCCAGGGCCGCGGTGGCGATGGCGGCGGCGCGATCGGGCTCGTCGAGCAGGACCGCCAACCAGGCCGCGGTCTGCAAGGCGGCCGCGGCCTCGAATGGGCTCCCGCTCGCCTCGGCGGTGGCGACGATCTGGGCCGCGCGTCGGCGGGCGAGGTCGATCTGGCCGAGTAGGTAGGCGGTTTCCACGCTGGAGCCGTGGACCATGACGTCTTCGCCCAAGAAGGGACTGGGCCCCGAGCGCGCCACCGCTTCGGTCCAGGAACCCATATGCGCCTCGGCGCCCACCATGTCGCCCACGGCATGGCGGCTGGTGATCTGGGCCATGTAGGCCATGCGCAGGCCGGCGTCGCCGCCCTCGCGGCGAGCGAGGTCCAGGAACTGGTCGGCCAGGGCGCGCGCCTTGAGATGCTGCCCGGACATCAGGGCGCTCACATAACGGCTGAGCATTTGGAAGACCAACTGCTGCAGCGCGCCGCTGCGCTCGGCGAGGTTGGTTATCTGTTCGGAAACCGCGCTATATTCTTCGTTGGCGGGACCATGCACGACGCTGACGACCTCGCTCAGCAGCACCAGCAGTTCCAGTTCGCGGGCGTCGCGGGTCGGGGAAGGTTCCACCGCCTCGAGACTGGCGAGCGCGTGACGGAAGCTCTGCACCGCTTCGCGATAAGCGTGCCGGCTGGCGGCGAGGTTGGCGGCTTCAGCCCAGGCGTCCACCGCCCTGCCGGGCTGGCCGGCCTCGGCCCAGTGGCGGGCCAGTATTTCAGGCTGGCCCTTGGCCAGGGCGGGAAACTGCTCGGCGACGACGCGGGCCACGGTGGTGTGCAACTCGCGGCGCTGGACCCTCGCCAGTCCTTCGTAGGCGGCGTCCAGGATCAGGGCGTGCTTGAATTGGTAGCTGGCCTCCGACGGGACGCCGCGGACATAGATGAGTTCAGCGTCGGTCAGCTTGGCCAGGTCGGCCTGGAGCTGGTCGGCCGGCTGCGGCGAGACGGCGGCGATCAGGGCGTAGGAGAATTCACGGCCCAACACGGCGCCGAGCTGTGCGACGTCCTTGGCGCGGCCGGTGCGCGCCAGGCGCGCCTCAAGGGAGTGCAGCAGGGTCGCAGGGATGTCACGCGCGCCGCCGCGGCCGTCGTGGCTCAGCATCAGACGGGTGACCGTGATGGACGGGGTCTGCGGCGCTGGACGTACGCTTAGGGAGTTGGCTGGGGGGAACGACCGTAGGGCAGGGGAACTGGAGGCGGTGTTGCGGGTGGCGTTGGATCTCGTCGACGTTCCCGTGCGGACGCCGCTCGCGGCCTGAAGGCACTGGTCTCGGCATTCCAAGGAAGCCATCATCCCGAGATGGCCAATCGCTACGACCTCAGGCAGGACGACGAAGGCTGGACGGTGTTTGACGCCTTCACCGGCCAGGCCGTCGTGATCGCCAACGTTCCTCAGGTCGGGTTGGACATCCAAGACGCCGTCGATCTGGCCCAGTTGCTCGACAAGCCCGCGATGCGCTCGGATCGGACGCTCAGGCAGTAGCTCACGAAAAAGCCCGCTGGTTGGGCGGGCTCCTGGTACCTGTTCCGGGACGACGCCTCCCGCTCAGAACTTCGTGGCGGGTGTGGGGAAGCCGGTGAACTCGGCTCGCTCGCACTGGCCTTTCCAGAATATCGCCATCCGCCGAGAGCCTATTCCGGATTCCGCAGAGATGCTGTGCTCGCCCGTCACCCTCGAGATGACGTTGCGCAACTTCTCGTGCTCGCGAGGCGTGTCGACGCTTTTTCCCTCCAGGGTGATCGAGGTCGGCGTAGCTTCGACGACGCTCCAGGTCGCCTCACACGCGCCCGAGCACCACTTCATCGCGTCCAGGTCAATTCGATAGAACGTGTAGTAGGGCTTGGTCTCGTCCATCAACATCGATGGCGCGAGCGTCCGCGTAGTACCGGTACAAGCCAGATCGAACTTGGCTGCCTGCGCTAACGCGGCGTTGGCGCCTAGTGTTAGGGCGGCGAAAAGGGCTGTTCCAAAGATGTTGGTGTTCATGTCTCCCCCCGGAGGTACGCTTATGCGTGGACCCTAGCCCACCGCTCGCGGGGATTGCAAAGGCTCAACTGGACGGGAGCGGGAAATCAGGTGTGGCCCAAGCTTGCATATCCGCGCGAACTAGATCAGATTCAAATCATCGCTCAAAGAGTGTTCGAAGCCCGCCCCGCAAGGCGGGTTTTTTGTCTCCGAGTTTAGAGCGCCACTAAGTCTGCAGCATCTCGCTCGGCCGCCTCACTCAGCTTTTCTTCCGCCCACTGGTTTAGGCTCTTACCTGCGAGCTGAGCAGCAAGCGCCGCCTTGGCGTGGACGGCTGGTTCAACTCGGAACATGACCTTGCCGGAGTACGGCTTCTCGGGTGCCTTCCCGACAGCGGTGCACGTCGCAATGTAGTCGTCCACGGCCTCATGGAAGGCCGCTTGAAGCTCGGGAACGCTCTCGGCGTGAAAGCCGACAACATCGTTCACACCGAGCAGGCGGCCGACAAAAATCAGATCATCCGCGTCGAACTCGATCGAGGCGGCGTACCCCTTGTAGACAATGCCCTTCATGGCGTGACTCCGATCTTGGTTAGGAACTCGCGGGCGTCTTTCACCTGATACCGCTTCGCCTCTTTGGCGGGGTGCGGGCGGTGAAAGCTGGCGATGACGCCCTTGAACTCGAACCGGACGCGAGAGCCCGCGCCTTCGATGGTTTGGGCGCCTGCGCCAGTCAGCAAGCTCTCGATATCGGCCCGGGCGATGGTGCCGGACACCGGGTCCGTAAACACCGCCTTGAGCGTCTTCTTCTGCTTGCTGTTCATGATAGCAATGTAGCGACGTACAGGTGCATTGCAAGCATATTGTGATATCACATTTCAGCCGCAGCGACCCTATCGCGTTCAGCCGAGCGAGCGGCGAAGCTTGTGATTCAGCAGCTGATTGAGGATGCCGAAGAACCGTAAGCGGGGCCCTGCCCCCACCTTCCGACGTCGGCCATCATGTCCTGAAAGGTCGTCCCACTAAGCTCCCAGCAGCGCGTGCTTTGCCACCACGGCTCGGGCAGTCGATAGGCGCGCGGACGCCAGGACGGCGAGGGCTCGATAGAGGCGACGACGATCCGGATGAACCCAGGACAGCGGGGCAACTGACAGCTTTGCCATTCGCGGAGCGTCGAGCGAACGGCGCGCGGTGTCTATAGCGAGGGGCTGTGCCGTCGGACTTCAGTTCCGTTCGGGGCTCACCCGGCTGGTCTTCTTCGCCCCTAGCGTGGGGTTGTTCCAGCAGTGGCGAGCCGGGGCATTCATGGCCACTCCCAGGTCACCTATCGCGCCGTTATCAACCATCGACAAATTAGGCTGAGTTCGCGGCTTTTCGCGGTGTGCGCCAAGCGCCGGGGTGTAGAGCTTTCATCTGGTCTAGTTCACGAGTGCGCTCTTTGGCTCGCGTCTCAGCGTCCGGATCTCTGTCTAGCAGCGGCGATCTGGCAAAATCGCGCAAAGTAGTTTCAATTTCTTCTTCCCGTTCGTTTGCGGCTTCCTGTGCGCTCTTTATTGCGTTGAGCACTTGTGTCCGCACGTGTTTCGGGAATCGGTCGATGCGAACGTGTCGAAGCGCGTGAATTCCTGCAACTACGTACTCATGTGTTTCCGCAAGGCGTTCTCTGTACTCTCGGAGCCTGCGAAGACTCTGTCGATTCAGGTCCAGAGATTGTATAGTATAGTAGCCCGTGTTCGTTACATGGTTCACTCGTACGCCCGAAGCACTGAAGTGCTCCAGAAGCGCATCTTTGTCCGGTCGAAAGAACCTAAATCCGGCCTCCTGAGCGGAGGCTGGAGGGTGGCGGTTGCCCTTCCGCAGATTGCACTCATCACACGCGTACATCAGGTTTTCGTACGCGTGAACGTCTATCTCGGTATTGCCTTGGGGTACGTAGTGATCAATCGTGAAGCGAATTCCCGCCGCCTCGTATTCCGTAATCGTGCAGTACGCGCAAGAGTAGTAGAAGTCATAGCGAAGTTCGTTTCGGTAATCCGAATATGCAAGTCCTGCCGTTACCTCGGATCTCTTAACTAGAGGTCCGTGCATTGATTTTACTACGGAGGAGTTGTCGTCTTTCGCTTCCATCCGCTATTTGCTCCCACCCTCTAGCTGCTCTCGAAGCGCTTGGAGATCCTTCAAGAAATGCTCATAGCGGACGACCACCTCTTCGAGGCGATCCAAATGCTCACCGTGCTTGGCGTCCTCGATCCGGTCCAGGGACCATCTAATATACTCCAGACGCCGCTCCTCCTTTCGGGTCGCGGTGCCGTCAAAGACGGCGTCGAGTAGAGTTTGCCTTTCGGTCAGCAGTGCATCTTGTTCCGCATCGCTGATGGCGCGCGCGTTTACCCTTCCCGCCTTGCGAGCGGTCGCGGCGTATACGTATCCTCCAAACGTCGGAAGCTTGATTGTATTGGATTGCAGCCCACCCGTCCCAGAGTGGGCAATTGCGTTGCTTCTGACGGACAGTTCGCCCGCTAACTCGGAGGCGTCAAACTGAAGAGCTGTTGAGGTTTTCATCGAACCTAATGCCTTCGGCAATTTCTTCTAGATATGAGAGCGATTTTTTCTCAGCTTCTGCACAGGCGTGCTTCAAATGTGCAAGTGAGGCTTGGCGGGGCTTTTTGAAGTGCCTGCCCCAATCGAAGGTTATCTGCAGCAATCCTTCATTGTCGCCGTTCCTGCTGATCGTATGCGAGCACTTGTCGGTCCACTCTTCCTGGTCATCCAGGACGTAGTTGCCACTAAAGGTGAAGTGCTCTGGCGCGTTTCCCCACGGCCGTCCGAGGTACTTAATCGCCTGCTGAATTCCGGGAGGAAGATCCTCCTCAGTTACCAGCGTGGATGATACCGCGCCAACTCGGTTCAGTGTTCGGTTGCGAATATTTGGGAGAAGTGATGTCGCCTCGATCAATCGTTCAAAGGTTTCGGGTAGAAGTTTGGAGTACGGCTGCGCCTGAGAGAGCATTTCAAGGGTTGGGAGACCCCCGCTTACGGGGACTGCTCTCAAGCGATGGTTGAAGGCGATATGAATATGTCCTTGATCCACGGCGTACCGAAACCCGTTGTGGGTAATTAGGGATATTCCGAGGGTCTCGTGCTTCTCAATTTCAAAGAGAAGTTTCTCTCCGTCCACCATTCTGCCGAGGATTGGGGATAGTGAGTCCACAATCGCATCACCGGAAGCAATATGAGGTTCCAACCTGAAGCCAACGGTTGGTGTGGATGCCAACTTGTCGCACCAACTCACTTTAATCCCCCAAGAGTTCTGTGGGCGGTCTGCCCTCACCGGGGGATCATAGCCGTGTAAAGGGGCGACAACCAAACTTCCTGTGCCCTAAGCATCGAGCGAGCTGCATTGCCCCCCTCAGTCAGATCGTTTCGGCCGCTGGCCGCTGCATTAGCAGAACCGCGACGGCGTCTACGTTGCTGATGTTGGATCACAAGTTGTGAGTTCTAATCCAGCGGATCAGGGGTGAGGGAAACTCAATGTCGAACCAGGACACGGAGCTTCTGCGCTAGGTTTGCGACGAGCCAAGCTTGTGAGCTAGCCTCGCCGCAGCGAAGCGCCCATTCTGAGCTTCGGCTTTGAGCCTTAGCCTGTCATCGAGGAGCCGCTGGCTTCATCGCCGAAAGTGGACGTGGCCGGCTTCAGCTTCGAGCCCAATCCAGTCATTTCCAGTTTCCATCCGTGTCCTGCCTGGAATGCAGAGCGGAGAGACGACGTGACCAGGGCCGATCCGGGAAAAAACGCCCTCACATGGGCCCGCCGCAGTTTCGATATATCTGTCAGCCTTAATGTGGAAACAGGACAGTTCCAATGTGGGGCGATATCAAACTTTGACGTTCTGGCGGCCCGGGAGGGACTCGAACCCCCGACCTTCGCTTTAGGAATCGCTTAAGTGTTGTTTCAGGCCTTTTCGGGTCTGTTCAGGCGGTTACAAAAGTGAATAAAACCAATGACTTGCCTTTTCACAGGGCTGCAGTCAACCTCACCTAGCACCGTCGCAAGGGGACCTATTTGGAACCTGGCGCGACCGTTTTGGAAGGATGATTTGCGGTGCCCCATCTCACGCTCACCACGCGATTCTGCGAGAGCGCCGGACCGGCCGACGGTCGGCAGGTCGACTACTATGACGACGAGGTCAAAGGCCTCTCACTGGGGGTTTCACCCCGAGGACGGAAGGTCTGGACCTTTCGCTACCGCAACCTGGCGTCCAAGCCATGCCGTATCACGATGGGCGTCTTTTCGGCGAGCCTAGGGCTGGCTGAAGCGCGAACGCGCGCCCGGAGACTGCGGACCCTTGTCGACGACGGTATCGATCCGGCTGCGGAAAAGCGGATCGCAAAATCGCGCGAGCGCGATCGGGCGATCGGGACGTTCGACGATCTCGCCCAGGCCTACTTTGACGCCTGCGAGAAAGGTATCTGGACGCCCAAGGGGAAGGTGAAGCGCAAGCGCAGCCTGGATGACGAGCGCAATGTCTATCGGCTGCATGTCAAGCCTCACCTGGGCAAGCTCCCGCCCAAGGAGATCACCCGGGCCGTGGTGAAGTCCCGGCTGCGGGAGATGTTCATGAGCGGGATCGGCGCGCAGACGAACAAGGCGCACCAGATGATCCGCGCGACCTACTCCTTCGCCATCGCCGAGGAGATCGAGCCCGACATCATCCTCTACAATCCGGGCATGGGCTTCGGTCGGATCGCGCCCATCAAGCCGCGGCTGCGGACCCTCAAGGATGACGAGTGGCGCGTCTTCTGGGCGGCGCTTGAAGCGCTGCAGCGGGAGGAATTGCTCGCCTCGAAGACCGGAGAGCGCATCTTCATGGGGCCGCAAATGGCCATCGTCCTGAAGCTCTGCAGCCTCCTCCTACAGCGCAAGGGCGAGATCGTAGGTATGCGCTGGTCGGAGCTCGATCTTTCCCAGGGGGTCTGGCTCATCCCGCCGGAGCGGATGAAGGGGGGGAGGCTTCATCTGGTTCCGCTGTCCAGTTGGGCCATCAGCCTGATCCGTCAGGCGGCGAGCTACACCCAAGGCGTCCAGAGCGACTGCGTATTCCCGAACCCTCGCAACCCGTCGATACCGATGCGCGCCGATAGCGTCTCCCACGGCATGCGGCTTCTGAACCAGAACATCGGCATAACGAACGCCACGCCGCACGACCTTAGGCGAAGCGGCGCGACGGCCATGACCAGCGAACGGCTGGAGATCTCGCCGCTCATCCGGAGCAAGGTCTTGGGGCATGCTTTCGACACTGGCGGCGGGGCGGCGGTGACCAGCCTACATTACGACGCCAACTCTTATGCGCGGGCGAAGCGAGCAGCCTTGGAAGCTTGGCAAACTCTGCTTGGACATATCGTGCGGGGGGAGGAGCAGGTCGCCGAGTTCGAGCCCTATGCAACTGGACCGCGGCAAGGCCTGTTGGGGCTGCCTGGCGTCGTTAGCGCGATTTAGGGTCGAGGCGATCTGCGGATGGGCGGGCTGCTGCGGGTCGCGCACCCGCGCGCGATCGGCGTCGCAGCAGCGCCGACGGTCAGCACGGGCGAGCGGTTGGTCGACGCGCCCGTGAACGGCTTGGCGCGGAAGCTATGAATGGCCTCGTGCGGGCGCACAGGAAGTGTCTGTGGGAACCTTGGATGAAGTGCTTTCACGCCAACATGGACGTTGGAGAACAGTAGGGGACGGGCGGTGAAAAATGGTCCTCTGGCGCGTCGGTTACGGTGCCGACGCGCGTAGGGGTTGTCTAATCCACCGCGTTCGTCGCGCGGTTCGATGCGACGACATCGCCGTGGGTAGGGTTTGGTCCCAGGTTCGAATATGTCACCATCATCATGTCACGCTTTTGGGCTGCAACGCCGGGCTTGGCCGCAGCCAACGCCCGGCGCGTCTCGTCAGCGTCGTAATCACAGCAGTAGGCGGGCGTTGATGGTTGTTGGCGCCATGATTCCGCGATCTCCCCGGCGTCGACGGGATCGAACCCGATCTCATCCACCAAGCCGCTGACAAGGGACTTAGCACTGGCGTCGTCTCCGGCCACCGCCACAGCCAAACGGCCCGCGGTCCCACGCGGCCGCCCAAGCTCGGCCAGCGAATAAGCAAGGATATTGTTGAACGCCTTGATGATCGGACGCCCGATCTGCTCAGCCACCCACAGGCTTTCAATTTGGCCGGCGTCAATCTCAGGAATCTGCGGGTCGCGAAGGCCGGGATAGTAATTGCCGGTATCGACGACCGGAACGCTCTCAGGCAGACCGTCAAACAGGTCCTTTGGGAGCTTGGCGACGGCCGGGAACGGGATCGACAGGATGACGACGTCGGCGCCTTCCAAGGCCCCGCGAGCATCTACCGGGGCCGCACCGATCTCTTTTGCGAAGGCCCGAACACCTTTTGGGCCCTTGGAGTTTGCAACCCGCACCTCGTGTCCCGCCGCACTGAGCTTACGGGCGAGCGTGCCGCCGATGTTGCCGGTGCCGATAATGCCGATCTTCATGTTCACTCCTACACGCCGTGGCCTAGATGAGCTTGAGCAAGCACGGGTTCAAGGTCCGCTCCTCATCCCGAGGCGACGCCTGACGGGGCGGATCTTCGCTCGTGGCCCTTCGGCGAGGGAGTGACCGCCCAACGCGCCACGATCGGGTGGGTTGAGCCTGATGGTTCGAGTTGTCGGCGCGCTTATCGCTCGCTCAACAGGGCTTGCCATTCCCCGTTGAACTAATAAGTGCTATTTTAGAACTGGACTTTTGGCGCCGTCGCTGCGTAATCACACCCGGTGTTCGGCGCGGCCGGGACAAGACCGCGATCATCTCCGGATCGCGGCGATAGAAGGGCGAACATGATGACGACGGTGGAATTCTATTTCGATTTCGGCAGCCCCAATGCCTACCTTAGCCACAGGGTGATCCCGCAGATCGAGGCGCGGACCGGCGCGACCTTCGAGTATGTGCCCGTGCTCTTGGGTGGGATTTTTAAGGCGACAGGTAATCAGTCGCCGGCCACCGCCTTCGCCGGCATCAAGAACAAGGTGGCCTACGACGGCCTCGAGATGCGGCGGTTTGTGGAGCGGCACGGCATCGCGCAATTCCGCTCCAATCCGCATTTCCCGGTCAACACCCTGCAGCTCATGCGCGGCGCGATCGCCGCTCAGGTGGCCGGGGTGTTCGAAAGCTATGTCGACAGCGTTTACGCAGACATGTGGGAGCGCGGCCGAAAGATGGACGACCCGGAGGTCCTTCGCGCGGCCTGGTCTGAGGCCGGCCTGCCGGTCGAGGAGTTGCTGCGGCTCATGCAGACCGACGAGGTCAAGAGCAGGCTGATCGGCAACACCGAGGCGGCCGTGGCCAAGGGCGCGTTCGGCAGCCCGACTTTCCTTGTGAACGGGGCGGAACTGTTCTTCGGCAAGGACCGCTTGCGCGACGTCGAGGAAGAGATTGTTCGTCAGCAACGCGTCCGCGAACGGGCCTGAGCGACCTTGCCTCCTGTCGGCCGAAACCTCAGCGGCTTTGCTCCACAATCTTCAACTCAGGATCTGAAAAGACATGCCGGACAAGGAATCTAAGGGCGTCTGTCTCGTGATCGGGGCCGGCGACGGCGTCGGGAGCGCGATCGCCAGGGCATTTGCGCTCGATGGCTTCGAGACCGTGATCACCCGTCGGGCCCGCAATCTCGACCAACTCGAGGTGACCGCCCAGGAAATTCGGGCGCGGGGCGGGGTTGTCCACGCCAAGGGGGTCGACGCGCGCTCTGAGGAGGAGACCATCGCGCTCTTCGCCGAGATCGAGCGTGATATCGGCCCGATCGAGGTGGTCGTGTTCAATATCGGCGCAAACGTGCGGTTCAGCATCGAGGAGACCACGGCGCGGGTCTTCCACAAGGTCTGGGAGATGGCCTGTTTCGCGGGCTTCCTGGCTGGGCGCGAAGCCGCCAAGGTGATGGTCCCACGCGGTCGCGGCAGCATCTTCTTCACCGGCGCCACGGCCAGCATCCGCGGTCGTGAGGGCTTCGCCGCTTTCGCTGCGGCCAAGGCCGGCCTTCGGATAACCGCCCAGAGCATGGCGCGCGAACTCGGCCCCAAGGGTGTTCATGTCGCGCACATCATCTGTGACGGCTCGATCGACGGGGTGTTCTCCCGGCAGAACATCCCGGACCTGGAGCAGCGTCTGGCGGAAGACCGGGTGCTGAAGACCGATGACATCGCCGAAACCTACCTCGCCCTGCACCACCAGAAGCGCTCGGCCTGGACGCACGAACTCGATCTGAGGCCCTGGAGCGAGCCGTTCTAGCCGCCGCTCGCGCCAACCCCTGTCATAGCCCTTTTTTCCGGAGCCTTCATGCGCGAAGCCGTCATCGTGTCCACCGCCCGCACCCCTATCGGAAGGGCCTATCGCGGCGCCTTCAACAACACCCAGGCCCAGGCGCTGGGCGGTCACGCGATCGGCCACGCGGTCCAGAGGTCCGGCGTGGAGGGCGAAGAGATCGACGATGTGGTGATGGGCGCCTCACTGCAGCAAGGCTCGACCGGTTTCAACATCGGCCGCCAGTCGGCCTTGCGGGCTGGTCTGCCGGTGACGGTGTCGGGGCAGTCGATGGATCGTCAGTGCTCGTCGGGCCTGATGGCCATCGCTACGGCGGCCAAGCAGATCATCGTCGACGGCATGAGCATCACAGTCGGTGGAGGCGTCGACTCGCTGTCCCTGGTGCAGAACGAGCACATGAACATGTTCCGCGCCGCCGACCCGGCTCTGCTGGCCAGCCATCCAGGCGTCTATGCGCCGATGATCGAGACCGCGGAACTGGTGGCCGAACGCTACGGGATCAGCCGCGAGTCCCAGGACGACTATGCCCTGCAGTCCCAGCAGCGCACCGGGCAGGCCCAGGCCGATGGCCGGTTCGACGCTGAGATCGTGCCCCTCACGACGATCATGATCGTCGTCGATAAGGCCACCGGCGCCCAGAGCGAGCGGGAGGTGACCCTGTCGGCCGACGAGGGTAATAGGCCCCAGACCACCCTGGCCGACCTGCAGAAGTTGCAACCGGTGTGGAAGGGCGGCGGCTTCGTCAAAGAAGGCAAGTACGTCACGGCCGGCAACGCCAGCCAGCTGTCGGATGGCGCATCGGCCTCGGTGCTGATGGAGGCCAAGGCTGCCGAGCGCCGGGGTCTGACGCCTCTGGGCGCATATCGCGGCATGGCTGTCGCAGGCTGCGCGCCCGAGGAGATGGGCATAGGTCCCGTGTTCGCCGTTCCCAAGCTGCTCAAGCAGCACGGCCTGACTGTCGACGACATCGGCATCTGGGAGTTGAACGAGGCCTTCGCGAGTCAGGTGCTCTACTGCCGCGATAAGCTGGGCATTCCCAACGACCGGCTGAACGTCTCGGGCGGCGCAATCTCAATCGGCCACCCCTATGGCATGACCGGAGCCCGGGCGACGGGGCACGTGCTGATCGAAGGCAAGCGGCGTGGCGCCAAGTATGGTGTCGTCACCATGTGTGTCGGCGGCGGCATGGGCGCGGCCGGACTGTTCGAAATCTTCTGAGCGGCTGAGCGTAAACGCTCAGCTTCGCCCAGATGATCGCCCTGAGCATTGTCAGCACCGGCGTTCCAAGGCCGATGCGCGCGCCGGGAGACGTCGTCGAAGTCTTGAAACGCGCAGCCTGGGCGGATGACGACGCGGGGGGCTGGCGGCTGCTGGCCGCCATCGGCGCTGACGCTGCCGATCGTCCGACTGTAATGATCCCCGATGTTGGACCTAATTTGAGCGCTGAAATGCCCCGCGCACGCTGTGACTCGCCCGCAGAATGGGTTCTGTCAGTGTTAATTCAGGGATAGTTTTGAGCTCTTTGAATCCAAAAATATGATGATAAGTCAAATATATAAAGCCATGCGACGAGGTCGATCTCGTGTCTGCAAAATCACAAGAGTACGATAATAGCACTATGTGTTGATTGACTCTCGAGGTGGTGCAGGCAACATGAGCGACAGACACTAAAAGTCACGCAATGAGCGGCCCCGCCATTTGGTCGCTCTTGACGCTAAAGCGCGCTCGAATTGGGAGGTAACGATGAACATCGCCTTGAAAGTGCAGGCGGCCGACGCCGCCGCTGAGATCGCCGCCACGCCGCTCGAGAACCTGAATCCCGCGCAGATGGATCGCTTCAGAAACGGCACCCACTGGTCCGTGTTCGAACGGTTGCGCCGCGAAGATCCGGTCCATTTCACGCGCGAAAGCGAGTTTGGGCCCTACTGGTCGATCACCAAGTGGAACGACATCCTGGCGGTTGACACCAATCACGAGGCGTTCTCCTCCGCGGAGGGCATCATCATCACGCCCCTCGCCGATATCGAGGAGCGCACGAGGGTGATGGGCAAGCGCCCCAAGGGCGATATCGGCTTCATTACGATGGACGAGCCCGATCACGGCCCGGCGCGGAAAGCCGTGACGCCCACCATGGCGCCCGCCAACCTGCAAACGATGGCCGGCCAAGTGCGCGAGCGCGCCGGCCAAATCCTCGACTCCCTGCCGATCGGCACGGAGTTCGACTGGGTGGACCTCGTGTCCAAGGAGCTGACGGCCATGACCTTGGCCACCCTGTTCGACTTCCCGTTCGAACAGCGCCGCAAGCTCACCCATTGGTCCGACATTCTGACAAGCCTGCCCGGCTACGGACCTGTTGAAAGCTGGGAGCAGAAGGGTAGGGAGACGTTTGAGTGTTTCGACGCCTTCCAAGAGCTCTGGAACCAGCGCCGCAATGACGAGCCGCGCAATGACCTGATCTCGATGTTGGCGCACAATCCCGCCACCCGAAACATGTCCGTTGAAGCCTATCAGGGCAATGTCATCCTGCTCATTGTCGGGGGCAACGACACGACGCGAAACACGATTACCTCCAGCGTCCTCGAACTCAACAGGAACCCGGACCAATACGCCAAGCTGCGCGCCAATCCGGATCTCGTCCTGTCGATGGTGTCCGAAACGATCCGCTGGCAGGCGCCGCTGGCCCATATGGCGCGGACAGCGACGCGAGATGTTGAAGTCGGCGGCAAGACCATCAAGAAGGGCGACAGGGTCGCCATGTGGTACATCTCGGGCAATCGCGACGAAGAGATGATCGACCGGCCGAACGAATTCATCATCGACCGCGAGCGGCCTCGTCAGCACATGTCCTTCGGCTTTGGCATCCACCGTTGCGTGGGCAATCGGGTCGCCGAAATGCAGCTCACGATCATCTGGGAGCAAATTCTCAAACGCTTCCCGGAGATCAAGGTTGTCGCCGAACCGGAGCTGAATTTCTCATCCTTCGTGCACGGCTTCGAAAGCCTTCCGGTCATCATTCCCTATCGGACCTGAGCAGGACTGGTCGGTCACGCCGCGGCCGCCGCAGGGTCCCGCAGGCGTACCTCACGGTTGGCTTTGTCGCGGTCTTGTGGCGGCCGCCTGTCTCCTGATCGACAGGTGGCCGCAGTCCGTATCGTTGAACCCCCACGCCCGGGTCGCCAAGGATGCCGTGCTGGCGATTGGCGTGAGGGATAGTGCGTTCGGCTGTTTTCAAAAATGGGGTAGGGCGCCGTCCCCATCCACAACCGCTATCCCGAGAATGGCCGAGGCCCGGATTCCGTTACGGACCGGCCGGGCCGCACCTGGGGCTGAGCCTGTCTCAAGCGCCTTCGACCTGTGCAGTCTGGCGCTGGGCGCGATGACGGCGCCTGGTCACGAAGCGCTTGAGCAATGGCCGCGGCGGGCGCTCAAACCTTAGCGAAGTCCGGCGGGCGGCGCTCAGCGAAGGCCTGGAACGCCTCCCGCGCCTCAGGAGAGGCGAGCCGCGTGGAGAACTCGCTCATCTCCAGCGCGATCTGCTCAGAAATCGCGGTATGGTCACGCATCAACCGCTTGGTGGCCATGAGCGACTGACGCGGCCGCGTCGCGAGCAATCGCGCGGCCGCCAACGACTCGGCGTCAACCTCCTCGCTGGCGATCGCGCGATTGGCCAGGCCCCATTGGGCCGCGGTATCGCCGTCCACCACTTCACCGCCGGCGAACATGGAGAAGGCGCGCACATGGCCGATGCGCGCCACAAGCAGTCGGCTCGATGCGGCTTCCGGAACCAGGGCCAGGTTGACGAACGGCGCGCTGAGTTTGGCGTCGCGCGCGATGATCACCAGGTCACAGTGCAGCAGCATCGTCAGGCCTATGCCCACGGCCCGCCCGCGGACGCCGGCGACAATCGGCTTCTCGAACCCGGCGATCGTGCGAATGAAGCGCGTCGCGTTCGAAGGCCCCGACGCCTCAACTGGGCCCGCAGACTGGCGCGCGAACGACGCCATGTCGTTGCCCGCCGTGAAGGCGTCGCCGCGAGACCTGATGAGCACCACGCGAACGTCCGGATCGCCCTGGGCCCGCTCAAGGTGCTCGGCCAGCGCCTCGTACATCCCGTCGGTGATCGCGTTCTTTTTCTCGGCCCGGTCGAAGGTCAGACCCAGCACGCCGTCGGTGATGTCGCTGAGGATATGATCGGTCACAGCGGTCCCTTTCTATCAGTCATTTTTCAGTATCATAATGGAACCCTTGTGGATCGATCCCAGGTTCGGGCGTCGCTTGTGGCTTGGAGATGAAGCCGATCGATCCGCCACATCGCCCAGGTGACAAACCCGTCGTGCCTGGGAGGGTCCAATCTCCGCAGGTTGATCGTCTCGCCAATGGATGTCAAAATAAAACTAACTTGATTGATCTGGTGCGGGTCCGAGCTCGGCTTGAGGCTTGGCTGCAAGCCCCCGGGAAAGGCGATGAAGTGCCCAAGGCCCTGAATGACGCGGTGCTCGCTCGTGTGAGGGACCGCCTCTGTCACGCCGCGGAGTGCTTGCTGGCTGGCGGCGGTCCAGGCGCCGTCAGCATGCGTGCGGTGGCGGCCAAGCTGGAGGTCAGTCCTATGACCCCCTATCGCTATTTCGAGAGCAAGGAGGCCATGATGAACGCGGTGCGCGTGCGGGGATTCGAGCGGCTCGCCAAGGTCCTCGAAGCCGCGAACGACGCCGGCGGAACCATCGAGCCGAGTACGCGGCTCGGCGAAGCCTATGTCACCTTCGCCTCCGAACACGCCGCCGTCTACCGGGTGATGTTCGAGGCCTGGCAAGCTGCCGATCTGACGGATCCTGAACTGGTCATCGCCCAGGCCCGTGTGCGGTCGGCCCTGGCGTCGGGTGGGGAGCGCATGCTCAAGTCACGTTCATCGGCTCGGGACGCCGCACTTGTCGGCGATTGCTTTTGGGCGACGCTGCATGGCCGCCTTGCGCTTGAAATGGCGGGCAAGATTCGCCCCGCCGTGGATGCGGATAGGCGACCGGCCGCCGTTCTCAGTGTCATCGTCCGGGGACTGGCGGGCGGCCTAGTCGAGGCCTGAGCCCCCAAAGCCGGGCGAGCGACAGCCAGCCGCAGGGAGGCCCCTTGGGATCCGACGCCCAGCCGTCGTCAGGGCCCGAGGAACTTGAGGATGCGCGTCGCGATCGTGTCCGGCTGTTCAAGATGCAGGAAGTGGCCAACGCCCGGAATGATCTCCTTTTCGAGGCCCTTCGGGAACAGAGCCTCCATGCCCTCGCTGAGATAGGCCGCCATGCAACCGTCTTCGGCGCCGTGCAGGTAAAGGGAAGGCACGTTGATAGGCCCGCTCGCCCGCGCCTCCAGGGCCTGGAGGGCTGCATCTTCCGGCGGCGCGCCGAACAATTGGCGATAGAAGCCGAACGTTTGGGACAGCACGCCAGGCTGGGCGAGGCTCTCCTTCAACAAGGCGCGCTCAGCGTTGGGCAAAGCATAGCTCGGCGACCACTCGCGCCAAAGCCGGTCGATGAACGCGAAGTCATTGAGCGGCACGCTGACCTCGGCGAGGCGCGTTTGGAAGAAGAACATGTACCAACTGCGACGCTGCTGATCTCCGTCCGCGGCGAAGGCCGTCAGGAGCTGCTGGCCATAAGGAACCGACATCCCCACCAGTTTGCGAATGCGGTCGGGCTCGAGGCCGGCCGCGGCGTAGGCCGCCCGGGCGCCGATGTCGTGGCCCACCAGATCGGCCGTCTCGCGCCCAAGCGCGGCGATCAGCGCCAGCACATCCGTCCCGAGCGCCGAGCCGCCATATTGGCCGTCAGGCGCCGCGCCGCCGGGCCAATACCCGCGCATCGCAGGCGCCACCGCCCAGTATCCCTCCCACGCTAGGCGGCGGAGAATGGGGGTCCAGCTGCGGGCGTGGTCGGGAAAGCCGTGCAGGCAAAGGACGAGCGGGCCATCCCCAGCCTCGAGAATGGGGATCTGGAGGCCGTTGGCCGCCACGGTCCGCCGGCTCACGCCTTCGTCGTTCCAGAGACCTGAATTCATCAGCGGCATAGGGCGTCCCTTTCTCGCCAAGGATCGTTTCCTCGACACAATTCCGGGATGGACGGAAGGCATGGGCCGCACCCCGCCTCGATCCCGTACAAGTTTCAGTTAGTTCATATTGAGAACCCGTCAATGCGGATCGGGGTCTTGCAAAGGGCTCGGCGGGCCGAACCGTCGTCGCCAGGTCTGTGGTTCGGCTGATCAGGAGCGGGTTTCGGCTGTGTCGATGGGAGGGTTGGCGCGCCGTGCAGCGGCCTGGGTTCTAAGCGGCGCCCTCCATCGGGGCCTTTCGCCGGGCGCTGTAGACCTCGAGCGCCGTGCGCGCCGCCGCGAGCCGGGGCGTGGGCACGCCGAGGGCCTCGGCCCGGCGGACCAGATCTCCGAGGATCGCTTCCACCTCAACGGGAGCGTCGCTCTGCATGTCCCGATACATGGATGCGGTCATGGGCGAGCCTTTCGTGGTCAGGATGGTGCGGACCCGCTGCAACCACTCGTCGCTACAGGGGTGACCGGACGACGCGGCGACGGCCGCCGCTTCGCTGAGAGTTCCCAGAAGAAACACGTCTCCTCCCGGAGCGGCCTCGATCTCGCCGATCGGCGCGCGCATCAGGCATGTGGTCGCGGCGAGACTGGCGAGCATGACCCACTTGTTCCAGAGGTCCTGGCGGATGTGCGAGGAAAGGCTTGCGCTGAAGCCGGGATTGGCGAGCGCCGCCTGGACAGCCTCCGCGCGAGGGGTAACGCGACCGTCCAACTCGCCGTGGGTGAGGGTCGCGAAGTCGGCGCCTTGCACCACGGCTCCGTCGGGAGCCAGGAACGCCACGATGGCGCAGACACCGCCGAACACCTTTGTCTCCCCAAATCGGCTCTGCAAGACCTCGACGTGCCCCAGGCCGTTGAGAAGCGGCAAGATCACCGTATTGGGACCGACCGCCGGGGCGAAGTCTCGCATCGCACTGATGAGGCCGTAGGCCTTAACCGCAATGATGATGAGGTCGTAGACCTCCGTAAGGCTCTCGGCCGTCACGGTGCGCGGCGTAAGCCGGATTTCGCCCTTGGGGGTGACGAGGCGTAGGCCTTGCGCGGCAAGCTGCGCGGCCCGCCCGGCGCGGACCAGGAACGTCACCTCCGCGCCGGCCTCGAGCAGTCGGCCGCCGAAGAAGCCTCCCGTCGCGCCCGCGCCCACGACCAGGATCTTCATCGGCAGACCTCGCTCACTTTCTCTTTGCGCCGCGTCGATTGTCATCAGGTCTTGCCCGTCCTCTCCTGGCGCTTGGGCCCCAGCGGCTCAAGGCGACAGGTCTTGCCGGCCTCTGACGATCTTCGCGTTCCGCACCCTCGCGAAGCCATCAGACGCCCTCATGGAGGGCTAAGCATTCGCGGACGAAATCCAGCCGGTCGTTGCCGAAGAACATCTCGTTCCCCACGAAGAATGTGGGGGCGCCGAAGACGCCGCGGCGTGCAGCCGTTTCGGTCGCCGCTGACAACGCCGCCACGGTCGCCTCCTGGTTCGCCGCCGCGATCAGCTCGGCCGCCGGCAGCCCGCGGGCCGCCAGCAGTTGCTCAAGGCCTTTAGGCGAAGCGTCGCCCTGCCCGCCCCAAACAGCCTTGAAGATCGCATCGGTGGCCTTGGCGCGGAACGCCTCATCGGTGGTCGCCGTCACCAGGCGAAGCAAGAGGTCGCCGTCCAGCAGGTCTCGGTCAGGGGGGATCACCCGAACCCCATAGCGCGCCGCCCAGCGCCCCAAATCCGTGCTCGCATAGGCGAACTTGGCTGAGCAGGTCATCGTGGTCGGCGTGTTGTTGACCAGCTTCATCAACGGACCGACCGAAATCGGCACGAGCTGAACTGGCGTCCCGAGGCCCTCAAGCTGGCTATGCGCCAGGTAGCTGTAGGGGCTTTGGAAATCGAAATAGAACTCCAGGCGTTCAGCCACGCGTCGGCTCCCTTTGTCCAAGGTTTGGAGCAGGGCGCGGACGGCGTCGTCGGCGCCGGCCCCGGGGCGGTGAGCAACACGATCCGGCGGCGTTGAGTGACCGGTCTTGGGATCTACGAGACCCAGACGGATCTCTTGGCCGGTGTCGCGATCCACCAGCTCCACGACAGTCGCGCCATCGCCGGAGATGTTCCATCGGTCGCCCCACTCGCGCAGGGCGGCGGTGACCATCCAGACGTCGCGCCCCATCTCCGTCAGCCGATACTCGTCGCGAGGCGGCCGCGTCTGATAGCGCACCCGCTCGAGCAGTCCCCGGGTCTCAAGGTTCTTCAGGCGCGCGGCCAAGGTGCTCCGCGGAATGCGCATGTTGGCGCGCAGGTCGTCAAAGCGGCGAACGCCGAGCGCCATGTCGTGGACAAGCAGGAGGGTCCACCTGTCGCCGACCACTTCCAGCGCTCCGGCGATCGAGCGACGCATCTCGGTCAAGGGTTTCGAGGTCATGGCGCGCGACTCCATGGCTTGGCGCCGTGCTCCAGGGTCAGCGCTTTGAGGGCTTCGATGCTGAGCGGCGGCGGGCCCGCCGCCTTCAGCCGGATGCGTTCAACGATCGGGTGATCTTTCAGTTCGGCCATGTTTGACTCCTGTCACCCAGAGCGCCGCCGAGGGCAGGCGGAGCGCGTGGCCAGAGCCCCGCGACAAAGCCCCATCCCATACCGGCATATGCCGGTATGGGATGGGAGTTCAGCCGTTCGGCCCGTTCCAACAGGACCGGCCGCTGGCGGGGAGACTATGATCAGGTCGCGACGGCCCGTCGGCGGTCGAAGTCCTTCAGGTCGCGGTGCTGCAGCTGGTCGGGCGCGTTCTTCTCGAAGCGCCAAGCCTCCGCCTCGATCACCGCTTTCATGGACGTCGCCGGTCGCCCGAGCAGGCGTTCAACATCGCTCGTGACTTCGGCGATATACCTATCGCCGCCGTTCTGCAGGGCCAGGTTTTCAAGATGGCGTGCAGGATGATCTGGAATCTGCGGCATGACTTTGTGGAGGAGCGCGCGGAACTCCTCGATCGTGGAAGGCGCATAGGTGATCTTGCGGCCCAGGGCCGCCGAGAAGTCCTCGGCGAATTCGTGCCAGTCCTTCCGGGCGGGGCCGGTGAGCTTGTAGGCCGTGCCCTCATGGCCCTTGGGCTCGGCGAGGATGGCGATACAGATCTCGGCGACGTCAACCGTGGCCACCGGCGCGGTCTTGGCGTCGCCGAACGGTAGCCGGATGGTGTCATCGTCCTTGATGGTCGCCGCCGGCATCCACAGGGTGATCGGATTCTCGACGAACATGGCGGCCTGGATGTGAGAGACCGGAAGGCCGGACCAGTCCAGGGCGCGCTCCGCGGCCCAGTGCACGAACTGCTGGGGGGACCACTGGACATCGGCGCCGAGGATCGCGATGCGTTCGGCGTCCGGCCGCGACATGTTCTCGAGCGTCATATAGTCCTGCTCGAAGTCCGACATGTTGACGAAGATCTCGCAGCCGCCCTCGCGCTCCGCAGCAGCCGCCATCAGGATGGTCGCGTCGGCATAGTAGGGGTTGAGGCTCATGCTGAAATAGATGCGCTTCACCCCGCGGACGGCGAGGGTCACGTCGCGCGGGTTCAACAGATCCCCGACGAACACCTCGGCGCCCATCTCCCGGAGATCCTGGGCGCGGCTGTCGTCGGTGCGAACGAAGGCGCGGACGGCCAGTCCGCGCGCGCGGAGTCCGCGCACGATGCTTCGGCCGATGGAGCCGGTCTGGCCGCCGGCGCTGGTTACGAGAATGGGAGCGTCACTCATGGTCTGCCTCTTTCAATGGTGAACTCAAAGTGTGGGATCGGCGGTCTGCGGCGGCGGGGCGGCTTGCCCTTTTTTAAAAGGGGCATATGAGACTTATCATTGAGTAAGTGCCGAAACAACACCGATATGGTGCCGAAATCCCCATTCGGAGCTTTCGGTGTTGGGGATGTAGGGAACCACACGTGACCAGAGACTGGAGGATTCCGAACGTGACGCTGAGCGACTTCGAAAGCGCGAATTTGCCGAGGCACTGCACATGCAGTCAGCTGAGGCGGGCGGCGCGTCGCATCTCGCGCTACTACGATCTTTGCCTCGCCGACACCGGGCTCAGATCAACCCAATACGTTCTGCTGGGATTCCTGAGGTCGGAGGGGCCTATGACCATGGCCCAGCTGGCGAACGCCATGACTATGGATCGAGCGACCGTCGGTCACAATCTCCGCCCCTTGGAACGCGATGGCTTGGTCGAGATCAAGGTGAGCGCGGCGGATCGCCGGGTGCGCGAAGTCACGCTCACCGATCGCGGCCACGAGGTGCTGCTGGCGGCCTATCCGGCGTGGCGGCGGGCGCAGGACGGCTTCGAGTCGGCTTTCGGCGCGCGCGAGGCGGCCGATCTGCGGGTTTTGATGACGCGGGTCATCGAGGCCCCGCTGCCGAGCATCGCCTGAGCCGTCGTCGTGGACTGATCGCCGGAAACTTGGCCTTCGCCCTAGCCGGCCAGCGCGAGGTCCGCGTCGAGCCGTTCAGGAACTGAGATCATCGAGTATCCGGAGGATTGAAGGCCGCCGCTGAGCCGGGGCCGCCGGAGCGGCGCTTCGATAGCGCGGAGCCACCTGGCCTGAGAATGTCGAGGACAGGTACTGCTGGCGTGCGGTCTCCAGCGCGTCCCAGATTTCAGGAGCTGGCATGGAGGGGCTGGTGACCGCCTCTCCAGCGGCCAGCCCCGCGAGGGCGGCGTCGACCAGCTGTTCGGCAGTCAGGAAGCTGGAGTCCGGGAAGACGGAGTCGCTCATGCCCTGCGATGAGAAGAACTCCGTGCGGATCGGGCCTGGCATCACGAGTTGGATCCGGATCGCGCTGTCGGCGTATTCCAGCTGCAGTGAGCGCGTGAAGTTCGCCACGTATCCTTTGGTGCCGGTGTAGACGGCGGCGCCCGCTGACGGTGCGTGGGCGACAATAGACCCCAGGTTGACGAGGGTGCCGCCGCTTCGCTCGCGGAAGCCGGATAGGGCGGCGACCGAGAGCCGGGTGAGGGCCACGATATTCAGCCGGATCAGCCGCTCGAGCCGGTCGGCCGTGCTTCGCGCCGTGGGGCCGAGCGATCCTCCGCCGGCGTTGTTGACCAGCATCGCGACGCGCTCACGCTCAAGGCGCGCTTCCAGGCGGGCCAGATCCTGCGGCTGCTCGAGATCGACGACCATGGTCTCCACGGACACCCCATGGCGGTAGGACACCTCGGTCGCGACCTGTTCCAGGCGGTCCGGTCGGCGGGCGACGAGGAGAAGCGCGCGGCCCTCGGCGGCGAGCCGGTCGGCGTAGACCGCGCCAATACCGGAGGAAGCTCCGGTGATGACGGTCAAGTCCCCAGGTTCAGCGATGCTCATGATGGTCGGTCCCTGTCGAAGCGGGAGGTTGTGGGATCAGGCGTGCGTGCGCGGGGAGGCGCGGTTCTCTTCCATCCAGCGCCGCTCGTCTTCGGTGCCTTGTCTGGGCGGGAAGTGGCCCTGTATCGACCAGGCTTCGAAGGGCGTTTCGTCTATGTGGAATTCCCAGTCCCAGCCGCGGTCCTTCACCCAGGGCGCGATGACTTCGTTGGCCCTGTCGACAAAGCTGATCGCCGCCTCGGGTGATGGGAAAGCCCGGGCGATATGGTCGATCCAGATTCTGACGAAGTTGGATCGGGCCTCGCCGCCGATGAAGAACGAGTCCTCGTCGACCTCCTGGAAGACCACCCCGACATAGAATCTCGGCATGATCCGCCCGTAGAGATCACTCACCTGCGCCGAGAACGCCTGTTTGTCCTCACGGGTGTAGGCTCCGACCGGATGATAGACCTTCCAAAGGGGCATGGTTCGTATCCGTTCTCTCAAAGGCGCCGGATTTCGGCTCCTCGCATAGGAGGACCGGCACCCCTAGGGAAGCCGCCCAGCGCGCTTCCAGTCAAGGTCAATCCATATTCAAGTGTCGAAAAAAAACTGACTGGCAATCAGATTTTCTGCCGTAGCATTGGGTGGTGGAGCTCCTCGGAGCCGGGCCGATCGCGCTTTAGGGTTCGTCGCCAGAACGCAGTCATTGCGAGTAGCGGCGGAAGATGGCGCTGGCGTTGATGCCGCCGAACCCGAAACTATTGGTCATGGCATGGGTCAGCCCGTCGGCCGGGCGGGCGGCCTGCACCAGGTCCATCCCTGCCGCTGCGGCATCCGGCTCAACCAGGTTCAGGGTGGGCGGCAGGTGCTGGTCTCTGAGGCTCAGCACGGTGAAAGCCGCTTCCAGCGCGCCTGCCGCGCCCAGGAGGTGGCCGGTCGCCGACTTCGTGGCTCCGACGGCGACACGGGCGTCCCCAAACACCGCTTGAATGGCGTTGAGCTCACAGGCGTCGCCCATCGGCGTCGAGGTCGCATGGGCGTTGAGATAGCCGACCTCGGCCGACGTCACGCCCGCTTGCGCCAGGGCGAGGCCCATGGCGCGCCGGGCGCCTTCCCCATCCGCAGGCGCTGCGGTGATGTGATGGGCGTCTGCGCTGCTCCCGTAGCCGACGAGTTCCGCCAGAGGTCGCGCGCCCCTGGCCTCGGCATGGTCCAGGGCCTCGAGCACCAGTATGGCCGCCCCCTCGGCGAGGACGAACCCCGCCCGGCTGGCGTCGAAGGGACGCGACGCTGCTTCGGGGCGGAGTTCGCAGCCGGTCGCCAGGGCGCGGGCGGCGCCGAACGCGCCGAACACCAATGGATGGAGGCAGGCTTCCGAGGCGCCGCAGATGGCGACGTCGGCTTCGTTGGCGCGGATCAAGCGCGCGCCATCGCCAAGGGCCTGCAGGCCAGCCGCGAACGAGCCCTCCGGCGCGCCAATAGGGCCCTTAAAGCCGTGCCGGATCGAAATCCAGCTGGCCCCCATGCTTCCCAGGAAGGTCGGCAAGGCGAAGGGCGACAGCCGTGGAGGTTCCTGATCCTCGTTGGGGCGAACCGCGTTGACGATGGATTCCAACCCGCCAAGGCTGGAGCCGACAACCGTCGCGATGCGAGCACGATCGGTTTGACTTCGATCCAGGACGCCGGCCGCGCGAATGGCTTCGTCGGCCGCGACGAGCGCGAACTGGACGAAGCGGTCCATCTTGCGGCGGTCGCGCGCACTGGCGGCGGCCTCCGGATCGAAGCCGCCCTGCGCATCGTCGTCGAGCCCGAGGACTGTCCCCGCCACGAGGGGCGAGCGGACGCTTGCCGGCCACCCAGGCCGCGGCGCTATGCGACGAACTCCCGACCGGCCTGCGAGCAGCCGGGACCACGCCAGCTCGGTTCCGCAGCCAAGTGGCGAGACCACGCCCAGGCCGGTGACAACAACTCTACGCATAAAGACGACTCTCGGCGGACATATGGGTGGGATCTCGCCCATGAGCCTGGGCGGAGTTCTTTGGCTTCAGTTCGATTGAGTATCAATCACGCGGATTAGTGGTCCCCCGGCCCGGACGCGGAGCGGGCGCTTTAGCTCGAAGCGTGCCGCTTTCGAGCTGGGGCCTTGATCCTTTCTGCAAGTGCGTTCAGAAATAGCATTCACTCAGGTCGTAGCCAATGGTGGATTGCGACCCTCGCCAGGCCAAGGCCGAGCGACACGAAAGGAAGCGACCATGAGAACCCGGATCACCGACCTCTTCGGCATTGAGCATCCAATCATACAGGGCGGCATGCACATGGTCGGGTTCGCCGAGATGGCGGCCGCGGTGTCCAACGCCGGCGGCTTGGGCCTGATCACCGGCCTCACCCAGGGCACACCCGAGAATCTCGACAAGGAAATCCGCCGCTGCCGGGAGATGACCGACAAACCGTTCGGCGTGAACCTGACCTTCCTGCCTTCGGTGACGCCCCCCGACTATCCAGGGTTCGTCAGGGTGATCATCGAGAGCGGCGTCAAAGCGGTGGAGACGGCCGGCAACAATCCCCAACAGTGGCTGCCGGCCCTCAAGGACGCCGGGATCAAGGTGATCCACAAATGCACCTCGGTGCGCCACGCGCTGAAGGCCGAGGCGATCGGCTGCGACGCGGTGAGCGTCGACGGCTTTGAGTGCGGCGGCCACCCGGGTGAGGATGACGTCCCCAACTTCATCCTGTTGCCGCGCGCCGCCGAGGAACTGAAGGTCCCGTTCGTGGCGTCTGGCGGCATGGCCGACGGTCGCTCGCTGGTCGCCGCCCTGGCTCTCGGAGCCGACGGCATGAACATGGGCACGAGGTTCCTGGCCACCAGGGACGCGCCAGTCCATCAGAACGTCAAGGACGCTATCCTGGCGGCCTCGGAGCTCGATACGCGCATCGTCATGCGTCCGTTGCGCAACACCGAGCGGGTGCTGAAGAACGCCGGCGTCACAAGATTGCTCGAGAAGGAGCGCGCCCTGGGGGCGGCCATTACGTTCGCGGACATCGCTCCTGAAGTGGCGGGAGTCTATCCGGCGGTCATGCAGCGCGGCGAGATGGACGCTGGAGCCTGGTCCTGCGGCATGGTCGCGGGTCTGATCAACGACATCCCCACCGTCCAGGCGCTCATCGACCGGATCATGGCCGAGGCCGATGCGATCATCCGCGGTCGCCTTGCTGGAGCGCTGGACGGCAGGATCGAAGCCCTGGCCAAGCCGCGCCAAGCCGCGCTGGCCTGAGAGGCTTGATCTCAGAGAAGAGGCCCGCCGCCCCTGGGGCGGCGGGCCTCTTCATTTGCGGCGGCGAGGTCCCCGATGTTGCTGTGTCCACAACGCGACGCGCACGACCGCCCTGTTGGCTGGTCGTGCGTGCTGAGCGCTTCGCGGCCAGATCGGCCTGGCAGGTAGTCGGTGACGCGGGGGGCTCCCGCGTCACCTGTCGGCTGAGCCGTCGCTAAAAGCGCTTGGTCACCCCGAGCTTGATGACCCGGCCGAGCGGGTTGGCCGTGGAGGGGTCGTAGGAGAAATCCAGCCGCGCGAACGGCGGATCCTCGTCGGTCACGTTGATCACCGCCAGGGTCGCCGTCGTATCCGGAGGCAGGTCCAGCCGGTAGACGATGTCGGCCGTGACGAGGCTCTTGATCCGCTGACCACGAGTGGTCGCGCCCTGGCCGTTGTTCGGGGAAGTGAAGATCGCAGCCCGCTGATCGTCCATGGGTCCGATATAGCGCAGCGTGAGGCGCAGATTGTGCCCGTCACGGCCCCACTCGGCGAAGGCCGAGCCCTTGAGACGGGGCAGCGAGTTGGAGGGCAGGCGATAGTTGAGCTTGCCTGCCGCCTCGTACGCTGGCGCCACCGCGACGCCATCCATCTCCAGGGCGGAAACTTCGTAGTTCAGGGTGTAGCTTCCATCGAGGCCAAGATTGACCCGCCCGCCGAACGGACCGTCCGTCAGCCTGTAGTCCACGCCCAGGTCGATGCCGTCGGTCTTGATTGGAGATCCGTTCATTACGCCGGACCGGACCCGGAGGATCGCCGCCGGCGCGCACGCACCTGAGAAGGTCACGCGGCTCACCAGGCCGGCATAGGCCGGGGCCGCGCAGCGGTTGGGCTGCCCGGTCGGGAAGATCGCATCAAGGATCTGGGTCCCGGTCACGATGGTGATCGGATCGGAGAAATCGAACCGCCAGTAGTCCAGGGTCGCCGAGAACGGTCCCGCGTTCACGATGAGGCCGGCGCTATAGGTGTTGGCGGTCTCGGGTTCCAGGTCCGGGTTTCCAAAGACTTCGACCGCACGGTAGGAGCCCACTTGCGGGACGAAGATGTTCGAGGTGTTGAGTTGCGTCGGCGACAGATTGACTTCGGGCGCGGCGCGGAAGGTGCTGCCGGCGGAGCCCCGCAAGGCGAGCCAGGGCGCCGCCTGCCAGCGCACCGCGATCTTGGGGTTGGTCGTCTTGCCGCCGGAGCTGTCCTCGTGACGGATCGCGAGCTGCACCTGGATGTCGTCGGTTACGGGGACTTGCAGTTCCGCGAACACCGCATGCGTTTTCTGGGTCAGGTCGAAGGTGGGGTAGTTGCCGTAGAAGCTGTACGGCCCGTTGCGCGCCGCACAGGCCGTGGACCCGTTGATGACGCTGTCGATGCAAGGGAACTGGTCGTTGTTCGAGAAGCCCAGCCCGCGAGTCTTGTAGGTGGCTTCCCGGTACTGGTAGCCCCCGGCCCAGCCGACCTGGCCGCCCCACAGTTCGAGGGGGAGTTCCCCGTTCAGGACGAAATCGAGCACCAGCAGATCGTTCGAGGTCTTGGTCCGCTGTGAGTCCTCGCCATACAGCCACTGCACGACCTGCGGGTCGTTGACGACCCGCGGGTCCAGCGCCGCGGCGGCGGCGAACTGCGGGTTCACCTGGCCGGTGATGGCGTTCGCCGCGACGCCCGTGGAGAAGGGATTGAGGTAATGGCAGTCGCCGACGCCAGGCGTGCCCTGGGTGATGTCGCAGGGCGCCGCCCCGGCCCGGCTGGCCAGGCCGCGATAGCCGAGCTCCACCCGATCGACCAGGAAGTCGGGGTTGATCGAGTCATACGACGAGTGGCCGTAGGTCGCTCCGACGTCCCACCCGATCCCGCCGAACCGGTCGAACCTGCCCGTGAGGCTGGCGGCCAGGCGATATTCCTTGGCGTAGCGGCGGTTCTCCTGGGCGAAGCCGTAGAGCGGATTGCCGCCCACGCCGAACGGCCGGGCGAAGAACGGGTGGGCGATAACACCGGTGGTCGCGGCGATGGGGTTGGCGGCGGCCACGCTCGGGTTGAGGGCCAGCAACGTTCTCAGGCCCGGATTGGAGGCCGGGATGAAGTACTGGTTCGGCACGGGCGAAACCAGGCCGGTCGGGAACTGGTTCGGCCCGTATGAGGGTGACTGGGCGATATGGAACACCTCCGTCGCGCCATAGAGTCCTTCCACGTGCAGCCGCGTATCGGCGTTGAAGTCGTAGTTGAACTCCGCGTAGCCCTGGTAGAGGTTCTGCTCTTCCACGAGATTGGCGTAGTCGGCGAAGCGGAGCAGGCACTGGGTGGCGCTGATTTGCAGCTCGCCGCCGAGGGGGACGCAGCCGGGGTCGAGGAAGTTCGCGTTCAACGCCGTGCCGCCGATGTAGGTGCCGGGATTGGCGGCCGTCGACCATCCCCCCTGGGGATTGTAGAGGTAGGCCGCCTTGGCTTGCGCCTGCCCGGAGAAGGGCGGCGTGGCGAACGCTCGGTCGGTGGAGCGCAGCTGGGAGCGGTGCTGATAGCTCACCGCGGCGAACCCGTCCCAGGCCTCACCGCCCGCGCCGTAGATGGCGCGCGCGGTCCAGTCCCCATCTGAGCCCTTGATGTTGGAGTAATCGGCGCCGATCTCCAGCCCCCGCATGTTCGTGCGCGTGATGAAGTTCACTACGCCGCCAATCGCATCCGAGCCGTAGGTGGCCGCCGCGCCATCCTTGAGGACCTCAACCCGACCGATGGCTGCGGGGGAGATCATGTTCACGTCGATATAGCTTCCCGCGACCGTGCTGCCGCTGGAATCGGGGAGACGGCGCCCGTTCAGGAGCACAAGGGTGCGCGCGGGACCCAGGCCCCGCAGGTTGACGTTCGACTGCCCCTCCACGCGGCCCGCGCCATAGGTGTTGGCCTCGCCGAATACCCCCGCCGTCGCTGGAATGGACTTGATGAGTTCGACCGTGGAGGGCGTGCCCTGGTTGGCGATTTCTTGCTGACCGAGAACCTGGACGGGAAGCGCCGTCTGTTCCGCGGCTCCACGAACAAAGGAGCCGGTGACGATGATTTCCTCGACGGCCGTCGCCGCGGGGCCGGGCGCCTCGGATTGGGCCCATGCGGGGTTCGACGCCGTGACGCCGACGGAAAGCGCAAGCACAGCCGTGCTCGCGCAGAGCGATAGTTTTTTCATTCTGAGACCTCCCCGCTGCGCTAGCGGCAGCTATGGCCCTCCATGTCCGAATGCGTCAGGCATGGCAATATTTAAAATGCTAAAAAAGAACTTAGTAAACTTGAGTGTGGCGATCCATTCGCTCGGGGCCCGGGCGGGCGAAAGGCCATTTTGGTCACAAAATATGCAATAAAAATAATGCTAGTATCCCAGCCGTCGGCTTGGCTGGTTGCAGCCTCGCCATGTGCGACAGACATCGAAATTTCAACTATAAGTGCTGAAATTGAACTGTATTTGACTTAAGTCATCGTCAGTTCAGGGTCTCTTCCCGGATGGTCTTGCGAGCCGCCCAGAAGCAGCCGAAGGCCCCGACACCAAAGAGGCTTCCCACCACAAGCGCCCAACGGACCCCTTCGGCAGGCCCCAGGCCGAAGCCATAGTTGAAGATGTCCGACATGGCGCCCACCGTGATCGGCCCAAGCCCGAATCCGAGCAGGTTGACGATGAACAGCAACACCGCTGCCGCCGTCGCGCGCATGTGGGGCGGCACGACCGACTGGGCTGTGCCGTAGACCGGACCGAACCACAGGGTGCCCATGAAGCCGTTCAGCGCCATGAGACACAGAGCGACGCTCGCCTGAGGCGTGGTGACGGCGAGGATGAAGACAGGGATGGAGAGCAGGCTCGCGCCGGCGGGGGCCAGCATCCAGGCCCGCAGATCGCGAGCGCCCAGCCGATCGGAGAGCCAGCCGCCGCACAATGCGCCCAGGGCGCCGCTCAGGCCGCTGACCAGACCGAGCGCCAGGCCGAGGAACCCAATCGACTTCATCTGGAAACCCGCGAACTCGCTGGCCTGGGCCGCGAGCGCGGCGACCTCGACCGAGTGGTTCCGCAAGAAGAACGAGGCCGTGAACGGTCCGGCGCCAAAGGCGATGAAGGCCTTGATGGCGCCTCCCACCGACACCAGCCAGAATGTCCGCCGCCGCGCGAGATAGGCCATGGTCTCGCCGAAAGTCGCCGCGTTCGCTGCGAGATGGGCTGCATGCTTCGCCATCTGTCGGCGCGGCTCTCGAAGGGTCGTGAAGGCCAGGACCGCGAAGACCAGTCCGGGCGCGCCGGCGATCAGGAAGGCGACGCGCCAACCGTAGGCGTCCGCCACCAGGCCCCCCAGGGCGAGGCCGAGCAGGGTGCCGATCGGCGTTCCCATAGCGTAGAACGCCAGGGCCGACGCGCGCTTCTCCCTCGGCACATAGTCAGCGATCAGCGAATGGGCAGGCGGCGTGCAGCCTGCTTCGCCGACGCCCACGCCGACGCGAAACAGGACGAGCTGAGTAAAGTTCTGGGCCAAGCCGCCTAGGGCCGTGAACGCGCTCCAGACCGCCACGGAGGCGGCGATGATCACCGGGCGATTCCGCCGCTCTGCGATCCGGGCGATCGGAATGCCCAAGATGGTGTAGAACATCGCGAAGGCTAGGCCGCTGAGCAGGCCCAGGTGCCAATCGGCGAGCCCGAGCTCCTGCTTGATGGGCTCGGCCAGGATCGTGATGATCTGGCGGTCCAGGAAGTTCGCGATGTAGATCCCGAGCAGCAGCCACATCGCATAGCGCGTATAGCCGGGCGAATACGGGGCGCCGACGGTGGCCTGGGCGAGCGCAGGTTCGGCGTTTTGAATCAGCGGCGCGTTCATGCAGTGTCCTGACGGGTTGACGGCTACAGGGCGTGGGGGAGATCGGGTCATGGGCGCGCAAGGGGCCTCGCAGGCGGCTTGCGCCGCCGCGTGGGCGCCGTGTGGCCTGTGCGGCCTGTGTCGTTAGCGGGTCGAAACCGTCAGGCGCGCTGGGCGGCCGTCTGATCCTTCAAGGTCTCAAGCAGGGCGACGATGTCGGCCGGCTGGTTCAGCGGACGCGGGTTGGCGGGTGCGAAGACCGACTTCACGGCGATCTCTCCGATCCGCTGATAGTCGCTGGGCTCGATGCCCACGTCGCTTAGCCGTCCTGGCAGGCCCAACTCCTGGATGAATTGCTCGAAAGCGTCGGCGGCGCTGCGGCCGGCGGCGCCCAGGGCCGCCGCGATACGCCGCTGTGCGTCCTCGGTGGCGGGCCGATTGTACCGCAGGACGTGCGGCATCAGGACGGGGGTGATCAGGTAGTGCGGCACGCCGAACGTGCCGCCCAGGACGTGGCCGATCGCGTGGCTCGCGCCCATGGGGACGCGGGTCTGAAGGCCGAAGGCCGAGAGCCAGGAGCCGTATTGCGCCAGGCGGCGCGCCTCCAGGTCCGTCGGGTCGGACTTGCAGCGACGCAGGCCTTCAGCCAGCAGGCCGATGCCCTCGGTGACGACGGCGTCCACCAGCGGGGTGCCGAGCTTGGCGCACAGGGCCTCGATCCCGTGATCCATCGACCGCGTGCCCGATCCCAGCCAAAGGGTCTCGGGCGTGTGGAGGGTGATCTGCGGGTCCAGGATGATCGAGTGCGGCATCATCAGGGGGTGGTGGAAGACCTGTTTCCAGTCCCGCCGGGTGTCGGTCACCAGGGCGCCGGCGTTGTACTCGCCGCCGCTCAGGGTCGTGGGGACGACGATCGAGCGCACCCGCGGCGTGCGGAACTGCTTCAACATGGTCGGGGCGCCTGGCGCGCCTGCCGTCAGTTCGTAGCCGTCGAGGCCGTCCTCGTCGAAGATCTCATGCTCCATGCACATGGTGACGATCTTGACCACGTCGACCACGGAGCCGCCGCCCACGGCCGCCAGCAGGTCGGCCCCCGCCGCCGTAGCCGCCTTGGCGATCTCGACGGCGTTCGCGCGGGTCGTATGCTGTGGCACGCGATCGAAGGTTCCGGCGTAACGGTCGCCCAACTTCGTCCGGATCATCTCGATCTCGTTGGTCGTCGTGTTGAGCGTGTGGCTCACCACGAGGTAGACGCGGTTGGCGCCAAGTCGCTGGGCCTCGGCCAGGACCATGTCGGCCGCCGGCTGTCCGAACAGCACCCGGTCCATTGGCGGAAAGTTCTGAACGCCCGCGAGCCGCATTTTCGCTCCTCCCTACATTTCCCGACACGCTGCGTGCATGTCAGGCTTTGGCTACGGTAGTCCCACAGCAGTTGATTAGATAGTAGGAAAAAAGAACGTATACTCGCGAATGGCGTTCGTCCTTCCGCAAGTGTGGTTACCTGCTTGCCGAAGGCCTTCGGGTGAGGCTCGCGACCGGCCCGCAGATGCGCGTGCGAGTCAGCCAATGCCTTATGGGCGGTGATAAAGCAGAACCTTGTCCAGATGCATCGAGACGTTATGTTGAACGACCGCCCCGCGGCGGTAGGGGCAGGGCTGGTAGCGATGTCGGCCCTGACCTCTACATCGGGCCGCAGCCCCCAAACGCCGGGGTGGAGTCGGGGCCGCGACCAGTCCATCGGGAATCACATCCGAAACCCACTCGAGCGTGGAAGAGCGGTGACCACACCCGCGATATCGAACCGCGAGCGTGGCTCCTGCACTGATGGGGATCGGCGTTCCACCCCCGCCACCGAGGGTGGAAGATCGCCGCAAGCATGCTATATGGGTTCATATTCGGCATTTGCCCCCGGCGTATTGGCCGGGTTCTGTCATATTGAAATGGAGATTGGCCGTGCAGTGGAGCGAGCTTGAGGATCAAGCATGTTCTGTGGCCCGCACGTTGTCGGTGATCGGCGACCGCTGGACGCTGATGATCTTGCGTGACTGCTTCCTGAGGGTCCGGCGGTTTGACGATTTTCAGGAGCGGCTTGGCATCGGCCGCCCCATCCTGGCCGACCGCCTGAATAAGCTTGTGGACGCCTTCGTGCTGACGAAGGTGGCCTATCAGACCAACCCGACGCGCTATGAGTATCGCCTCACGCCCAAGGGGATGGATCTCTATCCCGTGATCATGTCGATCGTCCATTGGGGCGACATCCATATGGCCGGCAAGAAGGGCCGACCGCTTCTCCACCACCACGCCAAATGCAATCATCAGTTTGATCCGGTGATGGTCTGCTCGGAGTGCCAGGAGCCGCTGGATCCGCGTGAGGTCCGCACCGCGCCGGGTCCTGGCGCTCGTCACCCCCAGCACATGCCGATTGAACTCGCGGCAAGCCTCCGTCGCGGGGCGGCGAAGGAGAAGGCGTCGAAAGTTGGGGAAGCCCGGCCCAAGGCGAAGATCAGGAGCAAGGCGGCGTCCGTCGCTTGATCCCAACCGGGCCCTTCTACGGATCGCGGCCCGGTTCGCTGCGATCCCGCGCCAGACCGGCGCTCGTCGGTGCATTGTCTTCTGTGGAACGCTCGATCCGTAGTGTCGGCTCAGGCCGGACGGCCGTCTACGGCGGCGCTGGGCGCGGTCTTGGCGATGGCGGCCCGAGCTCCGGTTTACAGTAACAAACTAGAACGCGAAGCGCCGCTGGGCGCGTCCGACGCCGAGCTATGAGCCGCGCGCGGCTCATATCCCCGGGGCGAGCGCGGCGTCACATCGTTGTCTTGACGGATGCCAAAAAAGAACGCACTAGAGAGCGTCGGCAGCGGGTCACCAGAGAACCCGAAGCGGATTGCGAGACCTGTCGACGCGCCTTCTCGGACAGCGCGCCCAGCTTCGCCGCCGCAGGCCATAGGGCGAAGGTGAGGAAGCCATGAGTGAGACCTTGAACACGACCCTGGATGTGGACAGCGGGTTCGCGCCCAGAGCCGTGGACATCAGCTACCGCGAGGACGGCTGCCTTATCCTGCGCTCGCCGATCGCGCTGACGGAGTGCCGGAGGCACCTGTGCGATTACCTATCCGAATGGGCGGACAAGGCGCCCGACCGGACCTACCTGGCCGAACGCGATGCGTCCGGCGAGTGGCGGCGCCTCACCTACGCCGACGCCTGGCGGCGCGTGCGCGCCATCGCCCAGTCGTTGCTGGCGCGGCGCCTGACGCAGGACCAGCCGATTGCGGTCCTTACGGGCAATTCCATCGAGCATGCGCTGATCACCTTCGCCGCCATGACGGCCGGTGTGCCCGTGGCGCCCATCTCCCCGGCCTATAGTCTGCATCCCGAGGGTCTGGGACGTCTTGCCGAAATCGCGGACATCCTCAAGCCGGCGATGGTGTTCGTGCAGTCAACGCGAGGCCTGGATCGGGTCCGGACAATTCCCGGCCTGGCGAACGCGGAATGGGTGAGCGTGGAGCTGGACGCCACGGCCAGCAGCTTCGCATCTCTTGAGATGAATGCCGCCACGGCCGAGGTGGACGCTCGTCTGTGCGACATCGGCCCAGACAATGTGGCCAAGATCCTGTTCACCTCGGGGTCCACCGGGACGCCGAAGGGCGTGCCTCAGACGCAGCGCATGCTCTGCAACGCCATCCACAGCGCGAGCCTGCTCCTTCGGGAGCAGGATACACCCGTGGTGGTCGATTGGATGCCGTGGCACCACACCATGGGCGGAAACAATACGCTCCATGGAATCCTGCGCAGCGGCGGCACGCTTTACATCGACGATGGGCGCCCAACGCCAGAGCTCATCGGCCGGACCATCCGCAACCTGAGGGAGATATCCGTCACCTTCGTCCAGAACGTTCCGGCCGGCATCCAGATGCTCGTCGAGGCGATGGACCAGGACGAGGAGCTGCGGACGAGCTTCTTCAGGCGCATCGGCAGGGTGCTCTACGCGGGCGCCGCGCTTCCGCGCGATACCTGGGAGCGCCTTCAGGCGCAGTCACACGCGACGCGGGGCGGCCCCATTGCGGTCACCTCGGGCTACGGCACGACGGAGACCGCGCCCGGCATCTGCAGCACCTACTGGGCCTGTGAGGGGCGGGGCGAGATTGGCCTGCCGCATCCGGGCGTGGAGGTGAAGCTGGTTCCCGCGGGAGATCGTTACGAGATCCGCGCGCGCGGCCCAAATGTCATGCCGGGATATCTCGGCCGGCCGGATCTCAATGAAGCAGCCTTTGACGAAGAGGGCTTCTACAAGGTGGGTGATGCGGTCACCTTCGTCGACCCGCTCGATCCGCGGGCGGGCCTGCGGTTCGCCGGTCGCCTGAGCGAGAATTTCAAGCTGACGAACGGATCTTGGGTCATCACCGGCGAACTTCGATCAACGGTGATCGCAGGGGCGCCGTCCATCGCCGAGGCGGTCGTCGCCGGCCAGGATCGGGATGATGTTCGACTGCTGGTCTGGGCGGCGCCGACGCTCCGGGCGGACTTGGCGCTCGAAGGCCTGGACGGGGAGAATGCCGAAGCGGCGCTCCGCACGCGCATCGCCGACGATCTGCGCGCCTACAACGCCGCCAACGCCGGGGCGACCCGCCGCGTCAGAGCCTTCGCCGTCCTCACGAAACCGCCTTCCCTGGGCGCCGGAGAAGTCACCGACAAGGGCAATGTGAACCCGCGCGCCGTGCTGGCCAGTCAGCCCGAGCTGGTCGAGGACCTCTACGCCCAAAAACCATCCGACCGCGTCGTCGTCCTTTAGTTTCGAGAAGCTGACGCCTGGCGACGCCTAGATGATGAGGGCATGGGGTCCAAGCGTCCGGCGCTCATACGATCCAGCTCGGAGAGGACGACATGACCGCAAGGACACTTGAACAGGCCATCGCGCTGAACCACGATGCGCTCGACGCGATGTTGAAGGGGGACTGCAGCGGCTACGTGGCGCTGCTCTCCGATCGCGACGATGTGACCTGGGGCAATCCGTTCGGCCCGTTCGCACGAGGCCGCGAGAAGGTGGAGGCGACCTTGGCCAGTGCGGCCGCCCGTATGGGCGGCGGCGCGGCGGCGGACGCCGATCACATCGCGACATACCTGGCCGACAATCTTGCCGTCGTGGTCGAAGTCGAACACGGCGAAAGACCTGGGAACGCGGACGCAGCGTCGCCGGTGGCCCTGCGGGTCACCAGCGTCTATCGGTTGGAGGGCGAGGCCTGGACTCTTGTGCATCGGCACGCGGATCCGATCACGACGCCCCGCTAGGCTCGTTCGTCATCTCCGGACGGCGGACTCTGTCGAGGGTCTAGAATGGGGCGACGATCGTCGTCCCTTTGCGGACTAGGAGATCGACGCCCCTCACGCGATAAGCCGTCTACGTCCTGGGCGCTGAACATCCCTGGCGTTGCGACCCAGGCGGCGCGCACGATCGCGACCGTGTGCGGACCGTCTGTCTTCGGGCGAACGATCCGGGCGCACCAGACAACTTGCGCGTGCTGTCGCGGTCATCGACTATCGCCTGGAGGCGCTTGCGATCAGGCCGCTGGCGTAGCACGCCAGCGGCCTTGCCTGCCGGCCGTCGGCCTCACCCGCGTGAATGCAGCTGCAGCATCGGATAGTGCTCGTAGTGGCCTGCGCCGTTCTTCACAATCGGGTCCTGCGACGTGTAGGCCGCGATGTCGCCGTCATCGGCGATCTGATAGAGCGACACCCCGTAGCCGCCCGCCGGATCCATCACGGGCCCGTGGGCGACGATCACCCCCTTCTCGAGCAGGTCGTCCATGTAGGCGCCGTGCTGCTGCATCCAAGTGCGTTCGTCGCTGCTCATCGTCGGCAAGAAATCAGCGCGGGGTGGAATGTATTTGCAAAGATAGTATTTCATCGCGGATCTTTCCCCATTGTGAAGTGAAGCTCGTCGCTTAGTTCCAGAGCCGCCATGGGCGGCGCGGGAGCGTTCGACGGCTAAGCCGGCGCGGACAAAGCGTCTGCCGGGCGTTGGTCCAGAAGGTCGGGCGGGCCTCGATTTCATCTGCGCGCCGACGCAAAGACTTCGCTTGCGCTAGTAGCTCTAGCCTATCGGGCTGGAGGGAGATCTGCCTCGCTATTTGCTCTACGAGCTCGGCGTCTCGTCGGTATCGGTCGGGGCTGTCCAACATGGCTACGCCTTACAGGTCTTAGGCTGGCTGCGTCGCTGCGGCGGCGGTGATCTCTTCCTCGACGTCCCGGAGCCGGTCCTTGCCGAAGAACAGCTCCTTGCCCACGAGGAACGAAGGGCTCCCAAACACTCCCGCGTCCACCGCGCCTTCAGTGTTGGCTAGGAGCCTCGACTTCACGGGGTCAGTTTGCGCCAGGCGCAGGATATCGTCTTTCGGCAGGCCGGCCTCCACGAGCGAGGCCGCATAGACCTCCGGATCGTCCATCCTTCGCCCGCGAAGCCACATGTCGTCATAGACCTGCTTTACGAAGGCCTCGAACACGCCGGCCTCCTGAGCCGCCACCGCGCCCCGCATCAGCTGGAGCGTGTTCACCGGGAAATGCGGATTGAACCGGAAGTCGGAGAGCTTGTGTCTCCGCAGGAACCTGTCGGTCTCGAGCCGTTCGTATTCGGGCTTGTTCTTGATATGGGCGAAGGCGGTCGCGGGCGACTGGTTGCCGGTGAGCTTGAAGACGCCTCCCAGCAGGATCGGCACGTACTCGAAAGGGACGCCGGTCGCGTCCTCGATCTGGGGGATCACGCGGTGGCACATGTAGGCGTTCGGGCTACCGAAATCGAAGAAGAATTTGACCTTCATCTCATTCCCATTGTCGAAATGTGCAGCTGCGGAAGGCGGCAGATCATATAGTAGGAAAATAGCACTGACAGAGGTTCGTCAGATGTTCAAGGGCGTTTTGGATGTGCGCTGGCTTTCCGTATCACTGTCGTGATCGGCGGAGGTCGGCCCAGGACGCGGTTGTAGGATTGGAACGTTCGGGGCCGTCGCTCGCCCGTCAGTGGACCTTGAGCGGGTTGCGAGACGCGCCGCTGAAAGCCTGGGCCAGGTGCGCGGCGATCTCTGACGGGGGCAGGCCTGACGCGGAGAGGTGAACAGGTTCCCCGGGATAGAGGTCGAGGAGGGGCGTTCGCAGGAGGCGCGGCAAGCTCAGGAATCCAAGATAGCCGTCCGCATCGATCGGCGTCGTCAGGTCCAGGCGGATGGCCGCGCGGCCGAGCAGGCCTCGGCCTTGCTCAAGCGCTTGCCCCAGCGTGCCCACGGCCTTGAGGAAGGCTCGATCCGCCGCTTCCGGGTCCGCCAAGCAGGTGAGGGCGTTTTCCAGCATGTTCGCCTGCAGCGGCCCGTACGGCCCGCCTTGGCGTCGGAAGACTTGCGCCTGTCCGGCGAGCGCTTGGCGCAATGCGGGCGCAACCCGTGGGGCGTCCAAAGCGATGGCCAAAAGGGCGAACGTAGCGTCGAACGCGCGCATCGGCTGGTCCGCGAGGGCCAGGGCGCGGAGGTACTTTTCGACCACTGCGTCACCGAACGCGGTCACGCTGCGCGCCGCCACGGCGCCGAACCAGAGGGATCGCTCCTGCACGAGGCACAGGCTCGGGGTCCATTCGATCCATTCGAAGCTATTCGACATGTCGACGAGCCAGCCGCGAGACGCCTTGGAGGTCGCCACAAGATTGAGATGGCTGCTTGCCAGCGCCAGCCGCCAGTAGGCCTGTAACCTTCGACGCCACCTCGGCCCCGAGGATTCGGTTGAGGCGTAGATGTCTCTGCGCATTGTTTGGAGGCTAGTGATGCTGCCCGCCACGAAGCGGTATGCGGTTTGTTCCAGCAGCGGCGCCCGGCGCAGGAGTTCGCTCATCGACCGGCGGGAGGGATCCTTCGCGCTGTCGAACACGAAGGCCAGCAGCGCTTCGGCCCGCACCTTCGCGCCGGTCTGGCGGATGCTGGCGTGAAGCCGAGACAGGAGCGCGGGGTCTCGCCGGACTTCCGTGAACAGGTCGAACCGAGCCCCGAACGGCGGCGCTTGGCGGACCAGAATTGCCCCGCGGGCGTCCAGAAGGGCCCAGATCTCAGATGCCCCGACCCGGACGTGGACGGGCTCGAGATCGCGCGCGCCCAATTGGGACCTTAGCCAGGTCTGCAGCGCCGGGTCGCTTTCGAGCGCGATCACCGCAGCTAGGTCGCCGGCCAGTTGCGCGACGATGGCGGTGAGCTCTTCTTGCGCCTGCGCCTCCCTCAAGGCCCTAACCCGAAGGCCCTTCGTCGTCGGCGGCGGCGGCTTGGTCCAGGTCCAGCCCGCGCCGAGTGGCCAGTCGGGAATGTTCCAGGCTTGCACCGGACAGTCCCGGATCGGGCTCGGCCCGCGCCAGCGCGCCCACCAGTTCAGCCAGGACCGAATGGGCCTCCTCATCAGGAGCGCTGCGCCTAGCATGAGCGAGCTGTGGGCGGATCGCCGTCGTGAGCCGGGCGACGCCCTGGGCGAAGTTTGAGCGCGCTGCGTCGGCGAACCGCTCGGCCTCGCCGGCGAGCAACGGGACCGGGCAAGTTGCGGTCCGGCGGTCTCTGCTGAGGTCGAAGTCCACGTAGACGGCCAAGTTCCGCCGCCCATCCGAGGTCGCCGGGAGCATGGCCGCGTCCCTCGGCGAGAACATCTCGCGAGCACCGGCGGCGACCAAATCGTCTCGAGACCGGAAATGCGCATAGAAGCCGCCATGCGTGACGCCAGCCGCGGCGCTCACGCCGCCGAGGGCGGCGGCCACGCCACGGGCGCTAATGGACTCCGCCGTCTCGCGCAGGAGCCGCGTCCGCGTGGTCTCCTTCTGTCCAGGGCTGCATCGCATGGTTCCATCCGGCCCGATCGATAGCGCATAATCATAAAAAGGAACTGACTTGCAATCTTTCAAGGTGGTCGGCGCTGCGGGATGCGTCGAATGTGTCGAAAAAATACGGCTCACGGGTCTGTTGAAGGTTCGGCAAATCCATGTAAGTAAGGTAAGAAAATAGCACTTATAACGCAGCGGTCCCGAATTTTGCCGGGTCTGCGCCGATCGGGATGAGGAAATGGATCTCACCTTTAGCGCCGAAGACGAGGCCCTCCGTCAGGAGGTGCGAAAATTCCTCGCGGAAACGCTGCCTCCGGACCTCGCCCAAAGGGTGAGGCTGGGCAAGCATCTCAGCAAAGGCGAGACCGAGGCCTGGCAAGCCGCCCTCAGCGCCCGCGGCTGGCTCGCGCCCCACTGGCCGAAGGAACATGGCGGCCAAGGCTGGTCAGTCACCCAGCGGTACATCTGGGACTACGAGAAGTCGCTGGCCCACGCGCCGCCGACCGTTGCGTTCGGGCTGAATATGCTGGCGCCGGTGCTCATCAAGTTCGGGACGGAGGCGCAGAAGGCCTATTGGCTGCCGCGAATGCTGAACGGCGACGACTGGTGGTGCCAGGGGTACTCCGAGCCCGGCGCCGGATCTGACCTTGCGGCCGTCAAGACCACGGCTGTTCGCGACGGCGACGAGTACGTGATCAATGGACAGAAGACGTGGACCAGCCTCGGCCAACACGCGAACATGATCTTCTGCCTGGTGCGCACGGCCAACACCGGCAAGCGGCAGGAGGGAATTTCCTTCGTTCTGGTCGACATGGATCAACCGGGTGTCGAGGTTCGGCCGATCATCACCCTGGACGGCGACCACGAGGTCAATGAGGTCTTCTTCACCGACGCCCGCGCCCCTGTGGCCAATCTGATCGGCGAGGAGAACCAGGGCTGGACCTACGCCAAGTATCTGCTGACCTATGAGCGCACCAGCATGGCCATGGTGGGCGCCTCGGTGGCCGCGCTCGGTCTGCTCAAGGACGTCGCGAGAACCGAGACCAAGGGGGGGCGACCCTTGGCCGAAGATCCCTTCTTCGCCGCGCGCATCGCGCGGGCCGAGATCGAGCTGGAGAACCTCAAGACCACCACCTTGCGCGTGGTCGCCGCCGCCGCGGCAGGTGGCGCGCCCGGCGCTGAAAGTTCGATGCTCAAGGTGAAGGGCACGGAGGTTCACCAAGAAATCCGGAGCCTCACGCGACGCGCGCTCGGACCCTATGCGCTTCCGTACCAGCCCGAGAGTCTTGCGCCCGGCTCCAACGCCGAGCCCGTGGGACCTGATTACGCCCCTGGGGTGACGCCGGCCTACCTCAACAGCCGCAAGCTCACGATCTACGGCGGTTCGAACGAGGTGCAGCGCAACATCATCACCAAGGCCATCCTCAAGCTCTGAGCGGAACACCAGCCATGGACTTCAACCCTACAGACGACCAGCGAATGCTGGCCGACACGCTCCGTCGTTTCGTCGCCGAGCGCTATCCGCTCGAGGCGCGCACGAGACTTTCCGGCGCCGCGCCCGGCTACAGCACCCAGGCCTGGCGGCAGTTGGCCGAGCTCGGCGCGCTGGGCGCGCTGTTCGATCCGGAACTCGGCGGCTATGGCGGCGGACCCGACGACATCGCCGCAGTCTTCGAGGCGCTGGGAAGCGGCGCGGTCGCGGGGCCGTTTTTGGCGAGCCTGTTGTCGGGGAGCTGCCTGGCGAGCGTCGGGGGTGAGCAGGCGGAGGCGCTGCTGCAGGCGATCATCGCCGGTGACGCCGTCATCGCCTTCGCGCACCAGGAACCCGGAAGCCGCTATGAGCTTGGCCGGGTCGAGACGACGGCCGCGGCGGGCGCCGGAGGCTGGCGTCTCTCCGGCGCGAAGGCGGTGGTGTCCTATGGCGACGCCGCCGACCAGTTCATCGTTTCCGCTCGCACGTCCGGCGCGCCCGACGACGAACAGGGCGTGTCCCTCTTTCTCGTGCCGGCCGGGGCGCCCGGGCTCTCGATCCGGGGCTATGTGGGCGTCGACGGCGCGCGCAGCGCCGAGGTCTTGCTGGACCAGGTGGAGGTCGGCGCAGATCGGCTGCTGGGTGTGGCGGGCGGGGCCTTCGAGGTGATCGAGAAGGCCACGGGGGCGGGCGTTGTCGCCCTGTGCGCCGACGGCGTCGGCGCCCTGGATGTCGTCAAGGACATGACCGCCGAATACCTGCGCACCCGCAAGCAGTTCGGGCAGCCGATCGGCAGCTTCCAAGCGCTGCAGCACCGGATGGCCACCGTGTTGATCGAGATCGAGCAGGCGCGATCGGCCCTGACCAACGCCGTGGCCGCCTTCGGCGGGCCGCGCGTCTCCCGCGAGCGGGCCCTCTCGGCGGCGAAATACACCCTTGGGCGCGTGGCCGCTCTCGTGGCTGAGGAAGCCGTCCAGCTGCACGGCGGCATCGGGATGACCTGGGAGCTGCCTCTTTCGCACTACGTGAAACGGCTGATCATGCTGGATCACCTGCTGGGCGACGTGGACCACCATCTGGAGCGCTATATCGCGCTCGGTCGAGCCGCTTGAACCCTGCCTTGCGACGCCCAGGCCCTCCTCGTGGACGCCCCCGATCAAGCGAACCGCCCGTCGGAAGGGCGGGGGTCCTCCGCGCCGCTCTGCAGGTGTTCGAGCAGGTCGGCTTCGAAGCTGCGACGGTGCGAAGCATCGGTGCGGAAGCGGGGGTGTCGGCGGCCGCCCTCTACATATACTTTGACGGAAAGGAAGGCCTCGTCCTGGCCGCCTGTGAGCTGAAGGTGACCGCCCTGAAGGCGAGGTTGGGCGCGCTTGAGCATGAGGCGTCGGGCCCGATGGGCCACGCATTCGCGATCCTCGAGACCACCACGGCGTGGGCGCTCCAGAACCTTGACGTCTATGAGCTCCTTCTTGCCGGAACGGGCGCGCAGGGCTCGGGGAAGATCTGGACGCTGGGCCGCGAACTCGACGCGGCCTGCCTCCGCGAACTTGAAATTGCGCTCGTCGGTTTCATCGGGCGGTCTCCCGATGATTGCGCGCGCATCGAAACCGGCGCGAGGGCGCTTTGGGCCGTAGCCAATGGCGTGATCTGTCTGTGCCGTCGCCTAGACTGTCCGGGAGCGATCGGACCTTTGCTGTCAGCTGCGGTGGCGCCGGTTCTGAGGGAAATAGTGACCGCCGAGGTCGATACCGTCGGCGCCGCGACGCCCCATCGCGCCTCCTCCGTGCATTGACCGGGCCGCGCTCCGCAGCGCGCCTCCGCGCCAGCGTACAGTTCAAGCCGCAATGGGCGTGCAGGCCCCGGCAGCGTCCCAGTGAAGGCCGTCGCTAGCGACCGGCGGATCAGCCTGGCCCCTTCGCGCCTCGCCGCGGCCGGTCTTTCGACGCAATTCGGCATACCCGGGAAGCGGCAAGAACGCTTGACGAGTTTTAAAAAAGAACTCACATAGATGTCTCGTCGTCGCTCCCAGGGGGCGTCGCGCCAGCTGGGCGATCGTCCGCCCAGCGCGCCAGCAACAGGATCGAAAAATGTCCGGCTCATCCAGTTCAGAGAGGCCTTCCCGCAACGCCACGGCGGTGGTTGTCGGGGCGGGAGACTTCATCGGCGGAGAGATCGCCAAGAGATTCGCGGCGGAGGGCTACACGGTCTTTGTCGGTCGCCGCCAGGCGGAGAAACTCGATCCGCTGAAGGCCGAGATCGAGGCCGCCGGCGGCCGCGTCGTGGCCAGGGGGCTCGATGCGCGTGACGAGGACCAGATGATCGCCTTCTACGAGGAGGCCGAACGCACGGCGCCCATCGAGGCGTCGATCTTCAATATCGGGGCGAACGTCAACTTTCCGCTCGTGGAGACCACCTCGCGCGTCTTCCGGAAGGTGTGGGAGATGGCTTGCTTCGCCGGCTTCCTGAGCGGCCGGGAAGCGGCCAAGCACATGCTCCCGCGGGGCGCGGGTTCGATCTTCTTCACCGGGGCGACAGCCGGCTTGCGGGGCGGCGTCGGGTACGCGGCTTTCGCGAGCGCCAAGTTCGGGCTCCGGGCCGTGGCTCAGTCGGCCGCGCGAGAGCTTGGCCCGCAGGGTATCCACGTCGCCCACCTGGTGATCGATTCAGGGGTGGACACCGCCTGGGTCCGCGAGCGCATGCGTCAGGCCGCCGGCGACGGTCCCGTGCCCGATCGTGTCCTGATGCGTCCGGCGGCGGTGGCCGAGGCCTATTGGGCGCTTCACCAGCAGCCGACGGACGCCTGGACCTTCGAGCACGAGATCCGGCCCGCTGGCGAGCGTTGGTGAGCGGGCGCCGCCAGCCTCCGCTCGCACCGCGGGTGGCGCCGGCCGCTCAATAGCGGCGCGCCGAGCGAAATGAAGACTGGCCCAGGATCAGGAGGCGCCCAGTGAACAACGCCCTGCAGCGTGTCTCGATCATCGGGGCGGGCCACGCCGGTGGCGCAGTGGCGGCCTTGCTTCGGCAATACGGCCACAAGGGGTCGATCACCCTGATTGGCGACGAGGCGATCCCGCCCTACCAGCGCCCGCCGCTCAGCAAGGCCTGGCTGAAGGGCGAGGCCGACGCCGACTCCCTGGCGCTGAAGCCGCTCGCCTTCTACGCCGACAATGGGATCGATTTCCGTCCAGGCGTTGAAGCCGTGAGCCTCGATCGCAACGACAAGGCCGTGAGGCTGTCCGACGGGGAAACCGTCGCGTACGATCTGTTGATCCTGGCGACAGGCGCCCGCGCGCTGACCCTGCCAGTCGAGGGCGGGGACCTTTCGGGTGTCCTGTCCCTGCGCACGGCGGCCGACGCCGAAGCGCTCAAGGCCCAGATAGGGCCGGGGAAGAAAGTGGCCGTCATCGGCGGCGGCTATATCGGGCTGGAGGTCGCCGCATCCGGCCGGGCGCTGGGCGCCGAGGTGGTGGTGGTGGAACGCGAGGCGCGCATCCTCGCCCGGGTCGCCTGTGAGACCCTGTCGGACTTTTTCACCGAGCATCATCAGAAGCACCAGGTCGCTTTCGAACTCGGGTGCTCAGTCGTGGCTCTTGAGGGCCGCGGCGGCCAGGTGACCGGCGTGAAGCTCGCCGATGGGCGATTGATCGCCTGCGACGTCGTCGTTATCGGCGTGGGAGCCACACCTAATGACAAGCTTGCCAACGCTGCGGGGCTGGAGTGCGCCGATGGGGTGGTGGTCGATCTCGACGCCCGCTCAGTTACGGACCGCAGCATCTTCGCGATCGGCGATGTCGCCCGTCGTCCCATGCCGATCTATGAGCGCATGTTCCGCATGGAGAGCGTGCCGAACGCCCTGGAGCAGGCCAGGCAGGCCGCCTGCGCCATTACCGGCCGCCCGCGTCCGAACGGCGAATGCCCGTGGCAGTGGAGCGACCAGTTCGACTTGAAACTCCAGATCGCCGGCTACGCCTTCGACGCTGACGAGATCATCGTGCGCGGCGACCCATCCGCGGCGAGCTTCGCCGTATTCCACCTGAAGGGCGACCAGATCCAGTCGGTTGAAGCGATCAATGCGCCCCCGGAGTTCATGATGGGAAAACAGCTCATCCTCTCACGGCGGCGGGTGGATAAGGCGAGGCTTGCTGATTCAGCGTGTTCAATGAAGGAGGTCGGCGTCTAGGTGTGGCCCCCGAGGCCTATTGGGACCTTCACCAACAGCCCAAGTCGTGCGGAGCAGCTCATCAAGGCGCGTAGGCTACGCCTGCCGTGAGCATGCGGAGGTGAGCGGCGATGAGACGTTCCCGATCGCCGGCGCCGAAGGCCGGCCGAGCTATCATCAGCGATACGAGCCCGTGAACGCCGGCGAACAAGCTTTGCGCAACATAGGTGGGGCCAGCCTGCACGAGTAGACCTTGACCGTGCAGGGTCTCCACGAGGCCAAGCAATCGTAAATAGCAGTCGCCGAGGTCCGTCGAAGTTCCATCCTCCGCGGCTTCGCGGCCATGCGGAAGCTCCGGCATGAAGGCCAGTCGATAGAAGTCGGGATTCTGAAGTCCGACATCGACGAAGGCGCGAAGGCTCCGCTGAAGGTCCGCAAGGGAGGGGTGCGCGAGCTCCGACGTGAAGCGCATTTGGTCGCTCAAGGCTCGGAGCGCCCGCGCGTGCAGAGCCGCAACTATATCCTCCTTGCTCGAGAAGTAGGCGTAGAGCGTGGGTTGCGAGATCCCCGACGCCTGCGCGATCATCCGCGTCGATACGGCGCCTGTCCCGAACTCGCCTAGCAGACGGAAGGTGGCGACGAGAATTTCCTCGCGGCGTTCGACGCCGCGTCCCTTCGGCTTACGGGCTGAGCGCAATACCCGAGACACGGTCATCCTGCGGCGCCGGAGACGTGCCTTGGAAGCCGCGCGAGGGGATCGTCGACGCGCGGCGCCGAGGCGGCGAGGCGGCGAGCCCAAAACGTGGTTGGGTGACCAATTGATCCCACGTTTCGCCCCTCCAATCTCTTATATTGATGCCAGTTTAGCACTTACTTGTAGCCGAATTTATTCGCCATTTTCAGCGCCAATCGGCGCCTTGGGCAAATTATAGTGGTGTTTTGGCACCTGATGTCGCCATCGAGGTCCTGGGGGCGACGCGCGTTGAGCGCACCTGCCTGGGCCAAGGCGGCCGGAGGCGGTTGCGGCGTCCGCTCAAGGATCCGGGCGAGGGCTTCAGCGTCGAGACCGTCGCACACCTGCGCGATCGAGGTGAGAGGGCCGACCAGGTCGGCGTCGATCTTCGTCCCGTTCAGCGGTTCCGGCTGGCGGCGGGGCTCTCAAGGCTCCCTTCCAGGAGCCTTGAATTCGCAACCCATCAATCACGCCCGTCCAATTGAGGATGGACCCTAGTCGAACCGGTAGGTGAGGGCGACGCCATAGGTGGCCGGCTTGCCGGCGAACCGCACCGTGGTGTCATTGGTGTGGGTGGCCGCCGACCAATAGTAGGTGTCGAAGATGTTGCGGCCCCAGGCGGAGACCCGCCACCTGCCGTCAGTCGTCTCAACGCCCGCCCGCAGGTCGACCAGGGTGTAGGCCTTGGTGCGAAGCAGGGGCAGTTCGCCAAGCTGGCTGTTTGAGGCGCTCTGGTAGGTGGCGCCGCCGCCGACGAAGCCATCCAATTTGTCGGTGAGGCTCCAGGTGTAGTTCACGTCCGAGACGAACTGCCACTTCGGCGTATTGGGGAAGGCTTCATCGTCGAAGCTCGTGAGTTGTCCATGTTCATCGAAATTCGAGTACCCGCCCAGGACGCGCGAGTTGATGTAAGAGACCCCCGTGTGGACCGTCAGGCCGCGCACCGGCGCCCAGATGGCCTGCAACTCGGCCCCGCGGACGTCGGATTTCGGGACGTTGACCAGGCGGAACAGCGGGCCAAGGACCGGGTCCACGTAGCGCCCGAGAATCTGCTTGTCCCGGTAGTCATAGTAGAACGTCGCGCCGTTGAGCTGGAGCGTTTGCTCCAGGAGCGTCGCCTTGAAACCCACCTCGTAGGCCACGACCGATTCCTGTGTCGCAGGCAGAAATTGCAGGGCCTGGGTGGCGCCGGTAATCGGGAAGCCCCCCGCCTTGTAGCCCTTGCTGACGTTTGCATAGATCAGCGTGCGTTCGATGGGTTTCCATTCGGCGCCGGCGCGCCAGGAGACATTGTCCTCCTTCAGCGTGTTGAAGATCCGCGGCGTCACCGGCGCGTAGTTCTCGTCCGCCGTGGCGCAGCCGCCGACCTGGACCGTGGGGTTGTTGGGCGGCAGCCCCTTGCCGGCGCGCAGGATGTTCCAGAAGGGCCCGAAGACGGATGCGAGAACGCCGTCGCCCGTGTCGCCGGAACAGCCGTTGAACTCATCCTTCATCTTGGTGTAGCGGGCGCCGGCGTTGAGCGTCACTGTCGAGGTCAGATCGTAGTCGACGCTGGCGAAGACGGCGCGTGTTACGGCGCGCTGGTCATCCTGTGAGCGCAAGGTTTCGAACCTGGGCAATCCGAAGAAGACGAATTGGGTTCCGAGCGAGGTCTCATGCATGTTGACGAAGTCGCTCTGCAGCACCTTGTCGTTCGCATAGCTGGCGCCGACCACGAAGTGGCCTCGACCGAACAGGTCGCCGGCCAGGCGCAGCTCTTCCGAGATCGCGTTGATATGGCCGATCGTCAACAGGTCGAGGCTCCTCAGCGACGTTCCGTCCACATCCATGGGCTGGCGGATGGTGAAACGGTTGTAGGAGGTGAGCGATGTGAGCGTCATCTCGTTCGGCAGCGTGTAGTCGAGCCGCAGATTGGTCTGGAAGAACTTGTTCTTGCGGGCGAGACTCCGGTTCGGAGTCCAGTCCGCCGCGCGCGGGGTCTCGGGCGACAGCGGGTAGGCGAGGAGTTGCGGAAGGAGCGCCGCCGCCACGGCGGGGTTCGTCGGCTCGATGGCGATGAGCTGCGTGGCCTGCGTGTCGGACCGGTCAATCCAGCCATTGACGTTCAGTTGCGCCCGGAAATTGTCCGTAGGCGTCCAGTCCAGGAGCACGCGGCCGTTGCTGAAGTCCTCACGGCCGTTGGCGTCGTTACGCGTGTAGCTCTTTTGCCAATCGTCGCTGTACTTGCGCTGAACGGCGACCCTGGCGAGCAGGGTGTCGGTGATGGGGCCGCTGACGAAGCCGCTGGCCTCAATGGTGTTGAACCTGCCGTAGCTGACGTCGGCGCCCGCCTTGAAGAAATCGGTGGGCTTGGCCGCGACGAAGTTGATCGCACCACCCGTGGCGTTCTGCCCAAACAAGGTGCCCTGCGGCCCCTTCAGCACCTCGACGCGCTCCACGTCGAGGCTGGTTCCCCGCGTCTCGATGGCGAACGGGATCGGGGCTTCATCGGTATAGATGCTGACCGTCGGTCGTCCGCCGACGCTGATATCGACGAAGCCGATGCCTCTGAGCGTGTAGATCGGCGAAGAGGTGTTTGACTGGGCGAAGGTGAAGCCGGGTACGAGCTTCACCAGGTCGCGCGGTTCGCTGATGCCTTGGCGGGCGAGTTGCTCGCCGGATGCGGCGGTGATCGACATCGGGACGCTGTTGATACTCTCCTCACGTTTCTGCGCCGTGACGATGAGCTCCTCGACCACATTGCTGGGCCTGGCCGTGGCGTCCGCCGCATTGGCGCAAGGCGCGATCAAGGCGGCCATGGACACGCCGGCTAGGGCGGCCCAGCGCAGGCGGCGCCAGCTCAAATCGGCAGGCGCGGCTGCGCATGCGTAGCACTTCGAATCCGACATGGTTTCCCTCCCATTTTTTGTTGCCCTGAGGGAGAGGGAAAAATCAGCGTGAGTCTAGTTAAAAAAAAGAACTTAGTATTACGTGTCCTTCGAGGCATGAGCTCCTCTACTTTCAAAGTATGCCTTATATCATTGGCAAAATTGACGAATATGCCCTTCCGAAGAAGGTGGATAGTCAATAGGATTTTGGAATTTTGGTAGATATCTAGGGGTGCTGCTGGTAACGAATCCAAGGCGCAAGCGCGTCGCGTTCGATGGCGCGACGGTGGCGCACAAGGAAAGGGGACTTCACCCCTTCCGTCGACGGTGATGAGCGTCCAACCTATGACTCCTTTCACATCCCTTCTGTCAGCAATGACGGCGACCAACGATATCTTCTCGGTCGAGTTGCCCGACAATTGGCTTCAGGGACGGACGGCCTATGGGGGCCTGACCGCGGCTATTTGTTTGGAGGCCGCTCAGCGGAGCACGGCGAATCTCCCGCCCCTCCGCTCGGCCCAGTTCGCGCTGGTCGGACCGGCCACCGGGGCGCTGAGGATCCAGCCGAGCGTGCTGCGCCGCGGACGATCCACGGTGTTCGTCGGCGTTGACCTGACGGGAGCGGCGGGTTTGGCCGCGCGGGGCGCGCTTGCCTTCGGTGAAGGTCGGAATTCCGTCCTGGACCATCTCGATGTCGCGGCGCCCAACGTGGCGGCCTGGGACGCCTGTCCCGAGCTTTTCACGTCTCCTGGACGACCCGCCGCCTCGCATCACTTCGACATGAGGCTTGCCGGCGGCGCGCGCCCGCGCACCCCGGACTCGGACCCGATGATGCAGACGTGGCTGCGGCACAAGGAGGCCGCCGCCAATGCGTGCCTGCCGGGCCTGGTCGCGTTGGCGGACGCGCCGCCGGCGGCGGCTACGGTGCTGTTCCCGCACATGGCGCCGTTCAGCACCATGACCTGGGCCTTGGACATGCTGACGGACGCGCCCGCGAGCGCCTCGGGCTGGTGGTTGGCCGAATGCTCAGCTCAATCAGTCCGGCAGGGATACTCGACGCAAAGCATGACCTTGTGGAACGATCTGGGCGCACCCGTGATCGCGATGCGCCAGTCGGTGGCCATTTTCATCTGACCCGACGATGGCGCAGGTCAGTGCTGGTTCTCCGGCATGGTCACTGTGAGACCTTCCAGGGCGTCGCTGACCTTGATCTGACAGGACAGTCGGCTGTTCTCCTGAACGCCTTCGGCGAAATCCAACATCGATTGCTCCATCTCGCTGCGCCCGCCCGTCCGATGGAGGTCGGCGGGGTCGACAAAGACGTGGCACGTCGCGCATGCGCAGGCCCCGCCGCAGTCGGCGTCGATGCCGGGTATGTTGTTCTTCGTCGCGCCTTCCATCACGGAGAGGCCAGGCGCGACATCCACGACATGTGCGGCGCCGTCGTGCTCGAGGTAGGTGATCTTGGTCATGGCGTCCTTGTCGATGGCCGCGAACAGGCGACCTCATTTGGGGTTTCGTATTGCAACGCTGCTTGTTGTCTGGAGCGATTGTCGCCGAACCTATTGAGGCCTCAACATCTTGCCGCGCAGCCTGCGCATGCCGCCCAGCCAACGGTCGTAGTCGCCCGCCTTTCGCCGCATATAGGTCTCCACGACGGCGTGCGGCAGGATCAAGAAGGTTTCGGCCGCCAAGCCCTCGATGACGCTTTCCGCAACGTCCTCCGGGGTGAGCACGCCGTCGAGGTTTTGAGGTTGGGATGAGGCGTCGCCCTCGCGCAGCATCGCCGTATCGACGCCCTGAGGACAAAGGATCGAGACCCTTATCCCCTGATCGCCGTGGGTGATCGCGAGCGATTCCGCAAACCCGACCGCAGCGTGCTTCGTCGTCGAATAGACGGCGCCGCCGATCTGGGAAAGCAGGCCCGCGGCCGAAACCGTATTGAGGATATAGCCGCTCCCTCGGGCGGCCATGCCTGGCGTCACCGCTCGGGCGGCATGCACATGGGCCATGACATTGACCCTCCACGCGCGCTCCCAGACGTCGTCAGCAGACGAGGCGGCGCTTTGCTTGTCAGGGTCGCCGCCGCCGACGCCCGCATTGGAACAGAACAGGTCGATACGGCCGTAGCGCGCCTCGATGTCCGCGACCGCGGCCTCGAGTTCCGGGCCGTTGGTGACGTCAAGCCTGACCGCATCGCCTCCAAGCTCGGCGGCCACGGCCCTCGCACCCTCGCCGTTGCGATCGACGGCCACCACCTTGGCGGCGCCTGCTTGAGCGAAGCGGCGGCAGAGCGCGGCGCCAATGCCTTCGGCGGCGCCCGTCACCACCACGATTTTGCCCGCAACATCCATGTTGAATGGACTCCTATTGAAGGGCTCAGACCGCCGCGCGCTGCGCGCCGGTCCGCCCGATTGCCTAAGAGTAGTTCGAGCGCCCGGGGCTAGGCGGCCGGCGTCCCGTTTGCGTGGAAGTGGACGACCCGCCCCTGAATCTCGCCGGCGCTGAGCGCAGCCATGTCGGCGTTGATCTCGCTGATCGGAGCGCGGCGGAACGGGATCGGCTTGACGCCCCCCTTTCGCACCAGGTCGATCAGATCGCGCAACTCCGCCGGCGTGCCGACGAACGAACCCCTCAGGGTGAGCTGGCGCGACGCCAAGGCCGCCACCGGGACTTGAAGCGTGCCGCCGAACAGGCCCACGGCGACATAGACGCCAGCATTGATGAGCGATCCCAGCGCCAGTTGGACGGTGGCGTCCGCGCCCACGAAATCAATCACGCCGCTCACGCCGCCGGTCTTGGCCTTGAGGGCTTCGATCGCGTCTTCCGAGCGGCTGTTGATCGCCAGGTCGGCGCCGTAACTTTCCGTGGCGAGGCGAAGTTTCGCATCATCCACATCCACCGCGACCACCTTTTCGAAGCCCATCGCCTTCGCCAGGGCGAGCGCCATCAGCCCAACCCCGCCGACGCCCACGATCGCGACCCAACCGGATTTCCGCGGCAACTTCGCCAGCGCCGAATAGGCGGTGAGCCCGGAGCACGCGTAGACGCCGGCCATGTCAGGGTCGATCCCGCTGGCGTCGATAAGGAATTTCGGATCCCGCACGACCACTTTTTCGGCGTGACCGCCGGATCGGTGCAGACCCAGGTTCTGGGGTTTCGCGCATTCGTTGTCTCGGCCGTCGAGACAGGCCTGGCAACCGCCGCAACCGATCCAAGGGTACACGATCACCGAGCGGCCGATGTCGGCCTGCGAGAGACCGGCGTCCGGCCCATAGGCGGCGATATGGCCGAAGATTTCGTGGCCCATTGTCAACGGTGTCGGGGCCCCGATGGCCGGGAGGGGAAGCTTCTGCCCGCCGCCAAGGCTGAGGTGGCCTTCATGGAAATGCAGGTCGGAATGGCAGAGGCCGCAGGATGCGACCTTGACCACGACTTGGCTGGCGCTCGGCGACGGATCCGCGACCTCGTTCGCGAGGATCGGGGCGCCGAATTCGACCACTTGATATGCCTTCACCGTTTGACTCCTGACGTCTTGCGCGCAGAGGGACATCCCTCAACGGCGATGGGGTGGCGGGGCCGATGTGCGGTCGCGCCATGAATGCAGAGCCGCCGTCGAGCCCAGCGCCGAGCATCCCTGCCCTTTGCTCGACAACGGCCCGTGGGAAAGCGGCCCGACCGCAAGGCGTGCGGCCGGGCCGAGGCGCCCGCCGGGGAAAGGATCGGCGGGGGAGGCGAACCGATGGCGCGGCCGCCGCGGAAGTTCGCGCGCTGGAGGCCCTACTCAGCGGCTGGGGCGGGCGCGTAGCCGAGGATGGCCTTGGTCTCGAGGAACTCGTGGAAGGCGAGGTCGCCCCATTCGCGCCCGTTGCCGCTCATCTTGTAGCCGCCAAAGGGGGCCATGAAATCGTTCGATGCGCCGTTGATGAAGACCTGTCCCGAGCGAAGTCTCGCCGCGACCTGCCGGGCCTTTTCGAGGTCGGCGGCCTGGATGTAGGCGCCCAGGCCGTACTCGGTGTCGTTGGCGATCTCGACCGCCTGGTCGACCGTGTCGTAGCCGAGGACCACGAGCACGGGACCAAAGATCTCTTCTTTGGCGATGGTCATGTCGTTGGTGACGTTGGCGAAGACGGTGGGCTTCACATAGTAGCCCTGGTCCAGGCCTTCCGGGCGGCCGACCCCGCCGATGACCAGGGTCGCGCCCTCGTCGATGCCGGCCTGGATCAGCTTTTGGATCTTGTCGAATTGGACTTTGGAGACCACCGGGCCCATCTGAGCGTTGCCATTGGGGTCGCCGACGGTGACCTGGTTGGCGGCTTCCCGGGCGACGGTGATCGCCTCGTCCATCCGGCGGGTGGGGACCAGCATCCTCGTGGGGGCATGGCAGGTCTGGCCCGAGTTGATCATCATCGCCGGAACACCGCGAGCGATCCCCTCGGCGAAGGCGATGTCGTCGAAGACGATGTTCGGGCTCTTGCCGCCCAGCTCCTGGGCCACGCGCTTGACGGTCGGGGCGGCGTTCTTGGCCACCTCGATGCCGGCGCGGGTCGAGCCGGTGAACGAGATCAGGTCCACCTCCGGGTGGCTGGACAGCGGCACGCCGACGCCGAGGCCGTCGCCATGCACCAGGTTGAACACACCCGCCGGCACGCCGGCCGCATGCATGATCTCGGCGAAGATCTGACCGGTGAACGGCGCGACCTCAGAGGGCTTCAGCACCATGGTGCAGCCCGTGGCGATAGCCGGGGCCACCTTGCAGACGATCTGGTTCAGCGGCCAGTTCCAGGGGGTGATGAGCCCGCAGACGCCGATCGGTTCCTTGACGATCATCGTCGGGCCGCGGTCGTCCTCGAACTTGAAGGTCTTCAGCACTTCGATCGCGGTGGCCAGGTGGCCCATGCCGGCGGGCACCTGGGCGCGTTGCGCCAGGCTCGCCGGAGCGCCCATTTCCTCGGTGACCGCGGTGGCCAGGTCGCCGAAGCGCTTCTGGTACTCGGCGAGGATGCGGCCCAAGACCTCCAGGCGCTCCTCGCGGCTGGTCTGCGACCAGGCCGGAAAGGCCTTGCGGGCCGCCTTGCAGGCCGCATCGACATCAGCGGCCGAGCCCAGGGCGACCCTACCGACCACCTGTTCGGTCGCGGGGTTCTCGACATCAAGCGTCGTCAGGCCCTCGGCGGGGTCGACCCACGCACCGTCAATGTAGAATGTCAGGTAGTCGCGCATGGAAGCTCCAGGTTCGTCGGGGCGATACGGAAGGTGATGGCCATCGCATTGCGACCGCAGCATGCAACCTTTGTCTCGTGAGGCTTCGGAACACTAGGTTCTTTTTTCGACCTTACCAAGAGCCAAAATGATTGCGGCGCGGCGGAGCTTGGCGTGGGATTGCGCGCGGCCCCCCCGACGACCAAGCCGTCATAGGCTCTCCGTGGAAAATCGGCGCCGTAGGCCGCCGTACGGGGTGTGCGTGCTCCGAAAGTCCCTCCCGGCCCTGGACGGCGGTGTGGCCGGATCTGTAGCCGATTCCCCGGCGCATGCTTGCGCGCGCGGCGCTGATATTCCTGACGGGTGGTGAAACGAAACCCACGAGAGATGGGGGCGCCTCCCCATGGGGGAGGCGCCGTTCGGAGAGCGCATAAACGTCGAAGCCGGCGCGCCGGCGCTCACAGAGGTCTCAGATCAACTGGGCCATGGGTTTCGGGTCTTGACTGAGCCTTGCGAGGACGCTCGCTGAACCAGAGGGCGTAGAGGGCTGGCAGGAAGAGCAGGGTGAGCGCCGTACCGACCAGGGTCCCGCCGATCAGAACGACGGCCAGCGCCCCCCAGAAGCTCGAAAGGGTCAGCGGCAGGAAGGCCAGGACCGCGGCCACGGCCGTCAACAGGACGGGGCGGGCGCGCCGGACCGTGGCTTCGATCACGGCGTCGGTTTGGCTGAGCCCGTGAGCGCGCTCGGCCTCGATCTGATCGACCAGGATCAACGTGTTGCGCATCAGGATGCCCGCCAGTCCAATCAGGCCCAAGATGGCGTTGAACCCGAAGGACGTGCCGGTGATGAGCAGGGCCGGCACGGCTCCGATGAGCCCGAGTGGAGCCGTGGCGAACACGAGCCCTGTCATCTTGAACGACCGAGTTTGAACCATGATGACGGTCAGCATGAGCACGATCATCAAGGGGAAGATCGGCGCCAGGGCCGCATTGGCCTTGGCGGACTCCTCGACCGAACCGCCAGTCGCCATTTTATACCCTGGCGGCAAGGCGGCGGTGAACTCGCCCATTTGTTTCAGGATCGCCGCCGTGACGACGGGGGGCTGGACCCCGGGAACGATGTCGGCGCGAACGGTGATGGTCGGCTGACGATCCCGCCGCAGGAGGATCGGGTCTTCGAACTGCGGGGTCAGACGCGCCACGCCGGAGAGCGGCACTGAGCGCCCGTCGGCCGTGGTGATCGTCATGTTCTCGAGACCCGCCAGCCCGGCGCGCTCGTCCGCGGCGGCCCGCACCACAACGTTCACCGTCCGATCGCCGGACCGCATCTGCGACACGGTGGCCCCGGAGATCAGGGCGCTGACCTGGCGGGAGACGCTGGCCGGGCTAAGGCCGATCTGGCGCAGGCGATCCTCGTCGAATACGAGCCGGACGACCGGCGCGCGCTCACCCCAGTCGAGGTTCACATCGCGCGTTCGCGGGTCAGCACGGACAATGTCCGCCGCCTGCGCCGCTAGAATGCGCAGCCGCTCCGGATCGGGGCCCGATACGCGGAAGGCGACGGGATAGGGGACGGGGGGACCGAACAGAAGGGTGTTCACGCGCACGCGGGCCTCGGGATAGGCGCCGGCGTTGATCCGCTTCGCCAAGGCGTGACTCAAGGCGTCGCGAGCCTTGTGGTCGTCCGTAAGCACGATCAGCTTTGCGAACGCGGGGTCGGGCAGCTCCGGATTGAGGGACATGAAGAAGCGTGGCGCGCCGGCGCCGATGTAGGAATCGATAGACCGTGCTTCAGGCAGTTTGCGAAGGTCGGCCTCGATCCGCTCGACCACGGCTTGGGTGGCGGTGATGCTCGTGCCCTTGGGCAGTGAGACCTCGACCAGCACCTCGGGGCGATCCGACATGGGGAAGAACTGCTTGGGCACCACGACGGCCAACAGGGCGCCGGCGATCATCAGCGCCGTGAGCACCGCGATGGAGACAGGGCCGCGCAGGGCCACGGATCCAGCGATCCAAGACCTCAGGCGTGCGTATCTTGCCGTGGCATAGATGGCGTCATGGCCGCCCGGCACCGGCTTGATGGCGGGCAGGAGTTTCACCCCCAGGTACGGTGTGAAGAATACGGCCACGATCCAGGACACCAGCAGCGCGAAGGCTACGATCCAGAAGATGTTGCCGGCGTATTCCCCGGCTACGGATTGGGCGAAGCCGACAGGGATGAAGCCGATGACGGTGACCAGGGTGCCGGTCAGCATCGGGCCGGCCGTGGCGCCCCAGGCGAAGGTCGCGGCGGCGGTGCGATCAATGCCCTCCTGCATCTTCACCACCATCATCTCGATGGCGATGATGGCGTCGTCGACCAGGAGCCCGAGCGACAGGATCAACGCTCCCAAGGTGATGCGATCGAAGTCCCGCCCGGTCATCAGCATGATGACGAACACCGCCGAGAGGGTCAGCGGCACGGCGGCGGCGACCACCAGGCCGACGCGGAAGCCGAGCGCGATCAGACTGACCACCATGACGACAGCCAGCGCCACGACGAATTTCAGCATGAATTCGCCATAGGCCTCTTCGATGTTTTTCGACTGGTCGGCGACCTGCGTCAGGGTGAGACCGACCGGCAGGCTTTCGCGGATTTCGGCGACCTCGTCCTTCAGGCTTTCGCCAAGCACGGTGCCGTTCCAGCGTTCGCGCATGACGACGCCCAGCACCAAGGCCGGCGCGCCGTTGTGACGGACCAGATAGGTGGCGGGATCCTCGTATCCTCGACGGACCTCGGCGATGTCGCCGAGCCGGAAGCTTCGGCCGCCCGCAGAGATCGGCGTTGCGCGCACCGTCTCGACCCCGTCGAAGGCGCCGTCGACGCGGATGTTCACCGACTGGGCCCCGGTCTGGACCTCCGCATCGCCCGACAGCAGGTTCTGCTGGGACAGGGCGGCGATCAGCTGGTCGGACGTCAGGCCAAGCGTCGCCAGGCGCTTGTAGGACAGCTCGACGAAGATGCGTTGCGGCTGTTCGCCGATGATCTTGACCTTCTTGACCCCCTCGACGCTCAGCAGCCGTTCGCGCAGCGTTTCGGCCTCCTGAACGAGGTCGCGATGCGACATGCCCCGCGCCTGTAGAGCGAACAGGCCGAAATAGACGTCCGAGAACTCGTCATTGATGATCGGCCCAATGACGCCTTGGGGCAGATTGATCGCCTCGTCGCCCAGCTTCTTACGCGCCTGATAGAACTCCTCGGGGACCGCGCCGGGCGGTGTCGAATCCTTCAGGGAGACGGTCATGGAGACAACGCCAGGCCGCGCCTGGGTCTCGGTGCGATCGTAGTAGCGAAGCTCCTGGAGTCGCTTTTCCAGACGGTCGGCGACCTGATCCTGCATCTCCTGCGCCGTCGCGCCGGGCCAAACCGCCGTGACGGTCATCACCTTGATGGTGAAGGTCGGATCCTCCGCCCGTCCGAGCTTCAAGAAGGCGAAGGCGCCGGCCGCGAGGATGGCGATGATCAGGAAGAGAGTGACCGACGGGTTGCGGACGGCCAGGGCAGAAAGGTTGGGAAATTTCATGGGCGCACCGCCACGGCGTCGACCGGACGAACCACCTGGCCCTCGCGCAGCAGATGCGCGCCGAGGGTCACGATCCGGTCGCCGGCGTTCAGCGAGCCGGCGGCGATCGAAGCGGTCTCTTCGCCTAACCTGGCGACGGCGACCCTTCGGAAGTGAACGCGGTTCGCCTGGACCACCCAGACGCCCGGGCCGGCGCCCGGATCATGCAGGGCGCCAAGGGGCACCTCCTGCTGACGGGGCGTGGAGCGGGGCAATTCAACGGTGACCGTAGCGCCGAGCGGCAGGTCGGTTCGGCTCAGGACATACCTGGCGTCGAAAGTGCGCGTCAGGGGGTCGGCGACGCCGGCCACTTCGCGAAGCTGCGCCTGGATCGGCGCGTCGGAGGCGTAGAGGAAGGCGCGACCGGCCCGCGGTAGCGTCGCCAGCTGCGTCTCGGGCACGGCGACGGCCGCCTCACGGCTTCCGGCGCGCGCCAGGCGGGCGACGACCATCCCTGCGCCGACGACCTGTCCGGGCTGAACGAGCACCTCGGTCACCACCCCGTCGGCATCGGCGACAAGCGTGCCGTAGTCGGCCTGGTTACCGGCTTGACGGGCGTTGGATCGAGCCGCTGACACCGCAGCTTCGGCGGACAGGGCGGTCGCCAATGCGAGATCATAGGCGGATCGGGAAGCGGCGCCGGCCTCCAGAAGACGCGCCATGCGCGCCTCTTCCGCGCGAGCCTGCGTCGCCTGAGCCTGCGCCGACCGCAACTGTTCGCCAGAGGCGTTGGCCGCGAGCTGGAGATCGGAGGGATCCAGTCGCAACAGCGGCTGCCCCCTCAGAACCTGCTGACCGGGATCCACGAGACGCTGGACGACCTTGCCGCCCACCCGGAAACCAAGATCGCTCTCGGTGCGTGAGCGGACCACGCCGGTGTAGCGAATGGCGCCCCCGGCTCCTTCTCCTACCAGAGCAGTGCGAACCAGTTGCGGCTGCGCCTCGGGGGCCTTTGGCGCGCAAGCGACGAGCGTAAAGGCGGCCAGGATGGCGGCGGGGCGTGAGATGGGGACCGGCATGGAGTGTCCTGCGAGACTTTAGTTGCCGCAAAACCCTAGGCCGGATCCGTTTCGAATAATAGATGAAAAATGATGGACTATATCATTTTATTATTCAGCCCGGTTACGAGCAGCTGACAGATGCGATCGCTGGTGTGCATCAGATCCTCCCCGGCGTAGGTCTCGATCATGTGAGGATGCCAGACCTTGTTCAGCGCGGAGCAGATGGTGTCGGACATCTCCTCGGGATCGACGGCTCTGAAGGCGCCGGACCGCTGCCCCTCCATGATCACGTGACGGACGGCTCCACGGAGTCCTCCCAGGTAGGCGGCCACGACTGGCCACATTTCCCGTGCGGCGACGGCGCAGAGATGATGCAGCTTTTGATCGCTGAAAAGCAGACGTTGCGTCTCCTCGAGCACGGCGCGGCTCAGAGCTTCAAGCGCCAGGCCGGCATTCGGCTCCGCCCTTGCGGCCGCCCAGGCCTTGTCTTCGATCGTCGACAAAGCTCGCCCCGCGATCGCCTCGTCGAGCGCCTGACGGTTGGGGAAGCTTCGATACAGGTTGGCGGGCGACATGCCGAGGTCGCGGGCGACGTCCCCGATCGTGGTCTTCTCGAATCCGATCGACTCGTAAAGCCGCTGCGCGGCCTCGAGGATCTCCTCGCGGCGATCGACTGTGGGCCGGCCGGGGCGCTTAGCGGCGGCGCCTGGAACTGACGTCTTGCTTTTCATGAAAAATGATCTAACTCATCAGTTTATGTAAGGCAAGGAGATCGGCTGTGATGTTGCGCATGCCATTGGTGTTGCTGGGCTCCCTATCCCTGTTCGGATGCGCGAGCCATCCGCCGCTTGGGCCAACCGCGCCTGCGGCGTCTTCGTCGTACCGCAATCTGTCGCTCCCAACCGGTCCCACATCGAGCGCCATCGTGCGTATGGAGTGGTGGAAGTCCTTCAACGACCCAGTCCTTGATCGTCTAATCGACGAGGCTCTGCTCGGGAGTCTGGATATCGAAGCGGCCAGCGCGCGGTTGCAGCAGGCCGCCGCCGCCTCCAGGGTCGCGACGTCGTTGGCGCTGCCGTCGGGGACAATCAGCGGCTCGGCGACCACCCAGCGTCAATCCCTCGGGGATCCGGTCGCCAGGATCGCGTCCGCGTCCCCGACCTATGACAGAACAAGCGAACTTTTCGGCCTCAGCGCGGCCATGTCGTGGGAGCTTGATCTGTTCGGCCGCTTGTCGGCCGTGAAACGCGCCGCTGGGGCCGATCAAGTCGCGGCGGCGGCGGACCTGGCGGGGGCGCGGCTGAGCGTGGCGGCCGAGATCGCGAACGCGTACATCGCCGCCCGTGAGCTGCAGGCGCGGCTCCAGATCACGCGTGAGCGCATCGACACGGTGGAAAGTTTGCGTGCGCTGGTGGCGCTGCGTTTCCAGGAGGGCGCCGCCGCCCGCCTCGAACTCGATAACGCCGAGGCCGACCTGGCCGCGGCCCAGGCCCGTGCGCCCGCCCTCGAGGCGGCGCTCGATCAGACTCTGGATCGCATAGACCTGCTGTCGGGACGCGCGCCTGGGAGGGCCGCCGCCGAGGTCGGAGTGGGCGCGCTCCCGGCCGCCCTCACGATCGATGTCCGCGATGGACCGGCGGAACTTCTCGCCCGCCGACCAGACATCGTCGCCGCCGAACGCCGGGTCGCGGCGGGGGATGCGCGCGTGGCGGAGGCCATCGCCGGCTATTATCCTCGGGTCTCGATCGCCGGCTTGGTCGGCCTGTTGTCGCCCGTGCTTGCCGATCTCCTTGACGACGACTCCCTCCAGTCCGCTGGGACCGCAGGATTGTCTGGCCGGTTGTTCGACTTTGGGGCGACCCGCGGCCAGGTCGAGGCGGCGCGCGGCCGCACTCGCGAAGCGGTCGCCGGCTACCGCAGAACCGTTTTCCAGGCCGTGGCCGAAGTCGAGGACGGCCTCTCGCGCCTCTCGCGCGGCGCGCGCCAGGCCGAGGACCTCGGCCGGAGCGAAGCCGCTCTGTCTCGGGCCAGCAGGGTCGCGCGGGCGGGATACGACATCGGCGGCTTCGACCTGCGAGACGCGTTGGAAGCCGAGCGCCGCCTGCTGGATGTTCAGGACGCCGCAATCGTCGCTCGCGCCGACACCGCGCGCGCCAGCGTGGCCGTGTTCCGCGCCCTGGGCGGAGGCTGGACGGCTGACTCGTTGCAGGTGGCGACGCACGATGAGCGGCGCGGCTGACGGCCGCGGGGCCGCCCGGCCCGCTTCGAGACAGGCGGCGGGCAGGCGCATCGCGCGCGGGTTGATCACCACCGCCCGCGGCGCCCATTCACGCCGCCCGGGCACGCCGCCCGGGCGACCTAGTCCATCCGCCGCAAAGCGGCGGATGGGGAACCCCTAGGCGACCGCGCGCTGGTCTTTTGCGACGGTGAATCGGTTGGCGGGGACTTCGAGGCCCAGGCTGTCGCGGAAGGTCGAGCCCTCGTAGGTTTCGCGGAGGATGCCCCGCTTCTGCAGGATCGGCGTCACCTCCTCGACGAATAGCCTGAACTGGCCGGGCAGGGGCTGCCCGACCACGAAGCCGTCGGACGCCTCGGTCACCAGCCATTCCTCGAACTTGTCGGCGATCTGCTCCGGGGTTCCGACCAATTCACCCTTGGGCGTCGCGAACCGCTGAGCGACCTGACGAAGGGTCAGGTTTTCTTTCTGCACCGCCTGGGCGATCTTCAGGGTCGCCGACTGAGAGCTGTTGAAGCCGCGAGCGAAGACGTCCGGGAACGGGGCGTCCAGCTCGTAGACGGTGAAGTCATGGTCGTTGAAACTGCGACCGAGCATGGCCAGGGCGGACTCGATCGAGACCAGGTCGGCGCGTTCCTCCCAGCGGGCGTTGGCCTCCGCCTCGGTGCTGCCGATGATCGGGGCCACGGCCGGCAGGATGAACAGACTAGCGGGATCGCGGCCGAAGCCGGCGGCGCGCGCCTTGACGTCGGCATAATAGTCCCGGGCCTCTTGGATGCCGCCATGGCCGACAAAGATGGCGTCGGCGCGCTTGGCCGCGAAATTGCGACCGTCCTCGGAGGCGCCGGCCTGGAAGATCACCGGCTGGCCCTGAGCTGAGCGGGCGATGTTCAACGGCCCTTTCACCGACAGGAAGTCGCCCTTGTGTCCCAGGGTGTTGAGCTTTTCGGGATCGAAGAAGACGCCGTTGGCCTTGTCGTGGACGAGCGCGTCGTCCTCCCAGCTGTCCCATAGACCCTGGACCACATCGAGATATTCGGCGGCGAGGCGATAGCGCACGTCGTGGGCCGGATGCTCCTCCTTGCCGAAGTTGTCGGCGGAGCCTTCAAGCCATGAGGTCACCACGTTCCAGCCCGCGCGGCCGCCGCTGATGTGGTCGAGGGAAGCGAATTGCCGGGCGACGTTGAACGGCTCCGAATAGGTCACGCTCAGAGTGGCCACGAGGCCCACGTGCTCGGTCACCGCCGCCAGGGCCGATAGGATGGTGATCGGCTCGAAGCGGTTCAGATAGTGCGGGCTGGACTTTTCGTTGATCGACAGGCTGTCGGCGATGAATAGAAAATCGAACTTACCCCGCTCGGCCAGCAAGGCGGCGTCCTTGTAGTAGGCGAAATTGGTGCTGGCGCCCGGCTGGGCGTCGGGATGGCGCCAGTCGGTCCAGGTGCGCCCGGCCCCTTCGATCATATGGCCGAGCTTGAGCTGCTTGCGTGTGGTCATGGGAGGATCCTGAGAGCCGTGGTCGCGGCGTCATTGGCGCCATCCCTTCGCCGCCGACAATGGAGTTTTCAGAATAGATCTTATGAGCCTGACAGTTCGAATTCAAAACCTTGATGTCCGAGGTCCCGACTGCGGAGGGCGTCCGGACAGAGCGAGGCCACATCGACGCTCAACGGCCGATCTCCGTCGTGCGCCCCGGGGGCGACGATAGATTCCGTGGGCCGCCCGGCCTTGGCGCAAACGGTCATCAGAATGGCGCGCCACGCCCTCTCCCTCGGCGCCTCGGCTGCGTAAGCTAACGACTACCAAGCCTGCCTTGAGATAGGCGACGACAGGGAGAGATCCTCATGCCCCGCGACGACGTCGCTCATTTGTCGAGCGACGGTGCGCCGACAGCCCCCGTCAGCCTCATCGGCCGCCTGCTGACGCTGCTGCTCCAAGGCATGCCCTTGATTTTCGGGATCGGCTTCATCGCGCCGTTGATGACGCAGCTGCTCGAGCGCGCGCTTCCAGGCGCGGCGCAGGCTGAATGGCCTCTGGTCGCGGGCCTTGCGATCGGCGGATCATGGGGTGCGGTCGCCAACCTGACGGGGCGCTGGCTATGAGCGTCTCCGCAACGGTCCACGAGCACGATCTCAGCGAACTTTCATCCCAGCAGTTGCTGCGCCTGGAGCGTTCGATCGCCGAGCAGTTCATGGGCGGCCTTCCGTGGGGCTCCATCGTCTGGGCGTTCACCAACCTGGCGGTTTGGCTGTCGCTTTGGCCTTTGACCCTGTCGGGCGCCCTTCCGCTGTGGGCGGCGGCGCCTATCGCGACGCTGAACGTCATCCTGAGCTACCTGCCCTCGCACGAAGCCCAACACAGGATCATCGCTCGCGAAGGCGAACGGCTGTTCTGGCTCAACGAGGTCGTCGGCCACCTCTCGCCTGTTCCCTTGGGACTGCCCTATCAGGCCGCCCGCCTCACGCACTACGAGCATCACAAGCACGCCAACGACCTGGAGCTCGACCCCGACATCAACACCAGGTCCGACAGCGCCTGGCACATGGTCGTCAAGGACATCGGCATGCAGCTGCGGACGGTTCCGAAGACGAACATCGCCTACGCCAACGCGTTGGAGCGCCTCGGAACGGAGGACGCCCGTCGCGCCGGGGCGACGCTTCTGGCGTATGCACTCGTCACCAACGCCCTGCTCTTCGGGTTCGCCTGGGCGGGCTACGCGCTCGAGGTGGCGGCGATCGTGTGGCTGCCTCGGATCGTGGGCGGCCTATACATCCGGTTCTTCTTAAGCTGGGCGCCGCACCATCCGGCCTTGGCCGTGGGCCGCTACCGCGACACCCGCGGGTTCAGAAGCCGCCTTGGCAACATCCTGACGATGGGGATGCAGTACCACGTCATCCACCACCTCTATCCCCGCATGCCGCTTATGCGGCATCCGGCGGCCTTCCGCGCGCTTCGGCCCATTCTCGTGGCGCGTGGGTGCCGTCTGGACGGCATCTGATGTCGCCGATGGGCGGGCAAGGCGGGGCGGCGTGGGCCGAGGGTGCGGCCGAAGTTGGTGAGCGCGTCTTCGACGCGCGGCAGGATCGCGGCCAAGACCTGGCGGGTCACGAGCCCGTCGGCTCTCGCCATAGGGAGAAGACACATGGCGTATGACGTTCCCGATACGAAGGCGTCGCGAGTCGCAATCGGCCTCTCGCACGCTGAAGAAAAGCGCATTGCGCTTTCATTGTCGCCTCGAGTGGCCTGGCCGACATTGGCGCTCGCCCTGGTCTTGCCCGTCAGCCTGATAGGACTGCTCTACCTCGGGCTCAGCGGCGGCGTGTCCTATTGGGTCTGCACGCCCGCTCTCGGGCTGGTGATGTACGCGCACTACTCGCTCGTGCACGAGTCCATTCATGGAAACGTCGTGAGCAGGCCCGCGCAACTTGGCTGGGTCAACACCACCGTTGGGTGGATCGGCGCGCTTGGGCTGGGTTCGGGATGGCCGATACTGCAGCGCAGCCACGTGCTTCACCACTCGCACACGAATACGGAGTTGGATCCGGACATCGGGGTCAAGGGGTCCTTCGCCAGCCTGATCGTCAAGTGGCTGATCGGGATCCCGATGAATCTGCTTCCGCTGTTCATGCTGCGTTGGCTGAGCCCCAAGCGCTATGCCGGTGTTCGCACGATGGTCACCGCGCAAGAGATGTTCCTGACCTCCGCCGTCGGCGTTGCCCACCTGCTCATTCTCGCGCTCGCGGTGGCGACCGGCTATTTCGAACAGTGGGTCTTCCTGTTCCTAATTCCCCGCGCGATCGCCGGCTTCATCCTGATGACGTTTTTCTCGTGGCTGCCCCACCACCCGTTCGATAGCACCGAGCGCTACAAGAACACTCGCATCAGCCTCTGGCGGGGTGGAACGTTCCTTCTGCTTCAGCAGAACCTGCACCTCATGCACCACCTCTGGCCGAGCGTCCCATTCTACAACTACAGGAAGCTATACAAGGCGCTTCACCCGGTGCTCATGATCGAGGGCTCGCGCATCGAGGGCCTACTCGTCGGTCCATACCGGAAGAGCGTCGTCGATCCCCGCGCGAGCAATTTCTGAAAAGCGTATCGCCCCGGCCGTCCGTCATCGCCGAGGGGCGGGCTGGGCAACCAGGGGCGGGGGCCATGAGCGACTTGGCGAACAGTGTTGCGGACGAGGCGATCACATATGCCCTCGGGGAGTCGACCTAGGCTCTCGGTGGCTCACTTAGAACACGGTCAGGCCGAATTCTGCGTCAACTCGGAGCCGGCGAGTCGCGAAACCACCGACGGCGGGCCCGGCTGAAACTGGACGGATCAGTGTAGCCCAGCGCCTCGGCGATCTGCGCGTGGGACAGGCCGCCGTCTTGCAGGAGCCGCCCGGCGCGCGCCCGCAGTTCGGCGTCCACGAGGTCGCGGTAGCCGGTCCCGGCCTCCGAGAGTTGCCGGACCAGGGTTCGTCGCGAGACGCCGGTCAGGCGCGCGACTTCATCGGCGGTCAGGCGGCCGGCGGGCAAAGATTTCAGCAGTCGCTCGACGCGGCCCCGTAAACCGTCGGGCGCGAAGAGCCGCGCCTTGGCGGCCTGCAACTCCTGCAGCGCGACGCCGTACAGGGTGGCGTCGGCCAAGGGGGACTGCAACGCAAGCCAGGCGGTGGGAAAACGGATGGCGTTGCGCACGGCGCCGTAGGCGACGTTCTCGCCCAGTACGCTCCGAACCTGAGGCGCGTGTTGGGGTTCGGCGCAAGCGAAGAAGAAGCGGGCTTCGGCAGGCGACGCGGCCATGACCGACGCGATCCCCGCTCGAAACCCGATGAAACACATCTCCATCATCGGGCGCGAAATGCGCTCGTCGAGATCGACCGTCAGCTCGTAGTCCATTTGGCTCCACTGCGGACCACGCCGCAGCGAGGTCCTGTAGTATGGCGCCCGGACAAAGCCGTACCGGGTGATCACCTCGATCGTCGCAGCGAGATCCGGCGCCGCAACCCCCGCGACCCCTAGCGGGCCATGGGAAGAGGGGTTCCAGAGTTCGGGCGCACGCAGCACCCAATCGTCGCCGAACAGGGCGCTGACGTTCTCCACCTGCCGAAGCTGCTGGAAAAGACTGATGTCGGCGGAGGGATCCCGCAGCATTTCCTCGGTGACGTCCGTGCCGGCCAGGATGGCGGCCCGGCGCTCCGCAGTGTCGCCGAAGCAGCGCAGGATCAGGCGGAAATAACCCAGAGGCATCGGCAGCCGTTCGAGATCCTGGACCATGGCGCAAAATGCCATGAATAGGGCGCAGTGCGCCATCCCCTCGGAGCTGGCGTGGTTTACGAGCTTCGCATCCAGCATGAAGCGGAGCCTTGTGGCCCGCCGAACCCGTCGGGATCGACCGCGAGATTCGTTGGCGCCCGCGCGCCAGACTCCGCGAGATTCCGGCCGGAAGGCTCGGCGCGCCAGCGCCCCGATCGGCGGCGTCCGGCAAGATCTCGACCAGGTTGCGACGGCGGCCGGATTGCTCTTGGCGAAGTGGTCCTTCAAGCTGAGCTTGTAGCGGTCGCGGACTGGACGTCGGCCACCTCCCGCCACTCGCAGGTCGGTGATCAGGTCTGGCGTCGTCACATCCCAGACTGGCATGTGGTCGGTGAACTCCGACATGTAGCGCGCCATTTAGTCGCCAGCCTGCATGGGCTGCCCGCCGCTCAATTTAGCGCTAAGTCGAAGGAGAGCTGGTCGCTCGGCGGACGAGGCCGACACCTTCGAGCCGAGGTTAGTCGAGCTGATGCTTCCGAGGTCTCGGGGATAGCTAGGCTCGGCTTCGGCTGACCAATTGCTCCGCGGCGGATTGCAACCGAGGAAGCGCGCGCTGAAGGAGATCCGATGCGGGCGTTCGACTTGTGTGTGAGGAAACATTCAGGGCGGCGGTAACGCACCCCCCGCGATCATAAACAGGAACGGCTAGAGAAATGAGCCCGACTTCCAGTTCTTCGTCGCAGAGGCACCAGCCCTGCTGGCGTGCGCGACGCAGGATGCCCCAGATTTCACTAGCGCTCGTAACTGTCTTAGGTGTGTACGCGGCGAACTCCCGACCACTCATCAATTTTTCAACCCTATCGGGCGATGAGTAGGCGAGCATCACGCGGCCCGTCGATGTGTGAAAAGCCGGAAGCCTGCTGCCGACTCGAAGGCTCAGCGTCATGAGGCGGCTCGCCGTCACCCGAGCCACATAGACAACTTCGTCCCCTTCCAAGACGCTCATCGAGCAGGACTCGCCGATCTCGGTCGCCAGTTCGGCGAGAACGGTTTGGGCCTCATCGAGCGCTTCGACGCTCGAGAGATAGGCATACCCGAGGTCGAGAATTCTGGGCGTCAGTCGAAAGCGCTTTCCCTCCATTCTGGCGAACCCCTCATCGACCAGCGTTAGGAGCAGACGGCGCGCCGCAGCGCGGGTGAGCCCGACCTCCTCAGCGACCTCCGACAAAGCCATCACCGGCCGGTCCGCACTGAAACTACGGATTACACGCAGGCCGCGGACAAAGGACTGAACCTGGTCTCGCCGTTCCATGAGTCTCTCTCGTTCGCATTTCGCACACTTGTACGAAAATGTTGACCCGATTGCGAGCCCGCCGTACCGCCAGCCCCTGCAGCCTTTGAGCTGCTTGGCATTTTNGCCATGGCCCTCGACACCGCTTCGCCCGCCAAGACCTTCAACTGGGAAGACCCGCTGGACCTGTCCTCGCGGCTGACCGAGGAGGAGCGGATGGTGTGGCAGTCAGCGCGGTCCTATGCCCGCGAGAAACTGCTGCCGCGGGTGGTCTCGGCCTATGCCGACGAGCGGTTCGACCGCGAGATCATGA
>NZ_LMHT01000033.1:15030-15363 GCF_001429025.1 Phenylobacterium sp. Root700 | reverse complement strand
GAGATCGTCGGCTGTTTCGGCCTGACCGAGGCCGACGGCGGCTCCGACCCGGCCTCGATGCGCGCGGTGGCGAAAAAGGTCGAGGGTGGCTACCGGCTCTCGGGTTCGAAGATGTGGATCACCAACAGCCCGATCGCCGATGTCTGCCTGGTCTGGGCCAAGCTCGACGGGGTGATCCGCGGCTTCCTGGTCGATCGCGGCTCCGACGGCCTGACCACTCCGAAGATCCAGAACAAGCTCTCCTTGCGCGCCTCGGTGACCGGCGAGATCGCGCTGAACGACGTGTTCGTCGCCGAAGACCAGATGCTGCCGAACGTCACCGGCCTGCGCGGC
>NZ_LMHT01000033.1:0-14933 GCF_001429025.1 Phenylobacterium sp. Root700 | reverse complement strand
CGGCATTTCCGGCGACTATCACGTCATGCGACACGCCGCGAACCTGGAGACCGTCAACACCTATGAAGGCGCCCACGACGTCCACGCCCTCATTCTCGGACGCGCCATCACCGGGCAGAACGCGTTCTAGACGCAGGGCCCACGGCGCGCGCCGGGCGAACCCTAGAAGTCGAACGAGAGCTGGTCGGCTGCTGCGGGGCGCTTGCGCCGCGTGGCTTGGCGCTTGCGGACTGGACTTTCCGAAGCGATTGGCGGGGCTGTACAGGAGGCCTCCGTCTTCGCCGTCCAAGCCGCCTTCGGGGGGGGCGACGAGCACGGTTCGAACAGCGGCGCGGGCGCAGGCTGGCCACGGGGAACGCGCGAGGCGCGCCAGGCCCGCACGTCGCTCTCACGCCAGCCTACGCGGCCTGGCGAGAGCATGACCGGACGTGGGAAGTCGCCGATGTTCTGCAGGCGCCAGGCCGTGGTCCGACTGATGCCGGCGATGTCACGAACCCGAAGCCAGGGGAGGATGCGGTCTTCGTGGGTGGGCGGCTGGGCGACTAGGGCCTGGCTGTCGAACATCGGCTTTACTCCTGCGTCTCGTTCGCGCCGAACACGGCGACGCAGACCAAGTGCTCGTCCACTCGCCGCTCCAGGGCCAAGGCCAGCAGGCCAGCGTCTTCCGCCGCATCCAGGGGGTCGCGGTCGGTCCAGGCGCGCAGCACCGCCTTGAGCGGCCCGCGCACGCCGGGATCGGCGAGCAGGGCCCGGATGCTCGGGCGCGGGTCTTGAAGGTGTTGTTGGCTCATTGGGGCGAACCCTCCTGGCCGCTCGTCCCGCGAGCGGAGGCGCGCAGACCCGTCGACTGGCGCTCGGCCCAGGCGCGCAGCACGCCCCGCGGATAGAGCGGGCGCCGGCGAACATGGATGCAAGGCGGCCCGTCTCCGCCCGTCGACCAGACCCGCGCCAGGGTGGTCGGCTTCATTCTCACCCCGAACCTCAGGAGGAACTGCGAGGCCTCGGCGCGGGTGAGCAGATCGTCGTCGCCGTCTGCGGAGGGGACGGCCCCTAGGGCTTCATCGGTCATGGGGCCGGCTCCGCCGTTCGGCAGTCCCGCGCCGCTCGAATGGTCCGCCCGGCGGTGAGAGCGAGGTAGCAATCCACGACCTTGACGACGTAGTCCCGGGTCTCCGGAAAGTCAGGCGCGCGGCCGAGGCGGGCCACCCGTGAGGGCCCGGCGTTATAGGCGGCCAGGGCCAGTCTCACATCGCCGAACCGGCGGAGCTGGGCGGCCAGGTACTGGGCGCCGCCGAAGACGTTTTCGGTCGGATCGAAGCGATCCTGCACCCCGAGTTCGCGGGCGGTCTGCGGCATCAGCTGGGTCAGACCCGCCGCGCCGCCGCCTGGCGCGGCCGACAGCGCGTCGGCCTGGTAGGCGCTCTCACCCGAGCATGGCGACCGGATCGAGAACTTTCCGGGCTATGTCCGCGAGGTGATGGGACGGGTGGCGAAGGACCTGGGCGAGCCTGAACTGGCCTGGATCGCCACGGCTCACTTCGACACCGACCAGCCCCACGCCCATGTGCTGGTCCGCGGGCGCCGAGGGGACGGGCGCGACCTCGTCATCCCGCGGGCCTATGTCGGCTACGGCATCCGCGCCCGGGCTCAGGAGGTGGCGCAGGAGCGGCTGGGCGACTTGAGCCGTCATGACGCCGAGAAGCGGATCTGGCGAGAGACCGAAGCGAACCGGTTCACGAGCTTTGATCGTCGGCTGGTGGAGAGCCGGAGCGGCGATGGCACGGTGGCCGATGGGGTCGGTCGGGGGCCTTGGGCGGCGCTGTCGAGGGGAAGGCTTCGACATCTGGAGCTCATCGGGCTCGCGGTGCGACTGGGCGATAGGTACCAGCTAGCGCCCGATCTTGAGCAGAAGCTGCGTAGCTTGCAGCTCCGTTCCGACATCATCCGTACACTCAATGAGCGGCGCCTCGCCGGGGCGGTCGACATACGAGAGCTTGGGGCTGCGGCCGTGAAAGGCGAGATCGTCCGCAGTGGATTCCACGATGAGTTGGGCGGGTCGCCCTACGTGGTTTTGCGAGACGGCGCAGGTGTCGAGTACTACGCTCGCCTGAAGCTAGGTCAGGCGCCGCCTGAACTCGGCCGGGCGGTCACTGTGTCTATCTCGGAGCACGGCGCCGTCTTGGCGGGCCCCGCGGGTCGGTCAGCCAACCTCAGTCGCTAGCCCGCACCGCCCTGGATGATAATCATCTCGGGCTACAACGAGATGGCTCGCCGCCGTTGAAGCTCAGGTGAAAATTGCGACGGTCTGGCGCATCGCCATCACGGGAGAGCCCACATCATCCCAGACGGTCATGTCCTGCGCCGAGTAGCCGTTGACTGCAGTTTGCGCCGTGGTGCGAACGAGCCACCAGCCCGACGCGCTGTGAGGCGCCTCGGAAAGCACCTCGATCGACCATGTCATGGTGCTGATAGGACCGCCGCCGACCTCAAAGTTTACAATCGCCGCAGGCGGCAGGGCGTCCGCCAGGGCTATAAGCGGCCCCAGGCTCAAGGACTCCGCCGTGCCCCGGTGCTTAAGCCACACGATCATCTCCGGCTCACCACCGGCGGTGAAGGGGCGGGCCCCTGCGGCGAACCGGCTATCAAAGTGCTGCAGGAAACTGCGGCGGTCATTCGGCTGGAAGAAGGTTGGGCAATCGTCCCACCCCGGAACGGCCGGCGCCGGCAAGTTGACTTGATCGAGCTTAGAGGCGCGACTTGCGCCGAACGTCAGCAGGCCCCGAACGGCGAGCGCATCGTCTCCAAAGAGATCAACGCTGTAGAAGGCCGCGGACTTCCCCCTTCGCAGAAGCGTCGGCTCGATCCGTAGCCGCCCGCCGGCCGGGCCCACAAACGCGAACTGCGCCGAGCGCAGCGGCGGCAGGTCGCCCACCCGCTGGGCGGCCTCCCAGCACAGCGCCGCCGACAGGCCGCCGAAGGCCGTGCGGCCCTGTAGCCAGTCGTCGGGCAAGGTCACCGAAAATGAGCCCGCGCTCTCTTCGATGGTCGACATCAGGCTGGCGAAATTTTGCTGTGACATGTGCAGACTTTCTGACTGAGGCGTTCGCTGAGAGGTGGGGGTCACCACACCTCGCCGAACGGTCGGACCTCCGCGAGGAAAGACCAGGCGTCGCGCGGCTGGTGCGCCAGGTGGAACACCTCGGCGGCGATGCTGGCCGGCTTTATGAAGAAATCGTCGGGCGCCTGCTTGAACCGCTCGCGCGCCCAGGCCACGTCGATAACGGCGTCGATGATCAGGTAGGCCACGTGTACGCCTTGAGGGCCAAGGTCGCGCGCCAGCGATTCCGCGAGGATGCGCTGGGCGGCCTTGGTCGGCGCGAACCCGGCGAAGTTGGGCTTGCCTCGCAGCGCCGAGGTGTTGCCCGTGACGATCAGCGCGCCGCCTCCGGCGGCGATCATCGCTGGAGTGGTCAATTGCGCCAGATGAAGCAGCGCCGTGGTGTTGATTTCGAAATTGCGTTGCAGCGTGGCCGGGTCGGTCTCGATGAACTTGCCGAAGGCGCCGCCGACCGCGTTGTGTACGACCACTTTCGGCGGCCCGACCCTCTGGATCACGTCTTGCAGCGCGGCGCGGTCCGTCACGTCGCAGGGCGCCGCGAACGCATCCGGGATTTCGGCTTCGAGGGCGGCGAGACGTTCGACGTCCCGCGCGATCATGGCGACGCGGTAGCCGCCTTCAGTGAAGCGCCTGACCAGTGAGGCGCCTGTTCCGGGCCCCACTCCAGTAACGAGCGCCAGGGGCTTTGCTGCGGCGTCGCTCATGACGCGCCTCCAACGGTGGCGCGTTGCAGAAGCGCGCGCACGCTATCGTCCGCGCCGGGCCCAGGGCGATACCTGATGCGGTCGCCGCCCACGGCTTTACCCGTCTGCGGATCGACCAAGGCCAGCCGAAGTTTGCGATCGGTGTCCTTGTCGACCACTTCAATAGGCGGCGCGCCGAACCCCGAGGCGTCCCATCGGTCCCCCCATTCCCGGAGCGCCGCAAGGACCTTCCAGAAATCGCGCCCCTTGTCGGTGAGATGATAGGCGTCGCGCGGCGGCCGCTCGAGATAGCGTGTCCGCGCGATGATGCCGTTACGTTCGAGGTTCCTGAGACGGGTCGCGAGGGTGGTGTTGGCAATCCCCGTGCTCGACTGGAACTCGTCGAAACGCGAAAGGCCCATGCCCAGGTCCCGCAGGAGCAACAGCGTCCAACGGTCCCCGATCATCTCCAGCGCACCGGCGACCGAGCAGCGCATGCCTGCGAAAGATTTCGCCTTCATTTGACACTCCTTATTAACTCTCATAATAAGAGTAACAAGCCTCGACCCTGCTGGCAAGCGGCGGCGCAGGCGTGTGCAACCTTTCGCAACCTCCAAACCCGGAGCCGGACATGTCCACGTCGGATCAACACTCAACGGCTGGCGAGGTCGCGCTGATCGTGGGCGGTGGTCCGGGCGTCAGCGCGAGCTGCGCCCGGCTGTTTTCGCAAAGCGGGATGCGTGTCGCGGTCGCCGCGAGGTCTCCGGACAAGCCGGTGCTGCAGGCCCTGGAGGACAGTCATGGCGTGGCCCGCTACGCGTGCGACGCCGCCCGCCCGGAGGATGTCGAGACGCTCTTTCGGAAGGTCGTGGACGATCTCGGCGCGCCGAGGCTGGTCGTGCACAACATCGACGGCCGGGTCGCGGGGATCTTGCGCAAGGGGATCGTAGAGGCGGATCCGGTCATGGCGCTTGAGACCCTCCAGAACGCGGCGTTCAGCGCGTTTCTCGTCGGCCAGTCGGCGGCGCGATTGATGCTCGACAACCCGCCGGACGCCAACGGCGTGAGGGGGACGATCATTTTCACCAACGCCAGCGCGTCCTTGAAGGGCTTCGCCCTGAGCGCGGCCTTCGCCATGGCCTGTCAGGCGAAGACCGGGCTCGCGCAGAGCCTGGCGAGAGAGCTGATGCCGCACGGCATCCACGTCGCCAATGTGCCGATCGACGCCGCGATCGGTTTTGCTCAGGACGACGGTTCCCGCGCCCACCGGCTGGCGGGGACCACCGTCGACGACAACATGGCCCACCCGGACCACATCGCCGAGACCTACCTCCAGCTTCATCGTCAGCATCGGTCGACCTGGGCGTTCGAGGTGGTCCTGCGGCCATGGGTCGAGAAATGGTGACGGCTTCGCCGCCGGGACCTTCGCCAACCGCACCTGTTTCACGAGACGAGAAAGAACTCACATGACCGGCAAGTCTTCCGTCCTCATCACCGGCGCCTCGAGCGGCATCGGCGCCACCTACGCTGATCGTTTCGCCCGCCGCGGCCATGACCTCGTGCTGGTCGCGCGCAACAAGGCGCGGTTGGAAACCCTGGCCGCGCGATTGACGGAGGAGACGGGTGTCGCGGTGGACGTCCTGCCGGCGGACCTCACGCAGGGCCCTGACCTCGCCGTCGTGGAGGCGCGGCTGCGCGAGGACGCCAGCATCGGCACGCTGGTCAACAACGCCGGCGCGGCGCTGGCGGGCGGTTTCGTCGATCAGCCGATCGAGGATGTGGCCCGACTTGTCGCGCTCAACACCACGTCGCTGGTCCGCCTTGCCAGCGCTGTCTCCCCACGTTTCGTTCAGGCCGGCGAGGGCGCAATCATCAACATCGGCTCGGTCGTCGGTTTGGCCCCCGAGTTGGGTTCGTCAGTCTATGGCGCAACGAAGGCCTTCGTCCTGTTCTTGTCGCAGAGCCTCAGCGTCGAATTGGGTCCGAAGGGGGTCTACGTCCAGGCCGTCTTGCCCGCCGCGACCAAGACGGAGATCTGGGGAAACTCCGACCCCGCAAAGCTCCCGCCCATGATGGATGTGGAAGATCTGGTGGACGCCGCCCTGGTCGGCTTTGATCGTCGGGAGGCGGTGACCATTCCGCCCCTCCACGATGAGAGCCTGTGGGCCGCCTTCCAGGCCGCCCGTCAGGCGATGTTGCCCGAGTTCCGCCAGACCCAACCGGCGCGGCGCTATCGCCCGGCGTCCTGAGACAGGGCCGGAAACGACATCAGAAGACATCAGTCAGGAACGAGATAATGACCTTCAAAGCTCTTGTGGCCACGCAAACCGGGGATGCGGTTTCGACGAGCGTCATCGCTATGGATGAGCAAGACCTGATGGCTGGCGACGTCACGGTCGCGGTCGAATACTCGACGGTCAACTACAAGGACGCGCTGGCCGTCAGCGGTCGGGGTGGAATCATCAAGCAGTTCCCGCTCGTCCCTGGCATCGATCTGGCCGGGACCGTGGAGGCGTCATCCTACCCCGGGATAGCGGTCGGCGACAAAGTGGTCGCCAACAGCTGGGGCCTGAGCCAGACGCATCATGGCGGTTATGCGCAGAAGGCGCGCCTGAGCGGCGACTGGCTGGTCAAGATCCCCACGCCGTTCTCAACGAAGGACGCGATGGCGATTGGTACGGCCGGCTACACGGCGATGCTGAGCGTGCTCGCCCTGGAACACGGCGGTCTGGCGCCGGCGCGCGGCGACATCCTCGTCACGGGCGCGAGCGGCGGCGTGGGATCGGTGGCGATCGCCTTGCTGTCTGGCCTTGGGTATCGCGTCGTGGCCTCGACGGGCCGTCTAGAGGAAGGCGATTACCTGCGCGCGCTCGGCGCCGCCGAGGTTATCGACCGGCGCACGCTTTCCGAGCCGAGCGGGCCGCTAGGCGCAGAACGGTGGGCGGGCGCGATCGACTCGGTCGGCAGCCATACCCTCGCGAACGTTCTCGCGCAGACCCAATACCGCGGTGTTGTCGCAGCATGCGGACTGGCGCAGGGGGTCGATCTGCCCGCGACCGTCCTTCCGTTCATCCTGCGCAACATAACCCTGGCGGGCATCGACTCGGTCAACGCGCCCCAGTCCATCCGTTTGGAGGCGTGGTCGCGTCTGGCCCGAGACCTGGACCTCGAGAAGCTTGGCCGGACGACAAGCGTCGTTGGTCTGGCGGATATCCCCGAGGTCGTGGCCCGGATTTTCGCAGGGTCGGTTCGGGGCCGCACGGTCGTCGACGTGAATGCCTGAGGTCCGAACAGCGTGCGATAGGCAATCCACCAACCCGCACTGCTAACGCTGAAACCGCATGGAGAGCGCAGCAACGACCTGCGCGAATCCTGTGGGTGGGAGGACCTCGACTCGTCGCGCTGTGACCTATTTGGAACCTATTTCCACTTGGCCGAGCGAATGGCCAAAGGTAGAATCCAGAATGCTGATATAAATCAGCTGGTTGATTGGCGGCCCGGAAGGGACTCGAACCCCCGACCTTCGCTTTAGGAAAGCGCTGCTCTATCCTGCTGAGCTACCGGGCCGACCGGTGGGGGTGATAGCGCAATGCCGTCCAGGTTGGAATGGCTGCGATCGGGGATAGTGGATGGCGTTCTTTCGTATTTTCCGCCTGCTGTATGTGCAGGTGCTGGTGGGCATCGCGCTCGGCATCGCCGTGGGGGCGATCTGGCCCGAGGTCGGGGTGGCGCTGAAGCCGCTGGGCGACGGCTTCATCAAGCTGATCAAGATGGCCATCGCGCCGGTGATCTTCTGCACCATCGTCGCCGGCATCGCCCGGATGAGCGACATCAAGGCCTTCGGCCGGCTGGGCGCCAAGACCCTGCTCTATTTCGAGGTGGTCTCCACCTTCGCCCTGGTGATCGGTCTGGTGGTCGGCAACCTGGTGAAGCCGGGCAAGGGCTTCAACATCGATCCGGCCACCCTCGATCCGTCGATCGCCGCCGGCTACGTCGAGAAGGCCGCCCATCACCAGAGCCTGCCGGACTATCTGCTCAGCCTGATCCCCGACGCCTTCTTCGGCGCCTTCGCCGAGGGCGCGCTGCTGCAGGTGCTGGTCATCGCCATCATCACCGGCTTCGCCTGCTCGCGGCTGGGCGACTTCGGCGATAAGGTGGCCGGCGTCCTGGAAGACGTCTCGAAGGTCTTCTTCTCGATCATCCAGATCGTCGTGAAGCTGGCGCCGATCGGCGCGTTCGGCGCGATGGGTTTCACCATCGGCAAGTACGGCCTGGCGGCCCTGATCAAGCTGGGGGCGCTGGTCGCCACCTTCTACGCGACCTCGCTGCTGTTCGTGATCCTGGTGCTGGGGCTGATCGCGCTGCTGGCCGGGTTCTCGATCTTCAAGTTCCTGGCCTACATCCGCGAGGAGCTGCTGATCGTGCTTGGCACCTCGTCGTCGGAATCGGTGCTGCCGCAGATGATGGAGAAGATGCAGCGGCTGGGCGCGGGCAAGACCACCACCGGCCTGGTCATCCCCACCGGCTATTCGTTCAATCTGGACGGCACCAACATCTACATGACGCTGGCGACGCTGTTCCTCGCCCAGGCCACCAATATCGACCTGTCGCTGACCCAGGAACTGACCCTGCTGGCCGTGGCCATGCTGACCTCCAAGGGGGCCAGCGGCGTGACCGGGGCGGGGTTCATCACCCTGGCGGCCACCTTGGCGGTGGTGCCCGACATCCCCATCGCCTCGCTCGCCCTGCTGGTCGGGGTGGACAGGTTCATGAGCGAGTGCCGAGCCTTGACCAACCTGGTCGGCAACGGCGTGGCGACGATCGTGGTGGCCCGCTGGGAGGGCGATCTGGACCGCGAGAAACTGGCCTTCGAACTGGCCAAGGGGCCAGACATCATCGCCGCGCCTGGCCGCGCGCCGGTCGCCGAGCCGGATTGACCGGCCGGCGGCCAAGCCAAGTGCTTGTTGTCCTGACGCTCCGTTAATCCATATGCCGCTAGACCAGGGTCAGCTCCTGCCGGTGGCCCAGCCGCTTGAGGCCGGGGCGCGCCAAGATCACGGCCTGACGGGACGCCGGATGCCGCCGACCAAGCCCTTCCGAAACGCCAGCGGACTGCCGCGACGCGCCCTGCTTGCGGGGATCGGCGGTCTGGTCGCCTTGCCGGCCCTGGCCATGCCCGCCGGCGGCGACACCGCGGGCTGGCTTTCCTATGAGGCGCGGCTTCGCGACCGTCTGGCGGACGCCGGCGGCGGCCGTTTCGAGCAGGTCACCGAACGCCAGCTTCACACCCTGACCAACGGCGCCAGGGCGTCGAGCGGCGCGGCGGCCTGTGGCTGGTCCAATGAGCTGGCCTTGACCGCCCGCGCCCACGCCGCCGATCTGGCGCAGCGGGGCTATGTGGAGCATCTGGCGCCCGAGGGCTTCGACCCCACCCACCGGGTCGGGCTGCTGGCGCGGCGGATGATCGGCTCGGCCAGCGAGAACATCGCCTATCGCCGCGCGCCGTCGCCGCCGAGCGCGGACGACCTGATGGGCATCTGGCGCAAGAGCGAGCCCCATTGGCTGAACCTGCTGCGCCCCAACCACGCCCAGGTCGGCTTTGGTGTCGTCACCCGTGGCGAGCGGACCTACGCCGTGGGGCTCTACGCCCATCCGGACGGCGATCTGGGGGCTCCGCTGCCGTTCAAGATCGAGGGCGCGGCCGATCTTTCCAGCGTCCTGGCCCAGGCCTCGCCGCGCATCGAGAGCTTCGCCCTGACCGATCCCCTGGACGAGCGGGCGCGGCTGGCCGTGGCGCAGGATGAAGCGCTGACCCCGGGCGTCTATCAGCTCCGCCCTCGCCGTCATCTGGACAGCCGTCGCTATCAGATCCTCTGGGGCCCGATCTTCGTTCGGGTCTAGGCGTTCGGACCGCTCGGGACTTAGGCCCGCGCCGCAGGCTGAAACAGTTCGACCACGTTACCCGAGGGGTCTTCCGCCAGGATTTGCGATCCGCCTGGACCCGAGAGGATCTCATTGCGGAACTTCACGCCCTGGGCGCGCAGGCGTTCGACTTCGGCGCCGAGATCTTCGACGACGAGTTGAAAGCGGTTCCACCCGCCGGGTTCAGGCTGCCGGCCGTCCGGCATCGGCCGGCCCGCGGAGCTGCCCCTGCCGCTCAGGAGCAGTCTGAGCGGCCCGCGCTCCACGGACGCGAAGGCTGGCGATGCGTTGAGCTGCACGCCAAAGCCGAAATTGCCGACGTACCAGTCGACCGCCTGCTGCACGTCACCGACCATGTATCTTACGTTTATGCGGCTATCGCTCATGGGGGATCCTCCTCAGTTCGATGCAAACGTCATGGCGGTCAGTGTCAAGCGGCCGACTCACGGGCAGTGGGCGATCCTGTCGGTCGCCCCTAGGCCAGCAGGCGCTCGATCTCGGTCTTGATCTGCGGCCAGTCGGGCGAGGTCGGGTCAATCAGTTCGAAGTGGCCGGAGCCGGGCATGTCGATGACTTCGACGGGATCGCCGGCCTGGGCCGCCGCCGCGCCATAGGCCCGGCCGAAGGCGCTGGGCACGATGTGGTCGAGGTCGCCGGAGATCACCACCTGGCGCGCGCCGAGCGGCAGCAGTCGGGGCGGAGAGGTGTCGGCATAGACGTCGCCGCTCCGGTCGGCGGCGCCGACCAGGCTGTCGATCGTGCCGGGGCCGCCGCACTCGTCGGGGCCCTCGGCGTGATAGGCGGCCAGATCGATGATCCCGGCCAGGGCCACGGCGCCGCGCAGGACCAGGGGCGTGGCTGAATGCAGCGGGCTGGTCGTCGGCAGCTTGCTTCTCGCCAGCGTCCAGACGGCGAGATGCCCGCCCGCCGAGTGGCCCGAGACCACCACCCGGTCGAGGTCCAGTTCGTACGGCGCAGCCAGGGCGCGCAGGTGGTCGACGCCGCGCGCCACGTCCAGGAAGGTGCCGGGATAGCCGCCGCCGGCGTGGCCGATGCGGCGATACTCCAGATTCCAGACCGCCACGCCGGAGCGGCGCAGGTCCTCGGCGGCGTAGTCCATCATCTCCAGGCCCGGCAGCTCGGCCAGCCAGCAGCCGCCGTGGATCAGGATCGCCACCGGATGCGGTCCGGGTCCCTCCGGCAGCCAGAGCTCGCCGAACTGCAGGGCGTCTTCGCCATAGGCGACATGCGCGGAGGCTGTGGCGCGCTCGCGGCTGAGCAGGTCGCTGAAGGTGATGGGCGGGGGCATGGCGCGGTCTCTCAAACGAAAACGCCCGACCTTGCGGCCGGGCGTTTCAAGCTCAAACTGTCGGGGCGGTTAGGCCGCGACGGCCTTGATCAGGCTCTTGTTGAGGATGCCGATGGCGGCGTCGCGGTCGATGCGCTCGATGGCGGCGACTTCGCGAGCCATGCGGTCCAGAGCCGATTCGTAGAGCTGACGCTCCGAATAGGACTGTTCCGGCTGGTTCTCGGCGCGGTGCAGGTCGCGGACCACTTCGGCGATGGAGATCAGGTCGCCGGAATTGATCTTGGCTTCGTATTCCTGGGCGCGACGCGACCACATGGTGCGCTTCACGCGGGCGCGGCCCTTCAGGGTGGTGAGCGCCTGGCTGACGACATTGCCTTCGGCCAGCGAGCGCAAGCCCGCGGTGCGGGCTTTCGCGGTCGGAACGCGAAGGGTCATCTTTTCGTGGTCAAAGGTGATCACGTAAACTTCGAGGGAATAGCCAGCGACTTCCTGGGTTTCGATCCCCTGTACCTGGCCCACGCCATGGGCCGGATAGACGACATGGTCGCCGACGGAGAATTCCAGACCGCTCTTGCTCATTCGCTCAAGTCCTTTCGACTCGTCCGAACCCGTTAAGAGGCGTTAATAACTTTCCAACAGCGCAAAGGTCACCATCCGCAAAAACTGCGCGGCGGCTTACCCCTGTTGGAACGGAATTGACCTCTAGGACACCCTTCGCCACTGAAGGCGTACACTGGCCGGGGACGGCTCTTCTGCAGAAACGACGGGGCGAGCGTGCTCGCTATCACCACGTCAAGGGCGACATTAGCATAAAAATCAGCCGAAAGAAAGGCTTGCCCCCGGAGTGACCTGGGAGCCTAGGAGCCGCGACCGGGCTTCTCGCTGAAGTACTTCTCGAATTTGCCTTCTTCGCGCTCGAACTCTTCACGGTCGGCGGGCGGTTCGCCCTTCACCGTGATGTTCGGCCAGACCTTGGCGTAATCGGTGTTGATCTTCAACCACTTGGAATCGGGATCGTCTTCGGTGTCGGGCTTGATGGCGTCGACCGGGCACTCAGGTTCGCAGACGCCGCAGTCGATGCACTCGTCCGGATTGATCACCAGGAAGTTCTCGCCCTCGTAGAAGCAGTCGACGGGACACACCTCCACGCAGTCCATGAACTTACATTTGATGCAAGCATCCATGACGATATAGGTCATAGCGGAATACAGCTCCGGCCGCTCTAATCGGGCGGCCGGTTTTTCCGGCGAGCGACCGGCAATGTCAATGCCGCCGAGCCCCAGGATATCTGGAAGCCCCGATAGGTGTCCCGCTCAGGGCGCGGGCGTCAGCTTCAGCACGCTCTCCGTCGCCGCCTCCACGGCCTTTCGCGAATAGCTCAGCGGCACATAGTCGCCCTTGGCCCAGATCGGGAACAGGTCGCGATAGTGCGCGCTCCCGGGACCGCCCGACTGACCGGGCGTGTTGATGGCGACGCTGTTGTCCCAGGCGCCGACGTCCAGGACCATGCGGAACGAGGCGCCGGCGATGACCCGGTAGTCGTCCGGCCGCCAGGTCGCGGCCAGCGGCGACAGGCTGGTTCCGGCCATCGGCAGGGTCCCGCTCGACATCGCCTCGCGGTCCGGCGCCGGCGCGAGCGGGCTCAGGGCGTGGTCGAAGCGCGCCTGATGCAGCTTGCCCCAGGCCCAGGTGTTTGGCTGGGGACCGAGGCGCGCGGCCACCTCGTCATAGGCGGCGAGCAGGCTGGCGGTGAGCACCTCGTCGCGGGCCTTGGCCGGATCGGCGCCCAGAGTCGCATCGGGGGCTTCCAGCAGGGCCATGACGGCGGGCAGGTCGCCGTTACCGACGGCGGCGCGGGCGGCCTGCGGCACGGCGCGGGCCACCGTCGCCTTGCCCAGGTGCTTGGTGACCCAGACCTCGTAGAGCGCCGCGCCGGGGCTGTCGGCCGCGGTCCGATGATCCCAGCCGCGCAGTAGCGTCAGGGCCGAGGCGAGCTTGGGATCGGTGGTCTTGACCCCCGCCAGCAGGGCCAGCATCCGGCGCGAGGTGATGTCGTAGGGATCGGTCTGCAGGGCCTTGGCGTCGGCCAGGGTCAGCTTGGGCTTGGCGGCCAGCACCTCGGCGATCCGCTGCATGCGGGAGGGGTTCGACCACTCGAACCCGACCTTGCGTTCGGCGTAGGGGTAGTCGGCGGGCAGGTTCATCTGGTTGGCCGAGGCGAACCAGCCGGAGGCCGGGTTATGGGCGCTGGGCAGTTCGTCGAGTTTCAGGAAGCCCTTCCACTCATAGCGTCCGTCGCCGGGGACCGGCAGCAGGCCGTCCCAGTTGGCGCGGCGCGGGACCTTGCCGGCCGCGACCCAGCCGATGTCGCCCTTGGTGTCGGCATAGACCTGGTTCTCGGACGGCGCGCCCCAGTCGGCCAGCGCGCCCTTGAAGCCCTCCCAGGTCTTGGCGGTCATGTAGCCCATGGAGCCGAAATAGGCCGACGTCCCAGGCTCGGCCCAGACGCTGCGCACCGCGAAGGCGCGGCCCTTGGCGGGGACGGCGTAGATCACCGGGCCATGACGGGTGAAGGCCAGCTCGACCTTGCGCGGAACGGCCTCGCCCTTGACCGCGATGTCCTCGGTCACGGTCGTCATGTCGGCCCAGCCGCCGTCGTAGCGATAGCGCGTCGGCGACTTGGCGTCGGTCTCGTAGACGTAGAGGTCTTCCTGGTCGGCGGGGAAGATGGTCAGGCCGAAGGCCACGGTTCCGTTGTGGCCGATCGAAACACCGGGCAGGGCGGGTTCGCCCGCGCCGATCACTGAGAAGCCCGGCGCCTCCATATGGACGATGTAGCGCAGCGACGGCGCGCTGTGCTCGCGGTGCGGGTCGTTGGCCAGGATCGGCCGGCCGGTGGCGGTGCGGCTGGCGGCCACCGTCCAGTTGTTGGAGCCGATCGCGTCGGGCGGGATCTCCAGCATGGCGGTCTTGGGGCCCGCCCCCGTGAACTTCACGCCGCTGGTGGCCAGTTGATAGTCGGCCAGCACGTCATCGGGGATGCCGCAGGGGTCGAGGCCCTCGGGGATCTTGGTCTCCCACTTCGGCTCGATGTGGCGATAGAGCTTGGCGGCCTCCAGGCCGGCCGCGCAGGCGATCTTGGCTCGGCCGACCTCGTTGGGGACATTGCGGGTCAGGCCGTGGCTGCGGATGCGCACGACGTCCTGCGCGCTCCAGAGATCGGGCGTCGAGCCGGCCAGTTTGAACTCCGCCGGCAACGGCCGCTTGCCGCTGCGGATCTCGGTCACATAGGCGTTCACGCCGGCGACGAAGGCCTCGGTGTTGTCCTTGGCGCCGGGGCCGTAGGCGGCCCACTCGCGGTCCATGTCGCCGCGATAGAGGAACAGGCGGGCGGCGCGGTCCTGGGCCACATAGGACGGCCCGAAATCCTTGGCGAGCAGCCCTAGGCCGCGCTTGCGCCACAGGTCGATCTGCCAGAGCCGGTCGCCGGCGACGTTGTAGCCCTGCAGGAAAAAGGCGTCGCGCACGTCGCCCGCATAGATGTGGGCGATGCCCCAGCGGTCGACGCGGATCTCCGCCGGCTTTTCAAGGCCCGCGAGCGTCCGGGCCTCTTCGCGCGGCGCGGCCAGGGCCGAGGTGGAGACAAGCGTAGCGAGCAAGGCGGAGGCGACCGTTTTCATGGTCGTCAAGCTAGGCCGCCAGAGGCGGGCGGACAATGTTCAGTGTCGCTGGTCCAGCCCAGATGCTCCCCCGCTGGGGGAGCTCCCGGCCGCTTGGCCAGGTGAGGGGGACTACGACTCCTTCAGTAGCGCCCCCTCCGTCGCGCTGCGCGCGACACCTCCCCCAGCGGGCTACGGGATGCACGGAAGTGATTCCCCTTGCTGAGCTGAGCTGATTCAAC
>NZ_LMHT01000032.1:36705-122985 GCF_001429025.1 Phenylobacterium sp. Root700 | reverse complement strand
GCCATGGTCAACGTGACCAATCGTGCCGATGTTGCAATGCGGCTTATTGCGTTCGAACTTTTCCTTGGCCATCGGGGTCCTGCCGGCGTTTGAGAAAATCAGAGGTTTGGAGCGGGTAGCGGGAATCGAACCCGCATATTCAGCTTGGAAGGCTGCTGCACTACCATTGTGCTATACCCGCCGCTGAAGGATGCGCGGGGTCGCGCCAGTCTCCTAAAATTTCACGCTCTGAGTGCGTGGTGGGGGAAGCAGGACTCGAACCTGCGAAGGCGTACGCCAGGGGATTTACAGTCCCCCCCCTTTGCCACTCGGGACATTCCCCCAGCGCGCTCAGAGCCAGATCGAAGCCTGGACAAGTCACCCCGCGTTAAGCGAAGAACCTGCCCGGTCCCCAATTTGGAGCGCGTCTTATAGTGTCCTCCCCTCCCGAACGCAACGCGCCCTGGAAGAGTGGTAAAAAGGGAGGTCAAAGACCCTTCAACCGCAAGCCAGACAACAGTTTCGACGATTGGCTGTGGGGCTGGCACGCCGTCTCCGCGGCACTTGCTAACAAAAAAAGATCAGCCCCCCAGCGCCTTTTGGCCACCGAAGACCGGGCTCGAGAGATCGAGTCGCGATTCGGCCGATTGGGTGTTCTGGAGGTCGTGGACGCCCGCTTCCTCGGTCACAATCTGCCCCAAGGCGCCGTCCACCAGGGCGTCGCCCTAAAAATTCCGCTGCTCGACCCGGTGGGGCTTGAGGACTTCGAGGCCAAACGCGGCGCGACGCTGCTGATGCTCGACCAGATCACCGACCCGCAGAACGTCGGCGCGATCCTGCGTTCGGCCGCCGCGTTCGGCGCCTCCGGCGTCATCCTGCAGGACCGTCACACGCCTAAGCTCACCGGCGCCCTGGCCAAGGCCGCGGCCGGCGCCGTCGACCAGATCGACACCGCCTATGTGGTCAATCTCTCCCGCGCGCTCGAAACCCTGGCCGAACTCGGCTGGAGGGCGGTCGGCCTAGATGGTCACTCCGACAAGGCGCTCGACCAGGCGCTGGACGGCGGCCCCACGATCCTGGTGCTCGGCTCCGAGGGCGAAGGCCTGCGCAGATTGGTCGCCGAGCATTGCGATGAACTGGCCAAGATCCCGATGCCCGGCGGCTTTGAAAGCTTGAACGTCTCGGCGGCGGCGGCCGTGGCGCTCTATGAGGCGGCCCGTAGCCGCCCCTAAGCGGCCACGGTTCTACGAAACTCGTCGCTCCCCGCGCCTAACCGGTTGCGGACGAGCGGCGGCTGTCGCATTCAAGGCGCGATGATCGACACGCTCCTCGCGCCTGGCGCGCTCGCCGCCCTTCTCTCCGTCCTGATGATCGATCTGGTCCTGGCGGGAGACAACGCCGTCGCCGTCGGCCTGGCCGCAGCAGGTCTGCAGGCCGACCAACGCAAGAAGGCCATCCTCTGGGGGCTGGCGGCGGCCGTCACCATGCGGATCGGCTTCGCCCTGATCACGGCGCAGTTGCTGGGCGTCGTCGGGCTGCTGTTCGCCGGGGGCCTGCTGCTGCTCTGGGTCTGCTGGAAGATGTGGCGCGAGCTGCGCGAGCAGGCCGAGCCCGCGGAAGCCGCGGCCGAAGCGGCTTTGGACTCCGATCCCACGACCGAGCCCAGCGCCGCGATCGCCGCCAAGCAGCCCAAGACCTTCAAGGCGGCCTTCGTCCAGATCCTGATCGCCGACCTGTCGATGTCGCTGGACAACGTCCTGGCCGTCGCCGGGGCGGCGCGCCAGCATCCGGCGATCATGGTCTTTGGCCTGCTGCTCTCCATCGCCCTGATGGGCCTGGCCGCCAGCTTCATCGCCCGTCTGCTGCACCGCTACCGCTGGATCGGCTATATCGGCCTGGCGATCGTGCTCTATGTCGCCCTGCACATGATGTGGGAAGGCCACCGGGACGTGGTCCGCGATCTGGGACGAACCGACTCCTACAACGCCATCGCCCCCGACTTCATGGACATCCAACCCAAGGCGCCGGTCACCGTTCACTAGGGCTGGGCGAATTCGAGAGACTAGGGCGCCGCCGAACCGATGTTCGGCGGCGTCTTTCGTTTCCAGGGGCGTCTAGTGGTCGTCAGGCAAAGGTGGAAACCTAGACGCCCGCGGCGATCATCCGCATGGCTTCGACGATCCGCGCCTCATCGCGCCTGTAGAACGTCCATTGCTTGATACGTGTGGGCGTCACCAGCCCGGCGCGAACCAGCACCCGCATATGCTCGCTCAGGGTCGGCGCACTGACCCCCAGTTTGTCGGCCAGGAACACGGCGCAGACGCCGTCCTCGACGAGATCCCCATCCACCTGCGGCGGAAAGTGGGCTTTCGGATCCTTGAGCCAGCCCAGGATCTGAAGCCGGCGCTCGTTGGCCAGGGCGCGTAGCAGGTCGGCAAGGTCCATTTTGGGACTTTGCCAATTGACTAACTTATGTCAAGCCAAACGCTCCCTCCCCGGCATGGCGCGGTCGCATGAGCTCCTATCCCTTCGTCACCCTCGACGTCTTCACCGACACCCGGTTCGGCGGCAATCCGCTGGCGGTGTTCACCGATGCACGCGGTCTGTCCGATCAGGACATGCAAGCCCTGGCCGCCGAGATGAACCTGTCGGAGACGACCTTCATCCTGCCCCCGCAGGACCTGGCCAACACCGCCCGCGTGCGGATCTTCAACCGGACTGCGGAGATGCCCTTCGCCGGCCATCCCAGCATCGGCACCGGCTGGGTGCTGTCGCAGGCCGGGCGTGGCGATGAACTGCGCCTGGAGGTCCCGGCCGGGATCGTCGCGGTCAGCGCCACGGCGCAAGGCGCCACCATCGCCGCGCCGCGCCCGCTGGCCTTGGGCGAGCCGTTGCCGATCGACATCACCGCCGCCTGCGCCGGCCTCACCCCCGCCGACATCGTCACCACCGCCCATGGCCCCATCGAGGCCTCGGTCGGCGTAGCGTTCGTCTTCGCCGAGGTTTCGCCCGAGGCCCTGCCTCGCGCCGCGCCGGACCTCGCCGCCTTCCGCCGCGCCGCCGCCGACTATCCGCATTTCGGCGACCGCCTATCGCTGCACCTCTACGCCCATGACGGCGACGGACGCCTGCGGGCGCGCATGTTCGCCCCGAATTCCGGCACCGTGGAGGACCCCGCCACCGGCAGCGCCAATGCGACCTTGGCGGCGCTGCTGCTGTCGCTCTCCACCGCCGACGCCGGCGCCTGGGATATCATCCAGGGCGTGGAGATGGGCCGCCCCTCGCGGCTGCACGCCACCGCCCGCCGAGGCGCCGAGGGGATCACCGCCACCGTCGGCGGCGGCTGCATTCCGGTGCTGCGCGGCGAAGCCAGCCTCTGATGACCTCACGCAAGCCGCTGGACCTGTTCGCCTTCGCGACGATGCTGGTCCTCTGCATCTGCTGGGGTTCGCAGCAGATCTCCGTGAAGCTGATCGCCGCCGACGTGGCGCCGGTCATGCAGATGGGTTTGCGCTCGGCGATCGCGGCGCTGGTCCTGGGCGCGCTCACCTTGGGACGTGAAGGCCGCCGCGCGTTCTGCGACGGCTCGCTGCCGGCCGGCCTGCTGGTGGGCGCCCTGTTCGCCGCGGAGTTCCTGTTCATCGCCCTGGGCCTAGTGCTGACCACCGCCTCGCACCTGGTCGTCTTCCTCTACAGCGCCCCGATCTTCTCGGCGCTGGCCCTCCACATGCGCGTGGCCGAGGAGCGCCTGTCGCGCCTGCAATGGGCCGGTGTCGCCATCGCCTTCGGCGGCATCGCCGTCTCGTTCCTAGCCGGCGGCGGCGGCATGAGCCGCGACATGCTGCTCGGCGACGCGTTCGGCCTGCTGGCCGGGCTGGCCTGGGGGCTGACGACGGTGGCGATCCGCGGCTCCAAGCTCTCCGAGGCGCCTGCGGTGAAGACGCTGTTCTACCAGGTCGCGTTCGCCGGAACGGCCTTGCTCGCCTACGCGATCCTGACCGGCCAAGCCGGCGTGAACCTCACTCCGAAGGCGGCGCTGCACATGGGATACCAGACGGTGGTCATCACCCTGGTCAGCTACGTCGTCTGGTTCTGGCTGCTGCGCCAGTACCTCGCCTCGCGGCTCTCGATCCTGTCGTTCCTGACGCCGCTGTTCGGCGTGGTGTTCGGCGTCGTGATCCTGCACGAGCCGCTGGAACCGCCCTTCGTGATGGGCGCGATCCTGGTGCTGGCCGGCATCTCGCTGGTCAGCGGCGCGAACTTCCTGCGCGAGAAGTTCTCGCGGCTGGCCGCCTAGCTCAAACTCATCATCCTCCGGCTGACCGGAGGATGATAAGCGAAGGGGTTTAGCCCTCGGCTCCGCCGAAACGGGCGACCCATTCGGCGACCTGTTCGTTCTCGACCTTCTTGAACAGCACCTCCGGCGCCTGGACCGCGCGGCCGGCGGGCAGGATGTCGAGGATCGCAGCGCCCTGCGCCGTCGGCCAGACGCCCGGGAAGTCCTCGCCCACGCCCATCGCGATCTTCTCGGCGGCGAACGGGATGAACGGCTCGGAGACCTTGGCGAACAGGGCCACCAGATTCAGGCCGGTGCGGACCACGATGGCGGCGCGCTCAGGATCGGTCTTGATCGCCGTCCAGGGCGCGGCCTCGGTCAGGTACTGGTTGCCCAGCACCCATAGCTGGCGCAGCGCCGTGGTCGACTTGCGGAACTCGCGGCCCTCCAGATGGGCGGTCAGCTCAGCGAGCTTGGCGTCCACGTCGGCATAAAGCTTGGTCTCAAGCTCGGTCGGCTCGCCGCCGGCCGGGACCACGCCTTCGAACCGCGTCTCGGTGAATTTCAGGATGCGGTTGACGAAATTGCCCAGCACATCGGCCAGGTCGGCGTTCACCTGCACCTGGAACTGCTCCCAGGTGAAGGTGGCGTCGGAGGTCTCCGGCGTGTTGGCGCTCACCCACCAGCGCCAGTAGTCAGGCGCCAGCAATTCCAAGGCATGATCCATGAACACGCCGCGCTTCTGCGAGGTGGAGAACTTGCCGCCGTAATAGTCGAGCCAGTTGAAGCCCTTGAGCTCGTCCACCAGCTTCCACGGCGCGTTGTTGGCCGGGCGCCAGGAGCCGTCAGCCTCCAGGCGCTCGTTGGCGCCGATCAGGGTGCAGGGGAAGCCCACCGTGTGGAACGGCACGTTGTCCTTGCCCATGAACTCCACATAGGTGACGTCGGCGGCCTCGGGCCCGCGCCACCAGCGCTCCCACTCGGCGTCTTCGGCGTGGCCGCGGCCAGCCTCGGCGGCCTTGGCGTCGGCCCACTCCCAGGTGGCGGCGATGTATTCGATCGGCGCATCGAACCAGACGTAGAACACCTTGCCCGCCAGGCCCTCGAGGTCCGGGGTCTCGCCCTTCGGGTTCGCCCCCCACTCCCAGGCGTTGACCGGCACGCCCCATTCCAGGTCGCGCGTGATGCCTCGGTCCTGCAGGCCTTCGTCCAGCCACTTCAGCGCGATGGAGGTGACCAGCAACGGCCACTCGCCCTTCTTGCCGTCGATCCAGGCCCGCAGCTTGTCGGAGAACAGGCTCTGGCGAAGGAACAGGTGCTTGGAGTCGCGGATCTCGATGTCTTCGGAGCCCGACACCGCCGAGCGCGGCTTGATCAGGTCGGCCGGGTCGAGCACGCGGGTGCAGTTCTCGCACTGGTCGCCGCGCGCGGCGGTGTAGCCGCAATGCGGGCAGGTGCCGATGACGTAGCGGTCCGGCAGGAAGCGCTTGTCGGCGTTGGAATAGACCTGCTGGGTGATCCGCTCCTCGATGAAGCCGGCCTCCCACAGCTCGCGGGCGAAACGCTGGGTCAGCTTGTGGTTCTGCGGCGAAGACGAGCGGCCGAAGTGATCCCACGACAGACCGAACTTGCGGCCGAGGTCGTGCTGCACGTCGTGCTGGGCCTGGCAGAAGGTGGCCGGGTCCTGGCCGGCCTCGGCGGCGGCCAGCTCGGTCGGCGTGCCGTGCTCGTCGGTGGCGCAGATATAGAGCGTCTCGCGACCGCGCGAGCGCTGGAACCGCGCATAGACATCGGCCGGCAGCATCGAGCCCGCGAGCGTCCCCAGGTGCTTGATCCCATTGATGTAGGGCAAGGCGGACGTGATGAGGATGCGCGACATGAGGACTCTCGAAATGAGGAGGAGCGGCGGCTTATAGGGCGCCGCATGGGGTTCGCCAAAGCGCCGACGCCAAGAGGGCTCCGAAAGCCCTCGCCTTTTTGGGGGTTGAGCTCCACAGTTCCGCCACGGAAGGCGGCCCTTCGCCAACGAAAACAACAGGCTGCCTCCAGAAAAGGGAGAGACGCATGTTGAGACGCATCAACTGGATCGCAGTCGTCGTGGCCTTTGTGCTGCTCGAGATCCTGGGCTTCCTCTGGTACGGGCCGCTGTTCGGCGCGCGATGGATGGCCGAACAGGGCACGCCGCCCGATCCAAAGAGCGAGCAGTTCGCCTTGGGCGTCGGCGCCCTCGTCACCATCCTCACCGTGCTCGGCCTGGCCTGGCTGCTGCGTCGGCTCGGCGCGACCTCACTACAGGCCGGGCTGTCGGCGGCCTTCGCGGCCTGGGTGTTCTTCAACTTCACCACGATGGCGCTGGACTATCTGTTCATGGGCCAGACCGTGGTCTTCGTGGCCATCAACATGGGCTACCAGCTGGTGTCCTACCTGATCGCCGGGGCGGTGCTCGGCCTCATCAGGCCTAAGACAACGGCCCCTTGAAGATGAACAGCGCGCCGGCCGCGATCAGGGCGAATCCGACCGTGTGATTGAGGGTGAAGCGCTCGCCCAGGAACGTGACTGAGAACACCGCGAAGACGATCAGGGTGATCACCTCCTGCATGGTTTTCAGTTCGGCCGGGGAATAGACCGCCCGGCCGATGCGGTTGGCGGGCACCGCCAGGCAGTATTCGAAGAACGCGATCCCCCAACTCACCAGGACCAGCAGCCACAACGGCCGATGCTCCACCTTCAAGTGCCCGTACCAGGCGAAGGTCATGAAGATGTTGGACGCCACGAGCAGGAAGATCGGCGCGATCGTCGCCATGTTGAGAGGCATCGGACGGGGCTCCGCGCATTTGCGCTTAAAATCTACGACCCTGCCCCTATAACCTGCTGATCTTGCGGCTGGGAGAGCGGGCGATGACAGGTTGGACGAAGGTGCTGGGGGTGGCGACAGCCGCGACCTTGAGCATGACGCTCGCCGCCTGCGGCCAGAACGGCGAGGGCAAGGCCCAGACCCTGAAGATCTACAACTGGTCGGACTATATCGACCCGGCGATCCTGGCCGACTTCACCAAGGAGACCGGGATCAAGGTTCAGTACGACACCTTTGATTCCAATGAGATTCTTGAAACCAAGGTGCTGCAGGGCGACACCGGTTACGACATCGTCGCCCCCTCCAACCACAACATCCCGCGCTATGTGATCGCCGGCGCCCTGACAGCGCTGGATAAGACCCAGCTTCCGAACGAAAAGAACCTCTGGCCGCAGGTCATGGCTCACATGGAGCCCTTCGATCCAGGCTCCAAATACACGGTCCCCTACATGTGGGGGACCATCGGCATCGGCTTCAACGCCAAGGAAGTGGCCAAGCGGCTGCCCGGCGTAAAGATCGACAGCTGGTCGGTGGTGTTCGAGCCGGCCAACCTCGCCAAACTCAAGGACTGCGGCGTCTTCTACCTGGACGCGTCGGAGGACATGTACGCGGTCGCGCTGAACTATCTGGGCAAGGATCCGAACTCCACGACCCTGGCCGACTACCAGGCCGCCACCGACATGATGGTCAAGGCCCGCCCCTTCGTCCGCAAGTTCCACTCTTCTGAATATATCGAGGGCCTGGCCAACGGCGATATCTGCATGGCGATCGGCTATTCGGGCGACGTGATCCAGGCCAGGAACCGCGCCGAGGAAGCCAAGAACGGCGTGGAGATCGACTACGTGATCCCGAAGGAAGGCACCCAGGTCTGGTTCGACGTCTTCGCGATCCCGGCCGACGCGCCGAACAAGGCCGCCGCCTACAAATTCCTGAACTACATGCTGCGGCCCGAAGTGATCGCCAAGGCCTCCAACTACACGCAGTACGCCAACGCCAACCTGCCGGCGACGCCGCTGGTCGACGCCGCATTGCGCGATAACCCGAACGTCTATCCGACGCCGGAACTGTCCAAGCGCCTGTTCGTCACCAAGGCCAAGGATCAGGACCTGCTGCGCGAGGTGACGCGCATGTGGACCAAGGTGCAGACGGGTCAATGACAGAGCGTTCCCGCCCGCGCCTGAACATCGGCGCGGTTCGTTCGACCTTCGCGCCATGGGCCGACCCCGCCGCCAAGCCGCTCGTACGGTTCGAAAACGTCGTGAAACGGTTCGACGGCGACACCGCCGTGGGCGGCGTCTCGCTGGACATCTATCCGGGCGAGTTCTTCGCCCTGCTCGGCCCGTCAGGTTGCGGCAAGACCACGCTTATGCGGCTGCTGGCCGGTTTCGAGACCCCGGACTCCGGGCGGGTGACGCTGGCCGGCGAAGACCTCGCGGGCAAGCGGCCGCATGAGCGGCCGGTCAATATGATGTTCCAGTCCTACGCCCTGTTCCCGCACCTCAGCGTCGAGCGAAACATCGCCTTCGGTCTGAAACAGCAGGGCATGCCCAAGGACCAGATCGCTGATCGGGTGACCGAGATGCTGGCCCTCGTGCGGCTCGAAGGCCTAGCCCGGCGCAAGCCGCACCAGCTTTCGGGCGGTCAGCGTCAGCGCGTCGCCCTGGCCCGCGCCATCGCCCCGCGCCCAATGATGCTGTTGCTGGACGAGCCGCTCGCAGCCCTCGACAAGAAGCTGCGCGAGGAAACTCAGTTCGAGCTGATGGCCCTGCAACAGCAACTGGGCATGACCTTCCTGATCGTCACCCACGACCAGGAAGAGGCGATGGTCACCGCCGACCGCATCGCGGTGATGCGCTCGGGAAAGATCGTGCAGATCGGCCGCCCGGCCGACGTCTACGAAGCCCCAAACTCGCGCTACGTGGCCGACTTCATCGGCGACGTGAACATCTTCGAGGGCAAGACCGAGTTCGCCGACGGGACCACCGTGCGGATGGCCAGCGGCGAGGCGCCCGGCGGCTTCGACATCATTGAGGACGACCTGCTTGAGGTGGGCTCCACCGCCTGGCTGGCGGTGCGTCCCGAGAAGATCGAGGTGCATCTGGACGAGCCGCCCGCCGGCCCCAATCGTATGGCCGGCAAGATCGCCGACATCGGCTATCTGGGCGACTGGACGACCTATCTGGTGGAACTGGACAGCGGCCGGACGATCCGCGCGGCGCGGGCCAACGCCACGCGCTTCGTCGACCGCCCCGTCGACTGGGACGATCAGGTGTGGCTGACCTTCGCCCGCGACGCCGGCGTGGTCCTGACCCAATGAAGCCGCGCCGCGACCGCACGGGCCTGGCGGCGCTCGCCCCGTTCCTCTGGCTCGGGCTGTTCTTCCTGTTCCCGTTCCTGCTGGTGGCCAAGCTGTCGCTGTCGGATACGGCGCTGGCCATCCCGCCCTACACCCCGCGCATCGACTGGGCGGCGGGGCTGGCGGGCCTGCGGACCTTCTTCGCGGCCCTGGATTTCGAGGCCTATGCCCGGCTGCCCGCCGACCGGCTCTATGTGGTCGCCTATCTCTCCAGCCTGAAGTTCGCCGCGATCTCGACCGTGATCCTGCTGCTGCTGGGCTATCCCCTCGCCTACGCCATGGCGCGCTGCACGCCCTCGGTGCGCCAGGCTTTGCTGATGGCGGTGATCTTGCCGTTCTGGACCAGCTTCCTGATCCGGGTCTACGCCCTGATCGGCATCCTGAAGCCCGAGGGCCTGCTCAACACCGCCCTGCGCATGGTGGGGCTCGGCCCGGTCAACATCCTCAACACCGAGAGCGCGATCTATGTCGGGCTGGTCTACGCCTACCTGCCGTTCATGGTGCTGCCGCTCTACGCCGTGCTGGAACGCCAGCAGCACGACCTGCTGGAAGCCGCCGCCGACCTAGGCTGCACGCCGCTCAACGCCTTCTGGCGGGTGACCTTCCCGCTGTCGCTGCCCGGCGTCGCGGCCGGGGCCCTGCTCTGCTTCATCCCCATGGTCGGCGAGTTCGTGATCCCCGACCTGTTGGGCGGCTCCTCGACCCTGATGCTGGGCAAGACCATCTGGACCGAGTTCTTCGCCAACCGCGACTGGCCCGCCGCCTCGGCCGTGGCCATCGCCCTGCTCTTCACCCTGGTCGTGCCGATCGTCCTCTATCAGCGCCAGCAGGCCAAACTGATGGAGGCCGGCCGATGAGGCGCGGTCTCACCACCTTCAACATCGTCAGCCTCGTGATCGGCTTCGGGTTCCTCTACCTGCCGATCATCCTGCTGGTGATCTACTCGTTCAACGCCAGCCGACTGGTCACGGTGTGGGGCGGGTTCTCCACGAAATGGTACGCCTCGCTGCTGCGCAACGAGCAACTGCTGGACGCCATCTGGGTCACGTTCCGGGTGGGGCTGATCTCGGCGACCATCGCCACCGTGCTCGGGACCTTCGCCGCCGTCGCCCTGGTGCGGGCCGGGCGCTTCAAGGGCAGAACCCTCTTCTCCGGCATGATCTTCGCACCGCTGGTGATGCCCGAGGTGATCCTGGGCCTGTCGCTGCTGCTGCTGTTCGTGTCGCTGGGGATGCCGCGCGGCTTTTGGACGGTGACCGTCAGCCACGCAACCGTCACCATGTGCTACGCCGCCGTGGTCATCCAGGCGCGGCTCGCCGCCTTCGACCGCCAGTTGGAGGAAGCCGCCCAGGACCTGGGCTGCCCGCCGATCAAGGCGTTCTTCGCCGTCACCCTGCCCAATATCGCACCGGCCGTGGCGGCGGCCTGGATGCTGGCCTTCACCCTGTCGCTGGACGACCTGGTGATCGCCAGCTTCACGTCAGGGCCTGGGGCGACCACCCTGCCGATGCGGATCTACAGCCAGGTGCGGCTGGGCGTCAGCCCTGAGATCAACGCCGTCTCGACCCTGCTGATCGGCCTGGTCGCCACCGGGGTGATCGCCGCCTACCTGCTGCAGATGCGCAGGCGGAGCGAGGCTTAACGCACCGCTCGTCATCCTCCGGTCGTCTGCAAGACGATCCGGGGGACCCAAGCTGAGCGGCAGGACTTGCGAGGCCGCTTGGGTCCCCCGGATCAGCCTACGGCTGACCGGAGGATGACGATGGTTAGTCCTACAGCGGCGCGACGCGGTCGAACCAGGGCCGGGCCTTCTCCAGCTGCCCGGCGAGACGGAACAGCCCCGCCTCCTCGCCCATCCGCCCGACGAACTGGAGGCCGATTGGCAGGCCGCCCTTGCTCCAGGCCAGCGGCACGCTCATGGCCGGTTGGCCGGTGTTGTTGAAGGCCTGGGTGTTGGGCATGAAGGCGAACAGCCGCTGGGTGTACTGGCGCACGTCCTCGGTCAGGTGGCCGACCGGAATCGCCGGGCTGCCCAGGGTCGACATCAGCACCACGTCGTAGCGTTCGAACAGGCCCGCCACGGCCCGGCCATAGGCGTGGATCGCCGCCAGGCCGCGCACATAGTTCGCGCCCGAAACCTGCTTGCCCCGCTGGTACGTGGCCCAGGTCAGGAACTCGACGTCACTCTCCGACACCGGGCGGCCCCGACGCTCGCCCTCCGCCTCCAGGGTCGCGGCGATGCTGGCGCCGATGACGTCGCCCGCGCCCCGCTGCATGGCGGCAAGGTCGCCGGGCACCGTGACCTCCTCGACGATATGGCCAAGGCTTTCGCACAGCCTGGCCGCGTCCAGCACCGCCGCGGCGCACTCCGGGTCCAGGCCGTCCGATGCCAGGGCGGCGGTGGTGAAACCGATGGCCAGCTTGCCCGGATCGCGCTCCACCTCGCTGGCGAAGCTCCGTTCCGGCTTGGCGATGAAATAGGGATCGCCGGGCTGCGGCTCGCAGACGATGTCCAGCAGCACCGCGCTGTCGCGGACCGAGCGGGTCACGGCGTGCTGGATTGAGGCCCCGCCCCACCCCTCGCCGGTTGGCGAGAACGACACCCGGCCGCGCGACGGTTTCATGCCGAACAGGCCGCAGGCCGAGGCCGGCGTGCGGATCGAGCCGCCGCCGTCGCTGGCGTGCGCCGCCGGCACGATGCCCGCCGCCACCGCCGCCGCCGCGCCGCCTGACGAGCCGCCGGGCGTGCGCGTGACGTCCCAGGGATTGCGGCATGGACCGAGCAGGGTCGACTCCGTGACCGGCATCAGCCCGAACTCCGGCGTGTTGGTCTTGCCGAAGATCACCAGCCCGGCTTCCTTGTAGGCCTTGGTGATGGCGCTGTCGGCGGGGGCAAGCTGGTCACGGAACACCGCCGAACCGGACGAGGTCGGCGCACCGGCCAACTGCGCGCCCAGGTCCTTCAGCAGGAACGGCACGCCGGCCAGCGGACCGCCCCAGATGTGACGCTTGACGTCCTGCCGGCCCCATTCGGTGAGGTCCAGGGTGACGGCGTTGATCTTCGGATCGACCTGCGCCATCCGCGCCACGGCGGTTTCCAGCAGTTCCGGGGGGCTGACCTCGCCCTTCGAAACCAAGCCTGCCAGCCCGACCGCATCGTGTTTGCGATAATCCTCGAAGTCCATGGCGCGTCCCTCCTGTCGTTCCCGCCAACGGATCACGCGCACGCCAAGGAGCCAACCGATTTGGTTGTGGCCGGGGCCGTTAAATCAACCGCCGCGAAGCGCGCCCTCGTCGCAGAAAGCCGGCCCCTTCGTCTCAGAAGCCCGGCGTTGCGGAAACCACGCAGCTAGGACGGCCCCGACTGCGCCACACGATGGCGAGAGAAAACAGGATCGAACAATGAGAACGCTTCGCAGGCTGGCATTCACAGTGATCGCCGCCGCCGCCTTCGCCAGCCCGGCGGCCGCAGCCGTGACCCACGTTGTAAATTTCGACGATCTACCTGGCGCCGGGGTGCTCGCCGATGGCTATGGCGGCGTCAATTGGAACAGCGACTTCACCTATGACTCAGTCCCCTACCCAGGCTTTCCAGCGGCTTCGGGCCTCGGAAAGGTCTACGCGAACTACGCCAAGCATCGACCGCCCGGGACCGGATTCATGATCATGAACTTCCTTGGGGGCGATGTTCAATTCAACGGTGCCTCCTTCTCCGGATCCGCCTCGCCCCTGAGATTCGACCTCTACCTCGATGGCCGCAAGGTCGGATCTTCGATGGAGGCGACAAGCAGCCCCACCGCCACCTTCCTGGCGTCAGGCTATGGCGGGCTAGTCGACGAGGTGCGGTTGTTCGGCTCCCACGGCAATTGGGTGATGGACGATTTCACCTACACCACCGGCATCTCCAGCGCGGTGCCCGAGCCCGCCGCCTGGGCCATGATGATCATCGGCTTCGGCGCCGCCGGGACCATGGTCCGTTCGGCCCGGCGCCGCATGGCGATCGCTTGAGCCTGGACGCCGCCGGCTGCGAGGCCGGCGGCGATGGGCCTAGTCCTCGATGATCTTGCTGTGGGTCCGGGTGTCGCGCATCCGCAGATAGGTGATCAGCGAGACGCCGATCATGGCGGTGACGTACCAATAGAAGCCGCTCTCCATCCCCTGCTTCTTGAACCACAGGGCCACGTACTCGGCGGTGCCTCCGAAGATGGTGTTGGCCAGCGCATAGGGCAGCGCCACGCCCAGCGCCCGGATGTGGGCGGGGAACAGCTCGGCCTTCACCACCGCGTTGATCGAGGTGTAGCCGGTGACGATGATCAGCGCGCCCAGCACGATGGCGAAGGCGGCGTAGGGATTGTTGGTCGTCGAGAGGGTCGTGAAGATCAGATAGGTGAAGGCCACGCCCAGCACGCCGAACCCGATCATCAGCGGCTTGCGGCCGATCTTGTCCGACAGCGCCCCGGCCAGCGGCTGGATCAGCATGTAGACGAACAGCGCCGCGGCCGTGATCCAGGTCGCCGTCTCGCGGCTGAAGCCCGAGGTGTTGACCAGGAATTTCTGCATGTAGGTCGAGTAGGCGTAGAAGGCGAGCGTGCCGCCGGCGGTCAGGGCGATGACCACCAGGGCCTCGCGCGGGTGGTTGCGGAACAGCTCCAGGCCGCTCGACTTCGGGGCCTTGGTCGTCTGGACGTTCTTGTAGGACTCGGTCTCGGCCAGGCCGCGCCGCAGATAGAAGACCACGACCGCCAGGGCCCCGCCGATCAGGAACGGGATGCGCCAGCCCCAGGCTTCCAGGTCCGGCTCGGGCAGGATCGACTGCAGGATCAGCAGCACGGTCAGAGCCAGAAGTTGGCCACAGATCAGGGTCACGTACTGGAAGCTGGAGAAGAAGCCGCGGCGCTGCTTGCCGGCCATCTCGCTGAGATAGGTGGCGCTGGCGCCGTACTCGCCGCCGACGCTAAGGCCCTGCATCAACCGCGCCAGCACCAGCAGGGCCGGCGCGAACCAGCCGATGGTCGCGTAGCCCGGCGTCACTGCGATCAGCAGCGACCCGGCGCACATCAGGGCCACCGACAGGGTCAACCCGGCCTTGCGCCCCTTGCGGTCGGCATAGACGCCCATCACCCAGGCGCCGATCGGCCGCATCAGGAAGCCTACGGCGAACACCGCCGCGGCGTTCATCAGCTGAGCGGTGCGCTCGCCCTCCGGGAAGAAGACCGGCGCGAAATAGAGGGTGAAGGCCGAATAGACGTACCAGTCGTACCACTCGACCAGATTGCCGGTGGAGCCCCCGATGATGGAGCGAAGGCGATGGCGCCGGTCGGCTGCGATGTCGGCCATGGTGGTTCCCCCCTGTTCGCCCGTCGTCGCCGAGTGCGCGCCGGCCGGTCGTGGCCCGCCAGGGGGCCAAATCAAAAACGCCGGCCGACGCCCTTGGGCGCCGACCGCATCGCCCGAAACCTACTTCCGAACGAAGAACTCTTCATAGGCCTTCGAGCGGCCTTCCGGCGACTTGCCGACCCCGCGACGCACCAGGGTCTTGCCGTCCGGCGAGAAGGTCCAGAACTCCCCGACGATGACGTCGCCGTCCTTCATCTTCAGGATCTCGTACTCGTTGGCGTTCAGCTTGCGCACGGCGATCTGGTTGAAGCGCGCCTGTTCGTGGAACTCATGCGGCTTGCCGTCCAGCGAGGTGACGTAGTCGGTCTTGAACGGCTTGTCGGCGCGCGTGGTGTTGACCGAGTGGTACTCGAGTTGGTCGGCGGTGAACTTGACGTTGATGGTCAGCTTGAAACCCTTCGGGAAGTTCCCGTCGCTCCAGCTCGACTTCGCCTCGACCGATTCCCAGGAACCGTCGTGCGGGCTCGCGGCCCAGGCCGGCGACGAAACCAGGGTGACGGCCAGGGCCGCGATCAGTCCAAACTTCTTCATGGGTGTCTCCTGATGTGTCTTGAGCCGCCGCTTTAGAACGGCGTGCGTTCCTCGGTGTTGGCTTCGACCTGCGCCCGCGTGGTCCAGAGGGTGCGGAAGGTCTTGTCCGACAGGTGCTGCAATTGGTCGGCCCGGTGCTTGGAGCCCGGCTGGCTGGCGTTGCCATAGGCCATCAGGCCCACCGCCTTGATCGGGTTGGAGAACTCGACCAGCGAGATCCAGGTCTCACCGTGGTTGGGGGTGCGTTCGCCGTTCTTCAGCGCGCCCCAGGTGATGGTGTGGAACAGGCCGGTGTTCCCGAACCCGCCGTTGCCGGGCAGGTTCACGTCGTCGATGTGGAAGCGCGAGACCTCGCCGAACGGACGGTCGATGGCCCCGTACTTCTGCCTGGTCTCGGCGACGGCCGCCTTCAGCATCACCACGGCGGCGGCCGGATCGGCGATGCCCGAGGGGGTGTCGACCGGCGCGGCGTCCGACCATTTGACCTTGTAGTTGGCCTGGCTGGTGAAGTTGTTCGGCGAGAACTTCGCCGCCCAGGTCTCGAACAGCAGGGCCGCGCGGCTGTCGGCGTCGGTCTTGCGGTCCCAGCCCTTCAACAGCGCGACGGCGGCCTGGACATCGGGATCCTGGTCGCCCGCCGCCGCCGCCAGCAGATCGGGCAGCACCCGGTCGGCCATCAGGGTGTGGGTCGAGAGCTTGCGGGCCACGAAGTCGTCGAAGGAGATCTTGCCGGTGTCGGCCAGCAGCTTCACCGACCACTGGGCGCGCAGCGACATCGGGCCGTTCGGCGCGACATAGGGCGGGAAGTCGGCGTGGCGGATGGTCTGCGGATAGGTGGCGACCCAGGGCGGATCATTGGCGTTCTGCACGAACCCGGTGGCCGGATCGTTGACCTTGGGCAGTTCGTCGTAGCTGTGGACGTCCTTCCAGAGGGTGGCCGAGCTGTCGCCGGGGACGAAGCCGCTCCAGTATTTCAGGTCGCCCTTGTCGTGTTTGGGCAGGATGCCGTTGTCCAGGAACTGGATGTGGCCTTCGCGGTCACCGTAGACGATGTTGAACTTCGGCACCTGCAGGCGCTTAAGGATCGTCTGGAACTCCGCGAAACTCTTGGACTTTCCCATGTCCCAGTACTGAGCCAGACCGCCGGGCCGATCGAGGCCGGCGACGCGCAACGCGATGGTCTTGCCGTCCTTGCGTTCGAAGACCGGCCCGTGGACCGAGCTGCGGACCACCAGGGTTTCGGCGCGCAGGGTCCCGTCGGCCTGCTTGACCTTGAAGGTCTTCTCCTTGGTCTTGAACGGCAGCACCTTGCCGTCGAAGACATAGCCGCCGTCTTTCGGAGTCAGCTCGTAATTGGTCGAGCCGACCAGGGTGTTGACCGTATTGGTGAACCCTATCCGGTCGTTGAAGGCGAACCGCAACACCGGCAGCCCGACCTGGGTCGCGCCGTACATCTTGAAACCAGGCCCGTTCAGGTCGGCCTCGAAATAGGTGAAGTAGCTGGTCGGCCACGGCAGGTGCGGATTGGCCAGCAGCATGGTGTTCCCGCTGGCCGATTTCGAAGGCGCCACCGCCCAGGCGTTGGAGCCGTTGTTGTTGGCCGGATCGGCCCCCATCGTGGCGGCCTGGGGCGCGATGTAGATGAAGTTCATCAGCCGGTGGGAGTGGGCCATCACGTCGACGCCGCTGACCGGCAGCACCGCGGCGACCTCCGGATCGATCTTCTCCGGGTGGGCCTTGGCGTAGTCGTTGATCCCCTGGGCGAAGGCGTCGAGGTTCTTGCGGAACTGGGGCGTCTGCTGGCGATACCAGGTCGCGGCGCGCTCGGGCACGTCGTTGGCCAGCATCCACTTGTCGGACTCGACGTACTTGTCGCCCCAGTATTCCGCGGCGCGCCCACGGGCCTCGCCATAGAGGTGGATGACGATATTGCCGTGGTTCTGCGCCTGGGCGTAACCGAAGCCGTAGAAGGCTCCGGCCTCGTCCTTGGCGTAGACGTGCGGGACGCCGTAGCTGTCCCACAGAATCTCGCCGCGTTTGACATCCTTGGCCGCCACGGGCGCGGCGGATTGAGCCGCCGCAGCCGTGGGCAGGATGGCGAGGCCGATGGCCGTCGCCGCAAGAACCGCTCTGATCGTCATCTGCCGATACCCCCCCACTAACGCTTAGAAATCGTACTGCAGGCGAACGTAATAGGATCCGCCCGTAAACCCGAACGGCGACAGGCCGCTATACTGCCCCGACGCCGTGGCGGTGTTGTAGATGCCGTTGGCGTCCGGATAGGTGTTGAACAGGTTGTTCGCCCCGACCGAAATCCCCACCGCGTCGGTCGCCTGGAGCGTGACCTCCAGGTCGGCGATCCACTTCGAACCATAGGAACGGTCGCTGGCCGGGTTGTTCTGCTCGACGGTGAACTTGCCGTAGCGGGTGCCACGCAGGTTCACATTCAGCTTCTCCCACCGCCAGTTGGCGCCCAGGGTGATCTTGTCCTTGGGGATGGCGGTGGTCAGGTTGCTGCGGCTCAGGCGGTCGAACAGCACGAAGTTGGCGCCCAGCGCGCTCAGTTCCGGCGGGTTGGGGATGACGCCGGTGATCTTGGTGTCGTTGTAGTTGTAACCGACGTTCCAACGCAGATCGCCCCACTCCCCGAGGTCGTTGCGCCAGGTCCCGACGATGTCGACGCCGCGGGTCCGGGTGTCGATGGCGTTGGTGTAGTACTGGGCGCTGAGCGCGCCCGGCAGGCCGTTGGCGATCAGGATGTTGCTGACCGCCGCGCCGGTGAGCGTGCTGGTGATGGCGATGCGGCCTTCGACGTCGATCTGGTAGGCGTCGATCGTGACGCTGAGCGTCGAGGACGGCTGCAGGGTCACGCCGAAGCTGTAGTTGGTCGAGGTCTCGGGCTCGAGCGGCTTGGCGCCCAGGGCGATGGCCTCACGCGAACCGACCGGCAGGGTCTTGATCTGCAGCAGCTCCAGGACGTTGTTCACCAGGCGGAACTGGCTGGAGCTGGCGGCGTAGTTCTGCTGGGCCAGGCCCGGCGCGCGGAAGCCGGTGCTGACGGCGGCGCGGGCGGCCAGCCAGTCGTTGAACTCGTAGCGGCCGTTGATCTTGCCGACCAGGGTGTCGCCCGAGGCGTCGTCATAGTTCTCGTAACGGGCCGCCGCGCCGATGAAGAGCCGCTCGTTGGGGGTGTAGCCGACCTCGGTATAGGCCGAGACGCTGTTGCGCGAGCTGGAGCTGGCGTCGGTGGACTGGAAGCCCGGCGCGGCCTGAGCGCCGGTCTGCGGACGCTGGCCGGCCAGCGGTTGGCCGGGCGGGATCACATAGTTGCCGGCCGCATAGCTCAGCAGTTCGCCGGCCTCGACCTTGTAGCTCTCATAGCGGTGCTGAAGGCCCCAGGAGACCTGGAGCTCGCTGCCGCCGGACAGTTCGAAGCCGCGCGTCACGTCGAGGGAGTTGACCCACTCGCCCGATTCCAAAGCGCCGACATAGAAATGGGTCGGGCTGCTCGGGCCGAGGCTGGCGTTCAGGGTTTCGGAGACGTTTTCCTCGGCGCGGTTCTGGCCGTAGGTGGACGACACGTCCCAGGACCAGCCGGCCGCCTCCCCTTTGGCGCCGACCGCCAGGTCGAAGTCCTGCTCGGTGATCACCAGGTTGGGGCGGAACCCGTCCGGATAGAGCTGCGGCAGCGAGTTAACATTGGTCGGGGCGCGGAAGGTGAACGGCAGGTCTGATGTGCGGCGCCCGATGGTGCCGAAGGCGTAGATCTCCACCGCGCCGGTGTCGTAGCCGGCGTTGAAGCCGACGTTCAGGCCCATCTGCGGCAGGACGCCGTAGTTCCGGGTCACCATCCGGTTGACGGTGGCCTCACGCGGATCGGGCAGACCGCCCGCCAGCGGATGGTAGAGACGCAGGGTCGGCGAGACTTGGAGCGCGCGGTTGGAGAGCTTCTGGTCCTTGTAGGTCGCCGACAGGTTCACATAGCCGGCGTCGCCGATGGTGAAGCCGTAGCTGGCCGTGCCCTGGTAGAGATCACCGTCGTTGCGGTCGAAGTTCTGGCCGTAGGTGGCCGTCACCGATCCGCCGGGCGTGTTCTTCAAGATGATGTTGATGACGCCGGCGATGGCGTCGGAGCCGTACTGGGCCGCGGCGCCGTCGCGCAGCACTTCGATCCGGGAGATCGCCGAGGTCGGGATCATGTCGAGGTCGGCCGGGACCGAACCGTTGTAGAGTGAGGAGACCGAGTTGATCAGCGAGGTCTTGTGGCGGCGCTTGCCGTTGACCAGGATCAGCGTCTGGTCGGGGTTGAGGCCGCGCAGGCCGCCCGTCGCGATCACCGTGGACGAGCCGCCGCCGGCCCGCGCCGGAAGGTTGAAGGACGGCACCAGGGTCTGCAGGGCCTGGAAGGCGCCGGCCTTGCCGGTCCGCTCCATTTCCGTGGCGGACAACACGTCGATCGGGGTCGGGCTGTCGATTACCGTCCGCGGAGCGCCGCGATTGCCGGTGACGACCAATTCCTCGACCTGCTCCTGGGCCAGGGCCGGAGACGCGGCGCCCAGGATCGAAGCCGCCAGCAGAGCGGTCTTCCAGTTACGAGACGTGCGAGCCGTAGCGGCTGCGTTGCGGTAATTCATCGTCGTACCCCCTGTAGAGACGAGTGAAAATGGCCGCCGCGCGAGAACCGTTCCAACGATAACCCCGCGCCTCGCCCATCTGTTAGTCTTAGCCGTTAAATTGAACACCCCCGGCGCAACAATTGATCATTTCTAATAGGTCTCTTCAGACGATCTATTGTTGACCGATAACCCGTAAGACATCATCAGGCGCGCCTTCCTGGCCACGCTGAACTTGCGAATACCTGCGTTCGAAGAACTTGATATGCCGACTGCATGTTCTGAAATCACGGCATGGCGGGACGTCCGGACAGGTGTTCGGGCCGAGCGAAGCCGCCGGCCAAAGCACCCCCGCTGTCCTTTGCGCCTGAGAGATTTCAAGGATCACGCGGACCCTCTTGCTCCTTCGGCGAGGGCTTGGCGCCCTGCTTTCCAGCGTTTAACAGCCCGCGCGGTCCGTTTTGCTTGAGCGTTTCCGGGGTGGTTGCGCCTTCAGCGCCGGGACATGCCCGGTCTCTCCCGCGAGAGCACATGAAGCATCCGCCGCGAGACAACACGCGTCAACGAAAAGGAATATTCTTTCAACTTACCATCGATATCATTGGAATGGTGGGCGCTCGGCTCAACCAATGAGCGCAATATGAGGTGAAAATCACCTGGGCCGACCAACTTCGCTCAGCGGCTTGGCTTACACACGGCGGATCGGCGCCCGGCGGCCAGTCGGAACTGAGCCGCTGGGGACGCGCAGGATCATGTCGCCGACGCGGCGCAGAAAGCTCAAGCAATGTGGTGGAAGACAGCTCTCGTGGTCGTAGCCGCGCTGGTCGCCCTGGCCGCCTACGCCCTCTGGTCCGGGGCGGTGACGATCACCGTCCAGCTGGATCCAGGTCCTGGGAGGTAAGAAGGCGTCGATGGTGCCGGCTACAGGAATCGAACCCGTGACCTTCGGTTTACAAAACCGCTGCTCTACCAGCTGAGCTAAGCCGGCGCCTCGACGCGACCGCGACGACGTGTGTCGCGGTGCGCGACGGATGCCACGCGTGGCGATGGCTGCCAAGCCTGGAAGTGGCCCGCCGCCGCGAGCGGGCTCCGCCTTTCCACAGTTCTGGCTTAGAGATGCACGCGCCGTGGCGGCTGTGAGCCGGCCGGACGCGTTTTCCATCTGCCGAGGCCGTATCTTGGACCGCAAGCCCATCGAGATCTTCATCGACGCCGACGCCTGCCCGGTGAAGGACGAGACCTACAAGGTCGCGCAACGCTACAACCTGAAGACCTGGGTGGTCTCCAACGCCTTCATGCAGATCCCGCCGTCGCCGATGATCGCCCGCGTGATCGTCGAGGCCGGGCCGGACGTGGCCGACGACTGGATCGCCGAGCATGTGGCGCCCGGCGACGTGGCGGTCACCAACGACATTCCCTTGGCCGAACGGGTGCTGCAGGCCGGCGCCCACGCAGTCACCCCGAGCGGTAAGCCCTTCACCGAAAATTCGATCGGCGCGGCCATCGCCCAGCGGGCGTTGATGGAGCAACTGCGGTCCACCGGCGACATCATGGGCGGCCCCAAGCCCTTCGACCGCAATGATCGCTCACGGTTCCTGCAGGCCCTGGATGAGATTATCCAGAAGGAACGCCGCAAGCGCGCCTTGCAACGCGGCTGAGCATGACTAGCTTGCGGTCAAGTTTGGCGAAGGGGCTATGAAATGCGCAACGCGGTGATGCTGTCTGTCGTCGGGGCCTGCGCCCTGCTCGCCGCTTGCGGCCAGGGTGGTGGCGAGAAAACCGCCGAGGCGCCCGCGGCCCCCGCGACGCCCGAGCCCACGGCCGCCGAGAAGCAGGCCCTGCTGGCCGCCCTGCCCGCGCCCTACAACACCGCCGACCTGGCCAATGGGAAGCAGAAGTTCGGCATGTGCCGGTCCTGCCACACCATCGTGCCCGGCGGCGCGAACATGACCGGCCCGAACCTGCACGGGGTCTTCGGCCGCAAGGCCGGCGAGGTCGCGAGCTACAAGTATTCCGACGCCGTCAAGAACGCCGGCTTCGTCTGGGACGCCGATCACCTGGACAAGTGGCTGGCCGAACCGCGCACCTTCCTGCCGGGAACCAAGATGTCCTTCGCGGGGCTGAAGGATCCGAAGGATCGCATCGACCTGATCGCCTACCTGAAGGTCGAGACCGGCTACAAGGCTCCCTAACCATTTGAACTCCGGCCGCTTTCGTCCCTTCGAGCGTTTTTCTCGAAGGGATGAGTTTTTACGCGAGTAACGGGCACAAGCAACCTTGACGAGAATATCGTTCGGTCGCACCATCTGTGCATCGAGGCTGCACTTGCATCTGTCAGCCGAGATCCTGCGCCGACCGCGCGACGCCCCCTTGTCGCCGACGGCGCCACCCCGATAACTCGCCTCCCCCTCGGGGGAGGCATTTTCGTTTGGACCACGCGCGCCAAGCCGACCGCCCCGGAGGGCGGCGCTTGGTCACCTGGGCGGGCTCTATTCGGCGGCGTTAGCCGCGCGCGTCTGCTCGGCTTCTTCGAAGGCCTCGATACGGCGAGCGGTGGCCTGGGGCGACTTCGTGAAGCGCGCCAGCATGTTGTAGAACACCGGGACGATGAACAGGGTCAGCACGGTCGAGAAGATCGCGCCGAAGAAGATCACCACGCCGATGGTCTTGCGGCTCTCGCCGCCCGCCCCGCCCCACATGATCAGCGGGATGGCGCCGGCCGCCGCGGCGATCGAGGTCATGATGATCGGCCGCAGCCGCAGGGTGGCGCTTTCGATCACCGCTTCGCGGATGCTGAGCCCCTCGTCGCGCAACTGATTGGCGAACTCGACGATCAGAATGCCGTTCTTCGCCGCGATGCCCACCAGGATGATCAAACCGATCTGGCTATAGGTGTTGATGGTCGATCCGGCCACCAGCAGGCCGAACAGCCCGCCAAGCGCGGCGACCGGCACGGTCAGCATGATGACCGCCGGGTGGATCCAGCTTTCGAACTGAGCCGCCAGGACCAGGAACACCAGCAGCAGCGCCATGCCGAAGGCCAGGCCGACAGCCCCGCCCGCTTCAAGATAGTCGCGCGCCATGCCGCCCCACTTGATCTGCGGGCCCGGCGGCAGCTTGGCCACCTCGGTTTCGAAGAACTTCACCGCGTCGCCCACCGGATAGCCGGGGTTGAGCTGCGCCGACAGCGTCACCGACCGCAGCCGGTCGACCCGGGAGCGGTCAGGCGTATCGCCCCGCACCTCGGTCGTGACCACGGTCGACAGCGGGATCAGCTGTCCCGACTGGGCCCGGACATACAGATTGCCGATGTCCTGCTCGGTCTGGCGCTGCTCGCGATCGGTCTGCAGGAGCACGTCGTACTCCTGGCCGTTTTTGATGTAGGTCGTCACCCGCCGGGTGCCGAAGTTGCTTTCCAGCGCCCGGCCGACCGCCTGGGCGGAGACGCCGAGCGAGGCGGCCTTTTCCCGGTCGATGTTGACGAGGACGCGCGGGCTGGTGGGTTCGTAGTCGAGGCGCGCCCTGGCGAGCCCCGGATTAGCCTCGGCCGCCGCCAGCAACGGCGCGATCCAGTCGGCGACCTGACCATAGTCGTCACCGACCGCGATCACATCCACTCCGCCGCCACCGCCGCCACCGCCGCCGCGCGAGAAGGCCGGACGCACCATGGCGATCGCCCGGACCGCCGTGACCGAGGAAAGCTCGCGGTTCAGCTGGGCGGCCAGCTCGTTGGAGGTGATGCCGGCGTCTTGCGCCACGTTGGCGTTGCCGAAGCCGCCGTTGAACTGGCTGCCGCCGAACCGAGGCACGCCGATGATGTAGCGGGTGATCTTGCCCTCTTCGAGCAGGGTCTGAAGCCGGGCCTCGACCTGATCGACCGCCTTGCGGGTGTAGTCGTAACCAGCGCCCTCGGGGCCGCTCATGTTGAGGTCGACGCGCCCGCGGTCTTCCTCGGGCACCAGCTCGCGCGGCAGCACCGAGAACAGGCCGACGGCCCCGGCCGCCAGCACCGCCACCAGCACCGCCGTGCCGATGGACGCGGCCCTGCGGCCAAGCAAAGCGTCCAGCGAGGCGTGGTAGGAGGCCTTGAGCTTGTCCATGGCGCCGTCGACATAGCGGGCGATGAAGCCCTCGCCGCGGGCCGGACGCAGCAGCTTGGACGCCAGCATCGGCGACAGGCTGAGCGCCAGCAGGGCCGAGAAGGCCACGGCCGCGGCGATGGCCACCGCCAGCTCCACGAACAGGCGGCCGATATAGCCGGGCAGGAACATCAGCGGCGCGAACACCGAGATCAGCACGATGGTCGTGGCGACCACGGCGAAGAACACCTGCCGCGCCCCGCGTTGGGCCGCGACGATCGGCGGCTCGCCGTCGTCGATCCGGCGCTGGATGTTCTCGACCACCACGATGGCGTCGTCGACCACCAGGCCGATCGCCAGCACCAGGGCCAGCAGCGTCAGCAGGTTCAGCGAGAACCCGAGCGGGGCCAGCACGATGAAGGTCGAGAGGATGCAGATCGGCGCGACGATCGACGGGATCAGCGCCGCGCGCCAGGTGCCGAGGAAGATGAAGTTCACCAGGGCCACCAGCCCCAGCGAAATGCCCATGGTGATCCAGACCTCCTGGATCGCGTGGGCGGTGAAGATCGTGTAGTCGACCGCCACTTCCAGGGTCGTGCCCTTGGGCAGCGACTTGTTCAGCTCCGGCAGCAGGGTGTTGACACCCTTGGAGATGTCCAGATCGTTGGCCTGCGACTGCCGGGTGATGCCGATGCCGACCTGGTCGCGGCCGTTGGAGCGGAAGCTGCGGCGGCGCTCGTCAGGCCCCTCCTCCACGCGGGCGATGTCGCCCAGGCGGGTGATATAGGCCTGCGAGGTGTTGCCGGTCGCCGCGCTGGTGCGCGTTCCCGACGCCACCACCGGCAGCTCGGCGAACTCGGCGGGCGTCGAGTAGCCGCGCGCCACGCGGATCGTGAAGTCCTTGGCCGGCGCTTCGAGCGAGCCAGCCGGCAGTTCGAGGTTCTGGCTATTCAGCGCGTTCTCGACGTCGTCGACGGTCACGCCGCGAGCGGCCATGGCGTCCGGGTTCAGCCAGATGCGCATTGAGTAGAGTTGGCTGCCGGCGACGAACACCTGGGCGACGCCGTCGACGGTCGAGAACCGCTCGACCAGATAGCGCTGGGCGTAGTCGGAGAGCTGCAACCGGTTGAGCGTCGTCGAGGCGAACGAGATGAACATGATCGGCGAGCCGTCCGCCGTCGCCTTGGCGATCTGCGGGGGATCGGCCTGCAGCGGCAGGTTCGCCGCCACGCGGCTCACCGCGTCGCGAACATCGTTGGCCGCGTCATCGAGGTTCCGGTCGAGCCGGAACGAGATGTTGATGTTGGACCGCCCGTCGCGCGACGACGAGTTGACCCGGTCGATCCCCTGGATGCCGGAGATCTGACGCTCGATAACTTCGGTGATCCGCTCCTCGACGACCTCGGCCGAGGCGCCGCGATAGGTGGTCGAGATCGAGACCACCGGCGGATCGACGCTGGGAAGTTCGCGGACCGTCAGCGAGGCGAAGGCCGCCAAGCCGACGACGCACAGAATGATCGCGGCGACGGCGGCGAATACCGGCCGGCGGACGGAGAGATCAGACAGCATCATGCGCCGGGCCGCGCGCCGCGCGCTCCTGGCTGCGGCCCAGTCACATCGGCCGCCGCTTCACGCGGACCGGCGCCGGCCAGCACGCGAACCGGCTGGCCCGGTTGGATCTTGTTCAAGCCGTCGGCCACGATCTGTTCGCCGACCTTCAGGCCGTCGCGGATCTCGACCAGGCCGTCCTGGCGCACGCCGGTCAGGACCGGGCGGCGCTCGGCCAGGCTGCGCTCGCCGTCACGCTTGACGACATAGACAAAGGCCGTGTCGCCCTGGACGGACACCGCCGCCTCCGGCGCGGCCACCACCTGGCGCTGACCGCGGGCGATCCCGATGCGCATCATCATGCCGGGCTTCAACTTGCCGCCGGGATTGGGGAATTCGGCCCGCGCGGTGATGGCGCGGGTGCGTTCGTCGATCCGGGTGTCCAGCTTCTGGATGCGGCCCTGGATGGCTTCGCCGGGATAGGAGTCGACGCGGGCGACGATCGGCTGTCCCTCGCGGACCGAGGCCAGATAACGGTCGGGCACCTCGAAATCGACGCGAACGGCGCTGACGTCGTCCAGGGTCACGATCGCCGCACCCGGATTGATCAGCGCGCCCGGAGCGATGTCGGACAGGCCGACGACCCCGGCGAACGGCGCGCGGATCGTGCGGTCGCCCTCACGGGCCCGGGCGGCGTCGACATCGGCCTTGGCGGCGAGATAGGTCGCTTCACGTTGATCTAGCGCGGTCTTCGAGGCGAACCCCTGCGTCGCGAGCTGCTTCCAGCGGTCGTAATCGCGTTGAGCCTGGACCATCCGGGCCTGAGCCTGGGCCAAGCCCGCGCTCTGTTCCGTGGATTTCAGTTCGACCAGCACGGCGCCCTTGGCCACCGACTGACCGTCGGTGAACCGCACGCGCTCCACCAGCTGGGTGGTCGCCGCGGTCAAGGTCACCGACTGGCGTCCCTTGGCCACGCCGATCACGTCGATGGCGTCGACGAAGATCTTGGATTCGGCGCCGACCAGTTTCACGGGGGCCGGGCCGCCCATGCCGCCCATGCCGCCGCGACCGCTGTGACCGCCGCCGCCCTTGCCTGCTCCGCCGCCCTTTTGTGCGGCCATGGCCGCGCCGGGGGGGCCGCCAGGGCCCTCCTTCTTACCGAGGGTCAGCTTCCAGCCGCCTGCGACCACCATCAGGGCCAGGATCACAAGTGCGGCGGCGAGGAAGAAGTGGCGTCGTATCAAGCTAGGGAAACTCCGCGAACTCCAAATGGAGAGGGGGTGGCCGTGAATCGAACCGGGTCTTATGGCGACCACATAGGCGCCGTCCAGTGACAGAACGATGGCTTTGCGTGTCTGACTTGAAATAGACGACGAAAGCTTCGCACCACGACACTTCTCGGGTGTCGATGACGCGTATTGTTTCGTAACCGCAAAGAAAACGGGCGCCCAAGAACCGGCGCCCGCCTTACTTAATCCTCAAGCAAGTCTCTAGGCGTCGTAGCCCGGCAAGGCGCGGTCCAGCTGGCGCAAAGCGCCGGGCCACGCAAGCTGGCCGCCAAGTCCCCGCGCCAACTGCATCTTCACTTCATCTTGCGCGGCTTCCGGCGCCATCAGGACGTTATCTCGACCTGCCGACAGCGCCATGACCTGCTGCTTGCAGGCGCGCTCCAGATAGAACATTCGGATCCAGCAGTCGGCCGCGCTTTCGCCGACCGCCAGGGTGCCGTGATTGCGCAGCAGCATCAGGTGCTTGTCGCCAATGTCGGCGACCAGGCGCTCACGCTCGTCCAGGTTCAGGGCGATGCCTTCATAGTCATGATAGGCCAGCATGGTCCGCACGATCAGCGCGTGCTGCGACAGCGGCAACAGCCCGTCCTTCTGCGCCGCCACGGCCACGCCCTGGTCGGTGTGCAGGTGCATGACATAGTGGGCGTCTTCCCGCGCGGCGTGGATCGCCGAGTGGATCGTGAAGCCCGCCGGATTGATGAAGAACGGCGTCTCCTGAAGGATATTGCCGTCCAGGTCGATCTTCACCAGGGCTGAGGCCGTCATCTCCCCGAAATACATGCCGTAGGGATTGATCAGGAATTGGTGATCGGGGCCCGGAATACGCGCCGAGATGTGGGTGTAGATGGCGTCGTCCCAGCCGTAGAGCGCCACCAGCCGGTAGAGGGCGGCGAGTTCGACCCGCACCTTCCACTCTTCGGCGCTGACCTTGCCCTTGAGCGAGCCTACGCTCGCAAGCGAACCATCGGCCATGGCGGCCTCCCCTAGTCTTCTGCGATCGTGCCTGATCGTTGATCACCAGAGTCGCGCCGCTGGCCCCGAGCGTCAAGCGCGCGGTTCACGGCCCTGTCGGCGGCCATTGCCGGCGCGATCACGGTTAATGCGGGATTGACTTCAAGTCATTCCGCGTCAGAGTTTCGAATAACTACGATATCCAAACACCCATCCACAGTGACGCTTACCAGTATGCGTGTTCGCGGAGGGGGATCTGCGGACTTTGACTTCATCCTCGTCGTTGCAGGTTCCACCGCGGAGGTCGAAATTGTCCCACAACACAATCAAGATGCTGGCCATAGCCGCATGCTTTTCTGTCGCTGGCGCGGCCCAAGCCGCGACGGTCTACAAGACCACCCTCGCCGGCACGAACGAGAACCCGGCGAACTTCAGCCCCGGAACCGGGTTCGCGACCCTGATCGTCGACACCACCGCCCACACCATGAGCCTCTCGGTGACGTTCCAGGACCTCGTCGGCCTCACCACCGCGGCGCACATCCATTGCTGCGCCCCCGCCCCGAACAATGTCGGGGTGGCGACCCAGACGCCCACCTTCATCGGGTTTCCGACCGGGGTCTCCAGCGGGACCTATTCCAACGTCTTCGATCTGACCCTGCTCAGCACCTACAACGCTACGTTCGTCACGGCCAACGGCGGCACGGCGGCAGGCGCGGAATCCGCGCTCTTCGCGGGGCTGAACACCGGCCAAGCCTATCTCAACCTCCATTCGACGGCGTACCCCGGCGGCGAGATCCGCGGACATTGGAGCGCCGTGCCGGAACCCGGAACCTGGGCGCTGATGATCACGGGCTTCGGCCTCGCCGGCGCAGCTATTCGGCGGCGGCGGACGGCGATGGCCGCCTAACCACGGCGACCGTCAGGTCTCGGTCCGCACCCGCGCGACGGCGTCCAGCCAACGGGCGTAGGCCGCCTCGCGCTCATGCCGGCTTGGCGAAGGATCAAACCGCTCGGTCGAGGGGCGCGAGCCGGTGGCCTCCTCCGCGTCGGCGAAGAGCCCAGCGCCTATGCCGGCGAACAGGGCCGCGCCCAGGGCGGTGGTCTCCAGATAGGTCGCGCGGCCCACCGCGATCCCGGTCAGGTCCGCCAGCCTCTGGCTGAACCAGACGCTGCGCGACATGCCGCCGTCGATCCGCAACTCGACGCCTTGGCCGAAGGCGCCGGGTGCGTCCGCCCGCATGGCTTCGATCAGGTCCCGAGTCTGGAGCGCGCAGGCGTCGAAGGCCGCGTGCGCGATCTCGGCCAGGCCGGTGTCGCGGGTCATGCCGAACAGCGCGCCCCGCGCATTGGCGTCCCACCACGGGGCGCCGAGGCCCGTGAAGGCCGGCACCAGAACCACGCCGTGATCGTCCTTGGCGCTCTGGGCCAGCTTCTCGACGCCGGCGCCGCCGCCCTCGACCTTGAGGCCTTCATTCACCCACTGCAGCGCCGCCCCGGCGATGAAGATCGAGCCTTCCAGCGCATAGGTGGTGCGACCGTTCAGCCGGGCCGCGACCGTGGTCAGCAAGCGCGAGCGCGACGGCGCCAAGTGCTCGCCAGTGTTGACCAGCATGAAGCAGCCGGTGCCGTAGGTGGCCTTCATCTCGCCGGCGCGAATGCAGCCCTGCCCCATCAGCGCGGCCTGCTGGTCACCGGCCACCCCGCGGATCGGGATGGACCGGCCCAGCAAGTCGGCCTGGGTGTCGCCAAAGATGTCGGCGCAATCGAGCACGCGCGGCATCAAGGCGGCCGGGACGTCCAGCATCTCCAGCATCTCGGCCGACCAGGCCTGGGCCTTCAGGTCGAAGAGCATGGTGCGCGAGGCGTTGGTGGCGTCGGTGACGTGCGAGGCCCCGCCGGTCAGCTTCCAGATCACCCAGCTGTCCATCGTGCCGGCCAGCAGCTCCCCGGCCTGGGCCCTGGCCCGGGCGCCTTCGACCGCGCCCAGCATCCAGGCGATCTTGGTGCCGGAGAAATAGGGATCGAGCAGCAGACCCGTGATGTCGGTGACCCGGCTCTCCTTGCCCGCCGCGCGCAGGCGCTCGCAGGTCGTCGCCGTACGGCGGTCCTGCCAGACGATGGCGCGGTGGATCGGCTTGCCAGTGACCTTGTCCCAGATCACCACCGTCTCGCGCTGATTGGTGATGCCAATGGCGACGATGTCTTCGATGGACCGGCCCGACTTGGCGATCGCCTCGCGCATCACGGTCACGGAGGTTTCGAAGATTTCCTCGGCGTCGTGCTCGACCCAGCCGTCCTCGGGATAGAACTGCTCCAGGGTCCGACCGGCGTCGGCGATCGGCGATCCCTTGGCGTCGAACAGGATGGCTCGCGTCGAGGTAGTGCCCTGATCGAGGGCCAAAATCAGAGGTTCAGACATCTCCGCCCCTTGTTCCGCAAGCGACTGCGGCTCTTTGCGTCACATGGTCAACAGCTACTAACCATGTTTTCATCGGTCAGGCGCAGATTCGAAGCTAGGCGCTTCGCCTGTTGGGGATGCCAGTTTGAGCGCGACCGCCAAGGCTGACGAACTGTTGAACCTGGCCCGCAGCCGCGCGCCGGCTGATCGCGAACGTCTGCTGCTGTCCATCGTCGACCTGTGCGACGCCGGCGAAAGCGCCAACAGCCTGATGTCGTCGGGGCCGATCCAGGCCCTGTTGAACTCCATCTTCATGAGCCTGGTGGTCGAGGCCGAGCGCGATATCCGCCGCCGGCTCTCCGAAAAGCTCTCCCACGCCGCCTGGGCGCCCTCGGCCCTGGTCAATGTGTTGGCGCTGGACGACATCGAGATCGCCCGCCCGATCATCGCCGCCAGTCCGGTGCTGAAGGATCACGACCTGATCCGCCTTCTGGTCGAGGCCACCATCGAGCATCAGATCGAGGTCGCCCGCCGTCCGCACATCGGCCCGCCCGTGGTCGCCGCCATTCTTCAGCAGAACGAGCCGGCGGTGCTGACCGCCCTGGCCGGCAACGACACCGCCGCGGTCGGCGCGCACGATCTGGCCGTGCTGGTGAAGGCCTCAGAGCGCGTCGCGGCGATGCGCTCGCCGCTGACCCGCCATCCCGGCCTGACCGACGACCTGGCCCGCGAGCTCTATGTCTGGGTCGGCCAGGCCCTGCGGCAATCGCTGATCGGCAGATTCCGGCTGGATTCGGCGGCCCTGGACGCCGCGCTCGGCGCCTCGGTGCAGGAAGCCCATGGCGGGGCGATCGAGACCGAAGCCGGCGTCACCGAGGTTCGCATCGGCGAACGCGAGGAGATGGAGCGACGGCTGATCGCCAAGCTCGACATGTCCGGCCAGCTCCGCCCCGGCTACCTGCTGCGGGCGCTGAAGGAGCGGAAGCTGTCGCTGTTTGTCGCCGGCCTGGCCACGCTAGGCCGCTTTGAACCGAGCCAGGTGCGCTCAGCGGTCGGCTCCGAGCACCCCGAACTCCTGGCCCTGGCCTGCGCCTCGGTCGGAATCGACCGCAGCGTGTTCCCCACCATCCTTGACCTGGTGCGGGAGTTGAACGGCGGAAAGCCGGGCGGCGGCCCCGAGGGCGCACGCCGCGCGCGCGGCGCTTTTGGGCCCTTCGAGCCGAACATCGCCGGCGCCGCATTTCGTCAGGCGCTGAACCCTGGTTGACGGATCGACCGTTTCACGGGCTTCTGCCGGGCGATGTTCAAGCCTGAGCCCTTCGTGACCCGCCTCGCCTTCGTGGCCAGCGACCGCCCCGAGGCCCAGGAGGCCAAGGACGCCCTCATCGCGCGCTATGGCCAGGCCAAGCTGGCCGACGCGCAGGTCGTCGTCGCCCTCGGCGGGGACGGCTTCATGCTCGAGACCCTGCACGAGAACCTGGGCGACGAGCGGCCGATCTACGGCATGAACCGCGGCTCGGTCGGCTTCCTGATGAACGAGTACAGCGAGGACGCCCTGCTGGAGCGGATCAACGCCGCCGAACGCGCCGTGATCCATCCGCTCTCGATGTCCGCGCTCGACATTCACGGACACGAGCACCGCGCCATCGCCATGAACGAGGTCTCGCTGCTGCGTCAGACCCGCCAGACCGCCAAGCTCCGCATCTCCATCGACGGCAAGGTGCGGCTGGGCGAGCTCTCCTGCGACGGCGCCCTGGTGGCGACCCCAGCCGGGTCGACCGCCTACAACCTCTCGGCCCACGGCCCGATCATCCCTCTCGACGCCAAGGTGCTGGCGCTGACCCCGATCAGCGCCTTCCGGCCCCGGCGCTGGCGCGGCGCCCTGCTCGCCCACACCGCCCGCGTCACCTTCGAGATCCTCGAGGCCGACAAGCGCCCGGTCAGCGCCGTGGCCGACAATTTTGAGGTCCGCGACGTGATGGAAGTTCACATCGCCGAGGACCGCACCCTGGCCCTTCATATGCTGTTCGACGCGGGCCGCAGTCTCGAGGAACGCGTGCTCGCCGAGCAGTTTTCCGTATGATTACCGTGGGTTCCCGGCTCATTCGTTGTTAACGCATCCGACCTAATCTGACGCTCGACTGTTCCAGGAGAGCGTTGTGAGCCAGCAAAACCCGGTCACCCACCCCCCCAGCCTGCGTTTGAAGGTCGGCGGCCGGTTCGGCGCGATCGACCCTAGCGCGATCGCCAAGGCGGAAGCCGCGCTGAAGAGCCTCTCCGGCAACTTCTCGCAGTGGTTGGCCGACGAAGTGCTCAAGCTCGACGCTGCTCGCCAGCGGGTCCATGACGAAGGCGTCACCGCCGAGACCATGGAAACCCTCTACCTGCGCGCCCATGACCTGAAGGGCCTTGGAACCACCTACGAGTTTCCGTTGATCACCCGCATCGGCGCCTCGCTCTGCCGCCTGATCGACGACAAGGACAAGCGCCTGACCGTCTCCATGGCCCTGGTCGATGCTCACATCGACGGCATCAAGGCCGCGGTCCGCGACAACATCAAGACTGACGACCATCCCGTCGGCCGCGTGCTGATCGAGGAACTGGAACGCAAGGTCACCGCGGCGGCCTGAGCCGCTACATCACATTCTCGAGCGGTTCCTCGACCACGCCGTAACCGGCGTTCGGCGGCAGGACCAGCACCTTGCCGTGGTCACGCGCCTGGATCTGCGGCTCGACGGTGACCAGCGTCCTGGCGGCCGCGCGGTCGATGCAGTCCTGGGCGCTGGACGCCTCGGCCAACAGCTGCACGTTCATTCGGGTCGGGAAGATCACCTTGCGCTCACCGGCCTGCGCCATGCGCAGGACCTCCTTGGGCTCGATCCATTCAGCGTCGACCGTCTCGCGCCCGTCGCAGGCGGCCAGCTGATCGTCCGGCGCATCAGCCACATAGAACCAGGTGTCGAACCGCTTGGGCGTCAGCGGCGGCGTGATCCAGCGCGCGAAGACCGTCAGGGCGCCAAGGTCGATCCGCACGCCAAGATCGCGCACGACATCAAGAAACGCGATGGTCCCGGCGTCGACCGCCTTGCGGACCTCCAGCGGGCAGGCCTCCCCGCCGATCGGCGAGCCGTCCAGACGCTGCCCCAGCAACACGCCGGCCTCCTCGAACACCTCGCGAATGGCGGCGATCCGCAAGCCCCGCTGCTCGGCGTCGAACCCCGACCAGCCCAGGGCATGGTCGGCCCATGCGGGGTCATGGTCCCCCGCATGACTCTTGCCGCCTGGAAACACCAGGGCGCCCGATGCGAAGTCGATCTGGTGATGGCGCTTGACCATCAACACCTCGAACGCCGGCGCATCGCGCAGCAGCAGGATGGTGGCGGCGGGCTTGATGTCTGAGTTCATGACGTCAGCTTGGGAGCATGAACACGCTCACGCAAGCATGACGCGAGGGCAGGCTCCCCCCATGGCGCGCTTCAATGGCCGGGGAGCGCCAGAGCGGCTGACGCCCGACTTGAGGACAGATAGGCCTTTGCGTCCTTGTAGGCCTGCCGGTCGGTATCCGGGGCGCTGATCTCCACCAGCTCCGAATAGTAGCTCCTCGCCTTCTCGGTCAGCTTCGCCGCCTGCGCCGCTCGGGCCGCGCCGCTGAGCGAATTGAACCGCTTGGGCGAATCCTTGAGCGAGGCCTCGAAGGCCGCCAGCGCCTCCTGCGGGCGCTTAAGTTCAAGCAACAGGAACCCCAGTTGCTCGATGGCGCAGATCACATGGCCGGGCTCGGCCGGGTCCTTTCCAGCAGCGATCTCCCTGGTCGCCGCGGCGGAGAGCAGGTCAACCGCCTGCTTGGTGTCCTGCCGGTCGTAGGCCAACCAGGCCAGGATGACGTCCCGGTCGATCGCGACCCGGTCCTTCCACCAAGACAGATCGACCCGCGCGCTGAGCCGTTCGAGCTCCGTGATCGCCTCGTTCGCCGCCTTCGTATCGCCGGTCCGCGCCGCGCCCAGGCCTCGCGCCGCGTAGGTGACGGCCTCAGCCCACGGGAACTGGTCCCAGTTGTAGTCGACCCAGCGTGCCCGAAGCCCCGCCGCCTGCTTCCACTCGCCCCGCTCAAGCGCCAAGCGCGCCGGCACGGCCGCCAGGGCGTAGGCCGCAGGACCAAAGCCCAACTGGTAGAGAACCTTCGGATCGATCTGCTCCAGGACCCCTTTCGCGCTCCGATCGTCGCCCATCTGCAGGTAGCCGTAGGCCATGTAATCGAGGGCGTGCAGATAGTCGCGCGAGACCCGATCGCCCTCCGCGGGCTGCGCCTTGGCCGTCGCCGCCGACTTGATGTTCCACTCGACCACCTGGGGCCAGGCGCCGAGACGGACATAGATGTGGCTTGGCATGTGAAGCGCATGCGGAGCGTTGGGGGCGACACCCTCATACGCCTTGGCCAGATGCGTGGCGTCATGGGCGTGCGCCGGGTTGTCATAGGCGTGGATCAGATAATGCATCAGGCCCGGATGCTCCGGCCTTTGCTCCAGCAACTTCTCGAGGGCTTGGGCGGCCGATTGCTGCTGCGCATAGGTCCTGTCGTACTTGTCGGCGGCCGCCAGTCGCGACAGCGCCCAGAACGCCTGGGCCTCGACATCGCCTGGGTAGCGGACGGCAAGCTCCCGCTGGCTGGCTTCCCAGTTGCGCAGACGGATGGGCGTGCCTGTCGCCGGCCACTCACGATAGTAGCCCGCCGCGGCCAGGACGTAGGCCCGGTCGCGCTCGCTGACGGCGAGCGACTTGGCCTTCTCGATCGCGTCGGACCCGGTCTGCAACGCCTGCGGCGTGGGCTGCCCGGACCAGAGGGGCTGGAACCAGGTCATCGCGATTCCCCACTGGGGCATCGCGCACCTGTCATCGACCTTGGCGGCGGCCGCGAACTCCGTCCGGGCCTCCGTGTACATCATGCTGTGCAGGAGAAAGAGGCCCTGATCGAACCGCGCCTGGGCCTCCGCGCTGCAGGTGGTCGCGATCGTAACGCCGGAAGGCGCGCCGCCGCTGGCGTCGCCGCCGTACGCCGCAGCCAGGAGAAGAACCGCCGCTGGAAAGCCGTTCGCCATGCACAACCATACCGAAATTCGGCACTCGCGTAACGGCGTTTGTTGAAGTTCGCCCGAGGGCGATCTTGGCCTAGGCCTGCGCCCTCGCCTGGCAGGTCTTGCGCGCGGCGCTGGAAACCTTGTCCATCTTGTCGAGCAGGTAATCCATGTCCTCACGACCGCCGAGCGTCGGCTGGGTCAGGAACCGCTGCAGCATTCGCTCCTGGAACCGTTCGCGATCACGGGTTCCGCCGTCGAATTCCATCGAGTGATAGGTGTCGACCCCGGCCCGGAACGCGCCGTAGAGCCGCGCCGGAAGCCCCGCGCGATCATAGATGGCCTTCAGGCCCAAGGGCCCGGCGTCGTGGATCATCAGCCAGGTGCGATGATGCGGAACGCTGGCCAGCTCCGACAGCCCCCACTCCAGAAACGTCATGTGGCCATGGGCCAGGCCCCGCAGCAGCAGCGAGGCGGTCAGGCGGTCGTTCTTGTGCAAGTGGGCGACGAAGCCCTTCACATCGGCGGTGCGCCCGACCTGATCGACCAGATCGATGGTCGCGCGCTCGGTGGCGCCGGTGGCGATCTCCAGCGCCAGCTCGGCCGAAACCGCATGATGATCCAGCAGATGATCGCGAACGGCGTCGCCGACCATGTGCACCAACTTCTCGGTCACCGACAGCGGCAGGGCGTCGCGATAGGCGACGGCCGAAAGCACCCGCTCAGACTGCTCGAACCGTTTGACCACGGCCTGCAGGGCCTGCTCGGCGAAGTCGGCGTTGTCGTTGGCGCAGGCCGCCTCGACCGCCCGCTCGACGCCATATTCGGCGATGGCTCCGGTCACCGTCTGGGACAGACGCGGCCGCTTGGCGATCACCACCTGACGCACCGGTCCGCCCAACCGGACGATCTCGGCCAGGTCGGCGTCGGTGAAGACCGGCGATGCGCCCAGGATCGGCAGCGCGATGCTCTCGACGTCCTTGGCCAGCCGAAGGGCCACGTCGCGCGGCACCAGCGGCGAGTTCTTCAGGGTGACGGCCAAGGCCCTGCGCACCAGTTCGGCGGCGTCCTGCGCCATCACCCGCAGGATCTCCTGCGCCCGCGCGCGATCCTCCTCGGCCAGCGGCGCGATCTCCAGCGCGCGGCAGATCTTATGGGCGGCGGCGGCGCGCTCATCGGGCGTCGCGCCCTTCACCAAGGTGCGGATGTCCCCATCGGTCAGCGCCGCGCGCGTGGTCGCCATTCCGGCCTAGCCCCCAATCGGAACCGAAGATCCCGAACAGGCATCATCAGCGGTTAAGCTTAATGATCGGTTGCCTTCAGGACTGTGGATTTACCTTGTCGCGTAACCGCTCGCCAACCCTGCTGCGATAGTTTCGATTCTTGCCGCCGAGGGATCCATTCATGTTGGTTGAGACCGATAAAATCGAGGCCCGTGGCGGGCTTTCGGTCACCCAACAAGCCCTCGACACCCAGACCGCCCTGCTGCCCTACGCCCTGGCCGTGTTTACGATCAGCCTGCCTGTCTATGTGTGGGCCGGATCGCATGCAGCCAACGCTGTCTGGATGACCGGAACCTTCGCGATCTTCTCCGCGGCCTGGGCGCTGTTCTACGTGATGGTGAACTGGCTGAAGCGTCCTGGGGCCCGGACCGACCTGGAGAAGCGCGGCCGGATGCACGTGCTGGGCGGCCTGATCTGGGCCGCGGCGGTGGCGCAGATCGCCGCCTTCGCCGACGGCGCCGGCGTCGCCCGCGAACCGCTGATGATGATCGCCGTGGCGGCGGCCACCGTGGTGATATTCTTCGCCTCCTCCTGGTTGCCCAGCCTGCTGATCGTCGGCTCCGCCGCCGCCGCCGGGCCGCTGTTCTTCCTGTTCCGCGACCCTGAAAGTCAGGCCATGGCCAACCTGGCCTGGGGCGGAATCGCGCTGGCCATGGCCCTGTCGCTGATCCTCAACCGCATCCTGCGGCGGCAGTTCGCCCTGGCGGCCGAGCGAGAGATCCTGATCGCCGATCGCGCCGGCAAGATGGAGGAGTCGCGTCGCCTCGCCCAATCCAAGTCCGACCTTGTCGCCACCCTGAGCCACGAGATCCGCAACGGCCTGACCGGCGTCGCCCACGTCCTGACCGCCGCGGTCGGCCACAACGGACGCTCGGCGCCTTCGCGTGAGCAGCTTTCGGCCGCGCTCGACGCCGCCAACGACCTGATCGCGGTCCTGAACACCACGCTCGATTCCGAAACGGCCGAGGCCGGCCGGCTCGAGGTCGAGACCCAGCCCTTCGACACCATCGCCCTGATCCGCGACCTGGTCCTGCTGAACCGCCCCAACGCCGCGGCCAAGGGGCTGGAGCTCACCCTGCACGTCGCCTCGGAACTCTCGACCCAGGACTGTGGCGCGACCATCGCCGACGTCCACCGGGTGCGCCAGATCCTAGTCAATCTGCTGGGCAACGCCTTGAAATTTACGGTCCGCGGCCGGGTCGAGGCCCGTATCGAGCGCTGCGGTCCCGGCCGCCTGGCCATCGAGATCGCCGACACCGGGCCGGGCCTGGCGGCCGAGGAGCTGGAGGACGCCTTCGAGCCCTTCAGCCGCATCGCCCGCACCAGCGCCGGGACCTCCGGCGCGGGGCTTGGCCTCTCGCTCTCGCGTCAGCTCGCCCGGCTGATGGGCGGCGAACTCCTGGCCCACAGCGCCATGGGCGTCGGCTCCTGCTTCCGCTTGGAACTGCCCTATGACGAAACGGCCATGCCCGAGCGGGACCTCGAACAGTCGAGTGAATCGGCCGGCGCCGCCCTGCCCCTCAATCGCCCCCTTCGGGTGCTGATCGCCGAGGACGACGCCCTCAACGCCGCCATGCTGCGCGCCGTGATCGAACAGTTGGGCCACCAGGTCGTCCACGCCGCCGACGGGCGCCGCGCCGTCGACCTGGCCAAGGTCTGCGAGTTCGACCTGCTGATGATCGACGGCCGGATGCCGAACATGGACGGCCCCGCCGCCATCGCCGCGATCCGCGCCCTGGACACCGAGATGGCCAGGGTTCCGATCGTCGCCGTCATCGGCGGCGACGCCGACGAGGCCAAGGAATGCGTCGACGCCGGGGCCGACGCCGTACTGCGCAAGCCGGTCAGCGTCGCGGCCGTGGCGCGCGCCGTGGCCGACGCCATCGCCGTCGAGCGCGACGAACAGCTGATCCGCTCGGTCGCCTAAGCGCCCTCGACGCCTTAGCCGTCGCCCGTCAGGATACCTCCAACAATAAGGGAGGTGCGTCGCGTGCTGCTGCAGGGTTTGAAGGTCGTCGAATTCGCCTCCTATATCGCCGCGCCGGGCGCCGGCGGCGTCCTGGCCGACTGGGGCGCGGAGGTGATCAAGGTCGAACGGCCCGAGGGCGATCCGATGCGCCAGGTCTTTGGCGACGCCAGGAGCACCCTGTCGGGCAATCCCACCTTCGGCCTCGACAACCGCGGCAAGCGCGCCGTCGTGCTCGACATCTCCAAGTCTGAGGGACGCGAGGCCCTCACCCGATTGGCGACGGGGGCCGACATCTTCCTCACCAATGTCCGCCCCGCCTCCCTGAAGCGCGCGGGCCTTGACGACGAGACCCTGCGGGCGATCAATCCGCGCCTGATCTACGCCGTGGTGACCGGATACGGCTTGGAGGGACCTGACGCCGGCAAGCCCGGCTTCGACGTCACCGCCTTCTGGTCACGCGCCGGCGTGGCCCACATGCACGCGCCGAAGGGAACCGACCCGTTCATCCTGCGCACCGGGGTCGGCGACCACATGACCTCTCTGGCCACCGTCTCGGCGATCCTGGCGGCGGTCTATGAGCGCGAGAAGACCGGCGTTGGGCGACTTGTTCAGACCTCGCTGCTGGCCACCGGCGTCTATGCAGTAAGCTCCGATCTCGCCGTGCAGTTGGCGTTCGGCAAGCTCGCCTCGAACCGACCCCGCAGCGCGCCCTTCGATCCGGTGGCCAACTTCTACAAGAGCCGCGACGGCCAGTGGTTCGTGGTCAATCCGCGCGGCGCCAGCAAGGATTGGCAGCTGCTGGCGGCCGCCTGCGACCGCCCCGACCTTCCAGACGACGAACGCTTCCTCACTGGACGGCTGCGCAAGGATAACAGCGCCGCCCTGGTCGCCGAGTTGGACCAGGCGTTCAGCGCCATCGATTTCGCCGAGATCGCGCGCCGCCTGGACGAGGTCGATCTGGTCTGGGCGCCGGTGCAGACCCCGGCTCAGGTCGTCGATGATCCGCAGGTGGCCGCCGCCGGGGCGTTGCTGGAGGTCGAGGACGGACAAGGCGGAACCTACCGCTCGCCCGCCGCGCCGGCGCGCTTCCCAGGCGCCGACGCCACGGTGCGGCCGGCCGCGCCTGGTCTTGGCCAACACACCCGGGAAGTCCTGGTCGAGATCGGTTACTCCGGCGCGGAGATCGAAGCCATGCTCGCGGCCGGCGCCGCGGCCTAGTTGGACTTGTCGCGGGCCTCGGCCAGCACACGCAGCATTTCACTGGTGAACAGCGACCCGGTCATCCGCACGCCCGAACTGGCGTCGTCGTCGGATTGCGAGCCGCGCAGGATGATGTCGACCATGGCGTCCTGCCCGTCCTGCAAGGTCCGCTGACGGGCCGAGGCGTACTGGATGAAGCCGTCGACCGGCGCGGCGCGCGGGGCGGTGGTCGCATGGCCCGCCCCGCCGGTCTTGGTCAGGTTGGCGTAGACCTCGGCCACCGTGGCCGCCCGGCCGTCGCGGTAGAAGATCGACCGGTTGGCGCTGGCCGCGTCGGGAAAAATGCTGGCGGCGCTGGCGCCGGGCCTCGTCTGGACGGCCTCGATCAGCCTGGCCGACCCCTGCGGGCCAAGGAAGTGGGCGGCGTAGAGCTCGCCCGCCGTCGGCGCTCGCCCCACCCGCCCCTTCAGATAGGACGCGTGATCGGAGGTCAGTTCGCCGGCCATCAACGAGGCCGCGTGCGGGTCGAGCCGCAGGTCCATGACCGCCTTGCGCGCCTCGGCCCCGCTCACCCGGTAGCGACCGTCGGCCCCCTTGGTGATCAGTTCGGCGTAGCGCGCGTAGCCGTACTTGGCCCCGTGCTGCTTCAGGGTGGAGAGCCAGGTCTGTTCGACAAACTGGAACAGGCCCGCCGCCGAGGATGTCGGGGCCTTGGCCTTGGGATCATATCCGCTCTCGCGAGCGGCCGTGCCCATGAGGAAGCTGAAATCCACGCCTGTGGCGTTGGACGCGCGCTGGATCGCGGCTTCGACGACTCCCCTGATTCCATGGATGGCCATGGGCAATATCTGCCCGGTCATGGTTAACGCGGCGCTAACCATATCTCACCGCTCGCGCGCTGTTGGAAGGTCATGACCTAAGCCAACCTTAGCATTGGCCTATGTTCGACGCCTCGAGATCATTTTTGACTTCACCGCCAAAACATTCATGCGCAGGCCGACCTGCGCCAGAAGTCACAGCCGCCAAAAATCTCATATCAGTCAGTTTTATCGACTTGCCGTTCCGTAAAGCCGGGCCAACACTTCGGCTCATAAGAATAGCTTCGGGGAGTTTTCATCATGTCTGTCAAAAATTTGCTGGCAAGTTCGAGCGCGTTCGCCCTGCTCTTCATCGGCCTAGAGGCCCATGCCCAGACCGCCGCCGCCGACGCCCCCCGAACGGTCGATGAGATCGTCGTCACCGCACAGAAGCGAACACAGAGTCTGCAGGACGTCCCCATCGTCGTGACGGCGGTCAACGCCCAGCAACTGCAAGACGCCGGCGTGCGGGACATCAAGGACCTGACCGTGGTGACCCCGGGCCTGACCGTCACCACCACCGGCAGCAACACCTCCACCACCGCGCGGATCCGCGGCATCGGCACCGTCGGCGACAACGTCGGCCTGGAGTCGTCCGTCGGCGTGGTGATCGACGGGGTCTATCGCCCCCGTAACGGCGTGGCGTTCGGCGATCTCGGCGATCTCGAACGCATCGAGGTGCTGAAAGGGCCGCAGGGCACCCTGTTCGGCAAGAACACCTCGGCCGGCGTCATCAACATCCTGACCAAGCGCCCGGAATTCCAGGTCGGCGCCAACAGCGAGGTCACGGTCGGCAACTTCAGCGCCTTCGGCGCGGCGCTGTCCCTGACCGGCCCCATCGTCGCGGAGAAGGTGGCCGGGCGGCTGTTCCTGGCCGGGCGCTCGCGCGACGGGTTCTACGACGTGGTCGGCGGCGTCCCCACCAACGACCAGAACTTCTACACCGCCCGCGGCCAGATCCTGGTCCGGCTGAACGACGACGCCGAGGTCAATTTCGTCGCCGACTACACGGACAAGAACGAGCGCTGCTGCGGCGCCGTCCAGATCAAGAACGCCGCCGGCCCCACGGCGGTCCTGAACTCGATCGTCCCGGGCGCGATCGCCAATCCGCCGAACCCCAAGGCCTTCACCGCCTACGGCACGCATGACGATCTCAAACACGTTGTGGACAAGGGCGTTTCGGCGACGCTCGACTGGACCACCCCATGGCTCGGCGGCGCCCGGTTCACCTCGATCACCGCGCTGCGCGACTGGAAGAGCCAAGGCGGCGGCGACACCGACGGCACCCTGGTCGACGTGCTCTACGGCCCGGCCGTGGACAGCAGCAATCCAGGCTCGGTCCAGTTCCGCCAGTTCAGCCAGGAATTCCGCCTGGCCGGCGACACCGAACGGCTCAACTGGCTGGTCGGCGCCTTCTTCACCAACGAGAAGCTGACCCAGCACGTTCGCCTGGTCTACGGGACCCAGTTCGAGAACTACGCCAACGGCCTGTTCGGCGGCGCCCTGCCGCTGTTCACCGGCCGGCCGGCCAACGGCTCGACCTTCGTGGCCGGCCACGGCCAGAACGACACCTACAAGCAGGAGGAAAAAGGCGCGGCGATCTTCACCAACAACAGCTTCAAGATCACCGACAAGCTGACCCTGACCGGCGGCGCGCGCTACACCTGGGAAAAGAAGGACCTCGACACCGTCTGGAACAACACCGACGGCGGGATCGGTTGCCTTACGGCCCTCTCGCGGGTCCCCACCCTGGGCGCGCCCGGCGCGCTGATCTGCGGCACCTTCCAGAACCCGGCCTTCTCGCAGCTGGGCTCCAACTCGCAGCGCCTGCGGGAGGAAAAGGCCACCGGGACGGTCAAGCTTGACTACCGCTTCACCCCGCAGATCCTGGCCTATGCGTCCTACGCGCGGGGCTACAAGGCCGGCGGCTTCAACCTCGACCGGATCGCCCAACCGACCCAATCGGGCGGCAAGCCGGCCGCGCCGATCCTCAACACCAGCTTCAAACCCGAGATCGTGGATTCCTACGAAATCGGCATGAAGAACACGCTGTTCGACCGCACTGTCCTGCTGAACGGCACGATTTTCTACCAGGAGTTCACGGACTTCCAGCTCAACAGCTTCAACGGACTGGTCTTCAACGTCACCTCGGTCCCGACCGTCATCTCCAAGGGCGTCGACGCCGACTTCATGTGGTTCACGCCGATCAAGGGCCTGACCGTGAACAGCGGCGTCACCTACGCCGAAACCTACTATCCGAAGAGCACGGCCAGCGTTCTGGGCAGCCCGCCCCCGCCGCCAGCCAACCCGACCGGCAACCAACGCCTGCCCGGTTCGCGCCTCTCGCTGGCGCCGCTCTGGTCAGCGTCGCTGGCGGCGACCTACGAGCATGAGATCACCGACAACCTGGTCGGCCGCGTGGCCGTCAACGCCAAGTACCAGTCGTCCTACAACACCGGCTCGAACCTCGATCCGGTGAAGACCCAGCCCGGCTTCACCCTGGTCAACGCCCGGATCGGCATCGGCCCGGACGACCGGAGCTGGCAGGTCGAGGCCTGGGCTCAGAACATCTTCGACGAGTATTACACCCAGGTCGGCTTCGACGCGGTCGCCCAGAGCGGCTCCTACGACGCCTTCCTCGGCATGCCGCGCACCTACGGCATGACCCTGCGGCTCGCCTACTAGGACGCCGGCGACGGCCCTCGCTAGCTGGCGATGGCCGTCTTCAGCTCAGCGCTCTCGGCCTGCGGGTCGAGAGCGGCCTGCAGCACCGCCAGCAGGCGCTCCATCTCGATGGGCTTGGCGAGATAGTCGTCCATGCCGGCGGAGAAGTAGGCCTCGATCTCATAGGCCTGGACACTGGCGGTCAGGGCGATGATCGGGGTTCGCGCTCGCCCCTTGGCCCGCTCCCGCGCGCGGATCTTGGTGGCCGCGGTCAGGCCGTCCATCACCGGCATGTGGATATCCATGAAGATCGCGTCCCAGGTCGCGGTCTCCCACGCCTCCAGGGCCTCGGCGCCCGAAGCCACCGCCGACACGTCGAGGCCGAACTGAGCCAGCAACGTTTGGGCGACCAGCCGGTTGGTCGGATTGTCGTCGGCGACCAGCACCCTTGCGCGGTCCAGGCCCTGGGGCTCGGCCCGCGCCTGAGCGTCCGCCGGCGCCGACGTCACCCTCAAGGGGACGCTGAAGGCGAAGCAGGCGCCGCGGCCAGGCGCGCCGGTCGCGCTGATCTGGCCGCCCATCAGATGAAGGATCTCCCGGCAGATCGCCAGGCCCAGGCCGGCCCCGCCGAACCGCCGGGTCGACGAGGCGTCGGCCTGGACGAACATCTCGAACAACGCGGCGCTGTCGACGGCGGCGAAGCCGATGCCGGTGTCGAGCACGCTGACGCTCAGCAGATCTCCATCGCAGTCGATCCGGGTGGTGATCGCGCCTTGTTCAGTGAACTTCAGGGCGTTCGACAACAGGTTGTTGAGCACCTGCCGCAGCCGCGCGGCGTCGCCGATCCGCCATCCGCGAGCGCTGGGCGCGATCTCGAAATTGAACGCCAGGCCCTTCTCCAGGGCCAGGCCGCGATAGAGTTCGGCCAGGTCTTCGGCCCAGCTCTCCAGGTCGAAGGCGCCCGGCTCCAGCTCCAGCTGACCGGTCTCGATCTTGGAGATGTCCAGCACGTCGTTGACGGTCGACAGCAGCACCTGGCCCGAGGCCTGGATCGTCTCCAGCCGCGCGCGTTGCCCCGCGCTCATCTCATCCAACGACATGGCCTGGGCCATGCCCAGCACGCCGTTCAGCGGCGTGCGCAGTTCGTGGGTGATCATAGCCAGGAATTCGCTCTTGGTGCGATTGGCCGCCTGTTCCCGCTCGGCCAGGTCCTGGGCGTGGCGACGCAGTTCGGTGTTGCGCGCCAGTTCCAGCTCGATCTGGCGGTTCAGGGCTTCGGCGGCCAGACGGGCCTTCAGTTCGCGCATCACCGCGCCGCGCATCAGCGACGACATGCCGGTGGCCGCGAACCCCGCCGCCAGACCGATGAAGGTGTACTGGTTGCGCACCTCCGGCGAGGACTGCGTCGCCATCAGCCACATGCAGGCCAGGGCCGCCGCGACGCTGGGATAGGCCGTCCGCCGGGTCGGGCTGGCCGTGGCGAAGGCCAGCGACATCACCACGAAATAGGAGAGTTTGTGTTCCTGATAGTGGATCGACAGATAGACGACGACATTGGCCAGGACGGCGATATTGGCCGCCAGCACCATGGCCTCGATCCGGGTCAGGCGTCGCTCGCCGCGCCGCACCAACCACGCAAAGCCAAGCACCATGACCGCCGTGATAGCCGATAGACCAGCCAGAACCGCTAGGTTCCAGCCCTGCTCATCGAACCCATGGGCGACAGTCACGACGCAGTAGTACAGCCCCAGCACGCCCAGAAAGCCTTGGACGATAGGGGCGAACACGCCCGCGAGTTCCTGAGACAGGACGGAGTCCTGACGCGATTGTTCCCTGCGAATGACCGCGCCCTCCCCCAATATGGAGGTTCTTCTCGCACGTCGCGGTTGAACCTAGATTAACGCCCCAACGAAAATACCACTTGGAATGGTCGCCCTCTCGCCATGGTTCAGCTGCGCCACGGTCAAGCTCCGGCCACGATCTCGGCGCGACCCTTTGTTTCGGTGACGAAACAAAGAAAGGGAGGTCGCCATGGTTATTCGCCAATTCCTGCCTGTTTTCGGAAGGCCCGAACGCCGGCCGCGCTCGCCGGCGGTCAAGATCGCCATCATCGCGTCGATCGCGGTCCATGGCGGCCTGGCCGTCTATCTCGCCGTGCAGACCTGGGCCCCGCCGGAGCCGGTCGTCGTGCCCGAAGGCCCGATCATCAACGTGCAGACCTTCACGCCTCGGCCGAAGATCGAGCCCTTGCCGACCCCGACGCCGAAGGTCTCGCCGAGGGTGGCGGCCCCGATCACAGACAGCTTCCCGATCCCGACGCCGATCCCCATGGCGCCAGCTCCGGTTCCGGCTCCACCGCCTGAAGGCCCGGTCGCCGGCCTCGCCCCCACGCCGCCGGCGCCGCCTGTCGCCAAGCCGGTCGTCCGCGCGCCCGACTGGCTGGCCAGGCCCGGCGCACGCGAATACGCCCGCTTCTATCCGGACAGCGCTCTGCGGCGTGAGATCGGCGGCCAGGCCGTCCTGGCCTGCACGGTCGGCGCCGCGGGCACGCTCAGCGGCTGCAGCGTGGTCGGCGAGACGCCGGAGGGCGAAGGCTTCGGCAAGGCGGCCCTACGGCTCGCGCCCTACTTCAAGATGAGCCCGCAGACGCAGGACGGCCAGCCCGTCGACGGGGCCAGCGTCCGCATCCCGATCCGCTTCAACCTCGGCGGCTAGGCGGCAGGGGCCTGCTTAGTAGCTCTTGGGCAGGCCCAGCACGCGCTCGGCGATGTAGTTCATCACCATCTCGCGGCTGATCGGCGCGATCCGGGCGATCATCGCCTCACGGAAGTAGCGCTCGACGTCGAACTCCTTGGCGTAGCCCATGCCGCCGTGCGCCAGCACCGAGGCTTCGCAGGCGTTGAACCCCGCCTCCCCGCCCAGGTACTTGGCGGCGTTGGCCTCGGCCCCACATTCGCGGCCGGCGTCGTAGAGCGCCGCGGCCTTGAAGGCCATCAGGTTCGCCGCCTCCAGCTCCGCCCAGGCCTTGGCCAGCGGATGGGCGACGCCCTGGTTCTGACCGATAGGACGCCCGAACACCACGCGCTCCTTGGCGTAGGTCGTGGCCCGCGCCAGCGCCGCGCGGCCCAGGCCCACGGCCTCGGCCCCGAACAGCACCCGTTCGGGGTTCAGCCCCTCCAGCAGGTAGTAGAAGCCCCGCCCCTCCTCGCCGATCAGATCGTCAGCCGGGATCTCCAAGTTGTCGATGAACACCGCGTTCGACTCGACCGCCTTGCGGCCCATCTTCGGGATCACCGTCGCCGAGATCTTGCTGCGGTCGAAGTCGGTGTAGAACAGGCTGAGGCCCTCGGTGGACTTCTTGACCTGATCCTTTGGCGTGGTGCGGGCGATGATCAGCATCTTGGTCGCGCGCTGGGCCATGGTCGTCCACACCTTGCGGCCCGAGATCACATAGCCGTCGTTGGTGCGCACCGCCTTGGTGGTCAGGCTGGTGGTGTCGAGACCGGAGTCCGGCTCGGTGATGCCGATGCAAATCTTGTCTTCGCCGGAGATCAGCCGCGGGATCGCCCGTTGCTTCAGGGCCTCGGAGCCGAACTTGGCGATCGGCATGGGGCCGAAGATGTTCAGGTGGACGGCGCTGGCCCCGGAAAACCCCGCGCCGGACTGGGCGACCGCCTGCATGACCAGGGCCGCTTCCGTCAAACCAAGCCCCGCGCCGCCCAGGCTGATCGGCATGGCCGCGCCCAGCCAGCCGCCAGCCGCCATGGCCGCGACGAAGGCCTCGGGAAATTCGCCGGTCTCGTCGGTCCGGCGCCAGTACTCGGCGTCGAAACCGGCGCAAAGGCGGGTGACGCTCTCGACGATCGCCTGTTGTTCGTCGCTCAGCCAGAAACCGCTCATGACGCCTATCCCCTACTTGCCGGCGGCGTTGAACCTCGCCGGGTTCAGCCGCTCGGCATAGGGGCCAACTTCCCCCTCCGTCACGCAAGCCACGATCAGCCTGGCGACCAGCGGGGCCAGCAGCCAACCGTTGCGGCGCGCGCCGACCGCCAGCAGGACGCCGTTGTGACGTCCGCGTCCGACCATCGGCAAGCCGTCCGGCGTCGCGGCGCGGACGCCGGTCTCGGCGGTGAAGTCAGCGCTCGCAAAGGCCGGGAACAGCCGGGTCCCGGCGGCTCGCAAGGCGTCGACCTGGCCCGGCTCGACGGAGCGGTCATCCAGGCCTGCCTGCATGGTGGCGCCGATGGTCAGGTCGCCCGGCGCGCCGGTCACATAGGCGCCCTGCCCGCGCACGACGACGCCGTCATGGGCCGCGCGCGCGCGCAGGATGTGGCCCTTGATCGGCGAGAGATTGGCCAGCTCCGGCGCCACCACCGCCAGGTCGCGGCCATTGCCGGTAGCGATCACCAGCCGCTCGCCGCCCTCAAAACCCGTGGCCCGCTCTGGGCGAAACACCACGCCCGCCGCCTGCGCGGCGCGGCGCAGGGCGGCCAGGGTCTGGCCCGCCTCAATCCGCCAGTCCTCACGCACCAGGAAGCCGCGCGTCCAGCGCGGCGCCAGGCCCGGAGCAAGACCGTCCAGGGCGCGGCGTTCGAGTTCGGTGGGATGCAGGCCCAGAGTCCGCAGGCCCGCCTCGGTCCGCGCCAGATAATCGGTTTCGCCCACCGCCACCGCGCCGGACCGATCGATCCTCACGCCGATCCGCGCCTCCAGCGCCGGCCACAGGTCGCGCGCGGCGCCGAGCAGATCGAACTGCGGGGCGGTCGCGGCGTCCAGCACCGCCTCGAAGGCCGGGGCCAGCATGCCCGCCGCCACGCCCGAGGCGTTGTCGGCCGGCCCGGCCGGATCGAAGACCGTGACCTGCGCCCCAGCGTCGGCCAGGGCCAGCGCCGTCGTCAGGCCCAGCGCGCCGGCTCCGGCCACGGTGATCTTGGCGCCTCTTCTCATGAGCCTAACCACCGGGCTTCGCGCTCAAAATCAAGCTCGGAACCACAAAAGATGCGGCCGATTTCGCCGGCCGGTTCACGCAACCGAAGCGCCGCGACGATAACGCTTGAGGCCCAGGTGGAAGAAACCGGCCGCCAGCGCCGCGTAACCGCACGCGGCGCTGATCACCACCGCAACGCTGCGAACGCCCGGTTCACGCAGCATCTCAACCGGCGCCATCACCACGAAGCCGGCGGGCAGGATGCTGTAGGCGATCACCTTGACCGCCCCCTCGTAGATCGATCCCGGATAGCTGGAGAACAGCAGGGTGAAGTCGGTCAGGTCGCGAGCGAAGCTGCGCGCGCCGGACGCCCAGAAGGCCAGGCTGGCGAACGAGATCGCCGCCGACAGGTAGACGGTCAGGCCGGCCGTCAGCGCGACCAGCAATAGCGGCAGATCGGCTAGCTTAAGGTCAGCGAACAGGCCAAGGACGATGATCCCGCCCGCCAGATCGCCCCACGACGTAGCCAGGCTTTCGCGCGCGAGCAGCCGCGAGATCAGGCCCTTCGGCTGGGTGAGCAGCGCGTCCAGTTCGCCGCGCAGGACGGAGATCGCCATGTCGCGATAGCCGCCGAACACCGTGCCGCAGAGGCCGACGATGGTCATCATCAGCCCCAGGAGCAGCGCCAGGTCGGCGAACCCCCAGCCGCCGACGCTCTTGAAGCCGGCGAAGAACAGCACCCACAGCGTCAGAAACACGGCGTTGTTGATGAACATGCCAGCGACCTGAAGGGCGAAATTGGCGCGGTCGGCGAAGGACATCCGCACGGCGGCGGCGGCCTGCAGCGCGTAGAGCCGCACAAACGCGATCATACCCCGCCCTCCCGCAGCACCTTGGCCAGCCCAGCCCGCCACAGCCGCACGCAGGCCAGCGACAGCAGGACGATCCACAGCCCCTGCCAAGCCAAGCCGGTCAAAAAACCCTGCCACGACGCCGCGATCGCCTGGGCGCTGGGCCAATAGAGGTGGGCGGCGAAGGGCGAGGCCTTGGCCACGCCCTCCAGCGTCCCGGGATAGAGCGTCACCGGCGCATAGAGCCCGCCCAGCAGGAACATCAGCTTCTGGATCACCAGCTGGAACGGCAAGGTCCGCCGCGCCCAGAAGGCCATCAGCCCCGCCAGGGCGTAGAGCAACACGCCGACGACCACGCCAAGAACGCCCAACACCACGATGTAGGGGAAGGCCTCCAAGGCGGGCGGCTCTCGGCCCGTGACCGCCAGCAGGGCGAGCGCCGTCACGCCCAGGGCGGTCAGACGCACCGCCGCCGCCCCTAGGCTCTGACTGAAGGTCTGGGCCAGATACGACTTGGGCCGCAGCAGGTGCGGCTCCAATCCGCCGGAGCGGATATCGTCCTCCAGCTTCAAGTGCACGGCCGGCAGCGCCAGGGTGATCCACTCGGTCACGCCGATATAGAGCGCCAGGCCGCCAGGCGGCAGGTCGCCGGCCTGGGTTCCGGGCAACCGCTCGGCGGCGACCTTGTCCCACAGGGCCGAGAGCACGATCAGCAGGATCACATAGAAGATGCAGCGGCCGACCAGCACCGGCCATCCGGCCAGGGTCTGGCCGACGCCGAGCCGGAAGGCCGACAGCAGCGCGCTGGCCGCGTGCGCCGCCTCAACGGACCGCGAGTGCAGATGCGTAGATGTCATGGATCACGTCCTCCATCGGAGGATCTTCGATGGTGATGTCCTCGACCCCGCCCTGAGCCAGGGCGGCGGTGATGACCTGTTCGACCCGGATCAACCGGGTGTCGACGTCGAGAACCACGGCGTGCGCCTCCGAGGCCCGGCGCGTGACGCCCGGCAGGTCGACGACGATCTGCGGACCGGCCGACAGCACCGTGACGACCTTGCGCCCCAGGAACCGCTTGCGCAGTTGACCGGTCGGCTGGTCCACCACCACCTGGCCAGCGTTGACGACGATCACCCGGTCGCAGACCAGCTCGATGTCGCGGGTGTCGTGCGAGGTCAGCAGCACCGTCTGGCCATGATCGCGCGCATGGTCGCGAATGAAGTCGCGGATCGCGGCCTTGGCGGTGACGTCCAGCCCGATGGTCGGCTCGTCGAGGAACAACAGGCCCGGCCCGTGCAACAGGCTGGCGGTGATCTCGCAGCGCATCCGTTGGCCCAGCGACATCCGGTGCACCGGTTGATCCAGCAGGTCAGCCAGGGCGAAGCGCTCGACCATCTCACCAAGCCGCCGCTCGAACACCGCCTTGTCCTGATCGTAGATGTGGCGGAGTTGGTTGAAGCTGTCGCGGGCCGGCAGTTCGCCCCACAGCTGGGAGCGTTGGCCGAAGACCACGCCGATCTTGTAGGCCAGCGCCTTGCGATCCCGCCAAGGCGTCAGGCCCAGCACGCTGGCCTCGCCGGAGGTCGGCTCCAGTATGCCCGACAGGATTTTCAGGGTGGTGGACTTGCCCGCGCCGTTGGGGCCGATCACCGCCACGCGCTCGCCGCGCCCGACCTCGAACGACACGCCGTCGACGGCGTCGATGCTCACATGTTGGGGAGAGAAGCCGCCAAGCAGGCCGCGCCCGCGCTTAGCGTAGCTGTAGCGCTTCCGAAGGTTCGCGATGGTGATGACGGCTGACATGGGAGACTTCGATCTTCGAGAGGGTTCGGACGGCGGCAGGCAGGCATGCAAACGGGTAAAGGCACGGGAGGCCGTACCCACCAGCATTGCGCATCTGTCCGGACAGTCCGGTCATCGAGATCAAATCCAACTCAGCCGCGAAACATGTTCGCGGAACGACGGTAGCTGTAGACGAGGCTTTGACACCGCACAACCATCGGTTTTCCGGCAGTTCAAGATCCTCCCCCNTCTACTGAAGGAGTCGCAGTCCCCCTCACCCGGCCAATGGGCCGGGAGCTCCCCCAGCGGGGGAGCATCTGACGCCGCGATATTACTCCGCCGCGATGGTCACCGGGGCCGCCGAGCGGTCCTTAAAGTTGATCGCCTGGAGGTACTTGATCCCCTCCTCGGCGATGTCGTCGCCGACCATCTTGTCGCCCTCGGCCTTCAGCTCGTCCATGTCGACATAGGTCGCATAAAAGGCCCGCGTCCGTTCGGTGATCAGGCCCGAATTGAACAGGGTCTTGATGAGCACGCGGAAGATGTTGGTCTGGCTCTTCAGGCGTTCGCGGCGACGCTCGTCATTCTGGATCAGGATGACCAACTCGGCCCGGACCCGGTCGGGATCGAGCCCGAAGTCGGCATAGACCCCGGCCTGCTGGTTGGGCGAGCCCATGTTGAACAACAGGCTCTGGAAGCAGTGCGCGGCCCAGTCCTCGACCATGTCGCGTTCGGCCTGGGTCATCTTCGGAATGGTGCGGTCGGCCCAGATCTTCCCGAACTTGTGGTGGAAGGCCTCGTCGGTCATCACCAGCTGGAACAGCTTCTTGGCCAGCGGATCGCGGTTGTACTGGAAGCCGGCCGCAAAGGCGCCCATGGCCAGCCCCTCGACCAACATCTGCATGCCGATGATCTTCTTATAGACCTCCGGCGCTTCGATGATCTCGACCAACAGCGTCTTCAGCACGTCGCCGCAGGGACGTGGCCGGCCCCAACGGGCCTTGATGTACTTGGCGAAGGCGGTGACGTGGCGCGCCTCCTCGCGGGTCTGGTTGGCGGCGTATTCCTGCGCGCCCTGATCCTTCAGCACGTGGCAGAGGCTGGCCGACAGATTCAGCGCGCCTTGCTCGCCGTGCAGGATCGAAGAGAAGTTCCACAGCGCCATCTCGTTGATGAACCTGGCCTTCTGGCCGGTCTTCTCGAGATGCTCGAGCACATAGGGCACGCCCAGCGACATGATCTGGTCGTCGGGCAACAGCGCCTCGTTCTCCATGTCCCACGGCTCGGAGAAGTCGATGTACTTCGGGTCCAGCGGATCCCAGAAATGGTCGTGGGTCGCCGAGATGATCTTGTCGAAAGCGGTCGAGCGCGCGTTGTAGCGATCGAGTTCGAGCATCGACTCGAAGTCGTCCGGAGCCACCGCGTCATACATGACGTCTTTGGTGATGTTGCCGTCGGCCATTGGTTTCCTCCCGGTACAGCAACGGGGAGGATTTGCCGGTGAACACCGTTTGGATAGGGCCGCCTCAGCGGCGCCGGAACAGCGCCTCGAGCNCCGCCCCATGCCCACAGGCCCAGACGGCCAGCGCCACCTTGTGGACGGTGTCGGCGTCGCGGTCCTGCTGGCTGCGCGCCTGGGCGATCGCGCTCTCCAGCACGGCGAAGGCGCTGTCGCGCGCGGCGGCCACCTCCGGTTCCGATATCAGGCCGGCGTCGAACATCAGATCGTAGAGCGCCGGCTGGGAGCGTGCGAAGCCGAAATAGGCCAGCGCGCAGGTGCGGATCGGCGTCGCGTCCGGCGCCGTCGCCGCGGCCTCCTTGAGGGCCGCTTCCAGTTCACGGAAACCACCGGCGGCCAGCCCCGCCATCAGGGCGCTCTTCGAGGCGTAGTGGTGATAGACCGAGCCTGCCGCAATGCCGGCCCGCGCCGCCAGTCCCCGCAGGTTCAGCTCCGAGCGGCCGCCGCTTTCCAGCAGGGCGCGCGCCTCTTCCAGCAACTGAGCCCGCAGGTTGCCCACGTGGTACGGGCGGCGGCTGCGGGTGGTTTCCCCTACACCCCAGGACATCAGACGATCCCTTCACGGTCGCTCGAACCGAGGTCACAGACCCGGCCGGGCAGGACGAACAGCGGCCAGACAGCCAGGGACATGGCGTCCGTGACGGCAAGCGCGGCGGTGAGGCTGCGACTCATGGCTGACTCCATTCGGATGACGCGCCAGGTGATGTTCCCAAGCTTGTCGCGGCTTGTCGAGGTCGCCCCTCCCAAGGCTTCCTCACGACCGCGTCAAACTAACCGTTGATAACCTATAGGCCGGTCGCTAGCCTTTCCGCAACGAGAAGCAGTCGAGGGAACGAGGGCATGGGCGCTGACTACAAGGTCGCCATTCTGGGCGCGGGGTTCGCCGGCCTCTGCATGGGGCTTCGCCTGCAGGCGAAGGGCGAGACCTCCTTCGTGATCCTGGAGAAGGCTGACCGGGTCGGCGGCACCTGGCGCGAGAACGTCTATCCCGGCTCCGGCTGCGACATCCCCAGCCACCTCTATTCCTATTCCTTCGAGCCCAATCCCGACTGGCCGGAGGTCTATTCCGCCCAGCCCGACATCCTCGCCTACATCGACGGCGTGGTCGAAAAGCATCAGCTTTCCAAACACATCCGCTTCAATTCTGAAGTGACGGGCGCGGCCTGGGACGAGGCCGGCGGCTTCTGGCGCATCGCCACGGCCGGCGGCGGCTTCGTGACCGCGCAGACCTTCATCACCGCCTGGGGTCAGCTTAACCGACCCAAGGCGCCGCCGATCGAAGGCCGCGACGACTTCGCCGGCCCCGCCTTCCACTCGGCGCAATGGGACACCTCCGTCGACCTGATGGGCAAGCGCGTCGCGGTGATCGGCAACGGCGCCAGCGCCATCCAGTTCGTGCCGCAGGTGGCCAAGGTCGCCGGAACCCTGACCCTGTTCCAGCGCTCGCCCAACTGGATCGTGCCACGCATGAACCGCCCCTACACCGAGGCGGAAAGGGCCCAGTTCAAGGCCCAGCCCGCGGCCATGGAGCAGGTCCGCAACGAAATCTTCGAGATGGCGGAGGCCCGGCTGGCCGCCAAACGGGCCGGAACCCTGCCGGTCGAGGAAGTCCCGATCCCGCTGGCCCACCTCCACGCCCAGGTCGCCGATCCGGCGCTGCGGGCCAAGCTGACGCCGGATTACGAGATCGGCTGCAAGCGGGTGCTGATCTCCAACGACTTCTACCCCGCCCTCACCCGTCCAAATGTCGAACTGGTCACCGAGGCCATCGCGCGGATGACGCCGCAGGGCGTGGTTGACGCCACCGGCCGCCTGCACGAGGCCGACGTGGTGATCTACGCCACCGGGTTCGAGACCAAGTCGTTCGCCGGCGAGACGGCGATCACCGGCCTGGGCGGCGTCAGCCTGGCGCAGGCTTGGCAGGACGGTCCCGAGGCCTATCTGGGCCTGGCGGTCAGCGGTTTCCCCAACCTCTTCATGCTGTATGGCCCCAACACCAATCTCGGCCACAACTCGATCATCTACATGATCGAGGCACAGGTGGATTACGTGCTGCAGGCGCTGGCCGCCGGCCGCGCTCTTTCGGTGAAGCCGCAGGTGATGGCCCGCTACAACGACGAGCTCCAGCAGCAGCTGGCCCACACGCCCTGGGCGGGGACCTGCACCAGTTGGTACAAGACCGCCGACGGCAAGATCCTCAACAACTGGCCCGACACCGCGCGCGCCTATGCCGACGCCGTGGCCAAGTTCGACATCGAAGCCTACGACGCCGTGAAGGTCGCCGAACCGGCGGAGTAGCTTGCGTCAGGGAGATGCTCCCCCTCTGGGGGAGCTGTCAGCCAAAGGCTGACTGAGGGAGACTTTGACTCCTTCAAAAAGCCCCCTCCGTCGCGCTGCGCGCGCCACCTCCCCCAGCGGGGGAGGATCTTCTAGCCTCTCAAGCCGCCTGGCTTGCGACGGAGCCTTCCAGCACCTGCTGGAGGGCTTCGAACAGCCGCCCGACCTCGATCGGCTTGGGCACGAAACCGTCCATGCCCGCGGCCATATACTCGGCCACCTGATGGGCCATGGCGTTGGCGGTCAGGGCGATGATCGGCGTGCGGGGCCGGCCCTCGGCCGCCTCGCGAGCCCGGATGATCCCGGTCGCGGTCGGGCCGTCCATCTCCGGCATCTGGACGTCCATCAAGATCACGTCCCAGGCTTCCAGGTCCCAGGCCTCGATAGCCTGGACGCCATTTTCGACAATGAACGGATCGATGCCGATCTGGCGCAGCAGCGTGCGCAGCACCAGCTGGTTGACGGTGTTGTCCTCCGCGGCCAGCACGCGCAGCGGCGAGGTGTCGGCCACGGCGTGATGATCCTCCACGGTCGGCGGCGTCGGCAGCACGACGCTGGCGCTCACCCAAACCAGCGGCAGGGTGACCACGAAACACGTGCCCTGGTTCAACTCGCTCGTCGCCCCGATCGCGCCGCCCATCAGGGTGGCGAGTTCGCGGCAAATGGCCAGGCCAAGGCCGGTTCCCCCGTAGCGCCGCGTGGTCGAGGCGTCGGCCTGTTCGAACTTCTGGAACAGCCCGGCCAGCCGCGCTGGCGGAATACCGATGCCCGTGTCGGCGACGCTCAGCCGCAACCCGGCCCCGTCGCGCGCCACACAGACCCGCACCTCGCCCTCTTCGGTGAACTTCAGGGCGTTGGAGACCAGATTGTAGAGGATCTGCCGCACCCGCGTGGAGTCGCCGCGATAGACGCCCTGTGCGCCCGGCTCGATAGCCAGATCGAAGGATAGCCCCTTCTTGTTGGCGATGGCCGTGAAGGCCGCATGTGCGCCGCGCGCCAGTTCGGCGACGTCGAAATGCGCCTCCTCCAGCTCCAGCTTGCCAGCCTCGATCTTCGAGAGGTCCAGCACGTCGTTGAGGATCGCCAGCAGGGTCTCACCGGACTGACGGATCACGTCGAGACGGTCGCGCTGGATTTCCGACAGGCCGTTGTCCACCGCCATCGCCTGGGCCATGCCCAGCACCCCGTTCAGCGGCGTGCGGATCTCGTGGCTCATCGTGGCCAGGAAGGTCGACTTGGCCCGGTTGGCGGTCTCGGCGTCTTCCTTGGCCTGCAGCAAGGCGCGCTCGGCGGCCTTGCGCTCGGTGACGTTTTGCAGCGCGCCGATCAGGCGGGTCGGACGGCCCTCTTCGTCGGTGATCAGGCGGCAGGTCCCCGCCGTCCAGACCTCGCGGTCATCGTTCCGCACCAGGCGGTATTCGGGATTGTAGGGCGCGCCCTCCTCCACATGCTTTCGCCAGGCCTCGATCACCCCCTCGCGGTCACGCGGATCGGCGGTGGAGTAGATGTCCCGGTAAAGCTCTTCGAAGGTCTTGGGTTCGGTGAAGAAGGTGTCTTCCGCCCCGACCTTGATCAGTTCTCGCCGCACATAGTCGATCTCGTAGACATGGATGTCGGCGATCTCCATGGCCAGGGTCAGGCGTTGCTCGGAACGCTCCGTCGCCTCCAGCGCCTCGACCATGTCGGTGATCTCATGGCTAGCCATGATCAGGCCGGCGATATCGCCATCGGCGTTGCGCCAGGGCGCGAGCTCGGCGCCGTACCAGCGGTGAGTCGCTTCGCCTTCGGGGCCCGGAACCCGGTCGGCCTTGATGGTTTCCCCGGCCAGAACCCGCGCATGGGCCGCGCGCCAGCGTTCGAACATCCGTGGCGCCAGCTCATAGAGCGTGCGGCCGTAGACCTCCTGGTTCTCCAGCTCCAACGTCCGGATCCAGCGCGGGCTGGCGCCCAGCACCCGCATTTCCCGGTCGGTGAGCACCAGGGCGACGGGCATGGCCGCGACAATGGCGCCCAGCGTGTCTTGCACGGCGTCGCGTTCGCGCAGGCTCTGCTCGCGGGCCTTGCCGGCCTGGGTGCGGTCCCAGTCGTCGGCGATGAAATCGGCCAGGTCGGTCAGTCGGGTTGCGAGGCTCGCGTCATATGGCCTGGGCTGCCGGCCGCCGACCGCCAGCACCCCCGCCGTCGAACCGTCAGCCAGCCGGATCGGCGCGGCGACGTAGTGGCGCAGATAGGGCGCGCCGATGACCGAGGGATTGTCGGAGAATTTCGGATCGAGGCGCGCATCCTCCACCCAGAGCAGCTCGCCGCTGGCGCAGACCATGCTGGCGACCGGCGCGGCGTCCCGGGTGACGCGGCCTTCGGGATCGCGGCTGTGCCAGGCCAGCCCGCCCTTGATGAACACGACCTGGGAGTCGAAGGCGCCGAACAGCGTCTTGGCGATCCGCGTGGCGCGATCGCAAACAGCCTGGGAGATATCCAAGCCAAACGGACACGACTCTCCTACGCCGTCCGCCATGCCCGATCCCCCCTCTTGTTTTTGTTCGATATCAGCCCGAGGAGGTTCAACGACTAAGGTTAAGAGCCGATTTAGACGGTTGTAACCGCGAGCTGACTCAACCGCGCGCCGTCGCCGCGGGCCAGGACCACCCGGCGAACTCGCGAGGATGGATGAAGTCGGGGCGGAACCACGGCCGCTCGCGCGCGTCGAAGATCCCGGCCACCCACTCGGCGACCCGCGCCACCCGCGCCGACTTCACGGCCTCGCGGTGATGGCAGAGCCAGATCGTCGCCGAGGCCAGCGGCGGAATATCCAACATCACCAAATGCGGTGCGACCGCGACGATCGCGGTCGGAATGGCGCCGATTCCCGCGCCGCGCTCGAGCGCATGCAGCATGGCCGTCGAGGAGTTCACCACCATCGAGGGGGCCGCGAGCTCGACGAAGGCCGAGGTTTTCTTCGCCCAGTTGCCGCGCGCGCTGACCTGGCCGGAGTGGTAGAGGAACCTGTGGCCCACCGCCTCCTCGATCCGCGTGGGGGTCCCATACGTATCGAGGTAGTCCTGCGACGCGAACAGCGCGTAGTGCAGCGTGGCCAAGGGCGTCGCGGCCAGTTCGGGCTTTCCGCCGGCGTCGGTCAGCTGGATCGACAGGTCGATATGGGCGTCGACCGGGTTCTCTGGATAGAAGCCGCAGTCCATGCCAAGCCGAATTCCAGGATTTTCGCGCATGAAATCAGCGACTTCAAACCCGAGCAGATAGCCGCCGATTCCTTCCGGGGCGGCGATCGTGACGTCCCCGGTCTCGGGTGAATCGCTGTCGAAGGTCAGGCGTTCGATGTCGATCGAGGCCCGCTGCATGGTCAGGGCGCGGTCATAGACCAACTCGCCCGCACGGGTCAGCGTCACGCCCCGCAAGCCGCGATCGAAGAGCCGCGCCCCGAGCCTGGTCTCCAGGTCGTCAATTCGGCGCGTGATCGTGGGTTGGGTGGTGCGCAGGCGTCGAGCCGCAGCGCCGAAGCTGCCCCCCTGAGCGGCCGCCACGAAGGTCTTTAGATCATCCCAGTCGGCTAGGCCGCCGTCCCGATTGTCCATCAGATACCTAGAAGACCGTGGCGCCCCCATACGAACTTAGGGGCTGCCCGCTCGAACATTGACGCTCTACCAAATCTCATCTTCGCACAAGAAGGCGAGAAGATGATGTTCATTCGCGATTTCGCCGAGCGCTGCCGCCAAGGACTTGGCGAACTCGGCATGACGCTTGCGAACCAAGACGAAATTACTGAAGGCCGCGCTCTGGCGGCGCGAACAGTCAGTCCAAACATCGCTACGGTCGAAACCCTGGCCCGTGTTCAGGACCTGACCCGCTCTTCTTCGTACACCTTGAGGGCGCCAGACGGAACCATCGCCGGAGTCATCGCGGTCATCCCGCTGACGCCGGCGGCCCGGCCCGGATTGGCGGCCGGCGTGTTCGACGGGGTCTGCCCGCCCGAAGGCGTCGTCGCCCGCCCCGGCGACCCGGTCATCGCCTTCTATGGTTGGGGAATGGCCGGCGCCACCTGGCGCGGCCGGGCCACGGTCATGGCCGGCGCCGTCAAGCTGCATCGCGAGATCTTCCCGACCATCCCCCTCTACGGCCGTGCGGCGACGCCTGGCGGCGAGCGGACCCTGCTTCGACGGATCGGCGCCCACGCCGTTCCGGGCCCCGGCGGCCTGGTGGTCGCTCCGCCCTGGGCTCCGGCCCGAAAGGTCGCCTGATGAACGCCAACGTGCGCATGCCCCTGGAGGCCAGGGCCACCACCGAGGTGGACGAAGGCCAGCTGGAGGTCGTCGTCTGCCGGACCCTGCCCGACCTGATGCAGGCCATGGCGGTGCGCACCCTGGTCTATATCGGCGAGCAGGCTTGCCCCTATGACGAGGAATATGACGGCAACGACTTCGCCGGCGCGACCCACCTCATCCTGCGCCGCGACGGAGAGCCGATCGGCACCCTGCGCATTCGCTGGTTCGCCGACTTCGCCAAGGTCGAACGGGTGGCCGTGCGGAAGGAGTATCGCCGCGGCCGCGCGACGCTGATGCTGATCCTCGCCGCCAAGCGGCTGGCCGAGAAGAAGAACTATCGGCAGATCCTCGGCTACGGGCAGGTCCGGCTGATCCCGTTCTGGGAGCAGTATTTCAACGCGCGCATCCGCGAGAGCCGCGAGGGCTTCGTCGTCTCCGACCACGACTATGTGGAGATGGTCGTGGAAGGCGTGCCGCCCGCCGACGCCCTGACGCTGGACAGCGACCCTCTGGTCCTGCTGCGCCCCGAAGGCGCCTGGGACGAGGTCGGCGTCCTGGATCGGTCCCGCGCGCGCCCGGCGTCGAACCTCGGAGAGCTCTCACGATGAGAGCCCCGCCTCCGGCCGCCCTCATCTGCCTGGACCTGCAGCGCGCCCGCATGAAGGATGCCGTCTCCCCCGCCAGCGTCGCGCGGACCGCCGAGGCCTGCCGCCGGGTTCTGGAGCAGGCGCGCCGTCGCCGCTGGCCGATCCTGCACGTCCACCGCCGCGAACCCGACGCCGACGGCGCACGGCCGATCCTGGGATTGGAGCCGCTGGCCAGCGAGCCGGTCTATATGCGCTCTGGGCCGTCGGCCTTCTCGCACCGGACCTTCACTCAAGCGGCCATGGCCTTGGGCGGCCCGCTCGCCCTGATGGGCTTTTCCCTGAGCGACACAGTCCTGGCGACCGCGTTCGCGGCCGTCGACCGCGAGCTGCCGGTCGAGATCCTGCGCGACGCCGTCGCCGTCAACGCCCGCGACGAACACGCCCTGCGCCAAGCCATGACCGCGCCGCTCCTGTCGCTGTCGCCGCTGTGCCGCATCATCGAATCCAAAGACCTGTTCCAGGAGAATGTCGTGGCCCTGGCCGCGGCGAACGCGCCATGACCCACATCAAGATTCCGCGCCAACCCTGCCTGGCCGAGGCCCCAAGCGCCCAGTTCGAGCTGGATGAAATGGGCCGCCTGAACCCCGACACCGAGCAGCTCCTGCGCATGGCGAGCCTGCTCGGTCCGCGCGACCTGGCCGCACTCTCGCAGATCATCCGGCGGACCGGCGAGATCTGTGAAAGCGACGGGGAGGAAATCGCCCTGGCGGTGCTGGATCAGATCCGGGCCATCCTCGACAATCGGGGTCCGGACGCCTGAGATTTCTCAAGATATCATTGTTTACTTGTCGTACTCGCCCCCAAGCTGAATTATTAACGCTCCGCTGCGACGCAACGTCCACTTCTCGATAAAAGTGTGGCGACCGGGCATACGCCTATGCGAGATAGCGAAATGTGCGTGTTGACGCGCCGTCAGTAGGGACGTTTCAGTGAACGAGAATTCGGAAGATCAAGGTCCTGACCCCATCGACGTGGCCGTTGGCCATCGCATTCGGGTCCGTCGCAAGTGGCTCGGCATTTCCCAGTCGACCCTGGCCGACCACCTGGGCGTGAGCTTCCAGCAGGTCCAGAAGTACGAGCGCGGCGCGAATCGCGTTTCCGCCTCGATGCTGGTCCGGATCGCTCAGAAACTCGACACCTCGGTGGGTGAACTGGTCGGCGAGACCGCCGCCCCGCTCGGCGACGAAACCTTGTTCGAAAAGCTGGCCGTGCCCGGCGCCGTGCAGCTCCTGGAAGCCTTCGCCAGCGTTCAACAGCCGGCCATGCGCACCGCGATCCTGAACCTGACCCGCTCGCTCATCGAAGAGTCCGAAGAGCGCCCGCTGAGCATCAAGCGCGCCCGCTAACTGCTGCGCCTCGCCACGAAGGCGAGGTGATGCAGGACGACCCCGGCGGTCACCGCCACGTTCAGAGAGTCAAAGCCGTCCGCCATCGGAATGCGGACGGTTTTCGCCCTGGCCAACAGCTCCTCAGCCAAACCCGGTCCTTCAGTTCCCAGCACCACGGCGGTCCGCCGTGCGCGGGAGGCCTGCGCCAAGTCCGCCTGGCCGCGCGGACTGAGCGCCACGGTCTCGAACCCCTGCCCTTCGAGCAGTCCCAGGATATCAGCGCCCGGCGCCATGCGTGCGAACGGGGTGATCAGGGCCGCGCCGACCGACACCCGGATCGCCTTGCGGTACAACGGATCGCAGCAGTCTGAATCCAGGATTACCGCGTCGGCGCCGAACGCCGCGGCGTTTCGGAACAGCCCGCCCATATTGTCGTGGTTGGCGATCCCTGACAGCACCAACACCAGGGCGTCGTCCGGCAGGCTCGCCAACAGGTCGGCGGGATCAGGCTCGGCCACCCGCCGCCCGACGGCCAGGATGCCCCGATGGATCGGGAACCCGACCACGGCGTCCAGCACCGCCTGGCCCGCGGCGTAGACCGGCACGTCGCCTGGCAGGCTCTCGATAATCTCCGAGAGCGCCGCGATGCGCTTTTCCGCGATCAGCAGCGAGACCGGCCGATGCAGGCGCGAACGCGCCAGCACCCGCAGGACCACCTCGCCCTCGGCGATGAACAGCCCCTGCCGGCCCACGAGGTCGCGTTCGCGCACATCGCGATAGGCGGCGATGCGCGGGTCGGCGGGATCATCGATGCGGGCGACTACCAGATCTTCACCCGCTGGTCGGGGGCCAGATAGAGACCTTGGCCGGCCTTGACCTCGAAAGCCGGGTACCACGGGTCCTGGTTGCGCACGGTCTGGGCGCGGTACTCGCCCGGCGAATGGACGCCCGACAGCACGTTACGGCGCAGGGTGGCTTCGCGGAATTTCGAGCGGTAGTTCTGCGCCCAGCCCAGATAGAACCGCTGGTCGGCGGTGAAGCCGTCGATCACCGGCGGCGGCTGGCCATTCAGCGACAGGTAATAGGCGTCATAGGCGCTGGCTAAGCCCGCCAGGTCGGCGATGTTCTCGCCCAGGACCTGGTTGCCATTCAGATGCAGGCCGGGCAGCGGCTCATAGGCGCTGTACTGCGCCGCCAGCGCCTGGCTGCGGGTCTTGAACTGGGCCATGTCGGCCGGCGTCCACCAGTTGCGAAGATTACCCTTGGCGTCGAACAGGGCGCCGGTGTCGTCAAAGCCGTGCACCACCTCGTGGCCGATCACTCCGCCGATGGCGCCGTAGTTCACGGCGGCGTCCGCATTGGGATCGAAGAAGGTCGGCTCGAGGATCGCCGCCGGGAAGACGATCATGTTCTGCATCGGCAGGTTCAGGGCGTTGACGGTCTGCGGCGTCATCCACCACTCGTCGCGATTGACCGGCCCGGCCAGCTTGGCGACGTTGCGGCGGTACTTGAACAGCTCGCCGCGCTCCCAGTTGCCGTAGGCGTCGCCGCGCACGATCTGCAGACCCGAATAGTCGAGCCACTTGTCGGGATAGCCGACGCCGACCCGGAAGTTAGCCAGCTTCTCGCGGGCCTTGGCCTTGGTGTCGGCGCTCATCCAGTCCAGGCGGTCGATGCGGGCCCCGAAGGCGGTGAGAATGTTCTTCACCATCTCCTGCATCTGAGCCTTCGCTTCAGGCGTGAAGTGGCGCTCGACATAGAGCTTGCCCACCGCCTCGCCCAGGGCGCCGCTGGTGTTGTCGACGCCGCGCTTCCAGCGCTCGCGCTGTTGCGGGGTCCCAGCCAGCGCCGTGCTGTTGAAGGCGAAGTGCTCGTCGACGAAAGCCTTGGAGAGGAAGGGCGCGCCGCGCTCGACCGCGTGGAAGGCCAGATAGTCTTTCCAGGTCGCGATCGGCTGCGAGCCGACGAGCTTGGAGATCGCGGTGATCGCACTCGACTGCCAGGGCCCGAAGGCCGGCTGCTGTCCCATGCCCGCGGCTTGGAGATAGGCGCTCCAGTCGACGCCCGGCGCCTTGCGGGCCAGGTCGGCCCGGCTCCAGACGGTGTTGGCCTTGGCGATGTCGCCGGTGGCGTCGACCGTCCAGTGAGCCCGCGCGATCGCGGTCTCCAGCGCCAGGATTCGACCCGCCCGCGCCTGCGCGTCGTCATAGCCCGCCAGCTCCAGCATGCTGGCGATGTGGGCCTTGTACTTGGCCCGCAGATCCTGGAACCGCGGACTTGCGTCCAGATAGTACTCGCGGTCGGGCATGCCGAGCCCGCCCTGCATCAGGTAGGGCCGGTACTTGCTGGTGTCGTTCATGTCCTCGGCCACCCACAGGCCGAACAGACGGTCGGTCGTGTAGTCGGTAGCGTTGAGGGCGTCGACGTCGGCGCGCAGGGTCGCGCCGAGCTCGCGCGACAGGTCGGCGCGGGTCTTGATCGCGTCGATCCGGGCGAGCTCAGGCTTCAGCGGCGTCAGGCCGGCGGCCTCGATGGCCGCCTCGTCCATGAAGCTAGCGTAGAAGTCGCCGATCTTGCGCGCATCGGATCCGGCCGGCGCGTCGCCCTTGGCCGAGTCCTCGACGATGGCGCGGGTGCGCTCGGCGGCGACGTCGGTGAGCACGCCGAAGGTGTTGTAGCTGCCGCGGTCCGCCGGGATCTCGGTGGTCTTCATCCAGCCGCCGCTGGCGTAGTCATAGAAGCTGTCGCCCGGCGCGACCGTCCGGTCCATGCCGGCAGTGTCGAACCCGAAGGATCCGTATTTCGGCTTAGGCTTGGCGGCCTCGGCGGCCGGCGACGGAGTCGCCGTCTCGGCCGTGAGTAAGACCGGCGTCGTGGTGGCGCAGGCGGACAACAGAACGGGCGCACATGCGCCCAGCAGCAGAGATTTCCAGGTCTTCATCGAGAGCTCCATGCGCGGGCGCGGCGCGCGCGCCATCGGCGTTTGAGCCCTTCATACACCGGCCGGGCGCATGGGCGCTGCGCGGCGCATTAAACTTCCGTCATCTGGGCTAAGAGACCGCCGCCGTCGAGTTTCGCACGATCAGTTCGGGCACGATCTCCCGTGGCGTGGCCGGCGCCTCGCGCAGGGCGCTGGGGGTCAGCATCTCGCCGGCGATGCGGCCCATCTGGCGAAGCGGCAGCCTGACCGAGGTCATGGTCGGCCACAGGCGAGCGGCGATCGGCGCGTCGTCGAAACCGACGATGGAAATGTCGGCGCCCACGACCAGCCCGCGCTCGCGCGCCGCCAGATAGGCGCCGGCCGCCATCTCGTCGTTCAGGCAGAAGATCGCCGTGGGACGCGGCTCCATCGCCAGCAGTTCACGCGCGGCCTGCACGCCGGATTCGTAGGTATAGGCGCCGCGCCGCACCAGGGCTGGATCGAGGGCCAGGCCGTGCTCGGCCAGCCCTTCCTCAAAGCCCTGCATCCGCACGCTGGACGAGCGCCGCCCCTGCTGCCCGGAAATCAGGGCGATGCGGGTGTGTCCAAGCCCAGCCAGATGGTGCGCCGCCTGGGCCGCCCCCTGCCCGTCATGGCTGACGACCATGCGATCGGCCTGATCCAGCGGCGTGGAGGAGATCCGCACATATCGGCGGTCCAGCTCCTTGAGCAGGTCGACGAGGCGCTCCTCCTCCGACACCGGCGAGGGCAGGACGACGCCGAACAGCTTCTGGCGCTCGATGAAGGCCCGCATGTCCTCGACCAAGGTCGGGCTGGTCCGGTCGACCCGGCGCACGACCAACTCGAAGCCGGTTCCGGCCATCGCCTCCAGCAGGCCCTGCTGATGGTCGATCGTGTGCTGGGCGTTGGGGTTGTCGTAGATCAGCCCGACCAGGAACGAGTGCCGGAACGCTAGGCCCCTGGCCTGCGGATCGGGCACGTAGCCGGTCTCGCGGATGATCGACTGGATGGCCTCGCGGGTGTCTTCCTTGACGAACAGGCTCTCGTTGATGACGCGAGACACAGTCTTCTTGGAGACCCCCGCCATCCGGGCGATGTCGTTGATCGTCGGCCGGCCGTCCTTCGCAACCCTGTCGCGCGCAGTCACGATGTCGGTTTCCCGCTGAACTCCAGTTCAGTTCATAGCGTGCGCCCGATCACGGCGCCAAGCGGCCTAAGCAGCCTGCGCGCGCCTTAGACGGCCGAGTATCGCCTGGGCGGCCTCGGCGGCCTGGGTGCGGATGTCCGGCACCGAGGTGATTTCCCAGAACGCGCCGCGCGTCAGCGGCCCCACGGCATAGAGTCCAGGCTCCGGCGCGCCGCCGGTTCCGATCAGCCGCGAGGCGGGGTCGACCTCGGCGCCCAGCCGGCAAGGATCTGGCCGAATGTGCCCGCGCGCCAGCAGCCGCTGCAGCAACGGCTCGCTGGCCCGGTCGAGGTCGCCGAGCAGCCCGGCGCAATTGACCACCGCCGCCACGCTCAGCCGCCTGGTCAGCTTGGCCCCGCGCGGCCGCCAGGTGACTTCGACATTGTCGCGGCTGGGCGTCAGGCTGGTGATCTCGCCAGCCCGCACCACCAGTTCGCGCGAGCGCATCAACAGGCCGACCCGGCGCGCGACGCTCGGCGCCAGCCGATGGCGGTGCACGTCCCACCAGGGCCGCAGGTGGCGCAAGAAGGATCGCCGCTGAGCCTGGCTCCAGCTTTCCCAGATGCCGCGCACCTGTGGGCGAAGCGCGTCGATCGCCTCGCGCCATTGGCCGTCGCCGGAGGCTTCGCGCACCGCCGCCAGCACCTGACGGGGCGAACCTGCCGCCTCAAGCTCGGGGACATTGGCCGCGACGGGGGCGTGAGCGCGGGGAATGAGGCCGCGGCGGGAGATCGCCCAGAACCGCCGCCCCGGCCGCCAGAGGGTGACCGCCGCATCAATCATGGTCAGGCCCGACCCGGTCAGCAGGACGTCGTCGGCGTCGTCAGGCAGGCGCGCGGCGAGATCCCAGGGGTCGCCGATGTAGCGCGGCGAGCCCAGCAGGGCTTCGGTCGCCACCGCAGGCGGCGCCGGCCGCAGGACGCCGAGCGCCAGCACCACCGCCTGGGCGTCGATCTCACGGCCCAGGGCCAACCTCACCCGCCAGCCCTCACCCGCCCGTTGTAGATCGACCGCCTCGTCCTGCTCCAGCAGCAGCCGCCCGGCGGCGGTGTTCTCCAACGCTTCGCGCAGCAGGTCCTGGAGGTAGTCGCCATAGACGCCGCGGGTGACGAAGCCGCCATGCGAGCGCCAACCCTCATGGGTGGCGAGCCAGCGGGTGAAGTGCTCCGGATCGCCCGGATAGGCGCTCATGTTGGCCACCCGGACGTTGAGCAGATGGTCGGGATTGCCGGTCGAGTAGGCCGCGCCACGGCCGAATGACCTCGAACGCTCGATCAGCCGCACCGTCGGCCCGTTTGGGTCGGCGGTCAGGTGCAAGGCGGTGAGCAGGCCTGAAAAGCCCGCCCCAATCACCGCAACTGTAGGCCGCTGGGCCATGGCTCATACTCCGTCGATATGCGAGCTTAATTCCTATCATTTTTATCGGATTTGAAACGAGAGAAAAACTTCACCTGAACGCAGATCAGTTGGAGACGCCCGGCAAAAGGCGCGCTAAACTTGACGCCAGCGTCATCTTTGGCTGGAGACCGAGAGCGCTACCGGACCGGAGGAGATACTTATGAGCGACGGCAATATCGATCTGTCCAAGGACGCCCGCGCGCAAGCCTATGCGACGCCGCTGGACAAACTCGACCCGGCCCAACCGGCCCTCTTCCAGTCCAACGAGATGTGGTGGAACTTCGAGCGTCTCCGCAAGGAAGACCCGGTCCACTACGTCGCGGAGAGCGAGTACGGCCCCTACTGGTCGATCACCAAGTACAACGACATCATGGCGGTCGACACGAACCACCAGGTGTTCTCCTCCGAGGGCGGCATCACCATCGCCACCCAGGACGGCGATGAGGGCCCGCTGCCCATGTTCATCGCCATGGACCCGCCCAAGCACGACGTGCAGCGCAAGACGGTGAGCCCCGCCGTCTCGCCGATGAACCTGCAGATCCTTGAGCCGCTGATCCGCGAGCGCGCCGCGGCGATCCTCGACAGCCTGCCGATCGGCGAGGAGTTCGACTGGGTCGACAAGGTCTCCATGGAACTGACGGCCATGACCCTGGCCACCCTGTTCGACATGCCGCAGGAAGACCGCCGCAAGCTGACCTACTGGTCCGACGTGGTCACCGCCGTCCCCGGCCACGGCCTGATCGACACCCTCGAGCAGAAGATGCAGATCTTCGTCGAGTACCACGCCTACTTCACCAACCTTTGGAACGAGCGGGTCAACGCCGAACCCAAGGGCGACCTGATCTCGATGCTGGCCCATGGCGCCGAGACCCGGAACATGGCCGCCCGCGAGTATTTCGGGAACATCGTGCTGCTGACGGTCGGCGGCAACGACACCACCCGCAACACCATCACCGGCTCGGTCCTGGCGCTGAACCAGAACCCCGACCAGTACAAGAAGCTGCGCGAGAACCCCTCGCTGATCCCCTCGATGGTCTCCGAGACCATCCGCTGGCAGACCCCGCTCGCCCACATGCGCCGCATCGCGACGCAGGACTTCGAACTGGGCGGCAAGACCATCAAGAAGGGCGACAAGGTCGTCATGTGGTACGTCTCGGGCAACCGCGACGACGAGGTCATCGACCGTCCCAACGACTACATCATCGACCGCGAACGGCCCCGGAACCACATCTCCTTCGGCTTCGGCATCCACCGCTGCGTGGGCAACCGCCTGGCCGAGCTGCAGCTGAAGATCATCTGGGAAGAGATCCTCGCTCGCTTCCCCGACATCCAGGTGGTCAGCGAACCCAAGCGCGTCTTCTCGACCTTCGTGAAGGGCTATGAGTCGATGCGAGTGATCATCCCCTCGCGGCTCTAGAGCTGTTTCGATCTCTGTAGACCTGGCGGCGGCGCGAGTTATCTCGCGCCGCCGCTTTCGTGTTCGGCCCGCCCCGCTCGTCGATGATCTGGGACAACGAACGGCCTGGACTTGCCCTGCCGTCACGCGGCTAGACTCATCCCAAACTCTGGGAGGCGGCCATGACCACCACGCCGTTCGACATCGAAGCCCATGTCCAGCGCCTGACGCAGGACGGCTATACGATCATCGAGGACTTCGCCGACGCCGCCACCTTGGCTCAGGCCAGGGAAGCGCTCGCGCCGCACCTTGGCAGTCACCACGGCCGCAACAGCTTTGAGGGCCTAGCCACCGAGCGGGTCTACACCCTGGTCGCGCGGGGAAAGGTTTTCGAGCGCCTGACCGAGGAACCCCGGCTTCTCGCCCTCCTCGACCGCTTCCTACAGCCCGGCTACCTGCTCACCGCCAGCCAGGCGATCTGCATCCATCCCGGCGAGGCGGCCCAGGCCGTCCATACCGACGACGGCTTCTATCGCCAGCCTCGCCCGCGGCCGGCCATCAGCCTGTCGATCATCGGGGCTGTCGACGAGTTCACCGACACCAACGGCGCCACCGACATCATTCCCGGCAGCCACACCTGGAGCGACGAGAAGATCTCCAGCCTGGCGCCCGAGGAAGTCGCCGCCATGCTGCGCCCGGTGACCATGCCGGCCGGCGGGTGCATCGTCTTTCAGGGCACCCTGCTCCACCGTGGCGGCGCCAACCGCAGCCAGGCGCCGCGGCTGGCCTTCACCAACCAGTATTGCGAGCCTTGGGGCCGGACCCAGGAGAACTTCTTCCTCGGCGTGCCGCGCGAGCGGGCCAAGGCCATGTCGCCGAGGCTGCAGTCCCTGCTCGGCTACAACATCTGGCCGCCGTTCATGGGCCAGGTGACGGGATCGCACCCGATCAAGAGCCTCGAGGATGGGTGGATCGCACCGGTTGACCGCCGCCCCTGACCCTCGCTCGTCATCCTCTGCTCGGCCGAAGGGCTACCCCAGGTTCCGCTGATAGAGCGCGATCAGCCGCTCCCAATGCCGTTCGGCCGCCGGCTTGTCGTAGGCGGCGCGTTGCGGGAAGGCGAAGCCGTGCTGGACGGCGGGATAGAGCTCGACCTCGGCGTTGACGTGGTCGGCCTTCAAGGCGACGTCCAACGCCTGCACCACCTCCAGCGGCGCCCAGCGGTCGATCTCGGCGCAGGCGAAGTAGAGTTCGGCGCTGGCCTTGGGCGCCGCGATATGAGGGCTGTCGCCCTTGTCGGTGACCAGGAAGGTTCCATAGATCGAGGCCGCCGCCGCGATCCGCCCCGGGTGACGCGCCGCCGCGTTAATCGCGAACTGGCCGCTCATGCAGTAGCCGACGCAGCCGGCCTTGCCCTTCGAGGCCGCAGGGTCCTTGTCAGCATAGACCAGCAAGGCGTCGGTGTCGGCCATCACCAGCGGAATGGTCAGCGAGTTCATCAACTCGAACACCCGCTTGTGCTCGGGATCGGCCCGATCCTCAGCCGTCATCTCCAGCACGCCGGCGCGGTAGTAGAGGTTCGGCAGCATCACGTAATAGCCGCAGCTGGCCAGCCTGCGCGCCATATCGCGCAGCTCCTCGCGGATAGCTGGAGCGTCCATGTAGAAGAGGATCAGCGGATGAGGCCCGCCCCGTTCAGGGTGGACGATGAAGGTGGTGGTGGCGCCGTCCCGGGTGGGGATTTCGACAGTCTGTTCGATCATGCCTGGTCCTAGTGTTTCGGCGGCGGGTTGCGGCGGAGACGAGTCAGTTCCTTCTCGACCATCCGCTCACGCTGGTCGCCGGCATGGGCGTAGACCGAGAACCCATGCGCCAGCAGGCCGATCCCCCAGCCGGCCATCGGCCAGACGAACCAGAGATAGCCGGGCGAGGTCGCCAGGTTGATCGCCACCAGGCCCGCATTGACGATCCCATAGACCAGCAGATGACTTCGAAAGCCCAGCTTCGCATCGGCCCGGCGCTCGGCGAGCTTGCGCAGCCTCAGTTCCTCATCGTCAGCCATGACCACCGCTCCCATTTCGATGCTTGATCTCACATCAATTGAGCGCCGGCCGCTAGCCTCGCGGCATGACGATGCAGGCCCGGGCCAGCGAGACGCGCGTCAGCTCCCGGCGGCGCAGGAACACCTGCATGGCGTCGGAGGTCGGATCACGCGAGACCTGCCATTCCCCAAGATCGCGATAGCGGGTCATCAGCAGCAGCCGGCGCGCGCCATCGGCGCGGTCGGTTTCGGTCTCGGCGGCCAGGAACAGGCCGTAGATCCTGGTCTCGAACCGGCGCTCGAAATCTGGCCACGCCTCGCCCGACAGGCGGACGAACTCGTCCACCGCATCGCCGTCGATAGTGAACCAGTTGTGGACATAGATCCCGCCCGGCTCGGGTGGCGCGTCCTGCGTCGGACGCAAGGTCGGGGTCAGGCGATCAACGCTGTGGGCGTCGAGGTCAAGTTCGGCCCCTGGCCGCGTCAGGACCAACGCCTCGTTGGAGGCGAAGCCCAGCAGAGGCGCGAACACAGCCACCGTGTCCGGCGCGGCATGCAGCCGGTCGGCGAGCGCCTTCTGGGCCGTGCGGTCACGGCCCAGTCGGAGTTGAAAGTAGTCGTATTCCAAAGCCTTAGCCCTAGAAATTGACGCGCGAAGAGATCGCGCCGTCGACCAGCATGTTGATGCCGGTGGTGAAGGCCGAGCGCGGGCTGGCCAGGAACACGGTCGCGGCCGCCACTTCTTCCGGCGTCGCCATCCGGCCGGTCGGGTTGCGCTTGATCATCTGCTCGAAGAACTGCGGCATGCCGGCCTTCACGTTGCCCCAGACGCCGCCCTCGAAGAACACCGTGCCGGGCGAGATGACGTTGCAACGCACGTGCTTGGAGGCGTTCTCGCGGGCCACGCCCTTGGCGTAGTGGATCAGGGCGGCCTTCATGGCGCCGTAGGACGAAGGATTGTCGGCCTGAGCGGCCGAGACCGACGAGGTGATCAGGAACGCCGCGTCGCCGTTGGCCTCACCGGCCTTGAGCAGGAACGGCTTGGCCGCCTCGAAGGTGCGGACCGCGCCCATGACGTCGATGTCGAACATCGCCTGCCATTCATCCTCGCCATTGCCCTGGACCAGGGCGCTGGCGTTGGAGACCATGACGTCGATGCCGCCCAGGGTCTCGCCGGCCTGCTGCACGAAGGCCTTCAAGGCCGGACCGTCGGCGATGTCGACCACCTGGCCCCAGGCGTTCACGCCCTTGGCCTTCAGCGCCTCGACGGCGGCGGCGACCTGCTCGGCGTTGCGCGCGCAGATCGCGACGTCGGCGCCCTCGTCGGCCAGCAGGTCGGCGATGGCGCGTCCGATGCCCCGCGAGCCGCCGGTCACGACAGCCTTCTTGCCCTTCAAACCCAAGTCCATGTTCGGCTCCCTGATCTCTTGTTGGCGATGTTCTAGCGCGACCTTCCGCCGCTGCGCCACACAAGCCGAGACTTGACATCCCGCGCCCAGCCCCTGACCTGTGAGCAGATGCTCACCCCGGCCCTCACAACCAAGGACAAGCTGCTGCGTGCAGCCCTCGAGATCGTCGCCCGTGACGGCTTCGAGGCCGCGACCACGGCCGCGATCGCCAGCGCCGCAGGCGTGGCCGAGGGCACGCTCTATCGTCACTTCCCGTCCAAGGACGACCTGCTGATCGAGGTCTATCGCCGGATCAAACAGGGGGTGTTCGAAGCGATCAGCGACGGAGAGCACGGGGACGAGGCGCCCGACGCGCGGGTCAAGCGGGTGTGGCGCAAGCTCTACGAGACCTACCGCGCCGACTCAGAAGCCTTCATGTTCGGCCAACGCTTCGCAGAATCCGCGCTGTCCAAGCGCGAAGGCGGCGCCGCCCACGAGGCGATCGCCGGCGCGGTCACCCGGCTGCGCGCCGCCGGGGTCGAGCGCGGCCTGTTCAAGAGCTTGCCCGGCGACCTGATGTCCAACCTGTTCTTCGCTCCGGTCGGCTACATGCTGAAAAGCGAGCTCAAGGGCCGCCGCTGGAGCGAGGCTGAACTGGACGCCATGGCCGAGGCCGTGCTGGACTCCTGGCGCGCCTGACCTTTCTGGGGGCCCCCTGTCGGCGAGCGGCCTCGCCGTTCGTCCTCTGATCGCCACCCACGACAAGGAGCCCGCCATGGAAGGCGAAACGAGCAGCGGTTACGTCACCACCGACGGCCTGGACGTCTATTACGAGATCCACGGCGGCCTGCCCGACTCCGCTCGCCCGCCGTTCGTGCTGCTGCCCGGCGGGGCGATGACCATCGAGACCGCCTTCGCCGACGACCTGCTGCCGATGCTGCGCCGTCTACGGCCGGTGATCGCCATGGAGATGCAGGGTCACGGCCACACCGGCGATCGCCAGGGTCCGATCACCTTGGAGCAGATGGCGCGAGACGCCTCCGCCGTGCTGGCGCACCTCGAAGTCGGCAGCGCTCACTTCGTGGGCCACAGCCTGGGCGCCCTGGTCTCATTCGGCGTGGCGATCAGCCATCCCAACCAGGTCGCCAGCATCACGGCGATCGGGGCGACCTACACCTTCGACGACATGCTGCCCGAGCTGGTGAAGCTCCAGCGCGATCCCAGCCATGAGCCGTCGGCCGAGCTTATCCCCCTGCTGCCGACCGCCGACGAATTCGCGGCGTGGACCGACAGCTTCCGCCGCAGCGCGCCTGAGCCGGACGCCTTTGAGGAAATCCTCGGCAGGCTCAACGTCATGCTGGCGCAATGGCCCGGCTGGCCGCGCGCGGATATCGCCGCCCTGACCGCGCCGGTCCTGCTGGTGATCGGCGACAACGACTTCGTGCGGATCGACCGCGCCGCCGAAGCCGCAAGACTGATCCCGGACGCCCAGCTCGCGGTGCTGCCTGGCACGACGCATATGAGCATCGTCCGGCGCGGCGCCTGGCTGGTTCCGCTGATCGAAGCCCGGATCGTCGGCGGCTAGATCGCCTTCTCAAGCACGATGAAGTTGAGGTCGTCGCGCATCGGCTCGCCGAACCGCTGATCGCCATAAGGAAATGGGCGCGTTTCGCCAGTCGAAACGTAACCCCGACGCTCGTACCAGGCGATCAGCGTGTCGCGGATCTGCACCACCGTCATGGTGATCCGGTTTGCGCCCAGTTCCTTGGCGTGGTTCTCAGCGGCGCCCAGCATGGTGCGGCCAAGCTTGCGGTCCTGCAGATCGGGCCGCACGGTCAGCATGCCCAGGTACCAGGCGTCGTCAGTCGCCGGCTCCAACCAGGCGCATCCCAGCAAGGGCCCCGCGGCCTCGTCCCGCAACGTCAGCAATATGGCCTCGGGGTTGGCGGCCAGATCATGCGCCAGGGTCTGCGCGTCGGTGCGCTGACCACCCAGATAGTCGGCCTCCGTGGTCCAGCCCTGGCGCGAACTGTCGCCGCGATAGGCGGAGTTCACCATGTCGGCGACAGCAGGCAGGTCGGATGGAGCGGCAGGGAAAAGATGCATGGTTTCGTAAATCCACACGTCGGGTTCAACGCCAAGCAAAAAATCGCGCCGGGAACAAAGCCCCTCCCCTTGACGCTTTTGAGCGTGGGAGCTACTTATCGCCTTGTGAGTGAGCGCTCACATCCCCCACAATCTGAATCTGCGGAGACCTCCATGATCCGTCGGGAAATCGGCCGAACCGGCCGTGAAGTGAACGCCATCGGCCTGGGCTGCATGGGAATGTCGATCGCCTATGGCGAGCCGATGGACCAGGGCGAAGCGGTCAAGCTGCTGCACGCGGCCCTCGACCGCGGCGTCGACCATTTCGACACCGCCGAACTGTATGGCTTCGGCGCCAACGAAGAACTGCTGGGCGCGGCCTTCCATGATCGCCGCGACAAGGCGTTCATCGCCACCAAGTTCGGTCCGGTCGGCGACCTGAAAGAGCGCACCGTGCGCGGAGTCGACGGCTCGGAAGCCAATATGCGCCGGGCCATCGAACAGTCCCTGCGCCTGCTGAAGACCGACCACGTCGATCTCTACTACCTCCACCGCAAGGATCCGGGCCGTCCCATCGAGGAGACCGTCGAGGCGATGGCCAAGCTGGTGAAGGAAGGCAAGATCGGCGCGATCGGCCTTTCGGAGGTCAACGCCGACAGCCTGCGCCGGGCCCAGGCTGTCCACCCCATCGCCGCCGTGCAGTGGGAGTACTCGATCTTCACCCGCGACATCGAACGCGAAGTGCTGCCGCTGTGCTGGGACACCGGGGTCACGGTCGTCGCCTACTCGCCGCTGGGCCGCGGCATGCTGACCGGCGCCTTCACGCGCGACCACAAGCCGGAGGGACAGGACTACCGCGCCGTTGTCTCCCCGCGCTTCAAGGGCGAGGCCTATGGCGCCAACATCGACCTGGTCGAAGAGATCGAGCGCCTGGCCAAGGCTCGCGGCGCCCAGCCCTCGCAGATCGCGCTGGCCTGGGTGCTGGCCACCAAGCCGAACGTGGTGACCATCCCCGGCACCACCAAGCTGGCCAACCTCGAAGCCAACCTCCAGGCGGCCGACATCAAGCTGACGGCCGAAGAGACCGCCAGCCTCGACGGCCTAGCCGACAAGGTCCAGGGCGAACGCTACGACGAACGCGGAATGACCCTGGTCGACGCCTAGAGCATTTTCGAGCGAAGTGGCTGCCGGTTCGCGTGAAGAAAATGCGTAAGAACAAACCCTAAGGTCGGGAGCCGCCGCTCCGATTGCGTTCCCTAGCGGAACGGCGGCAACCTTCCCTCATGGACGTCACGCAGATTCTCGTCGTCAATGCTGCGGTCGTCGGCGCCTGCTTTCTGGTGCTGTGGCTGATCTCGATCCGCCTGAAGGATCCCAGCTTCGTCGACAGCTGGTGGGCGTTGGGCATGGTGGCGATCACCTGGACAACGTTCCTCTTCACCGGCGGGCGCGGTCCGCACGCGAGCGCGCTGACCCTCCTCTGCACCGTCTGGGGCCTGCGGCTCGGCCTCTACCTCCTGTGGCGCTGGCGTAAGGACGGGCCGGACCGCCGTTACGTCGTCATGATCGGCAAGGCCGCAAGTGAACGCGGCTGGAGCTTCGCCAAGGCCTCGATGTTGCTGGTGTTCGCCATGCAGGCGCCCGTGCAGTTCGTGGTGTGCCTGCCGGCGCAACTCGGTCAGGTTACGGCGACCAGCGCGCTAGGGCCGCTGGCCTGGATCGGCGTCGGCGTCGCCGTGATCGGCATTGGTTTCGAGACCATCGGGGACTTCCAGCTCGCGAGGTTCCGCGCCGACCCGGCCAACGCCGGCAAGGTGCTCAGCACCGGCCTCTGGCGCTACACCCGGCACCCGAACTATTTCGGCGACGCCTGCGTCTGGTGGGGCCTCTACCTGATCGCCGCCGAGACCGGCTGGGCCGGCATAGCCGCGATCCCCGGCCCCATCTTGGTCACCCTTCTGCTGACCAGGTGGAGCGGGGTTCCGAGCATCGAAGGCCGGATGCGCCGCAAGCGGCCAGGCTACGAGGCCTATATCCAGCGCACCTCCAGCTTCATCCCGCTGCCGCCGAAGCGCGCCTAGGGCACGGTCTCGGGCTCAAGCCCCGGCGTGGGCGGCGGTTGGCGATGCTGCTCGACCTTCGGCAGGAAGCCCGCCAACAGGCCGATGGCCGGCAGGAAGGCGCAGACCCGGTAGACCGTCTCGATGCTGGTGGCGTCGGCCAGCAGGCCCAGCACCGCGGCCCCGATACCGCCCATGCCGAACGAGAAGCCAAAGAACAGACCCGAGATCATGCCCACTCTCCCCGGCGCCAGTTCCTGGGCGTAGACCACGATGGCCGGGAAAGCCGAGGCCAGGATCAGCCCGATCACCACCGTCAGCGGCAGGGTCCAGAACTCGTTGGCGAACGGCAACAGCAGGCTGAACGGCAGCACGCCCAGGATCGAGAACCAGATCACGTACTTGCGCCCGAAGCGGTCGCCCAGCGGACCGCCGGCCACGGTGCCGACCGCCACCGCGCCCAGGAAGGCGAACAGGTGGAACTGCGCGGCCTGAACCGAGGCTCCGAACCGGTCGATCATGTAGAAGGTCAGGTAGTTGGTCAGGCTGGCCAGATAGACATATTTCGAGAAGATCAGCGCCAGCAGGATGCCGATGCCGATCACCGCCTGCCGGGTCGGCGGAGCCGCGGCCGCGGCGTGCTTGGCGGCGGCTTGCAGGCGCGTCAGGCCGTGGGTGCGATACCAGTTGGCCACGTTCCACAGAATCCCGCCCGACAGCAGAGCCAGCAGGGCGAAGAAGGCCAGGCTGGACTGCCCCCACCGCACAACGACCACCGCGGCGGCCAGCGGACCTAGCGCCGAACCGGCGTTGCCGCCGACCTGGAACAGCGACTGGGCCAGGCCGAACCGGCCGCCCGCCGCCATCCGCGCGACGCGGGAGGATTCCGGATGGAAGACCGAAGAGCCCATGCCCAGCAGGCAGGCCCCGGCCAGCAGCATCGGATAGGAGTGCGCCACCGACAGCACCGCCAGCCCGGCCAGCGAGAACAGCGTCCCGGCTGGCAGCGCCATCGGCGTCGGCCGCTTGTCGGCATAGAGGCCGATCATCGGCTGCAGGATCGAGGCGGTGAGTTGGTAGGCGAGCGTGACCACCCCGATCTGCCCGAAGGTCAAGCCGAACTCGACCTTGAGGTTCGGATAGATGGCCGGAAGCAGCGACTGCATCATGTCGTTGAGCAGGTGGCAGAAGCTGATCGCCAGGATGACGCCGAAGGCGGTCCCGGCCACAGGCTGCGTCGCTGGTTTCACGGAAATGATCTGCTCGCTCATCTGAGGCTCCAAACTGATAGGCCTCGCATAGGCTTTTCGCCGGTCGCCCGCATTCCTATATGGGTCGTTCAGTTTCGCGAGTGGGACAATGACCACCTGGATCGATCCGAATGACTATGAGGACATCCCCCGGCCCATCGTCGCCATAGGCAACGACTATCCGCCGTCGCATGAGTTGGAGTGGCATTCGCACCGGCGCGGCCAGCTGCTTTACGCCGCCAAGGGGGTGGTCGCGCTGTCGACGCCGCATGGCGCCTGGGTGGCCCCGCCCGAGCGCGCCGTCTGGACCCCGGCCGGCGTACCGCATTCGGTGAAGATGGTCGGGGCGGTCAGCACCCGCAGCGTACTGATCGACCCTGGAACCTGCGCGGCGCTCGGCGACCGTAGCCGGGTGATCGGGGTGTCGCCGCTGCTGCGCAGCCTGCTGGTCGAGGCCTGCGACATCGAGCGGGAGTACGACCTGGATGGGCGCGACGGCCAGGTCATGTCGCTGCTGATCACCGAGCTGGAACGGGCGCCGGTGATCCCGCTGGCCGTTCCCTTCCCCATGACGCCGACCCTGGTCGCCAGGTGCCACGCCTTTCTGGAACAACCTAGCCCGCACGACACCATCGACGGCTGGAGCGACGCGCTCGGCATGGGCAGGCGCGCCTTCACCCGGTTGTTCCGGCGCGAGACCGGCATGAGCTTCGCCGAATGGCGGCAACAGGCCTGCGTGCTGGTGGCCCTGCCCCGGCTGGCGGCCGGCGATCAGGTGACCGCCATCGCTCTCGATCTCGGCTACGAAAGCCCGGCGGCCTTCGCCACCATGTTCAAGCGCCTGCTCGGCGTCGCCCCCAGCCGATATCAGCCCTGAGGACTGGCCTCGTGATCGACATGGAGCGCCCAGGCGGTGGCCAGATCCTGCACCACGTGGCCGAGTGATTTGTAGGCGGTGATCTCCTCAGCCGACCGGCGCCCTTCGATCTTGCCCGACAGCACTTCGCCGATCTCGGCGACGATATGGTCGTCGCCGATCAGCCCAGCTTCCTTGGCGCGCAGGAATTCGGCCCCCTGGCGCAGCACGCCCTCGCGGCTGTCGGCGATGAAGCGGCTTGCGATCACCAGGTCATTGTCCACCTCCACCGGCCCGGCATAGCTGGAACCCACCAGATTGAGGTGCGCGCCCGGCGCGACCCAGGCCCCCTTGAGGATCGGTTCGGCGGCGGGGGTCAGGGTGCAGATGATGTCGGCGTCACCGACCGCCGGCTCGACCTCGGCATGGGTGACGACCGGCACGCCGATCTCGGTGTCGAGCTTGCGGGCGAAGGCCTGGCTCCGCGCGGCGTCGCGGCCCCAGACCGAGATCGCCGACAGTTTGCGGACCTTGGCGATGGCGCGCGCATGGGTCATCGCCTGCTCGCCATAGCCCAGCAGAGCCAGGCGCGAGGCCTCGGGGCGAGCGAGCGCGTGCGTCGCGACGGCGCTGGCCGCTGCGGTGCGGATGGCCGTGACCTCGCCCGCATGGACCACGCAGACCGGCGCGCCGGTCTGCGGGTCAAACAGCACGATCACGCCCTGGTGCGACTGGACGCCCTTGGCGAAATTGTCGGGGAAGACGCTGATCAGCTTGGCGCCGAAGGGGGCGGTTTCGCCCAGCGCGCCGGGCATGATCCCGAACATCCGGCCCTGGGCCAGCGGGATGATCGAGCGCAGATGCTGGCGCGTCGTCCCGGCCGACAGCGCGATCATCGCCTCGCGCACGATCGGGATGGCCATGTCGTAGGTGAGCCGGCGGGCCACCTCTTCGCGGTCGATCAGGCGCATGTCAGGCGAAGGTCTCCGCATAGCGTTCGCGCAGCAGGTTCTTCTGCACCTTGCCCATGGCGTTGCGCGGCAGTTCGTCGACGAAGAACACCCGCTTGGGCGCCTTGAAGGCCGCCAGCTGAGTGCGCGCCTGGGCGATCATCGCCGCCTCGTCGCCCTGGCCGATCACCACCGCCACCACCGCCTCGCCGAAGTCCGGGTGCGGCACGCCGATCACGGCGCTTTCGCTGACGCCCGGCAGTTCGTCGAAGATCAACTCGATCTCCTTGGGATAGACATTGAAGCCGCCGGAGATGATCAGGTCCTTGGCGCGGCCGGAGATCCACACCCGGCCGTCGGGGTCCTGGCGGCCCACATCGCCGGTGATGAAGTAGCCGTCGGCGGTGAACTCCTCCGTGGTCTTCTCCGGCATTCGCCAATAGGCGGCGAAGACGCTCGGCCCCTTGATCTCGATGGTCCCGGTCTCGCCGCCGGCGACGCGCAGATCCACGCCCGGCAAGGGATAGCCGACGCTGCCGGCGATCCGTTCGCCGTCCAGCGGATTGGAGGTGATGATCACCGCCTCGCTCATCCCGTAGCGCTCAAGGATGCGCTTGCCGGTCCGCGCCTCGAACTCGGCGAAGGTCGATTCCAGCAGCGGCGCCGAGCCGGAGATGAACAGCCGCATGTGGCTAGCGCGTTCCTGTGTGAAGCCAGGGTTGGCCAGCAGGCGCGTGTAGAAAGTCGGCACCCCCATCATCACCGTGGCCTTGGAAAGCCCGTCCAGCACCTGGGCGTCGTCGAACTTGGGCAGCCAGACCATCGGCGCGCCCGACAGGAAGGCGCAATGGAGGCCGACGAACAGCCCGTGGACGTGGAAGATCGGCAGGGCGTGCAGCAGCACGTCGTCTGACGTGAAGCCCCAGATCTGGTGCAGGGCCTGGGCGTTGGCGGCCAGGTTCCCGTGGCTGAGCATCGCCCCCTTGGACCGCCCGGTCGTGCCCGAGGTGTAGATGATCGAGGCCAGGTCGTCGTCGTCCATGGCCAGGGTTTCGACCAGTGGCGGCCGGGTTCTCGCATCGGCGACCAGGGCCTGCGCGTCCTCTACGAACAGCACCGGCTCGGCGTCCTCGAGGAAGTAGTCGACCTCGGCCTCGGTATAGGCGGTGTTGAGCGGCAGGAAGACCGCGCCGACCTTCAGGGTCGCCAGATAGACCGCCACCGCCGCGACGCTCTTCTCCGATTGCAGCGCCACCCGGTCGCCCGGCTCGACCTCGTACTCGACCAACAGGCTGGCGGTGCGCGCGACGTCGTCCTCAAGCTCACCATAGGAGACGGCGCTCCCGTCGGAGAGCAGGAAGGCCGGCTTGGAGCGGTCGGCCGGAAAGCGTGATGAGAGCAGGTCGTAGAGGTTCATCGGGTCTCAAAGCGGGAGGGCCGTGGTGAACTTGATCTGCTCCATCGCGAAGGCGGAGGAGACGTCGTTCAGCGGAGCCGTGGCGATCAGGCGTTTGTAGAAACGGTCGTAGGCGGAGATGTCGGAAACCACCACCTTCAACAGGTAATCGGTCTCGCCCGCCAGCCGATAGAACTCCACGACTTCGGGCAGCGCGGCCGCGCCCTTGGCGAAGTCAGCGATCCAGGCCTCGTCGTGGCGGCTGGTACGGACGGAGACGAAGACCACCAGCCCCAGATCCAATTTCTCGCGGGCCAGCAGCGCCACCTTGCGCTCGATGACCCCCTCGTCGGTCAGCCGCTTGACCCGCTTCCAGCACGGCGTTTGCGACAACCCGACCCGCTCAGCCAGCTCGGCGACCGGGATGGTGGCGTCGGCCTGGAGCTCGCGCAGGATTCGCCGATCGGTCGGGTCGAGGAGAACATTCGTCATTTCATTCGCCGGAAATCGAGAAATATGTTCGCAATATTGATCCGAACACGACGAGATCGACAACGTCTTTCTCGACCAAGCGGGCCATCCTGGGGTTCAAGCGATCTACAGGAGAGGCATATGCTCGACGCATTCATCCGGCACCCGACCGCCGTGGGCGAGAGCTATTCCCAGCACATGGGTCATGCGACCAGCTTCGGCGTGACGATGATCGTCGCCGGCCTGGCCTGCATCGTCCACGCGATCTTCCCCTTCTGGTTCGAGAAGACCGCCAGCGACTGCATCAAGCGGCTCCACACCCGCATGAACGCGCGGCTTCGCACTGAAAGCCCCCCGACCCAGGCCCCAACGGCGCTCCAGGCGTGAGCCTGACGCCGGCCCTGGCGGGCGCCGACACCCGTCACCACCCAGCACGAAGCGCCATGATCGTCGGCGTGCTGGCGGTCTGCGCCTGGGCGATCGGCCGCTCCACCGGCTTCCCCGCGCCGGTGCTGGCAGCCGTGGCCGGCATGGGGCTCGGCTTGGCCGGACTGTCGGGCCAGATGGCGCCGGGCCTCGTCCTATGGGCCAAGCCTGGCCTCAAGATCGGCGTCGCCCTGCTGGGAGCCCAGATCGCCTGGGCCGAACTGGCCGCACTTGGCCTGCCCGTGGCGCTCGCCAGCGGCGGCGTGGTGATGGCCAGCCTGGGGGCCGGCACGCTGATCGGAACCCTGGCCGGCCTGCCGCTGGTCGAGGCCCTGATCGCCGCCAGCGCGGTCTCGATCTGCGGGGCGTCGGCCGCGATGGCCGCGGCTAGCGCCCTGCCCGAGACCGACAACAGCCGCCGCACCACGGCGCTGGTCGTGGTGGGCGTGAACCTGCTCTCGACCATCGCCATGGTCGCCTACCCGGTCCTGGCCACGGCGCTGGGCTTCAGCCCTCGCCAGATCGGCGTGTTCCTGGGGCTGTCGATCCATGACGTGGCCCAGGTGGTGGCGGCCGGATCCTCGGTCTCACCGGTGACGGAGGCCTCCGCCGCGCTCGCCAAGCTCTCGCGCATCCTCTGGCTCGGCCCGGTGATCGTCACCATCGCCTTGACCATGCGCGGCGGCTCGGCCGGCTCCCGGCGGTTCCCCGCCCCGCCCCTGTTCGTCTGGGGGTTCGCGGGTCTGATGCTGCTCCGCAGCCTTGGCCTGATCCCCGAGACGCTGCTGCCGGCCCTGGCCACCGCCTCGCAGATCCTGTTGCTGGGCGGCGTCTGCGCCATCTCGGCCCAGGTCGCTCCGCGCGACCTGCTGCGGATCGAGCCGAGGCTCGCCTGGACCCTCGCCGCGGCGACCGCTGTCATCGCCGTCCTCGCGGCGGTGACCAGTTTGACGTTGGTGGCGTAGAGCCCCCTCAGTCAGCTTCGCCGACAGCTCCCCCAGCGGGGGAGCATCTAGTCCCCAGATCCTCCCCCGCTGGGCAGGGCAATCGCATATGGAAGAACGGATCGTGATCGCCGCTCGCGTTTACCGCAAAACGCGACTTTGGCAGGGCTTAGCGGCTGACAGAGCCTGTTTCCCATAGACTGACTCTATCTGACGAGCGCCCGCCATAGGCGCGTTCCATATGCAATACCCCTGCCCGCTGGGGGAGGTGGCGCGCGAAGCGCGACGGAGGGGGGCTAGTCCGCGATCACCGCCTCAAGCGCCGCATGAGCGGCCCGGGCCTGGGCCCACAGCTGCGGATCAACGAGATCGTCAGGGGAGATACGCTCCGGCCAATGGGCCTCGACCACAGCTGACAACGCCTGCCAGCGCTCTGGCGTCAGCAGGAAGCGCGGGTCGATCCCCGCCCTGGCCGGACCATCGACCGGCACGCGCAGCCGCAGGCAAGCTGGGCCGCCGCCGTTGCGCATGCTCTCGCGGACATCGACCACCACGGCCTCGCTGATCGGATTGTCGGCGGCGAGCACGGTCTCCACGGCCTTCCAGGCCACGGCGCTGTCCTTGACGTCCGACGGCAGGATCAGCGCCATGTGGCCATCCGGCAGGGTCACCAGCTGGGAATTGAACAGATAGGACGAGACCGCGTCAGCCAGACTGACCCCGAAGGTCTCGACGATGTGCAGGTTCGGCAGCCGCTCGCGCAGAGCGCCATAGAGCCGGGCCGGATCGGCGAAGGCCTCGGGGTGAGCCAGCAGCACATTGGCGTTGGCCACCGCCACCACATCGTTGTGAAAGGCGCCGGCCTGGACCGCCGCCTCGTTCTGTAGGGCGTAGAGCGTACGGTCGCCGTCGAGCCCAGCAAGGCGGGCGACAGCCTCGCTCGCCCGGCGGCTCTGGCGTTCAGGATAGGCGCCGCCCCGAAGTTCGCCATGGGCGAAGATGTTGAGCCCCGGCGCGCCGTGGCTGGCCGCCAGCCGCATATGGTTGGCCGCGCCCTCGTCGCCGAAGTGGCGAGCGCTGGGCAGCGGACCATGGACGCAGAACCGGTCAGTGTCGGGAAACACCCGGCGCAGGAGTTCGAAGGTTTCGTCGGCCTCGAAGCTTCGGTGCAGCATGCCGGCGAGATTGGCGCTCACCAGATGCACGCGGCCGTCGGCGGTGTCGGGAGCCGCTAGAACCGTGGCGGCGTTGGCCCGCCACATGCTCGAGGCCGAGCAGGCCGCGCGGAACAGGCCCAGATCCTCCGATGCGGCGGCGGCCAGCACCTCGTCGTCGCTCCCCTTGAAACCGAACGGCCGCAGGGCGGCGGCGGCGGGGCGCAGCGGCGGCGGCAGGAAGCCCTGGACCAGGCCCAGCTCCATCACCGCTCGCATCTTCGCCAACCCTTGCAGGGCCGCCGCGCGGGGATAGGAGACCTCGCCCAGATTGGATTGCGACGCGACATTGCCGACCGACAGGCCGGCGTAATTGTGGGTCGGTCCCGGCAGGCCGTCGAAATTGACCTCGATCGCGCTCATCCCGCCAAGCCCGTGGCGATGCGGAAGCTGGCGCTGTCAGCCTCCAGGCTCGCGACCGGATAGGCGCAATAGTCGGCCGCGTAGTAGGCGCTGGGGCGATGGTTGCCCGACAGGCCCGGCCCGCCGAACGGCGCGGTGCCCGCGGCCCCCGTCGTCGGCCGGTTCCAATTGACGATCCCGGCCCGGACCTGGGTCCAGAAGCGGTGATAGAGCGCCTCGTCATCCGACAGCAGGCCCGCGGCCAGGCCAAACCGCGTGGCGTTGGCCGCCGTGACGGCGCTCTCCCAGTCGCCCGCCCGGATCACTTGCAACAACGGCCCGAAGTTCTCGCTGTCGACCACCTCGACCCCGGTCACATCGACCAGGCCCGGCGTCAGATAGGGCCGGTCGGGGCTGAGCGGTTGCATCTCACGGATCGCTCGTCCACCCAGGCGAGCCTGGGCCTTCAACAATCCGGCCGCGCTCGACAGATCGATCACCGGCCCCATGAACGGCTGCGGCTCGTCGAACGGCGCGCCGACCTTGATGCGGTCGATCAGGGCGGCGAGCGCATCGATGATCTGGTCGCCCGCCGCGCCAGCCGGCACGATCAGCCGCCGCGCGCAGGAACACCTCTGGCCAGCCGACACATAGGCCGACTGCACGATCAGGTGGGCGGCGCTCTCGGCGTCGGCGACGTCCCAGGCGATCAGCGGATTGTTGCCGCCCAATNCCCCGCCGGTGAAGAAGACGCCGTCGGTTTCGGGATGCACGACCAGGGCCTGGGCGATCTCAGCGGCGCCGATCACCACCTGCAGCACGTTGTCCGGCACGCCGGCCTCGCGCCAAAGCTCAGCCAGATACAGGCCGCTGGCCGGGGTCTTCTCGCTGGGCTTGAAGATCACCGCATTGCCGGCCAGCAGGGCCGGCGCGATGTGACCGTTCGGCAGATGCATGGGGAAATTGAACGGCCCGATCACCGCGACGGCGCCGTGCGGGCGGTGGGCCAGCCGCGCCCGCGCGCCGGCCGCCTCGCCCACCCGCTCCCCCGCCCGTTCGGCCTGGGCGCGGATCGACACCTCGACCTTGCCGGCGACGGTGTCGGCCTCGGTCAAGGTCTCCCAGAACGGCTTGCCGGTTTCGCGGCTGATCAGCCTGGCGATGGTTTCGCGCCGCGCCTTGGCCAGATCGGCGAAGGTGCGGGCGATCCGGTGGCGCTCCTCCAGCGACAGGGCCGACCAGGCCGCAAACCCCTGGCGCGCGCGCGCCATGACGGCGTCCAACTCGGACGCCGACGTCGCCGGGCCGCGCCACACCACCTCGTTCGTGCAGGGATCGGTCGAGACGACTTCAGAATTCGACATGACGGACGCGGTCTCCGATCTGCAGCATCAGGGCGTGGGCCAGTTCGGGGCTCACCCGGAACTCATCGTCGTTCCACCAGACCTGACCGCGCGAGGCGCGGAAGCTCTGCACCGCGCCGGTGCAGGCCAGGACCTCCGGGCCATCCCCGCAGGGACCGATGGCGGTGACGGTCGAGACCCGGCTGTCGCGGACGGCCTTGAGGCTGTCGATGTCGGCGACCATGGTCGGGCCGGCGTCGAAGATGTCGATGCAGCCCTCGAACCGGAAGCCTTCCTCGGTCAGCAAGGCATGCGCCCGCGCGCCGTCCGGATGATATTGCCCCACCGCCAGGGCCGCGTCGGTCGGCAGCAGGTTCAGGTAGATCGGGTATTTCGGACCAAGGTCAGCGATCACCTGCTTGCCCTCGCCGACGCTGATGCGGTCAGCTTCCTTGAACTCCAGGCCGTAGAACTTGCGGCCCACGGCCTCCCAGAACGGCGAGCGGCCGTCGACATCCTGATAGCCGCGCAGCTCCGACACCACGCGGTCGCCGAACCAGTCGCGATGCTCAGCCATGAACAGGTAGCGGCTACGCGCCATCAGCCGCCCGCCGGCCATGCCGCGCAGCCCCGGCCGCACGAACAGGCCCCCGACCTCGGCCGAGCCGTCATAGTCGTTCACGGGGGTGAGGATGGTGTTCTCGGCGACCTTGCCGAGCGCCTGGGAGGTCTGGCGCAGCCGCCCGATCCGGTAGGAATAGAACGGCCAGTCGCCGCCGACGCTGGGGAAGATGCAGCCGGTGCCGACCACCTCGCCGGCGGCCTCCATGACCAGCAGGATTTGGCTGCCGGCCTTGCGCACGCCGGCCAGGGCCGCGGCGCTGGCGGCCAGCAAGGCGGTCAAGCGTTCGCGGCAAGGCGGCAGATTGGTCATGCCCAGGCCAGCGGTGAGCGCCAGCGCGTGCAAAGCTTCCAGGTCTTGGGGTCCGGCAGGGCGGACGACGACGCCGATGGCGATCATGACATCCTCCGCAGAATGATCGAAGCCTTAGAAGCTTATTGTGCTAGGGATTTCGCCAAAGAGGCGGCGGAAGACTGTGACCTTCACCGCATAAACTGCGGCGGGACGAGACCTTGGACGGATATTCTGCACTGGACCGAATGGACCTGAAAATCCTGGCAATTCTGCAGGTCGACGGCCGCATCACGAACCAGGCCTTGGCCGAGCGGGTCGCACTGTCGCCCAGCGCCTGCCTGGCCCGGGTGAGACGCCTGGAAGCCGACGGCCTGATCCAGGGCTACCACGCGCGGCTCGACATCGAACGCATCCGCCCGACCGTCACCATCTATGGCGAGGTGACGCTGAAGAGCCATCGCCCCGCCGACCTGGCGGCCTTCGAGGCGGTGCTGTCGGAGATCCCGGAGGTCGTCGAGGCCGCCCAGGTCTCCGGCCCCTTCGACTACCTGATCAAGGTGGTGACGCCCGACGTCCGCGCCTGGGGCGCCCTGGCCGACCGCCTGCTGCAGGAGGGTTTGGGCGTCGACAAGATCGCGTCCCACATCCTGATGAAGGACGCCAAACCGTATCGCGGCACCCCGGTGACGACCG
>NZ_LMHT01000032.1:334-36655 GCF_001429025.1 Phenylobacterium sp. Root700 | reverse complement strand
GCGGCAGGAGTCAAAGTCCCCCTCACCCGGCCAAAAGGCCGGGAGCTCCCCCAGAGGGGGAGCATCTAACCCATCGCCGCCTTGATCTTCGCGGCGGGGATCTCGCCGGTGGCGAGCTTGGCCAGGATCAGGGCCGAGAGCTGAGCACGCTCCACGAAACTCCCCGGCCAGGCGTGTTCGGCCTCGCTGTGGATGTCGCCGCCGCGAACGCCCAGGGTGTCGACGTTCGGCAGCCCGGCCGCGAAGAGGTTGTTGCCCTCGCAGACTCCGCCCGACGAGGCCCAGGTGATCTCCTGGCCCAGCAGGGCGCCGGCCTGCTTCACCGCTCCGAACAAGGTCTGCTGCGCCGGTGTGAACGGCTTGGCCGGGCGGGTGAAGCCGCCGTGCAATTCGGCCTCGATCCCGTCCACCTGCGTCGCCGCCACGGCCTGCTTCACGAAGGCCAGCGCCCATTCGCCCGCCGCCGCATCCGGCAGTCGGATGTTGAACCGGACCACGGCCAGGTCGGGCACCATGTTCAGCGGTCCGCCGCCGTCGATCCGCGCGACGTTCAGGGTCACGCCGTCGCGCTGGCCGTTGGCGGCCGCGAGCCGCACGGCGAGGTCGGCGGCCGCGGCGATCGCGTTACGGCCCTTGGCGAAGTCGCGGCCGGCATGCGCCGCCCGGCCCCGCACCACCACGTGGAAATTGCCTGAGCCCTTGCGTTCAGCGGCCAGGGCTCCGCCGGCCATGGCCGGTTCATAGGTCAGGCCGACATGGCCCTGCCCGGCCAGTTCGGCGAGCAACGGCCCTGAGGCCAGCGACCCGATCTCCTCGTCCGGCGAGAGCAGGACGCGGTAGCCGAGATCGGCCTTGGCGGGATGGGCCTCAATGGCCCGCAGGGCGGCGAGCATGACGCTGATCCCGCCCTTCATGTCGGCGATCCCCGGTCCGTTCAGGGCGCCGTCACCGCGCGGGACCACGCGAGTGAAGCTGCTCTCAGCCGGATAGACGGTGTCGTAGTGGCCGGTCAGGATCACCTGCACCGCCGCGTCGGGCCGAACCGTCAGGCGCAGGGCCGGCGTGTGGTGCTGGGCTCGCAATTCGCCGTCGGCGGCGACCTCATGGCTGTCGGCCAGGGCTAGGCTTTCGACCTTTCCCGGCAGTTCGCGCAGCACGTCTACAAGCACGGCGCGTTGAGATTCGAGACCCGCGAGGTTACGGCTGCCAGACGGGATGGCGCACCAGTCGACGGCGCGGCCAAGGATTTCGGCCTCTTCGCCCGCCAGTCGATCCAGGATCACGGTGTCTTCGGGATTGAGCTTCATCGCGCGAGGTCACGCCGAAATCGGGGCGCGCGCAAGGCCGACCGTGAATGCTATCTGAAACCCCATGACCATCGCCTTTCTCGCCCGCTTGCCCGCCAACGCTACCGATCAGTGGCTGGAAGCCCTGCGCGCCGCGCTTCCAGAGGAGCGTATCGTGGCTGGGTTGGCGAACGACGCGGACATCGCAGTCGTGGCCAATCCCGCGCCGGGCCAGCTGGCGACAATGCCTGGCCTGCGGTTCATCCAGTCGGCCTGGGCCGGGGTCGATGGCCTGCTAGGCGATCCCGCCCTGCCCGTTCATCTGCCCCTCGCCCGGCTGATCGATCCGGGCCTCGCCACGCAGATGGCCGAGGCCATCGCCGCCCATGTGCTGGCTCTACACCGCCAAGCCCCGGCCTATCGCGACCAGCAGGCGCAGGGCGTCTGGAACCCGTTGCCCCAGCCCCCGGCGGCCGAACGTCAGGTCGGCCTGCTGGGCTTTGGAGAGATGGCGCGGGCCAGCGCGGCGCTGCTGGAGAAACTTGGCTTCAGGGTCTGCGCCTGGAGCCGCAGCCATGGCGACCTTGATGACCTGCTGGCGAGCAGCGACATCGTGGTCAACCTGCTGCCGCTGACCGCCCAGACCCGAGGCGTCCTTGGCCGCGACACCTTCGGTCGCATGAAACTCGGCGCCAGCGTGATCAATGTCGGGCGCGGCGGCCATCTGGTGCAGGCCGACCTGCTGGCCGCGCTGGCGAGCGGCCAGATCTCACACGCCGTGCTGGACGTCTTCGAGACCGAGCCCCTGCCCGCCGATCATGCCTTCTGGCCTCATCCCGCGATCACGATCACGCCGCATGTGGCGGCGGCCACCGACCCTGTCAGCGCCTCAGCGCGGATCGCCGCCAATATCGCCCGCTTCCGTCGCGGCGAGCCGATCGAGGGACTGGTCTCGCCACAGGCCGGCTACTGATCAGACCGGCAACTCGGTCACGGACTTGACCTCTTCCAGCACCGCATAGGTCCGCGTCTCACGGACGCCGGGCATGCCGACCAAGACCTCGCCCAGGAAGCCGCGATAGGCCTCCATGTCGCTGACCCGCGCCTTGATCAGGTAGTCGAAGCCGCCCGCCACCATGTGGCATTCGAGGATTTCCGGCGTACGCTGCGCGGCCTGGGCGAACTCTGTGAAGGTGTCGCCCGTCGTGCGATCAAGCTGAACTTCCACGAAGATCAGGAGGGCGCGGTCGATGGCTTTCGGATCGAGGATCGCGGCGAAACCCTTGATCACGCCCCGCTCGCGCAGACGCCGCACCCGGTCTGAACAGGCCGAGGGCGAGATGTGGCACTGGGTGGCGAGATCCAGGTTGCTGATCCGCCCATCCCGCTGCAGCACCCGCAGCAATCGGCGGTCAGTGTCATCCAGCTGCACAGCCTCCGGCATCTTCTCCCTTTCGCATCCATCTGTACGGCCCATGGCGCATAGGTCCGCAGGACATCCGCAATCGTAAGAGTTACGCCGGACGATAGAAACTCAAATCCTTCAAGGCCCAAGCCATGACCTCCTGGACCGCTCTAGACGACCTCTCCGCAAAGTATCGGGACGAGACGGAGGCCGTGACCGCCCTGCTGGCGGCGCGCCCGCTGTCGGCCGATCAGCGCGCCGCCGTGCGCGCCCAGGCCGTCGATCTGGTGCGGACCGCCCGCAGATCGGCCAAACGGCAAGGCGTGGTCGAGAGCTTCCTGCAGGAGTTCAGCCTCAGCACCCGCGAAGGCCTGGCCCTGATGTGCCTGGCCGAAGCTCTGCTGCGCACGCCCGACGAAGACACCCGCGACCGATTGATCGCCGAGAAGATCGGCGGCGCCGATTGGGCCAGCCACCTTGGCCAATCCGACAGTCTGTTCGTCAACGCCTCGACCTGGGGCCTGATGCTGACCGGCAAGCTGGTCGAGGTCGACGACCAGGCTCGCAGCGACCCGCCCGGCTTCCTGCGCGGCCTGGTCGAACGGATCGGCGAACCGGTCGTGCGCAAGGCTGTCGCCCAGGCGATCGGCATCATGGGCGAGCAGTTCGTCCTTGGCCGCACCATCGCGAGCGCGCTGAAGCGTGCCGCCAAGGAGGGCCAGGTCTGCTCGTTCGACATGCTGGGCGAAGGCGCCCGGACGGCGGCCGACGCCGCCCGCTATGAACAGTCCTACGCCGACGCGCTGGAAGCGGTGGGCAAGGGCTCCAAGGGCGCAGGTCCGGAGGCCGGGCATGGGGTTTCGGTGAAGCTGTCGGCGCTCTGCCCGCGCTATGAGGCGACGCACGAGGCGCGGGTCTGGACCGAGCTCTATCCACGCATGAAACGCCTGGCGCTGATCGCCGCGCGCCACGACATCAATTTCACCATCGACGCCGAGGAAGCCGATCGGCTGACCCTCTCGCTCAAGCTGTTGGACCGCTTGGCGCGCGAGGCCGAGCTGGGCGACTGGAAGGGACTGGGCCTCGCGGTCCAAGCCTACCAGAAGCGCGGCGTTCTCGCCGTGGCCCGCGTCGCCGAGATCGCCAGAGGCAGCGGCCGCCGGCTGATGGTCCGGCTGGTGAAGGGCGCCTATTGGGACTCCGAGATCAAGCGCGCCCAGGTGAATGGCCGCCCCGACTATCCGGTGTTCACCACCAAGGCCGCGACCGACCTCTCCTACCTCGTCTGCGCACGCGAACTGATCGCCGCCAGCCCCGCGATCTATGCGCAGTTCGCGACCCACAACGCCCACACCCTGGCGGCGGTCCACGCCATGGCCAAGCAAGCCGGCGTCAAGATCGAGTTCCAACGTCTGCACGGCATGGGCGAGGCGCTCTATCGCGCCGCCGACGACCTGCGGGCCGGCGCCGTGGTGCGGACCTACGCCCCTGTCGGCGGCCATGAGGACCTGCTGCCCTATCTGGTGCGCCGCCTGCTCGAGAACGGCGCCAACACCTCCTTCGTCCACGCGCTGCTGGACGAGCGCGTCCCGGCCGAGGACGTGGTGGTCGACCCGATCACCGCCGTCGAAAAGGCCGGCGTCGGCCCCCACCCGAAGATCCCGCGCCCGGCCGACATCTACGGGGCCGAGCGCAAGAATTCGCTGGGCGTCGATCTCTCGGTTCCTGACGAGGCCGCGCGCCTGCACCATGCGGCGCGCGCCCTGCAGCCCCTGGCCTCCGGCCCCTTGATCAGCGGCGTCCTGCGTAAGGGCGCCGAGCTAGCTGAAGTGCAAAGCCCATCGGAGCGAGGGAGCGTGGTCGGTCACGTCGTTGAAGCCTCCAACGCCGATATCGACGCGGCCTTCGCCGCGGCACGGGCGGCGCAACCGGCCTGGAACGCCATCGGCGGTTTCCGCCGCGCCGAGGTGCTTCGCGCCATGGGCGCGGCCCTGGAGGCCAACGCCGAGCGACTGATCGCCATCTGCGCCCGCGAGGCCGGCAAGACCCTGGCCGACGGCGTCGCCGAGGTCCGCGAGGCCGTCGACTTCTGCCGCTACTACGCTCACCTGACCCAGACCAAGTTCGGCGCCGCCGAGATCCTCAAGGGTCCGGTCGGCGAGACCAACAGCCTGGAACTGCACGGCCGCGGCGTGTTCGTCTGCATCAGCCCTTGGAACTTCCCGTTGGCGATCTTCACGGGCCAGATCGCCGCGGCCCTCGCGGCCGGCAACGCCGTGGTGGCCAAGCCTGCCGAGCAGACGCCGCTGATCGCCGCCGAGGCTGTCGCCCTGTTCCACGAGGCCGGTCTCCCCCCCGCCCTCCTCGCCCTCACGCCCGGACGCGGCGAGAGCGTCGGCGCGGCCTTGACCGCTCATCCCGGCTGCGACGGCGTCGCCTTCACCGGCGGAACGGACACCGCGCGCAGAATCAACCAGACCTTGGCCGCTCGCCCGGGCCCGATCATCCCGTTCGTCGCAGAGACCGGCGGCCTGAACGGCATGTTCGTGGACACCACGGCGCTGAAGGAACAGGTTGTCGACGACGTCGTCCTCTCGGCCTTCGGCTCAGCGGGTCAGCGCTGCTCGGCGCTGCGGATCCTTTTCCTGCCCACCGACACCGCCGACATGCTCATCGAGTGCCTCATGGGCGCGATGGACGCCTTGGTCATCGGCGATCCGGCCGACCCAGCCACCGACGTCGGGCCGGTGATCGACGAGGAAGCCCACGGCGCGCTTTCCCGCCACCTGGCCCGCCTCAAAACCGAGGCGAAGGTTCTGCACCAGTTGGAAGCTCCCAAGGGCGGGACCTTCTTTGGCCCGGTGCTGGCCGAAATCCCGGCCGCCGACTTCCTGGAGCGCGAGGTCTTCGGCCCGATCCTGCACGTAGTGCGCTACGAACCCGCCGATCTGGCCAAGGTCGCCGGGCAGTTGGCCGCGCTCGGCTACGGCCTGACCCTGGGGGTGCATTCGCGCATCGACGCCTTCGCCACGGAAGTCCGCGGCTTGGTTCCAGCTGGCAATGTCTATGTGAACCGCTCGATCATCGGCGCGGTTGTCGGCGTCCAGCCCTTCGGCGGAGAAGGCCTCTCGGGCACCGGGCCAAAGGCCGGCGGACCCAACGCCCTGTCACGCTATGCGATCGAACGCGCGGTCAGCGTGAACATCACCGCCCAGGGCGGCGACCCCGCGCTGTTGAACCTAAGCATGTAGGAAAGTCGGGGGCCCCGGAAACGGGGCTACTCGCGATGGTACCACCTCTCGGTTTCGAACCGAGGACCTCTAGATCCACAATCTAGCGCTCTAACCAGCTGAGCTAAGGCGGCTCATCGCGAGGCGTTCTTCTAGTCGCGGTCGGCGGACCAATCAAGCGCTGCTGACTGCGACCAAGTGATCTTTCCAAGAAAAATCACCGCGCACGAAAAAGCCCCGGAGGTTCGCACCGCCGGGGCTCATTCTTGTGGTCGACGCTATCGGCTCGGAAGCCGTTAGCCCTTCGGAAGCACGAAGCGGATCGGAATCCGCACAGTGCCGCCTTCGACGGGCGCGCCGTCCTGGGTCTTCGGACGCATACGGAAGAGCTTGCTCAACCGCAGGGCCGCCGACCCAAAGTCTTGGTCCGCAGGTTCCTCGGACTGCACGTCGCAGTTTTCGAGGCTTCCCTTCGCCGTCACTGAACAGCTGAGCGTAGCTCGGCCTTCAATGCTCATCCGCATCGCGCGATCCGGATAGTACCGCGCGATGTCCTCGCCTGACGGTCGACGAGCCCAATCGGGGTTCGTGATGACCGACGGACGCGGAGGAGCCGGAGGCGCAGCCTTCGGCGGTTCCGGAGTCTCGATCCGCTTCTCAACCGGCGGAACCGGCAGAGGGGGGATCGTCGGCATGTCAGCCGGCACGTTCACCGGAGGCCGCGGTTGCAGCTTCGGCGGCGGCGGCGGAGGCGTGTTCGGCGGCGGAGGCGGGGGCGGCGGAGGCGGAGGCGGAGCGGGCTTGATAATAGCCACGTCCGTCACGTCATCCGAGTACTCCTTGTACGTCGGCTCGAACTTGGACTTGTACAGATAGTAACCAAGAGCGGCGTGCACGACGAAGGAGCCGACGATGGCGACAGTGACGCCAACATTGCGCTTCTTCTTCGGTTCGTCAAAGACGCTCCGCTCGTGGTGCTCTTCCTGGGTAGTGTCGGTGGTTTCAGCCATTCGTCACCCCCCTAGTTCTTGTCTTCGCCGATGAGGGCCACGCTGTAGAAACCGTTGTCCTGAAGCATGTTCATCACACCCATGAAGTCCCCGTAGAGGACGTCCTTGTCGGCGCGAATGAAGATGCGTTCTTTCTCCGGATTACGTTGCCCGATCGTGCTGCGCAGGTTTTCACCGAGATCAGCGATGTCCGTGGGGGTGTCACCAAGATAGATGCTGCCGCCCGATTGGATGCTGATGTAGACCGGCTTAGGAGGGTTCGTTGAGGGCTTAGCGACTGCGGGTGGAAGAGCAACTTGCACAGTCACGGCGGCCATTGGCGCCGCGACCATGAAGATGATCAGGAGGACCAACATAACGTCCACGAAGGGCGTAACGTTGATTTCGCTGTTCGCGTCTACCGCATACCGGCCACCCCCAGAACCTGAGAGTTTGGCTCCCATGTCGGTTAGGCCCCTTTGTCGAGCTGCCGGGAAATGGCGTTCATCAGTTCAGCAACGAAGCCTTCCGTACGCGCGCCGTAAGCGGAGATGCGGGTCTGGAAGTAGTTGTAGAAGATAACCGCGGGGATAGCGGCGAACAGACCGATACCGGTGGCGAGAAGCGCTTCGGCGATGCCGGGGGCGACGACGGCCAGGTTGGTCGTGTTGGTGTTCGCGATGCCGATGAAGGAGTTCATGATCCCGTAAACGGTACCGAACAGACCGATGAACGGACCGGACGAACCGACGGAGGCCAGGAACTGCATGCCGCTGGACAGACGCTTGCCGAGGTTGGCCTGAACCGCACCAACGGCCATTTCAGCCCGGTGCAGCGTGGTTTCACGGTGAGCGCCGTTAACGGCGAGGCCCGCTTGACGCGACAGTTCGACTTCTTGGGTCGCCGCGGCGGCCATATCGGCCAGCGGGTTACCTTCGAATTCGTCCGAAAGCGCAATACGGCCCATGTCGTTGACCGACTTGGCCCCACGGAAAGCTTCAACGAAGCGGTCCGAGGATTTGTTCAGCGAGCCGAATTCGACAAGCTTGGTGACCAGCAGGGTCCAGGAGAGGATCGAAGCCAGGACCAGGCCGATCATGACGACCTTAACGACCGGTTGGGCGTCGAGGAACATCTGGATGACGGTCAGCTGACCGGCATGTTCAATGGTCGCCGGGGCGACGTCGGCCGCGGGAGCGGCGGCGTCGGCGGCAGGAGCAGCGGCGGTGGCCGCGGCGTCAGCAGCCGGAGCGGCCGCTGCAGCGTCGGCGGCGGCCGGAGCGGCCGGAGCGGCGGCTTCCTGCGCGAACGCCGGCGCGCTCGTCATCAGCGCAACAGCGCCAAGGAGAGCGATGAAAGGGATCTTTCGTTTGTTGTCGAGCATCTGTCGCCAGTTCCTGATTGGTCTAGCACGTTTGGACCGAAGGGTCGTCGCGCGAGAGCGTCTCCCACCCTAACTAAACAAGCCCGTCGCCCTGCCCGGTTTTCACCGTCCAAGACGCGAGAGCCGCTTTCGCTGCGCCCGACCCTTGCGCCTACTTCCACATACGTGAAACCGGGCGTTCGGAGACGGGTGCGAATTCGTTCTTCCCGGGGGAAGTTCGAAATCTTACCGCTATGTTAGACGTGCGGCAGGGGTCCTTTGGCAACCCCTTTTCCAAGCGTCAAGAGGGCATACTTTTGGCCCCGACCTCAGGAAAGGGTCAGGCGCCCACGTAATGCTGCGGTGCACAACGCGCAGTCCAAGTAATCTCGGTCGAAATTCTACTTTTGGAGGAATTATTCTGCTGCGGCGCAGCAATTATGACGGAACGCGGGTCTCGAAATAACCGCCCCCGGCGCGTCGATTTGGCGCCCCGCCGCCTCGTTTTCAGTCATGTGGCGCCGATGTCCGGGACATGGGATTCCCGGGCGCCCGAGTCAATCAACGTTCGGCGACGCTCGCCCGAAGAAGTCCCAGGCGTGTCCTGGGCGCCATGGCGCAGTTTGCTGCCTTTGCCCCCTGAAGGCGCCGGCAGGCCAATACCGGAGACCAGAATGAGCACCGAGAAGGAAAAGATGCTGACCGCCAGCAAGTCCTCGTTCCCGGCCGTCGCCGACGCCCGGACACAGCTGCTGATCCTGGGCAGCCTGCCGGGCGAGATCTCGCTGGCCCATGCCCAATATTACGCCAACCCTCGCAACCAGTTCTGGCGGTTGATGGAAGCCGTGACCGGGCGAGCGCTGGTGAGCGCCGCCTATAAGAGCAGGCTCGAGACATTGCTCAGCGCCGGCGTCGGGGTGTGGGACGTGATCGCCTCGGCCGAACGGGTCGGGAGCCTGGACACCAATATCCGCAACCACCAGCCCAATACGCTGGGCGCGTTCGCCGCCGGCCTTCCGTCGCTAAGGGTCATCGCCTTCAACGGCGGCAAGGCGGCCGGCATCGGCCGCAAGCAGCTGGCCGCCGACACTGGCTATGAACTGATCACCCTGCCCTCCAGCAGCCCGGCCCATGCCGTGCCGTTCGAGCGCAAGCTGGAACAATGGCGAGCGCTCAGCGCGTTCGTTTGCGCGATGTCATAACCGGCGTGCGCTGACGGCGGTCTAGCGAGCTATTTGAGGGAAAAAGGAAGTGGTGCCTGGGGGCGGGTTCGAACCACCGACACGTGGATTTTCAATCCACTGCTCTACCAACTGAGCTACCCAGGCCAAGAGCCGGTCCGATCAACGATCGAGCGGCTCTGGATCTTTAGAACGCCGCGTTCTGGAGGAAAACGGCGAGCCCGCCTGCGCGGGAGCCGCGTCTATAGAAGAGGTGTTCGCCCCTGTCCAGCGGCTCTTCAGTCTTCTGAATCTTCGTCGTCCGGACGGCTGTCGTCATCGACCACCGGGATGGCGTAGCGGTTGCTCAGCCAGCGCTGCAAGTCCACGTCCGCGCAGCGTTTGGAGCAGAACGGGCGGTATTCCGGGATCGAGGGCTTTTTGCAGACCGGGCACGGGGCGCTCATGACGCACTCACATCGAAGCGTTCGCGGGGCGAGGCGGGTTCGGGGCGAATCGTGAAGCGGGCGCCGATCTTGGCGGCCAGCTTCTCGGCCAGCGGCTTGGCGGACTGCGCGACGGCGGGGGCGCAGACGGCGGTCAGGCGCGCGCCGGGCTGGGCGGCGCCCTCGTTCTCGATGGCGCGGATCAGGCGCAGGGCCAGCGTCAGGTTCGACAAGGCGCCGTTGGCGTCGCAGAGGGTCTCGGCCAGCGGCGGCGCGCGGCGCGGGATGGTCATCTCCATGGTGCCGAACCGGCCGACCGGCCCGATGGCGACACCGGGATTGTCCGGCGAGAACGCGGCCCGAGCGGCGGTCAGCAGCGCATTGCCGTCGTGGCCGCGCCCGACCAGGTCGATGACCACGATCCCGCCCAGGCTCTTGAGCCGCAGCAGGCGGCCGGCGGCGGCCAGGGCCGCCAGATTCGCCGCGCGGGTGACGCGCTTGACGTCATTGCCCTTGCGCTCGCCGATATCGACGTCGATGGCGACCAAAGCGCGGGTCGGCTCGATGGCCAGGTTTCCGCCGCCGGGCAGCGGATGAATGATGTCGAGCGCCTCGGCCTCGGCCTCGTCGGCGACCTGGCGGGCCTCGCGGCCTTCGATGATCTCCACGCCGCGCGCGAAGCTCACCAGTTGCTCGGCCATGGACGGTGGCGCGGCCAGCAGGCGCGGCGCGCCCTGGGCGGGGCCGATCACGCGAACGGTGGCCAGCTTTCCGACCCGCGGCTCGGTGCGGATCTCGACCTCCAGCGATTGGCCTTCGACCGGCCGGGCGTCAGGCTTGAACGAGAACAGCGCCTCGACGCCGCCGAGATCGACAAAGGCCGAGGCGAAGGCCGGCTCGACCTTGCGCACCCGGCCGATGTGGCGCGCGCCCAGGCGCGTGGCCTGATCATCGCCGTCGCGCTCGATCAGCAGGCGTTCGGGACGGCCGTCCAGCAGGACGACGCCGCGCGTCTCGCCGATGCCGCGATCCAGGAAGAGGCTACGCTCGCTCATGTGCGGACAAACCCCAGACCGGTGAGAAGGTTCATTGTTTCATAGAGCGGCAGGCCGACCACCGCCGGATAGGAACCCTGGATCGACATGACGAAGGCGCCGGCCTTGCCCTGGATGGCGTAACCGCCGGCCTTGCCGATCCCCTCCCCGTCCTGGAGATAGGCGTCGATCTCGGCGGGCGTCAGGCGCTTGAAGTGCAGCCGGGTCTCGACCAACCGCTTCACCGCGCGGCCGTCAGGCGCGACCACGGCGATCGCGGTCATCACCTTGTGCGCGCGGCCAGAGAGCAGCTCCAGGCACTTGCGACCTTGCGCCTCCGTCTCGACCTTGGGCAGGATGCGTGTGCCGACGACCACGATCGTGTCGGCGGCCAGGACATAGGCGTCAGCATGTGTTGCCGCGACCGTCGCGGCCTTAGCCACCGCCAGGCGCAGCGCCGTCTGGCGCGGGGTCTCGGTCTTCAGGGGCGTTTCGTCGATCTCGGCGGCCGCAACCACGTCGGGCGTCAGGCCGACCTGACGCAGGAGATCCATCCGCCTGGGACTTGCGGAAGCCAGCACCAGGCGCTGCGATGTCATATTTGGCAAAAGGCCTCTAGCGAACTCGGAAGGTGATACGGCCCTTGGAGAGGTCGTAGGGAGTCATCTCGACCACGACCTTGTCGCCGGCCGAAACGCGGATGCGGTTCTTACGCATCTTGCCGGCCGTATGGCAGATTATCTCGTGGTCGTTCTCGAGTTTCACTCGAAACATGGCGTTGGGCAGGACTTCACTGACCGTACCGGGAAATTCCAGCAGCTCTTCTTTCGCCATGCAAGCTCCAACAGGTGGCGTTCAAAGGAAACGGCCAACGAAGTGAGTCGCGACGCGAGCCGGGGCTACAGATGTAGCGCTAAGCGCTTTACGCGCTCAAATCTCCAATAGCTAGCGGGGGAAGCGCTCGGCGATCCGTTGCGCCAAGCTGTCGCGGACCTCGCGATAAGCCGCCATTCGGGCCTCGCGCGAGCCGTCCGTCAGGGTCGGATCGAAGGTCGGCCAGTACTCGATTTCGGCCGAGCGCCCACGGGTCATCTCGACCGCGCGATGCTGCGCTTCGGGGGTCAGCGAAATGACCAGATCGAAGGATGCGTCCTCCAGATCGTCGAAGGTTTTGGGCGCATGGCTTTCGAGGTCGCAGGAAATCTCGGCCATCACCGAGCGTACGAAGGGGTCGGCGCCGTGGCCCGCGTCGCCCGCCTCGCGTTTCAGGCCGCAGCTGTCGACATAGACCCGATTGCCCAGGGCGCGCTTCATCAGCGCCTCGGCCATGGGCGAGCGCACGCGGTTGAAGTTGCAGGCGAAGAGCACCGCGCCCGGCAAGGGCGGCCGCGAGGCGTCAGCCGGCATCGGCCCCTAGCCTCGCCAATGCAGGGCGCAGATCAGCGTGAACAGCCGCCGCGAGGTGTCGAGATTGGTCTCGATCTTGCCCTGCAGGCGGGTCCGCAGCAGGTCGGACGCCTCGTTGTGCAGACCGCGCCGACCCATGTCCAAGGCCTCGATCTGCTGGGGCGTGGAGTTGCGGATGGCCTGATAGTAGCTCTCGCAGATCAGGAAGTAGTCCTTGATCAGCATCCGAAACGGCGACAGCGACAGGATGTGGCGCTTCTCGTACTCCGGCCCGCGGACGTCGAGCACCAGCCGGTTCTCCAGCAAGCCCATGCGCAGGTCATAGGGTCCCGCCTCCGCCCCCTCGGGGAAGAAGAAGTTCTCCTCCAGCAGATCGAAGATCGCGATCTGCCGCTCCTGCTCCTGGTCACGCGAGACCGCGGCGAGGGAATCCTCGTCGATCTCCACGGACTGCAGGCGGTGCTTGGTGCGGTCTTCGTCGGCCATGGCTCAATGGGTGAGGGCTTGCCTGGAGCTTTATTGCAAAGCACCCCCTAACGTCATCCTGCCACATGCGATCTTCGCCGCTACGCACAAGAAAAAGCGCCCGGCGTGGCCCGCCGGACGCTTTTACCTTCTCTCGCTCGTCATGGCCGGCCTTGCGCCGGCCCTCGGAGCTCGCTCACTCAGTAGCGATAGTTCGCATTCTGATAGCCAGCGGGCTGAACATAGGCGCCGTGGACGTAGCCGACCCCGACGCCGCCCTGCCCCACCAGGATCCACTCGGTGCCGCGGACACGGGCCAGCGCCTGGAAGGTCTGGCCGGCCCGCAGGCTGCCGACCCGCGCCGCCGAGGTGGTGGGCGCCGCCCGCAGGTTCAGCGTCGAGTTAGCGACGAAGGACCCGTTGTCGCGGACGAAGGAGGCCGGCGACAGGTTACCGTTCAGACGATAGCCGTTCTGCATGTAGGTCGTCGGGCGGTATTCCTGTTGCTGCTGGCCGCCGTAGTAGGCGTTCTGGTTCGCCGCATCGCGCTGCATCTTGCAGCCGACCCAGGAGCCAGTGGCCGCGCCGGCCACCGCGCCGATGGCGGTGCCTGTGCCGCGGTCGTTCTTGGCCAGGTTCGAACCGGCCGCCGCGCCGACCAGGGCGCCGATCAACGCGCCGCCCATCTGCTTGCCGCCAGGGGCGTCGCAGCTAACGATCGAGCCGGGGCCGCCGCCGGTGGGCGCGCGGTACTGCTGGGCGTTGGCCGTACTCACGGCGCCGATCGCCAGAGCGCCGGTCAGGGTCGCCACGGCCGCGCCGCGCATCATTTTCGAAATCTTCAGAGTGCGCATAGCCAGGTCTCCGTCCTTGATAGGGTTCTGCCTGGAGCCTTCCGGCCCCGATGACGAACACCCTAGCGAGCGCTTCCTGAACGGCCTCCGAGACGAAACTGACAGGAACTGTTCAGCTTCGTTGACAGTCGATTCCCCTCCCTCGGGAGAGGTTAGGTGAGGGGGCGGCGCGCAGCGGCGCTCTGCTAACGTCAGCCAACGCCCCGCACCCGGCCTCTCCCCGGCGGCGGGGAGAGGAGAAGAGTGCTCAGCCCTGCTTGGTCAGGCGGATCGCGGCCGAGCGCGCGTGGGCCGGGAGCCCTTCGGCGTCGGCGAGCGCGACGGTGTGGGGTCCCAGGATCGCGAACGACGTCTCGTCGCACTTCACGATCGAGGTGCGCTTGATGAAGTCGTAAAGCGACAGCCCCGAGGAGAACCGCGCAGCGCGGCTGGTCGGCAGGACGTGGTTGGAGCCGGCCACATAGTCGCCGATGGCTTCGGGCGTCAGCCGGCCTAGGAAGATCGCGCCGGCGTGGCGCACCTGGTCGGCCAAGCGCTCGGGATCGTCGAGCGCGAACTCGACGTGCTCGGGGGCGATGTAGTTGACCAGGCGCGGGGCCTCGTCCAACGGCGCGATGATGATCGCGCCGTGGTCACGCCAGGAGGCGGCGGCGTCCTCGCTGGTGCTGAGCACCTTCAATTGTTCGCCGATCTGGGCGGCGACGGCCTCGCCGAACGCCTCGTCGTCGGTGATCAGGATCGATTGGGCGGCGGGATCGTGTTCGGCCTGGGACAGCAGGTCGGCGGCGATCCAGTCGGGACGGTTGGCGGCGTCGGCCACCACCACGATCTCCGAGGGACCGGCCAGGGCGTCGATGCCTACCGTGCCGTAGACCCGGCGCTTGGCGGCGGTGACATAGGCGTTGCCGGGGCCGACGATCTTGTCGACCGGTTTGATGGGACCAGCGCCATAGGCCAGGGCGGCCACGGCCTGCGCCCCGCCGACCCGCCAGATCTCGGTGACGCCAGCCTCCTTGGCGGCGGCCAGAACAGCCGGCTGCAGGCGTCCGGGCGGGGTGACCATGGCGATGCGCTCGACGCCGGCGGCGGCGGCGGGCACCGCGTTCATCAGCACGGTCGACGGATAGGCGGCGCGGCCGCCCGGCACATAGATCCCGACCGCTTCGATCGCGGTCCAACGCCAGCCCAGCTCGACCCCGGCCTCGTCGGTGAAGGCCATGTCGGCGGGGCGCTGACGTTCGTGGTAGGCGCGGATGCGCTTGGCGGCGAAGGCGATGGCCTCGCGAACCTCGGGCGAGCACTCGGCCGCGCCGGCTTCGATTTCGTCGGCCGTGACCCGGATGTTGCTCTCATCCACCTCGGCGCGGTCGAACTGCCGCCCGAAGCGCAGCACGGCGTCCAGCCCTTCGGCGCGCACGGCGGCCAGGACGTCACGGACGGCGGTGTCGACCTCCTCGGGCGTCTCACGGCGCTCGTCGATGAACGCGGCGAAGGCGGCCTCGAAGCCGGGATCGGAGAAACGGAAACGGCGCATGGCGCGCTGTTTAGCGGCCGGCGCCTTGCCGCGCTAGGGCCGCAACAGATGCGATTGCGGCCTTCCCTCTCCCACGCTCGTCATGGCCGGCCTCCGTGCCGGCCATCCATAGACGCCGCCCCAAGAGATTAACCCGGACGGCTCGTGTGTATGGATCACCGGGACCAGCCCGGTGATGACGATCTGAAACGAGCCGCCTCAGACCTGGTGCGCGGGCGTCCGGGGTGTCGGCCAGGGGGCGCTGACGTCGGCCAGCACCACGTCGAGGCACTCGACCTGCGCCCGCAGGTCGCCGCCGCCGGCGAAGGTGAAGACCACCGCGCCGCCGGGCGCCTCGCCCGGTTCGAAGCCGATGCTCAGCAGTTCCACCACCGCGTCCTTGGCCCCGCGCCGCAGTTTGCGCGCCTGGACCTTGAGCACCGAGCCGAGCTGGATGGCCGAGCGCACCCGCTCGCCCCCCTTGCCTTCCCAGCGATAGCGGTTGAGCGCCAAGGTCAGCTGACGGGTCGTCGGCTCGTAGGAGATGTCGCCGATCTTGCCGACCGCATCCTGCAGGGCGGCGGCGATCACGGCGAGGTCGTCGGCGTCTTCCGCCAGGAGGCGCAGGCCAGCAGTCTCTGTCATCTCAATCCTCGGGCTCGCCGGTTCCGGCGATGCGGCGGACATTGGCGCCACAGGCGCTGAGCTTCTCTTCCAACCGTTCGAAGCCGCGGTCCAGATGATAGACGCGGCTGACCACCGTCTCGCCGCGCGCGGCCAGGGCCGCGATCACCAGGCTGACCGAAGCCCGCAGGTCGGTGGCCATTACCTGGGCGCCCTCCAGCGTTTCGACGCCGCGAACCCGCGCCTCGCCGCCGGACACCACGATGTCGGCGCCCAGACGGGCCAGTTCAGGCGCGTGCATAAAGCGGTTCTCGAAGATGGTCTCCTTGATCACGCTCTCGCCGTCGGCCAGCGTCATCAGGGCCATGAACTGCGCCTGCAGGTCGGTGGCGAAGCCCGGGTAGGGATCGGTCTCGACCTCCACCGCCTTCAGCCGAGCGCCGTTGCGCTTGATAGTCATGCCGTCGTTGTGGCGGATCACCTCGACGCCGGCCTCGACCATCTTGTCCAGCAGGGTGTCGATGAAGTCGCTGCGGGTCCTGGTCAGGCGCACCTCGCCGCCGGCCATGGCGGCCGCCAGCGCGAAGGTCCCGGTCTCGATCCGGTCGGGAATCACCGAATGGGTCGCGCCGTTCAGGTGATCGACGCCCTGGATGCGGATGACGGAGGTCCCCGCCCCCGACACCTGTGCCCCCATCTTGTTCAGGCAATCGGCCAGGTCGCCCAATTCAGGCTCGCGGGCCGCGTTCCTCAACACCGTCTCGCCCTTGGCCAGCACGGCCGCCAGCATGACGTGCTCGGTCGCGCCCACGGACACGAACGGGAATTCGATCTCGGTCCCGATCAGGCCGCGCGGCGCCTGGGCGTAAACATAGCCTTCGTGCAGGTCGATGGACGCGCCGAGCGCCCGCAGCGCTTCCAGGTGCAGGTCCACAGGGCGCGCGCCGATGGTGCAGCCGCCGGGCAGCGAGACCTTGGCGTGTCCGGTCCGCGCGATCAGCGGTCCCAGCACATTAAAGGAGGCCCGCATCTGGCGGACCAGTTCGTAGGGGGCGAAGGCGCTGACGATCTCACGGGTGTGCAGGATGGTCTCGGCGCCGTCATCACCGTCCTGCTCGACGATCTCGGTCCCCAACCGACGCAGAAGCTGGCCAAGGAAGCGTGTGTCGGCCAGGCGCGGCATGTTGGTGAGCCGCAGGGGTTGGTCGGTAAGCAGGCTGGCCGCCATAAGCTTGATGGCCGAATTCTTGGCGCCGCTGATGGCGATTTCGCCCTCAAGCCGCGCGCCGCCGGTGATGGCGATACGATCCAATCTCGTCCCTCGGAAGGGGGCATGCGCTTAAGGAGCGCTCTCCCAGACCCTTCGCTCGCTATCTAGCCTGCGCGCGCGACCGGCGGAAGCGGCCCCATTTCACGAGCGCTTGTCCGACTCATCGACCTTGGGGACAGGCCGCGCCCCCGCCTTGCGGCGACGCAGATTGGCCCTGAGCGCGGCGGCGAGCGCCGCCTCCCTCTCTTCAGCCAGTGTTTTTCCCGGTTTTTCCATAGATTATGGGGGTGCGGCGAGACGACCTGTGGGTCAAGTGCGCTTTCGGTGATTTTGCGCTTCACTCCGGCCCGAGGTTTGGCTATAGCCCGCGCCTCGTCGCCGCCGTAGCTCAGTGGTAGAGCGCATCCTTGGTAAGGCTGAGGTCCAGGGTTCGAGTCCCTGCGGTGGCACCATGTTCCCCCAACCCTGGTTAGGGTTGGGGGAACACCATTTCCCCAACATCCCGACGACGAGACCCCGGCAAGCACGGCGTGCGTCGTGGCGCCTAACGCCGGCAAACTCCCCGCGTCGGCGAGCCCCTCCCCTTCCCCTGCGTGATCTTGTCGTCGTCGCCAGTCCTCCTAGAAGTAGCTGGACGACCAACACGTGACCGATTTGGGAAGCGAGACCGACATGGCCAACACCGCTGGCGACCTTGAGCTCGAGACCTTCCGCGCCGAAGCCCGCGCCTGGCTCGAGGCGAATTTCTCCGCCTCGCTGCGCGGCCAGACCGGCATGGCCATGGCCCTGATGGACGGACTGGCGCCGACCGGCGACCTGCTAGCCTGGAAACAGGCGATGGGCGCGAAGGGTTGGGGCACGCCGACCTGGCCGGCCGAATACGGCGGCGGCGGGCTTTCGCCGCAGCAGGCCCGGGTGCTGCAGCAGGAGATGGGCCGCATCGGCGCCTTCAACCCCCTGACCGCGGGCATGGGCGTGACCATGATCGGCCCGACGATCCTCGACTACGGCACCGAGGAACAGAAGCGCCAGCACCTGCCGCCCATCGCGCGCGGCGAGATCCGCTGGTGCGTCGGCTATTCCGAGCCCAACGCCGGCTCCGATCTCGCCTCGTTGCAGATGAAGTGCGAGGACGCCGGCGACCACTGGGTGATTACGGGCCAAAAGACATGGACGTCGGGCGCCCAGTACTCCGACTGGTGCGGTGCCCTGGTCCGCACCGACAATACGGCCAAGAAGCATGACGGCATCAGCTTCATGCTGATCGACATGCACCAGCCGGCGATCGAGACCCGGCCCATCGCGCTGATCGCCGGCGCTTCACCGTTCTGCGAGACTTTCTTCACGCAGGCGCGGGCGGAGAAAGATGGCCTGCTGGGTCAGATCAATGTCGGCTGGACGGTCGGCAAGCGGTTGCTGCAGCACGAGCGCGCCAGCCAGACCGGCGGCTCGACAGGCCCCAAGCCGACCGCGCTGCAGGACGTGGCCAAGCGCTATGTCGAACTCGACGCCGAGGGAAAGATCGCCGACACCGACCTGCGCACCCGGCTGACCCAGCACCTGATGGACGCCAAGGTCCACGGCCTGACCCTGGCGCGGGTGGCGGCCGAATCAAAGGGCGCGTCGGGCGCCACCACCACCGCCTCGATCCTGAAGAACTCGGCCACCAACGTCGCCCAGACCCGGGCCGAGCTGACCCTGGAGATCATGGGCGCCCAGGGCCTGGGTTGGGAGGGCGAGGCCTTCGCCCCCGAAGAGCGGGACGCGGTCCGCAGCTGGCTCTCGGGCAAGGCGATGTCGATCTATGGCGGATCGGTCGAGATCCAGAACAACATCATCTCCAAGCGGATCCTTGGCCTACCGGACACCACCCACTCAAGCTAGGCGAGCGGGCTAAGCCCGCTCGAACACCGCCGCGATCCCCTGCCCGCCGCCGATGCACATGGTCTCCAGACCATAGCGACCATCGCGGCGGTGCAGCTCGCGCAGCAGATTGGCCAGGATGCGCCCGCCGGTGGCGCCGATCGGGTGGCCAAGCGAGATGCCCGAGCCGTTGACGTTCAGCTTGTCGCGGTCGTCCCAGCCCCAGCCTTTCAGCACGGCCAGCACCTGCGGCGCGAAGGCCTCGTTAAGCTCGACCAGGTCGATGTCGCTCCAGGTCAGGCCGGTGCGCTTGAACAGCCGCTCGACCGCCGGCACCGGGCCGATGCCCATGCGCGAGGGATCGCAGCCCGCCGCGGCCCAGCTGTGGAACCAGGCCATCGGCTCCAGCCCCAGCTCCTCCAGCTTGTCCTCAGCCACGACCAGGCAGGCGGCGGCGGCGTCGTTCTGCTGGCTGGCGTTGCCGGCGGTGACGACCCCGTCCTTCTCGATGGCGCGCAGCTTGCCCAGGCTCTCCATCGAGGCGTCGGGACGAAAGCCCTCGTCCTTCTCGAAGATGACCGGATCGCCCTTCTTCTGCGGCACCGAAACCTTGACCAGCTCGTCATCGAACTTGCCCTCGGCCCAGGCCTTAGTCGCGCGCTGGTGGCTGGCCACCGCGTAGGCGTCGCTCTCTTCGCGGGTGATCCCGTAGTCGCGGGCCAGATTGTCGGCGGTCTCGATCATGCCGCTGATCACGCCAAAGCGGCTGATCGGCTGGCTCATCACCCGGCCACGCGCCAGGCGGTCGTGCATGGTGACGGGACCCGCGCGCGCGCCATTGCGCATATCGAGGCTGTAGTACTCGACATTGCTCATGCTCTCGACGCCGCCGGCGATGACCACGTCGGCCGCGCCGGTCTGGACCATCATCGCCGCGTCGATGATCGCCTGCAGGCCGCTGCCGCACCGGCGGTCGAGCTGATAGCCCGGGACGCTGATCGGGAAGTCGGCGGCCAGCAGCGACCAGCGGGCGATGCAGGGCGCCTCGCCGTTGCCGTAGCCCTGGGCGAAGATCACGTCGTCGACCCGCTCGGGATCAAGTTTCGTGCGCTCGACCAGTGCGCGCAGGATCACCGCGCCGAGATCGCCGGCCGTCATGCTGGCCAGCCCTCCCTGGAACTTGCCGACGGCGGTGCGAACGGGGCTGACGATGGCGACGCGGCGCATGGGGCGGTCCTCAGATCGGGTCGTAAGGGAAGACGCTGGCGCTGGCGCCGGTGTCGAAGAAGCTGTTCTTCATGGCCGGCAGAGCCACGTCGAGCAACGAGCGCGGGGTCCAGCCTTCGAGGTTGGCCATGTTGCGCACCGGCCGGGGCTGGTCGAACAGGATCACCTCGTTGCCGCGCACGGCGAAGATCTGGCCGCTGACGTCCTTGGCTTCAGGCGAAGCCAGGGCGACGGCGAGTTGGGCGACCTGGTCGGCGCGCATGGCGTTCTTCATGCGCTCGACGCGCTGGGCCGAGGCCTCGTCCTTGACCGGAATCGTGGCGATCATCCGGGTCCAGGCGAACGGCGCGATGATGTTGGAGCGGACGTTCTTCAGCGCCCCCTCCATCGCCAGGATGCGCGACAGACCCATCACCCCCAGCTTGGCGGCGGCGTAGTTGGCCTGGCCGATGTTGCCGATCAGGCCGCTGGTCGAGGTGAAGTGGACATAGGAGCCTTCCTGCTGGTTGCGGAAATGCTCCACCGAGGCGCGGCTGACATTATAGGCGCCGCGCAGGTGCACCTCGATGACCTTGTCCCAGTCCTCGTCGGTCATCTTGTGGAACATGCCGTCGCGCAGGATGCCGGCCGGATTGATGATGGCGTGCAGGCCGCCGAAGGTGTCCAGCGCCTGAGTGATCATCCCCTGGACCGAGGCCATGCTGGTGACGCTCTCGGAATTGGAAACCGCCTCGCCGCCCGCGGCGCGGATCTCGGCCGCGGTCTGTTCGGCCGGACCAGCGTCGCCGCTGTCGCCGCCGCCGACACTTCCCCCCAGATCGTTGACCACGACCTTGGCGCCTTCGCGCGCCGCCAGCAGCGCGCATTCCTTGCCGATGCCGCCGGCCCCGCCGGTGACCAGAACGACCTTGCCCTCAAGCACGCCCATCTTGCGTCTCCTCGAACTGATTTGCCTTTGCCCGCGCTCTACGCATTCGACGCGGCGTCAGGCAACCCTGTCGCGTTTCCAGCGATCAGGGAATGTCCTTGAGCGCCTCAACGGTCGCATTTCATGCCGGCCGCAGAGATGACCTGATATCGTGGTCATCTGGAACGACCACGAACCTGGGAGCGTCTTCATGAACCAGACCGCGCCTGTCGCGCCGCGTCACTATCCTACGGCTGGAGCCAAGTGCGCCGACCTGGTGGTCCATGTGGTCGGCCTGACCCTCGCCCTGGTCGGCGGTATCGTGCTGCTGGCCCTGGCGGTTCAGGACCAGTCGCTGAGCAAGGCGGTCGCCGTCGGGATCTACACCACCGGCCTGCTGGCCATGCTGGGCTTCTCGACCGCCTACAATTTCGCCAAGCCGCGGTTCCGGCCGACCCTGCGGCGGCTGGACCACGCGGGCATCTTCCTGATGATCGCCGGCTCCTACACGCCGTTCACGACCCAGACCCTGACCGGGGCCTGGGCCTGGGGGATGACCGCCGCCGTCTGGTCGATCGCGATCTTCGGGGCGCTGGGCAAGGTGCTGCTGCCGGCCATCGACCGGCGGCTGTGGGTTGTCGCCTATCTCGCCCTGGGCTGGATCGTGGTCCTGGCGCTGAAGCCGCTGATCAGCGGCGCGACCCCGCTGACCGTGGTGCTGCTGGCCGTCGGCGGCCTGCTCTATTCCAGCGGCGTGATCTTCTATGTGAACAAGCGCCTGCGGTATTCTCGCGCGATCTGGCACGGCCACGTCGTCGCCGGCGCCGGGGCCCATTGGGCCGCTGTTCTCGTGGGGGTCGTCCTGGCGGCGCACTGACCTCGAAATCCGAGCCGTTGGCCCCCGGGACTTGAAATTGCGCAAAACTACACAACGTTGGGTGCTGTCACTGTCTTCATGGAGGACCGCACATGACCACGCTCGTTTTCGTCGCCCTCGCCCAGGGCGACCAGCAGGCCGGCTACACCGCCAGCTTCCCCGACCTGCCTGAGATCATCGCCGGCGGCCCCGGCATGGCCGAACTGGTGACCGGGGCCCGCGAGGCCGTGCAGAAGGAACTGCAACGCCTGGAAAGCGACGGCCAGGAATGGCCGAGGCCCACCCCCATCGAAGCCGTGACCCATCAGGCCGGCGTCATCCCCTTCCTGGTCGACATCACCGTCGAGGACACCCCGGTGCGGGTGAACATCTCGATCGGCGAGCGGCTGCTGAAGCGGATCGACCAGGGCGCCGAAGCCCGCGGCATGAGCCGTTCGGGCTTCATCGCCTCGGCGGCGCGCACCGCGCTGGGCGACAGGCCAGCCTCGCCCGGCGTCACCGACTTCGACGCCGTCGCCCGCAAGCTGCAGGACGAGTGGTCGGTGCTGGGCCGCAAGATCACCGACAGCCTGGGCCCCGACTCGGCTTTCAATCGCAACATGACCGAGTTCGACAACAAGGTGAGCGAGACCATCCGCAAGACCGCCGACAACATCTCGGCGGCCATGGCGCGTCGAAAGGACGCCGAGGCGCGTGCATCGCGAGATGAGACCGACGCCAAGGACCAGGACGCGCCCGCCAGCGCCGGGCACTAACCGCGCATGACAGCTGTCAGCCTTGTCGCCGCCGCGGCGTCCCGCGACGACCTCAAGGCGCGCGACCTGAAACGCATGCGGACCATCGCCACCGGCCTTCTGGTCGTGATGGCGATGGTCTTCGTCGCCGCCAGCCTGGCCGACGACCGGTGGCCCTGGCTGGGCTATGTGCGCGCCTTCGCCGAGGCGGGCATGGTCGGGGCCTGCGCCGACTGGTTCGCGGTCACCGCCATCTTCCGCAGGCCGCTGGGCCTGCCGATCCCGCACACCGGCATCATCCCGCGCAACAAGGACAAGATCGGCCAGGCGCTGGGCGACTTCATCGCCAACAACTTCCTGACCGTCGACGTGCTCGACAGCCGGCTCAAGCAGCTGGAGGTCGCCCGCTGGGGCGGTGAATGGCTGCGTCAGCCGCGCCACGCACGCCGCCTGGCCGGACGGCTGGCGGGCCTGCTGCCCGGTGTGCTGCGGGTGCTGCCCAAGGACATGCTGCGCGACACCGCCGCCTCGATCGGCATGACCGCGGCCAAGGCCGTTCCCGCCGCCCCGACCGCCTCGAAGATCCTCGCCGCCGTCTGGAACGAAGGCCGCTCCCAGGCCCTGTTCGACTGGGGCGTCGACCAGCTGGTCACCTACCTCGCCGAGCACGAGGAACTGATCCAGGCCAATGTCGAGACCCGGTCCTGGAAGTGGATGCCGAAGTTCGTCGACAGGATGATCGCCGAGAAGGTCACCTCCGGCCTTGGCCAGGTGCTGGAGGAGATGCGGGCGCCGGACCACCCCTGGCGCCAGGAGCTGGGGAGCGCGATCGAGGCGTTCATCGAGCGGCTGGCCCATGACCCGGACCTGATCGCCAAGGGCGAGGCGCTGAAGCTGCGGCTGCTGGAAGACCCACGGCTTCACGAGCAGGCGCGCGGCGTCTGGAACGAACTCGAGGGCCGGCTCAGCACCGCCGAGAGCCCGATGATCGCCGAGCGGCTGGAGCAGATCCTGCTGGCGCTGGGCGAATGGCTGCACACCGAGCAGGGCGCCCAGGCGCGGCTGAACGAATGGGCGCGGATCCTGGCGCGCCAGGTGATAGCCCCCCGCCGCCACGAGATCGGCGGCTTCGTCGCCCAGGTGGTGGCCGGCTGGGACACCAAGGGCGTCGTCGACAAGCTGGAGTTGCAGGTCGGCAAGGACCTTCAATACATCCGCGTCAACGGGACCATCGTCGGCGGCCTGGTGGGCCTTGTCATCTATACGTTGAGCCAGGCCCTGAACCTGTAGGCGCCGAGCAGAACGAGGAATGGGCCATAAGACTCTGAGCTTGATGAGTTATTTTCTCGAGAGCTGGGTTCTCGACTAATCCTCGCCGGCGAACTGGCCGATCAGGCTCAGTCCTTCGATCCAGGTGGCGCCGTCCTGCTTGGTTACGGTCCGCACCTTTCCGGCCCCGGTGGCGGCGATGGCGTCAGCCAGGGGTTGGGAGTGGGTCACCAGCCAGATCTGCGAGCGCTCCGCCGCCTGGGTCACCAGCCGCGCGAGCGGGGCCATCAGGTCGGGATGCAGGCTGGCCTCGGGCTCGTTGAGCGCGATGAACGGGGGCAGCCGGTAGGCCAGCAGCGCCCCGGCCAAGCCGAGGAACCGCAGGGTGCCGTCCGAGAGTTCCTCGGGCTCGAACACCCGCTTGGGGAACTCGGAGAACACCATGCCGAAGGTCGCCGTTCGCTCAGGGCTCGGCACGACCAGCCGCGCGCCGGGGAACGCCGCGGCGATCACCGCATCCAGGTCGTGGGTGTCCTGGCGGATATGGGCCAGGGTGGCGAACACCGCCGCCAGGTTCGCGCCGTCGGAGGCGAGCGTTGGGGTGGCGACCGCAGGACATGGCCGGCGCAGGGGCGAACCGGCGTCGGTGCGCAGGTCGTGGTAGAACCGCCACTCCAGCAAGGTCCGCCGGACCATGTCGAGCATGGGAAAGCGGCCGGGATCCTCCAGCCGGCCCAGCACGGTCTCAGAAGACAGCAGGTCGATATCGATCTCGACCGGGCGACCGGCCTCGTCCCGGGCCATCACCGAGGGACCGCGACGGTCCACCAGCCGGACCTGCCGCCCGCCGCCGTCGTAGGAGAGCCACTCCTCCTTGATCTGCGGTTCGGTGATGAAGGCTGGTGAGGCCTCCTTCGGCGGGAAGCCGATGGCGACATGGTAGCGATAGACGCCGCGCCCAGCCCCGCGCGCCTGCGGGTCCGACAGGCTGACCTCCAACTCGATGCGCGGCGGACCCGAACGGCGCGGCCCCGCCCAGAAGGCCGCCTCCATCCCCTCCTGGGCCAGTTCCAGCCCCAGGGTGTTGGTCGCCGCCGCCCGGACCAGCTCCAGGGCGCGATAGAGGTTGGTCTTGCCGACGCCGTTGCCGCCGACAAAGACCTCCAGGTCCGAGACCGGGCAGACGATCTTGCGCAGCGACCGATAGCCGGTCGCGGAAAACTCACGCACGTGAAGCAAGGAGCGGCCCTTCGACGACTGTGCGGTCAGGCATAACAGCCTGCGCCGGGTTCGTCCGCCCTCAGGCGGCCGGCGTGAACACCGCGCGCAGATCCTGCGCCAGTTCCTCGACGCGGCTGAGGTCGGCGTCCCACGAAAACATGAACCGGGCTCCGCCGCCGATGAAGGTGTAGAAGCGCCAGCCCCGTGCGCGCAGGTCGTCCAGGCGTTCCTCCGAGGCTTGCAGGAACACCGCATTAGCCTGGACCGGGAACATCAGCCCCGCCCCCGGCAGGCCCCGCACCTGATCGGCCAGGGCGGTGGCGCAGGCGTTGGCGTGGGCGGCGTTGCGCAGCCAGGCGCCGTCCTCCAGCATCCCGATCCACGGCGCGGCCAGGAAGCGCATCTTCGAGGCCAGTTGCCCGGCCTGCTTGCAGCGATAGTCGAAGTCCTCGGCCAGGGCGTGGTCGAAGAACAAGATCGCCTCCCCCACCGCCATGCCGTTCTTGGTGCCGCCGAAGCACAGCACGTCCACCCCGGCCTTCCAGGTGATGTCGGCCGGCTCGCAGCCCAAGTGCGCGCAGGCGTTGGCGAACCGCGCGCCGTCCATGTGCAACCGCAGGCCCAGCTCGCGGCAGACCGCCGAGATCGCCCGCACCTCGTCCTGGGAATAGACCTGCCCGGTCTCGGTCGGCTGGGTAATCGTGACGACGCGGGGCTTGGGATAGTGGATATCGCTGCGCTTGCCGGCGATTTCGCGGATCGCGGCGGGGGTCAACTTGCCGTCCGGGCTGGGCGCGACCAGCAGCTTGGAGCCGTTGGAGAAGAACTCCGGCGCGCCGCACTCGTCGGTCTCGACGTGGGCGGATTCGGCGCAGATCACGCTGTGATAGGACTGGCAGAGCGCCGCCAGGGTCATCGAGTTGGCCGCCGTGCCGTTGAAGGCGAAGAACACCTCGCAGTCGGTGGCGAACAGCGCGCGGAAGGCGTCGGCGGCGGCCTGCGTCCAGGGATCTTCGCCATAGGCCGGCGCGTGGCCGTGATTGGCCCGGTCCATGGCCGCCCAAGCCTCCGGGCAGATGCCCGCATAGTTGTCGCTGGCGAACTGCTGAATGTTGGACATGCGCCCTCGCCTCTCGGATGGGAGCCGATCTGACGCGTGAGGCTTGTCCCGTGGTTTGCCGGACCGGCCACATCCCTCTCGATGAGAGGCGCCACCTTGCTCGGGAGCAGGTTGGCGTTGAGCGTCAGCTCAAACTCTTGATGCTATTGGCCGCTGGATAGTCGGCTTTCGCGCAAAGCTCAAGCCGTGGCGATGAAGCCGCCCAGGACCTGCACCGGCCAGGGCGTCAATGCGCCGCCCACGCAGGGGCCGCCGACGCAGGCGCCGCTGTCGATATCGAACAGGGCGCCGTGCCAGGAGCAGGCGATGAGATCGCCGGCGGGCGTCAGATAATCGTCGAGCTTCTGGGCCAGCGGCAGGCCGGCGTGCGGGCAGCGGTCGACATAGCCCCTCACCTGCTCGCCCTGACGAACGACGAAGCCGTGGAAGCGGGCCTCGCCGATCTGCAGAACGAAGTTGCGCGCCGCGCCATCGGCCACCGTCTCCAGCGTGCAGAGCTTCACGCCGGCCGGGGTGGCGAACAGCCGGGCGGGCGCGACGTCTTCGTTCAAAGGGCCGGCTCGATCACGCCCCGGCATTCGCCAAAGCCGATGGACACGCGGCCGTCGGCCTGAGCGCGGGCGGCGATGGTCAGTTCATCACCATCCTGCAGGAAGGTGCGGGTCTCGCCGGTCGGCAGGGTGATCGCCTGGGTGCCGCCCTTGGTCAGCTCCAACAGGCTGCCAAGCCCGGTGTCGTCAGGGGTGGAGATGGTGCCGGTGCCAAGCAGGTCGCCCGGCCGCAGGTCGCAGCCGCCTAGCGTGTGGTGAGCGACCAGCTGGGCCAGGGTCCAATAGAGGTTGCTGGCTGGTCCGCGCGACAGGCTGAGCGGGGCTAGGCCCTGCTCGCGCATCTTCGCGGTGGAGAGCAGCACTTCGAGGCCGATCCCATAGGCGCCAGTAGCCTGGTCCCGCTCGTCCCACAGATAGGCCATCGGCTGCGGGTCGCCCGGCGGGCGCGGCGGCTGGGCGATGCGGAACGGGGCCAGCGCCTCTGCGGTGACGATCCACGGCGAGACCGTGGTCATGAAGTTCTTGGCCAGGAACGGACCAAGCGGCTGATATTCCCAGGCCTGGAAGTCACGGGCCGACCAGTCGTTGAGCAGGCAGAGCCCAGCGATGTGCTCGCCCGCCTCGCCGATCGAAATGGGCTGGCCGAGCGCATTGCCCTGGCCGATCCAGACACCCAGCTCCAGTTCCAGATCCAGGCGTTGCGAGGGGCCGAAGGTCGGCGCCTCGGCGTCGGGCGCCTTGCGCTGGCCGCTCGGGCGGCGAACGGGGGCGCCCGACGGCCGGATCGAAGAGGCGCGGCCGTGATAGCCGATCGGCACGTGCTTGTAGTTCGCAAGCAGCGGGTTCTCCGGCCGGAACTGACGGCCGACGTTCAGGGCGTGATGGATGCCCGCATAGAAGTCGGTGTAGTCGCCAATGGCGGCCGGCAGGTGCAGGACGCAATCGGACGCCACATGAAGCCAGGTCTCGACCTCGGCGCGGTCGGGCGCACCATCCGCCAGCAATTCGGAGAGACGTTGGCGCAGGCCCCGCCGCGCGACGGGAGCCAAGCCGAGCAAAGGGTTCAGCGTGGAGCCAGCCCCCGCCTCCGCAGCCGACTTGGCCGGGCCGACAAGCAGGTCCGACCGCGCCGCTAGCGAAAGATCAAGGATGCGCTCGCCAATCGCCACCCCGCCGCGCGCGGGTCCGCCCGACGGACTGAACACGCCAAACGGCAGATTCTGTATGGGGAAGTCGGCATGGCCGTTGGCGGTGACGACCCAGCTGGTACGCGCCGGGTCGTGGGTCTCGTCGAGGATCAACGCGGCAACTCCGCCTTGGTGAAATCGGCCCAGCAGTCGTCATAGTCCGGCTGGGCGAGCGGGGTTTCGACCGCGAACCGGGTCGGGCGGATCACCCAACGGCTCTCAAACATGAAGGCCATGGTGTTTTCGATCTTGTGCGGCCCGAGGCCCGCGGCGACCGCGCCCTCATAGCTGGCCTTGTCGGGACCATGGCCGCTCATGCAGTTGTGCAGGCTGGCCCCGCCCGGCGCGAAGCCGCCGGCCTTGGCGTCATAGGCGCCGTGGATCAGGCCCATGAACTCGCTCATGACGTTGCGGTGGAACCACGGCGGGCGGAAGGTGTGCTCGGCCACCATCCAGCGCGGCGGGAAGATCACGAAGTCGCAGTTAGCGGTGCCCGGGATCTCCGAGGGCGAGGTCAGGACCGTGAAGATCGACGGATCGGGATGGTCGAAGCTGACCGTATTGATCGTGTTGAAGTTGGCCAGGTCGTATTTGTAGGGCGCTAGATTTCCATGCCACGCGACCACATCGAGCGGCGAGTGGTTGAGCGTGCAGGTCCACAGGCGGCCCTGGAATTTCTGAACGACTTCCGTGGGTTCGTCGCGATCTTCAAACCAGGCGACCGGCGTTAGGAAGTCACGCGGATTGGCCAGACCGTTGGAGCCGATGGGGCCGAGGTCGGGCAGGCGGAACGGCGCGCCATAGCTCTCGCAGACATAGCCGCGGGCGCTCGGCCCGTGCAGTTCAACCCGGAAGCGCACGCCGCGCGGGATCACCGCGATCTCGCCGGGCGCGACGTCCAGGCGCCCCAATTCGGTGGCGACCAACAGCGCGCCGTCCTGCGGCACGATCAGCAATTCGCCGTCGGCGTCGTAGAACACCCTGCCCTGCATCGAGCGGTTGGCGGCGTAGAGGTGGATGGCGACGCCTACGCCGGTCGCCGCGTCGCCGTTGCCGGCATAGGTCGCTAGGCCGTCGACGAAATCGGTCGGCTCGGCCGGAATGGGCAGCGGGTCCCAACGCAGGCGATTGGGGCTAGGCGGAACCTCATCGAACGGCCCCGAGCGCACCAGCTTGCCGCCCTCGTAGGGCAGGAACGGCGCGTGACTGGCGGTGGGCCGCAGGCGGTAAAGCCACGAGCGGCGGTTCTCATGACGCGGGGCGGTGAAGGCGCTGCCCGACAACTGCTCGGCATAGAGCCCGAACGGCGTGCGCTGCGGCGAGTTCTGACCCTGGGGCAAGGCGCCGGCGACGGCCTCGGTGGCGAAGCTGTTGCCGAATCCGGACATGTAGTTCTGCGCGCTCATCGCTTGCTCCATCGCCTTTCCCCTCCGTCGCGCTACGCGCGCCACCTCCCCCAGTGGGGGAGGATCTCAAGGCCAAGATGCTCCCCCTTTGGGGGCGCTGTCAGCCAAAGGCTGACTGAGGGGGATCTCCCCTCAGGCCGCGTCGACCTTGATGACGCCGCGACGGATCTGGTCGAGCTCGATGGACTCGAACAGCGCCTGGAAATTGCCGTTGCCGAAGCCCTCGTTGCCCTTGCGCTGGATGATCTCGAAGAAGATCGGGCCGAACAGGTTCTCGGTGAAGATCTGCAGCAGCAGGCCTTCATCGCCGACCGCGCCGTCCAGCAGGATACGGTTCTTGCGCAGGCGCTCCACGTCCTCGCCGTGGCCGGGGACGCGCTTGTCGATCAGCTCGTAGTAGGTCTCGATGGTGTCCTGCAGCTTCACGCCGCGCGCGCGCAGTTTCTCGACCGTGCCGTAGATGTCGGCGGTGGTGAAGGCCAGGTGCTGAATGCCCTCGCCGTTGTACTCGCGGATGAACTCTTCGATCTGGGACCTGTCGTCCTGGCTCTCGTTCAGCGGGATGCGGATGGCCTTGTCAGGCGCGATCATCGCCTGGCTGAACAGGCCGGTCGCCTGGCCCTTGATGTCGAAGTACTTCTGCTCTTCGAAGCCGAAAATCTGGTTGTAGAAGGTCGACCAGGTGCGCATCTGGCCGCGCTTGACGTTGTGGGTCAGGTGATCGAGCAGGTCGAGGCCGACGCTGTTGGCGGCTTCCGCCTCGGCCGCGCCGGGGATCTGGTCCCAGGCGTCGTAGATCGTGCCCGCCTCGCCAAAGCGGTCGACCAGATAGAGCATCGAGCCGCCGATGCCTTCCAGCACATAGGCGTCCGGCAAGGCGCTCTGGCTCGCGTCACCGGCCTTGGCGCCGCGCGACAGGGCGAGCTCGTAGGCGGCCTTGGCGTTGGCGACACGGAAAGCCATCCCGTTGGCCGACGGGCCGTGGGCGGCGCGGAACTCGGCGACCTGGCCGGAGGTCTCCTGGTTGACCAGCAGGTTGATGCGGCCCTGCTTGTAGCGGACGAGGTTCTTGGTCGGATGCTTGGCGTAGGCGGTGAAGCCGAGTTGCTCGATCAGTTCGACCATGCGGGCCGGATCGGGGCTGGTGAACTCGACAAACTCAAAGCCGTCGAGGCCGATCGGGTTGTTGGCGGTGATGGTCATTGGGCGTCTCCCGACAGGCAGGCGCCAAGCGCCTGCACGAATGGCTGGACGGTGTCGGCGGTGAGGCCGGCAAGATTGATGCGGCCCGAACCGGCCATGTAGACGGCGTGGTCGCGACGCATGGTCTCGACCTGGGCTGGCGTCAGCGGCAGCAGCGAGAAGAGGCCGTGCTGATCACGTAACGGCTCAAGGCGCGGATCGGCCTCAGCCAGATCGTGGCGAACGGAGGTCAGGCGCCGGCGCATGCCGTCCAGTTCGGCGCGCCACTGGGCGGTGAGGCCCGCATCCTCCAGCACCACCCGCACCACCGCCGCGCCGTGATCGGGCGGCATGGACCAGTTGCAGCGGGCCAGTTGCAGGATGTTGGAGCGGACCAGCTCGGCCTGGCCCCGCGCCCGGACGAACAGGGCGCCGGTGCGCTCGCGATAGAGGCCGAAGTTCTTGTCGAAGGAATAGGCGACCAGCGCGGTGTCGATCGTCTCGAGCACCAGCCGCAGACCGGCCGCGTCTTCATCGAGACCAGCGCCCAGGCCTTGATAGGCCAGGTCGATCAGCGGAACCGCGCCGCGCGCGGCCAGCAGATCAGCGACCGCCCGCCATTGCTCGAGGCTGAGATCGGCGCCCGCCGGGTTGTGGCAGCAGCCGTGCAGCAGGACGACATCGCCAGCTTGGGCGCCGCCGAGCGCGCTCATCATCTCATCGAAACAGACCGCCTGGGTCTTGGGATCGAAATAGCGATAGGTCGCGACCTTGAGGCCAGCCTGGGTGAAGATCGGCGCATGGATCGGCCAGCTGGGCGTGCCCAGCCAGATACGCGCGCCGGACGTGCCGGCGTTGGCGAGTTCGGCCGCCAGGCGCAGGGCGCCGGTGCCGCCGGGGGTCTGGACGCCGAACAGGTCCTGGGACGCCGCGCTCTGACCGAAGATCATCGGAGCGATCAGCTCCAGGAAGCGCAGATCGCCCTCCGGACCGAGATAGGACTTGGTGGCTTGGGTTTCGAGCAGGAGCGCCTCGGCCGCCTTCACCGCGCCGAACACCGGGGTGTCGCCGGCCGCGTCCCGATAGACGCCGACCCCAAGGTCGATCTTCTGCGGACGGGGATCATCGCGATAGAGCGCGATCAGCGACAGCAGCACGTCGGGCTGCTGGGGCTTCAGCCCCTCGAACAGGGAACGCGCGGGCGCGGCGACATCCAACATCGAAAAGGCCTCCTCTTGCGATGAAATTTACGCGGGAGGCGCGATGAATGGCTTTCAATCTCGCGATGATTTGACGATCATGTGGCCATCTGTTTCGCCATTAGGTGATGATGTGAAAGAAATTCATCAGTTCGACGAGATCGATCGGAAGTTGCTCCGCGCCCTGCAGCAGGATGCGAGTCAGAGCCATGCCGCATTGGCCGAACAGGTCGGCGCGTCGCCCGCCTCCTGCTGGCGCAGGATCAAGGCCCTAGAGACCGCCGGGGTGTTGCTCGAAAGCGTCCGCCTGGTCGACGCCGAGAAGGTCGGGCGCGGCGTCAACGTCATGTGCCAGCTACGCATGAAGTCCCATGCGACAGCGGTCCGCCAAGAATTCGAGGCCTTCCTGCGCTCGCGGCCGGAGATCATGGAATGCCACTCGATGTCCGGTGAATGGGACTATCTGATGCGGGTCGTGGTGGCCGACGTCGCCGGATACGAGCGGTTCCTGATGGGCGCGCTGCTGAATCACCCCAATGTCGCCAACGCCGCCTCACACTTCGCGCTCAGCCAGGTGAAGTACTCGACCGCTATGCCGATTTAGGGCGGGCGGCGGCTTCGCTCCCCCTAACAGATCGTCATGGCCGACCTCTTGTGTCGGCCATCCATAGACACCGTCTTCGGAGCATATCGTCGGACCTCTGAGTTTATGGATCGCCGGGACAAGAGCCCGCCGATGACGAACCGAGAGGGATGCGCCCCGCCGCCGCGCGGCAAAACCTTCCGCCATTGTCGGAACGGTTCGCGCCCGTTCGTCCTTTGGTCAGTTCAGACCCGAAGGAGACCCAACATGCCCTATGTCGATGGTTTCGTACTCGCCGTGCCTAAGAAGAACCTCGAAGCTTACAAGGCGTTCGCGCGGGCCGCGGGCGAGATCTGGATGGAGTTCGGCGCCCTGTCCTATGTGGAGTGCGTCGCCGACGACGTGCCCTATGGCGAACTCACCTCGTTCCCGAGAGCCGTGCAGGCGAGCGACGACGAGGTCGTGATCTTCTCGTGGATCACCTACGAATCCCGCGAGCAGCGTGACGCGATCAACACCAAGGTCATGTCCGACCCGCGCCTGAAGCACGATCCGGCCGCCATGCCGTTCGACGGCAAGCGCATGATCTATGGCGGCTTCGAGAGCTTCCTGGCGCTTTAGCCATGGTTCAAACCCTGACCTCGTCATCCTAGGCCTTGCGCCTAGGATGACGAAGCTGAGGCGGCGAGGTTGGGGTGGCGAAGCGGGTGTAGCGAAGTGGGTGTGGCGAGGTAGACGCCTAACCCCGCGAGGGTCCGAAGCAGGCGACGAGGTCGTAGGCTTCGCCGGGGAACAGTTGGCGCACCTTGGTGACGCCCTCGCCGCCGCGCCAGGTGCGTCGCTCGACCGCCAGGCAGGCGGTTCCCGGCGCGATGGCGAGCAGCTGCGCGGTCTCGGTGTCGGCTGCCAGCGCGCTGATGCGGTTCTCCGCCTCGGTCCACGGAATGTGTTCGAGCAGCCAGGCGCCGGGCGGCTGGGCGGCGAAGTCGACGTCGCGGGCCTGCGGCGCCGCCAGAAGGCTGATCAAGCGGTCCTCGATGGCGAAGGGACGCCCACTGGCGAAGTGAACACCGCGCAGGACCAGCAGGTCGCCTCCCCGTGCGAGCTCCGTTTCCTCGGCGCTCTTGGTCTTGGGCGCGCGGGGCGTGCAGGCGACCAGTTGGAAGGCGTAGGTCTCTCCCCGCCCCTCGATCTCCGAGCGCAGGTCGGGGATGTCGAGCACGGCCGAATGCACCTTCGGCCGCGCCACGAACGAACCCGCTCGCCGCTTGCGCATGATCAATCCGGCTTCGGCCAAGGCCGAGATCGCCTTGCTGACCGTCATCCGCGAGCAGCCGTATTGCTCGGTCAGTTCGTGCTCGAAGGGGATGCGGAAACCAGGCCCCCACTCGCCCGAGAGGATCTTGGCCTCGATTTCGGTGCGGATGCGCTGGTGAAGCGCGGCGGGCGCATCTTCGGCGATCGCGGCGGGCTTGGTCACGCGAGCACCTTCTCCAAGGCCTGCCGGTATCGCGCCGCGATCTCGTCGCGGCGATGGTGGCGACCGTTACTGACGACCTTGCGGCCGGCGCGCCAGACCCCGTCGATCACGTCGCGCCGAGCGGCGAACACGAAGCTGTCCAGGATCGCGTCGCCCTCGCGGCCGATCAGAGCTGAATGGCCGGCGCTCAGGCTGACGATGTCGGCCGGCGACCCGACGCTCAGGCCGCCGCCGGTCGCCCCCAGCGCCTGGGCTCCGCCCGAGAGCACCGCGCGGTAGATATCCCCGCCGGTCGAACGGCCCGCCTGCGTCGCCATCACATTGCGCGTCCGCCGTGCCAGCCGCTGGCCGTATTCCAACAGGCGAAGCTCTTCGGCGGCGTCGATCAGGACGTTGGAGTCCGAGCCCACGCCGAACCTGCCGCCGGCGTCCAAGTAGTCCAAGGCCGGAAACAGGCCGTCGCCGAGGTTGGCCTCGGTGATCGGGCAGAGCCCCACCACCGCGCCGCTGGCCGCCATCCGCAGGGTTTCCTGCGGCGTCACATGGGTCGCGTGCACCAGGCACCAGCGTTGATCGACGGGCGCATGGTCGAGCAGCCAATCGACTGGCCGCTGGCCGGACCAGGCCTCGCAGTCCAAGACCTCCTTGGTCTGCTCGGCGATATGGATGTGGATGGGCCCGTCACCGGCGAGGCCGACGAGGGCCTCCAACTCGGTGGGCGTCGCGGCGCGCAGGCTGTGCGGCGCAAGCCCCACCACCGCGCCCGGCAGATGGACGAGCGCCTTGCGACTGGCCTCAAGCAGGTTCGCGAAGCTATCGATATCATTGATAAAGCGGGCCTGGGCGGGCGCCGGATCATCGCCGCCGAAGCCCGAATGCGCATAGAAGACCGGCAGCAAGGTGAGCCCCAGGCCGGTCGTCTCGGCCGCCGCCGCGATCCGCGACGCCATCTCGGCGGGATTGGCGTAGGCGCGGCCGCCCTGGTCGTGGTGCAGGTAGTGGAACTCGCCGACCCGGGTGAAGCCGGATTCCAGCATCTCCGCATAGGCCAGCGCGGCGACCGCCTCGACCTCGTCTGGGCCCAGCCGCTCCAGGAACCGGTACATGACTTCGCGCCAGGTCCAGAAGCTGTCCGCCGACGGACCACGCACCTCAGCCAGACCCGCCATGCCACGCTGGAAGGCGTGGCTGTGCAGGTTGGGCAGGCCTGGGAGCGCTGGGCCATAAGCGCTCTCATCTGCAACGCGCGGCGCCCCCGTCTCGATTGCGGCGATCTGGCCTTCCAGAATGCTGACGCGCACATGGCGCGCCCAACCGGTCGCCAGCAGCGCGCTGTCGAACCAAATCGTTTCGCTTCGATCAGACACTGGACAAGCCTCCTTGCTCAGACATATGTATATACATAAATCGGAACGATGTGAAGGAGGCGGACATGCGATGCGATCGGATCTGGGTGGGCGCCCGCCTCGCCACGCTTTCCCCTGAGTTGCCTGGACTTGGAGAGATCGCGAACGGCCTGATCGCCAGCCGGGACGGGAAGATCGTCTATTCCGGTGACGCCGCCGGGGCCCCGCGATTCGAGGCGGCCGAGACCATCGATTGCCAGGGCCGCTGGATCACGCCGGGCCTGATCGACCCGCACACCCACCTGATCTTCGGCGGCGACCGCGCCCACGAGTTTGAACTGCGGCTAGCCGGCGCCTCCTATGAGGAGATCGCGCGGGCGGGCGGCGGCATCGTCTCGACCATGAAGGCCACGCGCGCGGCCAGCGAGGATGAACTCGTCGCCAGCGCCCTGCCCCGGCTCGACGCCCTGATCGCCGAAGGCCTGACCACTATTGAGGTCAAGTCCGGCTACGGCCTGTCGCTCGAGCACGAACTGAAGTCGCTGCGCGCGGCCCGCAAGCTCGGCCAATTGCGCCCGGTCAGCGTCAAGACGACCTTCCTCGGCGCCCACGCCCTGCCACCCGAATATACCGGCAACTCCGATGGTTACATCGAAGAAGTGTGCGAACGGATGATTCCCGCCGTGGCCGCCGAGGGCCTGGCCGACGCCGTGGACGCCTTCTGCGAGGGGATCGGCTTCACGCCAGAGCAGACGCGCCGCGTGTTCGAGGCGGCCAAGGCGCACGGCCTGCCTGTGAAGCTGCACGCTGAACAACTATCGAACCTGCACGGCGCTGCGCTGGCTGCTGATTACGGCGCGCTGTCGGCCGATCATCTGGAGCATCTGGACCAGGCCGGCGTCGCCGCCATGGCGAGGGCCGGCGTGGTCGCCACCCTGCTGCCGGGCGCCTACTACTTCGTGCGCGAGACCAAGCTGCCGCCGATCGAGGACTTGCGCGCGGCCGGCGTGCCGATGGCGCTCGCCACCGACTGCAATCCCGGCACCTCGCCGCTGACCTCGCTGCTGCTGACCATGAACATGGGCGCGACCCTGTTTCGCCTGACGGTGGATGAGTGCCTCGC
>NZ_LMHT01000032.1:0-205 GCF_001429025.1 Phenylobacterium sp. Root700 | reverse complement strand
GATGGTGGCGTTGAAGCTGGCCAGCCTGGCGCAAGGCGCCTCGGGCGTGCGGCCGGCCACCGTCGCGCTGCTGGAAGCCATGCTGGTGAAGGGCCTGACGCCGGTCGTTCCGGCCCAGGGCTCGGTCGGCGCCTCGGGCGATCTCGCGCCGCTGGCCCACATGGCCGCGACCATGATCGGGGTCGGCGAGATCTTCGTCGGCGAG
>NZ_LMHT01000031.1:174372-203524 GCF_001429025.1 Phenylobacterium sp. Root700 | reverse complement strand
GACATCGACGACTCCCTGGCTCAGCACCAGGGAATCACGATCAGCGAATTTCGCAACAGGCCCCCAGAGGGGGAGCATCTGGGCTCTAGGGTTGCCTAAAGCTTCGTCATCCTCCGGTCGTCTGAAAGACGATCCGGGGGACCCAAGCTGAGGCGCCGAACTTGATAGGCCGCTTGGGTCCCCCGGATCTCGCTTCGCGACCCCGGAGGATGACGAGGTGGCTACGCGTTCGCGCCGCCGTCGACGGTGAAGCCGGCGCCGTTGGCGAAGCGGCCCTCGGGGCTGGCCAGCCAGGCGACCATGCCGGCGATCTCGGCCGGCTTGCCGTATTCCTGGATCGGCATCCGCGCCCGCTGGTGATCGGCGCTCTCGCCGCCTGCGGGGTTCATGTCGGTGTCGGTCGAGCCGGGATGGACTAGGTTCACCGTTATCCCGCGCGGGCCGAGATCGTGGGCCAGGCCCTTGGTGAAGCTCAGCAGCGCCGACTTGCTCATCGAATAGAGGGTGATGCCGGCCATCGGCACGCGCTCGGCCAGATTGCTGCCGATATTGATGATCCGCCCGCCGCGCGGCAGGTGCGCCGCCGCGGCCTGCGAGGCTAGCACCACGCCACGCACGTTCACCGCCAGGGTTTGGTCGATGTCGTCCAGGGTCCAGCCCTCGACCGGGCCGGCGCCGCGGACGATGCCGGCGTTGTTGACCAGGATGTCGAGGCCGCCCAGCGCGGCGGCGGCTTGGTCCACCGCGGCCTTGATCGCGGCGGGATCGGCGCTGCTGGCCTGGATGGCGAGCGCCTTGCGGCCCAAGGCCTCGATGTCCTTCACCACGGCCTGCGCCTTGTCGGCCGAGTGTTCGTAGGTGATCGCCACATCGGCGCCGTCATGCGCCAGGCGCCGGGCGATGGCGGCGCCGATGCCGCGGCTGCCGCCGGTGATCAGGGCGCGCTTTCCAGTGAGATCCGACACGATGTTCTCCATATTTGTAACGTTCGATACAGATATGGGTGGCGCGCTTGCCGGTCGCCGTCAAGTCATTTATATATCGGTCGATACAAAAAAAGGATTGAGCCATGGCCGAACGCGGCCGACCTCGCAGTTTCGATCGGCAAGACGCACTGGCCAGCGCCATGGAGGTCTTCTGGATCAAGGGTTATGAGGCCGCCTCGATCAGCGACCTGACCGGCGCGATGGGGATCGGTTCGCCCAGCCTCTACGCGGCGTTCGGGTCAAAGGAGGGCCTGTTCCACGAGGCGGTCGAACTCTATGGCCGCACCGAAGGCCCCGCGTTGTGGGACGTGGTGGAGGCCGCGCCGACCGCGCGCGAGGCGATCGAGGGTTATCTGACCGCTACGGCCCGGGTCTTCACCCGGCCGGGCAAGCCGCGGGGGTGCCTGGTGACGCTGTCGGTGCTGAACACCGCGAGCGCCAGCGCCAGTGTGTGCGAGGCGATGCGCCAGCACCGCGCCGTGGGCCAGTCCGGCCTGGAGAGGCGTCTGCGGCGTTCCATGGCGCAGGGCGAGTTGCCGGCCGGGCTCGACGCCGCCGGGGTGGCGGCCTTCTATCTGACGGTCCAGCAGGGAATGTCGATCCAGGCCCGCGACGGGGCCAGCCGCGAGACGCTGGAGAAGGTGGCGCAGGGCGCCATGGCCGCCTGGGGGCCGCTGACCGCGGGGTAGAACGTTTCCCCCTCCGCTCGTCATGGCCGGCTACTTGTGGCGGCCATCCATAGGCGTCGTCGTCCGGGATTTGCCTTGATCGTTCGTGTGTATGGGTCACCGGGACAAGCCCGGTGATGACGAACGGAAGGTTTCGCCTAGACCGAATAGGCGCGCATGAACCGGCGCGCGGCCTCGCTGGCGACGCGGTCGATCGCCGCGTCGTCGAGCTCGGGGGCGACGCCGAGCAGATGCGACAGCTGGTAGGGGCCGATCACCATGCCGGCGAAGAACTCGGCGCCCAGGGCGGGGTCGTCCACCGCCATGCGCCCGGCCTTGGTCTCCATCGTCAGGAAGTCGGCGAGCCGTCTGCGCGAGGTGAGCGGCCCGGCCTCGTAGAAGGCCCGAGCCACATCGGGCTGGTCGAGGGCGCTCTCTATCGTCATGCGCATCATCGAGGCGCCACGCGGTCGGATCACCGCCTTGATCATGAAGCGGCCGAAGGCGGCCAAGGCCTCCTCGGGATGTTCCTGCGCTTCGGGGACCAGCAGCGGCGCGGTGATCTCCTTCACCCGGCGATCGACGATGGCCCGCACCAGCTCGGGCTTGGAGCCGAAGTGGTTGTAGATGGTCTGTTTGGAGACGCAGGCCCGGCGGGCGATCTCCCCCATCGAGGAACCGACGCCGCGCTTGCCGAACACCTCGGTGGCGGCGTCGAGGATGGCCTCGGTCTTGGCGACGTCGATCTGGCCCGCGATCCTGGGCATCAGTGGCCGCCTCCGTCGCCGGGAGGGCCGGGCGGGGTCTTGGCCGGACTGGCCAGCAGGCCCAGCACCGAGGCGACCGCGCAGCCGGCCGCCAGGAAGTAGAAGCCGTCGGCGAAGCCGAGCACCGCGGCGTCGCGGCGCAGGGCCATGCCGAGGAACTTGCGGGCCGCGCCTTCCGGGTTCATCAGGCCCTGGGCGTCCATCATGGCGGTGAGGTTTTGCAGCATCTCCTGGCCCTGGAGGCTGGAGACGCTGACCCGCGCCGACAGCTCCGAAAGGTGCACGGCGGTCTGATCGGTCAGGATAGTGGTCAGGACGGCCAGGCCGACCGCCCCGCCGACGTTGCGGACCAGGTTCACGAGACCCGAGGCGTCCTTCATCATCGAGGGCGGCAGGGTGGAGACGCTGAGTTGCTGGGCGGCGATCATGGCGATCATCACCCCGACCCCGCGGATCGCCTGCAGGGCGGCGAATTCCCAGAACCCCCAGTCGGCGGTGACGTGAACCCCCAGGCCGACGCCGTAGGCGGCCAGGCCAAAGCCCACCACCAGCGGAATACGGGGATCGACCAAGCGGATGAAGCGCCCGGCGACCGGCGCGGTCATGAACATCACCAGGCCTGAAACCAGCATGGTCGTCCCGACCTCGGCCGCCGAGAACCGGCGGATCTGGCCGAGGAACAACGGCAGGATGAAGGTTCCGCCGAACAGGCTCATCCCCGATACGGCGTTCATGATGAAGCCGATGGTGAAGTTGCGGTCGGTGAACGGTTTCAGCGAGACGATGGGCTGTCGGTAGGTGAGCTGTCGCCAGATGAACACCGCGCCGGTGATGGCGGCGGTGACGCTGAGCCACAGGATCAGGTCGTCGTCGAACCAGCCCTCGCTTGAGCCTTCCTCGATCACGTACTGCATCGAGAGCAGGAACATGGTCATGACCGCCAGGCCGAACCAGTCGATGCCCTTGGCCAGACTGGGGTCGCCCTTGTCGAAGTCGCCGTAGCGGCCGACCAGGAACATCACCAGCAGGCCGGGCGGGATATTGACGAAAAACAGCCAGCGCCAGTTCAACGCCTCGGTCAGGTGACCGCCGATGGTGGGGCCGACGGTGGGGGCCAGGGTGACGATCAGGCCGACGGTGACATTGGCCATCACTCGCTTTTCCGGCGGGAAGACGGTCATGGCGGTGGCGAACACGGCTGGGATCATGGCGCCGGCGGCCAGGCCCTGCAGCGCGCGGGTGAAGATCATCATCTCGATGCTGGTCGAGAGGCCGGTGAGGATTGAGGTGAGGATGAAGCCGGCGGCGGCGGCCACATAGACGGGCCGCGTGCCCCACATCTTGGTCAGGTAGGCGGTCAGCGGAATGATCACCACCTCGGCCAGCAGATAGATGGTCTGCACCCAGCTGATCTCGTCGGCGCTGGCGCCGACCCCGGCCTGGATCTGGCTGAGCGAGGAGGCGACGATCTGGATGTCGAGGATGGCCATGAACTGGCCGATCACCATCCCGCCGAAGCCCAGGAAGATCTTGACCCAATCGACCTCGCCCGATGCGGTCACGTGGCCGCCGGGCGGCGCCGGTTGGGGAGGACGGTCTAGGACAGCGTCGGTCATGGCCTGAGGCTCCTAGGCCGCGATCAGCGCGAGACGCCCTCGCGGGCGTATTCCTTGGCGGGCTGGACCTCGGCGAAGCTGGGACCGGTGTTGGTGCGCACGTCGACCTTCACCTCGACCGAGAGGCCGGGGCGCAGGGCGCCGGCCAGCGGCGACTTTGGGTCGACCGCGATCTTCACCGGCAGGCGCTGGGCGATCTTGGTGAAGTTGCCGACCGCGTTCTCGACCGGGATCAGGGCGAATTCCGAACCCGTGGCCGGCGCAAAGCTGTCGACGTGGCCCTTGATTTCCTGCTTGCCGAAGGCGTCGGCATGGATGGTCACCGGCTGGCCGACCCGCAGGCGGGCGACCTGGGTCTCCTTGAAGTTGGCGATCACATAGGCCTCGCCCAGCGGCACGACGCTCATCAGGGCCGAGCCGGGACGCACATATTGGCCCGGGCGCACGGCGCGGGCCCCGACGACGCCGGTGACCGGCGCCTTGATTTCGGTGCGCTCCAGGTCGATGCGGGCCTTGTCGACGGCGGCGTGGGCGGCCTGGGCCTGGGCCTGGGTCTGGGCGCGGGCCGAGCCGAGGCTGGCGGCGCTGCGACGCTCGGCCTCCAGGGTGGCCTTGGCCTGGGCGACACCGGCGGTCGCCTGGCTGGCGGCGGCGCGCGCGGTCTGGGCGCGTTGCGGCGAGACCCAGCCCTGGTTGGCCAGCGCGCCGTAGCGATTGAGTTCGGCCTGGGCGAGCTGGGACTCGGCGTGGGCGGAATCCACGCCCGCCGCTTTTTGGGCGATCATCGCCTGTTCCAGCCTGGCCTTGTCGTCGACTCCGCGGACGGCGGCGTCCAGCGCCGCGGCGTTGGCCTCGGCTTGAGCGAGCGCCGCGCGCACCTGCGAGGCGTCCAGCCGGACCAGGACCTGGCCGGCGGTGACGCTGGCGTTGTCGGCCACCAGCACCTCGGCGACATAGCCGTCGACCTGGGGCGCGACCGAGACCTTGTCGGCCTGGATGAAGGCGTTGTCGGTGGCTTCGAACCGCTGCTTGTTGATCCACCAGGCGCCGCCGCCGACCACAAGGGCGGCGACAACGACACCCCCGACGGCGAGGGGCACGAACTTCTTGGGCAATATCGCCATGATAGGGCTCGGAATGGTGAAAGATGGACGCGGCAGTCCAATCAAGGCCCAAGTAGGGCGGCTTGAACAGCCATGCAATGGGTTAAGTGGACGCAATCGTCCAAAAATCATTAAGGCGCGGCAAGCGGACCGCGCATTGACGGGCTTGCATCGGCGATGGCGCGCGCTCAACCTCTCGTTGGATCGGGACTTGGGAGGGGCGCTTGCTCCGAAAGCTGCTCATCGCCATCGGCGTGATCGCGGGCGCCATGGTCCTCGTGGTTGTCGCCGCCGTCTACGTCACGCCCTGGCCGGGCGCGCTGCTGATCCGTCATGTGTTCGAGAAGGGCTCGGCCGATGCGTCGGCGGCGCTTGAGAAGCATGTGCCCGCGCAGGTCACCTCAGAGCTCGGCCTGCGCTACGACCCCGCCGATCCCGTCGCCCTCCTGGACATCTATCGCCCGGCGATCGTGGGCGAGGCCCTGCCGCCGACCATCGTCTGGATCCACGGCGGGGGTTATGTCTCCGGCCGGCGCGGCGACATGGCCAACTACCTCAAGGTGCTGGCCGGCCAGGGGTTCACGACGGTGGCCATCGACTATTCCATTGCACCGCGCGCCACCTATCCGACCCCGGTGCGCCAGGCGAACGCGGCCTTGGCCTATCTGACCGCCGAGGCGCAGGCCCTGAAGATCGATCCGTCCCGGCTGATCCTGGCCGGCGACTCGGCCGGCGCCCAGATCGCGGCCCAGATGGCGAACATCATCGCCTCGCCGGTCTACGCCCGAGCGGTCGGCATCTCCCCAGCGGTCGGTCCCGAGCAGATCCGGGGGGTGCTGCTGTTCTGCGGGCCCTACGACGTGGAGCTGGTGAACTTCGACGGGCCCTTCGCGCCGTTCCTGTCCAATGTGCTCTGGTCCTACAGCGGATCGCGGAATTTCCGGGATCATCCGGAGTTTTCCCGCATGTCGGTGACCAACCATGTCACCGCCGCCTTTCCCCCGGCCTTTATCTCGGTCGGCGACGCCGATCCCCTGGAGGCGCAGTCCAGGGCCCTGGCCAAGGTCCTGCAGGCGCGCGGGGTCGCGGTGGAGACCCTGTTCTTCCCTCAGGGCCATCAGCCAGCCCTGGGGCACGAATACCAGTTCAACATCGACCAGGAGGCCGGCCAGCAGGCGCTGGCGCGGTCGGCGGCGTTCGTGCGGCGGGTGGCCTCGCCCCAGCCCTGAACTGATTTGCGGGGACGCGAGGGATGGACGGCGCGCCCCTTTCGTCGGCATATCCGCCCCATGGTTGAGACCTTCGATGCGGACGTGATCATCGCCGGCGCCGGCATGGCGGGCGTCACCCTGGCCCTGGCCCTGAAGAGCGCCGGACTGGAACCGCTGCTGATCGATCCGATCGTGTTCGACGCCCAGCTGGCGCCGACCTTCGACGGGCGTTCCTCGGCGATCGCCTTCGCCTCGTTCCGGCAGTGGCGGACCCTGGGCCTGGCGGCCGACATCGAGCCCCACGCCCAGCGGATCGAGCAGATCCTGGTCACCGACGGCAAGTCGCCGGGGGCCGCGGCCGGCAAACCCTCGCCGTTCTATCTGCGCTTTGATTCCGCCGAGATCGCCGACCGCTCCGAGGGTGAGCCGCTCGGCTACATGCTGGAGAACCGTCGCTCGCGCGCCGCGCTCGCCGCCGCCGTCCAGCGGGCGGGGATCAAGGTGTTGGCGCCGGCGCGGGTGGCTGGGGTCGTCTTCGACGCCCAGGCCGCGCGGGTGACGCTGGAGGACGGTCGCACCCTGAGCGCCCCGGTGGTGGTCGGCGCCGAGGGGCGCGGCTCGGTGGTGCGGCGAGAGGCCGGGATCGGCTCCACGGGCTGGGACTATCCGCAGACCGGCGTGGTGGCGACGGTGCGGCTGGCGCGCGGCCACGAGGGCGTCGCCCACGAATATTTCCTGCCGGGCGGTCCGTTCGCCATCCTGCCGCTCACCGAGGACCGGGCGAGCTTGGTCTGGACCGAAAGCCGGGCCAGGGGCGCGGCCTTGAAGGCCGCCAGCCCGCAAGCTTTCCACGCCCATCTGCAACGCCGGTTCGGCGAGTTCCTGGGAACCGCGACCCTCGACGGTCCAGTTTTCACCTATCCGCTGTCGCTGCAGCTGGCCGAGCGGCTGACCGCGCCGCGTGCGGTGCTGCTGGGCGACGCCGCCCACGGCATCCACCCGATCGCCGGCCAGGGGTTGAACCTGGGCCTGAAGGGCGCCGCGGCTCTGGCGCAGGTGCTGGTCGAGGCCGCGCGGCTGGGCGAGGATATCGGCTCGGAGCTGGTGCTGGAGCGTTACGCCCGCTGGCGGAACTTCGACAATGTGATGCTGGCGGCGGCGACCGACGTGTTCACGCGGCTGTTCTCGAACGACAACCCGGTGCTGCGGTTGGCGCGCGGGGTCGGCATGTCGGCGGTGAACAAGATCGGTCCGGCGCGGCGGTTCTTCATGGAAGACGCCGGCGGCGCGACCGGCGACCTGCCGCGGCTGCTGCGCGGCGAAGCGCTGTAGTCCTCGCTGCGTTCGCCCTCACCCCAACCCTCTCCCGGAGGGAGAGGGAGTATCGCGCCTAACCCTTCCTCTCCCGCAGGCGGGAGAAGAGCTAGTCCAGGGTTCGGGCTTCTTCGGGCAGCATGATCGGCACGCCGTCGCGGATCGGATAGGCGAGCTTGGCGCTCTTGCTGATCAGTTCGCCGGCCGCGCGGTCATAGGTCAGCGCGCCGTGGGTTACGGGGCAGACCAGCACCTCCAGCAGGCGGGGATCGACCTCGGCGGTCAGGGACAGCGGGGCGGGGGTCTCGGTGCTCATGGGCGCCTGTCTACTGGATCGAGTGCGGCTCGTCATCGTCGCCTTCGAGGCTGTCGATCTCGAGCAGGGCGGTGAGCGCGTCGCAACGGTCGGCCATGGTATGGGCTTCCAGCAGCGCCTGCTTCTCGGCCGGTTCGAACGGCAGGCCCATGGCCAGGCTGGTGACCAGGCTCTCCAGCGGCGCGGACTCGGCGGTCTCCCAGTCGATGTCCAGCTCGCGGCGGTTCAGATAGCGCTTCAGGGCGCCGGCGAACCGGCGGCGGTCGAAGGCCGGGATCTCGGCGGCCTCGACGCTCAGGTCGTCGGCGAAGGGCAGGAAGTTGGCGCGCACCTGGCGATAGGGCGTGGTCACCGACAGCTCCTCACCGACCAGGAAACGGCAGACCCCGGTCAGGGTGATCAGGTAGCGGCCGTCCGAGGTTTCCGAAAAGCTGGTGATCCGGCCGCAGCAGGCGACCCCGGTCAGGTTCGGGCGCGAGCGGTCGCCGCCGGCCCGGGTCTGCACCATGCCGATCATGCGGTCGCCGGCCATGACGTCGTCGATCATGTTCAGATACCGCGGCTCGAAGATCTGCAGCGGCAGGTCGCCCGTGGGCAGCAGCAGGGCGCCGTCCAGCGGGAAGACCGGGATCACCTGCGGCAGGTCTGAAGCGCGGCGAAAGACGGCGGCCGGCATGGCGCGGCCCTTCCTCATGAAAACAAAATGGAGGACAGGCGTCGTCGGCCCGTCCGGGTGACGTCAGAGCCCGCCCCGGCGGCCTCGAAGATGGTGATCAGCTGCTTGCGGGCGGCGTCTTCGTTCCAGGTCCGGTCGCGTTCGATGATCTTCAGCAGGTGGTCGGCGGCGGCGTCCCAGGCGCCTTGGGCGGCCAGGGCCTTGGCGATCTCGAAGCGGGCCTCGTGGTCCTCGGCGTCCTTGGCCAGGCGCTGTTCGAACTCGCCGGTCTCCTCGGGGGCTTCGTCGGCCAGGGCCAGGGCCGCGCGGACGCTGTCGAGGTCGGCGTCCTTGGCCCCTTGCGGCGCCATGTCGGCGATCTCGCGGGCCCGCTCGGCGTCGCCGCCGGTCAGGTAGCAGCGGGCCAGTCCGCCCAGGGCCTTCACGTTGTCAGGCTCGGCCTGCAGGACCTCGGCATAGGCCTGGGCCGCGCCGCCGACATCGCCGAGATCGAGGGATCCCTTGGCCTGGGCCAGCAGTTCGTCGGTGGCGTTGGCCGGGGCCTGACCGGCCATGCGGTCGACGAACTGCTTCACCTGGCTGTCGGGCAGCGCGCCCATGAAGCCGTCCACCGGGCGACCGCCGACAAAGGCGAACACCGCCGGGATCGACTGCACGCGCAGCTGGCCGGCGAATTGCGGGTTCTGGTCGATGTCGATCTTGACCAGCTTCACCTTGCCCTTGGCGGCCAGCACGGCCTTCTCGATCGACGGGCCCAGCTGGCGGCACGGGCCGCACCAGGGCGCCCAGAAGTCGACGATGACCGGCGTGTCCTTCGACGTTTCGATCACGTCGGCCAGGAAGCTGGCGTCCGTGCCGTCCTTGATCAGGTCGGCGGCGCTGGCGGCGGCGGTGGGCTGGGTTTCGCCGATCAGGCTCATGGTCTGGTTCCCAAGGGGGTCAATCGGGGCATAACGCGCCCGCGGGCTAAAATGGTCCCTTCCTGGCGCGGCTTCAACGGCGCTCGAAGGGGTTCAGGCGTCTTCGATCACCGCCATGGCCTCGAAATCGACCACCAAGGGGGTGATCGCCAGCGCCTGGAAGAACTTGGCGAAGCCGGCCTTCGACACGCCGGTGGTGGCGGTGTTGACCAGCGGGTGGAAATTCACCCGTTCGGCGTCGGCCAGGCGGCGGTCCAGCACGAAGGTCACGTTGCGCCCGCCGTCGTTGATCATGGCGAAGGCGGTGACCGAACCGGGCGTCACGCCCAGGGTTTGGGTCATCAGCTCGCCCGAGCCGAACGATAGCCGCGCCGAGCCGATCACGGTGTGCAGCCGCTTCAGGTCGATCTCGGTGTCGTCCTTGGCCGAGATCAGCCACAGGCGGCCCTTGGCGTCCTTCAGGAACAGGTTCTTGGTGTGGGCGCCGGGGATGGCGTCCTTGATCCCTTCGCCCTCGCCGACCCGGAACACCGCCTCGTGGTCGGTGGTCGCGTGGTCGATCCCATGGGCGTCGAAGAAGGCGATGAGGTCGGGGCGGGTCTGCATGATCGTTGCTTAGCCCAACTGAGGTTCCAGCGGCTAGCATCTGAAGGAGAGCTAGCCGCGGCCCGACACGGTGCGATAGAGCATTTGGAAAGAAACCAGTTGGAGGACCTCATGGAGCTCGAGTGCTATCCCACGGCCGAACGGCCGCCGGAGATCGTGCCGGGGCGCCCGCAACGCGCCTGGATGGACCGCTTCGCCGAGCGCCACCCCTATCGTTGCCTGCCGCTCAGCATGGCCAACACCACCGGGTGGGAAATTCTCTGTCCGATGGCGTTCACCGCCGAGTGGAACGGCGGGCTGCTGCAGAGCGACATCACGCTGACGCCGGACCGCCCGAACCCGGACTTCCATAATTTCGTGAAGACCCACTTCAGCCACGGGGTGGTGACTTTCCACCCGGGCTATCTGTTCAAGACCCCGCCGGGCTGGTCGCTGATCGCCCAGGGGCCGCCGAACCACATCAAGGACGGCATCCAGCCGCTGGCCGGCCTGGTCGAGACCGACTGGCTGCCCTTCCCCTTCACGATGAACTGGCTGTTCACGCGGCCGGGCAAGGTGCGATTCGAGAAAGGCGAGCCTTTCTGCTTCATCACCCTGACCCAGGACCGCCAGCTCACCGAGTTCCAACCGGTGATCCGCAGCATGGATCGCAACCCCGAACTGCGCGACCAGTACGACACCTGGGAGAAGCACCGCAGCGAATTCAACAAGCGAATCTTCCGCTTAGACCCCGAGGCGACCCGTGAGGCGTGGCAGCGCTACTACTTCCGCGGCGAGTTCCCGGAGGAGACCGGCGAGCCCCCGAAGGACCACGTGAACAAGCGCCGGCTAAAGACTCCACGATTTGGTGGATGAGGGTGTTGCCAAGTCGAAGACCCTCTGCCATAAGCCCGCTCTCGAATTTCGGCGGCCAAAACATCGGGTCGCTGAGGTACGCGGGCGTAGCTCAGTGGTAGAGCACAACCTTGCCAAGGTTGGGGTCGAGAGTTCGAATCTCTTCGCCCGCTCCAATTTCCCTTTCGGGGGAAGTTGAAGCGAATAAAGCGGTCCTTCGGGGCCGCTTTTTGCTTTCTGGCCCCAGGCGTTTCCGTCACGCCGCCTGCCGGGCGTAGAGGAACTCCAACACCGCGACGCGGGCGGCCAGATAGGTCGGGTCCGCGCTCAGCTCCAGCCGCTTGCGCGGACGCGGCAGGCTCACGGTCAGGACCTCGCCGATCGTCGCGGCCGGGCCGTTGGTCATCATCACGATGCGGTCCGAGAGCAACGCGGCCTCGTCCACGTCGTGGGTGATCATCAGCACGGTGTTCGCAAGCTTGGCGTGGATCTCCATGACGCTGTCCTGCAGGCGGGCGCGGGTGAGCGCGTCCAGGGCGCCGAACGGCTCGTCCAGCAGCAGCACCTTGGGCTGGATGGCGAGCGCGCGGGCGATGCCGACCCGCTGCTTCATGCCGCCGGAAATCTCGGAGGGGCGCTTGTCGGCGGCGTGGGTCATCTGGACGAGGGCCAGGTTCTCCATCGCCCATTCGTGGCGCTCGCGGCGCGATTTCTTGCTGGCGAAGACCTTGTCCACGGCCAACCGCACGTTCTCGTAGACCGAGAGCCAGGGCAGCAGCGAGTGGTTCTGGAACACCACGGCGCGGTCCGGGCCTGGCGCGTCGATGGCGGAGCGGTCGAGGATCACCGCCCCGGTGGTGATCGGTACGAGGCCCGCGACCACGTTGAGCAGGGTCGATTTTCCGCAGCCGGAGTGGCCGATGATCGAGACGAACTCGCCCTCGTCGATCTGCAGGTTCACGTTGGCCAGCACCTCATTGGCGCCGGTGCGGCCGGGGAAGGAGACGCCGAGCGCCTCGATGGAGAGGAAGGCCTTGGGCATGTGTCCGATCCTTCTAGGAAAGCGCCGAGCCGCGGCTGACCAGCCGACCCAGCAGGGCCACCGCGCGGTCCAGCGCGAAGCCCACCAGGCCGACCCAGATCAGGGCGACGACGATGTCGGAGATGCGGGACGAGTTGTATTGGTCCCAGATGAAGAAGCCGACCCCGACCCCGCCGAGCAGCATCTCGGAGGCGACGATGGCCAACCAGCTCATGCCGATCCCGATGCGCAGGCCGGTGAAGATGTAGGGCGTGGTGGCCGGCAGCAGGATCTTCCAGAAGTGCTCCAGCGGCGACAGGCTGAGCGTACGGCTGACGTTCACATAGTCGGCTGGCAGATTCCGCACGCCGACGGCGGTGTTGATGATGATCGGCCAGATCGAGGTGATGAAGATCACGAAAAGGGCCGAGGGCTGGGCCTCGCGGAAGGCCGCCAGCGAGATCGGCAGCCAGGCCAGGGGCGGCACCGTGCGCAGCACCTGGAACAACGGGTCGAGCCCCCGATGGGCCCACAGATTGGCGCCGACCAGCACGCCGAGCGCAATCCCGACGACGGCCGCCAGGCCAAAGCCGACGCCGACCCGGCTGAGGCTGGTGGTCACGTGCCAGAACAATCCCTTGTCGACCCCGCCGTTGTCGAAGAACGGGTCGAGGATCAGGTCCTTGGATTCCAGCCAGATCATGCTGGGAGCCGGCAGGCCGGCGCCGTCCCCGGCCAGAAGCTGCCAGAGCCCCAGCAGGACGAGCAGCATCGCCGCTGGCGGCAGGACTCCGGCGGCGGCGGCCTTGACGACTGCGAAGACGCGGGTCGCCCGCGACGGGCCCGGCGTGGGGCGCCGAGTGGCCGTCGCGGGCGTGAGGCTCGCCGGCGACTCGACTTCGCCGGCGATCTCAAACTTTTGCGCGGGCAGGCTCATGGGAGACTCCTTGCCTTGGATGGGGTCAGACCAGCTTCTTGATCGGCTGGCTCGCCAGGTAGGCGGCGGGGTTGGCGGGATCGAAGACCTTGCCGTCGAAGAACCTCTCGGGGCCGCGGCTGTCGGAAGCGGGCGCGGCGGCTCCGATCGACTTGGCCGCCGTGCGCCAGATGTCGGCGCGGTTCACCTTGGCGATCAGGGCGGTCTTGTTCAGCGACTGCGGCAGCACGCCCCAGCGCTGGTTCTCGGTCAGGAACCACAGGTCGTGCGACTTGAAGGGGAAGGAGGCGTTGTCGGCCCAGAACTTCATCACATGGCCCGAGCCCTTCAGCGCCCGGCCGTCGCCGTAGTTGATCGTCCCCTGCAGCCTCGGCAGGATGTCGCCGATCGGCACGTTGATGTACTGCCGCCCCGAGACGATCGAGCACATGGCCGGCTTGTTGGAAGGTTTGTCGCACCACATCTGGGCTTCCAGCACCGCCGCGGTGATCGCCTGGGCGGCGCGCGGATATTTCGCGACCCAGTCGGCCCGCATCCCCAGCGCCTTCTCCGGGTGGTTCATCCAGATCTCGGAGGTGAGGCAGGCGGTGTAGCCGACCTTCTGGTTCACCAGCTGGCCGTTCCAGGGCTCGCCGACGCAGAAGGCGTCCTGGGTGCCGGCCTTCATGTTGGCCACCATCTGCGGCGGCGGGATCACGATGGTGGAGACCTCGGTCTCCGGATTGATGCCGCCGGCCGCCAGCCAGTAGCGGATCCACAGATCGTGGGTCCCGCCCCGGAAGGTCATCGCCACCTTGGCGGTGTTCCCGGCCGCCTTGAGCTGGGCGAACTTGGCCTTGGCCCCGGCGCTGCTCAGGCCGACCTTCACCGCCTTCAGGTCGTTGCCGACCGAGATCGCCTGGCCGTTGGTGTTGAGCCGCGCCAGGATGTTCATCGGCACGGGCTTGCCGCCGCTGATGGCGCCGGTGGTCAGCAGGTAGGGCATGGGCGAGAGGATGTGCGCCCCGTCGATGCCGCCGCCGCCGGAGCCCAGCACCAGGTTGTCGCGGGTGGCCGCCCAGGAGGCCTGTTTCAGCACCTCGACGTCGGGCATGCCGTATTTGGCGAACAGGCCGCGCTCCTTGGCGATGATCAGCGGCGAGGCGTCGGTGAGCGCGATGAAGCCCAGCTTGGCCTTGGCGATCTCTGGGCCGGCCCCGGCTGCGAAGGCGCCGGACGGCAGGGCCGCCTTGGCGGCGACCAGGGTGGCGGCCGCGGCGGTGAGCGCCGTGCGGCGTGTCAGTGTCTTGTCGGTCATGGGATCGCTCACAGCTTGTATTCGAGGGTGAACCACACCTTGGTGCGGGAGGGCGGCGGCGCGGCCGAGCCCGGCGGGACGAAGGCCTCGCGTTCGAAGTCGGCGTACTTCACCGCCACCGAGAGCTTGGGGGTGATCGCCGCCTGGGCCTGGATGTCCCACTCGCGGCCGAGGTCGGCGCCCGTCCGCTGGGCGTCGAAATCGTGGTAGCGGACCAGGATGTCGGCGTTGAAGAAGTAGGCGGCGCGGAACCGCGGCTTGACGTTGAGGCTGAAGTTGAGGTCCTCGATCCCGTCAACGAAGCCCTTGTTCCCGCCCAGCGGCTGGACGAAGGCGTCCGACCAGCCCTGGAAGGCGTGGGTGGTGGCCAGCGGCGTGGTGAAGCCGCGCGTCCCGTTTCCCTCCAGCGATTCCCAGGAGACCTTGGCCGTGTAGATGTCGAAGGTCCCGGCCGCGTCAGCGCCCCAGTAGTCGAGGTCGTAGGCCGGGGTGTTTCCGCGATAGTCGCTCTGGACCGCGTAGGTGGCGTTGTAGGCGACCTGGAACAGTCCGACCCAGGTCTTGCCCGAGGCCTTGAGGCCCTTGGTGATCGAGGAATTGGCGGCCGAGTTCTGGAAGTCGAGCGCATAGACGAAGCCTTGCAACCGCAAGGCCTCGGCCGGCGACCAGGTGGCGTTGAGCAGGTGGCTGTCGCTATCCCAGTCCTTCATCTCGCCCAGGACGCGGTTGACGTGGGTCACGTAGGCGTAGGTCGCCTTGAAGCGGCCGAAGGCCAGGTCGGCGCGCGCCGCGTCGAAGGTCTGCTCGTCCTGGCGCCAGCCGACATTGCCGACGAAGCGCTGATCATCGATCAGGATCCGCTGGCGCCCCGCCGTCACCGCCAGCGCCGTGCTCGGCGTCCAGGTCAGCTGCAGCCGGTTGAGCTCGGTGACGTCGGGATCGTTGATGATCGGGTACCTGGCCTTGTCCGCCCCGTTCAGCGGCGGCGTGAGCGCGCCAGGCACGTTGACGGCGTAGTGCTCCGGGCCGATCTGGCGGACGTCCTCGAACTCGATCAGCCCCTTGAGGCCGCGCCAGTCCGCCGTCTCCCAGCCCAAACGGGTGCGGACGGTGAAGGCCTCGCCGTTCCGCGTCAGGACGGCGGTCTTCTTCTGATCGACGCCCTCGTAGCGGCCGCGGACCTCGAGCAGCAGCTTGCCGCCGGCGATAGCCTCGCTGAGCGTCGGCGGCGGGGCCGGCGGCGGGAGTTCCGGAGCCGGTTCGGGCTCCGGCTCCGCGACGGCTGCGATTGACTCGTTCACCGACGTTTCGGTCGCCACGGCCGTCTCCGCCGCGGGCTGGGCCTGCGCCAGCGCGCCCGTCCCCCAAGTCAGCGTCGCGGCCATCGCCGCCGACGCCAATAAGCCTCTGTCCATCGCGCTCTATCCCCCAGGCCAAAAAAAGACGTCCGCCGAGGGGTGAGCCTCGTGCGGACGTCATCGTCCTCGTCATCCGGAGCATCAGCGCTCCGGCGGTCCTCTCGGACCTGTCACGGAACGCCATTGCCCCGCGATGTCGCGATCAGGTCGGCATGGGCCTTCGGGCATCACAATCCTGAAATCCCCGATACCGCCGTTCCGTCGGCGTCGGGCGAGGTTTTGCCCATGCCCTGGGCGCCGATTATGCTGCGGCGCACAAGACGTGTGCGGCGCGAGGCCGTTGCGCCGCGCCCGGCGGCTAGGCTATAGGTCGCCCCGATGACCCTGGTTTCCGCCCTCTCCGGCCTGATGATCGCGCGCGACGCCGCGCGTCCGGCCGCCTGCGCGTCGAAAACCACCATGATTATTATGACCCCCACCTCCATAGCGGGGCGAACGCGCGCGACTTAAAACACCGCCGACGGATCGCAAGATCAGGAACCCCGCTCCCGAAAGGTAGCGGGGTTTTTTGTTGCGCGCCGTCGGTCCTCAAATCCGAAGAAGGACCTGACCACGATGCTCTCAGCCGAAACCCTTTCCGATTCCGCCTGCGGAGACCGCGCCAGCGCGGGCGACGCGGCGCGGCGGTTCGCCGCCGCCCTGGACGCCGAGGCCCTGCTGGACCAAACGGCGCGCCTGGAGGCCACCCTGGCGGCCGATGGGGGCCTGGAGGCGCTGTTCGCCCTGGAGCAGGCCCTGGACCTCGCCTGGCCGCGCCCTGTGCCCACCTGCGAGCTGATCTGGGCCACCGAGGCGGCGCAGTCGGCGCTCAAGCTGCGGGCCTATGACGAGGCCGGCCGCCTGCTGCTGGTCCGCGCCTATCCGGCGAAGGGGCTGAAACGTGGCTGACGGGGTCCTTCCGCCGGCCGGGCCGGCGCGCCGCACCTTCCTGATCGAGGCTCATCCGCGGGGCGACGCGGTCCTGCGCGTGCTGGGGCCGTTCGCCGTCCAGGGCGCGGACATCGTGACGATCGAGTCGGAGCAGACGCCTGCGCGTACCTCGATCCGGATCGAGGCGGCGGGCCTCGACGCGGGCGTGGCGCAACAATTGGCCCGGCGCCTGCGAGCCTTGCCGGTGGTGATCGGCGTCGGGCTGGGTTGGCGGGCCCTGGCCTGAGACGTCCTGCCTTATATTTCCCGGAGTGAGGCATTTCTTTACCGTGAGCCCCTAGAAGCTCGGCCAAAATCGTCTTTATGTCGGGCCATATTTATAGTGTTCAAAGTATTGACGTGCCTCGCTACAGAGCACGACCATCGACTTGTCCTTGTCGCCGGACTGGTTTGCTTCGGCGGGTGTTTCACAGCCTTCAAACTCTACTCCCGGATGCGGGACGCATCGACTCCCGGCGTGCGCGCAGCCTGGGTGTTGTTAACGGGGCTGGTGGCGGGGTGCTCGATCTGGGCGACCCACTTCATCGCCATGCTGTCCTATTCGACCGGGCTGAAGGCGGGTTTCCTGCCGACCGGCACCCTGGCTTCGCTGCTGATCGCCGGGGTTTTCATGGCCGGGGCGTTCGGCGCGGCGGCCTTTGCGCGCGGCGTGGCCGGCAAGATCGCCGGCGGCGTGCTGACCTGCCTCGGCGTCGCGGCGATGCACTACACCGGCATGTCGGCCTATGTGACCGAGGGGACCCTGCGCTGGGACCTGACCATGGTCGCCGCGTCGCTGATTATCGGACTGGCCTGCGGGGTGGGCGCCCTGTTCGCCGCCGACCAGGCCCGGACCCTGCGCCGCCAACTGATCGGCGCCCTGCTGCTGACGCTCGGCATCTGCGGCCTGCACTTCACTGGCATGGGGGCGATCACGGTCATTCCCGACGCCTCGATCCACGTCCCGGGCCAGCTGATGTCGTCGATGATGATGACCATCGCCGTGGCCCTGATCGTCAGCCTGATCATCCTGGGCGGCCTGGGCGCGATCCTGATCGAGGGCGGCGCCAACGCGCAGTCGATGGTCCGCACGCGCCGGCTGGCCGACGCCGCCTATGAAGGCATCGTCGTCACCCGCGCCGACGAGATCCAGGACGCGAACGCGGCCTTCTGCGCCTTGGCCGGCGCCGAGGTCGGCGATCTGGTCGGCCGGAAGCTGACCAGCGAGATCCTGACCTTCGACAACGCCGGCGGCGACGCCCTGAACGCCCGCCGCGAAGGCAAGCTGCGGCCCCGCGACGGCGGTCCCGACATCCCCATCGAGGTCTTCGGCCGCATGTTGGAGGCCGGCGGCGATCAGGGCGACCTGATGGTGCTGGCGATCCGCGACCTGCGCGAGCGCCGGTCGGCCGAGGAGAAGATCCGTTATCTCGCCGAGCACGACGGCCTGACGGGCCTGGCCAATCGCAATGTCATGCAGGCGCGCCTGAACCAGGCGCTCGGCCAGGTGAGCGCCGCCGGCGAGCAGTTGGCGGTGATCTGCATCGACCTCGACCACTTCAAGGAAGCCAACGACCTGCACGGCCACCTGGCCGGCGACGCCATCCTCACCGAGACTGCCCGGCGCCTGCAGCGCGCCGTCCAGGCGCCGTCCTTTGCCGCCCGGCTGGGCGGGGACGAGTTCGTGGTGGTGCAGATCGGCGGCGGGGCGCAGCCGGCCGCGGCGGCCGAGCTGTCGACCGCCCTGCTGGAGATCCTGACCGAACCGGTGAGCTACGCCGACCAGGAGCTGCGCGTGGGCGCCAGCCTGGGCGTCAGCCTCTATCCCGAGGACGGCGCGACCGGGGAGACGCTGCTGGCCAACGCCGACATGGCCCTCTACCGGGCCAAGGAAAGCGGCCGGGGCGTCTACCGGTTCTTCAAGCGCGAGATGGACGAGAACATCCGCGAGCGCCGCGCCCTGGCGCGGGAGCTGCGCACCGCCATCGACGCCGAGGAACTGGTGCTGCACTACCAGCCCCTGGCCCGGGCCGAGGACGGCGAGGTCTGCGGGTTCGAGGCCCTGGTCCGCTGGAACCATCCGGTGCGCGGCATGATCGCGCCGCTGGATTTCATCCCCATCGCCGAGGAGAGCGGCCTGATCCTGCCGCTGGGCGAATGGGTGCTGCGCCGCGCCTGCGCCGACGCCGTGACGTGGGACAAGCCGCTACGTATCGCGGTCAACCTGTCGCCGGTGCAGCTGCATCAGACGAACCTGGCGGCGATGGTGCACGAGGTCCTGCTGGAGAGCGGCCTGGCCCCGCGCCGGCTGGAGCTGGAAATCACCGAGAGCGCGCTGTTCAAGGACTATCAGCGGGCCCTGGATAATCTGCGGCGGCTGAAGGCGCTGGGCGTCCGCATAGCCATGGACGATTTCGGCACCGGATTCTCGTCGCTCTCGACCCTGCAGTCCTTCCCGTTCGACAAGATCAAGATCGACAAGAGCTTCGTGGAGAACATCCACCGCCATGACCGCGCCACGGCCATCGTGCGCGCGGTGCTGGGCCTGGGACGCAGCCTGGACATCCCGGTCACCGCCGAGGGCGTGGAGACCGCCGAGCAGCTGGAATTCCTGCGCAGCGAGGCCTGCGCCGAGGTGCAGGGCTACGCCATCGGCCGCCCCGCGCCGTTGAACACGCTGGGGGACTGGACGGAGGACGCCGCGCTCCTGCCCGCGCCGGCGCGCAAGACGTCGGCGGCGTAACACGGCAATTCCTCTCCCCGGCGCGGCGGGGAGAGGACCGCGCGGCGCTTACGGCGCCGGGCGCACGATCCGCGGGCCGAGGTTGGCGATCACCGCCCGGGCGTCGAAGGCGCGGACGTCGTCGGCGGGCTTGGCGCCGCGGCCCATGACGATCTCGGCGCTGGCCTCGTACTTGTCGACGGTGCGCACATCCATCCGGTCGGCCCAGAAGGGGCTGCCCCAGTAGGGGTCCCAGGTGCGCCAGCCGAAGCCGCCGCCGTAGTAGCGCCACGACGGGCGCCAGTAGCCGTAGCTGGGGCCGTACCAGGGGCTGTAGAGCGGGTCGCGTTCGACATAGGTGCGGCGGTCACGCTCGACATTGCGGTCGGCGATGGAGAACCAGTCGTAGCCTTCCTGCACGGTCAGCTCGGCGGCCCGGTAGAGCAGGTAGCCCTCGACCGTCTCGCGCGAGGTGAGGCTGTTGCCGGCGAAGTTCACCCGGAACCGGTTGGCTTCGACCCGTTGCTCGGAATAGCCGCCGGAGGTGGCTTGGCCCGGGATGTTCGGTTGATAGGGCGTTGCGGTGGCGCAAGCGCTGAGCAGGCCGGCGAGGGCGAGACTGGCGATAATGGCGGCGGTTTTACGTGACATGGCGTTTTGACCCGAAAGTCCTCGTCCCTCGAGGAGGCGTAATTTTACTAGAAACACATGGGCCTAATTATGGTTGCGCTTGTTAAGCTGCGCCAGGGGTCAGGCCTTGGTCGCCATCAGCACAGCCGCGCTGAGCAGAAGCAAGCCCACACAGATCGAGAAGCCCCGCCGGAACCGCGGCTGCGTCATCCGCGAGGCCAGGGCCGCGCCGCCCAGGCCGTAGGCGCTCATGGCCAGGATATCGAGGGTCAGGGTGGCGCAGGCGAAGGCCGCCAACTGGGCGGGAAGCGGCCGGCTGGGATCAAGGAACGGCGGCAGGACGGCGGTGAAGAACAAGATCGCCTTCGGATTGGCGATCTGCACGGTGAAGCCGTCGCGGAAGGCCGACTTGCCCTGCCTGAAGGCCCCATGGCCCGGCTCAGCGTCCTTCTGGAAGGCGCCCTTCAGCGATTTGAGCCCCAGCCAGGCGATGTAGGCGGCCCCGCCATAGGCCAGCAGGTGGAAGACCTGTGGGAAGGCCAGGATCAGGGCGCCGAGGCCCAGCGCCGCGGCGGCGAACCAGACCAGGGTGGCGCAGTTCATGCCGACCACCCCGACCAGGGCGGCGGCCTTGCCCTTCTGCGCGCCGGTGGCGATGGCGAACAGGTTGGCGGGGCCGGGCGTCACGGCCATCACCGCCATCACGCCCAGGAAGGCGGCGTATCGCGCGGGGTCGACCGGCAGGTCCATCGGGGCCTCGGATAGGAAGGGAAGTGTAGAAATGCTGACGCCGCCCTGAGGTAATCCCCATTGCCTCGGTGGGAAAGCTCTGCGACCTGCGAAACTGATCGGGAGGGACGATGGGTCCGGATTTCTGGCTGTTCGCCGCCGTAGGCTTCGCGGCCCAACTCGTCGATGGGGCGTTGGGCATGGCCTATGGCGTGGTCTCGACCACCGTCCTGCTGGCCAACGGCGTGCCGCCGGCCGCCGCCTCGGCCAGCGTGCACGCGGCCAAGGTGTTCACCGGCGCGGCCTCGGCCGCCTCCCATATCGCCCATCGCAATGTCGACTGGCGGCTGCTGGCGCTGTTGGCGGCCGGCGGGATGCTGGGCGGCGTGGCCGGGACCTATCTGCTGACCTCGGTGGACGGCGAGAAGATCAAGCCGTTCGTGGTGGTCTGGCTCGGCCTGATGGGACTGGTGATCCTCTATCGCGCCTGGAAGGGCGTGCGGCCCAAGCCGTTCTCCTGGAAGGGCCCGTTTCCGCTCGGCCTGGTCGGCGGCTTCTTCGACGCGGTTGGCGGCGGCGGCTGGGGCCCGGTGGTGACCTCGACCCTGCTGGGCTCGGGCGCCGACCCGCGCAAGGCGATCGGCACGACCAATGCGGCCGAGGCCTTCGTGGCGGCGGCGGTCTCGGCGGCCTTCCTGACGGCCCTGGTCACCGGCCATTGGGAGACCGAAGACCTCGCCCAGCACCTGTGGTCGGTGCTGGGTCTGATCGCCGGTGGCGTGGTGGCCGCCCCGGTCGCGGGCTGGATGACCAAGGTGCTGCCGATCCGGGCCTTGACCTGGATCGTCGGCCTGGTGGTCACCGGCCTGGCGATCTGGCAGGCGCTGGTTCTCTTCGGCTAGGCGCCGACGGTCGCCAGCGTCCACACGATCTTGCCGAGCGCGCCGAACAGCAGAATGGCCGTGGCGGCGAGCTGAATCATGAAGCCGGCTTCGCGCTTCTTGGGATCGGCCACATAGCCCAGGGCGTAGATGATCCGCCCGACGATCCAGACGACGCCCAGGCCGGCGGCGAACAGGTCGTTCCAGTAGATGGCGAACAGCCACAGGCCGGCCAGGAAGATCGGCAGCCATTCCAGGGTGTTGTAGTGGACGCGGATGTGCCGCTCGAGGATCGGGTCGCCGGTCATGGCCGGGGCGGCGACGCCGCAGGCGGCCCGGGCCCTGCCGACCCTGACGCCCATCCAGACATAGACGAGAAGCGCGGCGATGGTGACCAGCGCCACATAGCTGTGCGGTTGCATGAATTTCCCCCAGAAATCGTCGGCGGTCGCACCGCCGTTCTGGTCGAGCTTGGCATGCGTCGGGCCGCCGGGGAACCGAATGCGGTCTCTCGCGCGTTTTAGCGCGGACACGGAACGTTGGAGCCCCGCAATGCAGGTCCAGTCCGAAGCCATCCGCGACATCGACTACGACGAAAAACGCTCAAAGCTGTTCGTCACGTTCCACGACGGCGATCTGTACGTCTATGTCGGGGTCCCGGGCGAGGTGCACCGGAGTTTCCTGGACGCGGATTCGAAAGGCAGCTTCTTCGCCTACGAGATCCGCGACCAGTATCCGTACAACAAGGTGGCCGGCTGACGTCGCCGCGAGGCCGTCGCTATCCTCTCCGTTCGTCATGGCCGGCCGTTTGTGCCGGCCACCCATAAACGCCGGCCGCGGAGATTTTCCGGAGAGCGTCGCGTCTATGGGTCGCCGGGACGGGCCCGGCGATGACGAGATTGGATTGGGTGGGGCGGGCGCCGCCCCACCGTTCTCCGACTATTTCACCCGCTGATCGCGCTTGGCGGCGACGCGCAGGCGCAGGGCGTTGAGCTTGATGAAGCCGGCGGCGTCGCGGTGGTCGTAGGTGACCTTGCCTTCCTCGAAGGTGACCAGATCCTGGTCGTACAGCGAGTAGGGGCTGGTGCGGCCGATGATCGAGACGTTGCCCTTGTAGAGCTTCACCCGGACCTGGCCGGTGACCATGGCTTGGCTGTGGTCGATGGCGGCCTGCAGCATCTCGCGCTCGGGGGCGAACCAGAAGCCGTTATAGACCAGCGATGCGTACTTCGGCATCAGCTCGTCCTTCAGGTGCATCGAGCCGCGGTCGAGGGTGATGCTCTCGATGCCGCGGTGGGCGGCCAGCAGGATGGTGCCGCCGGGGGTCTCGTAGACGCCGCGCGACTTCATGCCGACGAAGCGGTTCTCGACCAGGTCCAGGCGGCCGACGCCGTTGTCGTGGCCCAGCTGGTTCAGCTTGGTCAGCAGGGTGGCCGGGCTCATCTTGACGCCGTCGATGGCGACGGGGTCGCCCTTCTCGAAGTCCATGGTGAAGACGGTCGGGGTGTCCGGCGCGTCCTCGGGCGAGATGGTGCGCATGTGGACGAACTCGGGGGCCTCGACCGCCGGGTCTTCCAGCACCTTACCCTCGGACGAGGAGTGCAGCAGGTTGGCGTCGACGCTGAACGGGGCCTCGCCGCGCTTGTCCTTGGTGATCTGGATCTGGTGCTTCTCGGCGAACTCCAGCAGGGCCTCGCGGCTCTTGAAGTCCCACTCGCGCCAGGGGGCGATCACGTGGATGTCGGGCTCCAGCGCGTAGTAGCCGAGCTCGAAGCGGACCTGGTCGTTGCCCTTGCCGGTCGCGCCGTGGCTGACGGCGTCGGCGCCGGTCAGGCGGGCGATCTCGATCTGGCGCTTGGCGATCAGCGGCCGGGCGATCGAGGTGCCGAGCAGGTACTGGCCCTCATAGACGGTGTTGGCGCGGAACATCGGGAACACGAAATCGCGCACGAACTCTTCGCGCACGTCCTCGATGAAGATGTTCTCCGGCTTCACGCCGGCGGCCAGCGCCTTGGCGCGCGCCGGTTCGATCTCTTCGCCTTGGCCGAGGTCGGCGGTGAAGGTCACGACCTCCGCTCCGTACTCGGTCTGCAGCCACTTCAGGATGATCGAGGTGTCGAGACCGCCCGAATAGGCGAGGACGACTTTCTTGATGGGGGGCGAGGTCGTGTTCATGCGCGGCACCCTAAGCCAAAATCAAATTCGAGGTCGGCAGACTAAGCCAAGATCAAAACAATTGGATTGCAAAGACACCAACAATGCGTGCGATGTTGGCATCAGATATCAACGCAGCTCTATCCAGGGGCGCCAGGCGCCAATGAAACTCGACGCGATCGACCGGCGTATCCTTCGCGCCCTGCAGCGCGACGGCCGCATGCAGAATATCGAACTTGCCCGCGAGGTGGGACTCTCTCCCTCGCCCTGCCTGCGCAGGGTTCGCCTGCTGGAGGAGGCGGGCGTCATCGAGCGTTACGTGGCGGTGCTGGACGGCGCCAAGCTCGGGGTCGGCCTGACGGTGTTCGCGCGGGTCTGGTTCAAGACTCAGGACGCCGAGGTCACCCAGCAGTTCGCCGAGGCCGTCAGGCGGTTCCCAGAGGTGATGGAGTGCTACCTGACCACCGGCGAGTGCGACGCCCTGCTGCGCATCGTGACGGCGGACCTCAACAGCTACTGGCGGTTCCAGGCCGACCACCTGACCCGCATCCCCAGCGTTCAGAGCGTCAAGACCGACGTGCCCATGGAGACCGTCAAGCGCAGCTACGAGATCCCGCTGCCTTGAGCGCGCGCTAGGACTTCAGGGCGCCTTCGGCGTCCAGCGTCGCCAGGGCGCCCTTCAGCCATTGCAGGTGCACCATGGCGATGACGGCGGCCAGGGTGGCGCGCAGGCCAAAGAAGATGACGTCGTAGCTGAGCTGCGTCTGGTGACGGTGGCCCCACAGCAGCGCCATGCCGGCGGCGAAGGCCAGCACGATCGGCAGCGGCAGGGCGACGTTGCGCGACAGCCGCCAGGCGCCCATCACCGGCACCCGCGTCTCGGGCTCCATTCGCATCCAGGCGGTGCGGGTGGCCGAGGCCATGATCGAGAGCGACAGGATCCAGAGGACGTCGGCGGCGATGCTGAGAATGGTCATCTAGACGGTCACCTGCGTGCCCAGCTCGACCACGCGGCCGGGCGGGATCTTGTAGAAGTCGGTGGGATTGGCGGCGTTCTTCATCAGGAAGATGAAAATCTTGTCCTGCCACAGCGGCATCCCCGACTGGGCCGAGGGCACGATGGAGCGCCTGCCGAGGAAGAAGCTGGTGGCCATGATGTCGAACTTCAGCCCGAGCTTGCGGCAGAGGCCCAGGCCCTTGGGGATGTTCGGGCTCTCCATGAAGCCGTACGAGATGTAGACGATCTTGAAGTCGTCATTGACCGGCTCGATGCGGATGCGGTCGTTCTCGCGCACCCGCGGGGTCTCGGCGGTCAGCACGGTCAGGATGATGTTCTTCTCGTGCAGCACCTTGTTGTGCTTGAGATTATGCATCAGCGCGACCGGGGCCATCGTCGGGTCGGAGGTCAGGAAGATCGCCGTGCCGGGCGCCCGGTGCGGGGCGCGGGCCTTGAGGATCTCCGACAGCTCGACCAGCGGCACGGAGTCGCGACGGGTCTTGTCCGACAGGATCTGGGCGCCGCGCGTCCAGGTCCACATGATCAGCACCAGCATCGCGCCCATCACCAGCGGCAGCCAGGCGCCGTCCGGGATCTTCAGCAGGTTCGAGCCGATGAACACCAGGTCGAGCGAGCCGAAGGCGGCGGCGGCGGCGGCGGCCTGCCAGGTCGGGCGCTTCCACATGTACTTGATGATCACGAAGAACAGCAGGGTGTCGACGAACATCGCGCCGGTGACGGCGATGCCGTAGGCCGCCGCCAGGGCCGAGGAGTTCTGGAAGGTGAACAGCAGCACCAGCACGCCGATCATCAGGTAGGTGTTCACCTGCGGCACGAAGATCTGCCCGGCCTGGGTCTCGGAGGTGCGGCGGATGTCGATGCGCGGCAGCAGGCCAAGCTGCACCGCCTGCTGGGTCATCGAGAAGGCGCCGGTGATGACCGCCTGGCTGGCGATCACGGTGGAGATGGTCGCCAGCACCAGCACCGGCCAGTAGGCGATTTCCGGCACCATTTCCCAGAACGGATTGAAGCGGGCCTCGGGGTGGGCCAGCACATTGGCGCCTTGGCCCAGATAGCTGATCGCCAGGCAGGGCAGGGCGAAGAACAGCCAGGAGGCCTGGATGGGCTTCTTTCCAAAGTGCCCCATGTCCGCATAGAGCGCCTCGGCCCCGGTCACCGCCAGGAAGACGCTGCCGAGGATGACGAAACCGACCAGGCCGTCGGCGAGCAGGAAGCGCACGCCGAACCAGGGGTTCAGGGCCCGCATCACCGACCAGTCGTCGGCGATGTGCAGGGCGCCCAGGCCGCCGAGCGTCAGGAACCACAGCGCCATGATCGGGCCGAACAGGGCGGCCATCTTATGGGTGCCGCGCGCCTGGACCATGAACAGCGCCACCAGCACGCCGGCGGCGATGGGGACCAGATAGGGTTCGATGCCGCGGCCGATGCCAGGCGCGTCCTTCATGCCCTCGACCGCCGAGAGCACGGAGATGGCGGGGGTGATGATGCCGTCGCCGTAGAACAGCGCCGCCCCGACCACGCCGAGGAAGAAGACCGTCGTCGAGCGCTTGGGCAGATGGCGTTGGGCCAGGGCCATCAGGGCCAGGGTCCCGCCCTCGCCCTTGTTGTCGGCCCGCATCAGGAAGACGACGTACTTGATGGTGACGATCAGGATCAGCGCCCAGATCACCAGCGAGACCACGCCCAGCACCGCCAGTTCGCTGGCGCCGCCGGAGCGCGAATGGTGCAGAGCTTCCTTCATCGCGTAGAGCGGACTGGTGCCGATATCGCCGAAGACGACGCCGATCGCCCCCAGGGCGAGGGCGCGGAAGCTCTCTTGTTTATGAGCGGAGTGAGACTCCTCCGTCGCCTCCTGGGCGACGCCGGCTGTTTCAGCCATTCAAAGTCTCCGGGAACATGCGGACAGACGCTCCCCTAGGCGGCCCGAGTGCCGCAGCGGCGGGCGCGATACACCCAATCTGGCGAGCGTACAATCGCGACGTCTCCACGTCACGCTGACGCTGAAGGTCGCAGAGCCTCCAGATGACAGCGGCGGCTTGACCTTCCGCCGGCTTTGGCCACCTTCGGCGTGTTGCGAACCGAAGGGGCCGGAATGGACCGCAGATTGGCGCTGGTGACGGGGGCTTCGGCCGGGATCGGCGCGGCGTTCGCGCGGATCTACGCTAGTCACGGCTACGACGTGGCCCTCACCGCGCGGCGGACCGACCGGCTGGAGAAGCTGGCCGAGGAAATTTCGCTGCGCCACGGGGTCGAGACCCTGATCTTCGCCGCCGACCTGGCCGACCCGGAAGCGCCGGGCTTGATCCTCGACCATCTGACCGCCCACGGCCGGGGGGTCGACGCCCTGATCAACAATGCGGGATACGGCGTGCCGGGCGGTTTTCTGGAGTCGTCGTGGGAAACCCATGCGGCGTTCCTGCGGGTGATGCTGACCGCGCCGACCGAGTTGGCCTATCGCGTGCTGCCCCGGATGATCGAGCGGCGGTTCGGCCGGATCGTCAATGTCGCCTCGCTGGCCGGGCTGATCCCCGGTTCGGCCGGGGCGACGCTCTACGGGGCGACCAAGAGCTATCTGGTGAAGTTCTCGCAGAGTCTGCACCTGGAGAACCAGGGGAGCGGCGTGCACGTCAGCGCGCTGGCGCCCGGCTTCACCTATTCGGAATTCCACGACGTCAACGACACCCGCGAGCAGATCAGCCGCGGGGCGCCCGAATGGCTGTGGCTCGGGGCCGACGAGGTCGCCGCCGCCGGCTATGAGGCCGCCGAAGCCAACCGCTCGATCTGCGTGCCCGGCGCGCCGAACAAGGCCATCGCCGCCACGGCGAAACTGATCCCCGACGAATGGGCCTTGGCGCTCATGGCCTCGCAGGGGCCGAGGTTCCGCGGGAAGGTCTAGGGCCTGCAATAGTGTCATCCCGGAAGACGCGCAGCGGCTGTCCGGGACCCATGAACACCTGATTGTGCATGCTGTGGCGGGGCCTTGCCTTCATTCGAGGACGCGGCGCGAATGGGTCCCGGTCTTGCTTCGCAAACCGGGATGACACCCGTGCGGTTGGCTCGGCGTCGCCCCTACTTCGCGTAGGGGGCGGCGGCTTCGCGCAGGATGACGCCGGCGGTGGACTCGGCGATCCCGGCCAGGATGAACTGCACCGCCAAGGCGCAGAGGATCAGGCCCAGCACCCGCACCACGATGGTCAGGCCGATCCGACCGAGCAGCTTGGTGATGATCGGCGTCGCCCAGAAGCAGAGCATGGTGGCCAGGGCCAGGGCGGCGATCACCGCCACGCCGACCGCGGCGCCGGCCAGGCCGAAGCGCTTGGCTTCGCTGGCGTAGATGACCACGGTGGAGATCGCGCCCGGCCCGATCAGCAGCGGCATGGCGAAGGGCACGATCATCCGCTCGAACCGGCGGCGCGCATTGGCGCGGCCTTCGATCGGCGGCCCGGCCTCGTCGGCGGCGTTGGCGAAGGTGGCGGTGAAGTCGTCGCGGGCCATCTCCAGGCCCAGCAGGAACAGGATCACCCCGCCGGCGATGCGGAAGGCCGGCAGCGAGATGCCGAAGAAGGCCAGCAGCGACAGGCCCGAGAAGTAGAAGAAGGTCAGGAAGCCCAGCACGAACAGCGCGATATAGACCGCGATCAGCCGGCTATCCTTGCTCTTCACGCCGTTGGTGGCCGCCGCGAACAGCGGCACGTTCCCGATCGGATCGATCAGGGCGAACAGCGCGACGAAAAAGTTGACGGCGAAGTCCCACTGGCTCATTCAGCGGTCTTAGCCCAATTCGAAGCGCCAGCCGACCTCTCGCAAGGGGCCGTCCGCGCGCCTGCCTGAAAGGATTTCGCCATGGCTCTCGCGCAAGCCGCCGTGCTGACCGATCCGCGCCTGATCGTGCCGCTGGACGTGCCCACCCTCGCGGAGGCTCGCGCCATGGTCGAGGCGATCGGCGACGGGGCCAGTTTCTACAAGGTCGGGCTGGAGCTGTTCGCCACCGGCGAGGGCATGACGCTGGCCCGCGAACTGAAGGCCCAGGGCAAGCAGGTGTTCCTCGATTGGAAGCTGCACGACATCGGCACCACGGTGCAGCGCGCCGCCAGCGTGCTGGCCGACGTGGGCTGCGATTTCCTGACGGTCCATGCCGAGCCGCAGGTGCTGGCCGCCGCCGTGCGCGGCAAAGGGCGCTCGAACCTGAAGATCCTGGGCGTCACCGTGCTGACCAGCCTGAACGACGCCGACCTGATCGAGATGGGGTTCTCCGAGACCGCCCGCTCGCTGGTCGAGCGCCGCATCCACCACGCCATCGCGGCCGGCGCGGACGGGGTGATCGCCAGCCCGCATGAGGCGGCCTTGGCCCGGTCCATCGGCGGCAAGGACTTCCTGGTGGTGACGCCGGGCGTACGCCCCGACTGGTCGGCCAAGAAC